>CAMESG010000001.1 GCA_945936135.1 uncultured Mollicutes bacterium
ATACACCGCAATTGCTTGTGCGGGTTTCATCCCTTACGTGCAATTAAGAGTTTTAACAGAATTAACATGGATGGCTCCAGCGTTTCGTTCTTGGAAATAACGATAATAGGAGGAAACGTATGAAAACCATTTTGATCATCGTTGGAATAACCTTAGTCTGCCTCATCGGCTTTGGGACGATCGGGAAGATCACCGACAGCATCACGGAGACGAGTAATAGCCTCGTGGACAAGAACATCTTGACCTTGACGATCACGGGGAACGTGAAAAAGCCAGGAACCTATCGTCTAGAGATGGGCAAGGTCTTGATTGATTTGATCGAAGCCGCGGGAGGGACGACGAGCAACGCGGATCCCCTTGCCTTTGACGTAAGCTATGCCTTAGAGAACAAGCAGGAGTTTTACATTGCCCCTTTATACGACAATTCTTCGGCCTGCGCGACGGAGCCGATCGTGAAGTGCAACTTGAATTCGGCTTCCGCGGATGACCTTAATGCGATATCGGGCTTAACGAAGTCCGCGGCGAATGCGGTGGTGAGTTATCGAGCGAACGCGAGCTTTGGGGCATTAGAAGAAATCATGGACGTCCCAGGCATTGGAAAAGCGACCTATATCAGCGTTCGTGACCGTCTTACGATCAAAGATCCGGATTGATCCATGAAGGCGCTCTTCCTTTTCCTGGGCTTGGGATTGGGGTTTGCCTTTTTCCTGGAGGCCTTGGAGATTAAGACTCTTCTTGGCCTTCTTTCCTTGTTTCTTCTCTTACTTTCTTTTCGGAAAAAAGCCCCTTTATTCTTCATTGTTTCCTTTTGCTTTGGCTTAGGTATGGCGGCCTTATGGAATCTCCCTACGCAAGAAGGGCAGCGAGAAATCGTAGGCATCGTCTATAAGCGGACCGACAGTTACATTCTTCTTTACCATCCGGGGGTAAGGCTATGTGTAAGCGCCATAGATAACACCTATCAAGTCGGGGATATTCTGAAGGTATCCGGGAACGTCCAGACGTTGGTTCGTACCCATTATGAATCGCGGTTCGATTTCGGGCGATACCTCGAACGCTTCGGGGTGTGCGAAGAGATCCGTTACGCAAAGATCGAAAACGTCTTCTTATGGCCGATCCGTTCGATCGAACTTCAAAATAAGTTCCTTGCACATTTTGATAATTCGACAAGTTCTATACTTTCTTCGATACTTTTCAACCGTAAGAATTTCGAAGAAGAAGCAACGGAGATCTTGCAATCCTTAAACCTCTTATTTCTTTATAGCGCATCGGGGATGCTATTATCGCGATTCCTTTCTCTGATCCGATTCTTCTGCGACAAGATCTTCAAGAAGAAGAAAACCGTCGATGGGATCGTCTTTGGGACATCCTTACTATTTATCCCTTTGGCCTTATCAAAATTTGGCATGGGAAAGGTGATCTTGCTTCTGGGGCTCCGTTTTTATTTCGAACACATCCAAAAGAAGAAGATGCCTTCCTTAACGGTTCTTTCCATCGCGGGCATCCTCCAGATTCTGATCTTCCCTTATTGCGTTTTCCAAGATGGCTTCCTCCTTTCCTATGGGATCAGTTTGGCCTTTGCTTTCTTTGGAGGAAACCTTTCTCGAATCGAATCCAAACGAAAGCGGAAGATCGCTTCCTTTGCCTTCCTGCAAGCGATCGTTATTCCTATGGGGATCCAATTCAATGGGAGCTTTCACCTGTTGAGCCCGTTGTTTTCGTTGTTGTTAACGCCCTTTGCGGTCCTCTTGTTTTCCTTGGGCTTCGTAAGCTATGCAAGCTTTCCTTTCGTTTCTTCCTTGAATGCCTTAGGGAATGGGACGATGACGTTGATCCGCGCGTTTTCGAAGATCGATCTTGCCTTGCCTCTGCCAAAATGGTCTCCGTGGGTCCTCGCTATCTATTATGGGTGTTTCGTTGGGTGGATGCTTTTCAAAGAAATGGACTTCCCAAGAGTAAGAAAGCAACTTTCCTTCGGCTTTATCGGGATTTATTGTCTTAGC
This sequence comes from uncultured Mollicutes bacterium, assembly GCA_945936135.1. Lineage (GTDB taxonomy): Bacteria > Bacillota_I > Bacilli_A > RFN20 > CAG-826 > Alloenteromonas. The sequence continues at coordinate 2,004 of CAMESG010000001.1, forward strand.
CTTCTCCCTTTAGGAAGTGCGGTTTCCCAGGGTGTCTATTTCATTGACGTCGGGCAAGGGGATGCGATTTTGATTCGCGATCATTTCACGTCTGTCCTTATCGATACCGGAGGGAACCTAGGCTTTGATATGGCAAGCGAATCCCTGATTCCCTTTTTTCGAAAGATCGGGATTGACCATATCGATGCGTTCATCGCCTCTCACCAGGATTATGACCACGTAGGAGCGAAAGAATCGTTGATCGAGCATTTCACGGTCAAAGAATGTTATGAGAAGGCAAGCGATTTTCCGCTCGACGTCGGTTCTTTGCATTTTGAAAACTTCAACGTCTTCGAGGCAGACGAAGAAAACGATGCTTCTTTGGTCTTGAAGTTAGATTTCATGGGAAAGAAGTGGCTTTTCACTGGGGATGCGCCGATCGCGGTGGAGAAGAAGATCCTCTCTTCTGGCTTTGACGTCGACTGCGATATTCTCAAAGTCGGGCATCATGGATCAAAGACTTCAAGCTCAATGGCCTTCTTGATGGCGGCCTCTCCCGAGGAAGCCGTGATTTCCGTCGGAAGCCGAAACGTTTACCGCCATCCGGATAGAGAAGTGCTCGACCGATTGGAAGGGTTGAACATCAAGATACGCAGAACCGACGTCGAAGGGACGATTCGCTATGCAAAGTTTTCGCCCCCTTGGGTATAATGATAAGGTGATTTATTTGGTCTATTCCGAAGAGCCGGAACTCGCTAGGCGCAGCGCAATGAAACTCCTCAAAAAGGAGTTCCCCGTGCGCGATGAAACAAACTATATCAACCTCAACTTCACGACCTCCTCGATCAAGGAGATCGTCGACGAGGTTTCCTTTCTTCCCCTGGGCGCCGAGTCGAAGGCCGTATTTGTCGAAAACTGCACCTTCTTGGTGAAGCCAGGGCGCGCAAAACCCGGCACGGGAAGCCAAAAGAAAAAAGAAAAGACGGTGGACGCGGACTTGGCTGCCCTTGCCGAATATTGCAAATCGCCCCACGCGAACATCACCCTTTACCTTGTCGCTTATAGCAAGGATCTCGACGAAAGCAATCCCGTCTACCAAGCCGTGAAGAACACGGGTAAGATCTGCCCTGCCTTGGTTCCTCCGCGCGCCGGATGGATCGATTTCGCCCAGAAGTTCTTAAAGAAGTACGGCTCCGAATTGAACGCCGAAGCCGCGGGAGAAGTCGTCGACCGCGTCGATGGGGATTATGGACGGTTCCTAGGAGAACTTGCAAAGCTTTCGATTTACGCCAATGGAGAACCCGTCTCCACTCAAACGGTCGAGACCCTCGTTTCAAGAAAACTCGAAGACGATACCTTTGTTTTGTCGAATGCATTGCTTAAAAACGACGTGGCCTCTGCCCTATCGATCTATCATGACCTCAACGTCCATAACGTGGATGAAGTACGGCTTCTGAATACCTTGGCAAGCCAGATCCGTTTCATGGATCTCGTATCCTTCTTGTATAACGCGGGGATGAATAAGGATTCGATCGCCCGCGAGCTAGGCGCGAATCCAGGAAGGGTTGGCTACACCCTCGCGAGTCTTCGCTCAGTCAACCCACCCTCCTTGGAAAAAATCCTAGAAGGGATCTATCAAACGGAAAAGGCGATCCTAAGCGGCGAAGAACAACCGAGATTTGCTTTCGAACGCTTCTTGGCGAATTTTCAGATATAGTTTTTTCGATAGGCATAAGAACCGTTTTTCGATTGGTTCACGAAATCATCAAAAGGCCCTGTTGACCGATATTGTCCTCTTGTTAATTTATAATCAGGAGGAAGAGACATGGCGGTGATCACCGTATTGCTTACCGTCGGCATTTGTTTGAGCGGCGGGTGCGAGAATTTATCGAACGCGGAGCGAATCGAGACAATGAAGGAATCTTCGACTCCTTGATCCAACGGGCGAAGGAATCCTTTGATTGTTCAGGCTTTTCCTTGACGGAAGGAGAGCAAAGATCTTTCCTTCAACAAAAGCTTTTTTCGTTCGCGAAAGAAAATGAACTGTATTCTGAAGAGTCGCTTTCTGCCCTTGAAAGCTCAATTTTAAACGATTCAAGCTACTTCGATTCCTCGGCTTCCTTTTTTTCGGCCAGAAATCTCGATCCCTTCGGTCAAATCCGCATTCCTAACGGAGGGCGTTCACTGGTTTTCCGAAATCGGATCGTTCTCTTTTGAAACTGCAACGCCATCGAAAAGCAAACCCATAAAGAAAGACGAATCTTTCAAATGCTACGATGGCTCTGGGGGAGGGATTTCAACCTTGCCGAAAAAGGATTTCGAATTGACGGCGTTGAACGTTTCTTTTTCCTCATCCATTCATCCGCGCCCGTTTTCGGAATTTTTGCATCGAAAGATGCTTGCATTGCTTTATATAATTTCTTGGCTGATTTTTTGAACGATCAAGTAATGTATCATTAAAGCGGCAGCGGTTCTTTGGCTTCTAATATTATTTCCGCGATAAAGTATTCATCCTCCCCTGAAATCGCGCCATCGGCTTTACCCGCGCTTGTCGCATCGACAATCGCCTCCATAACTGCGCAACTTTCTTCCTTTTTCAGTGGTTTCTTGGCATTCACCCCCTGCAGACCCTGTGACGATTCTTCTTGGAATCGTTCTTGCGGTTTTTGTCGCGGCCGCTGTTTCCTCTTTTTCTTTGTTTGATTTCCTTTGTTTCTTGTCGGGTTCCTTTTGTTCTATTTTGTAACTACTTACCGACCCTTGATGCGATTCGTAATGGGGCATTGCTTTAACAATGGCGAATCGGGATCTTCGGATAATAATGGCTCAAAATGAAAAAGCATAGCCCGAAGGCTATGCTTCGTTGGATTCGCTTTTGCTTAGGCGAGTTTGCCGACGGCCTTTTGAAGGGCGGCTTTTTTGCGGTTGACCGTGTTCTTCTTGAGAAGACCGGACTGTCCGGCTTTGTCAAGGAGCGAGATCGCGTTGTTCAAGGCGATGTTGGCCTCTTCCTTGTTGCCGGCATCGACGGCGGCGAGGACCTTTTTGCTCGCGGTGCGGACGCGGGACTTTTCCGCGCTGTTCTTGGCATTGGCCGCTTTATTCGTCGCGTCGCGCTTGATTTGGGATTTGATGTTTGGCATGGTAAGTTTCCTTTTCTTAAAGTTCGCTGGTAAATATTAGCCTCATGGGCAACAATTCGCAACCCTTTCTTTCACGCGTGCGCGAATTCAAGGCGCACGGGAGAGAAACGTAGGTCATTCCTTGTTTTTCTTGCCTTTCTTTTGGTTTTTTTCCTCTTTTTCTTTCAAGAGGACGAGGATCTCCTTGGTGAAGTCGTTCGCGGTGCCCAATTTCCCCCAGAGTTCCTCGGGGATATCGACGTCGAAGGCTTTGTTCAGGTCTTGGCAGGCTTCGATGTAGCTCATGGAATCGCCGCCTAGATCCGTTGTCCAGATCGCGTCGGCATCGATCTTGTAATCGGGGATCGCGAGGATTTCTGAGAAGACTTTCTTGACGCCTTTCAAGGTCTTCTCGATGAGTTCGGGATCGAAACCTTCGAAAGAGACCTCTTCTTTCAAGGGGGCTTCCGCGTTGTAGAAGTCCTTGGAGCCTTTTTCGATGGCCTGGCGGATCGCGAAGCGCTTGACCTTCATCGAGCCAGAGACCGGCAAGGGGCGCTTGTCGATCAAGATCGATTGGATCTTCTTTTCGTTCGGGAGGGAGGCGTTGATCGCGCGGATGTCCGCGTAGATCTGGATGATCTTCTCTTCGGGGACCGAGTTTTCGACTTCACAGACGAGGGTGATCTTCTCTTCGCTATCGCCTGGATGCTTGCAGCCTAAGCAGACGACGTTATTCAAGTGCTTGACGTCCTTGAAGTAGTATTCGATTTCGTCGGGGTAGACGTTCTCGCCGTTGCTGAGGATGATCGTGTCCTTGATGCGGCCTTTGAGGAAGTAGTTCCCGGAAGCGTCGATCGTTCCGATGTCGCCGGTCGGGAAATAGCCTTCTTCGTCGAGTTCCGTTTTCTTGCGGATGCCACCGATGATCTCTTCTTCGTGGGTGATGGGGGATTTGACCCAAAGCTCGCCGGAAGTGCTCCCTTCGTTGTATTTGATCTTATATTCAACGCCGTAGAAGGGTTTGCCGATCGAGCATTTTAGACGTTGCTCGACTTTCGGAGAGGTTTCGACGGAGCAGATGCCGACCTCGGTCATGCCGAAGCCGTTATAGAGGGGGAAGCCTAAGCCGTTGATCACCGAAGCGGTGGTCGGGGAGAGGAAGCCGCCACCCGAGATGCAGTAGCGGATGTGCTTGCCGAGGGTCTTTTTTTGGAAGATCTTCTGAACCGTGTGGGTGGAGGCGAAGCCCGCTTCGCTTTTGGAGATCTTGAAGGTGTTGTAGGCGATGAGCTTCGCGAAAAGATCCTGACGGCTCGCCTTCATCGTGCTCACCATGCGGCTGACCGCGTGGGCGACGCCATCCCAAAACATCGGGACGGAGAAGACGTGGGTGCACTTGCCTTCGTGGCAGGCGTAGAGGAGGTCGTTGGTCGCCATCGAACGGGGATAGACGACGCAGGTTCCATAGAAGTTGTACCAGAGGTAGACGACCATGAATCCGAAGACGTGGTGGTAAGGAAGCATCGCGAGGATGCGGATTTTCCCAGGATACATGAGGTCGAGGGTACGCTCGGGGATCGCCAAGGAAGAGCCGATTTGAGCGATCAGATTCTTGCCCGAGTAGACCATCATCTTCGCCGGCCCCGTGGTACCCGAGGAGCAGAAGATCATCGAATTGGCCCAGCGGGGACGGAAGGTGTATTCCGGTTCTGCGGCGAGGATGTTATCAAGTTGGAAGGAAGCAACGCAGAATTCCGTCTCTTCTTGGCAGACGATCGCTTTCGCATCGGCTTGGGTCAAGAGGTTATCCGTGTTTTCCTTGGGGAGTTTCGCGTCGAGGAGCAAGGGGATGCGATCGTTCATGAGGATCGCCCAGAAGATCATCGGCCAATAGGGGCTGTTTTTTAGTTTGATGCCGACGACTGCCTGTGCGGGGATACCCGAGAAGCAGGAGCTTAGTTTTGAAGCGATTTTGAAGGTTTCGTTTTTAAAATCTTCGTAGGTGTGTTTGTGGTCTTTGCCTTTTTCGTCAAAGTAGATGTAGCAAAGGGCGTCGGGGTCGCGGGAAACGATGGCTTGGTAGATGTTTTCCATCGTCTTTGCCGACTCCATGAAGTTTTTGGTTTCTCCGATGAAGCGGGAAACTTGTTCGTAGTTTGCTTTTTTCATACACGCATAAAATACAACATTCTATAGGGCTTGGATACACGAAATTTTGGGGTTTCAAGGTCAAAAATCCCCAACTCCCTTCTAGGGAAGGGCTTCTTAGAGTGGTAACATATAGGGCAGTGAGGGATGGATATGGAAAAACGTTTCAATAAGCCTAGCGACCTAAGGGTCGTCTATATGGGAACCCCCTCGATCAGCGCCATCGTGTTTCAGGGCTTGATCGAAGAAGGCTACAACATCGTCGGTTTGATCTGCAACGAAGATAAGGCCACGGGACGCAAGGGCAAGATGGAAATGCCCGCGACGAAGGTTTTGGCCTTAGCCCATGACATCCCTGTTTTTCAACCCCATCGAATCCGATTGGATTATGAATGGCTCAAGGATTTAAAGCCCGACGTGATCGTCACGATGGCCTATGGGCAGATCGTGCCTCAAGGCGTTTTGGACATCCCGGTTTATGGTTGCTTAAACCTCCATGGCTCCTTGCTTCCTGAACTTCGCGGGGCGGCGCCGATCCAAAAGGCGATCATGGAAGGGAAGACGATAACGGGCGTGACCCTCCAACGGATGGCGGACAAGATGGACGCTGGGGTCATGTATTCCAAGGAAATCGTCGAAATTGAACCGAAAGACAATTACACCAGCCTCGCCTCGAAGATCGGGGAAGCCGCAAAGCGGCAGATCCTGCGCGATCTATTGCCCTATGTGAATGGCGAACTCGTCGGGGAAGAGCAAGACGAAACAAAGGTCACCTTCGCGATGAAGATCAAACCGGAAGACGAGCACCTTCCCTTGGATCGCCCCATGAAAGAAACGATTGATTTGATCCGCGGTTTAAGCGAGACCCCGGGCGGTTATTGGATGTTGCGCGACTTGAAGCTCAAAGTCTATGAAGCCCATATTCAATCCAACGAAATCTTAGGAGAAGTCGGGGAAATCGTCTCTGACCATAAGGGAATATTCCTCCAACTCCAAGACGGGGTTTTGTCGATTGATCGCCTCCAGCTTGAAGGGAAAAAGGCGATGGATGCGAAAAGCTTCGTGAACGGGCAACGGGATTTGAAGGGATTGCGCCTTGAGTAAACCGTTTCGCCGTTTATCGGTGCATGAACTCGTCGACCCTTTGCTGCGTGCCGGGGACATCGATACCCGCATCTACAACCTCGAAACGATGAAGATGGGGTCGTTGCTCCATGCTTCGCATCAGAAAAAGCAAGGGAAGGACTACCTTTCGGAATACCCGCTTGATGGGGTAGTTGAAACCGAGGTCGGGGACATTGCGCTTTCTGGACGCGCCGACGGGATCATCGAAGGAGGACCTCTTCCGATCATCGATGAAATCAAATCGACGGTTGCCCCGCTAGAAGTATTTTTCAAAGAACAGAGGGAGTGGCACTTAGGCCAAGCCCTTTGCTATGCCTACCTCTATTTAAAGAGCAAAAAGAACAAGACGGGGGCAAGCATTCGCCTTTCCTATATCTCGCAGGTGAGCTCGGAGAAGATGAACAAAACCTTCGATTTCACCTTCGAAGAGATCGAAGAAACGGTCAAGGGGTACGTCCGAACCTATTACGAACGGATGGCCTTGCGGTTTCAACGGATCGAAGAACGCGATCAGAGCGTGAAAAATCTCCCCTTCCCTTACGAAGAGTTCCGCCAAGGGCAGAGGGATTTATCCCAACTCGTCTATGGGATTGCAAAGAAAGGCGGGATCTTGTTCGCAGAGGCCCCGACAGGGATCGGGAAGACGATCTCGACCCTCTATCCCTCCGTTTTGTCCTTCGATGAAAAAAGAGTCGAACGGATCTTCTATCTGACGGCGAAGAACACGGGTGGCACGGCGGCCTATCAAGCCCTGGGAGATCTTTATGCGAAAGGCTTCAAGGGAAGGGATTCCTTCCTTTACTCGAAGGAGAAGATCTGCCTTTGCCCAGGCCACGCCTGCAATCCCGACGATTGCCCTTTCGCGAAAGGCTACTATTCCAAAGTCCAAAAGGCCTTGGAAGAAGCGGTGCTTACCAAAGAGCGTTATGACTTTGAAACCGTCGTTTCTTTAGCGAGGAAATATGGCCTCTGCTCCTTTGAGTTCCAATTGGATTTATCCTTGTTCGCCGACGTCATTATCGCCGATTACAACTACTTTTTCGATCCTCTTGTCTATCTTGAACGATACTTCGATGAAGGAAAGGATGTCTCCAAGACCTTAGTCCTTATCGACGAGGCCCATAACCTCGTGGATCGCGGGCGAATGATGTATTCTTCCTCCCTTCAAGAATGGGATCTTTACCTCGCGAAACAGGCGTTGAAGGGCAAAGAATTTACGACCTTCCGCAAGCAATTGACCCTCCTAGAAAAAGCCTTCGAAGGTCTCGCGGATGAAGAACTTACCCCCTTGACCGAGATTCCTGAAATCTTTGGGGGTGTCTTCCTCGCCTTGAAGAAGGCCGAAAACAAATATTGGAAGTCACATCATGAATCGCTTCCGAAAGCCTACGTCAATTTTCGGAGGGAACTCTCCCGCTTCCTTCGCTTCAAGACCGATTTCTATGGGCCAGAGTACGCGATGTACGCCTACCGCCAAAACGAGAAAGTCGTCTTGAACCTCGATTGCTTGGACGCTTCGCGATTCCTATCGGAGTGCTTGTATCGCGCTCGCGGGGCGATCCTTTTTTCCGCGACCCTATCCCCCGTCACCTATTACATGAAGGCGATCACTTCAAAAGACGACCATCCCTTCGTGATGCTCCCCTCCCCTTTCCCCAAGGAGAACTTCAAGAAGCTCGTCGCCCCCAAGGTCTCCGTTCGTTATAAAGACCGAGAACGATCCTATGAAGAAGTCGCGGCTTACTTAAAGGCGTTCGTCGAAGCGAAGGTCGGGAATTACTTCCTTTATTTCCCGAGCTACGCCTATCTTCAAAACCTCCGTCCCTATTTGGATTTTCCCTATTGCAACGTCTTGGCCCAAGACCGCAAGATGAGCGAGGAAGAAAAACTTGACTTCCTCGATGCCTTCGAGGCAAACCCAAAGAAAACGACGATTGGTTTATTGATCTTAGGAGGCGCATTTTCCGAAGGCGTTGATCTTCCGGACGACCGTCTGATCGGCGTAGGGATCGTCGGGGTTGGCCTCCCGATGGTTTGCTATGAGAACGATCGAATCAAGGAGTATTTCGAGGAGAAAGAAGGCCAAGGCTTCAACTTTGCCTACAAATTCCCGGGGATCAACAAAGTGACCCAGGCGGTCGGCCGCGTGATCCGTTCGGCAACCGACATTGGATCCTGCCTTTTGATCGACGATCGTTACCTAAGAAACGATTATCGTCCCCTCCTAGAGCGCCTGTGGCCGGATTATCAAACGATCTTCTCGCCGGAAGAAGTGAAAAAAGCCCTTTCTTCTTTCTACAAGAAAGACGGGGATTAAGGTATAATCGCTCCGTTATGTCCTTTGACTCTCAGCACATTCGTAACTTCAGCATCATCGCCCACATCGACCATGGCAAGAGCACGCTCGCCGATCGCATCTTAGAATTGACCGGTACCGTGGCCAAACGCGAGATGAAAGAACAGCTCCTCGACTCCATGGATTTGGAACGGGAACGCGGCATCACCATCAAATTGAACGCGGTTACCGTTTCTTATGAAGCAAAGAATGGAGAACGCTATGTTTTTAACCTCATCGATACTCCGGGGCACGTGGACTTTTCCTATGAAGTCAGCCGTTCATTAGCCGCGTGCGAAGGCGCCTTGCTTGTCGTTGACGCAACCCAAGGCGTGCAAGCGCAAACGTTAGCGAACGTCTACCTCGCGATCGATAATGATCTTTCCTTGCTTCCGGTCATCAACAAGGTCGATTTGCCTTCTGCGATGCCAGGTCGCGTGAAAGACGACATTGAAAACCGCATCGGTGTCGATTGCAGCGACGCCTGCGAAGTCTCTGCGAAGACGGGCTTAGGGGTTCCTGACGTCTTGGAGAAGATCGTCAAAGACATCCCGGCGCCGAGCGGAGACCGAAAGGCGCCTTTGAAGGCCTTGATCTTCGATAGCTATTACGATTCTTACCGCGGGGTCGTCGTTTTGATGCGCGTCTTCGAAGGAGAAGTGAAGCCCGGCGATACCATCCTCCTCATGCAAAGCGGGAAACCGTATCTTGTCACCGAAGTCGGCATCCGCACGCCGGGCGAAGTCAAAATGGACTCGCTTGGCGCGGGAGAAGTCGGCTGGCTCACGGCCCAAATCAAAGATATTCGGGACGTGCGCGCGGGTGAAACGATCACCTTAGCGAACCGCCCGACCCCAACACCATTGCCTGGGTATCGCAAGATCAACCCGATGGTCTATTGCGGTCTTTATCCCGTCGATTCAAAGGAATATGGGGCTTTGAAGGATGCGCTGGAAAAGCTTTCTTTGAACGATGCCTCGCTTGTTTTTGAACCCGAAACTTCCCAAGCCTTGGGCTTTGGCTTCCGTTGCGGCTTCTTGGGCTTGCTTCATATGGACGTCGTCCAGGAGCGCCTTGAACGCGAATACAATCTCAATCTCATTTTGACTGCCCCGAGCGTCATCTACAAAGTCGTCAAGACGGACGGCAGTGTCGAATTGATCGATAACCCGAGCAAACTGCCCGAACCATCAAAGGTTTCGGAGATCCATGAACCCTTTGTCCGTGCCGAGATCATGTCCCCGAAAGAACACGTGGGGGCGATCATGCAGCTATGCCAAGACCGTCGCGGCGTCTTTAAGGACATGCAAGTCTTCGACGATACGAGAAACATCTTGGTCTACGAACTCCCCTTAAGCGAGATCATCTATAGTTTCTTCGATCAATTGAAATCCTCGACCAAGGGTTATGCCTCTTTAGACTACGAGTTCCTTGAATACCGTAAAAGCGATCTCTGCAAGATGGACATCCTTCTTAACGGAGAACCGGTCGACGCTCTTTCTTCGATCGTCTATCGCCCGAATGCCTATAAACGCGGTTTAGGCTTGGTCTCGCGCCTGAAAAACGTGATCCCACGCCAACAATTCGAAGTCCCTATCCAGGCTTGCATCAATGGCAAGGCGATTGCAAGAGCCGACATCAAGTCGATGCGCAAAGACGTCTTGGCCAAGTGCTATGGCGGCGACATCTCGCGCAAGAAGAAGCTGCTTGAAAAACAAAAAGAAGGGAAGAAGCGCATGAAGGCTGTGGGATCGGTCGAGATTCCTCAGGAAGCCTTCATGAGCGTCTTGGCCATCGGGGACGACGATTGACGCCTCTATTAGTAGTTTTTTAGTTGCGAAAACACGCGAGTTTCCTATAATTACCTTAGATAAAACCATGGCGGGAACGAATCAAAGCACGACACAATATTGCACCGATGTGCAGTATATGACGAAAAACGAGATGAGGCGTTTTCTCAAGACGAACCTCATCGATTTCCAATGGAACGAAACGCTTGGCTACCGCAAGAAGAACGCCGTCTTTTTGGATCTGCGCGATATCAATAACCGCCCGCTTAGCCTCACCAAGACCCAAGCGATCAACGAAAAGGTTGAGCGTTGCTTCGATTTGATCAACGAGTTGCAGGAAAAGGTCGAGGAGATCTCGCAAGACAAAGACATCTATTCGACCGCGAAAAAGCAGATCTATTCTTCCTTTTTGCGCAAGGCCTGCGCTTATGAAAACGTCGCGCTTTCGGAGTCTTATCTCACCGTGATGTTCACCGACGTCTATCAACGCTCCGATCCCAAAGAACAGCCGATCAAAGGGTATTTGGATTTGCTTAACGAACTCGAAAGCAATCCCGGGAGCGCCTTGGACGAAGATTACCTCGCCCATTTGCTTGAAACCCTCGAAGGGACGGATGAATTGACCTCGTTCTACCGCGAAAGCGATCGGAAGAACCGCTATGCCGTCACGGCCTATGAAACGTATGATTGCTGCCCGGTCGCCTTGATTGAATCCAAGGTCTCTTCCTTGTTCGACAATGTGCGTTATGGGAAGCTCTTGAGCACCCCTTTGAAGGCCTTGCTCCTTGTTTATTACATTGATTACCTAAAACCTTTTGACGCCCATAACGAGTTGATCGCAAGTTACTTAGGCAAAGCTTACTTAGCGCAAAACGGGATGGCCAAAGGCGCCTCCTTCCTTCCGTTTGAAGAATTGCTTACCCCAAACGATCGTTTGGCGGACGTCTGCAAGTCCGTCCAGCTTGATCATGACTTCACGTATTTCGTCTGCTACGCGGTCGAACGCTTGGCACCGATGCTCGAAAACGTGGCCCACGAGCTATCCTTGATCTATGCTCGTCACCTCCAGGAAGAGCAACATCGCCTCGGCGCAGCCGAAGCGCAAGCTGCCAAAAAAGAAGAACCGATCGAGGAAGTCTCGCCCGAAGACAAGCCTATCCCGGTTGAACCGATCGTTCCCAAGAAAGAAGTAAAGCCAAAAAAGGAATCCGACGTTCCTCTCGTCACCGAAGAAGAAATGCGAAACGTTTCTTCCGGTGTTGCGATCTTCACCCCTCGCCCCGCCTTAAGCGATAAAGAGGCGAAGGAAGTCGCCCGCTACATCCTCGAAACGCATCCGAACATCCGCAAAGCGCAGGCGAATTTCTACGCCACGCACTGCACGATCGGGCGTTACTACACGATCCAGGATTACAAGAAAGCCACCCGCTGCGTCTACGAGACCGCCAGGACTTCGATGGACAACATGGCCAAGGAAGGCTTCTACAAGAAACTCCAATTCAAGAACAAATTCGTCTATTCCCCCATTAAGCAAGGAGAGAAACAATGAACCTCGTCACTCTAGCATCCGGTTTGCCGGGCTGGGCCTATCCCATCATCATCTTCGGCGTCTTCGGCGTGATCGTCTTGATCGTCATGCTTTTGAAGAAGTACGTGAAGCCTTTTCAAAACCACGATAAGCCGAAAAGCGATAAGGAAGTCGCCGCGGAAGAGTTGGAACGTATCCTCCAACCCATCGAGGAAGATGAAGCCAAGAAGCAGATGAAGGACTTCGATCCGAAGAAATAAGAATGCCTTCTTCCCCAAAAAGCCTCTACGTTCACATCCCTTTTTGCGATCACCTCTGCGCTTATTGCGATTTCTGTAAGGTGCTTTATCGCCCTTTGTGGGCAGAAGACTACCTAACGGCTCTTGATCGAGAGCTGTTTTTCTATTCTTCCCATCGTTTTGACACGATCTACCTCGGAGGAGGCACCCCCTCCTGCCTCCCCCTCCCCCAACTATGCCATGTCCTTACGTCATGTTCTCTTTTATTATCTTCGCATCCCGAATTCACCCTTGAAGCCAACCCCGAATCCTTTGACTTAGAGAAAGCCAAGGCCTGCGCGAAGCACGGGGTCAACCGGATTTCCTTTGGGGTTCAATCTTCCCAAGACAAATTCCTTGATCTTTTGGGAAGGAAACATACCTTCGATGAGGCGAAAAAGGCCGTGGAGATCGCGAGAAGCGCAGGCATCGATAACATCAACGTCGATTTGATGTACGCGCTTCCCGGGGAGACCGTGGAAGACCTTGAAAAGGACATTGATGCCTTCTTATCGTTGAATGTTCCTCATATCTCGACCTATTCCTTGATTCTAGAAGAAGGGACGGCGTTCCATAACCAAGAGATCAAGGAAGCCAGCGAAGATCTTCAGGCGGACATGTACGAAAGGATTCTCTTCCGATTAAGAAACGCGGGATACCGTCGTTACGAAGTCTCAAACTTCGCGAAGCCAGGCTTGGAATCAAGGCATAATCAGACGTATTGGAAAGATCAAGAATACGTTGGGATCGGTTTAGGAGCCTCGGGGTATGAAAACGGGATCCGTTATACGAAGCAGAAGAACCTAACCGCCTATTTAAAGAATCCAACCCTTCGAAAAGAAGAAGAGAAGGTCTCGTTGAAGGAAGATCGTTCCTATTACCTCCTTTGCAATCTGAGATTGGAAGAAGGATTTTCCCTTGGGGAATTCGAAAACCGTTTTAGCATCGATTTCTTTTCGTGCTATCCATCCGCGAGAAAGAAGATTTCCGAAGGCTTATTAAAAAAAGATGGCGGGCGCATCGCGTGCACGGATAAGGGAATGTTATTGATGGATGCGGTCCTCGTGGATTTATCGATGGATGAAGAAAGCGTGAGTTGCTGAGAACTTCGCGTTTCCTTTGTCTTGCGCAAATTTCGTTTCCTAACTTTTGTCCGCACGCCCTTTTGGGTAAGGAACTTTTACATAAATTTGAATGCCCACACTTCGAATAATGACGCCATCTATCTTTGCTTTTATCCGTTTTACGATGACTTGGGCTATTTTTCCAAAGAGGATATCGGTTCAATTTTGTTGATCCTCGTAACGGAAAATACAGAGGAACTTTTGCCTATAACGAAGAGACGATTATGGAAGTTGAGTTAGGGTTAGAATGCAAGGGCCCCACGGATAAAGAGGTCATGAAGGAAAGACTAATTTCTAATTTTGAACTCGTGCTTTGACCCCAGCCAAAAACGCATTAATTTTCAAGCAAGCTTCAAACGTCCGACGGCGTGGCTTGATTTTTCGAAGGCAAGACATTTAGAGGCCTATTACCCTATCGTTTCCAGAAGACAGCGTATGCTTTCTTTGGATTTTGGCAATCTTCTGTTGACAGTGCTAATGCACCGCCTATAATAACGTTGGCACTCAGGAAGAATGACTGCCAGAAAGGGGACGTTGAATGACAAGAAGAGACGAAATATTGAAACGAATCGTCGAACACTTCATCAAGACGGCGCAGCCGGTCGGAAGCCAGACGCTGCTCGATGAATACCATCTTGACGTGTCTTCGGCGACCATTCGCAACGAGATGAACGCCTTGGAGAAGGATGGGTTCCTTGAAAAGCCCCATGCTTCCGCAGGGCGCGTCCCGAGCGCGAAAGGGTACCAATACTTCGTCGAGCACCTTCGCGAAGATCGCTTCGACGAGAAAGTGCGATTCGCCCTCCAAAGGGTCCTCGATGAGCGGAACAAATCCGTCGAGGAGATCTTGGAGCAAAGCTGCGAGATCCTCTCCAGCATGACGAACCTCGCTTCGATCGTCTTAGGACCGAAAGTCGAAGAAGAACACCTCGTCTCCGTCCAACTCATTCCGTTAGGACACCAGACCGCCACCGCGGTCTTCGTAACCGACCAAGGCTATGTCGAGAACAAGACCTTCATCGTCAAAGAGCAGATCTCCATGGACGAATTGACAAAGGTCGTGAAACTTCTCAACGAACGCCTTGCCGGAACGGCGATCTCGGACCTCGTTCCCAAGATGCAGGCGATGCAGCCGACCATCAAGGATTACTTGGTGGGGCAAGACGTCGTTTACCAAGCCTTGATCGGCGCCTTCTTGAAGTTCGCGGGCAACCGCATGAACCTCTATGGGAAGGAAAACCTGCTCGATCAGCCGGAATTCGTTGACGATGCGAAAAAACTTCGCAAGGTCCTCGATTTGCTTGATGATCCTAACGCCTTGCGGCAAGCTCTTGAAGACGTGCCCGAGAGCGAAGATAAGGTCAAGATCAACATCTCTCGACCCGATAGCGATCTAGGCGACATGGCGATCCTGAGCGCGAACGTCACCATTCCAGGTGGCCAGAAATCAACCCTCAACTTGGTGGGTCCGTCCCGCATGGATTACGACTTGGCGGTATCCTTGCTCCAATACGTAAGCCAGACGCTCGACGATTACTTCAACCAAGAAAGCGATGAGGAGGCAACAGAATGTCCGAAGAAAACAAACATCCCGAAGGCGTAGAGGAAGAAGCCTCGGCTCCCGAAGAGAAAGAAGCCCTCGGCAAGAAGGTCCCAAGGGCCAAATACGAAAAGGCGCTCGAAGACCTCGAAAAAGCGCAAGCGGACGCCGAGCATTGGAAAAACGAATACTACAAGGCCTATGCCGATACGCAAAACCTTCGCCGGTCCTTAGAAGAGGACGTGCGCGAAGCGAAGCGTTACCGCGCGGAAGGCTTCCTCGATTCGTTGCTCCCGGCTCTTGATAGCTTCCATATGGCGCTCGACATGGATGCGCCGACCAAGGAAGCAGAGAACTACCGCATCGGGTTCACCTATATCTACAACCAGATCGTCTCAACCCTTGTATCCGAAGGCGTGACCGAAATGTCGCCCAAAGTCGGCGATAAGTTCGATGAAGCGACGATGCACGCGATGGATCTCGTCGAAAGCACGGAGATCCCCGCGGGACACGTCGTCCGCGTCGCGGCGAAGGGCTATAAGCTTCACGATCGCATGATCCGGGCCGCCATGGTTTACGTGGCGAAGGCCCCGGAACAAAAAGAAGAGGCGTCCGAAGAAAGCGAAGACGCCGAAAAAGAAAATCAATCACAAGAATGCCACCAGGCATAAAGGAGAATATTGAATATGGCAAAAGAAATTATCGTTGGTATCGACCTTGGCACGACCAATTCCGTCATCTCGTACATGCAGGCGGACGGCAAGGTCAAGGTCATCCCTAACCCCGAAGGCACCAACACCACCCCGTCGGTCGTCGGCTTCAAGGCAAGCGGCGAAGAAATCGTCGGCAACGCTGCGAAGCGCCAGGCCATCACGAACGCCGACACCGTCTCTAGCGCCAAGCGCTACATGGGCGATGCGCATAAATTCCACATCAATTGCTTGAACAAGGACTTCACCCCGCAGGAAATCTCTTCGAAGGTCCTTGCCTACATGAAGAGCTATGCCGAGAAGAACCTCGGTCAACCCGTGAGCAAAGCGGTCATCACCGTCCCCGCTTACTTCAACGACGCGCAACGTCAGGCGACGAAAGACGCCGGCACGATCGCGGGTTTGGACGTCGTCCGCATCATCAACGAGCCGACGGCGGCCTGCCTTGCGTATGGCGTCGATAGCGATAAGTCCGAGAAAGTCTTGGTCTTCGACCTTGGCGGCGGCACGCTCGACGTCTCGATCCTCGACATTGGCGATGGCACCTTCGAAGTCCTCTCGACCTCGGGCGATACGAAGCTTGGCGGCGATGACTGGGATATGGTGGTCGCCGATTGGATCCAGGCCCAAATCAAGATCCAAAACGGCGTCGACCTCACCGACAAGATGGCGCGTCAACGCTTCATCGACGCGGCGGAACGCGCGAAGATCGAGCTCTCTAGCTCCGTCACCACGACGATCTCGCTTCCCTTCATCGGCATGTCCGCTGCTGGCCCAATCAACTTCGAGACGGAATTGACCCGCGCGAAATTCCAAGAATTGACCCGCCCGCTTCTCGAACGCTGCAAGGCCCCGATGGAAAAGGCGATGGCCGATGCGCATCTCACTTACAACGAGATCAACGAGATCTTGATGATCGGCGGCTCGACCCGCATGCCGGCCGTCCAAGAGATGGTCAAAGCCGTTTCCGGCAAGAACATCAACCTCTCCGTCAACCCGGATGAAGCGGTCTCCGCTGGCGCCGCGGTTCAAGGCGCGGTCATTGCAGGCGATGTCAAGGACGTCGTTTTGCTCGACGTCACCCCGCTTACCCTTGGCATTGAGACCCTCGGTGGCGTGTTGACCCCGCTTATCGCCCGCAACACCACGATCCCGACGGAGAAATCCCAAATCTTCTCCACCGCGGAAGACAATCAACCGGCCGTCGACATCGTTGTCTACCAAGGCGAACGTCCGATGGCGCACGATAACAAGTTGCTCGGCCGCTTCCAGCTTAGCGGCATTCGCCAAGCCCCGAGAGGCACCCCGCGCATCGAGGTCAAGTTCTCGATCGACGTCAACGGCATCGTCAAGGTTTCCGCTAAGGACCTCGACACCCAAAAGTCCGCGGACATCACGATCCAAAACAGCAACGGCCTCTCCAAAGCCGACATCGACCGCATGGTCAAGGAAGCCGAAGAGCACAAAGCCGAAGATGAAAAGCGCAAGGGCGACATCGAAGTGAAAAACAAAGCCGAATCCTACGTCGATCAAATCAATCGCACGCTCCAAGAGCAGGGCGACAAGATCGATCCGCAACAGAAAGAGGCCTTGACCAAGCTTCGCGACGAAGCAAGCGCCGCCATCGCTGCCGATGACATCGAAAAGCTTCGCGAAATCGTCGGACGCCTGGAAGACGCCGCTTCGCAAGCCTACCAAGCGCAACAAGGCGCCGCAAACGCGGGCAACGCTGCGAATGGCACGACCGGCAACGAAACCGCAGACGACGTTGTTGACGCGGACTTCACCGACAAGAAATAACTTTGAACCATGCATCGCGGCGTCTATGTAGAGGCGTCGCGATGCTGCTTTATAGAAAGGAGGAATTCCATGGCGCAAAAACGCGATTACTACGAGGTTCTTGGCGTGTCCAAAACCGCGACCAAGGACGAGATCAAGAGCGCATACCGCAAGCTTGCCAAGCAATTCCACCCCGACATTAACCATTCCCCGGACGCCCCTGAAAAATTTAAGGAAGTCCAGGAAGCTTACGATATTCTCTATGACGATCAAAAGCGCCAAGCCTACGATCAGTTTGGCTTCGCGGCCTTTGAACAAGGCGCTTCGACCGGGGGCGCGGGCCCCTTCGGCGGAGGTTTCGCCGGCCAAGGCTTCGGGGATGTCGATTTGAACGATATCTTCTCTAGCTTCTTTGGGGGCGGCGGAAGGCGCAGCCAAGGCGCTTCGACCGGGCCGGAAAAAGGCGAAGACAACCTTACGAGATGCCGCATTTCCTTCATGGATGCGATCCTCGGGAAAAAAGTCGTGATCCCCGCGACCTATGACGAACCTTGCGACCACTGCCACGGCACGGGCGCTGAATCGCCTAGTGATGTCGTCTCTTGCCCCCATTGCGGCGGCAGGGGCTTCGTCGTGAGGGAACAGCGCACGATCTTTGGCAATATGCAATCGAGGCAAAGCTGCCCCCATTGCGGCGGCTCCGGGCGGATCGTCAAACGCCCATGTTCTTCTTGCAACGGCCAAGGCTATTCTCGCGTTCGCAAGGATTTGACGGTCAATGTGCCTGCAGGCATCAATAACGGCCAGCAGATCCGCGTTTCCGGCAAAGGGGGACGAGGGATCAATGGTGGCCCAAATGGCGATCTTTACGTCGAAATCATCGTCGAACCGCATGCGAACTTCAAGCGCGAAGGGAACGACATCCATTTGGAAGTGCCGCTTAGCTTCGTCGATTGCGCTCTCGGTTGCCAAATCGATGTTCCCACCGTCTATGGTGAGGTCACGGTCAAGATCCCGGAAGGGACGCAGCCGGGCGACGTCTTGAAGATCCGTGATCGCGGGGTGAAAGATCTGCGCAGCCAAAAGCCGGGCGATCAATATTTGCATATTAAAGTCTCGACCCCGACAAAGCTTAGCAAAACCGAAAAGGATTTGCTCCTGGAGTTTCAAAAGCAAACAGGAAAGAAAGACGGGATTTACGACCGCTGGAAGGCGAAATTCAAGAAAAACTGAAGTTCAGGACCAAACACCCTGAACTTTTTCTTTTTCTCCCTTAAGGAGAAGAAAGAGAAAGGCTATAATCATGAGGTATGCCGAAATGTAAGAATTGCCTCCGCGAGATCGCAAAAACCGATTACGACGTTTGCCCCTATTGCGGGACCAAAGACCCGATCCCCGCGGATTATCAAACGATGGACGTCACTTCCTTGGTGAGCAAGATGAGCCCCGAGGAATTGCCGCATGCGAAATCCCTCAAGGTTTTCCGCCTCCTTGCCTTAACTCTGGGCTTTTTTGGCGCTTCTTGGTTTTATATTAAAAAGCAAAAGGCGGGCTGGATCAGCCTTGTCGTCAGTTTGCTTTCCTTCGCGGTTTTCGGGCTTTTGCTCTATTGCTTTGCTTGGAACAACGCCTATATTTTCTTGATCGTCTTTGGCTTGGTTTGGCTGTTGCAGGCGATGTTCTGCTTGGTTTATTCCTTCCGGAGCAATTTGAAAGACGGCACCGGGGAGTTTTTGCGGTAAGATGCAACACTACCTTGGGCGGATTGAAAACGGCTTGGCTTTCTTAGAAGAGAGCGATCTACACCACCTTTTGCACGTCAAACGGGCGAAAATCGGCGAAGAAATCGAAGTGAGCCAAGAAGGCATTACCTATCTTTGCACTGTCGAATCCATCGATCCTTTGCGCCTTTTGGTCAAGGGTGAAAGAGAAGATGCGCGGGAATGGACAGGGAAGGCCTCGTTGGCCTTTGGAATATTAAAAGGCGACCATAATGAGCTCGTCGTCCAAAAAGGGACGGAAATCGGCTTAAGCGCCTTCTATCCCTTCCTTTCTTCTCGCACGGTCGTGAAGAAAGAAGGGCCGGAAGATAGCAAGCTTTTAAGGCTTCGCAAGATCGCCTGCGAGGCGACGAAGCAATGCCGCAGAGCCATTACGCCTGAAGTGATGTCCTATAAAACACTTGAAAGTATTCTCTCTTTGCCTTACGAAGCGAAATTCATCGCTTACGAAGGCGAAGCGATCCATGGCAAGGGATTTGCCGACGTTTTGAGGGAAATGCCTGAAATCAAAGAAAAATCGGTTCTCGTCTTGATTGGGCCGGAAGGCGGATTCAGCAAGGAAGAGGCAAAAGAAGCGGTTAATGCTGGCTTTATCCCCGTTTCGTTGGGGAAACGCATCCTTCGGGCGGAGACCGCGGCCCTTTACGTGGCATCGATCCTGCAGACCGTCATGGAATAAGGAGACAACATGGATTTTTTCCAAACCTTAGAAAAAGAGCAATGTCCAACCCCCTTCCAAAGAGAAGAGGAGATGAAGTTCTTTTTGCGATATTCCGGCGTTTTGACCGATTTCCCTGCCTATAAGCGTTTCGCGAATGCCTCGAAGCCCTTTGATATCATCCGCGCGAACATCATCATCCGAGCTTTGCATAACAAATACATGATCGAGAAAGAGTTTTCCAAGGCTTTGAAGGCCGAAAGGGAAAATAATGAGGATCCTTTGGCCAAGGCGATCGAAAGAACGGAAGCGGCGATCAAGAACCTTCCTTATTGCCAAGAAGGAAATCATCGGATTTATGTTCCAATTTTTCCGCGTTCTCTTAACTCGATATACGATGGTCAGTTTCCAAAGCTCCTTGAAGGAAATTACAAACAGATTCTTGAAACCTTTGAGCCCTTGTGCGTCGATCCTTTCGATATCTACGGAAACGGTCTCTATAATTCGTATTTTACGAAACTCGTTCTCGTGGCGGAGAATGATAAATTGAAGGCTTTTTATGATTACGATGCCTTTCGAATCTATATTGTGAACGAACAAGGGAGACTTGAAAACGAGATCTGTCTTTTTGACCGTGGAATCCATAGAAGAAACACGTCGCATATGATCGAGAGGATTAAACCGGTCATTGAGGCTTATTTCAATTTTGATAAAGAAGCCATGATAAGGGCTTTAGTTGATAACAAGTTGATTTCTAGTAGTTTATTATACAAAATAATATCGAAGGAAACGAAACTTTATCAAAGAATGGAGCGTCACAGACGATGAAGAAAACTCTATATGTTCATACCCTTGGTTGCAAGGTCAATTCTTATGAAACAATGGCGATTGCAACCGAGTTGAAAACCAAGGGATACGAACTCGTTTCCAAGGCCAACGATGCTGCGGTGATCATTGTAAATACTTGTTCGGTAACGAAAACTGCAGAGCAAAAATCCCGCCAGCATATTTCTTCTTATCGCAAAGGAAACCCGGAAGCTGTTTTATTGGTCATGGGCTGCTATGCGCAAAGTCATGCGGAGGAAGCGGCTTCTCTTGGCGCCGATATCGTTTTAGGGACTTCGAATCGCGGCAAGGCCGTTGAGTATATCGATTCGTTCTTGAGCAATGGAGTTCCCATTATTGACGTTAAGAAAACCGTTCGTTTTGAACATTATGAAGAATTGGGTGTTGTATCCTATTCCGAAAACGCTCGGGCTTATTTAAAAATTCAGGATGGTTGCAATAATTTCTGCAGCTATTGCTATATTCCCTATACGCGTGGCAATTCTAGAAGCCGTGATCCTAGGATGGTAGTCGATGAAGCGAAGGCTTTGGTCGAAGCCGGATATCAAGAAATCATCATCACGGGCATCCATATCGGGACTTACGGGAAAGATTTGGCTGACGGATCCTTTGCTTTGGCCGATCTTCTTGAAGCAATCCTCAAAAAATGCTCCACGCTCCCGCGTCTTCGTATCTCTTCCATCGAAGAAAGCGAGATCGATGATCGCCTTTTTGACGTGATTCAAAGATACCCTCAAATCGTTGATCACCTTCACATTCCTTTGCAATCGGGCTCGAAAACCGTTTTGGAGAGGATGAGGCGAAAATACGATACCGATGCTTTCCTCGCAAAGATGGAAAAACTTCGGCAAATCCGTCCGAATATTGCACTTACCACCGAAATTATCGTCGGATACCCAGAAGAAACCGAAGAAGAATGGGCGGAAACCCTTGAATTCTGCAAAAAAGCGCAATTCGCCGAAATCCATGTCTTTCCGTTCTCTCCACGTCCTGGTACGACCGCTGCGCAACGTCCCGACACGAAGCCCGAGATCAAGAAAAGACGCGTCCATGAACTTATGGCGTTAAGCAAAGAACTTCGCGAAGCCTATAAAGCAAGGTTCTATGGGCAAGAAATGGAAGTCTTGTTTGAAAACTACGATGCGAAAAATAAGCTTGCCTATGGCCACACTTCCAATTATTTGATGGTCAAGATTCCATCGGAGGTTCCTTTGCATGGTCAATGGAAGAAGATTGTCTATGAAAGTTCGATTGCAGCGGATTAATTCGGAAAATTTTTGACATCGTTCAATTATTCTTGTTGTAAAGTCTTTGAATCCCCGTATAATTTGCCACGTTGCATTAAGCAAAAGGAGGATTCACCATGGTAGTCCCACAACGCCGTACCAGCAAAACCGCCAAGCGTCTTCGCCGCACCCATTTCAAACTCGAAGTCACGGGTCTTGTTACCTGCCCGCACTGCGGAGCGATGATTCGTTCCCACCGCGTTTGCCCGAAATGTGGCTACTACGCTGGCAAAGAAGTCATTCACCACGAAGACAAGGAATAACTTCCCAAAGAAAGCAGACACCCCGCTTGGGGTGTTTTCTTTTGCTTGGCAAACGAGGATAATAAGCCAAAGAGGAACCTATATGGAATTCAATAAATACTTCGATCACACCATTCTCAAGGCGGAAGCCACGGAAGAAGACGTCAAGAAGATCTGCCAAGAAGCGAAAACATACGATTTCGCCTCTGTTTGCGTCAATCCTTGCTTTGTCCCGCTTGCTTCTTATGAACTCGCGGATACCGACGTCAAGGTCTGCACGGTCATCGGTTTCCCTTTGGGGGCAAACGAACCGGCGGTCAAGGCCATGGAAGCGGCCCTTGCCGTCGAAGAAGGCGCGACCGAAGTCGATATGGTCATCAACATTGGAAAAGCCAAGGAAGGCAATTTCGATTACATCCGCGATGAAATCGCAAGAGTCAAAGACGCTTCTCGTGGGGCTTTGCTTAAAGTCATCATCGAATCGAGCGTTTTGACCGACGAAGAGATCGTCAAAGCCTGCCTCGCCTCTAAGGAAGCGAAAGCGGATTTCGTCAAAACGAGCACCGGGTTTCACAAAACGGGTGGCGCCTCGGTCCATGCCGTGGCCTTGATGCGCAAGACCGTTGGCGAGGAGATGGGCGTCAAAGCGAGTGGCGGCATCCATACGCTTGAAGAAGCCAACGCCATGATCGAAGCGGGCGCAAGCCGCATTGGCTGCTCCGCAAGTGTTGCGATCATGGAACAATACAAAGCCTAAGAAAACAAAGAAGACGTCGAGCTTACCGGCGCCTTTTTTTGCTGGAGTTGATAAGAAGATCGGCAAATTGACTCTGTTTTGGCAATAACCTAGCATGAGCCAATCTTTTGCCTATCAGATCCAAGAGAAGGGATGTGGGATCGCTTGTATCAAGACCCTTCTTTGCCTTGTTTCCAAAAATCCGGAGTATCGTTTTCTCAAAGAACCGGAAGCTTCAAAAGAAGCTCCCAGTCTCGAAGACCTGATGGATTATGGACGAGAAGAAGGAATGGAGCTCTTTGCCTTTCGAATTCCGAAAGAAGAACTCGATTCGATCTCGACTTTTCCTTGCATTCTCCTTGAAGAAAAAGAAAGAAAAACCCACATGGTCGTTCTCTTGAACGTAAAAAAAGGAAAAGTCCAGCTCTTTGATCCCGCAGAAGGGAAGAAGGTATTGAAAATCGAAGAAGAAAAGAAAGTGTTTAACGGCGTTTGCCTTCTCGTCTCTTCTTTTTACCCAAACTCGAAATTCAAAGCGGAAGACCCTCTTCCTTTTCGCTTTCGCCTCATCCCCGGGCTTTCTTTGCTGCTATCGACGTTTTTCTTCTTTTTCGGGACGCTCTTTTTCGGCAGCTCTTCGCCGATCTTTCTTCCTTTGCTTTTCTTTGGGATCGGCCTGGTTTCATTGATCTTCTTTTCCGTATCAGTTTCCCTTGGAATGAAATACTTCGATCAGGCCTATGGAAGAAAGATCGAAGACGGGGACCCAAAAAAGAGAAAGAAGAAATATCTGTTGTTTCAACGTTACAAGCAGCGCGTGTTCGGTCGGAAATATTCTTCGATGGCGTCGATTTTTCTTTCGCTATCTTTAACGGGAGCTTTGGCTTTCCGGGATCCTATGATGGGTTTGACGTTGCTGATCGGCTTGGCTCTTTTGCCTTTGCTATGGATTTTCGACGAAAGCTATCTAGAAAAGGAGAAGAAAGAAGTTTCCGTTTTGGAAGAAAGGATTCTTGGAAGCGAATCCTCCAACAAAAATGAGATCCAAAGCTTGCTGAAAGGATCAAGGACCTTTTCCAATCGCTACCTATTTCGTGGATTCTTTCTCCTCTTTGCCGCGGGGTTTGTTTCGTTTTTGTCGTTGCTTATCGAACACAGGCTTACCTTTGATGGATTCATTTATTGCTTCTTTCCTTTGACCTTCGTTCTTTCCCAGATGGATTCTCTCTTTGCAAGCCATAAAGAAAAAGAGACGAATTCGCGCTTAGATTTGGCGTTTCGCCATTGCTTTGTGGTTGAGGAAAAAACTCACGCACACACAAGCGCGGGAAAAGAGTAAAATGTGGCGAATGATTTCCGGGCTACTTACCTTTCGACAATCCAATAGCGTCACGCTTCTTGTTTTCGGCGATGTTTCCGGTCTCACTTTTCTCGTAGGCGAGAACGCTGGAGAGCTTGCCCGTTTCTTGAAGGCGCCAGGACGTTCGAAATTGAAAGGCAATCTCTATTTCAACGATCTCAATTTGAAGGCTTTTCCTCCGGAATTCTTCGCGCCTACGCTTGATGCCAAGGGCTTTGAAGAACGTCTCGACGTTTCTCTTGAACGCGCCAAAACCTTTGTGTTTATCGACTTTTCTTACCTTTCAAAAGAAAAGGTCTGGCCCTTGATCGAATCATTGAAAGCCAAGGAACATTCCGTTCCGATCTTGGTTTATGCACCAGCTTGCTACGCTTCGTCTTTGTCTTTATTGTTCACAGAAATTCCTCCCGTGAAGGCGGAAGAGGAAATCAAGCCAGAGGAAGCGAAAAACCTTTCTTACGATTTGTTTGTTGGGGATACGTTCTTCCATAAAGACAAAACCTATGGGGATATTTATCCCATGGCAAAGGAAGCAGAGCCCGAACCAAAGCCTGAGGCAGTAAATGAAGGCGAGATCGTAATTTCGGCGTCTAAACTTCCGGAAGATGAAGCGGAAGAAACAAACGATATAAAAATCGAGGAAGAGAAACCGCTTAAAAAAGACACCAAGGTCCGTCGCTTTTTCCGCAAGGTTTGCGCCCCCTTCCGTCTTTTCTTCTCAAAAGGATCCGATTACATCTTCATGGCGATCTTCTTGCTTCTTTCGTTCTTCTTGACCGTTTTGCTTTTCTCTACGAAAGTCGAAGAAAGATCCAAGTTGCCTTTTCTTTGCATCGGTTTATCGTTCATCTTCGATCTTTTCTCGATCGTTCCTGCGGTTTTCATCGTCCATGACTATAAATCGCCTTTCTGCCGCCGCGCGATCCTTGCCTATATCGTGGAAACGGGGCTTTGTCTCCTCTTTGCCGCGATATCGCTTACGATGTACCTAAGCAACGAGACGGAGAAACGAAATATGCTTTTCGCCATCGGCTTTGCTTTGACGCCGATCGTGCTCGCCATTGCTTCCTATTGCATGGTTCTTTGGCTGAAAAAAGACAGAACGAAGAAAAAGAAGAAGGAGAACACTCGTGTTTCTTGAATTTGATAATTCCCTCGATCCCCAATATGACGGCTTGGAAGAACGCTATAACGGTCTCATGGAGACGGCGTTCACTTTGCTTAACGTCCCGCTTAACTATGAAGTCGACGTTTCGCTCGTCGGGGATGAAGAGATTCACGGGATCAATCGCGAGTACCGCAAGGTAGACCGCGTAACGGATGTGATTTCCTTTGCTTTCGATGATGCGAAAGACGAAAAAAGCCACATCAACAATGATTTATCGATCCCTCACATGCTTGGCGAGATCTTCATTTGCGTCCCTCAGGCGCTCCGCCAGGCCAAGGAGATCGGGAATAGCTCCGAACGGGAATTATCCTTCCTCTTCGTCCACGGCTTGCTTCACTTGCTTGGCTACGACCACACGAAGAAAGAAGACGAAGAAGTGATGTTCCCTCTTCAGGAAAAGATCCTATCCGTCTATTTAGAAACATCCAAAAAGGAGAATTGAAAATGGAACCAAAAGAATTGATGAATATCGCGATCGATGCGAGGTCGCTAAGTTATACCCCTTATTCGAAGTTCGCGGTTGGCGCCGCCTTGCTATGCAAAGACGGGAAAGTCTATCGCGGGGCAAACATTGAAAACGCGGCTTATAGCCTTTGCAATTGCGCCGAGAGGAACGCGATTTTTAGCGCGATGATGGATGGGAGGAAGAAAAAGGATTTCGTCGCCCTTGCCGTCGCCGCGGATACGGAACGCCCGTGTTCTCCTTGTGGGGCGTGCCGCCAAGTCATGAGCGAATTGCTCAATCCCCAAACCCCGGTTTACATGGGAAATTTGAAAGGGGAAATCAAGGAAAGCGATGTCGAAACGTTGCTTCCGTTTGCTTTTGCGGGGGAAGATTTATGAACGTTGCGATCATCGCGATTATGGGCCGACCGAACGTCGGCAAAAGCACCTTGTTGAACTGTCTTTTGTCCAAGAAGGTATCGATTGTCACGCCGAAAGCGCAGACGACGCGCGATTCCATTCGTGGCGTCCTTAACGAAAAGGACCGTCAGATCGTTTTCGTGGACACGCCGGGGATTTATTACGGCGAAGGCAAACTCGAATCCCATATGCGCCGCGCGGCTTTTGGAAGCTCGCGCGAAGTCGATGGAATCCTTTATTTGATCGACGGTTCTATCGATTCCTTGGAGATGGATTTGAAGATCATGAAATCCATCGATAGCTCTGCGCCGATGACGATCGTTTTGAACAAGATCGACCTTATTCGCGTCGAGCGCGCTAGAGAACTCGAAAAGGAACTGCAAGAGGCTTTCCCCGAATCCAAAATCATCGAAGCGACCTTCAAGGAAAACTTCGGGATCAAGGAAGTCAAAGCCTCCATCGAGCCTTTGCTTTGGGAAGGCGAGCCCTTCTTTGATTTGGGCACTTTGACCGACAAAGACAAAACCTATCAAGCCAAAGAAGTGATCCGCGAGAAGATCCTCTATTTTCTTAAGCAAGAAATCCCTCATCAAAGCGCCGTCAAAATCGATTCGCTCAAGAAAGAAAACGGGGGTTACAACATTCACGCGACCATCATCGTTGAAAAAGACGCCCATAAGGGCATCGTCATTGGAAAAGGCGGAGAAATGATTAAGAAGATTTCAATGGCCGCCCGTCATGAGCTCGAACGCATGTGGCATGAGCACATCACGGTCTTGGAAATCTCCGTCCGCGCCGTTCCTGGCTGGCGGAACAACGCGAAGATCCTCGCGGAACTAGACTATGCCGACCGCTGACGTCAAAAAGATAAAAGGAATCGTTATTCGCCTCGTGGATTACAAGGAGGCGGATTTGATTGTGACCGCATTATCGGAGGAAGGGCTTCTTTCTTTTTATGCGCGCGGCGCGAGGAAATTGACCTCGAAGAACCAAGCGGCGTTGCAAAGCCTTGTCGAAAGCGAGTTTCTTCTTTCTTTATCGAGCCAAGGACTTGCGACCTTAAAGGAAGCAACGCCTTTGAAGAGCTTTTTGCCCAACGACTTTGAATCCTGCATCTATTCTTCTTTGCTTCTAGAAATCTTAACCCGTTTGATCGCCGAAGAAGACGCCTCTGGCCTATATTCTTCCTTCCGCTTCGTCTTGGAAGGGATAAACGATGGGAAAGATCCTTTGACGGGGGCTTTGATGTTCTTCGCGGAAGCCTTAACCCTGGCGGGAATCGGCCTAGAAGTTGATTCCTGCGTCCTTTGCGGGGCAAAGAACAAGATTCGGACGGTTTCCTTTACAGAAGGGGGATACATTTGCGAGGATTGCTATGACCCCGAAAGCATGCAGACCTATCCTTCGATGTATTTGAAAATTCTCCGTTATATCTTCAAGGCGCCCATCGAAGATTATGGACGCGTTGCTTTGGATAAGGACTACGGTTTAAGGGTTTTAAAAGGCCTATTGGACTACACAGAAGAGATGACGGGCGTCAAATTGCGTTCTTGCGACGCTTTGTTAGAAGCGTAGTTCCCTCATAGAGGGTTGTTATTGGGGCATATCCCCATACAATTTATCGATATCTTTCAGAGAAAGAAGAAAGGATTTCGCACATGTCTTCGCGATATACATTCGAACAAATCACGACCCACCTCCAAGATGCGGGCTTCGTGTTCCAAGGATCCGCCATCTACGGCGGCTTGTCCAATACTTGGGATTATGGCCCTCTCGGGGCGGAAATGAAGCGCAACATCCGCAATCTCTGGTGGAAGAAATTCGTCCAGGAGTCCCCAACCAACGTCGGCATCGACGCCGCGATTCTTATGAATCCCCGCGTTTGGGAAGCTACGGGCCACGTTTCCACCTTCAACGACCCGATGGTCGACTGCAAGGCCTGCAAAGCCCGCCACCGTGCCGATCAATTGATCAAAGGCCAATTCCCTGAGGCCGATGTTGACGGCATGACCTTCGAGGAAATGGATGCCTTTATCAAGGATCACGACATTGTTTGCCCAGAATGCGGAAAGAAGGACTTCACTCCGATCCGCAAGTTCAACATGATGTTTAAGACCCATATCGGGGTTACCGAGGATGCTTCCAGCGTCGTTTACCTCCGTCCGGAGACCGCGCAGGGCGTTTTCGTGAACTT
Source organism: uncultured Mollicutes bacterium (assembly GCA_945936135.1). Classification (GTDB taxonomy): domain Bacteria; phylum Bacillota_I; class Bacilli_A; order RFN20; family CAG-826; genus Alloenteromonas. The sequence goes on from CAMESG010000001.1 coordinate 30,600, forward strand.
CAAGAACGTCCAACGCGTGACGCGTAAGAAGCTTCCGTTTGGTATCTGCAATACGGGCAAAAGCTTCCGCAATGAGATCACTCCGGGCAATTTCACCTTTCGCACGCGCGAATTTGAGCAGTGCGAGATGGAATTCTTCTGTAAGCCCGGAACCGATTTGGAATGGTTTGAATATTGGAAAGAATACTGCCGTACCTTCCTTTTCGAAGATTTGGGCGTGAAGAAGGACAGTCTTCGCTTCCGCGACCATGAACCTGCGGAGCTTGCCTTCTATTCCAAGGGCACGACGGACGTCGAATACGACTTCCCAGGCATTGGCTGGGGCGAAATCCTCGGCGTTGCGGACCGCACCGATTACGATTTGAAGCGTCACGCCGAATATTCGAAGCAGGATTTAACCTACTTTGACCCGGATACGAACGAGCGTTACCTCCCTTATTGTATCGAGCCGTCCATGGGCTTGGACCGTCTCTTCTTAATGGTGGCCATGGATGCTTACGATGAGGAAACTCTTGAGAATGGCGAGACTCGTGTCGTGATGCATTTGAAACCGGCTCTTGCCCCCTATCAGGTCGCGGTCTTGCCCTTGTCCAAGAAACTCTCCGATTTGGCGAGAGAAGTTCATGCCTTGCTCGCGAAAGAATTCACCACGACTTTCGATGAAACGGGTTCCATCGGAAAACGCTACCGCCGCCAAGATGAGATCGGCACGCCTTATTGCGTCTGCGTCGACTTCCAGACCGCGGAAGACAATATGGTCACGATTCGCGATCGCGACACCATGCAACAAGTGCGCGTCCCGCTTGAAGGAATCGTTGATCATATTCGTGACATGATCCGCAAAGCATAAGTAGATTACTAGTAATTAATTAGTAGTTATATAATCATAGATTATAAAGAAAGGAGGTAAATATGTACGACCACCAACTCGTTGAAGACTTATTAAAGAACGCCGACATCGTTGACGTCGTTCGTCATTACCTCCAAGGCAGCCTTATCAAAAAAGGAAAGAATTACGCCGCGGTTTGCCCCTTCCATGACGACCATGATCCCTCTTTGTCGGTCAATACCGACCTGCAGATCTATAAATGCTTCGTGTGCGGGCATGGCGGTAACGCCATTCGCTTCGTGCAAGAATACGAAAAGATCTCTTTTCCGGAAGCCATCCGGAAAACCGCCGAAATCGTCGGATTTCATGATCCCAGGCTGCTTTCTTCGCTTCCGGTTGCAAAAATCGACCCTGAGAAGAAACGCCTTTACGATTGCATCGTGGACGCGCAAACCTTCTACGCCTATATGCTTTCTACCTCCGAAGGCAAAGCCGCGAAGGACTATTTGGCAAAACGTGGTATGGATGATGGGATCATCGAACAATTCGGGATCGGTTACGCCCCGGCGGATGGAGCGAAGACAATTTCCTTCTTGCAAAGCAAGGGGCACTCGTTAAAATCCATCGAAGATATCGGCATTGGTTTGCCCAACGGCATCGATCTAAAGGATCGCAATGCCGGGCGCATCACCTTCCCGCTAAAAGATGCCAAAGGACGGGTTGTCGGGTTCTCCGCTCGACAACTCATTAAGGATCCAAACAGCGGTAAATACGTGAATTCGCCCGAAACGCCGATTTTCCACAAGGGAAGCGTGCTTTATAACTATCATAACGTTTCCGAAACAGCACGTCGCGAAGGCTATTGCTATGTTTTGGAAGGGTTTATGGACGTTATTGCCTTAGACCGGGCCGGTTTGAAGAACGCGGTGGCCTTGATGGGCACGGCCTTGACCGAAGAACAAGTTCAAATGCTAAGGAAACTTGGCTGCGAGATCCGCTTGTGCCTCGATGGAGATAACGCCGGGCAAATGGGCATGATGAAGGCGATTTCGCTCTTCACGAAAGCCAAAGTGCCCTACCGCATCGTCGATTACGGCGGAGACCAACGCGACCCGGACGACATTTTCCAAGAAGAAGGAAAGGACGCTCTTTGCAAGAAGATGGAGCATCTCTCCGACGGCCTTGAATTCCAATTGTCGTATTACGCGAACGTCAAAAAACTCTCGACCACGGAGGAAAAAGGAGCGGTCATTCGCCATTTTGCCCCTCTATTTGCCCTAGAAGACGAATTGACGAAGGAAAACCACATCGCAAAGCTCGCCAAAGCCCTGGACTTCGAGCCAAGCGCCTTGCGTTTGCTTGTCCAAAAGGCAGGAAAAGAAGGCGGAGAAGAAGGAAACGTGCGCTTCTCAAGGCAGAATAGGATCTCACCTAACGCGGCGATGGCGGGACGAACCGCCAATCGTCTAGCCAAGGCCGAAGACACGATCCTCTATTACGCTTTGAGCTCGGAAGAAGCGAGAGCCTTCCTTCAAAACGAGGACAATCCCTTGTTTTCGACGGTCAAGCGCAATTTGATCTTCTATATCCTCGATTACGCGAAAAACAACGAGGAGTTCGATATTCGCGGTTTGATGTCCTACATCGAATCGCAAGATCCAGAAGAAGAATACAGCGGCCTGATCGCCGATCTATCGACGAGAAAGAAAGCGATGCTTCCCTATTCCGAACGCCAAATCCGAGATTGCCAAAAGGCGATCCTGGAAGAAAAAGATAAGGCAAGAAGCACCTTCCATACGGAAAAGGCCCTCGAAAGCGGAGATAAGGACACGATCCTTGCCGCCATCAACGCCGTGACGGAGAAAAACCGTGAGCGGTGGAAAAAGAAATAAACAATCACCTCGCGAATCGCGAAGTAAGGGAGAATGAACATGCCGAACAAAAAGACGAAAACCCAAGAAGAAATCAAGAAAGAGGAAGCGGAAGAAACGATTACCCTTTTTGATGACGACGCGGACGAAGAAACCTGCGCCTCCGCCGAAGCAAAGCTTCTCGAAGATGGGAAGAGCGCCGGCGAGTTGAGCATGGAAGAAATCCATCTCGCGCTCGATAAGTTCGATTTGACCGCGGAAGCGTTCGACCAAGCGATTGAAAAGCTTAAAAAAGCCGGTATCAGCATCGAATCCTCCGATGATGAGGAAGAAGATGTGCCAGAAGATTTCGAAGCCATGGCCGTCGAAGAGGAAGAAGAACTCGAAGAGGAAGTAGATCTCGAAGAAGATGCGGTCGATAGCGAGGAAGCGGAAGCGGCGAACATGAGTGAAGCCGACCTCAACCACATGACGATCGGCGAAGTCAAAAACAACGACGCCGTGAAGATGTACCTCAAGGAAATCGGCAAGGTCAACTTGCTGAATCCGAAGGAAGAGCCGGAACTCGCGAAGGCGATCATCGTCGGAAATGCCCCGAACGCCACCGAGGAAGAAAAGGAGGCCGGACGCCTCGCCAAAGAGAAACTGATCACCGCGAACCTCCGTCTCGTCATCTCCATCGCCAAACACTACATCGGCCGCGGCATGCAATTGCTCGACCTCATCCAAGAAGGCAACATGGGCTTGATCAAAGCCGTTGAAAAGTTTGACTACACCAAAGGTTTCAAATTCTCAACCTACGCTACGTGGTGGATTCGTCAGGCGATCACCCGCGCGATTGCGGACCAAGCGCGAACGATCCGCATCCCGGTTCACATGGTGGAAACCATCAACAAGATGACGCGTGTGCAACGCCAACTCGTCCAGGAGCTAGGCCGCGATCCGACCGCCGAAGAGATCTCCGAGAAGATGGAAGGCGCTTTGAGCCCGGAAAAGATCCGCGAAATCCAACGCATCGCCTTGGAACCCGTTTCCCTTGAAACCCCGATCGGCGAAGAAGACGATTCTCACCTTGGGGACTTTATTGAAGACAAGGAGTCTGAATCGCCCGTCGAGTATGCGACGAAGGCCATGAAGAAGGAAGCCTTGCTCGAAATCATGAAGGAATTGACCCCGAAGGAAGAGAAAGTCCTCCGCCTTCGTTATGGTCTAGACGACAGCCGTCCCCGCACCCTTGAAGAAGTCGGCCGCCAATTCCAAGTCACCCGTGAGCGCATTCGTCAAATCGAAGCCAAGGCGATTCGCAAGCTTCGCCACCCGGCCCGCATCAAGCGTCTAGGCGACGCCCGCGATACGGCCTTCTTGAGCAATTTGCCCGATACCAACGAATAAAATGCCCTCTTCCCGTCTTGAGAAAGAAAACGTCTCTTTCCTTAACGAAGGAAGGGCGTTTTATTTTTCTTCCTTGCAACAAGCACCCGTCTTAAGCGATGAAGAAGAGGCTCATCTCCTTTCCGCCTTCCAAAAAGGAAAGAAGGAAGATGCTTCTCAAGAAGAAAAGGACGCTTCGAGGAAAGCCAGAGAAGAGCTCTCTTCCTCCTTGCTTCCCATGGTCGTTATGCTCGCTGGGCAATATGAATCGCCTTACGCGAGTTTCATGGATCTTGCTTCCGCGGGCCATCAAAGCTTGCTCTCGGCGCTAGATGCCTATGACGCTTCAAAAGAAACGAAACTATCGACCTTTGCTTACGTTTCGATCCAAAACGGGATGCGTTCGTTCTTGAAGAAGGAACTAAAGGAAGCAAACCTCCAAAACATTCCCTACGAGATGTATCAAAGGATCAAAGAAACGCAGACCGACCTTGAAGAAAGAGGCTTAACCGCGGATGCCGAGGCCATCGCCTCAATTCAAAAAGACATCTCGATGGAAATCATTGAAAAAGCCCTTTCTAGCGCCACTTCCTTGGTGTCGTTGGACAAACCGAAATCTTCGGGCGAGACTTCCTTGCTAAATTCCATCGCCTCTTCCGCCCCGCTTCCTAGCGATCTATTGGATCAAGAGGAAACGATACGGAGGCTTGACGAGGCCTTCACGAGTTTAAGCCCAAAAGAGCGGTTTGTCCTCGCTTCGGTCTATGGGCTAGAGGGGCAAAGGAAGAAAACGATGAAAGAAATCGGGAAGACCCTTTCCTTGAGTGGGGAAAGGATCCGGCAAATCAAACTGCAAGCGCTCCATAAGCTGCGCTTGGCCTTCTTAAGGAGATAACGATGGCGAGAAAACTGTCCAAACGGCTTCAAACGATCGCGGATTTGGTCGAACCCGGCTGCTTTTTGGCGGACGTCGGCAGTGATCACGCCCTTTTGCCGATCCATCTTGTCCAAAGCGGCAAGATCTCCTGGGCGATGGCCATCGAGAACAAGATCGGCCCCTTCCTTCATATGTCCGCGGCGATCAAAGATGCCGAATTGAACGCCAAGATCTTCGCATCGAAAAGCGATGGCATCAGCGTGCTCGCGGATGGGGTGAATGCCCTTGCCGTCTGCGGCATGGGTGGCTTATTGAGCTGTAAAATCCTCGAAAGCCACCCCGAGAACCTTCAAAACATTCAATCCATCGTCACCGATCCGCATCGTGATCTAGAGGCAGTCCGTAGAAGGGTCACGGCCTTGGGCTACTATATTGACGATGAGCGCATGGTCTACGAAGATAAGATCTATTATTCGATCATCCGGTTCAAAAAAGGAAAGCCTAGCAGGCCCTATGCCCTCGCGGATTACCTCTTTGGGCCGATTCTTCGCAAAAGAAGGGATGAGGTCTTTCTCGAATGGTTGGAAGCGCAGTTAAAGAAAATCAACGCGATTCTCAACAAAAACTTAGGAAAAGAAGCGAGAAGCAAGTATTTGGCCTTGTACCGTTTGGTGCGAGACGAAATCGCAAAGAAGTAGCTTATATCGTTTCCAAAGCTTTTTTCACCCGTTCATAGACTTCCGATGGAGTCGAGGCGCCGCTTGCAAGAGCGACGCTTTTCTTTCCTTCAAGAGGAAGCCTAGAAAGCTCGTTTTCATCGAGGATCAAATAGGAAGGTATTCCTCTTTCTTTCCCGATTTCCACGAGCTTCCGAGAGTTATTCGAATGAGCGCTTCCCAAGACGATCAGCATTTCGGTATCCAAAGGAAGGTTTTTGATGGCTTGTTGACGGATCTTTGTTGCATCGCAACGGGAAGGAAGAGCGTGAACGATGGAATAATGGTTTTGCAATTCTTCCAGCCCCTTCTCCCATTCCTCTTCGGAAAGGGTCGTTTGGGCAAGAAGCGAGGCCTTATCCCCGTTTTCTTTGCAAATCGGATCTTCCGCGTCAAGGAAAATCGCGTCAGGGCAATTCGCGAGGAACCCTTCGGATTCCAAATGCCCTTTGATCCCGAGGTAATAAAGGGGGCGAACGGCGTTGAGGGCCAATTTCTCGTTTTCCAGGACAAAAGGACAGGTCGCATCAATCTCAATAAGCCCTCTTTCCAGAGAAATTTCATGGAATCTTCTTGGGTGCCCGTGCGCCGAATAGACGATCACGTCCCCTTTTTCCCTTTGTTCCAATTGCTCTTCTAGAGGCGCCTTCCGTTCATCGAGGAGGAATAAGCCTTTTTCCTTCAAGGCCGCGACCGCGAATTCGTTGTGGACGATCATCCCGAGGAGATAGACATTCTGGTCTGGGTACTTGGTTTTTGCTTCCCAAGCGACCTTCAACGCGCGGAAAACGCCCTGGCAATAACCGTGAGGATGAACAACCTGAACCTTCATGGCTCTATTTTCCGCCTTAAAGCGTGAAAAGAGAAGGAAGTTTGTTTATAATTCACCTCGATATGAGCAGCTTCAAAGAATTTGATTTGTCCAAAGAATTGGTTTCCGCCCTCGAAAAGCTAGGCTACGCCTCGCCTTCGCCCGTCCAAAGCCGGGTGATTCCCCAGGCGTTGCGCGGGAAATCCCTTGTTTGCCAAAGCGAGACGGGTTCGGGCAAAACCCATAGTTATCTGATTCCGATGCTTGCGAAGACCGATCTCACGTTGACGCGTCTTCAAAACATCGTCATCTGCCCGAGCCGCGAACTCGCGCGCCAGGTTTACGATTTTCTTTGCGAGTTCCAACGTTTCTTCCCAAGATTGAAGGTTCGCCTTTATTCTTCCGAACAAGACGTGAGCCAAAATAAGGAAGGGTCATCGATTCCTCCCCATTTTGCGATCGGCACCCCCGGGCGTTTGAAGGAGATCCTAAGCGCTTCCTATAGCTTTGGTCTTCATGGTGTTCGCCGCGTCGTCATGGATGAAGCGGACATGCTTTTGGAGCTTGGCTACTTCGAGGATATCGACGAAGTCTATTCAAAACTTCCGGAAAACGTCCAAACAATGGTTTTTTCGGCGACGATGAACGAAGCCTTGAAGGCGCAGTTAGAACGCTACATCGGCAGCGAATTCCTGTTTCAAGGCGAGAAAGCCAAGACCAGCAGCCGCGTTTTACATCACTTTGTGAACATTAAGCACATCGGGACGAACGAAGCCCTCGTCCGTTTCCTCAAGATCCGCAACCCCTATTTCGCCCTGGTCTTCGCCTCGAAGAAGGATACGGTCAAAGCGACCTACGAATACCTTCGCAACAACGGGGTGGAGGTCGTTTTGTTCTCCGGCGATTTGGATCAAAGAGAGCGCAAGCAGGCCATCCGCCGCATCCGCAGCAACAAATACGCGGTCGTCGTCTCTAGCGACCTTCTTGCCCGTGGCATCGATCTAGAGGACGTAAGCGACGTCATCAGTTTGGATCTCCCGAAGGACCTTTCCTATTATTACCATCGCGCCGGACGGACCGGGCGCTTCGATAAAACCGGCGATTCCTGGATTTTCTACAATGCCGATAGCACCAGGCGGTGCTTGGAACTCCAAAGCCAAGGCTTGGTCTACGATAACTACATCTTGAAGGCGGACGCTTTGGATGTCGATGACATCGGCGTCGAGAAAAAGAAGCGCCACGACGGGAAGAAAGAGTTCTCGGACGATGAAAAGCGCGACGTGAAGCGCGCGAAGATCGAATCAAGAAGCGACAAGGTCAAGCCTGGATACAAGCGGAAACAAAAGCTTGCTGTGGAACGCGTCAAAAACAAATACCGCCGCAAAGCCATCCAAAAGGCCGTCAAAGCCAAGAAGGATGAGCGTTACGCGGAAAGGGCAAGACGCAAAAGGGCAAGAGAAGAAGCAAACAAATAAAGATCTTAGAGTTTCTTCATTTCAAGGATCATCTCGGCGAGGATATCTTCATCGTTCACGGTGCGGAGAACCTCGCCTTTTTTGAAGATTACCCATTTCCCATTGCCTCCGGCACAGCCTAGATCGGCATGCCTGGCTTCGCCGGGACCATTGACGACGCAGCCCATGACGGCGATGGTCTTATGGATGTGGTGTTCTTCGGCGTATTCAAGGATTTTCTTCGCGGTTGGGATGAGATTGACGGAAGTGCGTCCACACGTTGGACAGGAAATGAAGGTAACGTGGTCCTCGTAAAGACCAAGATCATGGAGAAGGCGCTTGCAGGCTTTGATTTCTTCTTCGGGTTCTTCCGTAAGGGAAATGCGAATCGTATCGCCGATCCCTTCAAGCAATAAAGGGGCGATCCCCGCGGTGCTGCGGATGAGGCTGATGTCCTTTGGGCCGGCTTCGGTAATTCCAACGTGAAGGGGATAAGGGAAGGTTTTCGAGGCAAGCCGGTAGGCCTCGATTGTTTCCAAAACATTCGACCCCTTCAAGGAGATGACGATATCGTGAAAGTCGAGGTCTTCCAGGATCTTGACGTGCTTTTTCGCGCTTTCGACGAGGTATTCGGCCTTGATCACGTCTTTTCCAAAGTAGATCGAACGGTCCAAAGAACCCGAATTGACGCCGATGCGGATCGGAACGTGCTTTTCCTTGGCCATATCGACGACTTTCTTGACGTTTTCAATTGAGCCGATGTTGCCTGGATTGATGCGGATGGCGTCGACGCCATTTTCCATCGCGATCAAAGCAAGGCGATAGTCGAAGTGGATGTCGGCGATCAAAGGAATATTCGTTTTTTCTTTGATTTTAGAAAATGCTCGCGCATCGTCTTCATCGAGACAAGAGAGGCGCATGGCTTCCGCGCCGAGGGCGCCGCAGCGGTTGATTTGGGCCGCGACCTCCTCTACTTTGCTGGTTTTGATGGAACACATGCTTTGGATCAAGACTTTTGCCTGCCCTCCAAGCTGTGTTTTTCCTAAAAATACGGGTCTAGTTTGCTCACGATTCATATCAACAAATATTTTAGTGTGCAAAGCCTCTTTTTCCATATAGTTTTTTATTTAGCGCTATGGTATTATCTTTCCCGCGAAGAAAAGGGAGTAATGGAAAATGGCCAGCAAAAACCGCAACGAAGTCATCTTAAGGTGCACCGTGTGCCGTGAAGAAAACTACATCACGACCCGCAACAAGCGCAACCACCCTGACAAAATGGAAATCAATAAGTATTGCCCGAAATGCAGGAAGATGACCCTTCATAAGGAAAAGAAATAAGGCTTCGGCCTTATTTTTTATGGTTTGGCCGGAATTCATGATAGGATAAGCACATGATCGTTTTCATTCTCTTGATCGTCCTCACGCTTGATATCATCCCAATCGCCATTTTTTTGAAGAAAAAGAAGATTCGTCCAGGCTTAGGGGCGACGTTGATCCTTTTTATCGGCGTCATGGGCGCGATGAACCTTGTTAGCGGAATTTACCACATGGCGGGCAACGAACACGCCTATAAAGCTGCAATCGAGAAAAGGGAAGACATTCTCGAACGAGAAAGCGATCTCTTGGCGTTGCCTGTCGAAGAGCGGCCTGAAAAAGACACGAACAAAGTGAAAAAGGACGCCAGGTATTTCAATCTAGAGCTCGAAAATGACCGGAATCTTGCCTCTTCCCCCTGGGTTGGCGTCTTCACCTTCCGTTACGCGACCGAGCATTTCGACGAACTTTACATCACCTTAACCATCGAATGAGCCTCTTGGAGGCCCATTTTTTATCGCGGAAAGACCAATTTCATTCGATTTCCTTTAAAAGGAACCCTTAAAGGGTTTTCTTCCGTTTTGGAAGTTCATATAATACCCGCAGTGCATTTTTTGCATGTAAAGAACAATAAGGAGCATTTATGATCAACGTTACTGAACTCCGTCCTGGAAATTACTTCATCGACGAAGGAAATCTCTATCGCGTCATCGACATTCTTCTCAACAAGACCGCGATGCGCAAGATGGTCGCCAAGGTCAAGGTCAAGAACCTTCGCACCGGCGCCATCACCGAACTTGCCCGTAACTCTGGCTACGGCGTGGAAGACATCCATATCGACAAGAAAACCATGCAGTATCTCTACGATTCTGGTGAAACCCTCGTCTTCATGGATGGCTCCACCTACGAACAAATCGAGCTTCCGCACGCCAATTGCACGGATATCCTCCCCTACCTTGCCCCGAATAGCGAAGTCACGATCGTCTCTTACGAAGACGAAGTCTTGGACGTCCAACTCCCGTCCAAAGTCGTTCTCGAAGTCGTCGAATGCGAGCCGGGCGTCCGCGGTGACACCGTTTCCAACGGCGGTTCCAAAGATGCGAAGCTTGAAACGGGCTTGAACATCCGCGTTCCTCTCTTCATCAACCAAGGCGAAAAGATCTACATCGATACCACGACCGGCAAATACGACGGAAGGGCCAACTAATGACCTGGGATGCTGGCTGGTTTGCCTTGATGATGACCGCGCTCGTCTTGGGCTTGGTCGGTGGCTTCTTCGGAGCACGCTGGTTATTCAAGCGTGAGCTGAAGAAGAACCCGCCGGTCAATGAAAAGATGATCCGCGCGATGTTCATGTCAATGGGACGCAAGCCTTCCGAGGCTCAGATCCGTTCCGTCATGAAGAACATGAACCAGAACAACCTCTAATACATAAGGTTAAGGCACTGCCCTGAGGCTTCGGCTTCGGGGCTTTTCTTTTGCGCGGGGGTTTTCAAAGACAACAAATGGAAACTCAAGAGCAATGGACAGCATAGAAAATCAAAGTAAAGCATTTAGAAAAAGAAAAAGAGGCAACAGAGGAGAGAGTCTTAAATAATCTTCTTTTTTCATTCGTCAAGGGATGCTGTAGAAATCTAAATCGCAGGAAATGAAGACTCGTCCTAAGCACGACTCCTACGTTCATATGAGCGAAGAGTAGAAGGAGAAAGCCTTTGTTTTCAGTCATAGAAAACACGCGAAATTCGGAAGAGAAACTTAAAACTGAGAATTCTTAATTCAAAAATCAAAACTTACTTTTTAAAATTTAAAACATTCGATTACAAGGCACATTTAATAATAGTAAGTGCCTGAAATCAAAGGATAAACTTTTATATAAAAAACTACTAAAAAACTACAACACTACTTAGAGAAAGGACTTGCCGATTCTTTGCCTTCTTTGAGGCGTTGAATGTTGGCCGAGTGACGCAAGACCAAGATGATCGCCATGACCGTAATGACCAAGGCATATTCCAAGCCATATGTGATAAAGGGTTTTGCTCCGAAGCTCCAAAGAAGGATATCAAAATCAAAATTAACGGTCGCTTGAAGGATGAAAACCAGCCAAGCTACGATCGCTGCCCAAATGGAAACTATAATAGAAGTTAGGGAAATGATTTTCGTTTTCTTGGCGATCACGATGTAGGGGATCCCAGACAACGCAAATTGGATCCACGAAGTTCCACAAGTGATACCCATGAACGAAGCAACGGCTTTCCCACCATGGAATTTGGTGTAGATCGGCCAGCAGTGCCCGCATGCCGCGGCAAGCCCTGCCAACCAATACCAGGTTTTCGCCCCACCGATGGTCGTGTAACCTACCGGTAGACCCCAATTCATGTATTCTCTCAACGGGGAGAACGCCAGAATGGACCAAACGATGAAGATGGGCGCCAAGGATTTGATCATGTCGAGAAGAATGACAACGAACCCGACTTTTCGTCCAAAGGCGCGCGCTACATTCGTCCCTCCCGAGTTTTTGCTTCCGATTTCTCTAGGGTCTTGATGGAAGAACACCTTTCCGATAATAACGCCTGTTGGAATCGATCCGATCAGGTAGCCAAGTAGAAGGGCGCCAAGCGCCACGAGTATGTTTGCGAGAACCATCTTTTTAAGTCTTCCTCTCCAAAAATCACGCACCATTATGAACATTTCCCGCTTTTGCTTCAAGGAAAGTCGGTTATAATAAACGCAGTCTTTAGACTGTTTTCAATTTTAGTATGGCGGATTTTAACACTTTTGAAGAGAACTACAGCGCGAAGGATATCGAAGTCCTTTCCGAAATGGAAGGCATTCGAAAACGCCCTGGCATGTATATTGGATCGACGAATACCGCCGGTTTGCACCATTTGGTGTGGGAAATTGTCGATAACGGCGTCGATGAAGCCGTTAACGGCTATGGAGATCAGGTTTCGGTTACCATCCACAAAGACGGATCGATTTCGGTGGAAGATGAAGGACGCGGCATCCCCGTTGACCTTCATCCGCAACTAAAGGTGCCCGCGATCGAACTTATTTACACGACTTTGCATGCAGGTGGCAAATTCTCGAACAAGAATTATCAAACGTCCGCCGGTTTGCATGGCGTAGGCGCGACGGTCACGAACGCCCTTTCGGAGTACGTCGACATCCAGGTGTTCCGCGTGGGCAAAATCTACCATATTCGCTTCGAAGACGGCGGAAAAAAGACCGTACCGCTCGAAGTAATCGGCGAAACGAAGAAACACGGCACCCTTGTTACCTTCAAGCCTGACGCCCGTATCTTCAAGACCGTCGAATTCAAATGGGAAACGATCTATAACCACCTCCAAGAAGAAGCTTTCCTCTTGAAAAAGGTCCATTTCTTTCTCAAAGATGAGCGCACGGGCCAAAAGCACGAATTCTTCTATCCGAATGGCTTGATGGAATACATCAATGTCCTAAACCAATCGAAGAAGCCGATCTCAGAAGTTTTTGGCTTTGACGATGAATCCTCCTACATCCGCATCGAAGTCGCCTTTCAATGGTGCGGCGATGACTACAACGAGAACATCTATAGCTACGCAAACTCCGTCCGCACCCACGACGGGGGCACCCATGAAACGGGCCTTCGCCTCGCATTAACGCGCGCCGTCAACGACTGGGCGTTGCAAAACGGGGTGATCAAAGAGACCCAAAAGCTCGATGGCAAGGACATTCGCGAAGGCCTTACGGCGATCATCTCGGTCAAGATCCCCGAAGACTTGCTCCAATACGAAGGCCAGACCAAGGGCAAATTAGGAACCCCCGAAGCAACGGGCGCCGTGAACGAATTCGTCTATACGAATCTCACCCACTACCTCGCGGAACACAAGGAATTCGCCGTTGACCTGGTCAAGAAGTGCCAGGCGTCCCGCGCCGCAAGAGAAGCGGCAAGGAAGGCCAAAGAAGCCGTGCGCAACGGCAAACAGAAGAAGGTCGATTTGATCATTTCGGACAAATTGGCCGCGGCACAGAGCAAAAACTACGCTGATAACGAACTCTTTATCGTTGAGGGTGATTCCGCGGGTGGCTCCGCCAAGACAGGGCGCGACCGCCTCCACCAGGCCATCCTTCCCCTTCGCGGCAAACCTTTGAACACCGATGGCGTCACGATGGATCGCTTGCTTCAAAACACCGAATTCTCCACGATCATTCAAACGATTGGGGCCGGCGTCGGCCAGAATTTCGACGTCGAAGACGCGCACTATGGCAAGATCATTATCATGACCGATGCCGATACCGATGGCGCTCACATCCAAACGTTGCTTTTGACGTTCTTCTATAACTACATGAAGCCGCTGATCCAGCAGGGCATGGTGTATTTAGCCTGCCCACCGCTTTATCGCGTCTACAAAAAGAGCAACGCGGCGAAAGAATTCGTTTACGCCTGGGATGATGAATCCCTTGAAGAAGCGAAAGCGAAGATCGGGCCCGGTTATGGCATCAACCGTTACAAAGGCTTGGGTGAAATGAACGCCGAGCAGCTTTACGCGACGACGATGAACAAAGCGACGCGCAAACTCTACCAGATCCGCATCGACGATCCGATCGTCGTCGAGAAGCGAATCTCCACGTTGATGGGCAACGATGCTTCGAAACGTCGCGAATGGATCGAAGAAAACGTAGTTTTCAATGAAGAGGATCGCTTCATCAAGGAGGTCAAGGACTAATGGCAAAGAAAAAGAAAGAAATGCCGATCGTCCCCGAGATGATCGTCCCCGGCACCCTCGATGACCTCATGGGCGAACGTTTTGGCATCTACGCCAAAGACGTCATCCAAGATCGTGCGATCCCTGACGCGCGCGACGGCATGAAGCCCGTCCAGCGCCGCATCATCTACGCGATGTGGAAAACGGGCAACACGATTGATCGCCCCACGAAGAAGTGCGCTCATATCGTCGGTGAGGTCATGGGTAAGTACCACCCTCACGGCGACTCCTCGATTTACGAAGCCTTGGTTCGCATGTCGCAGACCTGGCGCATCCGTCTCCCGTTGATTGATTTCCAAGGAAACAACGGCTCGATGGACGGCGATGGCCCGGCCGCTTACCGTTATACCGAAGCCCGTCTTTCGGCCCTTTCTGGCGAATTGGTCCGCGATTTGAACAAAGACACCGTCGACATGGCCTTGACCTTCGACGATACCGAATTCGAGCCAAGCGTTTTGCCTTGCCGTTTCCCGAACCTTTTCGTGAACGGCTCTAGCGGCATTGCCGTCGGTATGGCCACCGAAATCCCACCGCACAACCTCGAAGAGATCTCGCAGGCGATCATTTACCGCATCCAACACCCGAACTGCCCCATCGAAACCTTGATGAAGTTCGTTCCGGGGCCTGACTTCCCAACGGGTGGCATTCTTTACGAAAGCCAAGGATTGACCGATATCTATTTGACGGGACGTGGCCGTGTCGATATCGCGAGCCGTACGAAAATCGTCAATAACGACGACGGTACGAGCCAAATCATCGTGACCGAAATCCCCTATGGGGTCAATAAGTCCACCTTGGTCTATTCGATCGATAAGCTCCGTCATGACAAGACGATCGCCGGCATCTCCGAAGTCCGCGACGAAACCGATAAAACGGGTTTGCGGATCGCGATCGACATCAAAGACGGCTTCAAGCCTGAATCGATCTTGGCCTATTTGAAGCAAAAAACGCAGCTAAGGTCCTCTTATTCCGCGAATATGGTCTCCATCGTCGATGGGCGCCCGTTCACGCTGAACCTTTTGACCTATTGCGATACCTACATCCGTCACCAGGTCGACGTCATTACCCGCAGAACCAAGTTCGATCTCGAAAAGAACGAAGCGAGGCTCGAAATCGTCGAAGGTTTGATCAAAGCCTCTTCGATCATCGACCAAATCGTCAAAGTGATCAAAGAATCCAAGGACAAAGCGGATTCCAAGATCAACATCCAACGCAAATTTGGCTTCACGCCCAATCAAAGCGAAGCCATCGTCATGATGCCGCTTTATAAGCTGTCCCATTTTGACGTGGACGTCGTGATCGACGAAGAGCACAAGATCAAGGATCAGATCGAGGATTTGAACGAGACCTTGCGCAACCCCGGGAAGCTTAACGGCATCATCATCGCTGACCTTAGGGAAATCTATAAGAAATACGGGTCGCCCCGCAGGACGAGCATCGAAGTCGAAGAAGAAGCTCCGCGTCAGGTCAATACCTTGGACTTGGTCGCGAAAGAGACTGTGAAGGTCGCAATTACGCGCGATGGCTACGTCAAACGTTCTTCCTTGGCCTCATGGCGCAGCTCCAACGGTCTTAATGGCGCGCTTCCTGGCTTGAAGGAAGGGGACACCCTTATCTATAACGGGCAAGCGGATACCACCGATTTCGTCTTGCTTTTCACCAACAAAGGTAACTATCTATCCTTCCCTGTTCATGCCTTGAAAGCAAACAAATGGAACGATGAAGGCGTTCACTTGAACGCGACGAGCAATTTGCCTCCCGACGAGAAGCTGCTTCGCGCCTTTATCGTCCGTTCCTTCCGCGAAGACCTTTTCATTGCCTTGGTCTCCAAAAAAGGGCAGATCAAGCGCACCAAGCTCAGCGCCTATCCCTTGAATCGCATCAGCCGCCCCGTGCGCGCGATGCGCTTGCTCGGAAGCGATGAAATCGCCGCCGTGGTCTTAACCAGCGGCAATAGCGATCTCTTCCTTGCGAGCGAAGATGGCTTGGCTTCGTTCTATAACGAAAACGAGATCACGCCGAGCTTAACGGGCGCCGCCGGTGTCAAAGCCGCGAGCTTTAAAGGCGCCCAGGTCGCGGACATGCTTGCTTTTGAAAAGGGCGAGAACGGCAAAATCGTGCTATTGACCGATCGCGGCAACGTCCGCATCTTCGGGCTTACGAATATTGAATTGACCCATCGCTTGAACAAGGCCACCGTCCTCTTCAAAATGTTCAAAAACGAGCCGCATCACCTTATCTATATAGATAAAGTAGGAGAGAAGCAGGCGCCGTTTAGTTACAAGGCCACAGGAAGCGACGGATCCGTCTTCGATGTCGAAGTACCCGACACCTATCTCACGCCTTTGGACAAGAACGTCAAAGGAGGCAACGTCAAACTCCCGAAAGACGTCTTCCTCGATCAGGTTTACCGGAATGACGATCTTATGATTACCGCCGAAACGGTTTCCCATATCGATGAAGCGCCAGTCCAGGAAGAAAAAGAAGAAATCTCGACCTCCGATCAAGGGGATAACGTGGAGATTTTGAAACGAGAAGAAGATCGCCCTGCTGAGAAATTCGAACAGATTTCCATCTTTGGCGACGATGATATGGAAATTTGAGAAACATTCTATTACTTCAATGCTTTTCTGTATCATATAGTAGTATATTAGTACTTTAATAGTAAGTAAGATTCCGTTTTTTTTCGCGCCTGCGCCCTCTCTTGCGTTTACGCGTGCGATAAATTCTTCTAAAATGAAACGATGAAATTGCGCGACATTCCGACTTATTTGGCCAAAACGATCTACGAAGTCCCCGTTGATTTCTTTCTTTCCCGCGGCATCAAGATCTTGCTTTGCGATCTCGACAATACCCTTTTGCCTTATGGGCAATCCGAACCGAGCCAAGAGGCGATTGCCCTTAAGGAAAGGCTCGATCAAGCCGGGATTTCCTTAGTTGTCTGTTCCAATGCGCTTGGAGATCGCGTCAAACGTTTCTCTTCCCTTCTTGGCGTCGAGGCCTTCGGTATGATGCGCAAACCCTTGAAAGGACCCTTGCTTCGCCTGATCAAAGGCCAAGGATGGGATAAAGACGCCCTTCTCTTCGTCGGCGATCAAATCCAGACAGATATTAAGGCCGGGAACGGCGCGGGACTAAAAACCATGTTAACCGAACCCTTCCCTTGCAAAGAACCGATTTGGACGAGATTCCATCGTCTTTTCGAGAAAAGCAAGAGAAAGAAAATCCTAGAAAAACACCTTACGCCCTACTGGAAGGAGGCATAACCCTATGTCGAAACTGAATTTGGTTCGCCGTTGCTATAGCTGCGGTGCGATCTTGCAGGATGGAGATCCCGCAGCCCCTGGCTATATCAGCCCGGAGGTCTTGCTAAAGCAAGATGCGCTCGTGCTTTTCTGCAACCATTGCTACGAACAGCAAAAATACAACCTCCTCGACCATGATCTCACTTGCTCGCCGGATTACCTCACAATGATGCAGGATGCTGCCGCGACCGACGCTCTTGTCGTCTGCATCGTCGATTTGTTTTCCTTTGAACTCGCCTTCCCTTCCGATTGCATGAACATCATCAAGGACAATCGCCTGCTCGTGATCGCGAATAAGCGCGACTTATTACCGAAAAACATCGATGAAGACACGTTAAGGGAATACGTTGCCCATCGTTTCCGCATGGCGAGAGTCAAAGTCAACAAAGAGGACGTCTTCCTCGCTTCCATCAACTCCCTGGACCACGATCGGTCGCTTTGGAAGGAAATCGATCAACGGCGCCAACGCCATGATGTTTACGCCATCGGTGCATCTGGCGCCGGAAAAACCATGTTGTTATCGGCGTTTCTTCGCAGTTATAAGAACAAAACCCCGAAATCTGTCGTTACCGAGAATTATCCCGGAACGAATCTTGCGGTCATGCAGATCCCCTTGGATTCTTCAAGCTGGATCTACGATACTCCGGGTACGCCGTTAACGAATTCGATCACCTACCATTTACCGGTATCGGTCGCAAAACTTTGCGTTCCAAGCGAAGTCATCAAACCTCGTTCCTATTCCTTGATGGCGGGTGACGAATTGTTCCTTGGCGGCTTAGCGCGCATTGCCCTAAAAGAAGGAAGACGGACCGAAATCACCTATTTTGGAGCGAAAACCATTCGCCCGGTGCGCGTGCGAAATAAAGATCCCGAAGCCACGTTCCTGCGTGGTATCCGCAGCGGCGATCTAGAGCCCACAAGCCCAGCCCTCTGTCATCCGAACCATTTCGCGGTTTACGACATCGAAGTCGAAGAAACCGGCGATCGGGATATCGGTATTGCGGGATTCGGCTGGATTCGATTCCGTGGCGATGGCCAGACGTTCCGAATCTACGTCCCGAAAGGCGTCGGTGTCTACACGAGCCGTTCGAAGATTCCGAATTCTAAATAAGTAAAGGATTACCGAATATGTTGAAACCCTATCAAAAGGCCTATCTCAAAAGTCTTGCCAATTCTATCGACCATCGCCATTTGCTCGGCAAAGGCGAATTGGATGATTCCTTCCTCGGAAGCCTTGACGCCGCCTTGGAGGCCAATGAGTTGATCAAGGTGAGCATCTTGCCCTCTTCCGGCAGCAAAGCCAAAGACGTCGGCAAAGCGCTTGAAGAGAAATTGAATGCCGACGTTGTCCAAATCATTGGGCGCGTCATCGTTTTGTATCGCCGCAGCGTCAAGCATCCGAAGATCGAGGTTCCTTGCCGCAAGGAGGACCGATAAAGGCCGATGGAAAACATCGTGCTCTACGGGGGGAGCTTTGATCCCGTCCACAACGGGCATTTGCGTTTGGCGCGCGCCGCGAGCTTGCGACTAAACGCGAATGTGATTTTCGTTCCCTCCAAGAGCCTTCCCTCCAAAACCCTTTGCGCGCCCGCGGAACATCGACTCGCCATGCTTCGCCTTGCCGTGAAGAATGAGCTTTCAACCGGTTATTCGGTATCGACCTTTGAATTGAGATCGAGAGAAGAAAACACCTATTGGGTGGATACCCTCAAATTCTTCAAGGCCAAATACCCGAAAGCCAAACTCTATTTCCTTTTGGGCGCGGATCAAGTCAACCAATTCCCCCATTGGAAGGATCCAGACGTTTGTTGCAGCCTCGCGACGCCTTTGTATTGCGTTAGAGACGGCGTCAAACTCGACGACAACGTATTGAAGCGATATCGGATGCAACGACTGCCATACGATAAGGCAGGCCCCGTATCTTCCTCGGCGATCCGTTCCTTGCAATCGATGGATGTGCCTATGTGCGTTCGCGATTACATCGAGAAGAACCAACTTTATTATTTTCAGAAGATCGCGACGCGGGTTTCTTCCAAACGCCTCGTTCATTGCGTCTCGGTCGCTAGATTATCCTACGAGATCGCGATAAGAAATCGCTTGCCGCGTCCTGAAACGGCCTACATCGCAGGGCTCCTCCATGATATCGGTAAGGCTATACCGAAATCTGAAGCGATTCCTATGATGCAGGAATACTTTCCGGATTATGTTGATTTCCCTGCGTGGACCTTTCATCAATTCTTGGGCGTCGTTTTAGCAAAACAAGAGTTCCATATCACCGACGGAAGCATCCTCGATGCGATTTGCTATCACGCGACAGGGAAAGCGCATATGAATACGCTTGGGAAAATCATTTACAGCGCGGATAAAACCGATCCATTGAGGGGATATGATTCTTCCAAGTTGATTTCTGCCTGCGTCAAGAACGCGCATTTAGGATTCATTGAGGTGCTTAGAGAAAACAGGATTTATTTGCTGAATAAAGGATGGGATGTTGATAACCGCCTTACCGAAGAATGCATGAAATTATATTTAGGAGTGAAATAAACCATGACAAAAAACAAACCTTTGAGCTTAACGCTCGCTGAATCGGTTTTGGAGGAACACAAAGCCGAGGGAATCGAGATCATCGACGTTGAGGATTTCTCCCCGTTTGCTTCCTATTATCTTTTGGCCACGGCGCCGAATCCGCGTGCGTTAGGTGCATACAAAGACTATCTTGAAGAGGCTTTTGAAAAGAATGGAATTGACGTTCCAGTTTCCGAAGGCAAACCGGAATCCGGTTGGGTGATCGTCCAGGGCGGCGAAGTCATCTGTCAATTATTCTTAGCGCCGAACCGCAAAGAAATCGATCTTGCTGGATTGCTCAAAAACATCCAAAGCAAGAGTTCGAATCAATAATCACGAATAGAATTAGTTGATTTAGCCACGAATTAATCGTGGCTTTTTCTTTTCCATTACATGAACTTCGCATAATGTCCATTATGTTAACTATTTAATTTGAAAGTTAGATATATCCTTATTATTTAGAATAAGAACCAATATTCCGACCGATTGTGCTTAGCTTTTACACCATTCTAAAACACTTTTCCACATATACTAAATAACTACTACTGCCTTCAATTCTCTTCTTTCGATGCCTCCGACACTTTTATGTTAGATTGAGGGTAGTCTTACCTTCAAAATTAGTAGTTCCTCTACCCTTTCTTGATTGGTCTTCGTATCTCTGCTTGAGGATAAAAAAGCGCCCTCGGAATGAGGGCGCAAAGAAATTTCTATCTTCGGTTTCCTTTTCGTTTGCTCTTGTGCTTTATCACGAACATCGGGATGTCTAAGACGAACATCAGGAGCAATGCAATAACGCTGTAAGGAAGGATGGACTCTACTTTCAACATGGGATTCGTTTGACATTCCATGATTAAGCTTCCGATCCCATAATGCGTCGCGCTGTTCGCGCTCAGGACCTCGGACATGATCGTCACCTTCAAACTCAAGCCCAAGGATTGGGCAATCCCTAACGATATATAAGGGAAAGCATCTGGCCAAAGAACGAAGACCACGGATTTCAAGGAACGCCGCCCAGATTCCAAGGCCAAGGCATCCAAGACTTCTGCTTCTTCTTCGCGGATTCCTTTTACGAAGGCTTCGTAAAGAATTGGGAAAGCCACGAAAAAGGTCAACACGGAAGGAATGTAATCCGCATAGGCCAATTTCCCGGGGACGATCCATAACGCGCCGAGAATCAAAACGATCGCCGCCGTAGGGATGGTCTTGAAGAAAACGATGAAAGGTTTCAACGTATCTTCGAGTTTGGAAAACAACGCCCCTAAGGTTCCTAAGCCCATCGCGAGAACAAAGCTGATCGCAAAACCGATGATCAATCGTAACAAGGTCCAGCCAATCGCGCTCCAAGTTATCGGTGCTGCGTTACCGAATAATAACTCCCCCATGGAAAGGAAAGTTTCCCAAGGATTTAAAACGATCGATGATCCCTGGCTCGCTAAGGCTGCAGAGAGGATCCACCACATGGCAAGAAACAAAAAGACCCCCAATCCGAAGAATAGAGGGAATTGATACGGGGGTCTTTTCTTGTTCATGGTTTATCCAAGGAA
This sequence comes from uncultured Mollicutes bacterium, assembly GCA_945936135.1. Taxonomy (GTDB): domain Bacteria; phylum Bacillota_I; class Bacilli_A; order RFN20; family CAG-826; genus Alloenteromonas. The sequence continues at coordinate 52,002 of CAMESG010000001.1, forward strand.
TAGATTGCTATCAAAGACGGGCGCGCCAAGCGCAGTTTGAAAGGAATTCGCGTAATCCATCTTCTTTTGCTTGGTATCAAGATCCGTATGGTAATGGAAAGGATTCGCGGTTGCCCCATGAAGGTTGACCATCGTCTGGATCGCCGAAGAATGGAGGCCGAAGCGTTTGTTTATGTTCCCTTCTTCATCAGACTCGGCGACCTTTGAGGCGATCGGAGCCAAATCAGAGGCGACGTCTTGGATCGCTTGCTTCGTGACGTTCAACCAAGCGTCGATCGCGTCTTTGTGTTCGACGTAGGATGTTTTGTTCACGAAGATCGCTGCCGCAGGGACGTCCGCCCCATCGTGAGCTTTCTTGAACTCTGCCTGGATGTCGTAAACAAGATTCAAGGGCAATCCCTCGGCCTTAAAACGGCTCATAAGCGCAGAATAGGCTGGCTCCGCGAGGATGTAATAATCGTAAGGATCGTTTTCAACCGAGCCCGCTTTAAGCAAAGAGGAAAGATCTTTTTGGACGTCGGAGACGGCGGCGCCATAGGTGATCGATACGTCGGTCGAAGAAGCGTATTCGCCCCAAGACCAGGCGTTTTTCGCTAAGTCGCGGAAGGCTTTCGAGACGTTGCCCATGTTCATGAAGGCGTCGACTCTAGGTTTGGAATCCCAGGTTTTCGACGCGTCATGCTGCGTGGAGACCACATAGAAGGTGCCTCCGCTGATCCACTCGGCCAAAACGTAGTTGCGGTTGTTCGTTGCAATGTTTGTCAAAGCCTGGGAGCCATCGAAAACGAGCGCATCGTAGGCATTGTCCGCAAAATGGGGGAGGACATCCTTCGCGGGATTCGAAGAAGAAAGCCAGTTCTCGTTGCTTGCTTGGTTATAGAAAGCAAGCGTCGGGGCGCCCGTCGGGGTGGCCCATTTTACTTCATAGGAAGGCTCTGCCTCGCTAGAAGAGGATGTTTCGTTGGAGCATCCCGCCAAGCTCAAAAGAAGCAAGGGCATCAAGAATATCGTTTTGTTCATAATCGTGTCTTATTCTTCGAATATCGCCGCTAAGGGTTTGCCAAGGAGGTGCTTGGGCTTACGGAGGTGGAAATTCTCCAAGACCGTCGCGCCAATCGCGCCGAAAGTATCCTGTTCTTCGAGCTTACGACCTTTTTTAAAGGCAGGGCTATAAAGCAGCAAGGGCACGCGTTCGCGGGTATGGTCCGTTCCTTTGAAGATCGGATCGTTCCCGTGGTCTGCGGTGATCATCAATAGATCGTCTTCTTTCATGAAGGAGAGGAATTCTCCGACGCGCTTATCGAAGGCTTCGAGGGCCCTTGCATAACCAACGGGGTTGCGGCGGTGGCCGAATTCGCTATCGAACTCGACGAGGTTCACGAAGCACATCCCGGTGAAATCGAAATTCTTCAATTGATCGATCGTCTTGTCCATTCCGTCTTCATTGCTGACGGTGTGGACGGTTCTCGTGACGCCCGCGCCATTGAAGATGTCGCTGATCTTGCCAACACAAGACGTCTCGAAGCCGTTGGCTTTCAAAACGTCCATCGCGGTGGATTCTTCGGGGCTGAGCGCATAATCGTGGCGATCGCCGCCAACGCGCTTGAAATTGTCCTTGTTTGTTCCGATATAAGGTCTAGCGATAACACGACCGACCTTCCATTCGGGACGCATGCAGAGTTCACGGGCGATTTCGCAGCAGCGATAGAGTTCTTGGACGCCCGTGACTTCTTCGTGGGCGGCGATTTGGAGGACGCTATCCGCCGAAGTGTAGACGATCAGGGAGTTGTCCCTCATTTGCTCTTCGCCAAGCTTCACGAGGATTTCGGTGCCCGAAGAAGAATAGTTGCCGATGCAGGCGTGGCCCGTGCGTTTTTCGAGTTCATCGATCAACTCTTTCGGGAACCCGGTATCGGTAAAGGTTTGGAAGGGCTTTTGGGTGTTGATGCCCATCATCTCCCAGTGGCCGGTCATCGTGTCTTTGCCGCGGCTCGTCTCTCTTAGGGTCAAGCAATAGGCGTGGGGATGATCGCGATTTGGCGTGACGCCGGGGATGTTTGATAGTTCGCCTAGGCCCATAGCTTCCATGTTCGGAACCTTGAGGCCGCCGACAGATTCGGCCGCGTGGCGGAGCGTGTGGCTCCCGACGTCGCCGAAATCTGCGGCATCCGGCTCTTCGCCAATGCCAACGGAGTCTGCGACAATCACGAAGATCCGCTTAAATTTATAGGATGAATTCATAGATTTTATCTCCTGGCTTAAGTATACCCCGCTTCTAATCGCGGTTCGAGAATTTTGCATAGGCTTTGAGGATCCTGCGTTCCGAAACGTGAGTGTAGATCTCCGTGGTCGATAGATGCGCATGTCCCAACATCTCTTGGACGGCTCTTAGCTTTGCGCCCCCTTCTAGGAGATGGGTTGCGAAACAGTGCCTTAAGGTATGGGGGCTAATTTCCTTATCGATGCCCGCTCTTGCGGCGTATTTCCTTACGCTTAGGAAGAAATATTGACGGGAGATCGGCCCTCCCCTTTGGTTTAAGAAGACATTCTGCGAACGGATGGTTCCTTTCGGGGTGTTCTTTAAAAAGACGGGACGAGCTTCATCGAGGTATTTCACGAGGTATTCGAGGGCGAATTCTCCGATGGGGACACTTCTTTGCTTGTTGCCCTTGCCACTTCGAACGATGATCCATTGGTTCTTCAGGCTGATATCGCGGACGCAAAGGGCGCATAACTCACTGACGCGCAGCCCTGTCGCATACATCGTTTCCAGCATCGCCTTGTCGCGGATTTCCGAAGGCGTCTTGCCTTCTGGAGCATCCAGCAAGGCTTCGACTTCTTCAAAACTCAAAACGACGGGCAGACGCTTTTCCAGGCGGATTTTCGGAGGATTCTTTAATGAAAACGAAATGATCCCGTTCTTATATAGAAATCGGTAAAAAGAAACGAGACAAGAGGTTCTCCTCGCCAACGTCGCGGGGGAGCGGCCCTCTTCGCCAAGCTTGAAGGAAAAATCGTCGGGATCGAAAGGCGTCAAATCATCCGTCCTCTTCTTTTCGGGGAAAAGGCGAAGGAAAATCGTGAGATCCTCTTCATACGAAGACACGGTCGCTTGCGATAAGCCGCGCCCTGCGAGGAGGTATTCTTTAAACGCCGATATCGCTTCACCGATTTCCATTCTTCTTCTCCTTAATTTCTCTAGCGCGGATGAATTGATTTTTCCCGCTTTTGCGGTTCAAATCATGGATCAAGAGTTTCGTCTTATCCAACGCTTCGTAATCTTCGTAATTCCAAAGGCTCATCTGGACGGTTTGACGGGCTTCATCCTCCATTTTCGAGAAGGCAACGCCGATCAAACGGACCTCTTTGCCTTTTAGACGTTCAAAGCATTCGCCCATGAGCTTCCATGCTTCAAGATAAAGAACCTGCTCCTTATTCGTCGGGGTTTGAACCGTGAACGATTTTGAATGGAGACGGAACTCCGCGTCCTTTAAGGTCAAGGTAATCGTCGAAACAACTTTATGGCTTTCTTGGAGCTTGCTGGAAAGAGAGACAACCATCGATTTTAAGACGTCCTCGCCTTCTTGCGGGCTAGATACGTTCTTCCGCAAAGTCTCCGACATCGAGATGCTCTTTTGATCGGCTTCTTCGATGCAGATCGAATCGTTGCCCCTCCCTTCAATCCAATCTTTCGCGGTGGAGGCGAATTTTCCTAAGGTTTTCAAGGTCGCGGCATCGTTTTCTTCTAGTTTTCTAGCAAGATCCCCGATGGTTTGAATCCCTAATTGACGTAAGACGGGTGCCGTTTTCTTTCCTATGCCCCAAAAGTTATCGATGGATAATGGATAGAGGATCTTCTCGATGTCTTTCCGCCGTATCGCGGTCAAGCCCATCGGCTTTTTTAAGTCGCTTCCCATCTTCGCGAGCCATTTCGTCGGGGCGATCCCGATCGAACACGATAAACCCGTTTCTTCTTTCAAATAGTTCTGCATCCGTCTTAAGAAACCCAAGGGATCCTTGTTTTTTCCTAATCGCTCGGTCATGTCGACGTAGGCTTCGTCGATGGACGCCATCTCCACGAGCGGGAAAAACTCGCGGATTCTCCCGAAGAAAGACCGGCTCATCATCACGTAATAATCAAAATCGGGCGGAAGGATGATCAAATCCTCGCAGCAGGCCTTCGCTTGAAAGGAAGGCTGGGCGCTATGGACCCCATATTTCCGCGCGGCGTAATTGGCCGTGGAAATAATGCCGCTACGGCCTTCGCCGCCGATCGCCAAAGGCTTGCCTTGCAATTCGGGATGGCGAATTTCCTCCGCCGAAGCAAAAAAGGCATTTAGATCGATGTGAGCGATGATTTTGCTCATGCATCCATTCTAAACGCCTTTGTCCGTTATGTTAATAGAACCCTTAGGACTTCGAGATAGCTAGATCAAGAATCGCTTTAGGTGTCAGTCCGTATTCTTTAAGGGTTTTCGCAGGTTTCAAAGCCTGAAGGAAGGCAACGGGCAACGCCTTCGCGGTGACCGACCCTCGATAACCCATCGACATCAAAGCCGCCATGAATTCTTCGGCAAAGCCACAGGAAGTTGAATACGAATCATAAATAACGATGGATTCATAGGTTTTCGCGTATTCGACCAACGATTTAACGGTTGGGTGGAGAATCAACGGGCAAACGATGGAAACCTTTGCATCAAAGATGGATCGCAAAGCTTCAAGTTCTCTTGCTTTCGGGCCAACGGCAAGGACGAGAACCTTCTTGTTCTCTTCTTCGTGAAGAATGCGATAGGAAGAAAAGGTTAGGGAACGATCGAACTTTTCCGCTTTCAAAACCATCTCGCGAGGGATACGAATTCCAAAAATCCCGTGCTCCCCAAGGGAATATTCGTAAAGCATCTTGGCTTCTTCCATATCCGAAGGCATCGAAAGCATGACGTTCGGAATGGATTTCAGAAATCCTTCGTCATAAATGCCTTGATGGGTCTCACCGTTAGCACCCACGAGGCCGGACCTCTCGATCAATAAGGTCAGATTTGCGCCCATGCGTGCACAATCGTGTGAAATCTCGTCGTAAGCGCGCTGTAAAAAGGTGCTGTAAATATTGACGATAGGATGGAAACCGGAGATAGAAAGAGCACCTGAAAAAGTTAGAGCATGCTCTTCGGAAATTCCAAGATCAACACTACGATTCGGATAGGCGGCAAAGACATCTTCAAAATTGGCCCCTTTAAGCGTTGCCGCGGTGATAACAACAGCTTTTTCATTCTTTTCCATGACTTCTTTGGTCAATGAAGCGTAGAAATTCGACCAAGAAATAAAGCCGGGATGTATGTTTTTTGGCTTTGAACTTTCGATATCAAAGGGAGTAACGCCATGCCAGTAGCCGTCTTTATCCTTCTCCGCGGGGCCGTAGCCCTTGCCTTTTTGGGTTCGGACGTGCACAACGACGGGTTTATTCGTCTTTTTGGCTTTGATGAGGGCTTTTTCGATCTGTTTTTCGTTGTGTCCATCGACGAGTCCGATATAAACAAAGCCAAGGTTTTCGAAAATGTTGAAGGAAATAAGCTTCCTTTTCATCCAGTTTTTGAATTTCGTGAGCGTTTCGAGGATCTTTCTACGTATCTTTCCCTTGGAAAGGAACGCTCGGAAGCCCCTTTTTAGGCTTAAGTATCCATGCGCGGAAGAGATTTGTCTAAACAATTGACCGATGCCGCCGACACTTTTTGTAATCGACATGTCGTTGTCGTTCAAAACGACGATCACCCGGTCTTTATGACCTCCTATGCTGTTCAAAGCTTCAAAAGAAAGCCCGTTAGCGATGGAAGCATCCCCGACAACAGCAATGATCTCGTAATCTCCGCCATTCATCGTTCGCGCGGCTCTAAAAGCATCCGCCGCAGAGAGAGCAGTAGAGGAATGGCCTGCATCATATGGATCGTATTCGGATTCTTTCCTAGATTGAAATCCGATGATACCGTTCTCTTTATTTAATAAGGAAAGATCGCGCCCGGTCAGCATTTTATGGGCATAAGATTGATGGCCGACGTCGAAAATAAGCTTATCTTTGGGGAAGTCAAAGACTCGATGCAAGGCCACGGTCGTTTCAACGAGGCCGAGATTGCTAGACAGATGTCCGCCTTGATTCGAAGTAACTTCGAGAATCTTTTGCCTAAGCACGTCACACGCTTGTTCTATTTGATTAGAATTCAACGAAGAAAGGAAAACCTTATCATTTAGGCTTTCAATTGTAATTTCTTTGGTCAATTCTTTTCTTTTCATACTATAAAACTACTAATACTATACTAGAATACTATTGTTTTTCCGAAAGGGCTTTCATTTTCTCTTTTGCTTCGTTTAGTTCACCCGTGAGTTCTTTAACCAAGGCGTTGCCCTCTTCGAACAACTTGTAAACATCTTCTAACGGAAGGCTTTGGTTTTCCATGGCTTGAACGATCTCTTCTACTCTTTTCAAACGTTCTTCGAAGGGTCTCTTTTCATTTTCCATTGTTGATCTCCTTTGCTTCGACGCGGCTAATTACCGTACCGTCACGCAATATCGTGCGAATAATGCTACCTTTTTTCAAATTATAAGCCTTTTGAATGGGCTTTCCATCTTCTCCGAGCGTCATCGTGTATCCGCGGTTTAAAACATGCTTGGGACTTAAGGCATCTAGTCTTTCTTTCAAAGAGGAAACCCGATGTGTTTTCTCAGCCAAAGTACGATCCGAATACACCGCCAATAACTTCGATGCCTGAGAGAGGCGCTTTTCGGTCTCCAAATAGATATTCTCGGGCTTTTGAAGAACGGGACGGTTCGCCAAAGAAGCCAATTCCTTCTCTAAGCGTTCGATTTTATGGGCGATCAGGTAAACCATTCGGCCTTGGGCTTCATCCAATTGCCGTTCAATCTCATTTTGATCTGGCACTGCTGCTACGGCGGCCCCCGTCGGGGTTGAAACTCTTAAATCGGAGACGAAATCGACCAAGGTGGTATCGACTTCGTGACCAACCGCCGAAATCACAGGAATCGGGCAAGAAGCGACGGCACGGACGAACTCTTCATCGTTGAATGCCCCTAAATCCTCATTAGAGCCGCCGCCGCGGCCGATGATAATGGTATCGACTTTCGCCTCGATCGCCTTTGAAAGTGCGCTTAGAAGGCTTTTTGGAGCCCCTTTCCCCTGAACAAGGCTCGGGAAGGTCTTCATCTCCGTCAAAGGCCAGCGAAGCACGAGATTCGTTAGAATGTCCTTCATCCCCGCGGATCCCTGGCCGGCGATGACGCCGATCGAGGCAGGAAAAAGGGGTATTTTCCGCTTGCGGCTTTCGTCAAAGAGGCCTTCCGCCGCTAGCTTCTTCTTCAATTCTTCGAGCTTAAGCAAGGCTTCGCCTTTGCCAAAAGGCTCGATGGATAGAACCGAAAGCTGGTATTGACCTCGCCCCGGATAGATTCCAACGCGGGAGGTCGCCAAAACATCGTCGCCATCCTTCGGGAGTCCCTTGCCAAGGAAGCGCATCTTCTCCACTTGGCTTGCCCACATCACACAAGAAACCAAGGCGCGATCGTCCTTTAACGAAAAATAGCAATGCCCCGAAGGATAGACTTTGAGGTTGCTGACTTCGCCTTTGACGACGATCGGATATGGGAAAAGGGATTCGATCCCCTGCTTTAAAAGAGAAGAGAATTCGCTGACGGAAAGAAAAGAGCGGCTCATGCGAGCCTCTCGGTTAGGACGTTGTCCAGGATGCCGTTGACGAACTTGTAGTCCTTTTCGCCAAGGTATTTTTTGGCAAGACGAACGGCGATGTCGATCACGACCCCTTTGTTCACCTCGGGATCGATGAAATTGTAATGGACGTAAGAGAGCAGAAGGATGGATTGGCTAAGGCGCGGAAGGCGGTCAAAGGTCCATTTCCTTAGATGGGGCGTATAGATTTCCTTGATCTCCGCCAAATGCTTCAAGGTCAAAACAACGCTCGCTTTAATGAAATAGTCGCATTCTTCGTAGGGACGCTCGCAAAGTGAGGAGACAATTGCTTCGACGTCGACCGATTCGCCCATATCAAGATAGGTCAAGGCATCGTAGATCGCGGTCATGGCCAAGGGTTGCAAGGCGTTGCGCGACATCTGTTCGTTCACCATTTCGTTTTCCATACAAAGATCCATTGCTAAAAGCGCCTTATCCTAGCACACCCGCCCAAGAGTTGCACCTTGAAACGATGTTTTCATAGACCTAGTACGAAAAAGCCGGCTATTTCGGGCCGGCGTTTCGTTCAACGAATGTTATTTTAGATCAACGACGCGGATTCTTACTTCGCAAGGCAGGCCTTCGCAGGCGATGTGCAGGGCCTCGATCACCTTTCCTTGGATGCGGAGGCAGACTTCGCGCACTTCGCAGTTCTTGGAAAGGATCAAGTCCATTCGGATCACGGCTTTGCCGTTGACGAGATTCGTCTGCACGCCGCCTTTCAGCTCGAAAAGCGATTGGAGAATGCTTTTGCGGCCGCCTTTATCGGAAGCGATATGGACGCCGTCGATGTCCTTGACGACGCGCATGACGATCGAGGTAATGGCCTCGGTGCTGATGCACATCTTCCCGTAGGAAGAATAGTTGTTGATCGTTAGATAGGCCATGGTTTTTAGCCTCCTTACTTAAGGAACGAAGCGACTTTCTTGGCGACTTCTTCTTTCGTGAAGCCAAAATGTGCCAGGACGTCTTTGTCTTTGCCGGATGCCCCGTAGGTATCGACCCCGATATGGAATTTCGCTAGATCGCCCCAACCGAAGGTCGAGCCCATCTCCAAGGAGACGCACTTGTCTCGCGGCAAGCAAAGGATCGCATCTTGCTCCTTTTCATCAAGAGCAAGGAAACGCTCAAGGCAAGGCATGGAAACAACGTTGACCAAGATCTTTTGCCCTTCAAGGATCTTGGCGGCGTCGAGCGCGAGGCTCACTTCGCTGCCGGTCGCGAGGATCGTAAGGGCGGCGTTATCGACCTTGCGGACGAGATAACCGCCTTTTTCAACGGCTTTTTCACTCGTTTCTTCCAAGATCGGAAGGTTTTGACGGGAGAGAATCAAGGCGGTTGGGGTCTTCTTGCTCTTCACGGCCAATTTCCAGGCGCCTTCGGTCTCTTTCGCGTCCGCCGGACGGATCACTTGGAGATTCGGGATCGCGCGGAGCGCCGCCAAATGCTCGATCGGCTCATGGGTCGCGCCATCTTCGCCAACCGCGAGGGAATCGTGGGTAAAGAGGAAGATTGAAGGAATCTCTTCCATCGCCGCCATCCGGATCGCGGGCTTGCAATAATCCGTGAACACGAAGAACAAGGCGCAATAAGGAAGCAAGCCGCCATGGAGGAGGATGCCGTTCACCGCGCTTGCCATCCCGAATTCGCGGATGCCGAAATGGACGTCGCGTCCTTCGGGGTGGGTGGGAGAGAACATGACGCTTCCTTTGATGTTGGTCTTGGTGGAACCCGCAACGTCCGCGGATCCACCGAAGGTGAATGGGCAAGAAGCGTAGAGGCGTTCAAGGAATTTGCCACTCGAAGCGCGGGTTGCTTCCGCCTTTAGCTCGCCATAATCGCGAGAGGCAGGGAGATAGTTTTCGAATTTGCCTTCAAAGGCATCGTCGAAGCGCTTCATCTCTTCCGGGTGATAGGAAGCGTAGACTTTCTTCGCTTCGTTATAGGCTTCGTGGGCCTTTTGGCCACGAGCTTTGAAGGTGCTTTCAAAGAGGGCGTAGACCTCTTCCTTCACCGTGAAGGGCGGTTCATCGTAACCGTAACTCTTCTTGGCGTAGGCTCCGTCTTCTTCGCCCAAGGGAGAACCATGGGTCTTGCAGGAGCCTTCGTTCTTCGATCCTTTGCCGATCACCGTGTGGAAAAGGATAACCGAAGGAAAGGTCGTTTCTTTCTTGGCTTTCGCGATCGCCGCGGACATTTCTTCGACCGAATCGCCGTTTTGGACTTCGATGACGTTCCAATTCTCCGCCAAGAAGCGGAGCTTAAGGTTGCTATCTTCCGAATCGCTCGTCGGGCCATCGAGGGTCGAGGTGTTTAAGTCGGCGAGGAGGATCAACTTGTTGAGGCGATAATGCCCGGCCAGGGAGATCGCTTCGTGGCTGATGCCTTCTTCCAAACAGCCATCGCCGCAAAGGACGTAGGTGTAATGGCCGAAGAACTTGCCGGAATTCGGATATTGGGCGGCAACCGCCTTTTCGGCGATCGCCATGCCAACGGCCTGGGCGATGCCTTGGCCCAAAGGTCCGCTTGTGGCATCAACGCCCGGCGTAAGCGTGACTTCGGGGTGGCCCGGGGTCAAGCTGCCGAGTTGGCGGAAATTCTTAAGATCGTCGAGAGACAGGGCGTATCCCGAAACGTGAAGCATGCTATAAAGCAAGGCGCTCACGTGGCCGCTAGAAAAGACCAAGCGATCGCGGTTGATCCACTTAGGATCGCTAGGATCGGCGACGAGGTGGTCGCGGAATAAGGCGACCATGGCGGGGGTAGCGTCAAGCGCCATGCCCGGGTGACCGCTATTGGCCTTGTTGATCATGTCGATCAATAAGGCGCGAATCGAGGCGACGGCGAACAGCGTTTCTTTCGAATCTTTCTTTTTTAGCAGTTGCATGGGGTTTCTCCTATTCTTGTTCTTCTTCGTCTTTGATTTGGATGCCGACATCGTTAAGCGCTTGTTCGCTTGCTCTGCCCGGGGCGTGCGAGGTTGGGTCGACTGCCTGCAAGTTCTTCGGAAAGGCGATGACGTCGCGGATGTTGTCGGTCCCGGCGAGGATCATCGTCAGGCGTTCTAGCCCATAGGCGAGGCCGCCATGGGGCGGGGCGCCATAGGAGAAAGCATCGATGAACCAGCCAAATTTGGCTTTGACGTCTTCATCGCTTAGCCCAAGGAGGTTGAAGATCTTCCATTGGGTGTCATGATCGTAGATGCGGAGCGTTCCGCCGCCGCATTCATAGCCGTTGATGACGATGTCGTAGGCATAGGCCAAGACTTCTTCTGGCGCGGAATCGAGCAATTTGAGGTCTTCATCGCGCGGACGGGTGAAGGGATGGTGCTCGGCCGTATAGTGGCCAGGTTCCCCATCGACGGGGTCGAACATCGGGAAGTCCACGACCCAAAGGAGATCATAGGTGCCCGGTTGAATGAGATTGAGTTTCTTCGCGTAGAGGGCGCGAAGCGCGCCTAGACCGAAGTCGATCGCGCGGCGGTCATCGCTCGAAGCAAAGAGCAAAAGGTCGTCTTCCTTAAGGCCAAGGCCATCGATCAAGCGCTTCCCTTGCTCTTCGTTAAGGAATTTCGCAAAGGATCCCGATAAGACCCCATCGACAAGTTTCAAGGACAAAACGCCCTTGAGGCGGAACTTCCTCGCTTCGATTTGCAAAGAATCCAAGACTTTGCGGCTTGTTTCCTTGCCTTGTCCCGGGATCACGATGCCTTTGATGTAGCTTGCGCCCTTGAAGCCATCGAAATCGACACCTTCAAAATAGGTAGAAAGATCTTGGAGTTTCAAGCCGTAACGAGTATCTGGCTTATCCGAACCATAGACATCCATCGCCTCCCAATAGGGCATGCGGCGAAGCGGCAACTGCAGATCAATGCCTTTGATCTCTTTGAAGATCGTTTTCAAGAAGCCTTCGTTTAGGGCGAGGATCTGCTCTTGATCCAAGAAGGAAGTTTCGATATCGATCTGGGTGAATTCGGGCTGGCGATCGGCGCGAAGGTCCTCATCGCGGAAGCAACGGGCGATTTGATAATAACGTTCGACGCCGCCAACCATCAAAAGCTGCTTCCAAAGCTGGGGGCTCTGGGGCAAGGCGTAGAAGGATCCATGGTGCAAACGGCTTGGGACAAGATAGTCTCTCGCGCCTTCTGGCGTCGCGAGGTTCAGGATCGGGGTTTCGACTTCCAAAAAGCGATGCTCATTGAAATAGCGATGCGTGATCTCGCAGATCTTGGCGCGGATGCGGAGGTTCTCCAGCAAGCATGGGCGGCGAAGGTCCAAATAGCGGTATTTGAGCCTTGTTTCTTCCAAGGCATCGGTCTTATCGGCGATGATGAACGGGGTCAAGGCCGCTTTGTTGATGACCTTTATGGATGTCAAAGCGACTTCGATCTCTCCGGTTTTCAAGGCGGGATTTGGGACATCCTTCAAGCGGACTTTCCCTTTGGCTTCCACGACGTATTCGTTGCGGACGTCCGGCAAAATCGAAGGATCTTCAGCGATCAATTGGACGATGCCGGTCGAATCGCGAAGATCGAAGAAGACCAAAGAGCCGAGGTTGCGCTTGTTCGCAACCCAGCCAAGCAAGGTGACTTCTTCTCCCGCGTTTTCCTTGCGGAGATCTCCGTTGTAGTAAGTTCTTTCCATAGACATTTATTCCTCGTGATGATGGTGGTGCTCGCCTTCAAGGGCCTCGAATTCCGCATCGAGGGTTTGATCGAGCGTATCGATGTTGACTTCTTTCTGTTCGAAGGTCGCTAGGTTCTTCAATTGGACAACCCCTTTGTCGAGCTCTTCGGTCCCGAAGATGAGCGCGAATTTGGCTTTGGCCCTCGCGGCTTTCTTGAAATAGCTTCCAAGCTTCGCCGTTTTGAAAGGCAAATTGACGGAATAGCCAAGGCGGCGGATCTCTTCGACAAGCGGGAAGGCGCGATCGAGCGTTTCCTCCCCGATCGGCATCGCGTAGATATCGACGCCGGTGTCGAGTTCGTCAAGGAGGCCGAATTCCTTCATCAGGCCATAGACGCGTTCGACCCCCATCGCGAAGCCGACGCCGTGATCCGCTTCTTTTGGCCCCCCGAATTCGGAGAGCATGCCATCGTAATGGCCGCCCCCGAGGATTGCGCCATAATCCTTGCCCGAAGGCGAAGCGACGTGGACCTCGAAGACGATGTGGCCGTAATAATCAAGCCCACGGACGAGGGAATCGTCGATTTCGTAATCGATTTCGCGATCGGCGAGGATCGAGAGGGTCTTATAGAATCTTTCTTCCGCCTCTTGGCTAAGGTAATCGCGCATCTTAGGCGCGCCTTTTGCGATCTCTTGGTCGGCTTCGACCTTGCAATCGAGTATGCGCATCGGGTTCAAGCGGAGACGCTCCTTGCAATCTTCGCACATCGAATCGATGTGCTCCGCAAAATAGGCGCGCAACGCTTCTTTATAGGCGTTTCGAGAATCGGTATCTCCCAAGGTATTGACCTTGATCTTAAGGTTTTCAAATCCCAGCAGGTTGAGAACCGACATCGCAAGGCAAATCGCCTCGGCGTCCAAGCGCGGGGAATCGATCCCAATCGCTTCGACGCCCGCTTGCAGGAATTGGCGATATCTTCCCAACTGCGGTCTTTCATAACGGAACACGGGTCCCGCGTAATAGGCTTTGATCGGCAAATCCTCGGTCGAGCAGAGTTTATGCTCGCAGAGGCTGCGCGCGACGCCCGCGGTTCCTTCCGGGCGCATCGTGACCGAGCGCTCGCCCTTATCGAGGAAGGTATACATTTCCTTTCGGACGACGTCGGACCCTTCGCCCGTTGAGCGGGTGAAAACGTCCGTGTATTCTAAAATCGGGGTTTCGATGGGGCGGTAGCCATAGACTTCGGCAACCGCTTTGAACACGTTTTGGATCACTTGGTAGGCGCTTGCTTCCTCGCCATAGAGATCGTGGGTTCCTTTCACGGCAATGTAAGGCATGCAAAAATTCTCCTAAAGGCGGATTAAGTATATGCCAGGAAAGCGTCTCTTACAACGCGCACGCGAAAGAAAAAGCGCGAAGGCACGCGCTTAATGAAGCAAGCGTTTGATGGCGAAAACCCCTTTGACGCCAAGAAGGTCGCCAAAGCAGTCCTGCAGCATCTTCGCATCCGGCACCCTCAGGGTGAGATTGACGACGGTGTTCATCGTTTCTTGGTTCAAGTGAGCGTTTAGATCACTGACGGCCACGCTTTTCGCGCCCAGGCAAGAAAGGATGTCCGCGAGCAAGGAAGCACGGTCGTTACAGAGGAGTTCGACATCAACGGGATAGGACCCGATGCCCAGGTCCTTCTTCCAAGAAACGTCGACCAGTCGCTTGGTATTGGCGACATTCGGGCAATTCGCGCGGTGAATTGAGATCCCTTTCCCTTGCGTGATGAAGCCAATGATGTCATCCCCCGGGATCGGATCGCAGCAATGGGCCAAGGAAATCGCTAAGCCCTTGATGCCACCCGCGACTTCGACGGGGCAATTGTCGTTTGCTTTGTTCTTGCTTTGCCCTTTTTTGATGTAATCCCCGGGCTGAGGCTTCCTGCGGATCTTCAAGACGTCCATGATGGCGCTCGGCGTCGGGTTTCGACTGCTGACGCCGATAAAGAGGTCGTCGAGGTCCTCGAAATGGAATTCGTTTTGAAGGCGAGGATCTTCAAGAGCCTTCATCATCTCCTCTTCTTCAAAACCGTTGGCGCGGAAGGCTTCGATCAAACTTTGTTTGCCTTGACGGATCTTTTCGTCCTTCATGAAAGCGTCGTGCTTCTTTTGCAAAGCGCGGCGGATCTTGGCTTTCGCCGAGGCGGTTTTCGCGATCTCAAGCCAGGAATCGTTGGGGCTAGCGCTCTTGGACGTGCGGATTTCACAGACATCGCCCGTCTTCAAAACCGTGTTCAAAGGAACGCCGATGTTGTTGACGACCGCGCCAATCGCGGAGTCGCCGACTTTGGAGTGGATCTTGTAAGCGAAGTCCAAGGTCGTAGCGCCCGCCGGGAGATCAATAACGCGTCCTAAGGGCGTAAAGACATAGACATTCGCTTCGAAGATGTCGCTATTGAGGTTGCTTAAATATTCCTTGGCCGAAGCCGTCGCGTTTTCGTCGCTCAACGAAACAAAGTCGCGGAACCAGGCCAAGTTGTTTTCAATGTCTTGCTGTTCAGCCGCTTGGTTATAGGAACCTTCCTTGTATTTCCAATGGGCCGCGACGCCGGTCTCGGCGATCTGATCCATCTCCTCGGTGCGGATTTGGATTTCGAAAGCATTGCCGTCCCCCGAAAGAATCGAAGTGTGAAGCGATTGATACATGTTGGGCTTCGGCATCGCGATGTAATCCTTGAATCGCCCAGGGATCGGCTTGTAGGTCGAATGGACGATACCGAGGATCTCGTAGCAGTTCAAAACGGATTCGGTGATCACGCGGATTGCAAGAATATCGTAAATGTCATCGAAGTTCTTATCCTTCTTGTACATTTTGCGGTATATCGAATAGATCGACTTCACGCGGCTTTCCATGCGGAAGGGGATCCCTTGCTCGTAGAGGATGTCCGCGAGGCGTTTCTTCAAGTTTTCTAACGCCTGCTTCTTGCGCGAAAAGCGTTCGTTCGTGAGATCGACGATGTGCTTGTACTTCTCAGGTTCGAGGTATTTTAGGCTCAAATCCTCAAGCTCGCTTTGGACGGTATAGATACCCAAACGGTGGGCGATGGGCGTGAAGACTTCGATCGTTTCCTTCGCCAAGGCCTGTTGACGTTCCGGCGAGAGGGAATCAAGCGTGCGCATGTTATGAAGGCGATCCGCGAGCTTGACGATGATGACGCGGACGTCTTGTGCCATCCCAAGGAAGATCTTTCGATGGTCTTCGGCCTCGAAATCCTCCGCGGTCATGTGGGAAAGCTTCATGCGTTGGATCTTCGTCAAGGCGTCGACGATCTTCGCGATTTCCTTGCCAAAGCGTTTCTCAATGTCCTCGATCGTGACATCGGTATCTTCGACGACGTCATGGAGCAAGGCCGCGGCAAGGGTCGCCGGACCCGCTTGAAGCTCGGCACAGATATAGGCGACTTCAATCGGGTGCTGGATATAGGGCTCCCCGGATTTGCGGTACTGATTGCCGTGCTTAAGCTTGGCCAAAGCATAGGCGTCGAAGACTTTCGCGCGGTCTTCTTCGTTTTTGATGTAGGCAAAGTAGAGGTCTTTTAGATCCTCGATCGTGTGCATTGGGTAGCCGCCGTTGGGGACTAAGGCTTTGGACGTGTTTTCCATTCTGTTTTTTACCTTACCACAGATATCTTACTCTTCAATTGGGTCTTCCTTTAAGGATTCGATTTGGAAAACGATGCTCCGCTTGCCTTTGTATTCGTCAAATCCGAGCTTCCCTTGCAAGGAAACGGTCCTGGTATCCGGGGCGAGTTTTTCTTTCGGCATATGGAAACCGACGAGTTTGTTCCCATTTTCCAAGTAGGTCAAAATGTGCTGATTGTCACGGGAATAACGAAGCTGGTCCACTGGATAATGGGAGAGAAGGAACTCGGGGACGGGGTTCTTTAAGCCATAAGGGCCTAAGGCGCGAACCGCCTTGAAGGATTCAAAGTCGATCTCGTCAGGAGAGATTTCCATCGCCTTCTTCTTTTCTTCTTCCATCGGATGAGCAAGGGCAAAGTCTTCTAACGCGTCCTTGAATTCGTTGATCCTTTCCTTCTTCAAGGTGAAGCCTCCCGCGAGTTCGTGCCCTCCTGCCTTTTCCAATAGGTCGGAAATGGACTTATAAAAATCGATGACCGAGAAGCCTTTAAGAGAACGCATGGAGCCGACGAAAGAATCTTTGGCTTCCTCGGACTCGCTATAGACCGCGACAGGCTTATGGTAGGCAAAAAGTAGGCGGTTCGCCAAAAGGCCGTTCACCCCTTCGGGCAAAGAGGTTTCAAGGGCAATCGCCCATTTCGAGGGGTTGATGTCCGTGCCTAGCTCTGCCCCTTTGGTCAATTCCTTCCGTTTCGCATTGATTTCCTTTAAGACCTTCGAGATCACCTGAATATCCTTCTGAAAGGCAAAATACGGCAAAACCAAGGGTCCAAAGGGTTCTTTTTCGATGCGCCCGACCGCGTTGATGCAGGGGATGATCTCTAACCCCAGGGTCGTTTCATCGATCCTGGAACTCGGATTCATCAAGGAAAGCAAGGAAGGAAAACGATACTTACGGATAAAGCGAAGCGACAAGGCCACAAGCTTCTGGTTGTAGGAAAGCATGTCCATGCAGTCGGAGATGATGCTTAGGGCCCCTAGGGTCGCAAAATAGGGATCATCACGCCCTAAAAGGTAACGCGAGAAATAGAAAGCCAAGGCGCCCGCGCTGATCGAAGGTTCCTTTAGCTCAAGGATGAAAGGATGGAGAAAAGCATCCATCGGAGGCAGTTTCTCTCCGAATTCGTGGTGATCCAAGACAAAGGTCAAAACCCCATGTTCATGGAGATATTCCAAACCTTCAAAGGCATTGACCCCGTTATCCACGGTGCAGACGAGTTGATATCCCTCTTCCACGGCCTTTTTGGCTTTTTCCAAGGTTAGGCCATAACCATCCTTGTAACGAGAAGGAATATAGCCTTCCACGTTTAGACCAAATTCCTTCAAGGCTGCTAAAAGGATGGACGTCGCCATGATGCCATCGCAATCGTAATCCCCGTAGATCAAGGTTTTACAACCTTCCTTCTTGGCTTTTTCGAAAAGCAATTTCGCTTCAAAGGCGCTTTGGAAGGCGTCGAGGGAAGGCAAATCCGAAAAAGAGGGTTCGCGCGTGCGCCACGCGAACTCCTCTTCGGAAAGCCCTAAGAATTGGTTGAGACGAGCTTTGAAATCATCCATGGTTTTAATCGTTGATGCCGATGAAGATCGCTTCTTCGGGTTCGCCCGAACGCTTCTTCTTCATCAAATTGCCGGTTTGCGTTTTTTTCTTGCTCTTGCGCGGCTTGATCTTGATGTGCGAGAACCACTTGGCGAAGAGATCGCTCAAAGGCGAAAGGAGCACGAGGATCAAGACGGCAGAGAAGACGACGGCAAGGATCGCAAGCAAGTTGGCAAAGCCATAGGACAAAGGCCCAAAGCAGAGGGCAAACAAGGGGATATAGAGCGCGATAACGCCGAAGACCTCAACGTTTTCGGCCTCATAGGAAGTTGCTTTCTTCAACTGCTCGGAACGTTTGGCAAGGCTATTGCGGTCGTTTTCGTGATCTTCCTTGCGGAGCTCTTTTTCGCGGTTGAGCAAGAAGAGCGAAACGAGCAAGGCAGAGATGACGCCAAGGATCAAGCCCAAGGTTACCGTCGGGTTCACCGCGATGCGGGTGTAAACGAAGAAGCTAAGGGCCATGAAGGAAGTAGCCAAGGTAAGGATGCTGATCGCAAGGCCACGGCTGAGGCGATAGCGGAAGGCCAAATAGACGAAGCTGACGGCAAGGGCGATGCCAATGCCAAGGCAGACATCCCCGACATAGGGGGCCTGTTCGCCGGTCGCGACGGGGGCAAAGGCCACGGAGACGTTCATGACGTCATTGAGGTCGCTGCCACCGAGTTCCGCGATCGTTTCGCTCAAGTCGATCAAGCTCGTGCCGGCGAAATCGACATAGGTGTTTTCAACCTCGCTCCACTCCTTGATCGTGTATTCCTCGTTGAGATCAAAGGAGGCGGAGAGTTCGGCTTCGTAATAGAAATAATAGTAATTGGTGCCTTCGCTGCCGGCTTCCGGGGTTTCGTAGACCGTCTTCGGGGTTTCGGAAAGCGCGAAGTTCACCACGTAATCGGCAAGAGGTTTGCCGTCGATCGAATATTGGTGGAAGAGATCGGCGTGATCTTCGCCTTCTGGGTCGTAGAGATCCGCGATCGAAGAGAAACCATCGACCGTGATGCGGTCTTCTTCGGAAGATTTCACTTCCATGCGAAGGACGGTGTGCGCGGTGTCATCGCCGAAATTGTAGATGTTGCCGCCGTTAGCAACCCCAAAACCGATGGTCGACCCGATGCCGACAAGAACCAACAAGGAAGCGACGATACGAGCGTATTTCTTGCTTTTGGTGAAATCTTTTTCTTGATAGGGGCCGAAATAGCTTTGCTTTTCTTGCTCCATCAAGTTCGGGATCTTGTCCTTTTTGATGCGGAGGAAGCCCGCGAATTTCTCGTTGATGGTGTTATCGTTGCAAAGGATCCAGCCAAAGAGGCGGGTGAGGATCAAGGAAGAGAAGATGCTGTAGAAGCCGCCAATGGCAAGCATGACGCCGCCAGCGCGGAGGACGGATCCGCCGAGCAAATAGAGGCAAACGCCGAGGACGATCGCGAGGATGCCGGCGTCAATGCTAGGCAAAACGCTCATCTTGCTCGCTTCTTGTTCCGCTTTCTTCAAGGTGCGGCCCTTGTAGACTTCGTTGCGGAACCTAGACGTGAAGAAAAGGCTTTGGAACAAAGACACCAAGGCCACCGCGCCCAAGGCGAGGAGAGCCGAGATGTTGAATTGGGTGCCAAAGGCAATGAAGGTCGCAAGGGTTCCAACCGTCGTGACGCCCATGACCGCCATGTGGCTAAAGGTGAAGAAGCGTTCAAAGAAAGCGAGGAAAAGCGCGGTAAAGACGACGATCGCCAAGACGGTGACCATCGTTCTGCCCATCGAGGGAGAGGCGAAGAAGTCGCCAAGGTGGACCAAGCGATCCACACTCGCCATCTTATCTTCGCTATAGGTGAAATGGACGCGGTAAACCGAATCTTCGGACCCGGAAAGGTCGCTTCGATATTCATAGGCCGAGGCGTTGAATTTGTTCATCAAAAAGTTCGCGGCATCGGTCGCTTCTTGGGCGTAATTCGGATCGTAGGTGCCGGATTCCGTGGCTTTGGAGCTCGGGATCAATTGAAGGAAGGGATGCTCTTTGTCCGAGTCGCCGGATTCGTAGTAAACGGCTTGGTCGTTGCCCGTCGCGGTTTCGAAGAAAATGTGGCTTGCGACGTTCGCATCGGAACGATCTTCGTAGCGATCGCTTTCCAGACGGTTCGCCCAGATCACGAGATTGCAGGATTTGCCTTCGGTCGTGACGTTGCCGTCTTGGTCCTTCTCCTCGGCAACCGTATTGTTGTTGCAATAGGTGATAAGATCCGTGAAAGCGGTCTTGTGTTCATCGTCGATCGGGATCAAAACGACGGGGACTTGATATCCGCCTTGGTCCAAAAGGTGGAAGCGCGCGGTTTTGCCATCGAGCATCGTGTCCCAAAGATCGTTATGGTTGTAACGTCCGTCTTCTTCTTCATCGCCCGCGGATCCGCCGCCGGTGGTGTTGGAGGCGTCGACTTCATAATGTCCGCCGCTAAAGGAAAGATAGGATTCTAAATAGGCGTATTCGAGGTCTTTGTTGTTTGAAGAACGCAACGAAACCGCGATCGTGTCGTAACCTTGGGTTTCGACTTCGTAATCGGAAACGCCCCAGGTATCGAGACGTTCGCGCATCGTGTCGGCGATTTTGGAAACGATGTAGGTATCGCCGTCCTTGTCTTCTTCGGTAAGGAAGTTTTCGTAGTTCCCAACCAAGGAAGCGGCATCGTAGTTGCTGGCTTTGAAATAAAGGGTTTTGCCTTCCGCGTAGGCTAGGTCGGCGTCCATTTGGAGCACGAGTGGGGAAACGCAGGCGGCGGCGCCAAGCGTTAAGGTGGAAGTTAGGGCAAGATAGGCGATCAATCGACGCATAGATGAGGACTCCTCCAATCGGTGGAATGTGGTATTAGGCAAAGAAAAAACTGTTTCGCTTCGCCGTCAGGCAATAGGATACGCTGATAGAGGGAAAGAAACAACTTAAGAATTTCGGATTCTTCTTTAGAAGAGTCGATTCTGATGGGCCTTCTTGAGATGGGCGTAGGCCTTCTCGGTCGCTAGACGCCCCCTTGGGGTGCGATCGATGAGGCCAGACATTACAAGATAGGGTTCGCAAACGTCTTCAAGATTCGGGATCTCTTCGCCGATCGCCGAGGCAATGGCTTCTAGGCCAACGGGACCCCCATGGAAGCGTTCGATGACGACGTCTAGGTACTTCAAATCGACTTCATCCAAACCCAAAGCATCGATTTTCAAGGCATCGAGGGAGGAAAGCGCCCTCGAAAGGCTGATTTCTTTTTCGCCCACGACTTCGGCGAAGTCCCGAACGCGCTTATAAAGGCGATTCGCGATACGCGGGGTGCCGCGGCTTCGACTTGCAAGCAAAGCGGAGGCTTCTTCGACGATCGGCATCCCCAAGACACGCGAGGTCCGGTTTACGATCTGCCCGAGTTCGGATTCGGAATAGAAATCCATCTTGATCGAGATGCCAAAACGGGCGCGAAGAGGGCTTGATAGATCCCCGCTTCTCGTGGTCGCGCCGACCAAGGTGAAAGGAGGCAAGGGCAAGGAAATGGCCCTCGCGTCCGCTCCTTGGTTCACCAAAATCGAAAGGGTGAAGTCTTCCATTGCCCCGTAAAGGACTTCCTCGACTTGACGGGGCAGGCGATGGATTTCATCGATAAAGAGGACGTCCCCGGCTTCAAGCTCGCTTAAAATCGCCGCAAGATCCCCGGTTTTTTCAATGCTTGGGCCGTTAACGACCTTGATTTTGCCGCCGAGTTCATTCGCGATAACGTGGGCCAAGGTCGTTTTGCCAAGACCAGGCGGCCCGTAAAGTAAGACGTGGTCCAAGGGTTCTTCACGAGAAAGCGCGGCCTTGATGAAGACGCGGAGGTTCTCCTTCATCTTCTCCTGGCCGATATATTCATCCAAATGCTTCGGGCGAAGGGTTGGCTCGCTAGAAACGTCTTCGCCGATCTTCTTGGCGTCCAATAGATCAGACATGTTCCTTCACCTTTCCTTTGGCTAAGCCCCGCAAAGCGAAACGCAAGGCCTCTTCTTCGCTCAACCCATCGTCCAAACCCGCTAAGACGGGGTCGATCTCTTTGACTTTGAAGCCCATGGAACGGAGCGCCTCGCGAATCGAAACGTAACGTTCGCTCTTCTTGACTTTCGCCGGGGCTTCGACGACCTTCCCGCGAAGATCGAGCAAAATCTGCCCCGCGGCTTTCGGGCCAATCGCCGGCAGGCGTTTCAAATACCCCAAATCGTTTTTGATAATCGCTTCTCGTAATTCAGCGGGCGTCGTCTTGCTTAAGGCAGCTAAAGCAGTCTTCGCCCCGATCCCTTTAACCGAGATCAAGTCCAAGAAAGCCTGTTTCTCTTCTTTGGTTTTGAACCCGACGAGATAATGATCGTCTTGGGTCAGGATGTCGCAGACAAAAACCTTTGCTTTCTCCCCGAGAACGAAATCCTCGGGATGCGAAACAAAGACCTCGTAGCCGATTGGGCCAAGGTCGATGGTCAAGGAGCTTTCGTTGAGTTCCACGATGTTTCCGTTAAGCAAAGCAATCATAAGCGTTTCAAGAATAAACCCAAAGGAAGATGAGGACAACGGCGAGCAAAAGGAAACAACTGACCGTCCCAACAATCAGGCCTTTTGGGACGATCCTTTTTCCGTTCTCCTTCTTTTCCTCATTCATAGTATTCGAATTCGAACTCCCCGATCTTGACGGTATCGCCCTGGACGGCGCCTTTTTCCTTCAAGGCATCGTCGATGCCCATGCGATCTAAGACGCGCAAGAGCTTCGCGACACCAGCGTCCGTCGAAAGATTGATGAGGGAATAGGCGCGCAGCGCTTCTTCCCCGTTGATCTCGAAGACGTGATCGGAAGGATGGGTGACCCCAAGCGGATCTGCCCCTCCGTCTTTCCGAGCGTCATAGACCTTCATTCCGCCCGTCTCTTCTTCGTTTTCAATGTAAGGCTTCATCTCCGGGGTCTTGGTGATCAGTTCATAGACCTTCTTCATCAAGTAGGAGACGTTTTCATCCGTAAGCGCCGAGATTCCAATGGATTCAAAGCCGAGTTTCTTATCGAATTCGGCTTTGCGCTCTTCGGCCCCTTCTTCGTCCATCTTCGTCGCGACGACGATCTCGGGACGATCTTCCAAGTGGGCGCCATAAAGTTTCAACTCTTCATTGATCGCTAGATAATCCGCATAAGGATCGCGTTCCCCCGACATCGAGACCATATGGACCAAGACGCGGCAACGCTCGATGTGGCGAAGGAATTGAATGCCTAAACCCTTGCCAGAGGACGCCCCTTCGATGAGCCCCGGCATATCCGCCAAAACAAATTGGTGATACCCATCTTCCAGGGTAACGACGCCTAAATTCGGGACAAGGGTCGTGAAGGGATAATCCGCGGTCGGGACATTCGAACGACTCACGATATTCAAAAGGGTGCTCTTACCAACGCTTGGGAAGCCAATCAAGCCCGCATCCGCGAGCAATTTAAGTTCAAGGACAAGGCGTTTTCTCTCGCCAGGGCGCCCGTTTTCCGCGATCTTTGGAATGCGAAGGCGGGAATTCTTGAAGCAGGCGTTGCCTCTTCCTCCGCGTCCGCCTTTGGCGACGCAAACGATGTCGCCTTCGTTTTTCAAATCGGCCAAAAGGGCCATGCCGTCTTCTTCGTAGACAAGTGTGCCGCAGGGGACCTCGCCATAGACGTCATTGGCGTTGCGGCCATAGCGCATCCGCTTATCGCCTTTTTCGCCATCTTCGGCCTGCAAAACGCGGCTATGGCGATAGGCCAAAAGGGTGTTGACGTTGCGCCTCGCGATCAAGTAGACCGAGCCGCCTCTCCCGCCGTTACCGCCATCGGGTCCGCCCTTTGGGACGTTCTTCTCACGGTAAAAGGAGATGGCGCCGTTGCCACCGTTGCCGGAACGAACTTCCAATATCGCGCGATCGATCAGCATGCTTCTTCTCCTTTCGCCAAAGCCCTTTCTTCGGAGGTTAACAAATAGTTCTTCTTGTTTTTCTTGATCCTTCTAAGATCCTTGTAAAAGTCTTTGTATACCTTCATCGACTTACGGATCGTAGAATCTGGGTCATCCGTCCAAACGCAAGGTACTTCCGCGATGGAAAAGCCATTTCTGCGCAGGAAATAAAGGTATTCGACATCGAAAGCAAAGCCATCGACGATCTGTTTCTCGGCAATGAAACGTGCAACGCTCGTCTTAAAAGCCTTGTATCCACATTGGGTATCTTTGATTTTAAGATGGAACATCATCGCGATGATCACCCTCGATCCAAAGTGGGTCGCGCGGCGCATGAAGGGTTGCTTCAAGCCATAGACGGAACCCTTGACGTCGCGGCTAGCGATGATCGCATCGTCTTTCCCCATCCGTGGGGCGACTTCTTTTTCGTAGACGTCGAGCCCGGTCGAAAGGTCCGCGTCCATGAAGAGGACGTATTCGCCTTTCGCCGCCAAGATCCCTTGTCGGACGCCATTTCCCTTGCCTGGAGTCGCGTTTTCTAGCACCCGGACTTGGCTTGGAAAAGAAGCATTCGAAAGCAAGGCCATCTCTTCTTCAGAACAGCCGTTTGGGCAGATCACGACCTCATACTCGATGCCTTGTTGATCAAAATAGGGCACGACCTCATCGAAGATGTGGCGGATCATCTTTTCGCCTTGATTCTTTTCAGGAAATAAAATCGATAGTTTCATCTTGTTTGATTATAAACGCGTTAAAGAATTGGACAAGTTAGGAGTTCTTCGAAGAATCTTCTTGTTCTTTTCCTTCTTCTTTTTCTTTCTTTACATAGGGGTTTTGGCCCAACGTTGAAGAATCGAAGATGCCGAGGGCTTCGCGTTCGAAGGCAACAGGATCCACCCCGGTCTTCTTCATCTCGTCCATCGATTCTTCCTTTTGGATTCTCGCGGCAAGGCTCGAAGGATGGTGCTCGATGTAGCGTTGCTCTGCGGCTTTGGAGACGAACCAAATCGAATTCTCCGCGTCGATACTGATGGTTCTTGCGACCATCGCATGCAGGGATTGATGGTATTTTGAAAGGATCATGACCATGTAATCGACGATCAAGATGAGACAGAATCCCATGAAGCTATAAAGGGGATAGGGGATGAGGAAAAGATAAAAATACAGAATTAATATGGCATAATGGATGAAAAGCGCGGGCGTTTTGATCGCGTAGCCATCGTTCCCAAGCAAAGCGATCTTGCAGATCTTCTTTCCCAAGGTTTGACCGTTCTTGAAGATGAGTGGAAACATCAGGAAGAACACCAAGGGGGAGAGGATGATCGAAGGATAGAGGGAGGCATAGGTCGCGAAGGTTCTCCCTTCTTGCGCGGCAAGGATCTCCGGCTGACTCTTAAAATGGGTCAAAGCCCTACTCCAAAGGCAGGAAGTATCATCCGCAGAAGATCCGACAACCCCAAGGTATAACGTGCGATAGGCGGCAAGTTTTTTCTCCTGATCCGCCCCATTCATATCCGCTTGAAGGGCGGCCGAAGGCTTCGGCATGCTCTTGTAGTCCTCTTCGCTCGAAGGCAAGCACCACAAAGCGTTGAGTTCGCCTTCTTTGATCAAGAAGACGTTTTTATAAACCCACTTCCCGACTTCGATCTTGAATTCCTCGCTTCCAGACGAAGACGAGGATTTCGGGTTGAATTCATCGGTTTCTAGATACACGAGGCGCTCGCTTGAAGGAATCTTGACGGTGAAGTAATCGAAAACCCTTTGTTCGACGGTCTCGTATTGGACGTATAGTTCCATGTCGCTCAAAGTCGTATCCAAGGGAGCGTCCACGAAGTTCCCATCTTTATCTTCGATGACAAAACCGGAATCGACCGCCGCCGCGTTATAGCGATCCGTCGCCTCTTGATAGCCAAACGCCGGGCGGATCAAAGGAACGCCGACGGAAACGTAAATCAAGGACGCCAAGGCAAACGTAAATACAAAATCAAGGAAGAAGGCGCCCGTTTCTTTCATCCAAGAAACCGGGCGTAGATAACGAGGGAGATGAAGCTTTTTCATTGCCGTCTATTATCGCACGCGCGAAGGGGCAAGGGAAGACGAAGAAAAAGGCCCGCGCGAAGCGGGCCCTAAGAAGCCTAACCTTAGGCTTTGATGGATAGGGAAGCGGATCCAGTGACCGTCAAGGCGTTGTTCACGAGGTCGGCGGAAATCGTGAAGGTCTCGGCGCCTGCGCTCTTCCACTTCAAGACGTAGTCATTGCTGCCGGCGTCGGAGAAGGTTCCGGAAATTAGCGAAGGATGCGCGTTTTTGAAGGCGACGACCTTGGCGAGCTTCGAATAGACGCTGTTTGCGTCCGCCGCTTGCTTTTCGGCGGAAGCCACCAACGAAGAGGCGTTAACTTCATCCCAAGCAATGGTCGCT
This sequence comes from uncultured Mollicutes bacterium, assembly GCA_945936135.1. Taxonomy (GTDB): domain Bacteria; phylum Bacillota_I; class Bacilli_A; order RFN20; family CAG-826; genus Alloenteromonas. Next base: position 78,029 of record CAMESG010000001.1, read on the forward strand.
GCGGCGCCGTTGATCGAATAGGAGGTCGTGAAGGAGCCATCGCCCTTGACGCCTTTATCCACCCATTTCATGGGCTGGCGGTAAGCGAGGTCAGCGTAATCGCTATGGCTATTCTTGCCGGCTTCGAAGTTGCCGGTCATGCCAAGTTCGTCCCCGTAATAGATCCAGGTGCAGCCCGGGAAGAGGATTTGGGCCGCCTTGGTGATCAAGGACTTCTTGTTAAGCTCGGTGTAGTTGCTCGACGTGACCTTGCCTTGTTCGGCGATTTCGCAGGTCGCCGAATCAAAGGATCCCGCGATACGGTTGATGTTGCGCGCGATGTCGTGGTTCGAGGTGAAGGTGCCAGGCAAGGCGGTATCGCCGCGATAGGTATCGTAGGCCTTGTAGAGTTCGGGGAGGTTCCAGCCGTATTTGCCGTCGATCACGGCGTACTCTTTCGAGCCGTTTTTGACGCCATCGGCACTGCTGTTCCACTTTTCGCCTGGGGTCATGAAGCTGCCGGCGCTGTTCCACTTTTTGTTCCTGGCGTTCGTATCGTAGGCAGAGGCCGCGAGGTTCGTCATCTTGAAGTAAGCGTAGAAGTCGAACATCGAATCGAAGCCTTCGTAATACGGCGCGACGTGGAAGGCGTGGCCATCGAAGTTCTCGCCGACGAAGAAGGCGTTCGGGTACTCCTTCTTAATGGTCGCGGAGAGCTCGCGGAAGAAATTGAGGTTCTTCGTAAGGTCGCTTGAATAATCGCCCGCGGCCGCGACATCGGAGATGATCGTATCGCCACTTGTCAAGGACGAGGGGATTTCATCGGCCATGTAGATGTGTTTGACGGCGTCGACGCGGAAGCCATCGACCCCGAGGCTGCACCAGGTAAGCGCGATATCTTCGACCGCTTCACGGGTGTTCTGGTAGGAGAAATTGAGTTCGGGCATGCCACTGCCGAATTTGGCGTAGTAAGAATAATCGTGCTCGCCATAGGGGTACCAGCAATTCTTCTGGTTGATCGAGGAATTGGTCTTGTGGTTGCCCCATTGGTAATAGCCACGATGTTCTTCATCTAGCTGCGAGCTCGAAACGAACCATTTGTTGCTCGTCGAGGTGTGGTTGAGAACGAGGTCCATAACGACCTTCATGCCTCTCGCGTGCGCCTTTTCAAGCAAAGACTTGTAGTCTTCCATGGCCGTGGCCATCGTGACTTTGCCCGCGGCTTTCGCGGCCGGCGATTCCTTCGAGCCGAACTTCGGGTCGACTTGGAGATAGTCGCTAATGTCGTAGCCGTGATAGGAATCAGAAAGTTGGATCGGGGTGAGCCAAAGGGCTTTGACGCCCAAACCTTCGAGGTAATCGAGCTTTTGTTCGATGCCGTAGATGTCGCCAAAGCCATCGCCATCGCTATCGGCGAAGCTCGCGACCATAATTTGGTAACCGACGCCAACGCCATCTTTCCAAGTCTTGGAGGTCTTGGAGACGGGTTTGTCGTTCCAATCCGCGGTTTGGTAAATCGCTTTGTCCGTGGTATTCGTGCCGTCGTCGTATTCGTAAGGATCGCTCATCTCGGTGAAGGGGAGCGCTTGGGGGCTTCCAACCTTTTCTTGGAGAAGGAAGATGTGATGGGCCTTCCCTCCTTCGAGCTCAAAGGTCGTGGTCATCGAGGCATCTTCCAAATCAAGGTAGACGTTTCCGCCATCGTTCCCCCAGAAATCGCCGGAGTCCGAAAGACGATCCGCGCTCTTGACGACCTGGATGCCGATGCGGGTATCGAAAGCGGTTTTCTCCTCGTTCGCATAGAAGGAAACGGGCGTACCGCCAATGCTATGGCCCTTGTTCGTGGTGCCGCCATCGTATGTCTTCGTCAAATCGATCTCGACGGTCGCACCGCCAAAATCATCGACCTCGGCATCGCCGCTCGCACTCATATGATCCGCGCTTTGGACTCGCCCATTCCAATCGAAACGCGCGCCTTCGCCTTCTAAGGGACGATAAGGCCAAGCCCAAATGTCCCATGGCTCATAATCCGCGGCAGAATTGCCAAAACGGTAATAATGCAAATAGAGGGTATTCGGTTTGGAATTCGCTTCCAAGGAATCCATGTAGGCTTTTACTTCTTCTGGAGTGTGACCGCCAACAACGGCTTTTGTATAGTAGCCATAAAGGACGCCATTGTCATTGAAGTTCCAGACCCTGCATTGATGGGCGGGGTCGCCTTGTTTGGTTTCCTTATCATAGACTCTAGACCACCCCGAGAAAACATAGCCGTTCCTAGAGGGCCCATCCGGCAAATTGCCATTGTCATCTCCGGGCGCTCCAAGGAGATATTGATAAGAGCTTACTCCTTTGCCATCACACGGATTCAATACGAGAGTGTAGCGCGTCTTTGTTCCGACAACGCCAGACAAACTGCTGCTTGTGCCAGCCGGGGTAGGTTCCCCGCCGCAAGCGACCATCGCGACGCCTGCAAGGGACAAAGCGCAGATTTGAAGGATATTTTTATTGTTCATCATCTCTTTGCTCCTTACTTCGAATAGGTGGACCAAACGCCCGTTAAGCCAGGGTTCCCCCAGCTTATGGCGCAGCCCGAGCAGTCGTACATATTGTTCTCGCCCATTTCAGAAATCTGGAGATCAACCGTCTTCGCGCCCCAATCGGCGGCTTGGCCAGAGCTATTCACATCCGGATTATGGCGGGCAAATATAAAGCCACCCGCGGCAAGGGTCAAATCAAGGTCAAACGACCAGACGTTTCCTCCGCTTGTGCTGACGCTAGCGCCGCTAACCAGGGTCATGACGATACCGGGCCAGGTCGTGCCTTTGCCAGAAACGTCCCAATAATGGATGGAAGTTGCTGCACCGTCAGCCGTCCACCAAGCCGGATCCTTAAAGTAAACGGTCTTGGTATTCGAGACGTCGCTGGAACTCGTGTTCTCCGAAGAGGAGGCAACGGAATCCGAATCGCGATCCGAACTTATCGTCGTCCCTTCCGTCCAGGAGGCGTAAAGGGTCCAATCGGAAAGAATGGTCATCGTTCGGAAGTTGAAAGCGGTGACGCAGATTTCATCGACGCACCATTCCTTGAAGGTATAGCCCTCTTTTGTTGGATCGGCAGGTTTTGTGAGTTTTTCGCCGTATTTCACGGTCACTGGAGCGACCGCGGAACCGCCCATCGAATCGAAGGTAACGGTATAGGTCATTTCTGTCTCGCTGGCAGCGATACTATCGGGCGCGCTTGTGCTCGTCGCTTCGCCGCTTCCCCCGCAAGAAGCAAGGGCGAAGGTGCTAGAGAGGAGCAGCATGGCCAATTTCGTTGAATGTTTCATTTGTTTTTCCTTTAAAAATCCTTAAGCAGCGTGCTCTTGGATCCAGATGTTGCCGTATTGGTTGACGTAGATGTCGACGATCGCCGCTTCGGTGCAAAGGATGTTGTGATTATTCGTGCCGTCGTCCGCGAAGTGGCTTCTGCCCCAGTTCGCAGGATCTTCCGAAGATTCGACGGTGGCATAGCCAAACCAATTGGCGCCATCGGTCACCTTGAAGAGGTCGCCGGGAGCGAAGGAGACATTCAGGATGCAACCCTTATCGAGGGCGTTGCCGGGGTTGTCGTAAAGCGCGATGCCGCCTTCGACGCTCCAAGCGGAGCTAAAGGGCGTGCCATCGCCCACAAGGGCCCAATTGTTCGTCGAAGCGCCATCGGGTCCATAAGGCTTGGTGGGGTCGGTGTCTCCGCCAATGCTGCTGGAGGTTCCGCCGCCCTCATATTTGGCATAAAGGGTGTAATCACTATGAATTTCGGTGTCGAAATCGAAGGAACTCGTCAAATTGACGTCGACGCACCAATCCAAGAAGACGCTATCCGCGCGTTCAGGATCCGCGGGTTTCATGACTTTCCCCCCTTCTTCGATCGTTTGGGCGGGGATTTCCGTTCCGCCGAAGGTTTCGAAACGAACGGTGTAGACGCCATCGAAGGAAGCGGATTCGCTGCTGGAATCCTTCGGGCCATCGAGGACGCCGCTTTGGGTTTTGTCCGACTGCGTGGAGTAATCGGGCCGCGTCACCGATGTCGCGGTTTCGGAGCTCTTCGACTCGACTTCGCCGCTAGAAGAGGGAAGCGGTTTGGAAGAGGCCGGGGTTTTGCCACCGCAAGAAGCGAGGGCGAAGGCAGAGAAGGCGAATACGAGGATCGTTTTTGCAAGAGTGGGATTGTTTTTCATTACTTTTTCCTCAAAATTAGCGTTTCGTGCGCTTCAGCGATGCCAACGTTGGCGTCGACGCTATAAGCGCTGCCCGGGGCCAAACGACCTGAAGAGCAATAGGCGACTTCGTAATTGCCACAATAGGCAGCGGGAACCTTTGCGACGTTGCCGGCGCGGCGAGCGGAAGTCAACAGGATGTACTTGCCGCCGTCTTGCGCTTCGAAGGCGCCGCCAATCGCGGAATCTGCGAGGCAAACGGTCTTTCCCGCGTTGATCTCGGCTTGGGTTTGTCCAAAGATCTTGCCCATGTTCTCGTTGCGGAATTTCAAGGCTTCGCGAATAGAATCGTAGGCTCCTTTGAAAGCGATCTTGCGGCTCCAGTCGAAGGCATTCACGTTGTCGCCATATTTGTAGCTGTTGCGAACAAGCCACGTATCGTCGTTGATGCGCACGCCATCGCCTTCGATCCAGGAATCCTTGCCGTTGGTCGCGTGTTTGTAGGATTCAACAAGTTCATCGAACTGCGGATCGCCGCGACGCATAATCTTTGTGCGCATGATCTCATCGCCGCCGTTGATGAAGGCGATGCCTTGGCCGAAGAAGGAATGGGTCGACGAAGCGACGACGCCTTTCACGGCGTTCTCGGCATAGCCATTGCCGCTTCTTCCTTGTCCGTTAAGCAAATAGTTGAATTGGTCGTAAAGCGTGTAGTTATCGTGGCAGGCGATGTAGTCAACGGTGCTATTGGCTGGGGTTGCGACGCCCTGGCTCGCCACATTGTGGTTCTGGCCGATAACGCCGACGGAAGCGCGCCAATTGTCGCCCGCGTTCCCGGTCATGAAGCCGCCGCTAGGGGTGACGTTCGACCAGGTCGTGTTGCCTTTCATTCCGTCGCGATAGGCGTCATTGAAGCAGCCGATCGCGCCTTTGCCGTTATCTTGGAGCATGCGATAGGTGTTATCCGTATTGGCGCTAGCGCCCTTGCCACTATAGCCGGCGCCCGTCCAGCCTTCGCCATAGACGACGATATCCGGATCGATCTCGTAAAGGGCGTCTTTCACCGCGCGCATCGTCTCGACGGTCAAGCAGCCCATTAGGTCGAAACGGAAACCCTTCATCTTGTATTCCTTGGCCCAGAAGCAGACGCTATCGACGACGAAGTTCTTGGCCATGACGCGATCGGTATTGACCGTATTGCCAACGCCAGTGTTATCGATCAAGAAGGCGTTTTCATCGTAGCGGAAATAATAGCGGGGCATCGCCGAGGTGAAGGGATGGTTCGTGACGGAGGAGACGTGGTTATAGACGACGTCCATGACCGTGCGGATCCCGGCTTTCCCGAGTTCGTTCACAACGTTCTTAAGCTCACGAATACGAACCGAAGGAGCGTAAGGATCGCTGGAATAAGCGCCCTCAACGCAGTTGTAGTTCATCGGGTTGTAACCCCAGTTGTAACTCGGCTTCTTGTAGGTGACGTTACCCGAATCATCGGTGATTTTCAGCGTTCTTTCTTCATTGTCTTGATCGAAGATGGGAAGCAATTGGACCGCGTTGACGCCAAGTTCCTTGATGTGGTCGAACCCCGTGGTGACGCCGTTGAATTTGGTGCCGGGCTCCACAAAAGCGTTATAGGTTCCTCTTTCGTTCCCGTAATGGCTCGTCCAGGTCTCGTGGGCCGTGAGGTCGCGAATGTGCGCTTCGTAAACCGTCAAATGGTTCGCGGGAACCGGATCGAAGGAAAGTTCATTGAAGCCTTCGGGGTTGGTCCTGGAGAAATCAACGATGGCGCTGTGGGTGCCGTTCACGCCGCAAGCGGTGGCATAGGGGTCCGCTGCGCGGATCGTTCCGCCGCCGTACTTATATTCATAGGCGTAAGTGTAATTGTGGAGGTTGCCTTTGACGGTCGCACTCCAAACGCCGCCCTCTTGCGCATGCATCGGGAAACGATAGAGCGGGTCTTTGCTCACCCTGCCGTTAAGATCCCAAAACAAGAGCAAGGTGACGTGGTGAGAAATCGGGCTCCAGACGCGGAATTCGGTTTCTGTCTCCGAATATTTCGAGCCCAAGTCGTGACCGTTGTAGGTGTATTCTCGGATAAACTTCTCGCTATCATAGACGCGATCATACGTCGCGATCTTGGTTTTCGTCTTGTCGGGGGCGCTTGCAAAATGCCCTTCGACTTGATAGGTCAAATTCAATTTTGCTTCGACAGGATCGCCGAACGGATAGGCCATATCGGCGAAAGCGATGTCGAAATTCGCCACGCCGGGCTCGCCTTGCGAAACGAGGAAGAGTTCCTTGTTCTTCTCTTTCCACATCTCGCTTTGGTTGTAGTATTCCGGCGTGAAGGCATAGAGCTTATAGGAAGCGCAATCCCCCGTCGATTCCAAGCTGAGCTTGGACCAATCGCTCGAAAGGTTGAAACTCGTGAAGTGATCGCCGTTCGCGTCTTCCTTCTTTTGGAAACAATCGATCGCGTTGCCTTCGCCTTGCGCGGCGTAGACGTGGAGCATCTTTCCGCCATTTGGAAGATCCGTTGCCCCGTCCATATAATCGGCCAAAACAACGGTGGTATCGGAACTTTGCCCTGCCCAAGTGCCGGGTTGCTTGATAATAAAGAAGAAGGTTTCGAAGGCGATCCCTTGGAAGAAAGGATCCTGGGCATCGAAGTCTTTGTAGACCCCAAACCCTTCTTCTTTCCCGTCCCAATCAAATTCGACGCCATTCACGCCGGCGATCCAGGCGTAGATGCGATAGGACGTCTCGGTCCCCGTGTCGTTATGGAAATAGACGCGGATCGTGCCTTTGAAGCCATCGGTGACTTCAACGCTAGAGGATTCGTCGGGGTCCGGCTCGGACGTTGCGGAAGGGTCGACGGAGCCAGAGATCGGCGCAGAACTTGAATCCGGGATTCCGGAGGAGGAACTCTCGTTTCGGGTTTCGCCTCCACACGAAGCGAGGGTGAGCGCGATGCTCGCTAACGCCGTTAGCAAGAGAATCGGTTTTTTCATCAGTCTTTTACCTCCAAATATACCGTGCTATAGGGGGAAAGCTGCAATCGGCAGCCTTGATAGTAATCTTTGCCTAGCGAGATCGAGGTATCGAGTTCCAGTCCTTCCGGCATGATCGCCGTCATTTGAGGCTCGTTGGACATATTGCGGACGAGATAGCCTTTGGTATTTCCATCCACGACGATGCGGTTCATCGATAGTTTCTCGCTATCGCGGCCATAGGTAAGATGGATTCCATAGCCGATTTCTGGATGATCGGCGCGGAATTGCAGCACTTTCTTGTAGTAATTCGTGATGCTGCCTTCACGTTCAATCTCTTCTAAAGCGCCGACAGTCACCTGATCCTTAGGCTCTTTCACGCCGTCGTAGATCTTGGTTGGCCGGAGCGTGTCTTTCGAGGCGTCGCCGATCCATTGCATCGGCAAGCGCCTCGCCGCGTCCGTCCCTTCGCCCCCGCGCGTACCTTTTAACAGGATCTCTTCCCCGTAATAGATCGTGGGGGTGCCCGGGGTCAATAGATAGGAGGCAGCGGTCAATTTGACGAGGTCCTCGCTATCCTTCGGGGCGTAACGGTTCATGTCGTGGTTGTTCAAAAAATAGACCGGGTGATTAAGCCCGCCGCTTTTGTTCAGCGTCGTCTTTTGGTTTTCGTAGACGCGGGAAGCGAACGAATAGGGTTCTCTCCTTTGATAGGCATAGTTGACCATGCCGGCGCGCATGCCGGCGCCGCTGCAGGTCGGGAAGTTGAACAAAGGCATCGTCGAGGTCACTTGGTCCAAAGTCGATTGGCTGAAGCCATCCCACCATTCGCCGACCAGAAGGACATCGCTTTTTAGCTTTCTTGCCTCCGCGGCCAATTCGTCGAGGTAGGCGACGCTGTCCTGAGCGCTAGAAAGCATGAAGTAACGGCAACCGTCGAAGCGAAAGCCCGCGACCCCCAAATCGAGGTAGTGTTTTAGAATCGCCGCCTGCTTCTTCTTCACGCTAGGGCTTTTGAGGTTGAATTCCGGCATTTGCGAAGAGAAATTGCCTTCGTAATACAAGCCGACGTTGTTCCAGTTGATGCTATGGCGTTGCCCCGAGACTTCTTCACGAACGTTCGAGAGAACGAAGTCGTTCCCGACATCGTTTAGATCCGCCTTCATGGCTTCCAACGTGCCGTCTTTGACGTGATTCGAATAGGAATTGCAGGCGTCTTGGAACCATTGGGATTCCTTTGAGGCGTGGTTGAAGACCATGTCCATGACGATCCCGATTCCCTTTTCTTTCGCCGCGGCGATCAAGGCCTTGAAGCCATCGAGCCCTCCATAGGTCTCATCGATCGCGTAATAGTCCTTCACATCATAATGGTGATAGGTCGGCGAAGGATGGATCGGGGAGAGCCAAAGGTAGCCGACGTTTAAGGACTTCAGATAATCCAAACGGTCGATGATGCCTTGGAAATCGCCGATGCCATCGCCATTGCCATCCGCGAAGGAATAGACAAGGATCTGATAGATCGGGAGGTTTTTGGTTTTGCCAACGTAAGAGGTCGGCATCTCAGGCGGGACATCTTCGTAGATATCGCCTCCACTTAAAACGGGCGCGGTTTCGCACGAAGCAAGACTCGCGCCAAGAAGGGCGCAGAGCGCCAAGCGGTGAACGTGTTTCATAGAAATTTGCAAACAAAGAAAGAGCGAGGGCAGGGATTCCGCCCTCGCTCATAATAGAGACTAGCCCTTGACCGCGCCGCCGGTAACGCCGGAGACGTAGTACTTTTGCATGAAAAGGAAGAGGATCGTGGTCGGTAGAGCGACGACGATGGCTCCCGCGCAGAAGGACGCCCAATAGTTCGGAAGCGCCTGGAGGTCGAGGCCGCCTTGGCCCGCGACGATCATGCGGTAGAGGATGAGCGCGACGGTCGTGTTGTCCTTCGCACTGTTGGACGGACCCAAAATGTAGCTCGCGGTGATGTATTCCGCCCAGGGGCCCATGAAGGAGGTGAGAACGGTGTAGATGATGATCGGCTTCGAGAGCGGCATCGTGATCTTGTAGAAGATTTGGAAGCGCGTCGCGCCGTCGACCATCGCCGCTTCGTCGATCTGTTTGGAGATCGTGTCGAAGAAACCTTTGGAGATGTAGTAATTCATCCCGGCGCCGCCGCTGTAGATGAGGATCAAGCCCCAAATCGAGCGGTAGAACACCGTCACGCCCGCTTGGTTGAGGATGCGGAAGAGGTTGTAGAGGATGACCAAGCCTAGGAAGCTAGGGAACATGCCGAGGATCATGATCAAACGCATCATGAACGTGCGGCCTTTGAAACGCAAACGCGAGAAGGCGTAAGAGGTGCAAAGGACGAAGAACGTGGAGATGATGGTCGTGATCACGGCAATGATCAAGGTGTTGGAGAAGCCGCCCAAGCAAAGCCTTCCGGTGCGATCAACGTAACCGAAGAAGTTGAAGGCGGAATCCTGAACTCTCGAACTCGTGGCGCTATAGATTTTGTTCGTGAACAAGAAGAGATAGTTGCCAAACGGCCCGAGGGTGTAACGGTAAGTAACCGAAGGATTCAAGGGATTCGGCTGTCCTTCAATGACTTGGAAATCCCAGATGCTCGGGATGAATTTGCTCGAACTTTGGATCCCTTCCCCCGTGAAGGATTGGAGAACCAACCAGACAATGGGAAGGATCCAGATGATGGACATCACCGCCAAGAGGATGTAAATCAAGGTGGTGGAGGTAATGCGAAGTGCCTTCTGCGAGGCGTGGAACTTCTTTTCGTTTTCCAAAACTGCGGTAGCCATTATTGGAATGCCTCCTCATTTTGCGTGGATCCAAGCCTCTTGTACGCGATGAGCGAGAAGAAGGCGCAGATCACGAAGATCATGATGCCGATGACGGAACCGATGCCGTATTTCGGGTTGGTCGCGTTGACCGTCATCCTGTAAAGCCAAGTGATCAACAAGTCAGTGTATTGCGGCGCTTCGGCTCCAAGGGAAGCGAAGGCCGAGTTCGACGGTCCACCGCCGGTAAGGAAGTAGATGACGTTGAAGTTGTTGATGTTGCCGATGAACGTGGTGAGCAAGCTCGGACCGGTCACGAAGAGGATGTAGGGCATCGTGATCTTCCAGAATTGCTTCCAAGGCGAAGCTCCATCGATGCGGGCGGATTCGTAAAGGTCCTCTGGGATGTTCATCAAGATTCCGGTCGTGCTGAGCATGGTATAGGGGATACCAATCCAGCAGTTGATCACGATGAGCATCAACTTCGGCAAGAAGGCGTTGTTCGCAGGATTCGCGAGCCAGAAGAGAACCGGGCTATCGATCCAATGCATGTCGTTATAAAGCCAGGTAGCCACCGGACCGTTATCCGCGAACATCTTGCGCATGACAAGAAGCGTAATGAATTGCGGAACGGCGATCGAGATAACGAAGAACGTGCGCCACATCTTCTTCAATTTGATGTGCTTGTTGTTGATAAGCAAAGCAAGCACGATGCCGAAAATGTAGTTAAGGAAGGTCGCGAAGAACGCCCAGGTGAGGGTCCAAATCAAGACCGATCCGAAGGCGGATCCGAACGAATCGCTGCCCAACCCAAAGAATTTGATGATGGAATCCCAACTCCAGTCGAAGACGCCTCTGGAGACGTTATCGACCGTGCCGGTCTTGTTGTAGTTCGTAAAGGCGATAACGATCGAGAAGAGCAAGGGGAGGACGCTGAAGATCGAGGCGCCAAGAACCGGCAAAGACAAGACCGTGACGGCGAATTTCTCGTCGAGGTATTGCTTCGACTTCTTCTTGAAGCGGATCGGTTCGCCATAAAGCGGCGAGATCTTGTAGTTCTCCTCTAGCGAATCGAGGTGACCCGCCAAACGCCCAAGGAGATCTTGAATGCGCGCTTCGTCGTCTTTGCAGACGCGAATCGCATAAGCGTAATCTTCATAGACGCGAATGGCGTCATCCTTGGTCATCTTATGGTCGCTCATGCAGCAAGAGACGAAGACGTTCTTACCTTGGTCAAAGTCTGCGCGGAGCGATGCGTAGCTGAGATAGGCTTCTTTCATGCCAAGGCGGGAAGCCGTGGCGATCCTATCGTAGGTTTCCACGAATTGATCGAGTTTATCGTGGCGACGCGCGGTGGTCTCGGCAAGAAGCTCAAGCGTATCCTTGCCTTCTTTCAAGGCGCGTTTGCGGCAGATCAAATAGATCTTCGAGGCCGAAAGCGCGGCTTCGTAAGAGCATTCAAAGGCTCCGACGACGCGGCTAGCGACGACTTTGGCCTTCAATTTTTCATTGTTTCGATCAATGGGAGCGACGTTGTTGGACTTGGAAGCCGGGTCTTCTGCGAAGATCGCTTGATCCAAAAGGGTCGGGTTGTCCAAGACCTCCAGGAGGTTCGTCGCGTCGCGAACGATCGGATTGTAGCGATTGTATTTGTCGTAGGTATGGCGATGCGCGTTGATCTGAGCGATCAATTCGTTCTCGACCGGGACGAAACCGCGCACCGGGGCGGGTTTCTTCATCTCCCAAACAAGATACTTAGCAAAGATTCCAGACCATTTGCCTTTGAGCAAAACGGCGCACATCTTCTTGTATTTTGCGTAAATCGCTTCATGGCATTGGTGCAGTCTGAGTTTCAGGCCGTTGTCGGGCTTGACGTTGAGGCGATTGGGGCGAATGTAGCTGATATAAAGCGCGGAAAGACGGCTATAGCCATAGACGTTCCGCATCTCGCGGTAGAGCTTGCCCGGCGAAAGGAAGCGGACCTCGCTGCGGGTTTTCCCGTCTTTGCAAGGTACTTCCACCATTTCAAAGGTCGTTTTGAACTCTTCGAGGTGACGAACGTAATAAAGCGCGTCTTCTTTCGCCGTCAAGAAGCGGTAGTTCTCTGTGATGACATAGGCATCGTATGCGCTTCGCACGCCCGCGTTCCAAACAAAGAAATAAAGGCAGATCAAGACGATCGTGATCAAACCCAAAATCAAACCTTGGATGGAAGCGTAGAAAGGAAGCGGGTTGACCGAGGGATCCGATCCCCTGCTCGCTTCGCCAAGGAAGATGAAATTGTAGATGTTGGTGATGCCGCCGAAGAACATAAAGAGAACGAAAGCAATCTCAACGCCTAGGAAGACGCAACCATCCACAATCTGGCCACGGCGGAAATTGCCTAAGCCACTAAAGAAAAAGCTCGCCTTGACGGATCCATCGCCTTCTCTCCACATGCGGTTTAGCTTGCGGAAATAATGCCCGATCCCCAAAACGATCTTGTAAATGCCAACGAAAAAACCTTGAATCACTTGCCAGAGCGCCTTAAAGACGTCGAGCAAGATGCTAAGGAGGAAAAGACCGAGCGAGAGCAACGATTCAAGAATGCTGTTGCCAAGGCTCACATACCACCTTTCTTTTTCAAACGTTGTATTCGCCAACGTATCGATGCCCGAGAAATCGATCGAGGAAGGCTCGTTTTCATCGACTTTGACAACCGATGAGACCGCGTCCTCATTCACCGATGGAGCGCTTTCTTCAGGCTTACATTCGACGGTTGGCTTTTGGTTATTTTCATCCATATAAGCGTCCCTTTTTGCGAAAGGCGGGCCTCAGACAATGCCGAGGCCCGCTATTCGCTTACCTAATTAATGAAACGAAACGACGAACCACAGGTTGGATTAGTCGTTCTTGAGAACCGCGGTTTCGCAGATCAAGAGCGCAGCTTTCGCTTCGTCCTCGGTCATGACGGCTTCTTGGTTCAAGACGGTTTCCATCAAGGTCTTACCGGCATCCCACCAGGTCTGGCGAGCGTGCGTGGCTTGGACAACGGACTTGCCGGCGACTTGTTGGGCGGCGAGGCTGTTCAAGAACGGGTTCTGCCAGAGTTCGGTCTTGGCGACGACGGTCGCGTCGGTAACGCCGTGTTCGAGTTCAACGAGACGCTTTTCTTGATTCGCAGTGTTCGTGATGAACTTGACGAATTCCTTCGCAGCGGAAACGGCAGCGGCATCACGTCCTTTGTTGATGACGCCAGCGCCTTTGTAACCGGCATAGGTGTAGAGTTGCTTGTCGACACCGCCGAGTCTGACGGTCGGAAGTTGGGCAACGCCGACCTTGTCTTCGCCGATGGCATCGCGGACGGTGCCGTAGGCGTTCCAGATGATCTGGGCGCACTTGCGGTTGACGCCAGCGCTCGGGCCGAAGTTGTTGCCTTGGGCTTCGTTGACGATGGTGTCTTTGTAATCATTCCAGAGTTGGCTGTAGTGCATCATGACTTCGACGCCCTTGCCGGAGGAAGCGATGTCGCAGACGAATTCGTCGTTGGCATTGTATTCGATCTTGACGCCATTGGCGAAGAACGGAGCGGGGACGTACCAAGCATCGGTGAAGTTGTAGCCGACTTTCCAGCCGTTTTCTTTGGCCTTGGCAAGCAAGCCTTCGAGGCTCTTGACATCGTCAGCGGTGACAAGGTCCTTGTCGTAGATGAGCTGATAGCCGTTGTCGCCACGATAGGGGATACCATAGGTCTTGCCCTTGAGTTGCATGGAGCCGACGGCGGTGGCACCGCTTTGGGCAATCATCGCGTTGGTTTCTTCGGCGGTCCATTCGACGATCGCGTTGGCGGCGACCAAGTCGCGGATGTTGTCGTCAGCGAGAAGGACGACGTCCGGAGCGGCGGTGATGTCTTGCAAGACTTGGGTCTTGACTTCGCCTTCGCCGATGATCTTGTCGAACTCAAAGCGATAATCGAGGTCTTCTTTGTGGGCGGCATTGAATTCTTCGGCGAGACCCTTCAAGAAAACTTCGTCGGAGTCCGGTCCACAGAAGGTCAAAACGGGGCGTTTGTCGCCACCATTTCCACCACAGGAGGCAAGGGAGACCAAGGCAAGGCCAAGAGTCAAGATGCCAATTTTTTTATTGATCATTAGAAACTGCTCCTTTCTTACAAAAATCATTCCGAGGTGTGAAAGCGCTTTCAAATGTTTTTTACTAATCAGTGAAGGCGCAACCGCCTCTTAGTAACTTTTGATCAACATGGGATTATACTACCCCCCCTTCGCGCGAAGCGTCAAGAAAAAATGTAAGCCCTTTCTCGTTTTTTTTCCGTTTCTTTTTTCGCCGAAAACAAGGCATTAATTCAAGCGTCACTTCTTTTTACTTTTTCTAAGGGATTCGGACCCTAATCGCTTTTTTCATATTTATGAAGGCATTTGGAAGGATTTAAGGAAGAACAAGCCCAAGAGGGTGAAAGAATAAAAATTATACAAATTGCTTCCTTTTGTCTTGATTTCTCTTTCGGTTCTCTTGGGGCGCATTCCTTCTTGAGAATATTTTCACACGAAAAAAAGAGGAGCGTTTCCACTCCTCTCTGCAAGATTTCCCTCACCTGGAAGCAAGGATCGTTTGATAGGGTTTAAGTTCCGTTGCCGCGGAAAGTGCGGGTTCTTCTCCGTTCGTCGCCCATTCAAGGTTGTAGCCGGAGAGGTCAAGCGCATGTCCCGCCCCGGTAAGTCCGTTTCGATAGGCAATGCGGTAAGTTTTTTCTTCGCCTTTGAGTTCAACGATGATCACGCCAGGGGCGCTGTTCATGACCGTGATGGGATTGGTTTCCTTCGTCGAAGCCTGCGCGAAGTCTTTGTTCTTCGTCTTGGTCGCGATCATCTTTTTGTACATCTCGACCATATCGGCGTTTTCAATGGCCAAAGCGTAATCCAATTCGTTGACCTTCGTCCAAGAATCGAAGCCGTTATCGACCATTTCTTGGGTAAGGGGGTCACCGCCATAGGAATTGTGCGATCCACCTTTCGTGCGGAGGAATTCTTCGCCGGCGTTAAGGAAGCTCGTGCCAAGGCTCGTCAAAACGAAGGAATTCGCCAAGACGTTCATCGCCTTTTTCTCTTCCTTTGTATAGGAAACGGTTTTGCCTCCGATGCTATTGGCCTTCGCCGCGGCGTCGAAGCGATCGGAAAGCGTGTAGTTATCGTGGCACGTCACGTAGTTCACGGTCTTGTCCGCGTCATAGATGCGACCCGTAGAAAGCGTGTGGCCCGCCAAACCTGCGACGATCGCCTCACGATCCGCGCTGCCGGTCGAAGAAACCAAATCGTCTTTCGCGGTGACGAACCCAATTTCGTTCGCGCCTTTCATGCCGCCTTTGATCAAGGCATCGCGCATGCCATCGTTGAATTGGCCGTATCCTTTATATTTATTGCCGTTGGCTTGGCTCGCGGCCTGCGATCCGCCAAGAGGACTCGTTCCGCCCGTCCAAGGCTCGCCATAGACGGCAATCGAAGGATCGATTTGTTTCAAAGAAGAGGCCACTTCTTCCATTGTGTCGAGATCTTCGAGGGCCATGAGGTCAAAGCGGAAGCCGCCGAGTTTGTATTCCTTCGCAAGGAAGTTCGCCGAATCGACGATGAAGCGGCGCATCATCGTGTGATTCGAGGCCGTTTCGTTGCCGCAGCCAGAGCCATTGGATAAGGCTTTGCCCGCGTCGGTGTAACGGAAGTAATACCCAGGCATCAAAACATCGAAATTTGAACCGCTGGCGCTGGAAACGTGGTTGTAGACAACATCCATCACGATGTTGATGCCGGCTTTGGTGTAGGCTTGCACCACTTCTTTGAATTCCTTGATTCTCGCATAGCCATCGTGCGGATCGCTCGAATATGCGCCCTCAAGAACATTGTAATTCAAGGGATTGTAACCCCAGTTGTAATCGCCGTTGATCTCGTCGTTGTCCTGATCGAACATCGGCATGATCTGCAAGGCATTGAAGCCCAAGGAGGTAAGGTAATCAAAGCCCGTCGGGGTGGTTTTCCCGTCCTTAGAATAGCTCGTTCCCTTTTCGACCAAGCCGAGGTATTTTCCGCGATTGGCTTCTTTTCCCGTCCAGGTTTTCGAAGAGGTCACATCTTTGACGTGGGTTTCGTAAACCACGAGCTGCTTGCGGTCATAGGCGTTAACCTTGGTTTCTTCCCATCCTTCGGGATTGGTCTTGGAGAAATCGACGATCATCCCGCGGCGTCCATTGACTCCCGCGCCCCTGGCATAGGGGTCAACGATCTCCTTGTTCTTATAGACCCCGTTGGTAACCAAGTAAGTATAGTACTTGCCACGAAGATCCTCGTTGATCGAGGCGGCGAACACGCCTTTCTCTCCTTTGGTCAATTCGACTTCCTTGTAGACGGTATCATTACCTTTAAGGGAATCTACGCTTTTTGGAGTTCCGGATTCATAGACGCGGAGCACGATTTTCGTGGACATCGGGCTCCAGACCGCGAATTTGGTCTCGGTATCGCTTGCCTCGACACCCAAGAAGCCATCGTAATCGTAGGCGTCCGTAAAGGCCTTGGTCTCGAAAAGAGGATAGAAGGAAACGGGCGTTTCCAGAACCACGCCCGATGCAAAGGTTACCTTCAGGGTGTAATTCGAGGTGATTTCAACGGTCGTTTTCGGTTCTAACTGTTGAGCAGAGGTCGGATTGGTCAACGTGAACGCTTCTTTCGAAACCCCATTTTCAAAGAGCTCGACCTTGTTGAATTTTCCGATCGTGTTCACGAAAAGGCGGATCTCATCAGAATTCGCGTTCGCGAAGAAATAGGCGTTGTTGATGGAATCTCTTGAGGTAGGCATGGTGTCGTAAATCGTGGAAATGCCGCTTTGAAGCCAGATTTCGTAATTTCCTTTCGCGTCCGCTTCGAGGGCGGACAAATCAATGAAGCGATCGGCGTCGCCGTCTTTGATGGCGCTTGCCCAGGGGCTTCCGTTGCCCTTGGTTTTCACGATCATTCCGATTTTCGCTTTGTCATAGCCGGCATCCATGCCCGTAACCTCGGACAAGGAATAATGGAAGATGGATCCAAAGGAATCGATGCCATTGGGCTTATATTCGCTGCCATCCTTCCCATCGGCCCAAAGCCAGGTACGCCATTTGTTATATTCCGCGCGATCCTTGCCTTCGTTTTCAAGCCCATAATGGATCACAAGCTCGTTTTCTAACGCGTCTCGATCAATCGATTCGAGGGGCGCTTGGTAGTCATAGTCGTCCTCATTGCCGCCGCCAATGGAGGAAGAATCCCCACCGTTTTCGCCGCAGCCGGTCAAAAGCAACGCCAACATGGGCGCAGCAAGAAAGAAAAATTTTCGTTTCATTTCGTTCTCCAAATTGAAGTAATTCTAGTTCTTCTCTCGTTTTCTTTCAACCAAAGCACGAAAAAAGCCGGCACAAGGCCGACTTTGGTTCGTTATCTCGATTACTTCGTGACGACCGGGTAAACGCTGAGGCGCTTGCCATCTTTGCCGACGCGTTCGAATTTCGCATAGCCCGCGATCAAGGCGAACAGGGTGTCGTCCCCGCCCTTCTTGACGTTGTGGCCCGGCATGATCTTCGTGCCGCGCTGACGGTAAAGGATGGAACCCGCGGTGACGATTTGGCCATCGCCGACCTTGGCGCCCAAGCGACGTCCAGCGGAGTCACGGCCGTTCTTCGTCGAACCGACGCCCTTCTTGGAAGCGAAGAGCTGGAGATCAAGAACAAATTTCATGTTGGTTACTTCCTTTCTTTGATGCTGATGGCTTCTCCGTAAGAAGCCTCGATGGTCTTAAGTTGGATGATCGCCGTCTCGAAGACGGTTTCATCGTGCTCGGAGAGCGCGCCGGGAATCTCGACGTCGACCAGTCCTTCATCGATTTCGATGTTGAGCGAGTCGGCATCCTCCAAGGCATTGAGTGCCCCGATGGCGATGGCGCTGACGGCGGCGCAGACGAGATCTTTTCCCGCCAGGGCCGTGTTCGCGTGGCCTTTGACGCAGAGGGAAGCTAAGCCCTTGCCGCGATAAGCGATTTCTACCTTGACCATGCCATCCCCTTAGGCGTTGATGGCTTTGACGACGAGACAAGTATAAGGTTGACGGTGGCCCATGGTCTTGCGCTCATTGGCTTTGGCCTTGTACTTGAACACGCGGATCTTTTTGCCGAGACCGTGCTTTTCGACCTTGCAGTCGACGCTCGCGCCCTCAACATAGGGAGAACCGACTTTGACGGTTTCGCCACCGACGAAGAGAACCTTGTCGATGTTGATGTCCTTGCCGGCTTCGACGTCGAGCTTTTCGACGTAGATTTTGTCACCGGCTTCGACTTTGATTTGCTTGCCGCCCGTTTCGATGATTGCGTACATTTTTGGTTTTTCCTCCTTGCTGCTTTTGATGACTCGCTATCAAGGCGATCCTTGCGGATGCTTATTAGCCTTTCTTATGCGGTTGCGCGCCCAAAGCAAGGCGGACAACGTGGGTATTATAGGCACTTCATTCCCTTAAGGGAAGGACGAATTTCAATTTCCGAGGTTTTTCCTGAAATGGACCAGATCTCTGAGCAGGCTTCTCGATTTTCGATGAATCAATGATTGGAAACTCACCGTGGCAAACCCCCTCGAAATTCAGGGGCTAATTTTCAGGAATATCGACTCCAAATTCAAGGAACAAAATACCTTGAAATATAACGTTCTGATCGAGTGAATTGTAACATTTTCCAAATTTGAAATTGCATCGTTGACAAGGGCTAGAATTTAAATGAACTTCTAGGTGATGAGACCCCTCAAAAATGTTTGTCGCCCCCCGACATGCGGGCAGTAAGTGGTCGGGATCACAAATATCTACCGCTCCCCAGCGCGCGAGATACAAAGCCCATAAAGTGGCAAAAGGCTGGGCCAAAAATGGAACGCTCTGCCTCGGCACGGCCTTTTTTATGGAAAAGCCCCTTCTCCTTCTTTTCTTGGGACGGGGTTGAAGGAAAAGGGGATTAGATTACATCTCCCACTCGAACTTGAAGCCGCTTGGCAATTGGAGCTTGGCTTCGCCGCTACTGAAGAGCTTATAGGCCACGATCGTCAAGATCACGACTGTGAACACGACGATCACGGTCGCAAGGCTCAAGGCCTCGCCAGGACGGATCGAGGTTCTCTCTTCCAGGGTCAAAGGCGTAGGATGCAAAAAATTCACCTCCTTTCGTGATGAAATGCATAAAAACCCTATCAATGTAGGCTTTCGCCCTGCCCTAAGGATATTGAACCACGAATTCTTGGCTTGAGAAGAGGGCAAACGAAAACGCGCCCCGAAGGACGCGTCTTCCTTTGTTTAGTTAAGGCTATCGAGCCGAGTGAGGACTTCTCGAAGCTTCGCTTGGTTATCCGCGAATTTCGCTTTCTCGATATCGAGCTTTTCTTTCGGGGCCTTCGCGACGAAGTTCGGGTTCGAGAGCATCTTCTCCCCGCGGGCAAGCTCGAAGGTCAAACGCTCCTTCTCTTTCATTAACCCAGCGCGGATCTCCTCGACGGATTGATCGAGGCTTAAGACCATCGAAACGGACTTGTAGAGGAAGGTTTCGCCTTTCGGCGCCTCTTTTTCGATCTTCACCTCTTTCGCGAAGAGAAAGCGCTTGAGGTAGTCTTCGATGCCCTTGAAGGGGGCTTTTGGAGAGATGCAGATCGTGATTGGGGCGTTTGGAGCCATCTTGGACGCCGATTTATAGGAACGGACGTCCTTGATCATCGCTTCCAAGGTCTTGCCGGCGACTTCATCGTGGGCAAAGACCAAGTTCTTATCGTAGGTCGGGTAGCTTTCAAGCATCGCGGAGTCCTTATGCCCCGGCAAGGAAAGGTAGAGTTCTTCGCCGATGAAGGGGCAATACGGGAAGATCATCAAGATCAAGGATTTCGCGACGAAATAGAGGGTCTGCTTGACGGGGGCCTCCTTGCTTGGATCGCTTAAGGAGACCTTGCTCATTTCAAGGTAGTAGGAGCAGAAATCATCGTAGACGAAGTCATATAGCGCCGTCGAAGCCGCTCCGAATTCATAGGCGTCCATCTTGGTGGTCACCTTCTTGATCGTCTTCTCTAGACGGGTCAAGATGTAACGTTCCAAGGTCCCCAAGTCCTTCTTCTCCAGCTTCCCAGGAACAAAATCCTCACCCAAGACGGATTCGACGTAACGGGTCGCGTTCCAGATCTTGTTTAGATAGTTCGCGGAGGATTGGAGCTTTTCATCGCTATAACGCATGTCTAGCCCCGGGGTGCTCGACGTCGTAATGAAGTAACGAAGGGCGTCCACGCCATATCGGTCGATGACATCGAGAGGATCGATGCCGTTCCCCAAAGATTTCGACATCTTCCGTCCTTGTTCGTCGCGCATGAGCCCATGGATCAAAACCTTCTTGAAGGGGGCTTTGCCCGTGAAATGCTCGCTTTGGAAGACCATGCGGGACACCCAGAAGAAGATGATGTCGTAACCCGTGACCAAGGTCGAAGTCGGGAAGTAACGATCGAAGTCCG
Organism: uncultured Mollicutes bacterium; assembly: GCA_945936135.1. Taxonomy (GTDB): domain Bacteria; phylum Bacillota_I; class Bacilli_A; order RFN20; family CAG-826; genus Alloenteromonas. The sequence goes on from CAMESG010000001.1 coordinate 98,513, forward strand.
GGGTCGATTTTGGCCAGCCCATGGTCGCGAAAGGCCAAAGGGCGCTAGAGAACCACGTATCGAGGACGTCTTCGTCTTGATCGTATTCTTCCATGTTCGGCTCGGTCTCGGAAACCAAGATCTCGCCGGTCTTTTTGTTGTAATAAGCAGGAATGCGGTGACCCCACCAAAGCTGACGGGAAATGCACCAATCCTCGACGTTTTTCATCCAACGGATCAAGACGTTTTCGAAGCGCTTCGGCTTGAATTCGACCTTGCCTTCGCCTTGTTGCATCTCCAAGACCTTGTCCGCGAGAGGCTTCATTTTCACGAACCATTGCTTGGACAGCATCGGTTCGACAACGGTGTTGCTCCGTTCACTAAAACCGACGGAGTGGACGAAGGTCTCGATGTGGTCGAGATGTCCTTCTGCCTTGATCTTTTCGACGAGTTTTTCTCTCGCTTCATAACGATCCATCCCGGCAAATTCACCAGCGATAGGAAGCAAATGGGCGGTTTCGTCCATTACGCGGATAAGCGGGAACCCGTATTTCTTCGCCAACGCAAAGTCGTTCGGATCGTGGGCCGGCGTGCACTTCATCGCGCCCGTGCCAAAGCTCATGTCGACGTAGGAATCGCCCATCAGGGGGAGCCATTCGCCGTTGCAAGGGTTCTTGACCCTCTTGCCGATGTATTTTTGGTAACGCGGATCCTTGGGGTTCACGAAAACCGCGGTATCGCCCCACATCGTCTCCGGACGCGTGGTCGCGACGATCAAGGCATCGTCTTCGCCTTCGATGTCGTATTTGAAGTAATAGAATTGGCCTGGGACGTCTTTATGGACGACTTCGATGTTCGATAAAGCCGTCCGGAGCTCGGGATCCCAATGGATGATGCGCTCGCCTTGATAGATGAGCCCTTCGTTATAAAGGGTCACGAAAACGTGCTTGACCGCGGCATTCAAGCCTTCATCTAACGTGAAGCGTTCACGGGTATAGTCGACGGATAAACCGATCTTCGCCCATTGGGCATGGATGGTCTTCGCGTATTCATCCTTCCACTTCCAGGCTTCTTTCAAGAACCCTTCACGCCCTAGATCGTAGCGGGAAACGCCTTGCTCGCGAAGTTTCGCTTCGACCTTCGCTTGGGTCGCGATGCCCGCGTGGTCCATGCCCGGGATCCAAAGGACGTCAAAGCCCTTCATCTTCTTGTAACGGGCGATGATGTCGTCAGGAATCGTGTCCATCACGTGGCCTAAATGCAATTTGCCCGTAACGTTCGGCGGCGGGATGACCATCGAAAAACTCGGCTTGGTGTTGTCTCCCGCGGTGAAATAGCCATTGGACTTCCAGGTCTCGTATTTGCCTTCTTCGACCTTCTTCGGGTCGTAACGCTTATCCAACATGGCGGTGCCTCCTAAATAAAAAACGCCTGCCCCCATTGGGACGCGGCGCGCGGTACCACCCAATTTGGCTAGAAATCTAGCCCTCTCTTGCCCTTTAACGCAGGAAACGCTTTCCTCCTTCGCGACTTCCTAGGCCTTTTGGACGGGGCTTTCACCTGCTCCCCGCTCTCTAAACCGCTGGTTTCTAGGTCCCTCGAATTCTTTGGAACGCGGTTATTATAAACAAACGCCCGCAAAAGAAAAGCCCTACCGGAACTTCCGATAGGGCCGCGGTTCATCGTTTGAGCAACGAGAGGATCGCTTTCCTTAGAAAAGCGCGGTTCTTTAGCTTCAACTCGCTTTCGATCGCCCGGTCGAACCCGAGATCCAAGGCAGTTTTCCTCGCTTTTGCAAGGGCGCTTTGGTTCATCTGGTCGGTCTTGGTCAAGACCACGAGGATCGGCTTATGGAAGGATTGAAGGTAGGAATAGAAGGCTTTGTCTTCTTCGCTTGGCTCACGCCGTAAATCCAGGAGCAAGACGATTCCGCGAATCGAAGGCGAAGGAAGGCTTTCTTCCATGAGCGTCGAGAATTGCACGGTCGACATGGTCGCAAAACCCGTAGAACCATACCCCGGCGAGTCGATCAAATAGAAGGAATCGTCGACCAGGAAATAGTTCAAGGCCTTGGTCTTGCCGGCCTTCTTCGAAGAAAAGGCGAGTTTCGCGTTCAAGATCCCGTTGATCAAGGTGCTTTTGCCGACGTTGCTGCGTCCGACAACCAAGATCCCAGGGAGCATTTGCCCCTTGAATTCCTTGGGGGAAGGGGCGCTCGCAACGAAGCGAACCTTGGAAAATGGCTCACTCATACGGCTCGACGAGCGCTTCTTTCAAGGCATCGTCGACGGAACGGAGATAAACGATTTTAAGGTTGTCTTTGACTTCCTTAGGAAGTTCCGAGACATCCTTCTTGTTATCGATCGGGACGAGGATCTTCTTGATGCCGGAACGGAGAGCGGCGAGGCTCTTTTCGCGCAAACCGCCGATTGGGAGGGCTTTCCCACGCAAGGTCACTTCGCCGGTCATCGCGACGTTCGACGAGACTTTCTTGCCGGATAAGCAAGAGACGAGGGCAACCGACATCGCAATGCCAGCGCTAGGGCCATCCTTCGGGACGGCGCCTTCGGGAACGTGGATATGGATATCGTTCTTCTCGAAGATCGTGGGATCGATATGGTAACGCTCGGCGTTCGCGCGAACGTAAGACAAGGCGATGGTCGCGGACTCCTTCATGACGTCGCCGAGTTTCCCAGTGAGGACAAGACCGCCCTTGCCAGGATAATAGGTGACTTCGATCGGAAGGATGTCGCCGCCGAATTCGGTGTAAGCCAAACCCGTGACAACGCCTACTTGGTCTTCCTTTTCTTTCTTGGAGCCTTCGAAAAGCTCGACGCCAAGGAATTCATGGACCTTATCGACATCGATGCGGATCGGTTTCTTCGTCTCGGGATGATCGAGCAATTCGACGACCGCCTTGCGGCAAATCGAAGCGATCAAGCGTTCGAGTTGACGGACGCCTGCTTCCATCGAGTAATGTTCGATGAGGCATTGAATCGCGGAATCTTCGAATTGGATGTCGCCTTCTTGAAGGCCGTTCAACTTGCGTTGTTTGGCAATCAAGAAGCCCGTCGCGATCTTGGTTTTCTCGATCTCGGTGTAGGAAGGGACTTCGATGAGTTCAAGGCGGTCGCGCAAGGGCGCCGGGACGTTTTCAAGGTAGTTCGCGGTGCAGATGAAGAGGACGTTGCTTAAATCATAAGGCTCTTCAAGGTAGTTATCGTTGAAGGCGACGTTCTGTTCGGGATCGAGGACTTCGAGCAAAGCGCTCGAAGGATCGCCATGATACGAGGTTCCGCCGACCTTATCGATTTCGTCAAGCAAGAACACGGGGTTCGTGGTCCCGGCTTTGGTCATCCCTTGGATGATGCGCCCAGGCATCGAACCGACGTAGGTTCTGCGGTGCCCGCGGATCTCAGCTTCATCGCTGATGCCGCCTAAGGCCGCCTTGAAGAACTTCCGGCCCAAGGCACGAGCAATCGAACGCGCCAAAGACGTTTTGCCACAGCCAGGCGGCCCATAGAAACAGAGGATCGGGGCTTTTAAGTTCCCGGTCATCTTCTTGACCGCGAGGTATTCGATGATGCGTTTCTTGACCTTCTCCAGGCCATAATGGTCTTCGTCGAGGACCTTGCGCACGTTATCGAGTTCTTCGTTGTCCTCGGTCTTTTCAAACCAAGGAACCGCGAGAAGCGTCTCGATGTAGCCCATGATCAGAGAGCTTTCGAGGCTGCTTTCCGGCATCATCTCGTAACGCTTGAGCTCGTGCTTCACGCGGTCTTTGACGTTTTGAGGATAAGGGTTCTCCTCCAACTTCGCGCGGATCGCGTCGACCCCTTGTTCGGAATCCGGGTCTTCGCCTAGTTCGCTGCGAATGGCTTTCAAGCGCTCGCGAAGGTAGTAATCCTTCTGGCTTTTTTCCGCCGCCGCGCGGACTTTTTCGTCCACCGCGCGATCGACTTCGGCCCCGACTTGCTCTTTCGCGAAGAAGTCCATCAAGACCTTCAAACGTTCCTTCAAGGAAGGGGAAGAGAGGATCTTGATCTTCTCAGGGATCGGAAGAGGCAAGACGGAAGCGAGCTGATCCGTCATTTCCGAGGCCAAACGGGGCTTGATGTTGCCCTTCATGGCGTTAGATAGCGAGGCCAAATAGGTCGAGAAGCTGCGCGAATGCGCCAAGGCATCGGCAAGCTCTTGCATGCTCTTCAAATCGATGTCGTCTTCTTCGACGAAAGGCAAAATCGCCCCATCGGCGTAGAAGCTACCATCGACGAATTGGATGTTTTCCAGCTTGACGCGCTTGGTGCCGACGACGCGGACGTGGATCCCCTGCCCGTCTTCTTGGTTTTCCAAGATGCGGGCGAGGGTTCCGTATTCATAGATTTGATCGGGTTGGATCTCCTCCGCCGTTTCGTCTTTCTGCGCGACGACGATCACGAGAGAATTAAAGTCGGCGACGGAAGAATGGATCGCGTGGATCGAGGGCTTCCGTCCGGCTTCGATCGTTTCGTTGATCGAGGGGAAGAGGACGAGCGAGCGGGTGACGAGGAGGGGGAGGTGAAGCGTTTCCACTATGTTTTCTGGCATTGTTGCCTCCTTTCCGCCTCAAAGGCAGGGATTGGGATTAGTCTTCTTTTTTCACTTCTTCTTCGACCTTCTTGGCCTTAGAAGCTTCGCCGTTATTGGCGAGCAAGAATTCTTGGATCTTGCGGTTTTGGAGGTTGTCGCGGAAGGAAGAAAGGTTGTTGCCAAGGGCTTTCTTCACGTCTTCGACCTTCATCTTGTATTGTTCGGCAAGGTGCGAGATTTCGACGTCGAGTTCGGCATCGTCGACGATCATGTGCTCGGCGGCGGCGATCGTCTGGAGGACGAGGTAGGTCTTGAGGTTGGCCTCGGATCCTTTGCGGAGGTTTTCGCGCATCGCTTCTTCGGTCTGGCCGGTGATCTCAAGGTATTGTTGGAGGGTCAAGCCATTGGCTTCGATTTGCTTCTTGGTTTGCTCTTCTTGGGCCTTGACGTCGTTCTCGATGATTTCGTCGGGGTAGGTCACGGTCGCATCGGCGACGACTTTCTCGACGATGCTGTTGTAATAGGCGCTATTGGCGGCGTTGGTCTTGCGTTCGAGGATGTTCTTCTTCTCGAATTCTTTGAGCTCTTCGACGGTTTTGACGTCCTTGAGGCCAAGATCGGCGACCGTTTCTTCGGTGAGGGCGGGGACGCTCTTCTCTTTAACTTCGTGGATCGCGCATTCGAAGACGGCTTCTTTGCCCGCCAATTCCTTGACGTATTGTTCGGGGAAGGTGACCGTGATCGACTTGTTGTCGCCGGCCTTCACGCCAACGAGGGCTTCTTCGAAGCCCGGAACAAAGGCGTGGGAGCCAAGTTCGAGGGCGTAGTTGTCCGCTTCGCCACCTTCGAAGGCCTTGCCATCGACAAAGCCCTTGAAGTCGAGGACGACGGTGTCGCCGACTTTGGCTTCGCGTTCGACGACGGTGAGTTCGGCGGCGTTCGCCAAACGGTCGTTGATCGCCTTGGCGACTTCTTCTTCGCTGACGGAGACGACGTCGCGCTTAGCTTCAATGCCGGTATAGGCGCCAAGGGTGACCTTTGGCATGGTCGTGAGGGTGTAGACGATCGTGAGTTCCTTTTCGGTGAGTTTGGTGATGTTCACGGAAGGACGGGAGAAGGGTTGGATCTTCTCTTCGTTGAGGACATCGGCGTAGACCGGGGTCAAGACATCGTCGATCGCGGCGTTGATAACCTTGCTTTGGTCAACGTGGGCAAGGGCCAAGGCGCGGGGCGCATTGCCTTTGCGGAAGCCTTTGACGGAAACGTTTTTAAGCGCTTTGTCGAGGGCTTTCTTTTGGGCATCGGCCCAGATCGTTTCGTCGACGTCAACGGTGATTTCGACGCGGCAGGTGCCAAGTTCTTTGATGGTGTGTTTCATTGTGTTTCTTTCCTTTTCGAAATTGCAAAAATAAATATAGGCGATCTAAGGATCGTTGCAAGCAAAATACGCGCGTAGAAAGGCTTTATGCCTTGGGATAGACCTTCAGGAGGCGCTGGAGCGCAGAAAGCCTCAATTGGGCTTTCGGATTCAAAGTAGGTTTCGATTGGCCTAAATAGGCAAGCGCCAACGCCTTCAAGGCCTCTTCTTCGACTTCCAAATCCTCGACTTCATATGGGTCGGGGTAAAGGGCGAGGACCGTTTGATCCAGAAGTTCCCCACAAAGCGAAGAAAGGCTCGTGTCCTTGATCTCCAAAATGCGGTTGCGCATCTTGCGATAGCTCTCGGTGCTATAGGGCATTCTTACTTCCGCAGGGATCAAGGTAAAGCGCTTCCCTCCCTTTTCGAAGGAGACCGTCACTTCGTCGTGATGGGCGCTACAAAGCATGAGAACGTAACTCTTGACGTCGTCTTCGACTTCATCGGATGCAAGAAGGTTATGAAGATCCGAGAAATACGGCATCAAGTCGGACTTTTTAAGGGCGTTTAAATAAGCAAGAAGCGTTGAAGGATCGCGCTCGGTTTGCAAAATGCGATGCACTTCCCCTTCGTCGACTTCCGTTTTCTTTCCGCCGGAAAGTTCTTCCAAACGAATGCGTTTTGGCAAAGAACGAAGGATCTCTTCGATCTCTTGGGAGACGTAATTCAAATTGGAAAAATATTGAAGATCTTCGTAGGCTTCGTCGAATTCGTTCAAGGCAAACCGCGTTTCGAAATTCGCCTTCAATAGCAAGGCTGGATTCTCTTTCCAAAGGAAACCGCGTTTGGAAAGTAAAAGATCCATCGCTTCTTTCCCTCGCCCAAGCGCCAAATAGGCCGAGGCGAGATAAAAATGGTCGGAGGCGGAAATCGCTTCCTTCCCATGGGCAATGATTTCTTGATAATCGCCTTTCTCGGCGAGGCCTTTCCAATCGATCACGGGAGGGATTATAGCACGTAATCTCCGAACAATTGAACCCCAATCCCCTAGTAAACATACGGGTTCATACGCACGCGCATAAGGTCAATGCTTGCGGTGAGTGTCTAATTCGCGTATATTTTGCGCGCTATGGTACTCTCATTTATCTTTTTGTTTCTAGCCTTCGGGCTTCAAACTGCCCTATATATCTTGGAAGGCTGGCATCAGACCTGGTGGATGTTCTGGACCTGGATCGTCTTCCCCTTCGCCTTCTATTGGGGCTTATTCGCGATCTATTGCTTCTTCATCATCGTGATCAACGCGCTCATGAACAACAAAGCGCCGAAGAAGCCAAGCAAGGTCGCCCAGTTCTTCGTCACGAACACCGTTTTCATCGTCCTTCTCTTCATGAGGGTCCGCCTCCATGTCAAAGGGATGGGCAAACTTCCGAAGAAAGGCGTGCGCTTCATGGTCGTCCATAACCACGTCTCGATGTTCGATGAATTCGTCCTCATCCATGCGCTCCGCCATCACGAAATGCTCTATGTCTCCAAAGAAGGGAACTTCAAGCTCCCTGGCGGTGGCAACTGGATCCGCAAAGCGGGCTATATCTCCCTTGTCCAAGGCGATCTGAAGTCTGGCACCGAAGCCGTCAACCAAGGCGCGAAAGCCATCAACTCCGGCAAGTACTCCGTCTGCGTGGCCCCGGAAGGAACGCGCAACAAGGAATTCCCAAATCCACAGCTCCTCCCCTTCCACTACGGCACCTTCAATATGGCGAAACAGGCCAATAACTGCCCGATCGTCGTTATCTCCCTCCAAAACACCTATGGGGTTGCCAAGCGTTGGCCCTTGAAGTCCACCCATATCTACCTCGACGTCGTCGGGGTGATCGATGGCGAGGAAGTCGCTTCCTCCTCGACCCAGGACATCGCGGAACACGCCCGTTCCTTGATTCTGAGAAGGTTTGAAGAAAAGCAAGCGCGCTTCTATCACCTCGATGGCAAGAAGCCCGAGAAAGCGAAGTGAACGAACGGAAAAAAGCGGGGATCCAAGCGGATTCCTGCTTTTCGTTATCTCTTCTCCTTTCGTTTTGAAATAGCGAAGCAGGCGCCGGGAGCAAGCCGCGAACATTATCGTTCCTCGATTACGTTCCAATATCCGTTTTTCCTGGAACCCACTCTTTGAATGATGTTCTTCTCCATGAGACCACTCATGTGACGGTATATCGTCGGATAAGACGTTTGAAGTGCCTCCGACATCTCCCTTTACGTGATGTGTTTATTTTCTTTCACAATCGAGACAATGCGCCTGTCAAGGTAATTTATCCTATCATTTATCTTATCAACGCGCGTTTTTCGCAAAGAAAAGTAAACTCGGAGCGTAAAGATGTAGAAGGATGAATTTACATATCTCCTTCCAATGGTAACTATGATAATTTTATCTTATCAATATCGAAAGCGGCGAAGAGAATTCACACTTATCTCGCCCCTATGTATAAGGAAGAAAAAACACCGGCTTTTGCTTCCGGTGTTTCATAGGCTGATGGCGCGCCCGAGGCGATTCGAACGCCTGACCCACAGCTTAGAAGGCTGTTGCTCTATCCGGCTGAGCTACGGGCACGTGCCAAAGAATATTACGCTTTTTTGCCTTCGTTGTGTAGGTGAAAATACAAGGCTTCCGCAGATTCGGGCGGCAAGATCTGCTTTAACTCGCTTAACGGGGCGGCTTTTAAGGCTTCAACGCTAGAATAATGAGCGTTCAAGGCCTCTTTCCGCTTTGGGCCGATTCCCTTGATCTTATCAAAGATATCGTTGCTCATCGCTTTGGAGCGTTCCGAGATATGGAAGGAAATCGCGAAGCGGTGCACTTCATCCTGCATCCTCATCAAGAAGAAAAACAAAGGGGACTTCGCTTCAAGGGGAAAGACTTCGCCTTCCGAAGATACCAGCCCTTCCGTCTGGTGCTTGTCGTTTTTAAATAGGCCAAAGACGGGGATCCCGTCGACGCCCGCTAGAGCCAAGCCTTCCTTGATGGCCCGGACCTGGGTGATCCCGCCATCCGCGAGGATCAAATCCGGATAAGAAAGCCCTTCTTCTTTTAACCTTCGATACCTACGGCTTGTGACCTCGACCATCGAATGATAATCATCACCCGCGACAGAAGAAGAAAGATGGTACTTTCGATACATCTTCTTCGCCCTCTCCCCGTTGATGTAGCAAACCATCGCCCCGACTGGTGCGCTTCCCTGGAGGTGGGAGTTATCAAAAAGTTCAATCCTTATCGGGGTTTTGATCTTAAGGAGGCTTCCTAATTCTTCTAACAGCGCCAGCTTATCGTCTTCTAGCCTCGCGGTCATGAAATGGGCATCAAGCCCTTGACGGGCGTTGAGTTCCGCGATCGAGACCATCTCGACGAATCGCCCTTCTTTGGGGACGATGACCTTGAGATCTTCATAGACCGCTTCAAGCTCTTCGCCTAGGCCTTCTAAACGAGAAACGACTTCTTTCGGACGATCGTGGTTCGAATAGTATTGAAGCAATAATTCGGCGATCTGCTCTTCAGGTTCACCAAACTTCAAGACGACAAAGGCGTTTTTGCCTAGAAGCATGCCTCTTCGATAGGTTAAAACGGCTAAGGACAAATACCCTTCCCTTTCCGCGAAGGCAATGACGTCTCGCGCGACTTTATCTCCAACAAATTCAACAGTTTGTTTGGAGGTCACGTATTCGATCGCGTCAAGGCTTTTCTTGCAGTCCGCCGCGGTTTCAAAATCGAGTTTCTCCGCGGCTTTCTGCATCTTTTCCTTTAACATTGCCTTGGCTTCCCCGGTATCCCCGCCTAGGAAGCGCTTGATCTCTTGATAAAGGGCATTGGACTTCTCTTCTGGGATTTTGGCCAAGCAAGGCGCAAGGCATTGCCCCATCGAATAATACAAGCAAGGTCGAGACGGGATGTTCTTGCATTTCCTCGTCGGGTAGATCTTGTTCAATAGATCGATGACTTCATAACACGATGAACTCGATGGAAAAGGACCGAAGTAGAAATAATGCGGATCCTTCGAGGACCGAGCGATCTTCAACAAAGGATCCCCGTGTTTCTTCAAAGCGATATAAGGGTAATGCGAATCGTCCATCAGCATGATGTTGTATCGCGGATAATGCGTCTGGATCAGATTCATCTCCAGGATAAAGGCTTCTTTCTCGTCCTTCACCAAGATGAACTCGAAATGATCGACGTGGCTGACCATCGCGGCGACCTTTCCCGATTGAGGACGAAGAAAATACTGTGACACCCTCTTCTTGAGGTTCTTGGCCTTGCCGATATAGATGATCGCATCGTCCTTGTCCTTCATTTGATAGACGCCAGGGCGATCCGGGAGCAAGGCGATGAGAGCTTGTAGCTTTTCCGTCACCATGCTCACTTTAGATAGACGACCGTCGCGCCGGATCCGCCTTCAAATTCCCCGCCTAATTCGAACTTTTTGACGAAAGCGCCATGGGATTTCAAGTATTCGTGGGTCGCTTTCCTTAACGCTCCCGAGCCATAGCCATGGATGATGCGGACGCGTTCAAAGCCCTTGCGCCTACAGCGATCCAAATAATGATCGATCTCGATCAAGGCTTCATCGACGTGAAGGCCGATGATGTTGAGTTCAAGGCTCAAGGAGGGGCCGGAGGCCAAATCATCAATCACCCTTCCTTCGATCTTCTTTACTTTCTCCTCGGGCGCTTTCGCCTTTTGGAGTTTGTCCTTGCTCGTTTCGAAACTCATCCCATCGCGCGTGACGATCGAGACTTTCTTGTTGTTGACTCTCGTGACTTTCCCGACGATCCCAAGGCTAGCGATCTTCACGTAATCCCCGATCGAGACTTCCGTATCGAAGGTAAGTTCGGCCTGTTTCTCTTTTAAGTCTTCTAGTTTTCGCTTCGCTTCGATCGCTTGATGGAGTTTAACTTCCGGAGAAGATAGGCCATCCATGATCTCCTTGATCTTGGTTTCGGCCTTTGCCAAGAGTTCTTCTTTTTCTTTCTTCACCGCCTCAAGGTAGTGCTCTTCCTTCCCTTGAAGGATGTTCTCCCTCTTGGAAAGGTCGTTTTCCTTCACCCGGTATTGCTGTTCTTTCTTTTCGAGGTCTTCCTTCAAAGCTTCGGTCTGACGGGTGATGTCTCCTAACCGCGCGATCGCATCGCTTACGCGAAGATCGGAAGCGTTGGAAAGTTCCTTCTCCGCTTTTTCGATCACCGTTTCCGGCAACCCAAAGCGCCTCGCCACCTTCAAGCCATAGGATTCCCCGGGCAAGCCCATCTTGATGCGATAGGTCGGAAGCAGTTTCTCTTCATCGAAAAGCATCGACGCATTCTCGATTTCTTGATGTTCAAAGGCAAAGGCTTTCAAGCCCTCGAAGTGGCTGCTGATTAAGGATGTCGCATGTTTCGCCATCAAGGCTTCCGTGATGGATTTTGCTAACGCTTCCCCTTCTTTTGGGCTCGTCCCGGTTCCCACTTCATCGAGCAAAACGAGGTCTTTCCCTCCGACAAGGTTAAGAATCGCCCCGATGTTCGCCATATGTCCGGAGAAAGTCGAAAGATTATCTTGCAAGGATTGGGAGTCCCCGATATCCAGATAGACGTTCTTGTAATAAGGGACGATCGCTCCATCCAACGTAGGCAAGGGAAGGGCGCTTTCAAACATCAACGTCAAGATCCCAATCGTCTTCAAGGCCACGGTCTTCCCACCCGCGTTCGGGCCAGAGATGATCACGGCCTTGGTCTTGGGGCTTAAGGCAAAATCGTTCGGGACGACTTTGCTCGGGTCAAGCAAGGGGTGCCTTGCCCCAGGCAAAAAGAGGCCTTCATTATTTGAAAGGCTTGCGATATGGCCTTTGATCGCTTCCCCGTACATCGCTTTCGCCTGGAGAAAATCAAAATAGCCTAACGCCTCGTTCATTTCTTGAAGTTCGCTCGAAAAGGAGCCGACCTTCATGGAAAGTTCAAGGAGAATTCGATGGATTTCTTCAAGCTCATCGTTCTTCAAGATCGTCAATTGGTTGTTCAATCGCACGATCTTCTCCGGTTCAATGAAAGTGGTTCCTCCAGAGCCTGAGACGTCTTGGACGATGCCCCCGACCTTGTGCTTATAGGTGTTCGCGACCGGCAGAACGTAATGGCCATTGCGCAAAGTCAGCGTGGAATCGCTTAAGTATTCCTTGTGTTCTTGGAGGATCGTACCCAAGGATTGGGTGATGGTTTTTTCTAGACGGGCCAGCCCAATGCGGATCTGTCGTAACTTCGGGGAAGCATTGTCATAGATCGATAGATCCGGGGCGATCACTTTGTGGATGTCCTTCTCTAGAAAGGTCCCATTCGGAAGATTCTTGCTCTTCTCTTTCAAAGAAGGCGAGTCGTAGGCCTTATCAAAATAACGACGGACGTCTTCAACGAGGGTAATGTCATGGGCAATCCGTTCAAAGTCCTCGACATTGAGGCAGCCTTGCTTTCTGGCGAACTCTAACTTGGACGAAAGATCGCTCGAAGAATCAATCGGCAATCTCCCTAAAAGGTAATAAGCCTTCTCCATCTCGCTTAAAAAAAGGGTTTCTTTCTTTAGCTCTTCTAAAGGCAAAGGGCGCAAGGCCAAGGCCTTCGCTTTCCCTTTTTCGGTTCTCGTTAATCCCGCGACTTTCGCGAGAAGACGATCCCATTCCAGTACTTCGAATACGTTTTGCATCGCGCTTGATTATAGCAATCTCTCCCTTCCTTTAGGAAGAAATCCATTCATTCACCATTCTTTTCCCTTCTCAAACCATGGAACTAAGGTACAATCTAGCTATGTCCACGACATCGATCCCCTTATTGATTTCCGAGCGCGATGCTTCCTTCCTTGAGCTTCAATATCAACACGCCTCCCTCCCCGTTCCTAACGAGAATATGTCCTTTTACGCGAAAGTCGATGGATGCACGATCTCGATATACAAGAAAATATATGAGGATAAGAAAAGGAAAGTTCTCTTCCAGGGTGTAAAAGCCGAGGAACACGCGAAGAGATTCGGCTACAAACCAGAACCCGTTAATGTAAATGTTGGATTTTATCACGAGCCGAACATCCATTTCGGGATCATAAACCAGATCGGCAGCGATGAAGTCGGAACGGGGGATTTCTTTGGCCCGATCGTCGTCTGCGCTGCCTACGTCGATGAAGAAGGCGCCCGTCTCGCGGAGAAGCTAAAGCTCACCGATTCGAAGCAGATGGACGATGCCTATATCCGTCAAATCGGCGTCGAAGTCTCCTTGGCCTTTGATCATTCTCTTCTTGTTTTACGTAACGAAAAGTTCAACGAAGTCCATAAGGCAGGAACCAACATGAACGCGATGAAGGCCAAGATGCATAACCAATGCCTCTATAACGTCTTGCTCCGTCACGATAACGCCTTCCTCTATCAAGACGAATTCGCCGAACCTGAACTCTATTACCACTATTTAAAGGACGAGAACGTCGTCGTAAGAGGAATCCACTTCGCCCCAAGGGCAGAATCCAAATGGGTCTCGGTCGCCGTCGCCTCCGTCATCGCCCGTTACGCCTTTTTATGCGCAATGGATAAACTCTCCATTGAATTCGGAGAACCGATTCCTTTGGGCGCAGGACCCAAGGTCGACGCCTTCGCTCTTCGTCAATTGAATCAAAAAGGCCTTCCGTTTTTGCAGAAGGCCGTGAAGATGAATTTTAGCAACTACAAGCGCTTGACCGAGAAGGCTTAATCTAGATTCTTGAGCACTTCTTTAAAATAGCCGGGCAATGGTGCTTCAAAAGACATCTCTTTTCCCGTGACCGGATGCGTCAAATGCAGGCGATAGGCGTGCAGCAATTGCCCTTTGTCGTAGATTTTAGAGTTTCCTTCCCCGTAAAGAGGATCCCCGATCACGGGATGCCCGATGTATTCCATATGGACGCGGATCTGATGGGTCCTGCCCGTCAATAAACGGCACGTAATCAAGGTCGTTTGGCTTTGGGGGTAGCGCTTCTCGACGTGGAAGAAGGTCGTGGCCTCCTTCCCTTTTTTAACATCGACCGCGTTCTTCAAGGGATCTTTTTTGCTCCTAGCGATTGGGGCGATGATCTTCCCTTCTTCTTCCTTGATGAGCCCTTTGACCAAGGCGAGGTATTCTCGCCCCATCGAATGGGTCGAAAGCTGTTTGGAAAGGCCGAGGAAGGCTTGCTCGCTTTTCGCGATCGCGAGCAAACCGGAGGTGTCCTTATCGATGCGGTGAACAATGCCAGGGCGAGAGGGGTCTCCTGCGAGTTTTTTGCCTTCTAGATGGTGCAGCAAGGCATTCGCGAGAGTTCCTTCTTGATGTCCGTTCCCTGGATGGACGACGAGCCCCGCCGGCTTATTGATGATCAGGATATCCTCGTCTTCATAGACGATATCAAGGGGGATGTCCTCGCTTTGAAGAGAGGTTGGACGGGCTTTCGGAAGCTCGTAATCGACCTCGTCCCCAACTTTTAGCTTTTCATGTCCCGAGGAAGGCTTCCCATTAAGAAAAACCAATCCCTGGGCGAAGAATTCCTTTGTCTTGTTCCGAGAAGGCGCCGCGCCTAAGGCAAAGAGGGCCTCGTCGATCCTCTTGCCTTCGAGACTCGCGTCAATTCTCGCCTTCATGGTGCTCCTCTTTCTCCAACCTGGGATCGCTGGAGAACTCGTTCTTTTGCTTTGATTCCTTGATCGCGTCGTAGATCAAATACCCGATGAAAAGGAGGATCCCGATCACAAGGTAGGAATCCGCGAGGTTGAAGGTCGCGAAGGGATTGAACATGTTCGCGGGGGAAGAAGGCCCTCCTCCGAGGTAGAATTGAAGGAAGTCGATGACCCCATCAAACCCCGTGATCGCCTCCCAATAGAAGGCGCGATCGATCAAATTCCCGATCGCCCCTGCGCTAAGAAGCATCGCGATGGTGCGTTGGAAATGATTGAACCCCTCATCGTTCAAGATCCAATAGGCAAGGATGCCCACGCTCATGACCAACGAGATGATGATGTTGATCGAACGTCCGACCGCCATCGGAAGAGAGGCCCCAAAAGAGAAAGCCATCCCCGTGTTATAGGATTTCGTGAAATAGAAGAAATTCGGGATCACTTCGACCTTTTGCCCTTCGACGAGCAAAGATTCCACGATCCATTTCGAGGCGATATCCAAGGTGAATAAGCCAATCATCCCCAAAAGGAAATAGACGAGGTATTTGCTATTTTCCCAGGTGAAGGTGCGCTTCCACTTGATCTTACTCATCTTTCAAAGCCTCAAGGCAACGGGGACAGAGGTCCCCTTCTTCCGTCGACGTCACGTGGTCAACATGGAGTCGGCAACGGGCGCAAAGAGGCGCCTCGCTCTTTTTGGCCAAGGCCACGTTCTCTTCGCCTTTCTTCAAGGCGACTTTCGCGACCATGAAGAGTTTGCTCAAGGCTTCATCGCCTTCCTTAAGCAAGGCATCGTAAAGTTCTTCCGAAGCGACGCTTAACGTTAATTCGGCATCGCTAGAAGAGCCAAAGTGCCCTTGGGCACGGCCTTCTTCCAACGCCTTCAAAGCCACGTCGCGAAGGCGGAGGAAACTACCAAGCAACGCAAGCTCATCCGCCCCGTATTCGTGGGATTCTTTTACCATGTCTTCTAACTGCATGTGGGCCTTCTTCATCCCCGGCAAGTAGCCGTGGATCTCTTCC
Source organism: uncultured Mollicutes bacterium (assembly GCA_945936135.1). Taxonomy (GTDB): domain Bacteria; phylum Bacillota_I; class Bacilli_A; order RFN20; family CAG-826; genus Alloenteromonas. The sequence continues at coordinate 114,113 of CAMESG010000001.1, forward strand.
ATCGTAAAGGGAAGGATCGGGTTAAGGAGCAAAGAAAGGTCTTTCGCGACACGATAGATCACGTCTTGGATCGCGATTCGACGTGGACTGTCTTTCTTGTCGCAATAAAGGACGTCTTTCGAGACATCGAGGTAGAAGCTTGACATATCGCTGCTTAAGAAAGGAACGATCGCGTTGATCACGCCCGGGAAATCGTAGGCATCGTAAGAAGCAAGCGCCTTGTTCTTGACGTTTTCCAAACGGGCAAGGATAAAGCGATCCAGTAAGGAATACTCCTTCTTTTCTTCGTTTGGGACATACTCAAAGAGATTCCCGAGCATGAATTTGAAGGTGTTCCGGATCTTACGGTAGTTATCGCTGACGGTCTTGATGATGCCTTCGCCAAGGCGGACGTCCGCGTGATAATCGACGGATCCCGCCCAAAGACGGAGGATGTCCGCCCCATATTCGGAAGCGAGCTTGGAAGGATCGATGCCGTTTCCAGCGCTTTTCGACATCTTCGCCCAGGATTCGTCCATCACCCAGCCATGGGTAATGCAAGCCTTAAACGGCGCGACGCCGTTGATCGCAAGAGAGAGGATCAACGAGCTATTGAACCAGCCGCGGTATTGGTCGTTGCCTTCCAAATAAAGGTCCGCGGGGTACTTCATACCACGTTCTTGCAAGACGCCGTTCCACGAGGAGCCAGAGTCGAACCAGACGTCCATGATGTCCGTTTCTTTCGTGTACTCCCCATTCGGGGAGGCGGGATTGCTATAGCCTTCCGGCAACAAGTCCTTCGCTTCTTTTTCAAACCAGACGTTCGATCCATATTCGCGGACCAGGTCTTGGATGTGCTTGAAAACCTTTTCTTCGACGATCGGGGAACCATCCTCGTTATAGATGATGGGGATGGGGACGCCCCAGACGCGCTGACGGGAAATGCACCAATCCGCGCGGTCTTTGATCATGTTGTACATCTTCCCTTCGCCCCAGGAAGGATACCATTCGATGTCCTTGATAGCCTTAAGAAGCTCTTCGCGGATCGGATCGATGGAGCAGAACCATTGGGGCGTCGCGCGGAAGATGACCGGTTTCTTGGTCCGCCAGTCGTGCGGATAGCTATGGACGATGTCGATTTCCTTCAAGAGGTGCCCGTTCTTTTCCAAAAGCTCGATCACGATGTCGTTGGCCTCTTCATAGAACTTGCCGGTACAAGGATCGTCTTCTCCTAGATGCATGATGCCCTTCTCATCGACGGGGCAAAACGGCTTAATGCCGTATTTCAAACAGGCATTGAAGTCATCAACGCCATGGTCGGGGGCGATGTGGACGAGGCCGGTGCCTGATTCTTCCGTGACGTAGCTCGCAAGGATGATCGGGGAGACCTTATCGTAAAGAGGATGCTTATAAGTCAAACCTTCTAAGTCTTGGCCATGGAACGAAGAAAGAAGGGTCGCTTCGTGGAATCCGACTTCCTGCATCATCTTTTCTTTCAAAGAAACAAGGAAAACAAAATCCCCCTTGTCCGTATGGAACAAACCGTATTCAAACTTCGGGTTGACCGCGATCGCCTGGTTCGCGGGGATCGTCCAAGGGGTCGTCGTCCAGATCAAGAACGAAGCGTCGTTCGGGACGATTCTCTTCCCATCCACGACGTCCATCGCGACGTACATCGTCTTGGCGCCAATATCATGATATTCGACTTCGGCTTCCGCGAGCGCCGATTCGCTGCTCGGGGACCAATAAACCGGTTTCACGCCTTTGAAGATCAAGCCCTTCATGGCCATCTTCGCAAATACTTCGATCTGCCTTGCTTCGTATTCGGGGAGCAAGGTCAAATAGGGGGCATCATAATCCCCAAGGCAGCCTAAACGGCGGATCTGTTCTTTTTGGTGATCGACCTGCTTCTTGGCATAGGCCTCGCAGATGCTGCGGAATTCGGGGAGGGGCGTCGTCTTCCGGTTGACCCCGGACTTCGTGACCTTCGTTTCGATCGGAAGTCCATGGGTATCCCAACCGAAAACGTAGGGCGTTTTAAAGCCCGCCATGTTCTTATAACGGACGATGAAGTCCTTCAAGGTAACGTTTAAGGCGTGCCCGCAATGGATGTCGCCATTCGCGTAAGGCGGACCGTCGTGAAGCATGAAAACCGGCGCGTTCACGCGGTTTTCTAACATTTGATCGTAAAGCCTGTCGTTCTTCCAGGCTTCGACCATCAAGGGTTCTTTCTGCGCTAGCCCGGCGCGCATCGGGAAGTCGGTCTTGCCCATGCGCAAGGTGTCTTTGAGTGCCATAAATTGAATTCTCCCAACAAAAGAAAACGCCAGAGTCACCAAGGACGCTCTGGCGCGCGGTACCACCTTGTTTCCCTATGGATAAGCGATCCTAGGGCACTTGCTTGATCTTTAACGCGATCAACGGCGCCCCTACTATGAGTTCAGGGCACAGGCTCCAAAGGGATGATCGGCGGTGCGTGCCCTTTCTCAGCTTCAGCAGGGCTCTCTGTCGGTGCGGTGTCGACCTTGTCTTTTTCCTAGCCGGGACTATTGTAGTTTCCCTTTAGGGAATGGGCAAGGGGCGAAAAAAGGATGCCCCGTGAAGAGCATCCTTACAAGTTTCTTTAAATCCCGTTTTTCAGGAAGTCCGGGAGGATGTTGTCCCCGTAGACCGAATCGTCGTCTTGTTCGCTTGGGACGTCGTTTGCTTTCGAGAGGTTCGCGATCGGATCGGAGAAGGAAGGAATGCTTGGGGCATTCGGCATCGGGCGGGCAACGGAGGTGAAATCGTATTCCTCGCTGAAATCGCTCGCGATGACCGAGGCCAAGATCCCATCGCCGAGTTGGGGATTGATCGAAACGCCGAAGATGATCTCCAAATTCGTCCCGGCGGTCGCGGTGATGCGGTTGACGCATTCTTGGGCTTCGAACAAGGAAACGTCCGAGCCGCAGGTGATCGCGCAGATCGCCTTTCTAGCTCCGGCGATCGAAGCTTCCAAAAGAGGGCTATTGATCGCGTTTTCCGCCGCTTCTTGGGATTTATGATCGCCATGCCCTTCGCCAAAGCCGATCAGGGCGATCCCCGAGTTCTTGAGGATCGATTTGACGTCGGCGAAATCCAAATTGATGACCGCCGGCAAGAGGATCAATTCGACGACCGTCTTGACGGATTGGGCCAAGACCTTGTCGGATTCGGCGAAGGCCTGGGAGATCGGGACGTTGCCGCGAGAAGCAAGGAGCTTATCGTTCGAGACGATGATGATCGAGTCGACGGCGTCCTTCAATTCGTTTAAGCCAGAGCAGCTATTGGCGATTCTCGTTTTGCCTTCGAAGATGAAGGGACGGGTGACGATCGCGATCGTCAAGGCGCCTTCTTCTTTTGCGATCTTCGCAACGACCGGGGAAGACCCCGTGCCCGTGCCTCCGCCCATGCCGGCCGCGATGAAGACCATGTTCGCCCCGCGGACGATCTCGCGGATCTTCTCTTCGCTTTGCTCGGCCGCGGCTTTGCCGACGCTTGGATCGCCGCCCGCGCCAAGACCTTGGGTGACGTCTTCGCCGATGACGATACGGTTCGGGGCCTTGGAGGTCGCCAAGGCCTGCTTATCCGTGTTCAAGACGTAAAATTCGACGTTATCGATGTGATCGTCAATCATGCGGTTGACGGCGTTATTGCCCGCGCCACCACAGCCGATGACGACGATGCGGATGACGGGTTCGTAGTTATCGAGGTCCATGGAATCCATATTCGATGCCTCCTAGGGTTTATAGGGAATCGTCTTCGGGAGACGAGGTGCGTTTTAAGGTTTTGGCTTTTAGGGCCGGACGGGAGACGTGGGCCAGGTTCTTGTGGTTGTCGCTTAGGCTCCCGGTGTAGCTATTGCCTTTCGCGAGCAAGGAGCCCACCAAGCTCATGTAGCGAGGATGGCGCATGCCGACGACGCTTGGGACGTAGGAATAGACTTCGTGCCCTTGCAAGATCGAAGCAAGCAAGGCCTTGATCCCGACAAGCATGCTTCCGCCGCCGCTAAGGATGAGGGGGAGATCCTTGATCTGGGCTTGCAAACCATAGAGTTTATCCAAGGTCGCCTTCAATTGGGCGATATAGGGTTCGAAGGCCTTCAAAAGGGCCGCGTTCCATTGTTCTTGGGAAATCTTGCCGACGCTTGGGTCGTTCGAAACGCCAATCGGGGCCGAGAAGAGCCTCGGGGTCGGATCGTAGCCGTACTCCTTCTTGAGGCTTTCGGCCTCTTCGAAGGTCAAGGAGAAGGAGGAAGCGAGACGCTCGGTGATGTCATCCCCGCCGAAGAAGATCGAGAACGAAGCGACGCTATTTCCTTTGCGGACCAAGTTCACTTGGGTGATCCTTGCGCCAAGGTTGATTAGAAGCGCGTCTTTTGGAAGATTCGCTTCCAAGCCCAAGGCCAAGGCGTCGCAATGGCTGTTGACGGAGACCTTCTCGATGCGGAAGCCCGCCTTCAAGAAGCAATTCGTGTAGGAAGAGACGACTTCGCTTGGCAAGAGGTGGACAAGTCCTTCGATCATCAAGGTCGAGCTCGTCTCGCCTAGAGGCGGCTCATAGAACCTGCGCCCATCTTCGAGGACGAACTCCTGGGGGATGATGTCGATCACGGAATACCCGGCCTTTTCGCGCAAAGAATCCTTTTGGAAAAGGGAGATCGCATTCGAGATGTCGACCGCCGAAACCGTCGAGGAAACGGTGTTCGTGCTCTTCGCGCCGTGGAAGCAGCCGAAGTCCAAGGCCGGCAAGACCAAGCAGGCGGAACTGATGTTCGCGACGACCCTCGTATGGGGGTCTTCGAGGCGATGGAATTGGCTCAACGCCGCGACCAAAGCCTCCTCGTCTTGGACGATGCCGCGGGAGATGATCCCGGGAATCGCGATTTCCTTCTCCAAAAAAGGGAAAGGGGAGCGATCATCGACGCTACCGAGGATAAGGCGGATGGAATCGCTTGTGACTTCGAAACAGGCAAACTTCTCGTTCATGCCCACTATTTTAATATAGTGAGGCTTAAATAGAAAGGGGAATATGGTAAAGGATTAGGCGTTTTTTAGGTAAGAAAAAGGCCCCTTTCGGAGCCTAATTCGCCGTTAGATAAAAGGCACTCTATCAAGCGTGGACGTAGGAAAGGATCTCTTCGCTCGAACTATCGCCGGCTTCGTCGAGATCGACCTGGGAGCTAGATTGCAACGCTTCTTTAGCGGCAGCTTCGGTCGAAGCGGAGGCGACGATAACGATGGGAAGAGCGCTTCCTAAGCCCAGAATCGCCGCGAAAGCGCAGACCTTGCCAAGCAAGGCAATACGGTAAAACCCTCTTTTGCGGTTGGTTTTCACGAGTTTATCTTTCATGGGGTTGGGTCTCCTTTCTGGGGGTGTTTGGGTTAGCGATTTCAACGCTTTTCAAGAATGCGCAGTTTGGCGCTCGCGGAGCGGTGGTTCTCATGGAGTTCCGCTTCGCTAGGTAGAATCGGTTTTCGATTCACCAACGCGAATTCCGGCTTCGCAATTTGATCCGGCAGCAAGACCGGGCCGTGTCGGCTTCCCTCAACGGTGGACAAGGCGCGGAAGGCGTCTTTCACCACGCGATCGTCAAGCGACATGAAGGTGATGATGGCGAGCCGTCCGCCCTCTTTCAAGAGCTTCGGCGCGTCTTGAAGCATTTTTTGGAGTGCTTCTTCTTCGTGGTTGACCTCGATACGGATGGCTTGGAAGGTCTGCTTCGCGGGGTGCCCTTTCTTCGAGAGTTCCTTCGCGGTCTTGGCCTTCTTCACACATTCGACGAGATCGAAGGTGGTGGTTAGAGGAGAGATCGCTCTCCGCGCTACAATTTCCTTTGCAATGCGGTAAGCGTCTTTCTCATCGCCATATTGCCGCAAGATGCGACTTAACTCCTCGATGGAGTATTCGTTGCATACCTTGGCGGCGGTTCGAGGCGAGGATTGGTCCATGCGCATGTCGAGCGTCTCATTCTCTCGATATGAGAAGCCGCGGCTAGGATCGTCGAGTTGTGGGCTCGATACCCCTAGATCTGCCAGGATCCCATCCACTTTGGTTACGTTTCGTTTCGCCAGTTCTTCCGTTGCGTGTTCGAAGTTGCTTTGGATCAATTCGAAGTTCGTTCCGATCTTTTCCAAACGCTCCCTGGATTGCTTCAATGCTTCTTCGTCTTGGTCGAAGCAATAGAGGTATCCGTTTGGAATCCGTTTGAGAATCTCGGAGGAATGGCCCGCGCGACCAAGGGTCAAGTCCACGTAGACGCCATCGGGTTTGAGGCTTAATCCCTCAAGGGCTTCGCTTAGAAGCACGGGGTAATGCTCGTACTTCATGATGCGTAGCTCTTTCTGGGCACCCCGAGCCGATCATAGGCGGCGCCATGGCGGACTTGATAGCGAAGGAAGGCGGCCTCATCCCAGATCTCGAAGTGATCGAGCACCCCGACGATCGTGACGTTTTGGCCGATCGCATACTCCTCTAGAAGTTGCTTCCCAAGAAGGATGCGACCATGCGAGTCGATCTTCATTTCGTTGATCGAACTCGCGGCGAGACGGACGTAAGCCCTTTCCTCTTCGGAGTGGAAGTCCATGCTTTCTAACTCCTCCAGGAACTTATCGAAGGCTTTCTCTTGGTACACCGAGAGGCAGCCATCGAAGCCCTTTAGGACATAAAGCACGTTTGCTTCTTCGTTGAGGAGTTTGGCGGGGATCAACAAGCGGCCTTTGCTGTCGAGGGATCGATTGAATTTCCCGAACATCGTTTTTACCACTTTTTCCCACCTCGCAACATAATGTTAGTTCCCCTTCGCGTGCATTGCAAGAGGAAATGCGTTTTTCCTTGCAAAAAGTCTTTACTTGTGCTTTTTCGGAAACCATCGATGGCGCCCATGCTTTTGGAAACGTGTTTTCCCCGATCCATTCCAAGGCAAAAGAAAAAGCCCAAACCCCGAAAAACTCGGAATTTGGGCAAGAAGCGAGGAGGTTTTACTTCTTTTTCTCGTCTTTGACGGTTTCGGCAATGGTGCAGGCAACGCCAGCAAGCTTCGAGAGATCCTGCGGGAGGAAGATCTTGGTAGCTTGGCCATTGGCGACGTCCTTCAAGGCTTCGTAGCCGCGGATCGTGAGGACGGCTTCATCGGCGCCGGCTTCTTTGATGGCTTGGATACCAGCGGCTTCGGCTTCCCGGACCATGCGGATACCATCGGCCTCGGCCTTCTTCATTTGAAGGACGCGGCTCGCTTCGCCTTCCGCGCGGCGGATCGTCGATTCCTTCTCGGCTTCCGCCTGGAGGATCTTCGCTTCCTTGGCGCCTTGGGCGTCCAAGATCGCGCTTTGCTTGCGGCCTTCCGCGAGCAAGACTTGTTCTCTCTTCTCACGTTCCGCCCTCATCTGGCGTTCCATCGCGTCTTGGATGTCCTTCGGCGGGAGGATGTTCTTCACTTCGACGCGGGTGACCTTGATCCCCCAAGGATCGGTCGCGGCGTCGAGGGTGACGCGAATCTTGTCGTTGATCACGTCGCGAGAGGTGAGCGTTTCGTCGAGATCGAGCTCGCCGATCACGTTACGAAGGGTGGTCGCCGTCAAGAGTTCAATCGCGCGGATCGGTTCAGACACGCCATAGGCGAAGAGCTTTGGATCCGTCACGTAGAAGAAGACGACCGTGTCGATCAACATCGTGACGTTGTCTTTGGTGATGACGTTTTGAGGCGGGAAGTCCGCGACCCTTTCCTTCATGTCGATGCGGTGGGCAAGGCGATCGAAGAAAGGCAATTTGACGTGGATGCCGGTGTCCCAGGTCTTGCGATACGACCCGAAGCGTTCGACGATTCCTTTCTCGGTTTGGCCGATGACCTTGATGTTCGCGACAAGAATGATGAGCGCGAGGATCAATAGGCCGATGAAGACGCAGAGGGCGACGAGCCAGCCATTCCCTCCGTCGGTAAGCAAGCGCAGCATGTTTAGTTCTCCTTTTCGATTTTATCAACGAGCAATTTGTTGCCGTTGACCATAATGACTTTGACGATGTCGCCCGGATGAATCTTCAATTCATCGCGGACGGGAAGGGCGTTCCAGATGACCCCGTGCACTTCGACTTCGCCGCCGTGCAAGGCATCTTTCCATTTTTTCACTTCCCCTTTTTGCCCGGCCATCGAGTCGACGTTGGTCGGGACGATGCGGCGTTTAAGCCGCTTCGTAAGCAAGGGTCGAAGCGCCAAGAAGGCGAGCAACGACACACACAGGAAGATCAAGATCTCGCCCCAAAATGGAAGCCCCGGAACGAAGCTAAGCCCTAAGCAGAGCAGGGCCGAGGCCGCAAACCAGATGGAGACGAGGGCATCGGTCGTGAATTCGACGATGAGCGTCACCAAGAAGATGCAAAGCCATACAACCCACATCCATTCTTCCATTTAGCGATAACCTCCTTCCTCTTTTTCGGCGATCAAGCCGATTTCTTCTTCATAGACACATTTCATTTTGATCGGGCAATCTCCTTCCTTGAAATCGAGCCGCTGAAGAATGTGGCGGCAGATCGCTGCGTTGCCGAAGCGATCCGCGGTCTTTTTGTGGCTGAGCGGCAAAAGCGCTTCCCCTTCCGCCAAGACCCTCTCTTCATCCTGCGGTTTCACTGGCTGGATGATCAACTTATCATCCTTGGTGACCCCGACGCGGACGAAGTCGACGTTCTCCAAGTAAGGCTTTAGAGAGACATTGACGAGGATATGGTAGGGATAGAGGGAGATTTTTCCTTCCGCCTTGTTCTTGAACCATTCGATATCCATGTTCCTATTATAACCGATTCTCCAATTCATACAAGAAAATTCCAAGAAATTCAAATTTGAAATAATTCCACTTCATTTTATTCGCCGACCATGCAATAATTAGGGTATGAATGCAAAGGAGCTTTTCCTCAAGGACATCCATTTCACCAAAAAGAAAACGATCCTTTCCCTTGTCTTCGAGCCCTTGGCGTTCCTCACCCTCGCCGGCTTATGCCTCTTCATCTGCCTTCGTTGGCACGTGATCAACGTCTGGTCCATCATCTGCTTGGTCTGCACGGTCTTCACGCTGATCTATGGCCCGATCCACATCGACTTTGCGATCCGTTACTTGGTCCGCGAAAAGAAGCAAGAGCAATACGCAAAGGCGAAGCAAGAAGCGTCCTTCATGGAACAAAAAGACGCCCAAGACGAAAAAGGAGAATAGACACGATGGCATTTAAAAAATTCCACATCTACAGCAAAATGCAGGCGATCAGCTTCATCATCGCCGACCTCGTCACCATGGGGATGCTTGGCCTTTTTTGCTACTTCGTTACAAGCTTCGGCGTACCTACCCCCTTCTTATCCGTCTTTTTCGTTGTTTATGGGCTCATCGCCATCTCCGCGCTCGTCCAGATCGTCTTCGCGATCCGCTTCCTTATAAAGAATGGGAATCGCGAAAAATACGGCAAAGACCATCCGGATTCCCTCTATGGGAACCGCGAAGAAAGCCGTCACGACGTAAAAGATCGAATGGCCCAAAAGAAAACCTGCATGTACTGCGGGACCTTAAACGACGTAGACGCCAATTACTGCGATCGCTGCGGCCGCAAGCTCTAAGCCAAAACAAACGAAAAATGGGCCTCGCGGCCCACTTTTCTTATTCGTCGTAATCGTAATCCTTCAAGACGTCGAAGGGAGAACCCTCTTCGAGTTTTGGCTCTTCTCCTTCAAGGTAGACCGACCATCCTTCGCCTTGACGTGAGAAGGAGGAATCTTCCTTCAAGGGTTTGATGGGGGTCTCGCTGCGAAGAAGAGAATAGAGAACCTCGGATAGCTCGATCCCGTTCCCCGGGAAGAGATAGCCTTCGGCCTCGCCATCTGGATCATCGTCGAGGAGGTTAACCGTCTCTTCTTTTTCGATGCGTTGTTCAAAGACTTCGTTCGTCCGAGCATCGCTTAGGAGCAAGGTCCCTTCGATGGTTCCTTCAAAAACGACGATATCATCGAACTTCTGAACAACGCCCAATAACCTCGCGTCCTTGATCCCCATCAAGGGATAAGAACGTTCAAAGCATTCCTTGGGATATTCATCAACGACTTCTTCTACGGGCGTTTCCTTGCCCGAGTAGATGGAGCTTCGATAGATCTTCATACCCCGCGGATCTCCCCGTTGAAGGATAACTTCAAGGCGTCCATTGCCTTCTTCATCGCTTCTTGGATCTCGCCTTCTTGGAGGGTGTGATCCTCACTACCAAGGGTGAGGCTAAGGGCAAGGGACTTCTTTCCTTCGACCACCCCGAGCCCCGTATAGACGTCGAAGGCTTCGACGCTGCGGACGAGGGGCGAGCACTTCATGAGGCTGCGACGGACATCGTCGAAGGCGACGTCTTTCGCCAAAACCACGGACAAATCGCGGGAAACCGAAGGATATTTCGCCGGGACGGCGACCTTGATCGGGGTCGCGTTAAGCGAGGCCAAGGCATCGAAATCGAGTTCAAGGACAATCGCGGACTTCAAATCATTCTTCTTGAGGGCGACGGGGTGCACTTCGCCGAAATACCCGACGAGTTGCTTGCCAAGGCGGATCTCCGCGGAGCGGCCAGGATGCATCTCTTCGCCTCCTAGGCTCCACGGCATGAAGCGGTATCTTCCTTCTTTGACCCCGAGGATCTTGAGGATCGCCTCCGCATAGCCCTTCGCATCGAAGAAATCGTAAGGACGTTCGCCGAGACGGCCTTGTCCTTTCGCGTTCCCGGTCAAGACGAAGGAGAGGTATTGACCTTGGAAATCAGACGCATCGATGTCGCTCACCTCGAAGATTCCGAAGTCCTTGTTTTGACGGGCGACGTTATAGGTCGCGACCTTCAGAAGGCTAGGAAGCAGGGAGGGACGGACGAATTCGCGATCGACCGTGAGGGGATTCTTCAGCTTCAAGGCTTCGTGGTTATTGAGATAGCGGAACGAGCCCAATTGATCTTTGGAAACGAGGGTATAGGTGACAACTTCATAAAGGCCTTGGGCGAGCAAATAATCGCGGATCGCCTTCTTCTTTTCTTGCTTCGGGGTCAACCCGCGAAGCGCAAGCTGGGTGATCGGAAGGGTCGAGACGATCTTGTCGTAGCCAAGGATTCGGATCAATTCTTCCGAGATATCGGCTTCCCCATCCATATCCAAACGATAGGAAGGAACCTCGCAGACGAGCTCTTCCCCTTCGATTCTCGGGGAGAGGTTATCGCGAGCAAGAGTCTTCAAGATCAAATCCGTATCAAAGAAAGTTCCAAGACGGCCATTAAGATAGGCAACGCTCGTGCGGATTTCCTTCTTTTCGTGCGCATAGACATCATAAAGAGCGGTCTCTTCGATCTCTTTCGCTCCCGCGATTTCGCTTAAGATCTCGCTTGTCTTGCGTTGGACGTCTTCCATCTGATCGGGGTTGATGCCCTTGCAGAAACGCAAGGAGGAATCGCTCGCCAAGCCGATGCGGTTGGAGGTATGACGGATCGAGGCGAAATGGAACGAAGCCGCTTCAACGACGATGTTCTTGGTATTCTCGTCAACTCGGCAGGCATCCGCGGTCATGATCCCGGCAAGGCACATCGGTTGTCCATCGGAAGTAACGACCAAGTCGCCTTTTTGAAGCGGATACTTGTTCCCATCCATCGCGAGGAACTCGCCTTCTAGATCGTCACGGACGATCAATTCTTGCTTCGGCAATTTGTCGAGGTCATACATGTTGAGGGGCTGGCCCGTCAAAAGCATGATGTAGTTTCCAATGTCGACGATGTTGTTGATCGAACGGATCCCAGAGACTTCCAATAAACGGCTAAGCCACAAAGGCGAAGCGTGGGTTTCGACGCCTTTAATCACGCGGGCAGAGAAGATCTTGCAGGAAGAAGTCTCCGATCCAACCTTGAAGGAGGTGGCATTCAACGGGAGTTCTTTTGCTTCTTCCTTACGTTGCTCGATATCAAACAAGCAAGCGACTTCCTTCACGACGTTTTCGAAGGCATAGAGGTCAGGACGGTTCGGCAAAACCGAGATATCGATCGCGACATCGTCTAGGCCTAGATACCCCAAGACATTGCTTTCCCCGACGGGGGCGGATTCGTCCAATTCCTCGATTCCCGAGGTTTGCTTTTCGCTTAAGTACTTCCCTTCGACGCCAAGTTCAAGCAACGAGCAGCACATGCCATCGCTATCGACGCCGCGGATCTTGCTCGGCTTGATCTCGCCACCGGGGAGCTTGGCCCCTGTTCTTGCGACGATGACCTTCAAGCCAACCCTTGCATTTGGGGCACCGCAGACGATTTGATGGACGCCAAAGGGTCCTTCGTCCACTTGAAGGATATGGAGGTGATCGCTATCTGGATGCGGAACGCAAGAAAGGATATGGCCGATCACGAGGTTCGTGCCTTGGCCAAGAGGCTCAATGCCTTCGACCTCGGCGCCTGCGAAGGTCAACTTATCCGCAATCTCTTCCGGGGTCGCGTCAAGATGGAGGCGTTCTTTGATGTATTTATACGAAACTTTCATTGTCTACTTCCTCACTTTCCTTGGAAGGCATCCAAGAAGCGGATGTCGTTGGCGTAGATCCGACGAATGTCATCGCACCCATAGCGGAGCATCGCGACGCGCTCGACCCCGACGCCAAAGGCAAAGCCCGAATACTTCTTCGAATCATAACCGCAGGCTTCCAGGACCTTTGGGTTCACCATGCCGGCGCCCAAGATCTCGATCCAGCCCGTGCCTTTGCATAAACTGCAGCCTTTGCCCCCGCAGTTGAAGCAAGAAACGTCGACTTCAACGCTAGGCTCCGTGAAAGGGAAATAAGAGGAACGAAGGCGGATTTCTCTCTTTTCGCCGAACATTTTACGGACGAAGAGCTCAAGGGTCGCCTTGAGGTTCGCCATCGAGATCTCTTCGCCGATCACAAGCCCTTCGATCTGGGCGAATTGATGGCTGTGGGTCATGTCGTCGTCGTCGCGACGATACGCTTTCCCCGGGCAGATCAATTGGATCGGGCCCTTTGGATTCTCTTCGCACATCGCATGGGCTTGCGCGGCCGAAGTCTGCGTGCGGAGCAGCAACTCCTTCATCCCATCAAGGTAGAAGGTATCCTGCATATCGCGCGCTGGGTGATCCTTCGGGACGTTTAAGAGTTCAAAGTTATAAAGATCGCTTTCGACGTCTCTGCCTTCCGCGACCTCATATCCCATATCCAAGAAGATCTTGGTCACTTCGTCGATCACGACGTGATAGGGGTTCTTCCCGCCGGGCAAGCAAGTCCTCCCCGGCAAGGTGATATCGATCTTTTCGGATTCAAACTTCTTTTTCAGCTTCCAGGCCTCGATCTCATCTTTCTTTTCGAGGTAGACCTCTTCGACGGCCTTTCTTGCGGCGTTCACCGCGGCCCCGAAGGTCGCCCGAAGTTCAGGAGGGATCTCCTTCATCTTGCTCATCAAGCCGCTGACAGCGCCTTTCTTGGCGAGGTAGGCGGCGAAAAAGAGGCCGAGCTGCCCTTCTTCTTTGACGTCCATCAGGGCCTTCAAGGCTTCTTCTTTGATCTTTGTTGCTTCATCGATGCAATCCATGGAATTCCTCCTATTCAATAAACAAAGGGATGGCAGGGAACGGAGTTGCCCCCGCGGTGCCATCCCTTTTCAAATCCAAATAAACCGTACTGGTTGGAAATGCTCTTTGTCCCTATAACGCGGGGCGCGGCTAGGTCTCCCTAGCGTTCTCCAAGGCGAATTCGCGGACTTCCTGCGGAAGGGTCTCACTATCCCTTCTTCCCTTTGTTCGGAAGCGACCCGTTACTACTCCTCTTCTTTGAACGCGTTTATTTTATTCCTTGATGGCAAAAAGGGAAGGGGAAACCATAGGTTTTTCCGCAAATTCGCTCCCCTATTATCGATTTTCTTACCGCCCGAGCCCATAAATGAGGTAGAAAAAAGTTGTTAGGAGCAACCATATGAAAAAATGGGTTCGTGTTCTTTATTGCCTTAGTTTGGGCGCAAGCGCGATTTACGCCCCGGCGAGTTTCTTCTTTCCCTTGATCTTCAAGTGGTATGACCTCTTGCCAAGTGGCCATCCTTCCTTGATCGCCGGCGTTGATTATGCGACCTATACCCTCTCCTTCCTGCTTCTAGGCTATAGCGTGCTCATGATCCTCTCGGGCAAGAAAGCCCTCGCGAAAAAGAAAACGCCCGTCTACTTCTATTACCTCCTAGGCGCAGCCTGGCTCCTTCGAGCGATCCTTGCTTCCTTCGTGGAACGCTGGCCCCTTCAACCAAGCGTTGCCGCGGCCTTGATCCAGTTCCTCTCGAATGATTTGATCGCCATCGCGATGATGGTCGTCAGCGCCATGTTCTACTTAGAGATGAAGAAAGATTCGGATCCAGACGAAGAAGACGAATAAACCTTCAAGCTTCCCTTCGATGGGAAGTCTTTTTATATCAAAAAAGGATGCCCCCGAAGGAGAGCATCCTGATGTAATTGTTTCGCTTACGCCTCTTCCTTTTGGAACTTTGGGAAGGTGAAGACATCGGTATAGTCGGCCTTTTCTTCCACGGACAAGGTATCGCATTTGACCTTGCGCCCGTAGGCTCTTGCGACTTCGCAGGAGACCTCAAGCTTTCCATCGGGCACCATCAACGTTCGATCCGCGTCATTGGCGTCATTCGGATCAAAAGGATCGATCCCATTCGCCCCATAAAGGAGGTCATAGGTCTTTTGATCGTCGAAGTCGTCGACGCTAAGCGAGAAGGATTCCGCGACGACGCCTTGCTCCGCGGCGTAGGTCACCGAACGGTAGAAATGGTTGAAGTCGATCGCTTCGATGGTTTCGTCCACGCGGGCAAGGACTTCTTCTTCGCTCGGGAGGCCAACGCTGATGTCGATTGACGAAGAGGAAGAATCTTTGAAGGAATCCACGAGGCCTTTGATCTCGGCGTAGACATTGGAAACAAAGACGTTGAGATAGGCGTCCAACGAGGCTTCATCATCAATCCGGACGGTCATCTTCGATAAACCGTTTTCCAAGGTCTCGGATTGAACGGGAATCATGAGGGAATCGGTCTCGGCGATCAAACGGAAGAAACGATCTTCCGGGGTATTGCTAGAAGCCGCGTTGATAAGCCCCGTCAAAAGGCTGAAGGCATCATCGCTTAAATCGTAATGTCCTTGGTCGACCAAATTCCACGTCGAATCGCCGCTTAGACCACGCAAGGCCACCTGCAAAACCGTGTTGAAGAGCCCTTGCTTTGAAAAATCCGCGTAAAGGGTCGCATTATCGAAATACGCATCCATCTGAAGGGGGATGACTGCGTTCGACCCGATCGCCGAAGGGATGCTATTCCCCGATACGCGAAGTTCGGTGCGGGGCATATGCAAGGAGGCCTTCATCTTGTCCTTGCCTCTCCCGACGCCGTTGGCGGCGAAGTTCACTCCAAAGTGATCCGTATCCAAATGAAGATCGTCCCAGGTGCGTTCCTTCCCTTCTTCCGGGGCTTCGGAGCTGCGGAAGCCAAAGGAAAGGGCGCTTCCTTGCGCGTCGAAGGACAAATCCTGTTCCATCGCCGCGAACTTCATCGCTTGGGTGTATTCGTTCAAATAATCATCGATGTCCTTGTTTGGTTGAGGAATCGAGGAGGAGGTTTGCTCGCTGCTAGAGGAGCTAGAATCCAAACTCGCATTGCAAGAGGCGAGAAGGGTGACGCTTGCTAGAAGCAATAAGGGGGTAGAGAAACTTTTCTTCATGCTTAAATCATCGTACATTTTCGTCTGATTTTAAAGACAAATGATGCATTAAGATGCCTCCGGCAACGCCAACGTTCAAGGATTCCATCGCTTCCATGTGGATAAGGAGCAAGGAAGAGCATTCTTTGCGCAGTTCTTCTTTCATTCCCTGCCCTTCGTTTCCAAGGATCAACGCAAGCTTTCCGCTCTTCGGAAAATAGGTTTCCATGGGCATCGAATCTTGAAGGGCGCTTCCCAAGACTTCGTAGCCCTTCTCTTTCAATTCCTTCAACAAGGCCAATCCGTCATCCGGGAAATGGAGATTCACTTCAAAGATCGCCCCTTGGGTTGAAGCAAGGCACTTCGCGTTCATCGGGGTACAGGTCCCGGGAAGGAAATAGACATCGTTAAACCCAAAGGCCAGGGCCGTGCGGAGCATCGTCCCGACGTTCCCTGGGTCTTGGACGCGATCGAGAATCAAGACGCGATCCCCGATTTCCTTATTCCCGGGAAGGTGTGCGATCCCCAAGATCGGTTCAGGGTTTTTCGAGATCGCGGCCTTTTGCAAGGCTTCTTCTCCTAGTCTCGTGAACAAGACATCCGGATACGGGCATTCTTCCGTCGAATAGATCTCATCAAGGCAATGGGCGGCGTAGGCCATCTCGACCATGTGGTATCCTTCGATCAAAAAGGCTTTGGGCGTCGGCTTCTTGCCTAACGCGCAAAGGGCCTTCACTTTTTTGTTGCTGGTACTAGAGATCTTCTCCACGGTAATCCCCTTTCTTCAACGAACGTTGATGCCTTACATAGTCTGGATCGTATTTGGATACGAGGCGATAGAAACTCGCTTGATGGTTCGCGTAAGTAAAGTGGGCAAGCTCATGGATGATCAAATAATCCACGATCTCGGGCGCATAACAGATCGCGACGTTCGTGAAGAAGATGCGTTTGGTCCCGAGACAATTGACCGCGAAACGGGTTTTCATATAGCGCATCTTGACCGCGAACTCTTTATGCACGTGCATCTTCTTCGCCCAAAAGCGCGTTCTTTCTTCTAAGTAGGGAAGCCCGATTTCTTTCAGTTTTTCCTTGAGTTGTTCGTCGTTTAATTTCCCGACGAACCTCAATTCTCCAAGGACATATAGATATCCATTTTGATAGAAGGAGCCTCTATTTTCTGTTCTCTTAGATACTTTGCTCAATAGTTTCGGCGCCCCTTTGATCAAGAACGCGTCGATCTTGGCATCTTCATAGAAATACGAAGTTGAGGCGGAGACCAAAAAGGTCTTCTCTTCCTTGGCGCTTAAACGGAGGGTCATCCCGTTGCGTTTCCGAAAGGTGATCTTGACCTTGTAAGGTTCGTTGTTGATCAGAAGTGTTTTGTTTCGTTTGAGTTCCGCCATCTAAAGATGAATTCCTTGTTCTCTTCCCTTCCAAAAGCGTTTACAATTTCGCCGTTATGGAAAAGATCCTTATTTCTGCTTGCCTCATCGGGGAGAAAACACGATACGATGGAGGCGACAACCGCGTCGCGCAAATCGATGAACTCCTCGAATATTATGAACTCGTTCCCTTCTGCCCGGAAGTTGAAGGAGGTCTAAGCACTCCTCGCGCCCCGGCGGAAATCTATCACGACCAAGTCCGCACCCAAGAAGGCAAAGACTTGACCTCGATCTACGTTGAAGCGGCGAAAAAAGCATACTCCCTTTGCCAGTTCTTGGGAATCCGCGTCGCGATTCTCAAAGAGAAATCCCCCGCCTGCGGCGTCCACGTCGTGCACAACGGCCTCTTCGATGGGCGTCTTGTCAAAGGCATGGGCTTTACGGCCCGCTACTTGAAGAGCAAAGGCATCGAAGTCTATTCCGAAGAAGAACTCCCGACCTTCCTTGAAGGGCGCAAGGCCAGAGAGGAAAAGCGAAACGCCTTCCTTGAACGTCAAGCCCAATACCTCGAAGAACATGGCGACGAAGCCCCAAGAGAACCAAAGCCCTTCCGCTCCACGCACAACAAGCAAAATAGCTTCGAAGGCAAAGAAGGAGGCTATGGCAAGGATCGCCCAAGTTACAAGGATCGTCCCCACTCCCATCGCCCGAAGAGGGAAGACGGGGAGGGCGCACCAAGCGCATCTTCCCGCGACTTCTCGACCGACCGCAAATTCCGCAAGGATACGCGCGGCGGGTTCCATAAAGGAGGCCGCCCCTTCAAGAAGGATGGTTTCAAGAAAGACGGCTTTCGCAAAGACGGAGAGTTCAAAAAGTCCTATTCAAAGGACGGGGAATTCAAATCCGACTTCCATAAAGATGGCGAATTCAAGAAGCCGTACCGCAAAGACGATGGTTTTAAGAAAAGCTACCGAAAGGAAGGCGGCTTCCATAAAGAAGGCGGCTACAAAAAGGACGGCTACAAACCCCGCGGAGACTTCCATAAAGACGGGCCCGGACCCCGCAAGCCCGACAAAAAGAAAGAAGATTGACCTCGCGTTTACCCGCGAGGTTTTTCTTTATAGCCCTTCGTCGACGTTATTCGCTTCTTCTGTTTTCACTTCTTCTAGCTTTTCTAAGCCCTTCAAAAGGAAGAAACCTAAAACCAAAAAGGCAAGCCCAAGCAAGGCAAAACCTCCAAAGAAAAGGAGGGAAAGCTTGCTCGCCAAGCCCTCGACCCCTTCTCCGCTAGAGAGGACCAAGGCCAAAATCGACAAGACCAGGAAAGAAGCAAAGATCGCATAAAGGGCGATCTTGCCCATCTTTTTGAATTTCGAAAACTCCTGCATAAACAAAAAACTCCTTTCAAGAAGGGCGAAGTTCCCTTCTATAAGGAGTTATTGTCGTGATTTTCCAAAATGGACGGAAAAACTTACATCAACGAAGAAGAAACGTCCCCGCTTGGGAAAAGATCGTTCGACGTCAAAATGAAGAATAGGATCCCGCAAAGGAGCAAGACCAAGAGGCTCACGATGAGGATGAGGATATCGAGCCTTCTTTTCCTTTTGTTCCTCCGCTTCCCTTCTTCCGAATAAGCGGAAACGACCGTCGAAGAAGAAACGTCTCTTCTCGCTTTCTTTTCCTTTTTTTCTTTGCTATCCCCAAGCTGTGGCATGGAAACATTCTACACAATGAGAAAGGGCGCCACAAGATGCGGCGCCCCTTCCCAGTGACACAGGGTAAACGGTGTGGATCAGTAAATGCGGTTTTCAGTGATCGGATCGAAGATGTGCGCTTTGCGGATCGCGAAGGCAATCTTCATCTTGTCGCCGATCTTGATCTCGTGGACGAGCGGGATCTTGGCGACCATCTCCGCGCCGGCGAAGGTGGTGTGGACGTAGTATTCATGGCCAAGGAGCTCGGCGACGTCGACGTTGATGTCGTAGGTCTCGCCAAGTTCGTCGTGGGTCGCGTCGTTCTCGACGTCGTGGATGTCTTCCGGACGAATGCCGTAGATGACTTCGTGGGGATTATCCAAAGCGTCTTGGAGGCGGGACAATTTGGAGGTCGCGTCGCAAAGGACCTTGCTGAGGTGCTCGTCCTTGCCATTCTTCGCTTCGAGGTCCGCTTGGGCCTTGGCTTGTTCGGCTTTGGCTTTTTCGATCTCGGCTTCGTAGAAGGCTTCGTGGGCCTTGACGGCTTCCTTGGAGAGCTTGATCTCCTTGCCGTTGGCAAGAACGACGGTGCCGTTATTGTAGGTGGCCTTCAAGACGTTCATCGAAGGCGAGCCGATGAAGGTCGCGACGAAGAGGTTCGCCGGATTGTTGTAGATTTCGATCGGGCTGCCGATTTGCTGGACGCGGCCGAGCTTCATGACGACGATGCGGCTCGCCATGGTCATGGCTTCGGTCTGGTCGTGGGTGACGTAGATCGTGGTGGCGCCGATCGCCTCGTGCAATTTGATGATCTCGGAACGCATCTGAACGCGGAGTTTGGCGTCCAAATTGGACAAAGGTTCGTCCATCAAGAAGAGCTTGGCGTTGCGGACAATCGCGCGGCCAAGGGCGACACGCTGACGTTGGCCGCCAGAGAGGGCTTTGGGCTTGCGATCGAGGTATTCTTCGATTTGGAGGATCTTCGCGGCTTCGCGGACGCGGCGATCAATTTCTTCCTTTGGAAGGTGGCGAATCTTCAAGCCGAAGGCCATGTTGTTGTAAACCGTCATATGGGGGTACAAGGCGTAGCTCTGGAAGACCATCGCGATGTCGCGATCCTTCGGGGTGCGGTCATTGGAGTATTCCCCATCGATCCAAAGCTCGCCGGCGGAGATGTCTTCTAGGCCGGCGATCATGCGAAGGGTCGTGGATTTGCCGCAGCCAGAAGGTCCGACGAAGACGATGAATTCCTTGCGGGCGATTTCGAGGTTGAAATCGAAGACCGCTTGGACGTTGTTGTCGTAGATCTTGTCGATGTGGCGGAGGGAGACGTAGCCTCTTTCGGGCTCGGCGACGGCTTCAGCCTTGACTTCTTCCGTCTTGGTCTCTTCGGCCTTGACTTCTCCCGTTTTGACCTCTTCGGTCTTGACAGCTTCTTTCTTGGTTCTTGGCATGTTTTATGTTTCCTTTTCAAGCGTTGACTCAATGATAAAGGAAAGGAAATATAGTGTCTAGTGCACGGTGCACAAACTAACTCTAATCGTTCGCGCGGTAAGCCGAGACAAGTTGGAAATAGAGTTCCAAGAACAAGGCGTTATGGTAGTCGCGGATGTCCAAGCCCGTCATCTCGATGAATTGATTCACGCGATACAGGAAGGTGTTCCGGTGGATGAAAAGGCATTTGGACGCGGCTTTGCCGTCTAACCCGCAGCGAAGGTACATCCCGACCGTCAACATGAGGTCGCTAGGGACGTGATCGAACTTCTCTTTAATTAAAGGATAGGAAGAATAGTTCCCAAAGGAGATCTCCTTCAGGATCAAGTCGCTTAAAAACAAGGCCTGGTTTGGATAATACGAGAAGGCTTCGTTTAACAGCTTCTTCTCCAAGGGCCCGAGATCATGGGAGATCAAAAAGGAAATGGATACGCCTAGATCTTCGCGCAATAGCCCAAGGATCGGGATCAATTCCGCGACCACGGATGCATCCGCGATGAATTCGCCCGAGGTCAAGGAAAAATAGGTGACCCCCTCGACCCCGATCGAGGAGAGGCTATCTTCGAAGGCGATCCGATGAAAGGGGCCGCTTGTTTGAAAAAGGTAGTGCTTCTCCATCGGGTTCAGGCCTTGATCAAGAAACATTCGAAGGGGCGAAGGGTGAAGACGTGGTCTTTATAGATTGCCGCATCGTAGTTATGCAAATAGCATTCCTTGATGGAATAAAAGAAAGGGAAATCCACGTCGCGATCGCGCATATTCGCCACGACGATCAGCCATCCGGCCTCGCTATTGTGGGCAAAGGCGATGACGTCGGGATTGCTTTGGTTCAAGAAGGTCAATTCGCCTTTCATGAGTTTGCAGATCTCCGGGTCCCTCCGCTTCCAGATCGCGTATTGGGCGAAATTGATGATCGACCAAGGGTCCTTCATCTCCGAAAGAGCGTTCACTCCTTCTTTATAGTTTTCATTCACCTTGAGCAAGGGGGTGCCCGTCGTGAAGCCTGCGTTCTCGCTCTCGTCCCATTGGAAGGGCGTACGCGCGTTGATCCTCGCGCAACGGCAAAGGTAACGGAGGATCTTTTCGTCGGAATAGCCGGCTTCCCTCTTTTCCTCGATATCGCCGCGGGCGCTGCAATCGCTCATGAAGTCATCCAAGGAATCGTAGGTCACGTTGCTCATGCCGATCTCTTCGCCGTTATAGAGGAAGGGAGTTCCATAGAGGAAAAGCAAGACGGTAAGCAGGCATTTCGCGCTTTCGTTCCGATAGGTCAAGGATCCATATTGGCTTAGGACCCTAGGATGGTCGTGGTTATCCCAATATAGGGGCATCTCGCAATGGGGGTAACAGGTCTCATACCACCGCCAGAAGGCGTTCTTCAAGCCGACGACATCGGTTTGGATCTCGCTTTGATCCTTATCAATCGAGCCAAAGGCTCCGTTGCTCCAAGCGGTATCGAAGTTGAAGACCATGTCGATATAGCCCTTCTCTCGATCCGCGTAACGAAGGGCCGTCTCTGGGGAGCATCCGCCCCCGACTTCGCCAATGGTGAGACAATCATAATGATCGAGGACGTTCTTCTTGAAATCGGCGAGGTAGTCAAAAATGACTTCTCGATTGCTGTAACGATCCGTGTCAAAAACGAGGCCGTTTGGATCCGCAGGCAAGGAAGAATCTTCGAAGGACAGGTCCTTTCCCAAATGGGCAAGGGCGTCAAGGCGGAAGCCATCAACGCCCATGTCCAAGTAGAATCTTGCAATTTCGTAGAAGCGCTCCCTTAATTCGGGATTCGCCCAGTTCACGTCCGGCATCTTCTTCGAGAAGCAATGGAAATAGAATTCGTCGGTCTCGCCGATCCTTTCCCAAACCGAAGCCGAGAAAAAGCCTTTCCAGTTGTTCGGAGGCAAAAGCTTCCCATCGACCCATTTGCCTTTGCGGATCAGGTAATAATCGCGTTCTTTGGAAGCAGGATCCTGAATCGCCTTTTGGAACCAAGGATGTTCGTCGCTTGTATGGTTCAAGACGAAGTCGATGCAGATCCGGATGCCGCGGCTATGCGCTTCAGAAAGCAAGCGACGAAAGTCATCCATCGTCCCATAACGAGGATTGATCGAATAATAATCGGATACGTCGTAGCCGTTATCGTCCATCGGAGAAGCGAAGATCGGACAGATCCAAAGGAGGTTGACGCCGAGATCATGGAGGTAGTCCAAACGGGAGATGATCCCGGGGATGTCCCCGATGCCATCGCCGTTGGAATCCTGAAAGGATGAGGGGTAGATGATGTAACCGACGCTATCGCGCCACCAATAGGTTTTGTTCATGATGCACATATTATCGCACAGATACAGAAAGAGGTCAGGGAAAACCGAAGCCTTTTTTCGTTTAGCACAAGAATGTTTGGGACTCTCCTGAGAAATCTTGCGCTAAAAAACACTCGACCCCTGATTTCAAGTCGTCTTTCAACCAATTTGCGGACGCTTTTTACCACTATCTCAATTCTTTTTAATAAATTGTATGGCAATGCCGATTGCTGCACTTTCGATGCGCCAGGCAAGAACACCAAACACCATTTGATCGCGTCTCATTCATGCAGCCCCTTTTTGACCAACCCCCAGTAAATTTCAAGACACCAAAGCGCAGTTTTGAATTTTCTTTTGCCTTCGAAACTATGTGGATTGCCATCCTGGCCATTCCCATCAACGAAAGAAAGTCATTTACTTTCAAACCTTCAATCGGTCCTCTTTTCTTTCTTTCCCATATCAAAAAGAGGTCGCTATAAGCGAAATTTTAGAAACACGGCCCTGAATGCATTGACAACAACCGTTTTTCCTTCAAAATTTAACGCCGATGGGCAACGTCTTCAAAACCGCGAAAACCATGGTCAAGGGCAACCTTGCCGTCTACATCTGGAGCTTCGTGTTCCAATTTTTGATGTGCGTCGCGACGGTCTTCTCTTCCTTCCTCACAAGCGTCCTCGTCGACGCCTACATGCACCAATTGGATCGCGCGGCATATCTAGAACGTTGGGTCGCCGACTTGATCGCGATGGGTCAAGGGGATGAATTCCTCTACACCCATTTGGACTATATTGCCTTCTGGATCTTAGGGGCCACCGCGGTCACGGTCGTTGTCGCCTTCATCCGTCACGTTCTGCGTGCTCGGGCCGCAAGCCGAATCAACAAGCACATCCAAGACGTGGTTTACGCCCACCTTCTTTCCTTGCCCTTCCGCTACTACAAGGAAACGAAACCCGGCGATCTCATCCAAACCGCGACGACCGACCTAGACACGATGCGGAAATTCATGATCATGCAGGCCTCAATGGTCCTTTACGCCTTATGGATGAGCATCTTCTCCGCGATCATTCTCTTCCAGATCTCCTGGGAGCTCGCCGTCGCTTCTTTGATCTTGATGCCGCCTCTTTTCATCTACAGCTTCTTCTTCATCAAAAAGGTGCGCCGAGCCTATCGCGCCGCCGACGATGCGGAAGCCCAGATCGTCGACCGCATCAACGACAACCTCAACGGCGTCCGCGTGATCAAGGCCTTCTCCGCGGAACGAAAAGAGATCGACTTATTCGAAAAAGACCTTCAAGCCTATCGCAAGGTATCCAAATACGACCGCTGGCTCGAAAGCTTCTTCTTCTCCACCTCCGACATCTTCATCTTCGCTTCCCGCAGCATCGCCGTCATCGTCGGCGTGTACCTTTGCTACGTCGGCAAGATCTCTGGCGGCGCGGTCGCGATCTCCTTCACCTTCGTCAATATGATGGTTTGGCCGCTTCGAAGCGCCGCCCAAACCCTAAGCGCCTTTGGTCAAACGATGACGGCCGCCGATCGCATCCAGCTTTTGTTGAACGCCAAATCCGAAGACACCCATTCTGGATCGAAAGTTCCCTTGAAGGGACAAATCTCTTTCTCCCACGTCTCCTTCCATTATCCGGACGAGCCGGAAGTCGAGATCGTCGAGGACGTCTCCTTCGACGTGAAAGCCGGTTCAACCCTCGCCATCATGGGCAAAACAGGTTCAGGAAAGAGCACGCTCTATGCCTTGCTAACAAGATTATATGAACCCGATGAAGGAACGATCTCCTTCGATGGGATCGATGGGAAGGACATCGCGAAAGACGTTCTAAGAAGGGATATCGCAAGCGTCCTCCAAGACCCCTTCCTCTTCTCCCGCTCGATCGAGGACAACATCAAGATCACCCGTCCCGACGCCAGCCACGAATCCGTCTTGAACGTCGCCCGCATCGCCGACATCGACACGGCCATCGAAGGCTTTGAAAAAGGCTACGAAACCCCCGTCGGCGAAAAAGGCGTCACCCTTTCCGGCGGTCAGAAACAACGCCTTGCGATTGCCCGTGCCCTACTTCCTGGCGCCCCGATCGTCGTCTTTGACGATTCCTTAAGCGCCGTGGACGCCGCGACCGACCTCGCAATCCGCACGAGGCTAGAAAAAGAAGCCAAAGGGGCGACGAAGATCCTCATCACCCACCGCATCAACACGGCGAAAGACGCCGACCTTATCCTAATGATGGATCAAGGAAGGATCGCCGAAATGGGCACCCATCAACAATTGGTCCAAAGGAATGGGCTTTACGCGGAAATCGCAAAGATCCAAGGAAACGTGAAGGAGGCGCTATGAACACCGGTTTTCAAGAAGAAACATTGCCTAGCCGCTTGAACTTCTCCGTTTGGTTCAAAATCGCGAAATACGCCTTCCGCCACAAGTGGCTCCTTCTTTTCGCCGCCCTTGGCACGATCTTCGCGACCTTCTACGACGCGAGCTTCACCCCCGTCATGAACGCCGCGGCCATCGATATCGCCGATCGAATCGGCAAGGGCCTTCTCCTTGTATCCGACATCTCCTTTTGGGAGATCCCGGTGCGAGCGACCTTCATCTTCGGGATCGAGGCGGAGTTCTCGATGCTCGTGTATTTGATCCTCCTCGTCGTCTCCATCGCCTTGCGGAGCGTCGCGATCCTAGGCTCCTTCTATTGCTTGAACATCATTTCGATGGATATCGTGATCGACTTGCGGCGCGATACCTTCAAGCACATTCAAGAGCTTAGCTTCTCTTATTTCGACAAAGTATCGAGTGGATGGCTGATCGCGAGAATGCAAGGCGACACCTCGACCCTTAGCCAAACCCTGGTCTGGGGCTTCAACAGCATCGTCTGGAGCGTCCTCGACATCCTCTTCTCGGTGATCACGATGTTCTCCGTCGACTGGAGGTTCGCCCTCATCATCGTCGCTTCGCTGCCGATCGTCGCCGTGGTCGCGCCTTTGTTCCAGCGCCTGATTCTCAAAAAGCACCGCATCGCGAGGAACGTCCATTCCCATTACGTTGGTTATCTCGCCGAATCGATCTCCGGAGCCAAGACGATCAAAGCCTTGTCTTTGGAAGAATCGCGGGAGCAAGAAGCCAACGAAATCACGACCGATCTATGCAAGAAGCGTTTCACCGCCCATTTGATGAACAGCTTCCTCGATCCGATCCTCTCGCTTGTCTCCGGCACCGTCTTGGTCATCGTCGTCTTATTCGGCAACGACCAAATCGCCCGAGGGCTCGTTCTGCCGGCGACCGTCGTCTTGTTCTTGACCTTCGTCCATAACATCTACGACCCCTTGATCTCGCTGTCCGAAGAACTCGGCGAGTTCATGGCCTCCCAAGCAAGCGCCGAGAAGGTCCAGCAGCTTCTTGAAGCCAAGGTCGACATCGAAGATGCCAAGGACGTCCAAGAGAAATACGGCGATCTCTTCCATCCTAAAGAGGAGGCCTATGAGCCCTTCAGGGGCCAAATCGACTTTGAGGACGTCTCCTTCGATTACGGGAACGGGATCGAGGTCATCCACCCTTTCTCCCTCCATATCAAACCCGGCACCTCGGTCGCGATCGTCGGGGAGACGGGTTCAGGCAAGACGACGCTTGTGAACTTGCTCTGCCGCTTCTATCAACCCACGAGAGGCAAGATCCTCCTCGACGGGACGGATTACCTGCAACGGAGCCTAGGATACCTCCGTTCCTTCATCGGTTACGTCCAGCAAACCCCCTTCGTCTTCAAGGGCACCTACTTCGATAACATCGCTTACGGGAAGCCCGGGGCGACCCTAGAGGACGTCAGGCGCGTCGCAAAGGCCGTTGGGATCGATGATTTCATCGAAGCGGAGAAAGAAGGCTACAACACCGAACTCCAAATCGGAGGCGACGCTTTGTCCCAAGGGCAAAAGCAATTGATCGCCTTCGCGAGGGCCTTGCTCCGCGATCCTGTGCTCTTGATCCTCGATGAAGCCACTTCTTCGATCGATACCTTGACCGAAGCCAAGCTTCAGAAGACGGTCAACGCGATGTTGAAGGGCCGCACTTCGATTCTTATCGCGCACCGCCTATCGACCGTCACTTCCTGCGATCGCATCCTTTTCATGGAAAAGGGATCGATCCTAGAAGACGGGAGTCACGAGGAATTGATGGCGAAGAAAGGGCGCTACTACGACCTCTTCATGTCCCAATTCGAGGAACTCTCGATTGATACGCAACTCGAAATCGTCAAAGGAAGGGAATGATCGCCCTTCCTTTTTCGACTCTTGCTTTGCAAGGAAGGCAAGAATTCGCTAAACTTTTCCAAATGGATTACCCATTCAACATTGGAGCGGCCTTATGAAAAAGAACCTATTAGCCTCTTTTGCCCTTTTCGCGTTCGGGTTCGCGACACTTCCTAGCGTCTTGACGGATCCCGCCTACCTCTTTGAACGCGATACGGGCGGAACCTATTTAGGACAAGTCCCCGAAGAATACCGCGGGGCCAAAGCCAAGCCCATGGTCAAGCCGACCAAGGATGACATCTACGAAGAGCAAAAGAATTACTCGATGTCCAACCTCGGCGATATCGAATCCGTCTGGGACGATTACACCGGGAAAGGCGTCAAGATCGCGGTCATCGACGATGGCTTCTCTTACACCCACGAAGAATACAAAAGGGCTGATGGAACCTCGGCGATCTTAAAGGAATCGGCGTACTTTTACGCGGCTTCCAACGATACCTCCTATGGGGTTAAGTACTACAAGAACGATCCGGCCTGTATTGACGAATCCTGGGACTCCGATTACCGAGAATGGGATACCCACGGGACGAATACCTCGACCTGCGCGATGGCCCCGTTGAACAACGGGGGTGGCGTAGGCATCGCGCCGAACGCCGATCTATTGGCCTTGAAAGTCGACTTGTCCTTCATCGCCATGGAAGCGGCCATGGAATACGCGATCGCCCAAGGGGTTGACGTCATCAACATGTCGCTTGGGGCGTATGGCGAAAACTTCACCGATGGCTTTGGCGAAAAACAAGAAGGCAGTTCGTCTGTCGCGAATTACTTAGAAGACGTCTGCAAAAAGGCATACAACAGCGGAATCATCGTCGTTGCAGCCGCCGGGAACGAAGCCACGAACCATGCTTCTTATCCCGCTTGCAATTCCCACGTTATCGGCGTTGGCGCTTTGGACCAAAACTCTTCCGATACCCTTGCTCCATTTACGAACTACAACAAACCCACGCCGCAAAAAGAAGATAATGTCGATATTTTGGCACCGGGCTTCGTCTACACCGCAGGCGTTGACGGAACTTCTAGTTCTTATCGCTATAACTCCTACGTTAAAACTCAAGGCACTTCTTTCTCTTCTCCGATCGTCGCTGGCGCGGCGGCCCTTTGGAAAGAAAAGAATCCTGATGGGACACCGGACGAATTCTTGACGACCCTTCAAACGAGCGCGGCGAACGTTGGAATCTTCGAAAATCAAAAGATTGATACCACTTCCTTTGGGGGTCCTGGCGAAGTCGGCCCTTCGAACATCACCTGCGGCGTCCTCGATGTCGGCGCCCTTATGGACCTCGAAGTCCCGGCGACCGGCTTGAACATCTCGAAAACAAACATCAACCTCTCCATCGGCGGAGGCAAAACCTCTGATGAAGTCCATGGATTGGTTGTACCTTCCAACTCCACGAACCGTTCCTTCCTTTGGAGCGTCGACCATCCTGAGATCGCCTCAATCAGCAAAACCGCCACTACGGGCACCGAAAAAGTGACGATCACCGCCCATCAAGTAGGCGATGCGACGCTTACCTGCACTACCGAAGACGGGGAATTCAATGCCACGGCTTCGATCCATATCGGCACCTACATCCCCGTCACGGGCATGAAACTCGTTGACGTGAAGAACGGAACTTCTGCCTCCATCACCTTGGGGGATACCCTCCAACTCTTCGCAAGCACAATTCCTGAGAACGCATCGAATCAAGACTTCATCGTCGATTCGGATAACCCAAGCATTGCTACCGTGGATAACGACTACCTCGTCACCGCGAAAGCCATCGGTCAAACCGATATCCGGGCCTTGATCTATGAGAACGATGAGTACATCGAAACGACCTACCACGTCGAGGTCAAGATGCCCGATGGCATCGACATATTGACAATGGATGTCTACAATCCTGACACCATAGATGTTTCGGATGGGAAAGCCGTGACTCCCGATGATGTCAAAGGGGCCATGCAGATGCACGGGGTCCAAGTTCCCGATGTCGTGACGTCCGTCTCCAGCCAAAACGCCTATCTCCGTCGCGGCGGCATCGGTCTAGCCACCAGCAAGGCCAACGGCAGCCTCACCCTCACCTTCGATTCTTCTTACCCAGTCCTTGGTGTGAACGTCATTGGCGCGATCATCGATACAAGCGGCGCCATCGACATCAATGGGCTCACACCGACAGGATCGTTGAACGGGCAACGAGCAAAACTCGAGAATTGCACCGAGATCCTCTCGATCATGTTCGACTCGCCAACGAGCTCCGTCACCTTTTCAGCTAAAGGCGGAAAGCGCGCCGCCATTTATACCAAGCTCAATTCCTTCTTCCTGGAAGCGAGGTCGAAGTCGAAAGCCTAAGCCTTGATCAACACGCGTTGACCATCGATCCTTCGATCTCTTCTACCGCGACCTTGAAGGCGACTCTTTCGCCAAGCAACGCGAGCGGAGAGATCGTTTGGTCGAGCAGCGATGAAACGATCGCCACGGTTCATGGCGGTGTCATCAATGGGCTCAAAGCAGGGCAAGCCACGATCACCGCTTCCGTCAAAGATCATCCCGAAATCAAGGACACCTGCGTGGTCACCGTCTTGGACGCTCCTGCTTATACAGGGCTTCGCATTGAAGGTCTTGCTTCGACTTATCCTTTCGCCTCGACTCCTTCTATCAATGGCATTAAAGTGGAACTCATTGAAGAAGGCGGCGCGACAAAAGACGTCACTGATAACGTTGTACTTCCTTCGATCAACACTTCTTCTTTAGGCAATCATGAATACGTTGTTACATACCAAAACGGCAGCGAAACCCTAACTGCGAAGGCAACCTACTTTGTCACCTTAAAAGATGCGAGTATCGGAGAAGGTACAGGCGCGGGCGAATCCAAAGTCTCCACGACCTTTACGACGAAATCCTGGGGCGATGCTAAGAATCAATGGACTTGCGGAAAAGCCGGCAATGACTACCTAAATAATGGCGTTCAAGTCGCCGCCAACGCAAGTGGCGCTAACGCCACATCCAAAGAGTCCTTCTCGAACGTTTCTAAAGTCATCGTCCATTACTGCACGAATGCCGCTAAAGGCGCTGGCTCTATTGCCATTAATGTTGGCTCGGCTTCGCAATCGCAAGCCGTCAGCACAACTGGTGGCCTAACCTCCCGCGAAATGGTTTTCGACTTTGATCAAGCCTCTGGTAAGATCAAGATCACGGTCACCTGCACGACGAACTCAATCTACGTTCAAGGAATCGAAATCGTCTCCAGCGCTCAAGGCGCGGCCTACGACGCCACACCCTTGGAAGCCGCGAAAGCCTACGCCCACTACTTCCTTGGCTCGATCAAGCCTAGCTGCGATCCCACGGGCCAAAATAGCGATCTCTCCGCCATAAAAGCCGCTTGGTCCTCCTTGAACGAAGAATACGGCCATCTTCCTTCCGAAGCGAAAGCCCTTCTTCTTACAAGCGACGATGCCTTGATCCAGGAGATGGTCTCCCTTTATTCCATCCTCTTGAAGTACGATCTAGGCAACGACTTCCTTGATCTTGCAGATGGGATCCATACTCTTAACAACAATCCACTTGCCAAAACCAACGAAGGCATGGTCCTTCTTCTCTCCTTGCTTGGGATCCTCGCTCTTGTCGCGATTGGTTCGATCTTCTTGGCAAAGAAGAAAAGGCACCACCTCGCTTAATCCTTGAAAGGCTCAAGAAACCCACTTCTTGGGCCTTTTTCTGTGTCTAGGAGCAAATCCTATCGATCCCTTGAAAATCCGTAGAAATATATGGATATTCGTGGGATAATACCAAAGGTAAAACCAAGTTTGAAATACACAATAAAGGAGTTCACTCAAACATGTTAGTCAATGCCACTCGCATGTTGAAGGAAGCTCACGACGGCCATTACGCCATCGGGCACTTCAACATCAACAACCTCGAATGGACCAAGGCGATCCTCTTGGAAGCCGAAGCCCAAAAAAGCCCGGTGATCCTCGGCGTCTCCGAAGGCGCTGCGAAGTACATGGGCGGATTCAAAGTCGTGACCGCGATGGTCAAGGCCTTGGATGAAGGCTTGGGCATCACCGTCCCCGTCGCCCTCCACTTGGACCATGGCACCTATGAAGGCTGCCTCAAATGCATCGAAGCGGGCTTCACCTCGATCATGTTCGATGGTTCGCACTTCCCCTTCGAAGAAAACATCGCCAAGACCAAGGAATTGATCCGCATCGCCCACGATAAGGGCCTCTCCATCGAAGCCGAAGTCGGCGCGATCGGCGGAACCGAAGATGGCGTCACCGCGGATGGCGAAGTCGCCGATCCCGAAGAATGCCGCCTCATCGCCTCCTTGGGCGTTGACTTCCTCGCCGCCGGCATCGGCAACATCCATGGCCTCTATCCGGCAGATTGGAAGGGCCTCAACATCGATGCCCTCAAGCGCATCCAAGACGCGACCGGAGGCATCCCCCTTGTCCTTCACGGCGGAACCGGCATCCCCGATGCCATGGTCAAGGACGCCATCCACCACGGCATGTCCAAGATCAACGTCAACACCGACTGCCAACTCGTCTTCGCCCAAGCGACCATCGATTATTGCGCCGCCGGCAAGGCCGATCCCACCTCGGAGAACAAGTCCAAAGGCTACGATCCGCGCAAGCTTCTTAAGCCCGGCGTCGAAGCGATTCGCGCCAAGGTCAAGGAAAAGATGGAACTCTTCGGCTCCATCGGCAAAGCCTGCTAAGAAACGTCTCTTACGCCGTCTTCCCTTCGGAGGGCGGCTTTTCTTATAAATAGAAAAAAAGGCAGACCCCAAGAAGGATCTGCCCCAGAGATTTAATCCGCGAGTTCCGCGAACTTCTTCGCATGAAGGAAAAAGGATAGGAAGCCCAGGGCTGCAAGGACGATCGAGATTCCCATCGGGATGATGAGGTTCATCGCGACGGCGAATAAGGCCATGAAGGCGTTCGCCCCAACATAGAAGGATGTTGCAAGAGCAAAGAAGCGATCCGCGCGGTCGAGACGCTCGCGGGCAACGAACGACAGGCTGATGGCATAGTTGATCGTCGAGGCGAGAAGCAACGCAAGGACGAGGGCGAAAAAGACGTAATAGATGATCGTCGCGGTTTGATCGAGGCCATTGCTCACCTCGAAGAAGAAACCAAGGTGATAATGTTCTTCGTCGACCTTGCTTTCATACATCGGGAGGGCAAGCAAGAGGACCATCCATAAGAAGGATAAGACCCCATGCCCTATGATCCAGAAGGGACGGATCTCATCACGTCCCCACTTCTTCTTGCGATTTTTGATGTCTTCCATTTGGACTAGAGAACGACCTTGCTTAAATGCCAGATGTCGCGGTTATACTCTTCGATCGTGCGATCGGAGGTGAATTTGCCAGAGCAGGCGATGTTCATCAAAGAGGCTTTGGCCCAACGCTTCTTGTCGAGGTAGAAGGCTTCGGCTTCTTCGGCCGCCTTGCAATAGCCATCGAAGTCCGCGAGGACGTAGAACTCGTCGTTATGGAGGTTCATGATCTCGTCGAAGATCACGCGGAAGCGATTGGCATCGCCCTTGGTCCAAGGACCGGTGAAGAGGCTATCGAGGACGCTCTTGATGCGGTCGTCCGCATTGTAGATGTTCCAAGGATTGTAGGTGCCTTCCTCGGACATCTTTTGGACTTCTTCCGCGGAGAGACCGAAGATGATTTCGTTTTCCTTGCCCGCTTCTTGGACGATTTCGACGTTCGCGCCATCCATCGTGCCAAGCGTCAAGGCGCCGTTCATCATGAGTTTCATGTTCGAGGTGCCCGAGGCTTCTTTGCCGGCGGTCGAGATCTGCTCGGAAATATCCGCCGCGGGGATGATCTTCTCCGCGAGGGAAACGCCGTAGTTCTCGACGAAGACGATGCGGATGTATTGGGAGACGACCGGATCCGAATTGACGACTTCTTGGACCGCGAGGATCAATTCGATGATCTTCTTGGCGAAGTAATAGCTTGGCGCGGCCTTGGCCCCGAAGATGTAAGTATGGGGCACCATGCGGAACGTCGGGTCTTCGTGGATCCTTTGATACAAATGCATGATGTGGAAGACGTTCAAGAGTTGACGCTTATAGGCGTGCAAACGCTTGATCTGGACGTCGTAAATCGAGTTTGGATCGATCTCGATGTCGTAGGCTTTTTTCACGAAGGCAGCGAAATCCAACTTGTTCAAGGCTTTCGCTTCCATAAGCTCCTCCAAGGTCGCTTCATCGTCAACGAAGGCCGCGAGCTTCTTGATCTCGTGCTCATAGTCCTTCTTCCAGCCTTCGCCGATCTTGGCATCGAGCAAGGCAGAAAGGCGAGGATTCGCGCACATCAGCCAGCGACGATGGGTGACGCCATTGGTCTTGTTGTTGAATTTCTCCGGGAACAAGGAATAGAAATCCTTGAAGGTATAGGCTTTGAGGATATCCGTATGGATCTTCGCAACGCCATTGACGCTATAGGCGGTGCAAATCGCCATGTTCGTCATATGGATCTGCCCGTCCTTGATGATCGACATCGCATAGCGCGCAGCATCGCCGACGCCTTTCGCGATCAATTCCGCGTTGAAGCGGCGGTTGATCTCTTCGATGATCATGTAGACGCGCGGAACAAGCTGCTGGACGTAATGAACCGGCCACTTCTCTAAGGCTTCCGGCATGACCGTGTGGTTCGTGTAGGCGAACATCTTCGTCACGATCTTCCAAGCATCGTCCCAGCCGTAATCGAATTCGTCCATCAATAGACGCATGGCTTCGGGAATCGCGAGGATCGGATGGGTGTCGTTAAGCTGGAAGACGTAGGAGGAAGCAAAGTCGTCGAGGTTTTCGTGACGGTGCAAGTAACTCCGCATCGAGGATTGAAGGCCCGCGGAAACAAGGAAATACTGTTGACGGAGGCGAAGCATCCTGCCGTGTTCGGTCGAATCGTCCGGATATAGACCGTGGCAGAGCTCTTTTAAGGTCTGGAGGTATTCTTCAAAGCTTTGGTTCGTCGGGAGGTTCTTTTCGCTCGGTTCGGCCGACCATAGGCGCAAGCAGTTTGCGACGCCATTGCGATAGCCTGGGACCGAAACATCGTAAGGAACGGCGCGGACGCAGGTCGCGTTGACCGTGCGAAGCCCATATTCCCCGTTGGCTTTGAGGTAAGTTTCGGCGTTCCCGTAGAATTGGACTTCGACCGCGTGCTTGGGCTTGCGGACTTCGAAGACGAAGTTGTTGCTCAGCCATTGATCCGGCAATTCGACTTGCTTGCCTTGAAGGAACTTCTGACGGAAGAAGCCGTATTCATAACGGATGGTATTCCCGTGTCCTGGATAGCCTAACGAAGCGATCGAATCCAAGAAGCAGGCGGCAAGGCGGCCTAGGCCACCGTTACCAAGTCCCGCGTCGGCTTCCATGTCTTCAAGCTCGCCGATATCGATCCCTAGATCCGCAAGGCCGTCTTTGGCGACCTCGTAGATCCCGAGGTTTTGCATGTTGCAGGTCAGCAATCTGCCGATCAAGAACTCCATCGAGAAATAGATCAGCTGGCGCGAGTTCTTCTTCAAGACGGACTCGCGGCAGGCGCGCCAGTCTTTGCCCGCGTAATCGCGGACCATTTCGCCTAAGACGTCGTAGCGTTCCGTGATATGGGAATCTTCGACGCTGCGTCCGTATTTCTCCTCTAGGCGCAAGGCAAAGGTCTTTTTGAAATCGTTTTTGTCATCGAACATGTTCGATACTCCTCGTGTTGGTGTGGTGCTGTTTAGCGCCCGCCTTTCTTTTCAAGGGCGCGTTTGAAGATCATCGCCGCGTAGCCCGTCACCTTTTCGATGTCCATGTGGCAGGGGCGATTTTCCGGCCCGGATCCTTCGCAAGAAATCGCGGGCAAGCCATTATACTGATTGTAGCCGCCGTATACATCCTTATCCGAATTGAAGATCTCGACGTAGGTGCCAGGCTCCATCGTCCCAATCCGGTAATTGGAATAGTAATTCGGCGTCATATTGAAGACGAAGATGAGATCGCTATCGCCGACTTTCCTTTCGAAGGCGAACACGGATTGATCCGCGTTATCGACCATGAGCCATTGGAAACGGGCGGGGTTATGCTCTTCAATGTGCATCGCGTCTTCCGCGCGGTAGATGAGGTTTAGATCCCTCATCATCCTCCGCACCGAATCGTGTTTCGGGAAGGAAAGGAACATCCAAGGCAGCGACTTGTTCTCGTTCCATTCGTCGAACGAAGCGAGTTCGTTGCCCATGAAGTTCAGCTTCTTGCCAGGATGGGCGAATTGATAGGTATAGAGATTACGGAGCAAGGCGAACTTGGTGTCGTAGTCCCCGAACATCTTGTTGATGATCGTCCCTTTGCCATGGACGACTTCGTCGTGGCTAAGGGGCAGCAAGAAGTTCTCGGAGAAGAAATAGGCCATGGAGAAGGTGAGCTTGTTATGCTCGTACTTCTTGTAGATCGGATCCTTGGAATAGTACTTCAACGTATCATTCATCCATCCGAGATCCCACTTGTAATCGAAGCCGAGTCCCCCGTATTCGATGGGGTGCGTGACCTTCGTGAAGTCCGT
The DNA here is from genome assembly GCA_945936135.1 of uncultured Mollicutes bacterium. Taxonomy (GTDB): domain Bacteria; phylum Bacillota_I; class Bacilli_A; order RFN20; family CAG-826; genus Alloenteromonas. Next base: position 149,546 of record CAMESG010000001.1, read on the forward strand.
GGAATCTTCCGCGATCATCATCACGGAAGGATGCTCTTCGTGGATCTTGCCGTTCAAGCGGCGGATGAACTCGGTCGCGCCCGTGTTTTCGCCCTTGCTCTTATCGCCATCCCAATAGACGATGTTGCTCACGGCGTCGCAGCGGATCCCATCGAAATGGAAGTAATTCAAGAAATAGTTCATCGCCGACATCAAGAAGGAACGAACGGGATCCTTGCCTAAATCGAATTGGGGACTGCCCCAAGGCGAGATCTCATGCTCGCCCGAGTATTCAAAGAGGCAGGTGCCATCGAAGTGGCGCAAAGCGAATTCGTCCGCGGCGAAGTGGACGGGGGCGAAGTCGAGAATGACCCCGAAGCCCGCGCGGTGCATGCGATCGACGAAGGACATAAGCTGCTTGGGATTGCCGTAGCGGCTATCGACGCTATAGAAGCCGGTCGCTTGATACCCCCAGGATCCATCGAAGGGATATTGGGTGATCGGCATGATCTCAATGTGGGTGAAGCCCGTCTCTTGGAGATAGGGGATCAAGTAATCCGCGATCTCTTCGTAGCTTAGGAAGCGGTTATCGACCTTGCCCTTCCAGGAGCCGAGGTGAACTTCGTAGATCGACATCGGCTTATCGAAGTTGCGGGTCCTAGAAGCCATGTAATCCCCATCCATCCAGGGGAAGCCTTCGATATCGTATAGGCGGGAGCAAGTCATCGGACGGAGCTCGCTATAGAAAGCGAAGGGATCGGCCTTATCGACATAGACTCCTTGGGCGTTCTTGAAGTGATATTTATAGGATTGATAATCCCTAAGCCCTGGGATAAAGGTCTCATAGACCCCCGCGTCATCGATCTTGTTCATCTTGTTGACGCGGATGTCCCATCCGTTCCATTCCCCGATGACGGAGACATCGCTCCCCGAGGGGCAATAAAGGCGGAACCAAACCCCGTATACCTTTTCTTTGACTCTCTTTTTGCGTTTCTTGCCTGTCTTGGTCAAGCCTTCGATTACTTTCTCTTCTTCGATGTAGCCAAAGTGCGCGCCAAAGTATTCATAGGCATGGGTGCTCTGCCCAAAAAGAAAATCCGCTAAAATGCCATACGCCATTAGAAATTAAACTCCTTGTTCGTCATGCTGTCCTGATTATAGAACAACTCCTTCCTTTCAGAAAAGGAAAGATGACGTGAAAACAAAGAAAAAGGACCAAGATTGCTCTTGATTCCTCGTTTTCAAATTATTTTACTTTGTGGCGGCTTCGTATTTCAGGCGCATGGCATCCAACTTCTCTTGGATGGTGGGGAGCTTACCGTTGTAGCCTTTATCACCAGATCCTAAAGAGACAGTTTCGGATAGTGGGGCATCCGACCACGGATCAATAAAATCAGCCATAATTTGAGGATAAGCCATGTATCCATAGGCAGATGAATCGGAACATGTGTCATAAAAGCCCATCAACCAAGAAAGCTTCATGTTCCCATTCCAATAATTTTTAAAAGACAATGTTCCTTTTGCACAGTTTTGTTTCCAAACACCGCCAGTGTGGCCCTGGTGCAGATAAAAAACATCACCCGTGGAGCCTAAAGGCGGCAAAATCTGATCCTCTGTTTGATGCAAAGTATTGCTCCAATCACCCTCAGTTGAGATTGTTTTAAACAATAAACGATCGAGGCTGGCTGGAATATCAGCGTAAAAGACACCTTTTTCGACGTCGTCAAAAGCCCGAATCAATCGAACGCCTGTTCTGGACTCCGATCCTTTATTTTGCCAAGCATGAATGAAAAAACCGGCAGTAGTGACATTGTTATCATCGGTCGTTGTATCACCAAAGGTATTCTCATCGGTTTGGTTCACGACCCAAATCCTTCTCATCGGGGTCACTGCTTCTGCATTCTTAAAGCCTAAGCCTTCTTGCGCCACGGTGCCGCCGACGCCGGCGACCGCGACGGCCGAGGTGGCGGCCATCATGCCAAATATCAAGTTACGTGTTAACTTCATCTTGCATTCTCCAATCTAAAGTTTCGGAGCAGAGAATAGGAAACTATAAAAGCCTTCTAAAATTTGCTTACGCCTACAATAGTCGCGTATCGCGTATGCGTCAAGAACAAATTTTCCTAAAATGTAACCCCTTTCAAAACCTCCTTTTGATCGGTTTTGCCGGTATTTCCGGAAAGAACCGATCAACAGGGACTTTTTTGAACATCATGGAAACCAATAAGAAAACGAGGCCCTTCCGAGCCTCGTTGTCGAATTCGGTTTATCTCTTAGCGGGTTTTCTTCTTGCGGACAATGGCGAAGGCCGAGACGGCGATCGCGGTCAAGAGAACAAGACCCATGACGAGGTAGGTCGCGGAGTTATTGGTCCCATTGTTCATCGCGTAGTGAAGGGCGTTGTTGGAGATGCCGCCGATCAAGCCGACTTGTTCCATGATGTCGGCGTAATTGACGTTGCCTTCGTTATCGCCATCGACGTAGGTGTAGGTCACCGAACGGGAGAGGATCGAAGCATCGCCAGTTTTAGAGCATTCGAGGTAGCGTTCATAGAGACGTCTTGCGATCGCTTGATCAATGCCACAGATCGAGTAGGCCTTGATGTCGCCGCTAGCCTTAACGGCGTTACGGGCATCTTCGGTGTCGAGCATGAGGTCGACGAAAGCACCATTGGCAACACTGCCCTTGAGGACTTCGCTTCCGAAATAGGCGGCGCCAGCGGTATAGACCACATTGCCGGTTTTCCACTCCTTGTCACCATTGAGGATAAAATTCGTTATGGCCGTGTCAGTAGGAACTTGGATGCGGACGACTTTGCCTTCGTTCGGCGTGAATTCTTCGCCGACATTAACGTGAAGAACGGTCGAAATGTCGTCGACGGGAATCGGGGTTCCGGGCCATGCGCCAAACGGCGAACCGCCATCATCGTCCCAGCCATAGAAATGGGTCGGCATTCCATCATCACCATCGAGAACGTAATAGATCTCATCGCGCGTTTCGCTCGTATCAACCCAAGTCGCGGTGTAAGTCGTATCTTTCGTGACAGGGGTGTCAAGGCTCGGCGTCCAGACGGCTTTCTTCCCATACATCATCGCGTTCGGAGCAACGGGCTTTTCGCCTTCCTTAACTTTAGCGGAAGTGAGGTAATTCCCCTCTCCGCCAGCAACTTTATAGCCCAAGTCAAAAGTCGCGGTATAGAACGTCGCAGTTTCGGCTGCGGTGAACGTTAGACCATAGGTCATATCGCCATAAGTCCCAATTGTAGCCTTAGCAGTGATCGTGTACGAGCCCGGGATATCAACTTGGAAATTGGAATCGGTCGCTGCCTCAACGATAGAACCTGCCGGAGTAATGCTTTGCCCTTTGCCGTAACCAACCCAGTGAACCTTGCTGTCCGAAGCACTTTGAACCAAGATCTTAAAAGTGTCACCAGCTTTGAATTCGTGCGTGAGCGTCCAATCAGCATCAGCCTTCTCTTGGGTAAAAGCAATGGCTTTCCCTGAAGCGATGTCGCCCCAGCCCGTGAACGATCCGGTCAAGGCAACAGCGGCCGTTGCACTATTCGCCGCCGAAACCTGGTTGGTCGCCGGTTTCATCATCATCGTCGCAGTTCCGCCGACAACGCCAAAAGCAAGGCCAATGCCGAGAAGCGCAAACATTTTTCTATTTTTCATCTTTTTCCTTTCGGGTCACTTCTTACGAATGTAACCGCTTTCAATGCCTGTATTCTTGTTCCTTCCGCGCATGCTGTCAAGCGCTTTTTCATGTTTTTTTCAAATTTTCATTGACGTTTTCTTTGATGTCATAACTCCAAATTGGGCGATTTTCGTCGAAAAGACGCGATTTCGATGACGTGAAGACGAAGAACCACTATAATCAAGCCGTTTCAAATCGCGTTGTTAACAACGCAAGAAAGGATGAATCATCACCTATGGCGAAATGCATGGCCGTCAACGCGGGCTCTAGCTCGCTGAAATACAAGCTCTTCGAAATGCCCGAAGAGAAAGTCCTCTGCTCGGGGCTTGCCGAGCGCATCGGGCACGAGGATGGGATCTTCACGATCAAGTTCAACGATCAAAAAATCGTGAAAACCCTCCCCCTTCCCGACCACTCGGTCGCCGTCGACCTCCTATTGAAGGCCCTCGTCGAATACGGGATCGTCAAATCCCTCGACGAGATCTCCTGCGTCGGGCACCGCGTCGTCCAAGGCGGCAAGTACTTCTCCCACTCCGTCGACTTCGACGAAGATACCGAAGCCAAGATCACCAAATTGATCCCCCTCGATCCTTTACACGCCCCGGCCCACCTCACGGGCTTCCACGCCTTCAAGGACGCGCTTCCTAACGTCCCCGAAATCGCGGTCTTTGATACCGCCTTCCATCAGACCATGGAACCGGAAGATTATGTCTACCCGATCCCCTACGAGATGACGGAGAAATACGATTGCCGTCGTTATGGGGCCCATGGCACGAGCCATCAATACCTCGCGAACAAAGCGATCAAGGATTACTTCCAAGGCAAGAAAGATACCCGCATCATCACCGCCCACATCGGCTCTGGCGCTTCCTTAGCCGCCATCAAGGACGGCAAATGCGTCGCGACCTCGATGGGCCTCACCCCCTTAGGAGGCGTGATGATGGGCACCCGTTCGGGCGACCTCGATCCTTCGATCATGGATCACCTTTGCACCTGCACGGGCAAGGACGTCCACGAGATGTACGATATCTTTAATAAGAAATCGGGCTTCTTGGGCGTGTCGGGCGTCTCCAACGACACCCGCGACGTCGAAGAGGAGGCCCTTAAGGGAAACGAGCGTTGCATCCTCGCGATCAAGTTGTTCGCGAGAACGGTCGCCAATTTCATCGGCCAGTACTTCGTCCGCTTGGGCGGGGCCGACATGATCATCTTCTCCGCCGGCATGGGCGAGAACGCCCCCTTGTTCCGCGAAGCGATCCTCCGCGACGTGGAAGAAGCCCTTGGCCTATCGATCGATTACGAATTGAACGCCAAGATCCGCGGGGTCGAGACCGTCCTCTCGAAGCCCGAAAGCAAGATCAAGGTCGTGGTCATCCCCACCGACGAAGAGGTGATGATCGCCCGCGACTGCTACGAAAGGATCGAGAAGTAAATGAAAGAGACGCTCCATCCCTTGATCCTCCAAACCTACAAGGACAACAAGAAGACCTTCCAAGCGATCTATCGCGCGATTGAACGGTATGACCGCATCGTCGTCTTCCGCCACATCAAGCCAGACTTCGACGCCTTCGGCTGCCAAATGGGCTTCTACACCTTTTTGAAGGATAACTTCCCAAACAAAGAAATCCATTTCGTGGGGGATCATCATCCGACCTTCAACCCGCGGTTGTTCCCCAATCCAGAAACGTTAAACAACGATTGGTTTCTCCAAGGCGACTTCCTCGGCATCGTCTGCGACGTCGGGGATCCCGAACGCATCGCGGATCCGAGGTTCAAGCACGCCCGTTACAAGGTCAAGATCGATCATCACCCTTGCAAGAAAGAGATCGCCAAACGCGCGACCTACGTCAATCTCGATAGCGCTTCCGCTTCCGAGCTCGTCGCCGACGTCCTTTTAAACTTCAAGGGCAAGAAATTAAGCGCCGAAGCCGCGCGCTACCTCTTCATCGGCATCGTCGGGGATTCGGGCCGCTTCCTTTACGATTCGACTTCGCCTCATACCTTCGCCGTTGCCGAAGCGTTGATCGCGACGGGTTTCCCGCTTCACGAGACCTACCTTGCGATGTATGAGAAAAACATCGATAGCCTCACATCCTTAGGCTATGTCCTCTCGCACTTCTCCGTCACGGAGCATGGCGTTGCCTATTACCTCTTGCCGAGCAAGGTCCAAGAAGAGCTTGGAATCACCCCGATCCTTGGCAAGGAACACGTCAACGCCTTCTCGAACATCAACGGGATCAATGCCTGGTGCTCGATCACCGAAGACCCCCAGCCGAAAGACTACTGCTGGAGGATCTCGATCCGTTCCAAGAAAGACGACATCTCCGGCGTCGCGAACAAATGGGGCGGAGGAGGACATCCCTGCGCCTCTGGGGCGAGGATCGATTCTCTTGACGATCTTGATGCCTTCTTGAAGGATCTCGATAACCTCTTTGCTTAATCTAGATCAACGCGATCGAAAAGGTCGCGTTTTTCTTTCGCTTCGGCCCAATCGGGGCGTGGTTCTTTCTTCCCCTTTGGGGTAGAATATCCCTAGAGAAAAAGAGAGAGCCAAGGAGTTCGTTATGACCTTAGAAGACGTCAGGGCAGCCTTCGATGCGATCCGCGCGGAAGGCGCAAGCGATGAAGATATCGCCAAGATCTTGAAAAGGATGCATCAAGACGGGATCATCAACGAAGATCAACTCGGCGCCCTCCTTTACGAACTTGGCTTCGAGCACACCTACCAAGCCTAATCATCGACCGACCAATTTATGCCTTTTGTCCATCTCAACGTCTATAGCGGTTATTCCTTCCTCAAAAGCGGACTCACGGTCCGCCGCATCGTTTCGCATGCCTTGAAGGAAAGCGAAGCCTACGTTGGGATCGCGGATATTTCTAGTTTCCGCGCCGCGCCAGAACTCTTGGATCTATGCAAAGGACGGAACCTAAAACCTTTGATCGGCATTACCTTCTTGCTCGATGAAGGGAAGTTCGTCTGTTACGTTAAAGACGAAGAAGGGTACCGCAACGCCTTGACCCTTCTCCATGAATCCGAGACCAAGGAATTGAACCTCCAAGTTTTCTTGAAACACTTAGAAGGCTTGATCGTCTTGCTCGATGCAAGCAGCTTCGCCTTCAAGAAAAAGGCCTTGGAACAAAAAGAAGAGCTTGCTTCTTATCTTTCGAATTTTGCCTCTCTCGGAGATCGCTTCTATATCGGTCTCCCCCAAAAAGAACTTGAACCCGAGCTCGCGGATGCCATCCATTCTTTTGTTGAAGAATATCCCTATCGCTTGATCGCCCTCCCCTTCGTCGCCTACGGCAAGGAAGAGGAGGCCATCACCTTATCGATCTTAGAAGCTTTAGAAGAAGGCGACAGCCTCGATATCAAGACCTTCTCCGGCCCTTATCACTTCTTAAATCAAAAGGAAGCGGAAACATCGTTCACGAAAGAAGAGATCGACGCGACTTCGGAAGTCGCCTCCCTTTGCTCTTCTTTCGCCTTCGTTCAAAAACGGGGAGGTCTCCTTCGTTATCCTCTTCCTGAAGGAGAGACGGATGCGAAAGAGTATCTAAGAAAACGCTCCTACCAGGGATTGAAAGAAAAAGGCTTGGATCAAGATCCCTGTTACATCGAACGCCTCGAACACGAATTGAAGATCATCTCCTCGATGGGGTATGAAGACTACTTCTTGATCGTCGGGGATTACGTCAATTACGCGAAGTCCCGCGGGATCTTGGTCGGCCCAGGACGTGGGTCCGGCGCCGGATCCTTGGTCTCGTTTAGCCTAGGCATCGTCAAGCCCGATCCCTTGAAATACGACCTTCTCTTCGAACGCTTCTTGAATCCCGAACGTCATGAGATGCCGGATATCGACATCGACTTCGAGGATACGCGAAGGGAAAACGTGATCGCCTACCTCCAAGAAAAGTATGGCGTCGATCACGTCGCGAGGATCATGACGACCCAAACCTTGGGCGCAAGGCAAAGCCTTTTGGATATCGGGCGGATCTTCGGCTACAAGCCAAGCGACATTCGCCTCCTCTCTTCTCGCCTAGATCCCTTCCAAACCCTAGCCTGGAACGCGAGGAACAACTTTGAGTTCGGGAAGCTCCTCCAAAGCGATCCCTATTACAAAGAGATCGTCTCGTTGGCCTTCAAGATCGAGGGCTTGCCCCGTCAGGCGGGCTTGCACGCCGCGGGCATCGTCTTGGATCGATCATCGTTACCGAGCGTCGCCCCGATCGTCAACAACGATTCCTATGGGCAGACCATCCAATTCGATAAGGACTATTTACAGGATCAAGGCTTCCTCAAGTTCGACCTTTTGGGTTTGACGAACCTCTCCTTGATCTCCCATATCTTAGAAACGATCGAGAAAAGCAAGGGAATCCACTTGAATTATGAATCCCTCCCGATCGACGATCCAAAGGCGATCGAGCTGATCGCCGAGACCAAGACGATGGGTTTGTTCCAGCTTGAATCCCCTGGGATGAACCGCGCGATTTCCGAGATCCACCCGACCTCTTTCGAAGACGTCGCCGCGATCATCGCCCTATATCGCCCAGGGCCTATGGAAGGGATTCCGACCTATGCGAAACGGAAAAAGGGACTTGAAAAAGTCACCTATCCTTGCCCTGAGCTAGAACCGATCCTCTCTTCGACCTATGGGATCATCGTCTATCAAGAACAGATCATGCAGATCGCCAGGAACATCGCAGGCTTTGCCTATGGGGAAGCCGACATCTTCCGTCGCGCGATCTCCCATAAAAATCAGAAAGAACTCGCTTCCTTGAAGGAGTCCTTCCTCAAAGGCTCCGAGAAGATGGGGCATTCCAAAGAAACGGGAGAGAAGCTTTTCGCGTTGATCGAGAAGTTCGCTTCCTATGGTTTCAACAAATCCCACGCGATCTCTTACGCGATGCTTTCCTGCCAGATGGCCTACCTCAAGGCCCATTATCCAAAGGAATTCTATTGCGCCCTCCTTGATTACGGAGGAGGAGGCAAGGGCAAATTGGAACGCGTTTTGTCCGAAATCAAGAAAAGCAGGATCCATTTCCTCCTGCCGGACGTCAACCTCTCGACCTATGAATTCCTCCCCGAAGAAGGAGGCATTCGTTTCCCCTTGTCGAGCATCCACGGCCTCGCGGGAAGGGTGATGGAAGCCTTGATCGACGATCGTGCCAAGAAAGGTCCTTATCAAGACTTCTTCTCCTTCTGCCTCCGCCTCGCTCCGAAGGGCTTAGACCAAGAGAACTTGATCCGTTTGATCAACGCGGGTGCCTTCGATGCCCTAGAACCGAGGAGGGCAAGCCTTCGCCTTTCATCGCCCGAGGCTTTGCGATACGGCTCCTTGTTTGGGGATGAGAATGGGTTGCTCTCTTCCTATCCGGCGGAACCCCCTTTATTAAAAGAAATCCAAGAACGAAGAGACGAGAACCTGATGTTAGAAAAAGAGGCCTTGGGCTTAATGATCTCGGGTTCTCCATTGGAAAACTATGATGCCGAGATCAAGGAAAAGGGCCTTCATTCCTTGGACGATCTCTTCGAGACCAACGCGAGCTTGAACGTCGCCTGCTTCCTCTCCTCGATCAAGGTGATCCAAACGAAGCGTGGCAAGAAGATGGCCTTCTTGACCCTCGAAGACGGGTTGACCTTGATCGAAGGCGCCTGTTTTGAAGACTGCTATAACCAAGGCTACCCCTATTTAAAAGAAGGCAACGCCTTAAACGTCAAAGCGCATAAAGACCTGCGCAAACAAGATTCCTTCTTAATCGAAGAAATCGCTCCCTTGAAAGGAAATTGATCCATGAAACTCCCACCTCGCCTCCTCGTCCTTGACGGGAACTCCCTCCTCTTCCGCGCCTTCTACGCGACCTATTTTGGCGATCCTAGCAAGATCATGCGCACGAAGGACGGGCGTCCTACCAACGCGCTTTTCGCCTTCGCGAATATGCTCGCAAAGCTTCTTTCTTCGATGAACGAAGGCGATTCGATCTTCTTGGCTTTTGACGCGGACGCGAAGACCTTCCGCAAGGAGGAATTCGAGGATTACAAGGCAAACCGCAAACCCGCCCCCGAAGAATTGATCCTCCAATTCGACCCGGCGAGGGATCTCGTCAAAGCCCTCGGCATCCCTTACTTAGAAATGCATGGCTTTGAAGCCGATGACCTCGCGGGGACCGCGGCCAAGATGGCGGAGCAAAAAGGGTACAAAGTCGAAGTCTACACAAGCGACAAGGACTATCTCCAACTCGTGAGCCCTTGGATCACGGTGAACCTCTTGAAAAAGGGCTTATCCGACATGGTCGAAGTCACCCCCGAATCGATGGTCGAGCTCTTCGGTTTTCCTCCGAAGAGCATCATCGACTTCAAGGGCCTTCGCGGCGATCCTAGCGATAACCTCCCTGGCATCCCCGGGGTCGGGGATAAACGCGCGACCGATTTGTTAAAGGAATATGGCGATTTCGATTCGATCATCGACGCGGCGAAGAACGGCAAGATCAAAGGGAAGCTCGGCGAGAATTTAATCGCCGGAGAAAAGATGGGCCGGCTTTGTTACGAGCTCGCGACGATGAAGACGGATGTCGAATTGCCCTTTACCGTCGAAGACTTCGTCTACCTAGGCTATTCAAGGAAAGAGGTCAATGACTTCGCGATGCTTTTCGAGCTCCGTCAATTCCCGACGCGTCTTCCCAAGCGCTTCGAAAGAGGAGAAGGATTTCAACGGAATCGACCCCTTCCCGAATTGGTGAGAATCGAATCCATCAAAGGATTGGACCTCGGAAACGAGATTGGGTTAGCCTTTGATTTGGACGAAACCTCCTATCACGACGCTCCCTTGTTAGGCATCGGGATCGCGAATAAAAAAGAACGTTACTATCTAAGGATCGAAGAAGCGAAAAAAGACGCGAAACTCCTTGCCTTATTGAAGGATCCTAACATCAAGAAATGCGTTTATGACGGCAAGAAGATCCTCGTTGGCGCCAAGCGTTACGGCATTGAAATCCAGGGCATCGATTTCGACTTGATGCTCGCGGGATACCTTCTAGATTCGGACGCCGGAAGCAATCCCCGAGATCTCCTTTCGATCTTCGGCGAGACCGTTCCGGAAGAGAACGAACCCGAAGGCTATGAGCTCATCATCGGCGATGAAGGCGATAAGACGGCCGCCCTTGCCTATCACGCCTTACGCTTGAAAGAAGAGGCTTTACGTCAATTGAAAGCCCAAGGGCAAGATAAGCTCTACCAAGAGGTCGAGCTTCCTCTTAGCTTCGTCCTCGCGGATATGGAGATCGAAGGCTTCCCTTTGGATGCCAACCTACTAAGCGAGATCGGCGAAGGGTTCCGTAAGAAAAAAGAAGCCTTAGAACTTGAACTCTCTTCCCTAGCAGGCCACCCCTTCAACCCCTCTAGCCCGAAGCAAGTCGCTTCGCTTCTTTACGATGAGCTCAAACTCAAGGGCCCTCGTTCCCGTAGCACTTCTGTCGATATCCTCGAAAGCCTTGCCGCGGAACACGAGATCCCCGCGAAGATCCTCGAATATCGCAAATATGCGAAGCTCGTTGGAACCTATATCGATGGGCTGCTCCCCCATTGCAAGGAAGACGGCAAGATCCATACCTCGTTCAATCAGGCGTTAACTTCGACGGGACGCCTCTCTTCCAGCAACCCAAACCTCCAGAACATCTCGACGAGGGACATCGAATCCAAAGAGATCAAGAAGGCCTTCCATTATCCGAACAGCGAATATCAGATCCTTTCCCTTGACTACGCCCAGATCGAGCTTCGTCTCCTTGCTTCCCTTAGTGGCTGCAAGGCCTATCAAGAGATCTTCGCTTCTGGGCGCGATTTGCATTCCGAAACCGCGCGCAAGATCTTTGATTTGCCAATGGATCAAGAAGTCCCTAGCCTTCTTCGCCGAAGAGCCAAGGCCATCAACTTCGCGATCGTCTACGGGACCACGGCCTTTGGCCTCGCCGATCAAATCGGCGCCTCCCCCAAGGAGGCAAGCGGCATCATCGCTTCCTTCTATCGCGCCTACCCCGAGATCCAAAGCTATCTCGAGAGAATGACCGAGGAAGGAACGGAAAAAGGCTATGTCTCCACGATGTTAGGGCGCAGGAGGAACCTCCCCGATCTTAAAGACCCCAACTATATGAAACGAGAGGCCGCGAAGCGCATGGCGATGAACGCCCCCGTCCAAGGAAGCGCCGCGGACCTCATCAAGGTCGCGATGATCAAGGTCGACCGCTTTCTAAAGGAAGGGCATTATCAATCCAAGATGGTCCTTCAAATCCACGACGAACTCCTCTTTAAACTCTCCAAAGACGAAGAGGAAGTCCTTCTTCCAAAACTCAAGGAAATCATGGATACGGCCTTGCCTTTGGACGTCCCTTTGTCCGTTGAAGGAAGCGTCGGGGATTCTTGGTTCAACGCGAAGGATTAAGCTATGCCAGAACTCCCGGAAGTAGAAACCTTCGCCAGAGGGTTGAATCTAAGATTGAAAGGCAAAAGGATCCTGGACGTCCTTTTGTTCCGCGAGAAAAACATCATTGGGAACCCTGACGAATTCAAGGAAACCTTAAAAGGCAAGAAAATCCTTAGGGTTTCCCGAAGAGGCAAGTATCTGATCTTCTCGTTAAGCGAAGGCTACTCCTTCCTTTCGCATCTTCGCATGGAAGGCCGATGGAAGAAATTGCCTTTCGATTGCCCCATCGATAAACACCGCATCCTATCGATGGCGTTAGACGATAATTCGCGTCTAGATTACGTGGATACAAGAAAGTTTGGAACCCTTGAGCTCAAGCGAAACAAGGATGTTTTTTCTACGCCTCCCTTATCCCTTCTTGGTCCCGAACCCTTGGACGTCGACTTTGAAACGTTCAAGGAAAGAATCCAAACGGAAAATAAGCCCGTCAAAGAGGTCTTGATGGATCAAACGATTCTCGCGGGGATCGGGAACATCTACGCGGATGAAAGCCTATACAAGGCCAAGATCCATCCCTTTGAACCGGCGGCCAACCTAGACGACGGAGAATTGAAAACCCTATATCAAGCGATCCGAACGATCTTGAAACTCGCGATCTCCCTTCGCGGCTCTTCTGTCCATTCCTACGTCCCGACCTTCGAGACGGAACCCGCGTCCATGCAAGAAAGGCTCTTGGTCTATGGACGCGCCCATGAACCTTGCGAGGCCTGCGGAACCCCTTTGACCTACACGAAATTGAATGGGCGAGGCACGACCTATTGCCCGATCTGTCAAAAAAGGAAAAACGCGGCTTTCGTCTTGGCCATCACGGGTCCGATCCACGCGGGGAAATCGATCGCGGGACTTTTCTTGGAGACCCAAGGCTTCGCCCATTTTGACGCGGACATGGAAGTCAAAAAGCTCTATAAGCAGGCAGACATCCAAAGAACGATGAAAGAGATCCTCGGGAAGAAAGCGATCGTTAAAAAACAAGTCAACGCGCCCTATTTAAGGGACTTGTTCGCCAAGAATCCTCTCAAGAAAAAAGAATGGATGGATTACCTCTATCCCAAATTGGAAGAGGCTTATCTCTCCTTCTATGCTTCCAATAAGAACGCGAGGGGAATCCTATTGGATGTTCCTCTTCTTTTGGATTCGCCTTTCCTAAATTGCCCGGATGCGATCCTTTTGATCGACGCGGACATCGAAGCAAGAAAGCAACGTCTCATCGACGAAGGGAGAGACGTCGAAAACTTGATGAAGATCAACGCTTCCTATCCCTTGAAGCAAACAAAAAAGATCGCCACGTTCGTGATCGAGAACAATGGCGGTCTTGACGATTTTTCTAACGAGTTGAACTTGCTCCTTCGTCGAATCCGGGAAGCCCGATGAGGGAGAAGGCTCTCTGCCCCATCGAGAGGATCAAATCCTTCAATTGACGGGCGCGGGGGCGTCCAATGGAAGTCGCATACATCGAGGCGACTTCATCCAAGGTGAAATCGCTAGAAAAGCAGGTGCAGAGGCCTTTTTTCGCGCGGGCATCCAGAAGCGGGAACAAAATCGTCCCGTAGCCGAACCCCGTCTTGTCCTTGGCTTCGTTCCCGAAGTCGTCCAAGACCAAGAGGGAGCAGTTCTGGTATCGTTCCATCTCCTCGGCGAACTTGCTTTTGTCGCGATCCAAGGCAAGGGTCTTCATCCGTTCCATGAAGCCGGACGTCTCGACAAAAGCGATGTCTCCTCTTTGCTGTTTGACCCAGGCATTCGCGAAGACGGCGAGGGCAAACGTCCTCCCAACGCCCCTGCTCCCTTGAACGTAGAACCAACGGCCATCTTGGGCGGTCAACGATTTGAGCATCGCGGTCTTCAACGGGGCTTTGGCCTTGCCTTTTAGATCGACGAATTCCGCGGTATGCCAAACGTAGGGGAAATCGCGATCAATGAAGGAGGATTCATAAGCCATGCGCTTCCTGGCAAGGTCGCATAAGACCAATTGACGGTCCATCAAGCCGTTTTCATAGGTCAGGTTCATCTGATAATGCGGCACTTCTTTCGCGCATTTTTCATACCCCGGGCAATGGGAGCAATAATGGAGATCTTCTCGGTAATCCAAAAGGGTATTCAAGGACCGTCTCGTCTCTGCGCGGGTCAAATGGAATTCATCGTGGATGAGGCGATAAATCGCAGGTTCTTGTTTTAGTTCGTTAAGCGCCTGATCCATGGCTTCATCCAAACCTTGGACCTTGTCTTTCTTGAAGACGTCGCTTGCTTTGACTTCGTTCATCGCCCCTTTCCTTTCTCCCCATATAGATTGCCATACAAGGCCGCGAGCTCTTCGTCGCTTAAAACCTCTTCGTCTCCATTATCTTCCGAATCCATCGAAGCGATCGGCGTTTCTTCGGTCTTGATTTCTTCTTTGACTTGGCTCTTGGCCTTGCCTCTCGTCGCGACCTTGAAGAGGTAATCCATCGCATCGCGAGCCGAGGCGACGCCTTCTCTAACCAAGGAAGCAGCGATCTTCTCGCAGAGCGCAGGGCTTAAGACGTTATGGTTCTTGACCAGGACGTAATCGATCAAGACGTTGATCGCAGGCGCCGGCAAGCCGATCTCATTTTGGAGCTTTTCAAGCAGGCGGAGGTCCGAATCGGCGGGCTTATGGCCGTGCTGTTTGTATTCTAGATATCTTGCCGGAGGGATCTCATCCATCTTCTTGGCCTTGGTCGCAAGCTCGCTATCGCTTGAGATGTCGCTTGGCTTGGCCTTGCCTTTGGTAAGGTAGCTAAATTTCAAATTCGCCTTGCACTTGTTCAAGAAGGCTTTCTTGTCGAGTTTGTGGCCCATCCTCGCAGAATAATCGAGACAATCGGAGGCGATCTCTCCCAAAACATGGGAGGAATATCCGTATAAAGCGTAGGCCTTTGAAACATAATCGAGTTCGGCATCGCTTAGGGCGAAAATGGAGGCGCCACGGCTCGAAAGTCCTTCTGCGAAGGCGCTTCGATCAAACCCGGTCTTCAAAGGCGCGGGCCCATCTTTCAATCCCCCATAGACATAGGGAGAGACCTTTGGTCCATTCGCATAGACGTCATCGAAACTCGATGCCACGTTTTTCGCGCCTTCCGGGACTTTCTTCGGTTCAAGGTTCGAAAGCAAAAGGCCAACGCGCTCTTCGCCTAGGGCGCTCGTGAGTTTGCTACGAAGCAAGAGGTCGTCCATGAATCCCTTCACGGATTTCGGGGGATAGACCTCGATCCAATAGGCGTTGCTCTCGTCGACCTCGACGCAAAAACTCTGCAATAGCCCAAGCCCTTCGAGGAGTTTCATCGCCGAGACCAATTCTCGATACGTCAAAGAAAGCGACAAAACCACGGCCTCAAAGCTAACGGGGGTTTTATTCACCGAGGCAAAGGAATAGAAGGCATGGTACACCCCAAGTCCTGTTGCCCCGACGATGGGGGCGTAGCAAAGCGAGAGGGCATCAAGCGATCCCTCTCCTAGCTTCCCTTTGAGCACGAAGGAAGCGATGTCTTTCGAACCGACGTCTTTCACGAGTTCCATTATACTAGCCTTGCACTAGTATTCCATTCAAAAGTTCGATGAATACTAGCCTTTCTAGACTTTTCCACCGCAAGAAGCTAGGTGGCATCGCAAAAAATTGACTTTTCCACATTTCCAATTGGGGAAATCTTCCAACGAAACGATTTTTCTCTTTCCTTCGTAGATAAAGTCTGAAAACCCGAAATTCCCCCGCGCACACCCCCGCGCTATGCGCTATAATGACTTCGATTATTGGTTTTGAGGTAATTTATGATTCGAAAAATCGGTGTACTCACGTCTGGCGGCGATGCCCCGGGCATGAACTGTGCGATCCGCGCCGTCGTCCGCGCGGGCTTACGCTACGGCTTGGAAGTCTATGGCGTCTTGGACGGCTACAAAGGTCTTGTGGAAGACAACATTGTCAAAATGGACCGCGGCTCGGTCTCGGACATCGTCAACCGCGGCGGCACGGTCTTAGGCACCGCCCGCCTGCGCGAATTCAAAGAGGAAAGCGTCCGTCAAATCGCAGTCAATAACTTGAAGAAACACGGCATTGACGCCCTCGTCGTCATCGGCGGCGACGGTTCCTACATGGGCGCGAAGAAATTGACCGAGATGGGCATCAACTGCGTCGGCCTTCCCGGCACGATCGATAACGACATCGCCTCGACCGACTACACGATCGGCTTCGACACCTGCTTGAACACGATCTGCTACTGCGTCGACCACATCCGCGATACCACTTCGAGCCATCAGCGCTGCGCGATCATCGAGGTCATGGGCAACCATTGCGGCGATCTCGCCCTGTTCTCCGGCCTTGCCGAAGGCGTCGAGATGATCATCACCCCGGATCACCCGATCCCCGAAGAGGAAGTCATCGCTTCCTTGAAGGAAATCCACGATTCCAAGCGCAAAAGAGCCTTGGTCATCGTCTCCGAGAAAATGTATCCGGACATCGATGCCTTCGCGAAGAAGATCGCCACGGAGACCGGCTTTGAAGCGCGTGCCGAGGTCCTTGGCCGCGTCCAGCGCGGCGGCACGCCGAGCGCCTTCGACCGTATCCTTGCGGCCCGCATGGGCGGTTACGCGGTCGATTGCCTCCTTGAAGGAAAAGGTGGCATCTGCGTCGGCCTCATCAACAACAAGATCGTCGATTACGATATCTACGAAGCCCTCCAGCTTCCACGCGACAAGCATCCTTCGATGCTCCGTTTGATCGATATCATCAAGTAAAGAAGAGAAAAAGGACGTCGATATGCTACTTAACATTTCCAAGAAGACGAAAATCGTCGCGACGATCGGCCCGGCGAGCGACACCGTCGAAAAGGTACTCGAACTCTACAAAGCCGGCATGAATGTCATGCGCATCAACTTCAGCCACGGCACTTACGATGAGCAAAAGAAGAAAATCGAGATTGCTCGTGAGCTCGAAAAGCAAGGGATCTACATCCCGGTCGCTTTGGACACCAAAGGGCCGGAAATCCGCTGCGGCTTGATGGAGAATGACCTCGTCCCCGTGACCACGGGGCAAAGAATGACAATCTATGCCGACGAGCGACTTGGCAATGAGGAAGGCTTCTCGACCACCCACCAAGATCTCTATCTCGACGTCAAGAAAGACGATCACATCCTCATCGACGATGGCAACCTCGACTTCTTGGTCGATTCCGTCGATCTCGAAAAGAAAGAGATCCATGTGACCGCCCAGAATATCCACCCCCTCAAGAGCAGGAAGGGCATCAACTGCCCCTTCTCCCGTCTTTCCGTTCCCTATATCTCGGAGAAAGACGAAAAAGACCTCGCCTTTGGCTGCGAAAACCACGTCGACGTGATCTTCGCTTCCTTCGTAAGGCGCCCCGAAGACATCCAAGACCTGCGCGCCATCTTGAAGAAATATGGCGGGGAGAACATCCCGATCTTCGCGAAAGTCGAAAACCCGGAAGCCGTCACGAAGGCTGAAGCGATCGTCAACGAAGGCGACGGCGTCATGGTCGCCCGCGGCGATCTCGGCGTCGAGATCCCGCCGGAGCAAGTCCCGGTCGTCCAAAAGAAATTGATCGATCTATGCCGTTTAAAAGGCAAACCCGTCATCACCGCGACCCAGATGCTCGATTCGATGGTCACCCATCCTCGCCCAACGCGCGCTGAAGTTAGCGACGTCGCGACCGCGATCACCCAAGGCTCGGACTGCGTGATGCTCTCCGCGGAAAGCGCTTCGGGCGCCTATCCCGTCCTCTCCGTCGAGATGCAAGCGAAGATCGCTTCGACGATGGAGAAATTCCTCGATTACGAGAAACTCGCGGAAGAGGCCTACGATACCTCCGAAAAAACGAACAACGACGCGATCGCGAACGCCGTCGCGAATACGGCGCTCCTTATCGGCGCGAAGCTCATCGTCTCCTTCACGGAGACCGGAAACTCCACGATCCGCATCTCGAAGTCCCGTCCTTGCTGCCCGGTGATTTCGGTCACGAACCGCCGCTCCTCGGCGATGCTCGGCGCCCTCCATTGGGGCGTCTATAGCGTCCTTCTTAAGACCCCTTCGATGCCGGACTTCATCGAAGAAATGGAAGTTATTGCCTTGAAGATCGCGCGCAACCTCGGGATCCCCGCGGGTTCCCCAATCCTCATGACCGGCGGCACTCCCACAGGCGCAGGCAAGACCAACTTCATGCGCATCCTAACGGTCAACGAAATCAAGGAGATCGAGTGATGAAAAAAGTCATCGCCCTGGATATCGGGGGCACCAATACCCGCGTCGCCCTCGTGAACGAAGCCTATGAAATCGAATCCGAATTGATTTATGACACCGTCGGGAATGACGTCGACGCCTTCCTTGAAAACGTCGCGAAAGTCATCGTCGATGGAGTCAAATCCTTCGATGATGTCGTCGCGATATCCGCAGGCGTCCCAGGACGCGTGAGGGTCGATGGCTTCATCGATGCCCTCCCCAACGTTGGGATCAACGACGTTCCCCTTCGCGAATTCCTTGAAAATCGATTCCACCTTCCTGCGTTCGTCGCGAATGACGCGGAAGTCGCCTCTCTTGCCGAAGCCAACGTCGGTCCTTTGAAGGATAACCCCTCCCTCTACTTCGTCACGATCTCGACGGGCGTCGGAGGTGCGCTTACGCGTCAAGGCAAGTTAATCCATAGCTCCTACGAAGTCGGCCACACCTTGACCGAATACCAAGGAAAGCTCTATGAATTCGAGCACCTTGCCTCTGGCACGGGCCTTGTCCTTCTTTCGTCCTTAAACAACTTAAACGTCAAGAACGCGAAGGAGTTCTTCCATCTCGTGAAAGCCAAGGATCCCCTTGCCCTCAAGGTCAAGAAAGATTGGATCTCCCTTCTCTCTGGATGGATCTCTTTGATCCAAGAGACCTTCAACCCCAAGGTCTATGCCTTGACGGGCGGCGTAATGAAAAGCGCCGAGCTCTTCTATGAGGATCTTAAGGCTTCCTGCCCAAACTCGAAATTAGAGTTCGCGGGCTGCGGTCAACGCGCCGGCCTTTATGGAGCCGCGGTTCTCGGCTTCCAAAAGGCGCGTTGAGTCAAGAATCAATTGCCTTCCAATGGCGATCTCGATCAAAAAATCACGAGCAATAGACGCAATTGATTTTGCTCTATTGCTTTTTTATAGGCAGAATGCCATATATCCTGGAATACATATAATTCCATCTTCCCTAATCGAAAGATTCTTTGGATGAATTATATATGCTCGATCAATTCTATCTTTAAATTTCTCAATAAATTTTTTCATTGATTCTACCTTGTATGATTTAGAGGGCTTGACTTCCAACGGAATTAACTTTTGAGACGCTTTATTACCGGTTGTTAACAAGAAATCAATTTCGATATCATTTCTATGCTTTTCTTCATTGTAACTAGTATAGAAATATAATTTATGTCCATTCGAAACAAGCGTTTGAGCGATTATGTTTTCAAAAAACATGCCTTTATTCCTGATAAAGCTTAAAAAGCGCAATCATGAATTATCGGAAATATTCAAAAAGCGCAATCAATGCGTTTGCTCGTAAGATTGGTATTCTCTTTACCTGATGAAAACGCTCTAACCTTGCGTTACTCCGAATTGTTTAGGCGTTCTTTTCTCTCGTTTTCACTTTGCCTTCTTCGACAAATCGGTCATAGAGCTTCAGGAAGGGCTTTTCCAAATAGGAGCTGTACATGTCGAAGACGATGACCGCGACGAAGAAGCCGAAAGTCACGTCCGTGAGGTGATGGGCGCCGCGGACAATACGTCCAACCGCCGCGAGGATGCCCCAGGCATAGAAAGGAATACGGACGTATCCTTCTTTCCCTTTCATCTTCGGAAGGAACCCTGACGCCATGCAAAGCATCAAGGGCGCGACCGCGTGCATCGTATGACCGCTAGGGAAGGCGTAGAACTCTTCTTCCGCCCATTCCTTGATCCCGAGGCTCTCCATCGCCGAGGCCACAGTGCCAGCCCCGAATCGTTCATCAAGGATCGCTTCCGAGAAGCTTGAATCGAAGTTCCAGAATCCGTTGATCTTGTAAATCGGGCACCATAAGGCAGAGACGGCTTCTTCTCCCCCAAGAGCCATCAACGTGCGGAACCTAGGGCGGAGCCAAAGCATCTTCAAGCCCTGCATCAGCAACAAGGTCGTTCCAAGCATCGCGATCACCAAGGTCGCGAAGACCATCATCTCGCGACGGTGCTCTTCCTTTAACAAGAACACCCAAGGACAGGAGATCGCCAGATAGACAAGCGCATAGACAAAGCTTAAATAGGAAGGAAGGTCTTGATGGGTCACGCGGTTCAAGAGCTTCAAGAAGTGATGGCCCGCGTAATATGCGACGAAAAGGCCTCCCGTCATCACGACCGTCAGGAAGAGGATGTTCGCCCAATCCTTGCTGAAATCGGGATGGAATTTCACGATCAAGGCCAGGCTAAAGAGGATCAAGACCCACACGGGAATCTCCGCGGTCAGTTCCATGATCTGCCCAAAGAGGTTATCCGGGGCATAAAGCCCTTGCGAGATCGGGAGATCTAGGAAGATCCCGATCAAAAAGAGAACGCCAAGCAAGCCATAGACGATCGCGCGTTCCACCCAATTCATCGTTCGTTTCATGGGGGTATTCTACTCTTGCAAGGCGCAAAAAAAAAGGGGCACCCTCGAAAGGATGTCCCCTTGATCAGCGGTTGCTTAGCGATCGAAGGTGAAGGCTTTGCGTCCCGGGTAGACGGCGTTCTCGCCAAGGCCTTCCTCGATGCGGAGGAGTTGGTTGTACTTGGCGACGCGTTCCGTGCGGTTCGGGGCACCGGTCTTGATTTGGCCAGCGTTCAAGGCGACGACGAGGTCGGCGATCGTGGTGTCGGCGGTTTCGCCAGAGCGGTGCGAGACAACGGCGGTCCAGCCGGCGTTCTTGGCCATCTTGATGGCGGCGATCGTCTCGGTGAGGGTGCCGATTTGGTTGAGTTTGATCAAAACGGAGTTGGCAACGCCTTTTTCGATGCCTTCCTTGATGATCTTGGTGTTGGTGACGAAGAGGTCGTCGCCGACGAGTTGGATCTTCTTGCCGAGTTTGGTGTTAAGGAGCTTCCAGCCTTCCCAGTCGCCTTCGGCCATGCCGTCTTCAAGAGAGATAAGCGGGAATTCCTTCGCGAGCTTCTCCCAGTGGCGGACGAGGGTCTTGGAGGTGTAGACCTTGCCAGACTTCGGTTGACGATAGACCATTTGGCCATCTTCGGTGGTTTCGCCGTCCTTCGCCCATTCGGAGGCAGCGGCGTCCATGGCGAGCATGAAGTCTTTGCCAGGGACATAGCCCGCGGCTTCGATGCCTTCCATGATGAGGGTGAGGACTTCTTCATCCGAGCCATGCTTCGTGTTCGGGGCGAATCCGCCTTCGTCGCCAGCGCCAGTGGAGAGGCCTTGGGATTTCAAGATCTTCTGAAGGGCGTGGAAGACTTCGGTGCACCAGCGGAGCGCTTCGCTCCAGGTCGGGGCGCCGACCGGCATGATGAGGAATTCTTGGCTATCGATGTTGTCGTCCGCGTGGGCGCCGCCGTTCATGATGTTCATCATCGGAACGGGGAGGGTGTTGGACGAGGTGCCGCCGATGAAGCGATATAGCGGCTCCTTGAGCGAGGCAGCAGCGGCTTGGGCAGCGGCGAGGGAGACGGCGAGAATGGCGTTCGCACCGAGTTTGGATTTGTTTTCGGTCCCATCGAGGTCGATCATGGTCTTGTCGACGAGGTAGGTGTTGCGGGCGTCAAGTCCGACGACGGCCGGGGCGATCAATTCATTGATGTTCTTGACGGCGGTCAAAACGCCTTTGCCACCGTAGACGGCCTTGTCGCCATCACGGAGTTCGAGGGCTTCGCGGGTGCCAGTCGAGGCGCCCGAGGGGGAAGCGCTACGTCCGACGGTGCCATCGGCGAGGGTGACTTCCGCTTCGACGGTCGGATTGCCGCGGGAATCGATGATCTGGCGGCCATAGACTTTAACGATTTTGGTGTCCATGTAAGATGTAAATTCTCCTTATCGTGATTGGGTTTCAATCAACGAGATCCATTATAGCCATTCTTATGCGCGCATAGAAGGGAAATTGCGAAAATCGGGGTGATTTTTGTTGGTCGGAACTCCAAATTGGGTCGATTTGGTTCCATTTCGTGTTTCAAGACAGTCGTTTTTCGTCAAAACGGCGTAAATCGCTAATTCGGTATTCAATTCCTTATTCCGGATTTCGGTTCATTTTTCTTGCCTTTTGAAGCCCTTTTCTAGCGCTTCTCCTATATCTATATTTATATGGGGTTTGGATGATGGAATATGGGTACCAAGGCAAACCATTTAAAGATTCAAAGAAACATGAAACGAACTCAACTCTTCTCTCTCGCCTTCTTCTTTGTATCCCTTTCTATTTTGCCGATCCCTTCTTGCCCTAAAACAAGGGGTCCTTATTACCATCCCGTCGGAACGGCCTGGGGCTTTTCTTTGAGGGAAGAACTCATCTTCCACGTCCATTACGAGAAATGCGAACCGGAAGGATACACCATCGTCCTGGAAAACAAATGCGATAAACCCATCCCTTATCTATATTTCCTTAGTTTCGGCGGATCGAGCAACTACTGCAACGGAACGAATTTTGAACGTTTCAAATACGAAGGGTATTCCATGTGCTCCGGAGGAGAGTACACCTAATACGTCGTCGAAAACGCGCCCAAGTTCTTGCGCCTTGAACGCTTGTTTTCCCAAAGTCTCGATTATACCTGCGGATTACGCCTCGCCGCGGATAGTCCGTTTGGCGGTCTATCCGATTTGTCGGGCAAGCCGGATAAGGCCATTCGGATCTACGTCGAAGAGCCCAAGGATTAACCTGAAGAAAAGTTCAACGCATTCCCCTTGCAACTTTCTTTGACGGGGCTATACTTTCCTCGGCAATGAAGGAGACAAGCCTGCCTTGGATACAAGGCCAGATTGGCACCACTCCGGAGCCTCCGGACGAAATAAGTTCGGCGCAATCTCTGCGATAAAGGGTCACGAGCGGGATCGGTGTATCTAGGTATGCCCTCCCGGAAGTAAGGTGGTACCGCGTTGTCCTCGACGTCCTTATGCATAGGGAAATCGAGGACTTTTTGTTTATTAGGAGGTATCAAGATGAACATCATCTATGAAGGAAAACCCTTCGAGTTAGAAGAAGGGATCATCGGTTTCCAAGCCTTGAAGGTCTTGGATCCCGAGAAAAAGAAGACGGCGCTTGCCTTCAAGCAAGAGGGCAAGCTCTTCGATCTAAGCGAGCCCCTCAAAGAAGGCGAGGTCGCCTTTGTCACGGGCGAAGACCCGGAAGGCTTTGAGATCATGAACCACTCCTGCTCCCACTTAATGGCGCAGGCGCTCATGCACTTATATCCTGGCTGCCACTTCGGCTTTGGCCCCGCGATCGAAGAAGGGTTCTATTACGATGTTGATTTCAACGGCACCGTCCTTCGCGATACGGACTTCCCCGCGATTGAAGCGGAGATGAAGAAACTCGTGAAGGAAGCCATTCCCTATCGCCGCAAGGAAGTGAGCCAAGAAGAAGCCTTGGAGATCTTCAAGGACAACCCTTACAAAGTCGAGCACATCAAAGAACTCGAAGGAACGATCTCCGTCTATGAGCAAGGCGACTTCAAAGACCTATGCCGCGGCCCGCATGTCCCAAACACGAGCTATTTGAAGCATTTCAAGCTCCTTTCGCTTGCGGGCGCCTATTGGAGAGGCGATAGCAAGAACAAGATGCTGACGCGCATCTACGCGACCTGCTATCCAAGCGAAGAAGCCCTCAAGGAACACTTGGAGATCTTGGAACGCCGCAAGGCCAACGACCATCGCCGCCTTGGCAAGGAACTTGGGCTCTTCATGCTCAGCGATTACGCCCCCGGTATGCCCTTCTTCCTCCCGAAAGGACAGATCGTCTACAACCAATTGATCTCCTATTGGCGGGAGATCCATGCCCGCTACGGCTACGAAGAGATCACGACCCCGACGATGATGTCGCGCGAACTTTGGGAAACGAGCGGCCACTGGGATCATTACAAAGACAACATGTACACGACGAAGGTCGACGAAACCGATTACGCGATCAAGCCGATGAATTGCCCCGGCGCGATCTTGGTCTACCAAAACGCCATCCATTCCTATCGCGAACTCCCGCTTCGCTATGGCGAGCTTGGCCACGTCCATCGCCACGAAGCCAGCGGAGCCCTCAACGGTCTCTTCCGCGTCCGCGCCTTCACCCAGGATGATGCCCACATCATGATCCGTCGCGACCAGATCGAAGAGGAAGTCAAGAATATCATGAAGCTCATGGACGAGGCCTATGATGTCTTCGGGCTTACCTATCGCATCGTCTTGTCGACGCGTCCGGACGACTACATCGGCGAGATCGAGTTCTGGAACCAAAGCGAAGCCGCCCTTGCCGCGGCCTGCAAGGATTCCGGCCACGACTTCGAGATCAACCCGGGCGACGGCGCCTTCTACGGCCCGAAGCTCGACTTCAAGCTCAAGGATTCCATGGGCCGCACCTGGCAATGCGGGACGATCCAATTAGACGTCAACCTCCCGCACCGCTTCGGCTGCTTCTATATCGATGAAAACGGCGAGAAAGTCGAACCGGTCATGCTTCACCGCGTCGTCTTCGGCTCGGTCGAGCGCTTCCTTGGCATCTTGATCGAAAACTATGGTGGCGCCTTCCCGACCTGGCTTGCCCCGACCCAAGTCGCCTTGCTTCCGGTCAACGCCGAAGTCCATGGCGATTACGCGAAGAAGGTCGAAAAGGAATTGAAGGATCTTGGTGTCCGCGTCTTGCTTGACGATTCTAACGAAAAGTTGGGGTATCGCCTCCGCAACGCGCAAGTGAACAAGATCCCCTTCTCCCTCGTCATCGGCGACAAGGAAAAGGAACTTGGCCAAGTCACCTATCGCGTCTATGGCCAAAAGGATCAAATCACCGTTTCCTTGGATGAATTCAAGGCCTTGATCCTCTCTTCCATCAAGGAAAAACGCCGTTATTAATCCCTCATAACAAAAGACCGAGCGCTTCATCAACGCTCGGTTTTCTTGTTATTCGTGTTCACTTAAATATGCGAGGAAGGCAGGGGTCTTCGACCAATATTGGATGCCCCAATGCTCGAAGTCCCATTCCTCCATGTAGTCGTTGCATTCGAAGTCGATGTAATAGATTTTTCCTTCTTGAACCACGAAGTTCGTCGGGAAGTAATCGATGTTCGTATGGCTTGGATAAAGAAGGTCGCAGATCGCATAGATCTGATCGAAATACTCCTTCTTCATCCGATCATTCTTCGCAAGATCGAAAATCGTTTCCCCATCGATATATTCTTTTAGGATTCGTTCGTTGACTTTATCGACGCCCAAAAGCTTAGGCATAGGAACCCCAATGGCGTTCAACCGTTGATAATCGCGAAGCTCGCTTTGGAGCTTATCGCCGAATCGGTAATAGGAACAGGGCTCGTGATGGATCTGTTTTAACACGAACTTCTTTCCGTTTTCTTCGACGAGATAGGAATAGCCGCCCTTCCCCTTGCCAAGGAGTTTCAACACCCGGAAAGGATGTCCGTTAAGTTCGATTGTTTCTTCCATTTAACGGTATTTATGTTCCAGCTTAAGAAGGTCATTCTTCAAAGAGATATCGCCGACATAGACCCCGATCTTCTTGTTCGCGCGAATCACCCGGTGGCACGGAATGAGGATCGGGCAGGAATTGGTCTCCAACATCTTTTCGACGTCTTGAGGATCCATATCTAAAGCTTCCGCGAGACCTTCGTAGGTTCCGAACTTTCCGTAAGGGACATTGTCTTTTACATAGCGATACAGCTTTTTCTCTTTCTCGTTGCCCGTGGGATCCACGGGAACATCAAAGGTTTTCCTCTGTCCCATCAAGTATTGATTGATCTCAAAGATCGTCTCCATCAAGACTTGGTCTTCGTCGCAATAGCAGCCTTGCGGTTCTCCTGCGCCATAATGGACGGTCACGATGCTTTTGCCGTCGCTGATCAGGGTCAAATCGCCCAGGATCGTTTCGTAGGTTTGATAGCAATATTCCATCGATTCAATTTTATAAGGGAGCATGAAAACCTTCAAGATCCGACAGTGTGAAAAATATATAGCAAAATATGCAAGTTCCACTTATATTTCCGCCCAATCTATCTTATAATTGAACCATGCCAAAACAAATTTCGCCTTATCAAGCCGCGGTCTCGGTCAACAACGAGATCCTCTTCCACGCGGCGAACATCGCTTATGAAGCCGGAAGGAATTCCCTTGCCCCGGCTTTTGGAAGGGACATGGGGATCCTTTGCAAAGAGATCAAGGCCGTCTTGAGCCTCGAAGGCAAGACGTTAACCCCATCCCAGATGCGCGCCTTAGAACGCGGGGAAGAATTAAAGACGATGCAAGAAGCCAACGCCCTTCGTCGTCTTTTCTTGAAGATGGGCCGCATCGATCCTTACGATCCTTCCTTCTTCCAAGAATACGAAAAGGAAATGTTCCCGAACGGGGTCCCTACCCGTTTATCCCGTCGCGTTGAATCCTTCCCTTATCCCATTCCCTTGAAGGCCAAGGTCCCTGCGATGGTCAAAGGGTTCTATTCCTTCGCGAAGAAAGGGCAAAGCCGTCATCCTTTGATCGTCGCGGCCCTCTTCTACTTCGAGATCATGGCCCTTCAACCCTATAGCACAGGCACCGAACCTTTGGCCTTATATCTCATGAAAGCGGTTCTTGTAAACTACGAGAAGTCCTTCTTGAACGCCCCGATCTTGGTCGCCTTCGCCTCGAACTACGAAAGTTTGCAAGAAGCCTACAAGGAAAGCGTCGAGAAGGCGGATACCGCCCCCTTCGTCCTGAAGGCCTTAAGCGTCTTTGAAAAGGCGATCCACCAAGCCGAAAAGAAGGCGATGCGCGAAAAGAACCAAGGGACGCCCCTTGTCGATAAACTTCTTTCCAAAATGGAAGAAGGTAAGTTCTATAGCGCCCAAGACCTTCTTGCCCTCCTTGGCTTAACAAGCCGTCTAGGCCTAGCCAAGAACTATTTACGTCCTGCCTTGGAAGCAGGGCTCCTTGAACGGTCGAACCCCCTCGTCCCGACCGATCGCAACCAGCGTTATCGAAAGGTGAATCCATGAGCGTCCTCACGATCCTTGGCCTCGTCGTCTATATCGTCGGCTATGTCTTCGGTTCTTTGAAGGTGGAAAAGAACCAAAAAGCCTTCCAAATCGCCAGCTACGTCTGCTTAGGCGTCGGCCTCGTCGCCTTTTTCATCGGAGGCTTCTTCTGGGCCAATGACCTTTATGGGAACGACGATCCCTTGCTCGCGGAGCTTTCCGTCGCGATGGCCGCTCTCCTTCTTTTGTCCCTCGGCTTATTCCTCGTCTTTAAAAAGAAGGGAGGCATCGTGCCTCGCCTTCTTATGGCCTTCGCCTTTCTATCGGGGATCGCCTTCCTTATCTGCATGATCAGCCTCTCTCAGACCGTGATCAGCAATGGGATCCCAACGGATTCGAGTTCTTCTTCTCTTTTATAAGGCCTCATCCCAAATCCGATGGGCCAAACCCGGAATGTCCACGAAGGGATTCCGGTTTTTTTGTATCGCGTAGACTGCTTCATTCCGCGCGATCTCTTTCTCGCTTACGGGGTCGAGGTCATTCCACTCCAAGTAGGTTTCGATCGCCCATTTGGATAAGGACGGATAGGTGTTCTTCGAGAACGAACTGAAATTGCCCCACCCTGAGAGCAAGTTCTCATAACGGGCCACGAAATAGAAATAGATGCGCGCGAAGTCGCCTTTGTATTCGTCAATGGGTTCGCAGGCGTTACCTGAATACCCATGGTTCCTTGCATCCCCCGTCCCGACGATCGTCCCATTCGTCGAGGTGTATTTGACGTTCGAGACGTAAGCGTGAGGATAGTTGCTTCTCCGATTATTGACATAGCCATCCGTCGGAAGGAGGTGATGGAGGTCGCTCTTCATGGGCGCGCGTTCGTTGAAGACGCTTTGGGGGATCGTATGCTCGCGATTGAACATATCCCCTTCTTTCTTGTAATTCCCTTTGCCTGGCGCCCCTTGATGATCGGTCACGGGATCGAACTTGATGGAAGAATACATGTCGATGATCTTGCCGTCGCTTCCCGTGTCGGTCGTCAGATAGGCGGTATAAGCATAATCGTAACTATGCGCGTCGTAAGGATTGGAGATTCTCTTGAAGAGGGCGCTTTTCAACAAGGCCCCCGACAAGTCCAAATTCACCGAGGCATAGTATTCATCGATGTTTCCGGCTTCCCAAGAAGAGGAATCGCTCGAAGAAGATGGGCCGCTTGAAGAGCTGCTTTCCGAGGAGGAAGAACTATGGCTAGAAGAAACGGGAGGGACATAGCCTTTCCCAAAGACGAGGTCGAGCGCGACAAAGCAGAAACGGGTATCGCCCGCGACATTCAAGGATTTTAGGCTTCTTCCCCAGGCAACTTCATAGCTCGGGGTCCCATCGAAAGCCGTCGACGATAACGCAGGCGAGGTCATCTCGTCCCCATCGAGGGTCAAGGTGATATTGTATCCCCCTTCATAGGCATAGGAATAGACGCGGATCGCATCTGGGGCGATATCCCCGTTGAAGTTCAACGTGAAATTGCCCTTGTTCTTCGCAGAACCGACGCGGACGGCGTTCCCAACGCCCGCGGAGTAGCAATTCGCGACGCTTCCTAACGAAACGTCGATCCCATCGGACGTGAAGCAAGATTCGCTTAAGGTGTCGCTGTCCGAGTACTTCGCTTCCCCAAACTGGATCCGATAGACTTCGGGTTCCACGGGCTCAAGGGAGGAAGAGGAATCCGAACTCGGGAGGTAGGGGTCCGAGCTTTCCCAAGAATCGGAACTTTTTATGGACGTAGAATCCGAGCTTTCATCGGAAGGCGCCTTTGAACTCGTTGGATCCGAGGAGGATTCTTCACTTTTCGAATCCGTGGAAGGATCCTTGGAATCGATCGAAGGTTCCGTGGTTAACTCGCTTTGTTCGCTTGAAGACGGCGAAGAAGGGACTTCTGGTCCTACGCAGGAAGTTAAAAGCAAATTTGAAAGGGCGAAGACCCAAAGTATTTTAGAAGAAGAAACATTGCGCATACGGGTGCATTATAGCACGCATGCACACGAGTTTTGCAAATTCGCAAAATAATGCTTGCACCGCATAGAAAAGTCGCTACAATACACCCGTCGATAAATGTAGAAAGCAATCGCTTCCGGCGATTCGCCAGATTCCTTACGGGAATTGGCCAAGCACTACTGAAACTCCATGCAAGTCTCAGACGCCGGATCCATTGCGGTCCGGCTTTTTATCGATAATCAGGAGGAAACCACCCATCGCTTACTTCAACCAACAAAGGGAACACCGCCCGCAAAAGCGCTTCGATCCGATCAACGAATACGTCCGCTACCCGGAAGTCCAAGTCATCGGGCCGCAAGGAGAAAACCTCGGTCGCATGTCGTCGAGGAAGGCCAACGAAATCGCCGCTTCTTACGATCTCGACCTCTATTGCGTCGCACCCCAAGCCAACCCGCCCGTCTGCAAGATTCTGAATTACAGCAAGTATCGCTACGAGAAGGAAAAGGCCGAAAAGGAAAATAAGCGCAAATCCAAAGCCTCGGCTTCGGAACTCAAGGAAATCCAGCTCCACGTCTCGATTGGTGAGCACGACTTGCAAACCAAGGCGAAAAAGGGCAGGGAATTCCTCGCCGATGGGGACAAGGTCAACATCCGCGTCATCCTCAAAGGCCGCGAAATGGCCCACAAGGAGATCGGCGAAGAATTGATGGTCCGCTTCATTGAAGCCTTGACCGCCGAAGGAATCCAAACGACTATCGAAAAGAAACCGAACTGGGATGGAAAATGCTATTCCAGCATCGTCGCACCGAAAGGCAAGAAGTAAGGAAGGAGAAAACCACTATGCCGAAAATGAAAAGCAACCGCTCCTTGAGCAAGCGCGTCAAAGTCACCGGAACCGGTAAGCTCAAATACGTCCACGCCTATAAAGGACACCACGCCCCCTACAAAACCGCGAAGCAATCTCGTCAGCTCCGCCGTGCGGGCATGATCGACAAGACCGACTACAAGCGCATTCGCTTCTTCGTCGCGAAGTAATCAAGGAGGATAGAAAAACATGGCTAGAGTCAAAGGTGGCACCGTTACCCGTGCCCGTCGTAAAAAGATCTTGAAGGCCGCGTCCGGCTATTTCGGAAGCAAGCACCTTCTCTTCAAAACCGCGAAAGAGCAAGTTTGCCATTCGCTTCGCTATGCGTACAATTCCCGCCGTTTGGTCAAGAGGGATTACCGCAAGCTTTGGATCAAGCGCATCAACGCCGCTTGCCGTCTCAATGGCATCAGCTACAGCGTCTTCATGGGCGGCTTGAAGAAAGCCGGCATCGAGATCAACCGCAAGATGCTCTCCGAGATCGCGATCGTCGATCCGAAGGCCTTCGCCGGTCTCGTTGAAACCGCGAAAGCCGCGAAGTAAGCGACTTCTACAACGAAAATACCCCGTCTCCGCGTTGGAAACGGGGTTTTCTTTTGGAAGATCTCTCTTCGTTTCGTCACTCATTTTGCTATCTTGGGAGCCTCGGAACATTGCATGCAACGTTCCGACCTCCATCCAAAGCGCGGTTCTCGGAAGACAAGAGTCGTTCATTCTTTAATTCCGGGCAGTGCAAAGAAGCGCGAGGGTCCCTTTTTCTCACCTTCGAATCCAAAACCGATAAAAACGAATCGCCGAAATCCGTGAATACAGTTGTGTATTTTACTAGGTCAAACAATTTCATTGACAAGTTTCGAGTTTTCCTTCCAAATCGATTATGAACTTATGGACGCGGGCCGTTCTCCTTGCCACGGCCGTTTCGCCGAGGGGCTCGATCAATGGCCTTGTCCTCAAGAATATTGGCGTCCTTTCGCATTCGGAGGATCGATTATGAACAAATTTCCGTTATTGGCAATCGTCTGCGCCATTCTCCCTCTTTCTTCTTGCGCCAATTGCGATAGTTCCTGTCCTTTGGCCGATGGATCCTCTTTAGAGGAAGCGTTGTCTTCGAGTTCAACTTCTTCGTGGTCTTATTCCTATTCGCCCGTTTACGATTGCTTTGAAGGGACGTATGAAATAGATGTGATCCAATATCCGGGAGACAAGGCGGAATGGGGTTACAACTATTTCACAATCCAATTTTATTATAGTGGCCGCATGGATATGTTCTGGGAGTCCACAAAAGACGGTGCGATCTTTGAAACCGGAACATTCACCACAACCTATAAACGTGAGCTGAATGCCGAATGGTACTATGGCGCCTGGACTCACGTCATTCATTACCAAAGTTATCGAAAATCTGAGGATCCATTCTCTTTTTCTGTTTTAGGTTGTTCAAAAGATGACGGGCGGGTTGAATGCCAAGTAGAAGGTTTCTTCCCGTGTGAAGGTGGAGAACAATTTTGCGCCGCTTGGCTCCATTGGAAAAAGGTCGCCTAATCAACCGTTTCGCCGCAACGCCTGATAAAAGGAATATTCAACAAGCCCGCCTTTGCCTTTTAGAGCCCCTTCCTTCAATTCCTTGATCATCAAACATTCAGACGATGGCAAGCCGGCGGATGGGCTTGCCTCGATCCCAAAATTTTTGGATGCTATAAAACCATGAGATCGGTAATTCAAGGGGTTTCCTTCGACAAGAACGAAAGAAAAACCAAGTTCTTTCGCCTTTTGAAAACCGCATTCAATCAAATCTTTCGAGATATGTTGCCGTTGAACATCGGTCGCGACCGAGAAGGCGATAGCAAAAGCATTTCCTTTTCGTACTTCCCTTCGATATGGAAGCGAGAGAACATAACGTGCCCATAGACTTCGTCCTTCGAATCAACCATCACGACATCCAATTCGGGGACGTAATGCTTCTTTTCCCGAATTTCGCGAATGAGATTCCGGACCAAAGAAGCGGATTCTTCGCCTTCGGACGATAAAAAGACATCGTAGGCGAGCCGCTCGCTTTTAAGGGCCAGATTTTTATCGACGGATCGAATTACACAATCCTTTGGACGAAGTTTCATCCTAAGGCAAGTTCCGTTTGATTCGGATCGATCCTCGAATTATCGAAGATCTTTTCTTTATAGCCCTTGGCCTTGATCTTCCCGGAGATCGGGTTTTTCACCGAAACGATTTCATCGACGATGTCCGCGTCGATGCCCGAGCAATATTCAAAGCAGAGATCGGTATCCGTCAATTTGCAGTTCACCATCTTCAAACCTTCGATGTAGCAAAGGCCTTGATGGCTGGAGATCTCGCAATCGATGAGGGTCAGATTCTTCGCGTTCCAAGCAAGGTATTGCCCGGAGATCTTCGAACGCTTGACCGTCACGTTCTTCGAATTCCAGAAAGCGTCTTTCCCGTGGATCAGGGAGTCTTCGACGAGGAGATCTTCGACCCCATCAAAGATATAATCGCCTTCAAGATCAAGGTTCTTGATATGTCCCTTCTTGCACTGCATGAAGGTATATTGACCCCCATGGAAGGAAAGGTTCTCGACCTTGAAATTGGTGACGTGCCAGAAGGTTTCGGAAGCATCTTTGAAGGTGCAATCCTTAAGATCCATCCCATCGATCACGCGGAATCCCTTGGGCGCGAAAGAAGTCAAATGGCGCACCTTTAAGTTCTTGTCATACCAAAATCCAGCGCGGGCTCCGACGTCCAAAAGCCCTCCCTTTACCTCTAAATCCGTGCAATACCAGAGCGGATACTTCGCTTCAACAAAGGTGCAATTCTCAATCTTGAGGTTCTTTCCTTCCTTCAATGGGCTTTCTCCATCGAGGAAACGGCAAGAAGAAACAAGCGCGTCCTTGATCATGAACAAGGCGCGCTCGCCTTGATATTGTTCGTTCTCGAACTCGTTCATTCCTCTTCTCCTTCCGCGATCACTTGGGTTTCTAACGCCTCAACGCATTCATCGATCAAAGATTGATAATCGAATTTCGATTCGTAATAGAGGCAGTCTTCTAAATGCGGTTTGGTCTTCGGCTTCTTCGGTTTGAAGATCGTGCAGCAATCTTCATACGGGCGGATCGATATATCGTAGGTTCCAATCTTCTTGGCAAGCGCGATGATCGAGACCTTGTCGTCGCAACAAAGCGGACGAAGGATCGGAAGATTCGTCACGTCGTTGATAACGTAAAGGGAATCGATCGTCTGGCTTGCGACCTGTCCGATGCTTTCGCCGGTCGCTAAGGCTAGACACCCTTTTTTCGCGGCGACTTTCGTCGCGATTCGAAGCATCATTCTGCGCATGATCGTGATGCAATAGGGTTCGGGAACGTGTTCATAGATCGCTTCTTGAAGCTTCGTAAAAGGGGCGACGTGAAGGCGGATCGAAGGTTGGAAAGCATTCAAGGCCTTGAGGAGATCCTCCAGCTTGTCCAAGACCCTGCTTGAAGTATAAGGAGGCGAAGCAAAATGAAGTCCTTCGACCTTGATCCCGCGGCGAAGCAATTTATAGGCCGCGACCGGAGAATCGATGCCACCGCTAAGAAGCAAGAGGACCTTGCCGTTCATCCCCAAAGGATAACCGCCTAAGCCTTGCGCTTCTTTGCAGGATAGATAAGCCGCATTCTCCCTTACGATGATTCGAAGCATCAAATCGTAGTTATGGAGATCGACCTTCAACGAAGTGTGATCGAGCAAATAGTCCGCGACTTCGACGCAGAGGCCATACGAGTCCAAAGGGAAGCTCTTATCCACGCGTTTGACTTCGATCTTGAAGGCTTTGTCTCCCTCGTCTTTCAATAATTCTAAGGATGCGGTCTTAATGGCTTCGACGTCCTTTTCAACCTTCGCGACCAAGGAGATCTTCTGAATCCCCGAAACTTCTTGAAGAACCGAAAGCACCGCGTCCGCGTCTTCCTCTCCCAAGGACACGGAAAGGAAATCGTGATTGCCTTTGACTTCACATCCTGGGAATTTCTTTAAGGCGTGACGCACGTTTTTCGCGAGTTTATCGATAAACGACTTACGGTTGTTGCCCTTCGTCGAGAGCTCGCCGTAATGGATCATCAGGGAATCGAATTTCATAAGGGGTGGGTCTCCTTTAACACGGTTTTCAGAGCAGCTAAGAAGCGTTCGACGTCTTCCTCTTTTGCATCGACAGGGAAGGAGACGCGAATCGGATTCGCACACTCCCGTTCGTTTTTGCCCATCGCTTCAAGAACATAACTATGGGGCTCGCCTTTCGACGAACAGGCGGACACACTTGAAACGCAAATGCCTTCGTTGCTTAGCGCTTCCACAACAACGCTTGCTTTATGGGAGGTCAACGAGAAATCAAAGACATAAGGCGAGGCATCCAAAGGGGAATGGATCACCACTTCATCGATCTTTGATAGTCCTTCGCGAAGCAAGGAAACGAGGTGTTTCTCTTTTTCAAGGTTCGTCTTCATCGCCTCATAGCTTTTCTTCAAGGCGACTTCCATGGCCTTGATCCCTGGGACGTCAACGGTCCCCGCGCGGAGGTTATTTTCTTGTTCTCCTCCGTTGTTCAAGGGGAGAAGGCGCATCGTTTTCTTATAAAGCAAGCCTCCGTTTCCCTTCAATCCGCCGAACTTATGCGCCGAAAAACTGATCAAATCCGGCTTCGACCAATCAAGTGGGAGTTTGCCCATCGCCTGGGCGGCATCGCAATGGAAGAAGGCTTTTGGATACGCTTTCACGATCCTCGCGATCTCGTTCATCGGCTGAATCGAACCCGTCTCGTTATTGACCGCCATGACGGAAACAAGGATCACGGACGAATCCATCTTCGATTTGAGATCGTCTAAGTCTAAGACACCAGAAGCGTTGACCTTCAAGGTTTCAACCTCGAAGCCGAACTTCTCTTTCAATTGAGAAAGGACGTTCTTGACGGACGGGTGTTCCATCGGGGAAACAAGGATCTTCTTCCCGCGGTTCTGATACGAAAAAGCCGTGCCTTTCAAGGCAAGGTTATTGCTTTCAGTCGCCCCGCTAGTAAAGACAAGACGATGGGTTTTTTCGACGGCAAGAAGATGCAAAATCTTTTCGCGAGAGTCTTCGAGGATCCTGGAGGCTTGATAGCCCAATACATGACGGCTGGAGGGGTTGCCGAATTCGCTTTGCGCAACCTCGACATAGGCATCGAGGGCTTCTTGAAAAGGGCGCGTCGTCGCCGCGTTATCAAAGTAAAGCATCGGCAAACCTCAATCGTTGGCGTCAAAGGCGGATTGGACTGCTGCCTTCATCAAGGCATAGGATTCTTTGAAATCGCCCTTCAAATAAAGGCTTTCCGCTTGCTTGACGGCGACGCGGATATCGGATTTCACGAGGCGGTCGCGATTGGCGAAGACGATCGAGGCGCTCGCATAGAGCATATCCTCGTGATCTTGCTCCACGTGGCGGCAGACATCGTCCCCTTCCGCCTTCAAGCGATGGACGAGTTCGTTGATCGTGACAAGGTCGATCGGCTTTTTGAGTTTGCTATAGATTTCATCGAGCAAGTTCTGCAAAGCGAGGAGGCGATCGCTATATTTTTCGGTCACGGCATCAATCGACATCGCGCGGAGGCTCTTCCAAGCCTTATGGATCTTGTCGTTGTATTCATAAAGCGCTCGCGAAGCTTCTTCGGAATCTTGCTTCAAGGAAAGGAGATAACGATTGAAATCTTCGATCGCTTGGGAGGCTTGGCGCGATTCATCGTCAAGGGTGCGCATCTTATCGACCAAGGTGGTGTAGGGTTGACGGGTGCCGGCGTGGATCAAGGTATCCAAGGAGCGTTTCGTCGCTCCCGCGCGGTTGATCAAGGCTTTGATTTGATCGATCTTCTCGTTCTCGCGATCGGGAATCAAGTAGACTTCTTTCAATTCCGGCATTGCATTGCAGAGGCGGATGTAGCGTTTCTCGATCGTCGAATCTTCGCGATAGACGCGATCGATTTCGGCGTCGAAGACCAAACGCGCTTCTTTCTCTTTGTCAAAGGCATTGAAGAAATCCTCGATGCGCGCAAGGATCGCGTCGAGGCGTTGCGAGACGCCCGCGATGTTGAAGTTCTTGACTTGCTCCGAAAGGGTTTCGAGGTCACGGCGCATGCTTTGGAGGTTCGTTTTGGTCAAGAGGTGGCCCAATGGATAGCCTGCTTGTATCAAGTCTTCGTATTTATCCTCCAAGGAAGTGAGACGTTCGGGGATCACGCTTTGGATGGTAATGCAAAGATTCGGCATCTCCTTGATGGCTTTGCCAAGCGCATCAATGACCCCGCCGATTTTCGGAAGCATTGCCTTGGCTTCTTCGTAATGGGCGCTTTCGATCAGGCTTTCGAAGTTCTTGAAATTGTCATCGAGCATACCGAAGGCTTGTTCAAAGGAAGGAACGGCCAAACTCAAATCCGCCTGACGAACGTTGAAATCCTGTTTGATCTTGCGGAACTTCTCCTTCATGGCAAGCGAGGCTTGACGGCACTCTTCCTCGGGGGCGATCACGCGTTCAAGGTCTTGATTGAGGAGGTTCACTTCGTTTTCAAAGGCGTCGATCGCGTTCTTGGCGATCGGAAGTTCGGACTTCAGCCCCCTGAAATCATGATCGCTCACCAAATCCTTCAAACGGTTCATCTCGACTTGTGCGCCGGAGTCGTATTTGTCGCGCAACTCCTTGAAGCGTTTGTTGAACATCTGGTGGGTGTTCGAATAGGTTAGGTTGGTGATCGAAATGTTTTCAATGCGTTTTATGTATTGTGCGTCTTGTCCAAAAAGGAGCCCATGCGAATATTCAAACCGCATCGCGAATTCGCGCACCTGCTTTTTCATGCGAAGGTTCGCGAAGACGGTGAAGTTTAGCAAAACAAGGACGCCGACGATAACAACCGCCGCGGCGACGGAGAGGCCGATGATCAGACCCGTGGATACAAGAAGGAAAACCATACTGCGATAAGTGTACCACTTATTCCCTTTCGCACGCGAGCGAAAACAAAGCAAATTGAAACTTCATCCGAAAACTTCCCCTTTTTATAGGAAATCCAGATCATCAAATTCCTGATTTTTGCACGTCTTTTTCTTCTTTGTAACCCTGCAAAATCCTTGCAAAATCAAAGGGAATGGATGGAAAACGCCCATGCTTTCCATTGGTTCCTCCGCCACTGTTCTCGTTTCAGGAAAACTTGTCCTTGCAAGCAATCCGCCTATACGCGTATAATCACGGGGCGTTAAGAAGCAGCATGCCTCTACGCTTCCGTCCGACGTCTTCACATCCCAACAAGTAAGGCTAAAGCTACTAGCCCGAAAGGGAAAGCGAAACGAAGACACCCGGGAAGATGGAAGAGACACTCCTCTCGATGCAAAAGAAAGGAGACATCTAAGAATGTCTAGATACGTTGGAAGCTCTTGGAAAAAGAGCCGTCGCCTTGGTTTCTCTGTTCTCGGGACCGGCGATGAATTGAAAAAGAGAGCCTATGGTCCGGGACAGCACGGACAAGATCGCAAGCGCAAAGCCTCCGAATACGGCACCCAGCTTACGGAAAAGCAGAAGCTTCGCCTCTACTACGGCGTCAACGAGCGTCAATTCCGCCGCTTGTTCATCCTCGCCAAGGCCGATAAGGAAACGGTCACGGGCCTTGCCTTCTTCCGCATCCTCGAATCTCGCCTCGACAACCTCGTCTACCGCATGGGCTTTGCCCGCACCCGCGCTGGCGCCCGTCAGCTCGTCAACCACGGCCACGTCCTCGTCAACGGCAAGAAAGTCGACATCGCTTCTTACCTTTGCAAGGTCGGCGACAAGATCTCCTTCAAAGGCGATAGCCCGTTGAAGGTCGTCAAGGAATGCATCGAAGCCGCCCTTCCGGTCGCCCCGTACGTCACGGTCAACGCCGAAAAGTTCGAGGGCGTCTACACCCGCAAGCCGGAACGCAACGAACTCCCCTCCGAGATCCAAGAATCTCAGATCATCGAGTACTACAACCGCAAGCTCTAATCCTGCAAAGGGTCAATCATTGCAAGTTACCTCCCGGGGCTTCCTTGGGAGGTTTTCTTTTGCCCACGAAAAAAAGCCTCGAAGGAAAATCCTTGAGGCTTGAGGTTTATTGGGCCATGCGGTAACCGCCGCCATAGACGGATTCGATGGAATCCCCTTTGGCGCCGAGCTTCTCGCGCAAGGACTTGATGTGCATGTCCAAGGCTTTGCTCTTAGGATTATAGGCTTTGCGGGGATCGCCGAAGGCTTTGTAGATCTCTTCGCGGGTCACCGTCTTGCCTTGGGCTTCCATCAAAGCTTGGAAGATCAAGAACTCACAGTTTGTGAGGTTGACGAGTTCTTCGTTGCAGCGCGCTTCGCGCTCGATCTTATCTAGGACATAGGGTCCCCAACGAACAACGGCGCGTTTCTTGTAGATTTGACGGGCTTTTGCGCGAATCATTGCGGAGAACTCATCCGGAGAGAAAGGCAAGGAAACAAAGAGATCGGCCCCCGATTGGTACATCACGCAGCGTTCAAAAATCGGAACATCCATCCCGACGACGACGACCGTCATATCGCGGATCTTCATGGAACTCGCGCGGATCTTCTTGACCAAGGCCTGCGTTTTGGCTTCGCCTAGTTCGTGATCGAGAACCACGATGTCTGGAACCTCATGATCTAGATTCTGTGAAAAAAGGGTTGCCGTTTCAAAAAAGCGGAAGACAAAATCTCGACCCTTCAATGGTGAAAGAAGCGTTTTCAGGGACGAGGTCGGGGAGACCACGCCGATGATATATGGTTCCATGCGCTTATTATAGCCCTCCTTTTTTCTTTTTCCTAGGGCGGGAAAACGTTTACCTGAAGAAAACCAAAAACCCGCCTGGATCGCAGGCGGGCAAGGATTTAACGGGCAAAAGTGCCCAAATAGTAGTTCTTTTTCCCCCGACGGAGGATCGCATACTTCCCATAGAGGCAGGTAGAAGGCGAGACCATCGCGTTTGGATCGGTGATTTTCACCCCGTTGAGGAGGACGCTATTGCCTTTGATGAATTCCCTAGCCTCGCGCTTTGAAGATGCGGCGCCAAGGGCAACGAGGAGATCTTCGAGTTTCATTTCGCCTTCAAGTGGTTTTTCAAGATCGCCAAAAAGGGTCTTGATCTCGGCTTCGCTAAGTTCCGCGACATCTCCCTTGAAGAGGGCCTCGGTCATCTTAATGGCTTCTTTGGCCGCTTCTTCGCCATAGATGTCTTTGGTGATCTCATAGGCGGCTTTCTTTTGCCCGATGCGGGCGCCGGGGGCAGCGAAGTGTTCCTTCGCGATTTCCTCGATCTCATCGAGCGAAAGGAAAGAGAAGACCTTGAGGAAGCGAATCGCGTCTTCGTCGGTCACGTTCATGAAGTATTGATACATGGCGTAGGGCGAAGTCAAAGCAGGATCAAGGAACAAGGCGCCTTTTTCCGACTTCCCAAACTTCTTGCCATCGCTGCGAAGGATGAGGCGGGAGGTCAAGACTTCCACGTTGGCGTTATCGCCTTCGATCTTGCGGATCAACTCCAAACCGCTTGTGAGGTTGCCCCATTGATCGTTCCCGCCAATTTGCATCGAAACCCCCTTGGTCTTATGGAGGTGGTAGAAATCGATCGATTGGAGGATCTGATAGGCGAATTCCGTAAAGGAAAGCCCGGCATCGAGACGGCTTTTGACGATTTCCTTTGAAAGCATGTAGTTGATCGAGAAATACTTCCCGTAATCGCGGAGGAAGTCGATCATCGATAGGCAGCCAAGCCAGTCGTAGTTAGAAACAAGCTCACCTTTTTCGGGATCGCTTAAATCAATGTACTTCTCAAGCTGAGCGCGGATCGAAGCGGTGTTCTCTTCAAGCTTTTCTTTGGTTTGGAGATTGCGTTCCTTGCTTTTGCCCGAAGGATCGCCGATCATCCCAGTCGCGCCACCGACAAGCGCCACGATCTTATGCCCGGCAAGCTGGAAGCGCTTGAGCAAGGAGATCATGCAGTAATTGCCAAGGTGCATCGAACTCGCGGAAGGGTCGAAGCCGCAATAGATCGTCTGCTTCGTTTTGAGCATTTCGCGGACGTGTTCTTCATTCGAAGACTGCTCGATCAAACCGCGGTAGAGCAATTCATCAAAAAAGTTTTCCATAACGCTTGCTATTCTACGTTCCTTCCCTCTTTTTTCAAGAGGGACACGGGGAAACGAAAATAAAAAAACCTTTTCGCACAAGGCGATTGGGGATCCATAAGATTTTCTACATCAAGGAGCGGTAAAGGGCGATGACGTCTTCTTTGCTCGGCTTCTTGGGGTTGCCAGGGCAGCAAGCATCCGCAAGGGCGCTATCGGCGAGGAAAGAGAGATCTTCTTCCTTGACGATATCCTTCAAGGAGGCAGGGATCCCAACGTCTTGGGTGAGCTTCGCAACCGCGTCGATCGCGGCCTTGCTATACTCTTCTTGGCTCATTGAATCGACGTTTTCAACGCCCATGGCGCGCGCGATTTCGCGGTACTTCTCGCCGGTGGCCTCGGCGTTATAGGCCATGATCGTCGGGAGGAGGATCGCGTTGGCAACGCCGTGCGGGGTGTCATAGACCGCGCCAAGAGGATGGGCCATCGCGTGGACATGACCAAGGCCGACATTGCTAAAGCCCATGCCGGTAACATATTGGCCTAAAGCCATTCCTTCCCTGCCTTTGGCCTTGTTTTCGACGGCGCCACGGAGGGATTTCGCGATAAGGCGGATCGCTTCGAGGCGGAACATATCGCTGAGTTCCCAAGCGCCAAGGGTGATATAACCTTCGATCGCGTGGGTAAGAGCGTCCATGCCCGTCGCGGCGGTCAAGCCCTTGGGCATCGTCGACATCATGTCGGGATCGACGAAAGCAATGACGGGGATATCGTGGGGGTCAACGCAGACAAATTTGCGGTTCTTCTCCACGTCGGTGATCACGTAATTGATCGTGACTTCGGCGGCAGTGCCGGCGGTCGCGGGGATCGCAAAGGTCGGGACGCAGGGGTTCTTCGTCGGGGCGACGCCTTCTAAGGAACGGACATCTTCGAATTCGGGGTTTCGGATGATGATGCCGATCGCTTTCGCGGTGTCCATGGAGGAGCCTCCGCCAATCGCGATGATGAAATCCGCGCCGCTCTCCTTAAAAGCGGCGACGCCATCCTGGACGTTTTGGATCGTAGGGTTGGCTTGGATCATCGAGTAGAGGGAATAAGGGGTCTTCGCTTCGTCGAGAAGCGAGGTGACTTTGTCCGCGACGTGGAAACGGATGAGGTCGGGGTCTGAACAGACGAACGCTTTGGTGAAGCCGCCGTTCTTGGCTTCGGTCACAACGTTGTTGATCGCGCCTTTTCCGTGGTAAGAAGTCTCATTGAGAATAAAACGATTGGGCGTTCTAGCCTCCTTTAACGCCCTTAGTATAGAAGGTGGAACTTCCGCTTTGCTTGAAGAAAAATCATCGGCTGCGTGGGCTCTTTCCTCGCGTTAGCTTGCTTTATCGATTTTTTGTTACCGAAAAATAATGGAATGGTTTTAGCCAAAGAAAAAGCTCCGTTTTTTTATCGAGAGGGTCCCCTTTCGGTATCTCGATAATCCCGGAGCTTGGTGCTTAGTTTTCTTCTTTCAAGCGCTTCTTGGTGCTCTGCCCTTGGACGTAGGTGGCGTCGAAGTGGGCGGAACGATCGATGAGATCGTGGTTCATCAAATCGGTAAGCATGTACATCGCGCGCTTGCCGACCTCGTGCATATCGATATGGAAGGTCGTAAGCGTCGGGCGGACAATGTAAGCGTATTTGGTGCCGACAAGCGAGAGGATCTCGACGTCTTCCGGGATTCTCAAACCCGAATCGGAAGCGGCGTTTTGAACGGCGCAGGCAAGCGAGTCGCGGGCGCAGATGAAAAAGCCTTTGTGGTTCTCCGGTTGCGAGAAGTATTCCCGGAACTCGTTGTAGGTGCGGGTATAGGAATCATCGCTGTTGATGACGCGATATTCCTTGCCGAGCTCTTGGTTGGTTTGGATGAAGACCTTCTCGCAGCGGTTGAGCAAGCGGCCGCCGTTATGGACGTGAAGGAAGGTCATTGGGGATTCCCCACCTTTTTCGTAGTATTCGTTAATGATGCAGCGAAGCGATGCGCTATAAGAGAAATGGATGTCGCCCACGTTGTCACCGACGACTTTATTGTCGAGCACGACGATCGGGACGTTATACGAAGCGATCGTTTGGATGTCTTCAGGGAGCAATTGGTCATCATAGACGATGACGCCATCGACGTGGGTGGAGATGACTTTCTCCATCATCGCGAGGGCTTCTTCGCGGTTGTGGGACGTCGAGAACAAGGTCAAGACGTAGTTCTTCTCCCTCGCGGTTTCCGTAATGCCGGAAAGAAGGTTGGAAATGTAGACGTAGTTGGCGCTAGGAATGATGACGCCGATGTTGGTCGTGCGATTGGTCGCCAAGGCCTGGGCAAGGCCGCTAGGCTTGTAGCCGAGGGCGATGATGGTGTTTTCGACCTTCTCACGCGTGGCTTGCGTGACGGATGCCTGCTTGTTGATGACACGGCTGACGGTCGCTAAGGAGACGCCCGCCGCTTTGGCCACTTGGTAAATCGTAACGCGATCTTTGGTGTTCTGCATAAGATGACCTCCGAATGAAAATTATAGCCAGCCAAAAGAAAACGAAAAGTGGAAACCAGGAAAATTTTTTCAAAATGTAAAAATCGCTCAATCGGTATTTAATTGCCTATTTGTCCTTTGGTTTCGTCTAATTACTTAAGTATATGTAGAAAACGTGCGCGAATCCGAGCCTTTATAGAAACTCGAATTTCAAAAATTCCAAGGAAACCAAGAATAATTCCATGGGCGAGTTTTCAAAAATCCTGCTTACTTTTGAAACAAATCATGAAAAAGGCCTTGCCTATGCAAGACCTCCAAGTGGTTGCGTTACCTTAGCGGTAGAAATCAACGCCTTCTTCTAGCCCGTTGGCAAGATAGGCGGTGCGTCCGAGTTCTTCGCTTGAAACCAAGGTTGCATGCGAGCGATTGAGCTTTTCTAAATGCAAGTCCGCATAGGAGCAGACTTCGACATCCTGCGGAATGTTGCGGATGACGCTTGCATAGAAAGCGGTCCCATCGTGGCGAAAGAAAGAATCATGAAGCACGACGATTTTTGAACCGATTTCGATGTTCGCATAACGGGTG
Source organism: uncultured Mollicutes bacterium (assembly GCA_945936135.1). Lineage (GTDB taxonomy): Bacteria > Bacillota_I > Bacilli_A > RFN20 > CAG-826 > Alloenteromonas. The sequence continues at coordinate 192,922 of CAMESG010000001.1, forward strand.
GTCGTCGTGAAGGTCTTCTCCCCTTCTTTGACGGTCAAGATGTGCTTGCGCTCATCGAGAGGATGCTCTTCTTTATTCACGACCGTCGCGACATGGAAGCCAGAATCCGAGACGTTTAACGCGGGAAGACCTAGCGCTGCCATGGCTTCATTTAAGATGGAAAGTTGATCTTCGCTAGGCAAGGGATTAAGGCCGGTATAGAACTTTTCTACGATCCCAAAGACATTCACGCCAATGAGTTTATCGCCTTGATAAAGGGCAATGGCGTTGCCGACTTGCTTGGTTGAAGTCGGAACGGCTTCTGGATCGAAAACCACGCAAAGCAGGTCTTGATCGTGGAACTTTGTAGAGAAAACACCAACCATATTGCTACTCCTTTTTCAGCACAATTCGATGGATTGGCTGGCCTTTGGCGCGGAAATTGCGCTCATATTCGCTCATGCAATCCTTCGTTTCATCGAAAGCGTAATCTGCTTCGTTTTCCATTATCTTCATGCCTTTGAGCAATTCGATCTGCTCCAAGGTGAAGGGATAGAGGATGTCGTTATCCGTCTTGATGCGAAGCTCGCCGCCTTCCTTTAAAAGATCGGCGATCTTCTGCAAACGAGGGGCAAAGGTGAGTCTCCGCTTCTCGTGACGCTTCTTCGGCCAGGGGTCGGAGAAATTAAGGAAGATCACGTCGAACTTCAATGAGGCTAACCCCTCATAAAGATCGTCAAAATCTTCGGCGCAGAGACGGACATTGTTGCGTTCCGCTTCCACTATTTTCTTCGCCGCCATCCCCATGATGGAGACATCGCGTTCCAAACCGAGAAAGTGGCCATTCGGGTCCAAGGCGCTAAAGCCAAGGATGAAATCCCCTTTGCCGATCCCGATTTCAAGATAAAGTGGGGCATGGGTGTAAAAAGGATCTTCCGGGAAAACCTTCTCGACGACGAGTTCGGGATGGCTTTCGAGGAAAGGCTTTGCCCAGCTTTTATGGCGCCCTCTCACTTTTGCGCCGCTTTCCCGAGGGCATCGATCGCATCCGCGTAGATCGCGATTTGCTTGAGGTAGTCCTCGATGTAGATGTATTCATCTGGAGAATGGATGTCGCCAGGATGTCCTTTGAAGGCAGAGCCATAGGCCACGCAGTTCTTCGCCTCTTTGGCGTAGGTGCCTCCGCCGATCGCCATCGGCTTATCAAAGAATTTATGGGTAGAATGGCGATAGCTCTTCATAAGCGTGGAAACGAGGGTCGATTTCGGATCGTTGAACAAGGGTTCGACAAGGCCAGCGCATTCGACCTTCATGTTCGCGGCTTTGCCTAAGGCATCCAACGCTTCCTTGGGCTGCGCGTTCTCGCCATAACGATAATCCACGGAAATCTTGATTTCATGCTTCGCGGATTCATAAGAAACGATGCCGTAGCTGAACGTGCTTTGTCCAAAGACTTTGCTTTCTTTTCCTCCGCCGAAGGAATCGCCGTGACAATCCGAAAGAACCTTCGCCAAATTGACCAAGAAGTCGTTCTTGTAGTAGGCGCCAAGGAAGCCAAAGGCCTTGATGGCGGCGTTATCGCCAAGTTCCGGGGTGCTCGCATGCGCGGTCTTGCCACGGAAGAGGGCGATCATGAAGCCAGTTTCCTTGCGGATCTCGCCATCGATCTTCGCTTCGGCAAAGGCCTTGATGAAGCCTTCGTCCAAGGGAAGGGTCACCATCAATTTATCGTTGACCGCGTTCGGAACGGAACCCCCATCCATCGCAATGATTGGGGAAAGGTCGACGTTTTTCTTCAAATAGGTGCCTTTAACCATGCCTTTTTCCGCATAGATCAAAGGGAAGTCCGCATCCGGGGTGAACCCAAGAGCGCATGGTTCCTTTTTCAAGGTATCGAAATAGTATTTCAAACAGGAAGAGCCGCGTTCTTCATCGCCCCCGACGCAAAGGCGGACGCGATATCCTTTGATCAAGCCGTTGTCTTTCAAAGCCTTGATCGCATAAAGGGATGCAAGAGCGGGCCCTTTGTCGTCGCTCGTTCCGCGGGCGATCATCTTGGCTTCCTTGCCTTCGCCGACGATCTCGGCTTGGAAGGGATCCTTGGTCGACCATTTCCCGGTCGCGGGCACGACGTCGCCATGGGCGTACACCCCGATGATGGGTCCTTCTTCTCCGACGCTTAATTCGGTGACGTAACCGTCGCAGGTATCGACCTTGAAGCCATAATCCTTGCCGAGTTTGGCAATATAATCCAAGGCGCTTTTGACGCCTTTTCCATACGGAGCGCCCTCTTCGACGCTTCCTTTGTCGTAAACGGATTTCTTGCTGACGAAAACCTTCAACGCGTTGATCGCCTTATCGTGATAGGGTTTCGCGAGTTTCTTATAATTGGCCATGGTTCACTACTTTTTCCTTTCAAGCACCCCAAAAGGCGCTTGCCGCGTTAGTATAAGCCTTTTTCCCTAACGGGGAAACATGGAAGGTTAGGCAATTTTGCTCGCAAGCAAGCGAAGGCCGAAAAGCCCTAAAGACGGGACAACTTTATAGCCTGGGAAATAAGAAGAAAACGGGTTTGCAAGGCCTCCGCATAGGTAACGAGGGAGGGTTCGGTTTGGATCCAAGGAATCCGTCAAAGCCAAAAGGCCATAGATCGAGCCAAGGAGGATGCCGCTAGATAAGGCGCTCGGGGTATCTTTGCCAATCGGAGCTTTGGGCAAGGGCAAGTCCATCACCCCCTTCATCAATTCCGTTTCTTCGATCGTCGCTTTCAAACTCGCCTCGAACCCAGGAGATATCGCTACCCCTTCAAAGGCCCCGTCTTTTTTCAAAATCGCCTTGTTACAAGTGCCTAAATCAACGATGATCGCGTCTTTCTCTTCAACGCCCAAGACATCCAAAAGGAGGTCGATGCCTACTTCGACGCCATCGCGAACATGAACGGGAACATAAGGGGAAATGGATTCGTCAGAAATCTCGGCCACATCGAAGTTTTTCTTTCTTAAGATCGAAAGGATCTTTTCACCTTTTTTGGGGGCGACGCTTGAAACGACAACTTTGAAAATTTGAAACGAGGCCAAGCCTTCAACAAACTTTTCTTCCTTGCCTTTAAGAGTCTCGTGTTCCAAAGAGGAAGCATATACGGCTTGGCCGCCGTTAAGAACTTCCACGTGCACGGCCGTGTTGCCGATTTCCAAAAGAACGATATTCATAGGCAAAGTGTCCCTTAATCCAGGAGAAAAAGCAAGGCAAGAGGTTAGTTGAGTCTCAATGACGTCCAAGGTTTAGGGGCAATTTTCAATTGGTTACTATAAGGCCACCCCTTCAAAAGGCAAAGAATGACCGCGATCACACCACCATGGGTGACAAGAAGGATCTTCTGCCCTCTTTTTCCTTCAAGCAATCGAAGGAAGGCTTCTTTCACCTGCAGGAAAAAGGCGTTGGGAGATTCGCCGCCTGGATAGGCTTCGTCCATCTTCAAAGCGAAAAAATAGAGCCCGGGATATTGGGTTTTGAACGCTTCGACCGTGAGGTTCTTTAAATCGCCGTTAAAGGCGCGCAATCAGCATCGTGGGGATATGGTACTTCTTGATCAGGTCCGAATAGATGTACCCGTTGTTCTCGTTTGCTATTTTCAGAACGTCCGCTTTCGTCATGTTTGTTGCTTTTGCGCTTACTTTTATCGTTACGTAAGGTTATTTGCAACAGCCCAACAAAGAAAAATGGTTCGATGCCGTCATCGAACCAATATCAGTTTTGCTGGTGCCCTCACCCTTAGTCGAAAAGAGGTCTGATCCTTACCATGGATCCGTTCTGCCGCTGAACTATGAGGGCGGCATGCGATCAATATCCCTTAATCGCAAGAGGGATTATATAAGGAAGCAAGGTGCGCTGCAAGCCCTTTTTTCCTCTTTGTTACAAAAGGAAAGCCAACACAAGAAAAGCGTGCAAAACTCGCACGCTTTGAGGATTTCTTCTGTGATTTGCTTGCTTTTAGGCCTCGACAACTTCCCCGAGAAGGTCGTAAATAAGAGCATCAACGATCTTCACGTGGACGATTTCCCCTTCTTTGAGGCAACGGGGAGAAGAAACAAGGATCCCTCCATCGATGTCGTCTGGCGCATTCCAAACGCAACGGAAGAGGTACTTTTGACTCTTCGGATCATAACCGACGATCAAGCCTTCATAGACTTTGCCCACTTGGGTAAGGGCTTTTTCTCTTGCGATCTTCCGCTGGCACTTCATGAGTTCATCGCGCCGGCGTTCCGCCACGCGCTTCGTGACTTGATGGGGATAATCATAAGATGCCGTTCCCTCTTCGCGAGAATAGACGAAGCATCCCATGTGGTCGAATTTGACCTTCTCTAGCATTTCTAGCGCTTCCTTTTGATCCTTCTCGGTTTCGCCAGGGAACCCGGCGATCAAGGTCGTTCGGAGGATCGCATCCGGACACTTCTCTTTGATTCGATCGAACAAAGCCAAGGTCTCTTTCGCATCCGCGTGACGGTGCATGGCTTTCAATAGATGATCGCTCGCGCACTGGACGGGGATATCAAAATAATGGGCGATGACCTTCGAAGAGGCGATCAAGTCGATAAGTTCATTCTTGATCTCGCTTGGATAGAGATAAAGGAGACGAATCGAGAAGAAACCCATGCCTTCCAAGGCGCGCAGGAGATCGCAGATATCGGGCTTCTGTCCTTTGAAATCAAGCCCATAGATCGTCGTGTCTTGGCTAATCAAGGAAACTTCCTTGACGCCACGTTCTTTCAAGATCTTGGCTTCTTCCAAAATCTCATCAAACGGACGGGAACGGAACCTTCCACGAATCAAGGGAATCGCGCAGAAGGAGCAAAAGTTGTTACACCCTTCGGAGATCCTAAGATATGCCGAATAGGGTTTCGTCGAAATCACCCGGCGGAGCGGAGAAATCGGGAGCACTTCTTCTTGCAGCAAATCCTTCAAGACCAAATGCAAGGAAGAATAATCGCGGATCGGGACGATCGCGGAAGCTTCTGGGATCTCCTTCTTCAAATCTTCCAAATACCGTTCGGCAAGGCAGCCGACGATCACGACCTTGGCGTTATAGGAAAGCATTTCGAGGATCGTGTCGATCGATTCTTTCTTCGCGGAAGAGATGAACCCACAGGTATTGACGATGATGAGATCGGCATCCTTCGGGGCATTCACGATCTCCGCCGTTTCGGGCGGGAACATCGCGAGGATCATCTCGCTATCGACGAGATTCTTCGCGCAACCAAGGCTTACAAGGCCAATGCGCTTCATGCCTTTCGACCCGCCTTTTCGAGTTTAGGCGCGATTTCTTCAAAAGCGGTCTCAAGGGCGGAGAAGTCCTTGAGCTTGAACGTCCAATTCCGATCGTTCACGGTCGAGGGAACGTTCGTGCGCGCCTCTTCGCCTAGGCCAAGAAGGTCTTGCGCCGAAAGGATCGCCCACTTGGCGGCCTTGTCCAAACAATAGGAAATCATGTCTTTGACGATGTCGCCGCTCTCATAGCCCATCTCGCCAAGACGCCATTTCCAGGCGTTCTTGTCGTTATCGCTCAAATGATCGAAGTAGGATTTCATCGTGTCGTTATCGTGGGTGCCGAGGTAGCAAACGCTATTGACTTCGTTGAAGCCGGGTTTGTGATAAACCTCCGCATCTTGGAAGGTAAACTCGATGACGTTCATGCCAGGGAAGGCATAATGATCGCGCAAAACGAGCACTTCTGGACGCAAATCCCCAAGATCTTCGGCGATAATTCGCTTTTGCAGCGCGGGATCATCACGGAACAGCGAATCGAAAAATTCGTAGCCCGGCGCTTCAATCCAAGCACCATCGATCGCCGTCTCGCAGGAAGAAGGAATCTTCCAATAGGTGTCGAAGGCACGGAAATGGTCGAGGCGGATAATGTCATAGACTTTGCTATTCAAGAGGATGCGCTTTTTGAGCATCGCGAAATCGGTCGCTTTGAGGCGATCCCAATCGTAGATCGGGTTGCCCCAGCGCTGACCGGTCGCCGAGAAATAATCCGGGGGTACGCCCGCGATGAAGCTTGGGTTGTAGGTCTCTTCGTCGATGAGGAAGCCGTTAAGTTCGCTCCAGACGTCGCAAGAATCGAAGCCGACGTAGAAGGGAATGTCGCCGATGATCGAGATCCCTTTGCCATTCGCGTATTTATGAAGCTTCTTCCATTGCTCGTAGGCTTTCTTCTGCAGCCAGATCTCGAAAGAAACGTCCTTCTTGGTTTCTTTGTCCAAGGGTTTTCTTTCCTTTAGATAGTCTCTCGCTTCTTTTGGCCAATCCGACCAGCTCATCGGGTAGCGGCGGTGGAACATGGAAAACAAAGCCCAATCCCTGACCCAAGGATTCTTGGAGGCATAGCCTGCAAGCGCATAGGGATGGAGGGCGCTATCCTTCTCAAAGGCCTTGCGAAGCAAGGGGAGTTTGAAGGCTCTCACGTCTTCATAAGCGACCTTTTCATCCCCTTGATGGAAGGGAGGAACAAAGGGCAGAAGCCCTTCCTTATGAAGCAGATCGAGCGAAATGAATTGCTCGTCTAAAGCAAAGGAGCTATAGGGTTGATATGGCGAATGGCCATAGCCGATCGGGTTCAAAGGAAGGATCTGCCAAAGGGAGAAACCCGCCTTCGCCAAGAGATCGACGAATTGATAGGCTTCTTTGCCAAAATCCCCGATGCCATGGGGGCCAGGGAGGGACGTGACGCTGAGAAGCACGCCCGCAGCACGATTGTTTTGATTCATAGAAACACCTCAATAATCGAATGTATTTTAACGCGCGACGTGCGCGGAAAAACTGATTTCATGGTAAGGCCACCGCCTTTTTCTTCATGGCCTTCTTTTGTTTCATTGCCTCGCGATCCAGAAGGAAGTGACGCCTTTCGTAAGGGAGGCTCATCAAAGGCCCAAGGATCAACGTCGCGAGAGCCACAGGAAGCAAAAGATAAAGGGAAGGCGTGAAATAGATGACCCCATCGATCCTGATCGTCATCAAAATCGGAGGGAGGTAGGGATAGGCCCATCCGATGATGGAGTCCAAGGAAGTCGGAGGACCGAAGGAGGCACTTTGATTGACGAAGCCATCGCGATCAAAGAAGGCTTCCAAGGTATGGGGCCAATCGGGATAACGGATCACGAACGACATGAAGAAAGCGTTGAGCACGACGAGGAAATTGATGGCGACAAAGGTGATGGGCACCGCCCACAAACGATGGTAATTGAGCTTATGAAGCCCGCGATCGACCATCAAGAAGCCGCAGATCACCAAAGGCGCATGGCAGGAATAGAAGCGAATCGCCTCCAAGAGGTTGTCCATATCCCCTAAATCCTTGCCTAAGGCACCGGTCGGGAGAAAATAGACCAAGACGCCGGAAACGATCCCTAGATAAAAGACGTAGTCCTTCAAATAGTCATTGCCCCACAGGAAGATGAAGGGGCTGATGCAAATCAAGACGGCGCAAAGATTCTCTAGGCTGCTTCGCCCAAAGGAAAAAGGAAAGTTCATCAAATAACAGGGGTTCAATTGCTTGGCAAAGTGCAAGATGAAATTGCCCCACATTAACGCGAGGATGAATTTTCTCGTCCACGCTTGCCCGCGGTTCTTGGCAATAAGCCGAAAGAAAACCACGAGGAAAAGCAAAAGGAAGATAAAGAAGAAATAGAGAAAGTTCCCCTTCTCTACACTGACAAAGCGGATCAAAGGCATCGACGTTTATTCCCCGACGACGTGGGGTCCTCCTTCGTAAAGGGAAACGTTGCAAACGTTTTCTTTCCCGTAAAGATCGCCCATGACCTTGCGGAAGTGTTCCGTCTCATCGTGGGTGGTGAAGCAAAGGATGGAGCCCGCAAAGCCACCGCCCATGATGCGGCAGGCGCCCTTGCCGATGAATTGGTTCGCGCGGTCGATCGCTTCTTGCGGCGAATTGGCATAGCGTCCTGGGATCATCGTGTTCGCTAGAAGGGTTTGGCTAGAGATTTGGCTTTGACGAATCGCTGTCAAGAAAGAACCGACGTCATGATGTTCAAACGCCTCTTTCGCTTGCAAAACCCGTTCGTTTTCATCGAAATAGTGCTGAGCGCGGAGTTTGGCGCGTTCGCTGACGCCATAGGTCGGCTGCGAAGAAGCCTTCATGAATTCTTCGCGGGTCACTTCGCGCAAGACGTCTTTATCGAACAAGACTTTCGCGACGCTCTTCATGTCGTGGGGGATCGAACCGTAAAGCCCATTGAGGCCGCTATGGCTCGAAGGCGTATTCACGAGGGTGATGTCCAAGGGAAGGTCAAAGGCGATCGGCTCAACGAGCACGTGATCCGGGGTTTGGAAATCCAAGAAGCAGACGCCGCCGAAGCTCGTGCCGATTTGGTCGAGCAAGCCCGAGTTCTTGCCGAAGTAGACGTTCTCGGCAAACTGTCCGATTCTCGCCATCGCGATGGGCGTGCACTTCTTGTCGTTATAAAGCACGTCGACGATGTGGCAGATCAAGGATTCATAGCAGGCACTCGAAGAAATCCCAGAGCCCGCAGGGATGTCGTTTACGCAGGCCGCGTTGAAGCCGCCGACCTTGAGGCCAAGCTTCTTCATGCCCGCAAGGATCCCGCGGGTGATGCCTCTGGTCGATCCCTTATCGCGGAAGCCCGCTTCGAGGTTATCGATGGAGAATGTGAAGGGTTTGAAGCCCTGGGAGGCGACGCAGACAACACCATCGTCGCGCGGAGAGACGATCGCCGTGATCCCTAAATCCGCGCCGGCGACCAAACATAGGCCGCGGTTGTGGTCGGTGTGGTTCCCGATGATCTCCAAACGGCCATGGGAATAGAACGTCCTCGTTTCCGTTTCGGGGAAGTTCTTGAGGTAATAGGCTTTGGCTTCGGCTTCTTTAATCATGGTTGGTTTCTCCTTCTTCTATTTTTGAAAAACGAAAGGTGGTTATGGTTTCAAAGGGCTTGCTCTCATCGAAGAGGAAGTCCTTTTTGTAGGCCGCGGGGTCGAGGATCGGCTCGCTGGTGACGGCGATGTTCTTCGCGGGAGCCAGCCCATTGGAATAGACCATCTTGGGGTTTGGATAATTCAAAGAATAGACCTGGTATCCTTCTCCAGAGGTCGCGATTTCCAAGCGGTAACCCGCGTTTTCTAGGATCATTCCGACCTCGTTTGGCTTGCAATAGAAGGCGTGATCGATCCCGTTCAAGGCCGTCCCTAGGAAGGCATCTGCCCCCTCGTGGAGGGGCTTGCCCTTCCGATAGTCCAAAGATCCTTTGGCTTTGATCCTTTTCTTCGGGAGCAACCGATCGTTATAAGAAACGGTTTCCTCCGCGAGGATCGTAGCTTTCGCATCCTTCATGCTTTGTTCGCCCAAGGCCCAATAGACGTGGTTCGTTAAGTGCAAAGGTGCCGGGCAAGAAGGCGTGGCCTTCAAGGACAATTCGAAGCGCGCTTCATCTTCGAAGAGGCGATAACGGACTTCGACGTCGACCTCCGCCGGATACCCGGGGCTTGATGCGACGTGACGGGTGAAGACCACGTCCATCTGACCCGCCTGCGCTTCCAAGAGATAATCGAAATTGAGGAAGGCGTAATTGAGGGTCTCGCTATGGAGGCAAACCTCGCTTAGCTCATTCTCGGGCAATTGGAACAAGGGCAAGGGAGGGAAATGCCCGCGGGCAAGTCGCCCGGCGACCGGCCCAATCGTCTTCCCGTAGAATCCAGATTTATCGCGCTGATAGACCGAATCGCAATCCGGGGAGAGGGTCATTTTCTTTCCTAGATAGACCACTTCCCTTATCCCGGCGCCTAGGCTAGAGAGGACGAGCTTGAATCCCTTGTTGTTCTCCAAAGAGAGAAAGGTGGATCCGCTGTTCATCCAACGCAGCAGTTTCATATGCAAACCTCCTGGAGGATGTCTTTCAATTCGTTGCGAGTAAGGATCTTCGGCACGGGATAGAAGGGGTTCCCTTCTTTCGCCGCGTGCTTTGCAAGCGCATCCAAATCTGGGTCTTTGACCAAATCTTTGAAACCCTTCGGAAGGTTCATCTTGCGTTCAAGATCTTCCAAATAGGCAAGCACATTCGCCGCAGATTCGGCGTTGTTTTGGCCTTGCACGTCGAAGATCGGCGCAATTCTTGCCAATTTCTTTTCGATGGATTTGCCGTATTTCTTCAAGGTCGGAACGAGCAACACGGCGTTGGCAAGGCCGTGGGGAACCCCATGGGCACCGCCTAAAGCATGGGCCAAGGCATGGACGTAGCCAACGAAGGCGCGCGTGAAGGCCACCCCCGCTTCATAGGCCGCTTTTTGCATCCCGAAAGCATGTTCTTTGGAGGTTGGATCCTCGTAGAAGGCATAGAGGTGCTCATGGAGCCCCATTAAGGCAGACAAGGCATATTTATCGCTGAACTTGGTTCCGCCCCTTCCTAAATAAGCTTCTAAGGCGTGGGTAAACGCATCCATGCCCGTCGAGGCAATGAGGCCCTTCGGAAGTCCTTGGACAAACCGAGGGTCAAGCAGGGCCGCGTTTGGAACGAGCCTTGGGGAATCAATTTGAAATTTGTCTTTCGTCGATTCGTTCAAGACCACCGCGGCAAGGGTCGCTTCGCTTCCCGTCCCGACGGTCGTCGGAATCGCCAAGAGATAGGGAAGCTTGCGATGCACGTGGAGCACGCCTTTGAAGGCTTGAAGGCTCTTCTTTGGATAGCTTGCAAGAATCGCAATGCCCTTCGCGCAGTCCATGGGCGAGCCTCCGCCATAGGCGATCAAGGCATCGCAATGGGCTTCGCGATATCGCTTTACCCCTTCTTCAATGCAGGCGAAGGTCGGATTCGGAACGGCACCATCATAGACTTCGTAGGTGATCTCCGCTTCATCCAAGGCCTGTTTTAGAATCAAAAAGGCGGGAAAGGAGGCAAGCCCTTTATCGGTGACGATAAGGGGATGTTTGAGTTTTTTGCCCTTCAATTCGGCGCCGAGTTCTTCAACGCGATCAAGCAAAAAGGGAAGGGGAATGCGCAAAAACGCCATCGCCCCTTTTAACGCAACTTGGTAGGTTCGGTAAAAGAAAACGCGCAAGGCGTTCATGAAAGCGACCTCTGTGCGTGCTTGAGACGAACCCGTTCTAGATACTCGTTGATATCAAGCTCGTAGGTCTTAAGGAAATAGGCATGGGCGCGACGGAGTTCCGATAAAGGGGTGCCATCGAGATACATGTGATCGAAGAGCTGACGTTCCGCTTTCGGGAAGGTCCCCTTCTTTTCGAAGAACTTCAAGGATTGACAAAGGAAGAACGCCGCCTTTTGATCGATTTCATCCCGCTCGACGGAAGCAAGGCCCAAGTAATGATGGGAAAGGGCAAAGAAGCGCTCCAAGACTTTGCGGGTCGAAGGCATCAAATGCACGTTATCGAGATCTTTCTCGAAAACAAGGCGGAGATAGACGTTCGATTTCGCATGAATCGGCGAAGCAACGTCCATCAAATAAACATGGGCCAATTCTTTCTCGCTCAGCGGAAAGAGGCCTGAGTCATGGATCAGCTTCGCTTCGCACTTAAAGGCCTTGCCAACACGTTTCGCCAAGGTCGGGAAGCCTTCTTTCTTGCAATGGAAAAGGCGATAACCGCCAACGGGAATGCGATCCGCATTCACTTTGTTATAGCAAAGGATACCGCCATCACGGTAGACAATGCCCATGGAACCAATATTTCTTTTCATAAGGAAAACCCTCTGCACGTATTTTATGTTTTCCAAAGGAAAAAGTATAGGGGTTTAAAGCTCAAAGGGGAGGGAGGTCAAGCAGATGTCGCAGACGTGCTTCTTTTGCCCGTAGATCCCCCCGTCGTGATCGTTATTTCTTTCAAGTTCATCAAGCAACGAAGCAACGTCTTCTCCTTGTTCCCCTTTTTGGAGGATGTCTTCAATCATAGGAAGATCTAAGGACGCTTTCTTGTAGCGTTCTTCCAAAGAATCATCGAACCTTTCTTCGGTCGTCGGATCCCTCCACGTCATCTTCTTCTCGTTTAAAACATCCAAGGATTCATAAGGCTTCAACGAAGGGGGCATCATCAAGGAATAGGGCTTGCTCGTCTTGCCCATGATCTTGCGGATCAGTTTCCTCTTTATACCATGACGCGACGCCAAAATACGCATTATCAGGCGAAAATCCAAATAGGATTCGTAAAAGGAATCGTCCTTCAAAGGCATAGAGGAACCCGCCATCCAAAGTTTGGACAGAAGGATTCCGTCTTCCTTGGATAGTTTGGGCAACGCCTTGAAAGAAGAAACCGGGTAATGGTGCTTCTCGGCCAAGGCGCGATCCATCAAGGATTCGAAATAGCCATGATAAAAGACGTAAATCCCGCCATACTTCCCATTTTCGTCAAAGCCTGAACGGTAGAAAACATAAGGGTGGACCGCTCGATCCAAGGCGAAATGGGACAATAGGCCATAAAGATAGCTAAAGCACTTCTTTTTCTCTTCGCCTCCTAGGCTCGCGGCATAGGCGATCATCTTTCCATAGGCCAAGGAGAGATGGGTATTGTGCATCAATCCTCCCCAAGGCATGACCTCACCCATGTCATTCCGTTTCCGGAAAGGGATCATGCCGTAGGCCATGAAAGGATCCGGCCCCTCCGAACCAATTCTAGCTAAATCGGGATAGGGGCAAGACGAAAGATAGAGATCGGCGAAGATCCGATGCGCGATGGCTGCCGGCATCAGTCTTCCTCGCCGAGGGCTTCTAGGCCTTTCGCGATCTTGGTCTTCGTCGTCTTCACGTTCTTGATGGCGAGGAAGATGCCAAGCGAAACGGCGACGCAGACAAGGGCGTAAATTGGGAGTAATTCCCAGGTGAAACTAGGCAACAAAAGCAAGGAACCGAGGGCGATCGGGGTGATCGTCTGGGCCGCCATCGAAGAAGCGTAATAGTAGCCCGTGAAGGCACCGATCTTCTTCTTGGAGCAAAGCTCGACGACCATCGGGAAGGAATTGATATGCACCAAGGACATGCCAAGGCCCTTGAAGAAGAAAACAATATAGATATAGATCGGGAAGGAGCCCGTCGCGGGGATCGTGAAGGTGCAAATCGCCCAGGCAACATAGGCAAGGGCGGTCATGCCCAAACCACTAACGACCGTCCATTTGCGCCCGATCTTTTCGGCGATCAAGCCGCCAAGGACGAAGCCAAGGACGCTACCAGCGCCGCCAACGATCGTGTTGATCATGTTCGAGGCGGTGCTGCAGCCTAAGTAATAGATCGTGTAGTTCGCCATGAAGGTCCCGATGCCGTTATCGGCCATGAACCAGAAGAATTCGGCGCCCAAGATCAAATAGAGCATGATGCGGTTCGCTTGGGTAAGCGGGGCATCGTCGTTGGTGATCTTGTCTTCGATCTCCGCGACCTTTTCGCCGGCATCGAGCTCGTCCTTCAATTTCTCGGCGAGCTCGTTTTCGCGGATATTGAAGAACAAAACGATCGCAGAGACGATCATGAGGACGCTCGCGACAAGGAAGGGCGCTTCAATCGCCCAGATGTTGTGATAGGCCCAGGTATCCATCCCGGCTTTGCCGCGACCCAAATAGTCGGACAAAACGAAGACGATGCCGACGGCCATCGCGACGAAACCGCCGATGTAGCCCATGATGTTGATGATGCCATTGGCTTTCGAGCGAAGGGGCTTCGGGGTGATGTCCGGCATCAAAGCGACCGCCGGGTTGCGATACATCATGCCCGAAACAACGACAACCGCCATGACGCCGATGACGCCCGCGAGGTTGTTGTAATGGAATAAAAGAGGAATGAAGGGCAAAGCGACCGCGCAGAGGAAGGTGCCCATCAAGATGTACGGCATGCGCTTCCCGATCTTGGTATGGGTCTTGTCGCTAAGCCGCCCAAAGATCGGCATCAAGATAAGCGCTGCTACGTTATCAAGCGCCATGACAATGCCGACAAGATATTGCACTTCTTCGCTTCTCTCGGTCGGGTTGATGCCCATTGCGTTGCAGAATAGCTCGCTTAGGAAGGGCGGGCACCAGGAATCGTAGACCTGCCACATGAGCAAGATGCCAAAAAAGGCAAAACCGATCAGCATCGTCCGCTTCACGTTCAAGCGAAACGGCGCGCCGGCGGTTGCCGCGTCTGTTTGTTTCTTCATAGATATTTCCTTTGTGTACAAATATGTTAACAAGAAAGAAACTGGTTATCTAGAAAAAGTAATAAGTCTCCGCATTGGAAAGAGGGTTCTTTCCGGTTCTCTTTCGGAAGACAAAACGCACTTATGATCAAGGGAAGAACCTCCAAAATACCGCAATTTCGTGTTCTTTCTTTCGAAACTGCGCGGTTTTTAAAAAGCCTTCCGTCTTGGAAGGCTCAAGGATGATCAATCTTCGATCTTTCTCTTTTTCGACATCCACGCATCGACGGGACCGGCGATCACGTAGTAAATGGGGATGAAAAGGAAGAGGACCCAGCCTGGGTGCCAGAAAGAAGGAAGGTCGTAACAGCTAAAGGCGATACCAAGGCCACAATAGATCGCCGTGACCAAGACGGGGAAGAAGAAATCGCTCATCTTTTTGCGGATGATCGCGGTTCCTACGCTCACGAAGGAAAGCGCAAAGAGGATGACCGTCCATCCCGCGGCCCAGCCAACGCCATTATGAGTCCAGAAGAAGCCAAGCAGGAGGTAGACGATCGTCGAAATTAGCGCCGCCAAAGGATAGGCAAGCGCATCGTACTTCGCGCTTTTCCTTTGAAGCATCCTTTCCTCGATCTCCTCTGGGTCGTCTTCGTCGTGGCTATTGTCCGTGATCTTGATCCCGAGGTTCGAGATATGGATTTCCGACCCTTCATCGTCTACGAGGTGAATTCCGTCGCCGCCGATGTTGGTCGAGGATTTTGCTTCTTCTTTTTCTTCGTTGCTACCAAGGTTAAGACCAAGGAGTTCATCCATGGAAACGCCATAAAGCTTGGATAAGGCGATCAGGTTATCCGTGTCGGGGCTCGCTTCCCCTCGTTCCCATTTGGAAACGGCTTGGCGGGATAGCCCAAGCTTGTCGGCAAGTTGTTCCTGGCTGTAGCCGGCTTTCTTGCGGAATTCAACTAAGCGATTCGCGATTTCAATGTTCATGATCCATTCCTCTTTTCTAGGTTCGCCAAAGTTTGGGATTTTCTGTCGTTTGCTTCCACCGCTTCTGCTTTCCAAGGGAGGAAACTTTTGGTTGCCCGTTTGATCTCAACAAGATTTTACCGCAAATCAGAGGGATCCATGTAGGATTTTCTAAGTAATATTTTGCCTCTACACAAAATTTGATTTGGACCGATTTGGTTTTTTTTGCCGAGAGCGAAGAGAACCTTAGGTTGCAAGGCAAAAGAAAAGGGGCCGAAGCCCCATAGGTTAGGATTCAAAGCCCATCGTTGGGTAGAGATAGGTCTTATTGTGTTTGTATCTTCTGCGTTCGGCGCGGCGATCGCAGGCGCGGAGTGAATCTTGGAAGCGGCGCTGCTTTGCCTTCAAGGCGCGCTTCGTCAAGAAGATATGCACCTTGATCTCAGAGCGCTCCTCCTTTAAAGAATAAGGATAATAGGCTTTCTCGTGGAGGCTTGTCGCTTCTAGGAAGAAGAACGACAAGACGATTGGGAGGAAGAAAGAGGCGACGATCGCGTAACGGCTTTGCATCTCGGCGAAAAGAGAATCGAAGGCATGGACGGCGATCATCGTCGTCAAAGCGATTAAGACATAGGGGAGGTAGGCGTGACGGAATAGTTTGCCGTTAAAGCCATAGCGCGCTTGACGGGTCGCGGAGCACATCCAGATGAAGGAGAGTAGAGGCAAGGCCAAGGCGTAATAGCCATAAGGCAACAACGAAACGGGAATCGCGGCAAAGCAAAGGAGGATCGAGAAGAACCCTTCGACAAAGGCCAAGCCCTTGCGTTCGAAGAACGACAAGGCAAAGGCGATGTAAGGAACGCAGAAATAGACGGCCAAGACGGCAAGATGCAACGGAATGCTTTGCAAGATGTCGATCGAATAATGAGCGCCAATAGGATTAGCGATCGCAAGGAAAGTCAAAGCGAAGGGCGAAAGGATATAGAAGGCAACGGTCGCTTTTCTCGTCGCGGAGAGTTCGTAGCGGACTTTCTTTGGGAATGAAAGAGAGCCGTAGAACGCTCCATCTTCCGCTTCTCTTCCATAAAGGCGCTCGTAATTATCGGAGAACACGGGAAAGAAGGTCAAAAGGACGACCACCAGGCTTTTCGCATCCATCAAGAAGAAATCGGTGGATTCGCTCATGCCATGCATCGCAAGCATGATCGTCAATAGGGCGTAGGTGAAATAGAGTCCGACTTTCTTTCTCGCGTTGAGGGCAAGATAGACCAAGAGGATCAAGACGAAGATGCCGCCAAAGATCAAGCCCGCAATGCCGTTGCGAACCAAGATATCGATGATGCCATTGTGCGTCCAAGCCGTGAAGCCTTCCGTTCCGGTTTGAAGCGCGTGGTTCAAGGAATTGACGTTACGATAGCCAACGCCAAGCCAAAGCCTCGCCGGCGTATCGAGTTCCGCGATGCAACCTTGCCAGATGCTGATGCGCGCATCCAAGGTCGCGGTGCTTTCCATGTTCTCCACGAGGTTGTGGACAAATTTATTGAAACCATCGAAGGCTTTGGGAAGGACGTTCGTATAGCCACCCAAAACCATAAAAGTCGCGGATCCCAAAAGGATCACGGCCCACAAAAGGTTGCGCAAAGGATGCGATTTGAACGTTTTGAAGAAACGATAGAAAAGATAGACGAGGGCAAAGATCGAGCCAAGGAAGATCGCGGTGCGGGAAAGGCAAAGGACCACGAAGAGTTCGAAGACAAGCATCAAAACGTACCAAAAGAAATTTGGGCGAGCTTCGTTCCAAAGGGCGCAAGCGCAAACCCCGAAGAAGAGAAGCGTCCCGAAGGTATTGCGGTTGTTCGTGAAGGAAAGAAGCCTTACATCCGGGAATTGCTCCAAATTCGAGAAGAAAGAGGCGATGATCTCATGCTCGGCAATCAACGACCAAACGCAGGCGGACAAGGCCAAGGCGATCATTACGAAGGCGCAAAACAAAGCGATTCTCCGTCCGCGGGTGACCCTAGGCCCAACCGCGAAGCAAAGATAAAGCATGCAGACCGAGGCGATAAACGCCATGATCGAACGCATCCGATCCGCTTGGCCGAAGGTATATTCATACCCCGTCTTCAAGGTCAGCGTCTCGGGGAAAAGAAGGATGCCCCCAATGCCGCAGCCAAGTAGCCCTAGCAACAGGAAATCCATCCACACGGGTTCGCGGTAATGGAAGCGATGCTTCCCGAACCAAACAAAGGCGATGAAGCCGATGTAGAAGACCGTGGAGGTCAGATAGTACTCCAAGTCATTCATCCTCGCCGCGATCGAGAAACCCTCGTTCAAGAAAGGAATTTCGTTGATCAAGAATGCCCCGATGCCTAAGAGAAGGCAAAGGAAGACGCTGGAAAGAAAATAAGGGCTTGGTTTGCGCAATGTAGTCGATGTTGCTTTCATGCGGGTTATCTTAGCGCATACACGCGCACTTGAAAACCCGCATAAACGGGAAAATTGGGAAGAAAACAAGGAAAAATCTCCCGCGAAGGGAGATTCATCTTTGATCTGGTGGCCCAAGGCGGGGTTGAACCGCCGACACACGGATTTTCAGTCCGTTGCTCTACCAGCTGAGCTACCGGGCCAGATCGCTTGGCGGACCATACGGGATTCGAACCCGTGATCTCTTCCGTGACAGGGAAGCATGTTGGGCCGCTACACCAATGGTCCAAGCGCTTTGATATTATCCTTATAGGGCAATAGAAAATCAAGCACGAATTTTAAATTTTCCGGAATGCGCTTTTTCCCCGTTTCGATCGAGAGAAAAGCAAAGAAAAAGGCGCGCCTAGGAGGACGCGCCAGATGGTTTATTCTTGCACTTCAACTTCTTTGATCTCAGGGCAGTAATCGTGGAAGAGATTCACAAAGCCCGTGAGGAGCAAGATGATGAAGACGAGACGACTCGCGCCGAAACCGAACCAATAGGAGAAATCCCCGTTATGGCTATAGGCGTTGAGGATGCTGTAGCTGTTATCGCCGGCACATCCGAAGAAGAACATGACGGAGGAAACGAGGAAGAAGACCCAATAAGCGCCGAGATGGTCGCCATCGAAGGCTTTCTTCGCGTAGAGGATCATCGTTCCA
Source organism: uncultured Mollicutes bacterium (assembly GCA_945936135.1). Lineage (GTDB taxonomy): Bacteria > Bacillota_I > Bacilli_A > RFN20 > CAG-826 > Alloenteromonas. Next base: position 211,136 of record CAMESG010000001.1, read on the forward strand.
ACCGTGCCAATTGCCGCCGCGAGATAGATTAGACCCGTGACGATGTTGACGGAGCCCTGGACAAAGGCGTAACTCGCGAAAGCGATTTCGTAAGCCAAGACGATGAGCGTGCCGATTTCCACCGCCAGGATGTGGCTGCTCTTCTTCCGGAAGAAGAGATCGAGGAACATCAAGACGAAGAAGGCAGCGGAGAACACATAGAAGACCATGGAGAGGATCACATCTCCTTCGTGGAGGTAGGCGTCGACCGCTTCGTCGGGACGGAGGTATTCTAGCTTCCAGTTATAGCCCGCGGGATCCGCGGAAGCCAAGCCAAAGTAGATGAAGCCAACAAGGGCAATCACGAAGCCGAGAGCGAGAACGACGTAATACCAGTTGATATGGAATTTCTTGTTCATCATTCTTCTCCCTTCGAGGCGTATTTGGCCTTTAGCGCCGCTTCTTCCGCGTCGTTGCAAAGGACGAAGTGTCCCGGGAAAACTTCGCGGAAAGTGGGTTTTTGCGTCGAATAATCGTGCACTTCTTGCGGACGATACACTTTTCTTACGCGGTTATGCTCGCTTTCTGGGTCGGGCTTTGGGATGGCGCTAAGAAGGGCTTCGGTGTAAGGATGCAAGGGGCGAGCGAAGAGCTCATCAGAGCTCGCAAGCTCGACCATGTCGCCAAAATACATAACGGCAATGCGATCGCAGAAATATTTGACGACGGAAAGGTCGTGGGCGATGAAGAGCATCGTAAGCCCCATCTCCTCTTTGACTTCGTTTAGAAGATTCAAGACCTGAGCGCGGATCGAGACGTCAAGGGCGCTGATCGGTTCGTCGCAGATCAAGACCTTGGGGTTCATGACGAGCGCGCGGGCGATGCCGATACGCTGACGCTGGCCGCCCGAGAATTCGTGAGGGTAACGCGAGGCGTATTCGGGGATCAAGCCGACTTTGGAAAGGACGTCGGCAACGACCTTGCGGTTTTCAGAAGCGTTGTACTTCCCTTGGATATGCAAACCTTCGGCGATGATGTCTTCGACGGTCATGCGAGGATCCAAGGAGTCGATCGGATCCTGGAAGATCATCTGGATCTCTTGGCGAAGCTTCTTCGGCGAGTGACGGTTATCGTAAGCGATCTGCTTGATCTTCGCCTTTTGTTCGGCCACATGGGCGGAAAGCTCGGTTTCGATCTCTTTGATCTTCGCTTCGTAACGCAAAGCGATCGCTTCTTTTTCGCCTGGGGCGTCCCTCGCTTCGGCAAGTTCGATCTTCATCTCTTCTTTCAAAGAGGCGATCTTGTCCTTGGCGTGAATGCGGCTCCATTTGATCTCTTTGCGGTTCCAGCGATCACCCGCGGCAATGCGGACGCCTTTGTAATAGATCGCACCGCTCGTCGGCTTGTATAAACCGATGACCGTGCGTCCGGTCGTGGTCTTGCCGCAGCCCGATTCCCCGACGATGCCGAAGCATTCGCCGGTTTTGAGGTCGAAGGAGACGTCATGGACAGCCTTCGTCTTGTAGTCGCCTTGTTGGAAGAATTGCTTGAGGTGACGCACCGAAAGAATGACGTCTTTTTCGTCCAAACTCGGGTCACGGGTCACCTTCTCGTCGACGGCGATGCCATCGATGAGGATGTTGCTGCCTATTTTACTCATGGCGGTCCTCCTTCTTGGCCTTGGCTAAGGAGTTGTTGATGCGCGTAGAGACGATTTTCGGCATCGTCGCCTTGGGCGCGCGGTCATCCAAGAGCCAAGTCGCGGCGTAGTGGGTGTCGCTAAGTTGGAACATCGGGGGTTCCTTCTTAAAGTCGACGCCTAATGCGTATTTCGAGCGAAGCGCGAAGGCATCGCCTTTGGGCGGGAAGAGCATGTTCGGCGGGGTGCCGGGGATCGCTTCGAGCTTTTCCTTGCTATCGACGTCAGGGATGGAGGAAAGCAAGGCCCAGGTATAGGGGTGAGCCGGGGCATAGAAGACGTCTTTCGCCGTGCCGTATTCCACGATCTTGCCCGCGTACATAACCGCGACGCGATCCGCCATATTGGCGACGACGCCGAGGTCGTGGGTGATGAAGATAACCGACATGTGGTGACTCTTCTTGAGACGGTTGATAAGTTCGAGGATCTGAGCTTGGATCGTGACGTCCAAGGCCGTGGTCGGCTCATCGCAAATCAAGACATCCGGTTCCGCGGTAAGCGCGATCGCGATGACGATGCGCTGCCTCATACCGCCGGAGAACTCGAAGGGATATTGGTTGAAACGGCGTTCCGGTTCCGGGATACCGACTTCCGCCATGATCTTGAGGGCGCGTTCCTTCGCCTCGCGATGGGTGACGCGGATCTCGCCTAAGTAACGGCGGTGCTCAAGGATGAACTCGCCATAATGGTCGCCGAAATGTTTGACGTCTTTGATCATCGCCTTGAGAATCGGCAAGAGCTTCTCCTTATGGCGCTGATCGATGTCCGCTTTCATGGCGGCGACCTTCTTCTTGGCTTCTTTCGAGGCGGAAGAAAGGGCGAGTTTTGCTGCCTTATGTTCTTTGAGGAGCTCGGCTTGTTTGGTCTTGGATTCAACAAGTTTTGCGTCGAATTTTCCTTTAAGCTTTGCCTTTTCCTCTTCGCTTTGCGCGGATTTCAAGGCGATCTTAAGGTTCTTCTTTTCGCGTTTGCATTCTTCTTTTTCCAAGGAGAGCAAGCGCGCCGTGTTCTTGACCGCGATGAACTCTTCGTTCACGAGGTCGTTGTAATAACGATGGAGGTGGTTGCCTTGGATGATCATGACCTCGGTCATCTGACGACCGATCTTCATGATCGGGTTGAGGGAGGAAAGAGGATCCTGGAAGATCATACCGATCTTCGTGCCGCGGATGCGGTGAAACTCTTCTTCCGAGACCTTGGTCAAATCTTCGCCTTGGTAGATCACCGAGCCGGAATCGATGTGGGCGTTCTTCGGAAGGATGCCCATGATCGTCTTGTTGGTGACCGATTTGCCAGAGCCGGACTCGCCGACGATGCAAAGGGTCTCTTCTTTGTAAAGATCGAAGGCGACGCCGCGCACCGCGTGGACGTTGCCCCCGTCCGTCGAGAAGGAGATCGAAAGATCGCGAACCGAGAGGACGACTTCTTTGTCCGAAGGCGTCCCCGTTTCGTAAGGATACTTGATGGTAGGGTAAGCCATATTATTCGTCCGCTCCTTTCAAACTGGGGTTGAAGGCATCGCGCAAGCCGTTGCCGAAGAGGTTGAAGGCGATCATGATCAAAATCATGACGATGGATGCCGATACGATCAAATAGGGGTGATCCTGCAAGGACTTCTGCGCCTCGCTAAGGGTGATGCCGAACGAGACGATGCCGCCTTCGTATTGCAAGACGCCGGGGAGCAAGTAGGCGACGTTCGCCTCGGTGAAGATGACCGAGGGGATCATCAAGACCGCGCCGGTGACGATCGTGCCAATGCCGTTAGGAAGAATGTGCTTGAAGATCAAGCGGGCGTCGCTCGCGCCCAAAGTACGAGAGGCAAGGACGTATTCCCTTCGCTTGAAGCGATAGAATTGGCTTCGCGTCGTTCCTGCGATGCCCATCCAGCCCGTAAGGCAGAGGGCAAGGAGCAAGGTCCAGAAACCCGAACCGAGAAGCAAGACAATAAGCGTCATCATAACGATCCAAGGCATGCCGCCAAGGATCTCCGTGAAACGTTCCATCATGAGGTCGGTCCAGCCGCCGAAGTAGCCAGAGATTGCGCCCCAAATTAGGCCGACGAAGATGTTGATCGTCGCGGAGAGCAAGCCCAAGCCCAACGAGGTGAGCAGGCCCGAAAAGACGATCTTGAAGAAGTCTTGACCGTTGGCGTTCGTGCCAAAGAGCATATGAGGCATCGCGCAGGCGCCGAGTTTCCCTTCCACCCAATAGTAGCGATAGAGAGAAACGGTGCAACGAAGCGAACGGACTTCAATGTGCCCAGTGAGTGGGTTATCCGTCACCATGCGTTTGAAGGATTTGACTTCGCGGATTGGGCTATGTTCAAGATCGAGGATCTGATACATGTCCGCGCTAGCCTCTTGCCATTCATGGCCCGGGGTCGAAGGCTTATCTTCCCAATTCCAGGTCAAGAAACCAAGATCCATGTACTTGCGAAGATCGGTTTCCGAGATTTCCATCTCTTCCTCGCCATAGGCCGCTTCGTAATGGTCGTAGCGGAAGCTCGCCCTCTTGACCAAGACGTTTTGAAGGGTGCGGTTCGAATCCGCGGAGTAGGTGTATTTTTGGCTATTAGGCACTTCTTTGTTGCGTTCTTTGACAACTTGTTGAACCGCGTCGTCGAAGACCATCAAAGAGAGATCGCTGCCGTTTGACGTAGCGGAAACCGACGTCAAATAGAGGCGATTGGCGCTATCCGCAAGGCTTTCTGCGCGGATTTTAAGTTGAACGGAGACGGAAACGGAAGAGGCCATCGAATCGACCACTCCGCTAGGAATCTTTGAGAAGACGTCGACGTTCCAAGAAGAAAGCTCGTGGGCGTCCACTTCTTCCGCAAGGGCGTATTCTTCGTTCTCTCCATCACCATCGAGGTCACCTAGAAGGAGCAAGGAAGCGTAAAGGGTCGTCCCCCCATTGTTCTTTTCAAGGAAGGAATCCCTGTCGAAAGTGTAGGTCAAATTGACGTTATCCCCTTTGACGAGATTCCAAGAAGGGGAGGTCATCGTCGAAGGCTCGCCGACGTAGGTCTCGTTTTCTTCTTTGGAGGAGACGGAAAGGGCGATGTTGCCGCCTTTGCCGTACTTCAAGATGTTCTCCGTGACGCCTTCCACGCGGGATTCCGACAAGGAGATCGCGTCTTTTAGGTCTTGTCCTTCGTTTCGGACGATCGCGCGGGACTTGTATTGGTTTTCATCCGGCAACCCGGTCGAAGGATCGACGATCGCGCCTTCGATCTTCGAGGTGCCGTCTAAGAAGCCCCCAGCATTATCGAACCACTTCGGAGGCAGATAGTGCGTGTCGTTGTCGACCATGACTTCCGCGATGTTGTTTTGGTCCGCGAGAGGGACGATGATCGCCATCGCGATGATCGTCGCGAGGATCCCCGCGGCGACGACTGAGGACTTGTTCTTCGCGAAACGCTTCAAGGCGTCTTTGAAGAAGGTCGTGGGTTTCGTTTCGAATTTGGTATCGTGGATCGATTTATCAATGTTCACGTAAGCGAAATCCGCTTCGGTGATGTCGTCCAAGGTCGGGACGATGTTTTCTTTTTCATTACCCATGGTTCCAACCTCCTTATTTGCGGGCACCCATGCGGATGCGCGGATCGACGATGCCGTAGCTTAAGTCGACGATGAGCGTCGCGAATAAGCCGATGAGCGTGTAGATCGCCATGTCGACCATGACGACCGGGTAGTCCTTGTTCGTGATGCCATCGACGAACAAGGAACCGATGCCGGGGATTCCATAGATCTGCTCAAGAACCATGGAGCCCGAGAGAATGCCGATGAATTGCGAAATAATCATCGGAACGATGGGGACCAATGAGTTGCGAAGGGCGTGGCGCACGACGCTTTGGCCCTTGGTCAAGCCCTTGGTGCGGGCCAAAAGGAGGAACTCGCTGCTCATGACTTCCGTGAGCTCCGCGCGGGTATAACGGGCAAAGGAGCAGATGGAGCCAAAAGACAAGGCCAGGACCGGGATGATGTAGGCCTGAACCGCAAGCAAGGGGCTCGCCGCGGCCTGGGAGTCGCTCGGCCATTGCGTTGGGAAGCCCGGGATCGTGCGGAACCAGATGAGAAGGAAGGAAATCAAAACGAAAGAAGGGACGGAAATGAAGATCATGATCACCGTCGAGATCAAGCCGTCGACCCAGGTGTTCTTCTTTAGCGCGGCAAGAATGCCTAAACCCAAACCGATCGGGACGGAGACGAAGATTGAGATGATGTTGAGCTTCATCGAATAGGGAAGTTTCGTCATCAAAATCGACATAACGTCCTGGTTGAAGCCAATCGAGGAAGTCGAGGTGCCCCAATCCCAACGGGTGAAGACGTTGCCAAGCCAAGCGAAATAGCGTTCCATGATCGGCTTTGGATAGAAATAGAACGTCTGGTTGTTGAGCTCGACGATCTCGCAAAGGGGGCGGTGGCTTTCGTCCATCGCCATGTATTCGGAGAATCCGAGCTCGTTATAGAACCCGAGCTGCACTTGGCGGGTCCAGAAATTGTATTGTTCCACGTTGCTGCTGCCAGATGGCTCTAGCGGCAAGCATTGGAGAAGGATGTAGGTCAGCGAGAGAATGATGAACGCGGTCAAAAAAATGAACAGGATTCTCTCGATGACGTATTTAACGGTGTCTTTCATTTGCCTTCTTTCTCCCTTGACGGCCAAGGGTTTTGGGGAAGTTGCTACCCTTCCAAACACGACAAGAGGCCGAGCGATAAAGCCCGGCCCGTCGTGTCCTTATTGAAGATTAGGAAATCGGATCGATGCCAAGATCGGCAAGGCGAGCGTTCGCCGTGACGATCATGGTCTTGATGAGTTGCTGGCTCGTGCCAGGGAAGATGCGGTAGACCAAGTAGAATTGAACGGTGAAGTTCGTGATGGTCGTGTTGTAGGAACCCGCGATGCGCTGGCAGTAGTCTTTGACGTCATCGAGCGGCATGCGGACTTCGAGGTAGCCATTGTCGTTGGTGAAGACCGTGGCGGTATTGAAGTAATAGCCGCCTTGGACGGAGCTTGCATCATCGTTCGGGAAGAAGCCCATGTCGCTCGGTTTTTCCTCAAAGGCGTAAAGCAAGTCGCCGTCTTCGTTACGGGCTTCGTCGGGGAAGTCCATCAAGAAGGTGACGTTCTTCTCGCTAGAGACGTAGCCGGTCGATTCGTCCGTTTGGCCCGGGCCAACGAAGCGCTGATTGGCGCCAAGTTCGCTCACGACGCCTTCTTTGACGACGGAGAAGCCTTGCGAGGCGCTCCAAAGGGCGTCATAGGACCAGTGGAGTTCAACGTCGGAATCCAAGGGTTTGTAAACCGCCGGATTCTTGGAGATGTAATTCGTCGGGCGGCTCCAGTTGAGGTTGAAGCCTTGATGGAGGGAGCTCGACGAAGAGCAAGTGGACATGAAGTTGAGCGGATCGAGGACGTTGCCCGTGATCGCGCCTTCGGCGAAGTCGAATTCGCCGTGATCCATGAGGGTGTAGGTGTCGGTGTAGTTCGTGCCGCCGACCTTAAGTTCGATGTTAAGGGCAAGACCGAGGTCTTTGCAGGCGGAGTTGAAGACGTCGGCGACGCCTTGGGAGATGTATTTGCCGAGGTTATCGATCGTCGATTGGTAACGATAGTAGCCTTGGATCGTCATTTCATCGCCCGCTGCCCAACGTCCGGAGTCGAGCAATTCTTGTCCGGCGCGGCGGAAGAATTCGGCGGCGACGTCGCGGTTGTAACCGTATTCGTTGCCGGCAAGATCGGTCCAAGCCTTGACGACTTGCTTCGCTTCGGCGGAGTCGCGGTAGGATTCGCGGCCCGTCGGGTCGATCATGTACGCGTTGGAGAGGTAACCGATCTCCGGGTTGCGTCCCGCGGTTTCGGCGAGGGATTTGCGGTCGATCGAGAAGAAGAACCCGAGGAGGAAGTTGCGGTTGGACATGATGTCCTTGACGCCACCCCACTTGGAGGTGCCGTTATCGGCGACCGCATCGTCGTGGCGGTAGACGGTGCCGTTGCTTCCGAAGAAGTACTTCCACTCGTTCTTCGTGGTGGTGTTCAAGTTGATCTTGATGATCGTGCTGCCTTCCGTGCGGTAGGTCTTGTCGTAGGTATCGTTGTTGGCAAGGGCCGTGACCGGGATGGTGCAGTTATCGAGCTTGTTGGCTTTGAAGTCGTTCCAGGCTTGGACGTCGGCTTCGGCGCCGCTATAGACGACTTCGGTGTAACCGTTGAAGGTGTAACGGGAGGCGTCATAGTAGTCGGCGTTCTTTTCGTAGATCAATTCCTTGCCAGCTTGCCATTCGACGGGGACGAAGGGTCCGAAGCAAAGGAAGTTATCGAAGGTGCTGATCGCGGTCGCCCCGCGGACGCCGAAGTTCTTAGCGCCACCGATGGAATCGAGGAATTCCTGGGGGATCGGGGAATAGAGGTTGCTAGAGAGGGCAGTACGGGCACTCGCGGCGCTATGCGGCTGGATGAATTGGAAGTCGATGACGCCGTATTCTTCGTTGGAGAGTTCTTTGTTGACTTGGATGCCGATGCCGGATTCTTCCCAGTTCTTCTCGGCGGAGGAGTTATAGACATAGTCCGAAGCCTTGTAGAAGCCGGAGGAATCGATGATCAAGCCGCTATAACGAACAAGGCGATTGTCCAACATTGCCTTATACGGGGTGATGTAGTCTTCAATGGCGACTTTGCGTCCGTCGAATTTCGCGTTGTTCGCCCACTTGGAGCCGGGGACGGCCTTGTATTCATAGCCTTCGCCGACGTGGAGGTAAACGCGCCAATAGACCGAGGTGACGTCGAGGTTCGGGTCGTCTTCACCCGTGATCTTGATTTCCTCTTCGCTGCCGTCGCTGTTCTTCTTGATCATGACAGGGTAAGCGTCGCGGGCAAGCTCGCCTTTCCAGGTGTAGCCGTCTTTCGTAGCGTTCATCTCGACGCCATAGTAGCCCGAGGTGATCATCGAGTGGCGATCGCTCACGTCAGAGCCGGTCGCGTCCCAGCCGTTGAAGGTGCCGGAGTCGACGTTGGTATAGCCATGGAAATAGGACTTGTACTTCTCGCGGGTCTCGTTGATCGGGCCATTGTACATCGTCCCATCGGGGACCATGGTTCCTTCCATCGTGCCGAAGCCGTAGTTCGTGATGTAGGTCGTGGACTTCGGGGTGAAGCGATGGGAGAAGGCTTCCGAGGAGGAGTCATCGTAAAGGGGGATGCCGCCTGTGAAATTGGTCATCGCGTAGTTTTCAAGGGCCGCGGTGATCTTGGTCTTTTCTTGCCAGTTGTAGTTCGAGAAATCGTAGGCGCCGCTCGCGGCGAGGGGATCCTCGATGATCTCGATGCCGTTTGGGTCGTATTGGGGTTGGTCCGTCACGGACGAACTCGTTTCGCTTCCCTGGCTGCTGTTGCTGCTGCTACTCCCGACATCGGGATCGCCGCAGGAAGCAAGGACGAGGGAAGATCCAACGACAAGAAGGCCGAGTAGAGAAGTTACTTTGCGTTTCTTCATGCTGTTGTTTCCTTTCCGGTCCGGCCCAATGAATGGGCCTTTCCTTACATATACACGTAATGCGCGAACACGCAAACGTGCTTATTAGTTAAATACACGAACAAAAATATGCAACTACTTTTTTCTCATCTAAGGGAAATCGAAAGAAAAAAGGGCTATACAATGTATAAGGATCAATGGATCGAGTTGTTCCAAAGCAAGAGGAAAACAATGCCCAAAATGAGGAAAATCGCGCCCAAGCCAAGATAGATATAATAGGGGAATTTTAGGGATTTGCGCTTTTTTTGCTTCGCTAAGCTATAATCCCCGGCAGTTTTGTATTCGGGGTCGTCCTTCTTGGTGAATTGTTCGACCAAGCGCTTCATCCCGTAGGCCAAAACGTCAAAGGTCCCCGCGCGCCCAACGGCGAGCAGCCCTGCCGCGCCCACCATCATGGCGCCCGTCACGAAGAAAGCGTCCGACAGCCCATCATACCCATAGCGTCCCGGCAAAAAAAAGACGAGACAAAAGACGATCGCCGACACAGAGAGGGCGATGATCAGGTGGCGTAGGAGCAAAACAGTCTTCGGTTGCATCGGCAAAATCATACCCCCAAAGGAGGTTCAACACAAAGTCCTTGCAAATTTTTCGCGCACGTGTATGTTTAGCGCGTATATCCACATAGAAGGAGAAAGCGTTATGAACAAAAAGAAACTCGCCCTCTTCGCGATGGCGACCTTAACCCTAACATCCCTCGTCGCATGCGGAACGGACACCCCCTCGTCCTCGACCGGGACCGATACCTCGGAATCCACGAGCGAAGAATCCTCTTCCTCGTCGAGCTCCCAAGCGCGTCGCTACATCGACTTGACCCTCGGCAGGGCCTCGATCCGCGAAGGGATGACCTTGATCGACGGCGCCGTTCCCCACACGGTCTTCCACAAACTCGATGGCAGCGAGGAAGACATGGGCACGAACGGCACGTTTACGATCACGAACGCCTCGACGGGTGATACCTATGAAGGCGACGAACCCTTGCCGGCGGGCAACTACAAGGTCAAGAACCGTTTGATCGTCGAAGGCGGTCGTACCCTCACCGACGAGACCGACCTCTCGGTCACCGAAGGCCACACCGATGTCGAAGACAACAACGGCAACATCAAAGGCGTCAAGAAAGACGTCGATGCCGAAGACTTCGGCCAATACACCTTCATGAACTACTCGGGCATTGACACCCTTGGTACTCGTGAGAAGGCTTCCGGCTGCATGCCAAGCGTCGGCAATCCCAAGATCCTCGTGATCCCGGTCGTCTTCAAGAACACGTCCTTCGGCAAGACGAACAAGCAAAACGAGCTCGCCCGCGAGATCCTCCGCGAAGCCTTCTTCGCCGAGAATGACAAGACCCAGCCGGCGAATAGCGACGGCATCGTCCCGGACACCACGCCTTGGGAATCCTTGAAGAGCTATTACAAGAAAGCCTCGGGCGGCAAGCTCAACATCGATGGCACCGTCACCCCGATCTACACCTACAACAAAAACGACACCGATCCTGGCGTTGGCAGCAGCGGGCTTGCCCAGAACATCTGCAACGAAGCGATCAAGTACTTCAAAGACGGCAAAGACCCCGACTTCAAGTTGGATGCCACCCAATACGATAGCGACAAAGATGGCTACATCGACGGCGTCGAAATGGTCTATGTGACCTCACAACCGACCCCGGGGGAAGATGGTTCCAACAGCACTTGGTGGAACTACACGACCTACACCGGCAACGCCGCGAGCGTCTCTTCGCCTTCCGCCCAGCGCATCTTCTTCTCGCGTTGGGACTTCCTCACCAACGGCTACTACACCAATAGCGCCCTCTATGGCTCTTATGGCTCCCGTTGGGATGGCAAGGCGGTCGACGCCCACACGATCATCCACGAAACGGGCCACATGATGGGCGCCGCGGACTACTACTCCTACGCGGACACCAACAAGAAGGGGCCCGCGGGACAAGTCGACATGATGGACCAGAACATCGGCGACCACAACGCCTACACCAAGATGTCCTATGGCTGGGTCACCCCCTGGGTCGTCGATTATTCCTCCGACGACTTCGAGGTCACCCTCCCCTCCTACACCGACACCAAGAAATTCTTGATCGTCCCGGCGGAAGGCAAGGAATGGAACGGCACCCCCTGGGATGAATACATGCTCCTTGAGTACTACACCCCGACGGGCGTGAACGAAGAAGATAGCGATGGCTATCAAGAATGGCAGCAGCAAAGTTCCAGCGGCGATAACGCCTATGGGCACGGCGGAACCTACCGCCGCCCGGGCCTGCAGATGTTCCACGTCGATACCCGTGCCTCCTCTTGGAAGGGCGACATCGTCGACGGGAAAGACGTCAACGTCGTGCGCAACTACACGGATACCCCAAAGCGCTTCCGCACCGTCTCGACGGATGGCAAGCACTACGAAACCGCCGCGATGGCCGTCCACTCGAATACGCCCAATGGCGAAGCTAGCGGCCGCCCAGGCTCCATTGATGGCGCCACGGGCGAAACCTCGCCCTTCCGCGAGATCCACGCGATCTTCCCGGGCACCGAGAACAGCCTCGCCTCGAATTCCTACTACTCCACCATGGGTTGCATGGTCAACCTCTTCGGCAGCAAGGAATACTATGAGAAAGACGCCGATGGCGATGGCCAACCCGATGAAGTCTATGGCGATAAGCCGGATTCCAAATACGGCGGCGACTTCTACTCCCCCTCGCACCACAAGAACTGGTTCGTGAACGGGACGAAGTTCGATAACGGCCACGACTTCCCCTGGAGCATCGAGATCGTCGAGCAGACCGATGAATCGGTGACCCTCCACTTCGTCAACAACAAGGCTTAACGCAGAAACAAACATTCCCTTGCCAAAAAAGAATACGGGCTTATCCTTACTTAGCCCTTCCCAGATTGGTTAGGAATACGCCTCCCTAAAAAGGGAGATAAAACAGAAAGGAATTAACACCATGAAATCCAAAAAACTTCTTCTCCTCTCGGTGACGATGCTTCTTGGCGTTGGCGCCCTCGTCGGGTGCGACGACCAAGGCGACGTCTCCAGCAGCGGAAACGAAACCACCGGCGAAAGCTCTTCTTCGCTCCCTGAGGATGAACCCGTCGAATCGACCGACCCGAACGACACCCGCGCCTTCAACATCTACTTCGACCAGGCGTTGACCGAGATGAACGGCAACCTCGAAATCGCTCAAGGCAAGCGCTTCTTGCTTTGGCAGCATGTCGCCGTCCCAGGCGGCACCTACGTCGTCGAAGTCACGAGCGGCAACGTGAGCATCGACCAACACGTCGTCGTCGCCGAAGGCTATGGCGCCTTCAAGCTCAAGATCACCGCGACGAGCGAAAACGGCAAGAACAAGCGCACGAAGTCGCTCTCGGGCAACGTCGTCTCCGAAGAGAAAGTCGAATTCAACCGCCTCTGGGCCGAAGCGAGCAAAGGCAACTACACCGCTTCTAGCGAGATGCACGGCGAAACCCGCCACGGCGATAACTTCATCGAAATGCTCAAAGGCACGGACAAGGACACCGGCGCCAAGGTCTACGAAGGCACCGTCTACGATGAATCTTCCGCCCATTGGTACCCCTACACCTATACCGAGGCCAACGCGACCAAGATCACCATCGGCCAAGGCTATGGCTACAACCACGAGATCTTGGGCACCGCCCCTGGCTTCGAAGTCAAGGGCACGGACTTCGTCGAGATCTTCGACAAGGACAACAACCCGACCGGCGAATTCCACCTCGAAGATTCGATCGACCAATACGGCGATTCCACCAAGATCGGACCCGTCATCGACAACATGTTCACGAACCTTGGAAGCGCCTACCACTTGCTTGTTCGCAACAACGTCGACGGCGTCACCGCGGCCTTGAACGATGAAGGCGGCTTCGACTTGATCCCGACTCGCAACAAGGGCGCCAACAAGTACTTGACCTTCAATTACGGCAACGAATCCTTCGCGACCACCGCTTCGATCTACGACATCGGCTCGACCGCCAACGCCGGCGTCACCGCCTGGCTTGCTAGCCCTGCCTACGCCGAGCAAATCGACGTCAGCGCCCTCAAAGGCTTCTTCAACGCCATGGACGAGGCCAAGAACTACTCCGTCCTCCGCCAAGGCTTCTGGATGGATCCGAATACCGGCTTGGCGATCGATACCCCGAAAGACATCAACAACATCGACGGCCAAGGCCACACGATCGGCTCCTACGTCGCCCTTGACACCGTCGTCGACGATACGATCGTCAACATCGTCCTCGATGCCGATGCGAACACCATGACCTTCGCGGACACGCTCGTCAAAGGCTGGGCCATGCCGGAAGCGAATTCCGCGAACGCTTACTACGTCAAGAACGGCACGCTCAATGTCGCCTCAGGCACCGTCACGCCCCCCGAAACCGAAGAAGGCGAAGCAACCATCACCCATTACGTGCCAAGGGATACCGGAACCGCGGTTGATACCCTCTGGGGCAAAGGCTTCCTCAACGACGGCTTCGCCGAGATCCTCGACACCGTCTCCTTCTACAACGCCATCAATGCAGATGGCAAATCCCTCTACGCCTTCAACACCCGTGGCGATGACGCCGCGAAGCCCTTCGGCGAAGGCGGCTACGTCCTTGCGACCTTCGTCAGCGGCGCGATCATCGGCGGTCTCCACGACTACGTCTCCTACGTGAGCCTTGACATGCTCGACTTCAACGTCAACATGATCTGGGACGTCCTCTTCGACCGCGCGGGCAAGGAAAACTACTTCGAGAGCTTCTTCGTGCTCGCGGAAGGCGCGCTCTCCATGGTCCGCATCCTCAACTTCTCCGACGACGCTTCTTACTACCAAGAAACGACGTGGACGGACGTTGGAACCACGGTCCTCGACGATGCGACCTTGGCCCTTCTTGCTTAAGGTTAACCCCCAACATCCAAACCCTCTTCGAGCTTCGAGGAGGGTTTTCTTTTATATGCAGCAACGTAATGAAGAAAAGGAAAAGACCGCCAATCAAGTGGATTGACGTTCCTGTGTTTATGTTAAATTAGAACGTATATTCGCCTGCTTCGACGGTTGCCTTTCTTCCATCCGGCAGGATCACTTCTGCGCTGCAGTTGCATGGGATCTTGATCTTGAACGCCGTTTGTCTTTCAAAGCGCGCCGCAGTTGCTTGTATTGGTAATTGTCGCCCGGCATCATCAAATCGCTTTCCGCCCCGATCACCTTGGTGGCTTCCGCCTGCCCCTTGGCCACCGATTGCCAATCCGTCATGATCACCCCGTCAAACCCCCAGGATTCGCGCAAAAGGCCAATAAGAAGGGCAGGGGCGCTATTCACGTATTTGCCATTGATCTTGTTGTAACTGCTCATGATGCATCCAGGTTTTGCGTCCTGAACGACGCTCTTGAAGGCTTTCAGGTAGATCTCCCGAAACGCGCGTTCATTGATCTGACTCGAAGACTTCATGCGGTTGTCTTCCCGGTTGTTGCAGCAAAAATGCTTCAACGTGACCGTGAGATCGCCTTTCGATTGGACGCCTCTTGCCACTGCCTTGGCCATGGATCCAAACGATGCCTTGTCGCTATCGAATTCCTACGTCCAGAAATGCGGGCTATTGAACAACGTCGTCGCCTTATCGAACCTCCAATACCGCATGGTCCTCGACTTCACCGAGCGCGTCGAGAAGATCCGCATGGGAAGGCATCCTTCGAAGCCCGTGATCGACGTCCCAAATTACATTCAGCACCATCTATCCGAGGCGATCACGGCGAAACACATCGCGGATCACCTCTTCTTAAGCCGTCCCCACCTATCGACCAAATTCAAGGCCGAAGCCGGGATGAACCTAAGCGACTTCATCGTCCAAGAGAAAATAAGGGAGGCGAAGCGCTTGCTCCGTTATTCGGACAAGACCTCCTATGCGATCGCCTCGTTCTTGGGCTTTGCTTCCCAAAGCCATTTCTCCCTCGTGTTCAAGAAACACACGGGCAAGACCCCGAACGAGCATCGGGAATTGCACAGCAGATCATCCAAAATCAAACCTCGATATAGGCGAAGGATTGAGGCGCCGTTCTTATCCCATGATCCGAAAGGTTCTTCTCGGGTTCGAAGATCGTCACTTCTCCTAATTCGTAGGCATAGGCGGTTTTGCGACCTTTGAAGTAAGATCGATGCTCCTTATGGGAAATCCCTGCGCTTTGCTTCGTTTCTTTCCATAGGTCACGCGGAGATCCAGATAACTTTCCCGGGATCTTCGCGAAGGCGACGACCTTCATCCTAGGAGAGGTCGAATAGACGATCATCAAAGAAACGCCTTCTTTGCAGAGGCGTTTACGAAATTCAAAGGTCTTGGATCCATCGAGGATCTTGGTTACATACTCGGGTTTTGTGGAGATCAAGAGGGCTTTCACGGTTAGATCCTGCCACGGAAACCCATAGACCACGAAAAAAGCCATCCCGAAGGACGGCTTAGTTCGTTACGTTAGAACTCAGTAGTTCTTGACGAAGAGCTCGAAGTAGCTTTGCGGATGGTTGCAGACGGGGCAGACCTTCGGGGCGTACTTGCCGACGACGATGTGTCCGCAGTTGCGGCATTTCCAGACCGCGAGGTCATCGCCGACGAAGACGACACCTTCCTTGACGTTGTTCAAGAGCTTGCGGTAGCGCTCCTCATGGTGCTTTTCGATGGCAGCGACCATGCGGAATTTCGCGGCGATCTCCTTGAAGCCTTCTTCATCGGCGACCTTGGCGAAGCTATCGTACATGTCGGTCCATTCGTAGTTCTCGCCTTCGGCCGCGGCGAGGAGGTTGCTCGCGGTATCCTTGATTTCGCCGCCTTCGAGGTATTTGAACCAGAGCTTGGCGTGCTCCTTCTCGTTGTCGGCGGTCTCTTGGAAGATCGCGGCGATCTGCTCAAAGCCTTCTTTTTTGGCCTTGGAGGCGAAGTAGGTGTATTTGTTGCGCGCTTGGGATTCGCCGGCGAAGGCTTCCATCAAGCACTTTTCGGTTTTGGATCCTTTGAGTTCCATGATAGTGTTTTTTCTCCTTTTAGGGTATGCGCCAATTATAGGAAGTTTAGAAAACAACGGCAAGGAGAACACATTGCCATGGCCTTCGATTCTTTCCAACGAATGAAAAAGAAAAAGAGAACATTGCACAACATTGCCCTAGCATTGCGCTAACATTATCTTTTCTTTGAATCCTACTAAGAAGCGGGAGGGGTCAAAGCAAACGAAGCACCTTTGTTCAGGGCTCAAGAAAGCGAATCCCCCGGGGAGCGCATGAAGTCAATGACCTACATTTCTGACGTCCTTACGTAGTTGGGAAAATCTCCAGTACCACAAATGTTGGAAACGGAATTGCGCAAATGTTGGAAGTGAAATACCACAAATGTTGGAAGCGGAATCGAATAGATCGCATTTGACGCTTGTAATTTCTAGGCAGTAGGCAACGTTCATGGAATATCGAGACCGCATTGCAGATCGCATTCTCAAGGACAAGTTGGAAACCTTTGGCGGCGTTTTGATTTTGGGGCCAAAAGGATGTGGAAAGACGACGACCGCCAAGCATTTTGCGAAAAGCTTCATTGAATTTCAAAACGAAGAAAATCGAGAGAAATACCTTGCGGTTGTCGAGGCTGCGCCCTCGAGATTGCTCATCGGCGAAAAACCAAGGCTTTTCGACGAATGGCAAGATGCTCCTGAAATTTGGGGAGCCATCCGCAAAAACATCGATGACGAGCAAGACGTTGGATCCTATATTCTCACCGGATCATCGGCCATGGACCTTTTTTTCCCTTCCCCATACGGGCACCATGCGGATTTCAAGGATGGAAATGTATCCCATGAGCTTGTTCGAAAGCGGCGAATCCAATGGCTCCGTCTCTTTGTCTGCCCTCTTCGATAAGCCGGATTCCTTCCTCTCCTGCTCATCGGATCTTTCCTTCGACGATCTGCTCTTCGCGCTTTGCAGAGGTGGCTGGCCGATTGTCTTCCGCATTCCGAAAAAAGAAAATCGCCTAAACGTTGCAAAAGATCTCTTCCGCCAAACGTGCGCGATCGACGTATCGAGCGTCGATGGAATCAAGCGAAATCCCGTCTGGGCAGAAACCATATTGAAGTCCTATGCCCGCAACCTTTGCACCCTCGCGGACGATAAAACCATTTACGGCGATGTCGAAAGCGCCACGGGAATATCTGAGAAGACCATGAGAAGCTACATCGAGGCGCTGGAACGTCTCTTCATCATCGAAGACATCGACGCTTGGTCGCCTTCCATTCGCTCCAAAACCGCCATATGATCCCAGAAAAAGCGATGCCTGATCGATCCTTCCATCGCCGTGGCCGCCCTTGGTTTGACGCCAGAATATTTCAACGCGGACTTCAAGACCCTGGGCTTTCTTTTCGAATGCCTCTGCATCCGCGATTTAAGGATCTACAGCCAAAAGCGCCAAGGTCGCATCTCGTATTACCGCGATCGTTATGGCCTTGAGGCCGACTGCGTCCTTCACCTTGAAAACGGCCAATGCGCGCTGATCGAATTCAAGCTCGGCGGCAAAGAAATCGACGCAGGGGCGAAACACCTTTGCAAAATCGAGGAACTCATCAAGGAGAAGAATGAAAAAGAGACGCAGACCCCCCTTCGTTTGCCTTCGTTGAAAATCGTCATCACCGCAGGACAATACGGTTACAAAAGGGAGGATGGCGTCCTCGTCATTCCCATTGGTTGCCTTAGGGATTGAGGCAAAAGAAAAACGGCGAGTCGCCTCGCCGTAATTGCCGATTGGTTGCGGGAGATGGATTTGAACCACCGACCCCCAGGTTATGGGCCTGATGAGCTACCAGGCTGCTCTATCCCGCGAGATCGTTCTTCTCATCGGCTCGTTTAAGATACTCGCCTTAAGGGCATCCGTCAAGGACGAGTTGATGCTTCGCGCCCTTCTTCTCTTTTTCGTTCCATCGCCCTATCGGGAAGAGGATAATTCCTTTGATGAAAACGCCTCTCTCCTATCAATGGGCCTTCGTCGAAGGCTTTGAACAAGAATTCCTAAACAAGATCCCTTCGAATGCCATCTACGTCGATCTTCCCCACGGGATCAAGCTCCTCCCGTATCATGGCTTCTCCTTCGATGATTGTTCAGGAGTCTATACCTACATCAAGTCCTTCTCCGTGAAAAAGAAGGAAGGCCGTTCCTACTTCCTAGACTTTGAAGGCGCGATGGTCCAATTCGATCTCTATCTCAATGGGATTGATCTAGGGCACTTCGTCTCGGGATACCTCCCCGTTGAGATCGACGCGACGGACGCCTTGAAGGACGGGAAGAACGAGGTCCTCGTCAAACTATCGACAAAGGAAGATCCGACGATCCCTCCATTTGGCACTCTTTTGGATTCTTGTTCTTTTGGAGGACTTTATCGTCCCGTCTATCTGATCGACCGTCCAAAGGCCGGACAAATCAAGGATGTTTATGCCTATGGGACCAAAGACGGGACGATCCATCTATCCTATGAATCGGAAGAACCCGTTGAAGCATCCCTCTACCTCGAAGAAGACTTGCTTCTTGCCTTTAAGGGGAAAGAAGCCAAGGTCATCCATCCCAGGATCTGGACGATCGAGGATCCCTTCGTTTATCGCTTGGTTTTGAACAACGGGTTCGAAACCGTTGAACTCCCGTTCGCCTTCAAGGACGAAGAGGCGAGAGAGAATGCCCTCTTTGTCCAAGGGAAGCGTTGCTCCCTGCTTGGGATGACTTTGGATCTTTCTTATCCCTACATGGGCAAAGCCGTCTCTCCTTCTTTATCCCGCAAAGACGCAAGACTCCTCAAGGAAATTGGGATCAACCTTGCGAAGGTCTCTTATTACGCCCCAGACGATGCCTTCCTAGAAGAATGCGATCGCCTCGGCTTATACGTGATCAACGAGATCCCAAAGGGAGGAAACGCCTTCAAGGACCCCTTATGGAAGGAACGTTATCTAGAGTTCTATAAGACGATGGTCAAGAAGGAACGGCAGCACCCCTGCGTGCTCTCCTTCGATGCCGACGAAGAGACAAGAGGGATCCTGAAAGAACTTGATCCTTATCGTTCAAATCTAGGGAACATCCTCCTAAGCCAACGCAAAGCCCTAGGAGACATAAAACCGACGGATCGCTTATTCCTTCATGAAGATCGGATTTTGGCCCATATCAAGGCCCTAGGAGCCCTGAAGGGCAACCCTGATGCCGCAGGGACCATCCTGGGTCCTGCGTTTGACTATGTAAGCAAGAACGGAGACGAAGACGGGATCTCCTATCTTGGGGTCTATGATTTCTTCCGCGAGAAGAAGCCTAGCGCCTACGTCTATGCTTCCCAAAGGGAAGACCCCGTGATGGAAGTCATTGACCCATATTCCCTTCGTCCTTTGATCCTCTCCAACGCGGATTTCATCGAAGTCTATAAGGATGAAGTCAAGGTCACGACGTTATATCCAAGGGAAGAAGACGATCCAAATCTGAGGCATCCTCCCTTCCTTTGGGATAAGCCCGTGAATCTAAACTTCTATGAAGAAGGGCTATCTCCAAGCGAAGGGCGATTCCTCGCCGAATGCATCAACTCCTGCATCCTTAAAGGCTTTGAGAGCCTGCCCTTCTTCAAAAGGCTAGAACTGAACTTCTTCTTGAAGAAGCACGAGTTCTCCTTCTCCTATTTCGAAGGCTTGGTTCGTAAATATGGATCCTTGGATTCATGTCTTATGTTCAAGGGATACAAGGATGGAAAGGTCATGGGAACAAGGACCTATAAGAAACAAGCCTTGTCGTCCTTTGATGTAAGATCCGATTCCCATGTCCTAAAGAACGAAGATACCTATGATTCCACGAGAATCGTGATCCAAAAGATCGATGAATTCGGGAATAAGGTCCATTACGCGGACGATGAACTTCTATTCGAAACCGAAGGCCCAATCGCGTTATTGTCCCCGAAAGTCGTCCATCTTCTAGGAGGAAGCATCGGGGTCTACGTCCGGAGCCTAAGAACCAAGAAGAAAGAAGAGGCGAAGCTTTTGATCCATCATCGAGGAGGACGGATGGAAGTCCTCTTTGAAGTCGAAACCAAGGAATGAAAAAAGCGCCTAACCTTTGTTGTTCGTTGGTGTTGGACCCAAAAAGGTTAGATGCTTCATAGAATATAGCGCATGACGCATTGCCTGGTTATACCAAATTCCCAAAAGGAAAACGTGAGCCTCCTTTGTTGGGCCTCAACAAATTCAGCTCACGTTATAGGTGCGTTAGGCAACAACGAAGTTGAGGATCCTGCCTTTGACGTAGATCATCTTACGGATGGTCTTGCCTTCTAAGGAAGAAGCGATCTTTGGAGAAGCCAAGGCAATCGCCTTTGCTTCTTCTTCCGAGGCGTCCACGGGGAACATAAGAACATCCCTTGTCTTTCCGTTGATCGAGACGGCCATCTTGACTTCGTTCTTGATCAAGGCCTTTGGATCATAGGTCGGCCAGGGCTCGTAATCGATAAAGGTAGGATGTCCTAATTTCTCCCACATCTCTTCCCCGACGAAGGGGCAAACGCAGGAGAAGAGCTTGATGAACCCTTCTAGGTAAGGACGATAGATCGTCTTTGCCTTGTAGCAGTCATTAATGAAGACCATCATCGCGGAGATCGCCGTGTTGAAGGACAAGGATTCGAAGTCTTCGCCGACCTTCTTGACCAAGGTCGCGTAAGAAGCATCCAAGGCATGATCGTTCTCATCGACGATCAAGGAAGCATAGGTTTCATCGTCCACGAGGCGATAGACGCGTTCGATGAAGCGCTTCGCCCCATCGAGGCTCGTCGTGGACCAGGGCTTGGAATCGCTTAAGGGCCCGGCGAACATCTCGAAGAGACGGAGGCTATCGGCGCCATGGGTATTCACGATATCGTCGGGATTGACGACATTGCCACGGGATTTCGACATCTTCTCCCCGTTGGAACCAAGGATCATCCCCTGGTGGTAGAGCTTCTTGAAAGGCTCTTTGCAGGAAACGACGCCAAGATCATAGAGGAACTTATGCCAGAAACGGGCATAGAGCAAGTGCAAGACCGCATGCTCCGCGCCACCGATATAGAGGTCAACAGGGAGCCAATGATCGAGCAATTCCTTGTCGGCGATCGCATTGGGGTTGTGTGGATCGATGTAGCGGAGGTAATACCAGCAGGATCCCGCCCATTGGGGCATCGTGTTGGTTTCCCTCTTTCCCTTGCGTCCGTCTTCGAGTTCTACGTTCAACCAAGAAGCAGGCGCGTGTTCCAGGGGAGGTTTGCCGCCTTTGGAAGGCTGATATTGATCCATCTCGGGCAAGACGATCGGGAGATCGGATTCGGAGCAAGGCATCTCGGTGCCATCCTCAAGCGTGACCATCGGAATCGGCTCACCCCAATAACGCTGACGAGAGAAGATCCAATCGCGGAGCTTGTAATTGACGATGACTTTGCCAGCGCCCAAATCGATCAACTTCTGGGTGATCACGCGTTTCGCGCCTTCGATGTCCAAGCCATCGGCATCTAGACTGTTGATATGCTTCGCATCGCCCGTGAAGGCTTCAGAAGAGATATCGCCTTCGAGGACTTGGATGATCGGAAGATCGTGTTTCTTGGCGAAGGCATAATCCCTCGTATCGTGGGCGGGAACCGCCATCACGGCGCCAGAGCCATAGGAGCCCAAGACGTAATCCGCGACGTAGACGGGGATCTCTTTCCCATTGATCGGGTTGATCGCATTGACGCCTAAATAGACGCCCGTCTTTTCTTGCGAGGTGCCGGTACGGGCAAGATCGCTCTTGGTCGCCGAGGCTTTGACGTAGGCCTCTACTTCTGCCTTTTGGGTCTCGCTAGCAAGTTTCTTGACCAACGGGTGTTCCGGGGCCAAGCAGCAATAGGTGCAGCCATAAAGGGTATCGACACGGGTCGTGAACACTTCAAAGGAATCGGAAGATCCAACGATCTTGAAGGTGATGTTGACCCCGACCGAGCGCCCGATCCAGTTCTTTTGCATCTCCAGGGTGCTCTTTGGCCAATCAAGCAACGAAAGGTCTTGTTCCAAGCGATCCGCATAACGGGTGATCCTCAAGATCCATTGACGCATCGGCATGCGGATGACGGGGAAACCCCCGCGCTCGGACTTGCCATCGATCACTTCTTCGTTGGCAAGGACGGTGCCGAGTTCTGGGCAATAGTTAACCGGGATATCCGCGACATAGGCAAGGTCGTGCTTATAAAGCTGCAAGAAGATCCATTGAGTCCACTTGTAGTAGTCTTCGTCGATCGTCGCGACTTCCTTGGTCCAGTCATAGGACAAGCCTAAGGATTGGATCTGTTCCTTGAAGTGGGCGATGTTCTTGCGAGTGAATCCCTCGGGGTGGACGTTGTTCTTGATCGCGAATTGCTCCGCGGGCAAGCCGAAAGCGTCCCATCCCATCGGGTGGAGGACGTTATACCCTTGCATTCGCTTCATGCGGCAGACGATGTCGGTCGCGGTATAGCCTTCCGGGTGTCCAACATGGAGTCCTTCTCCAGAAGGATAAGGGAACATGTCCATGCAGTAATACTTGGGCTTAGAGAAGTCGTGAGTATCGCAATAAAAGGGTTGGTCTTTTTCGTAACGGAGGCGCCATTTCGCCTCGATGGTCTTGTGGTCGTAACTCATACGGCGTGATTATAGCGCGCGTGCGAGGGAAAATGTAGACGAATTGGGATGAAATGAATGGGTTTTTGAGCAAAATTGAATTGGCCAAGAGGCATGAGAATTTTCTTCGATGGGATCGGAAGAATTTTATTTCTTTCACCGACGCGAATATTTCTATCGGCAAAATTCGAAAATCCAGGCGTGACAATTCCGAGGTTTTTGCCGATAACGGCAATAAGAAAAGGGGCGATACGAGGAATTCCTCGTTCACCCCTTATTTTGCTTGTCTATTGCTTGCTTCGATTAGCGAGCCATCTTGCGCTTCCTGGAAAGGAAGAAAGCGCCAGCAAGGGCAACGCCTGCGACACCCATGACCGAGAGAAGGATCGTGGTCTTGTCGTTGCTCGGCATCATCGAAAGGACATTGTTCGCTTGGGCGGAATCGCGTC
Organism: uncultured Mollicutes bacterium; assembly: GCA_945936135.1. GTDB lineage: Bacteria > Bacillota_I > Bacilli_A > RFN20 > CAG-826 > Alloenteromonas. The sequence goes on from CAMESG010000001.1 coordinate 234,421, forward strand.
CACGACCAATGAAGTCAGCATAGGTCGTGTATTTGCCGACGATGTATTCGTATTTGGCCATGGCCTTTTCGAGGTCGGAACCAGCGACATCGGCTTTGGCGCTCTTCATAATTGCTTTGTCAGTATCGACAAGTTCGGCGTAGAATTCAGCGATCGTGTTCCAGGCTTCAAGGTTCGGAGCGGTAACGCCATTATCGCAAGCGAGATCGTTTAGAAGCATATCGACAACGATTTTACCATCTCCACTCAGTTCCAAGACAGGAGTAAAGACATACATGGAAATGCCCTTTTGACCATTGGAATAGCAAGAGAAAATCTTGTATGTGTCATTGTACTTCAAAAGATTGCGAGTGGACGTTCCTTGCGCGGTAGCTTTGACAACAGAACCCGTAACTTCCACGGCAAAAGAAGCGTTATCATCCTTTTCCGTTTGCGATTTCAGGTAGTTTTCGCTCGAAGAAGCCGCGTAAATATAAAGGCTAGAGGAAGTCGATTTAAAGGCAAAGGTGTTTTCTTTCGTACCCGCTTCCACCGTAAAGACTTCGATATCACTATCTTTGCCGGTGTCAACGACCAAGTTGGAATTCACCAAACGATCCCCGGTCGGAACGGCAGCACGGTTATTCGACTTTTGGTTAGTTCCAAGAGCCATTGTGGCGCCTTCGTTCGCAACGATAACTTGAGAACCGATCTTCAAATCATTGACATTCGTAAGCAACTGATATGTATGAGCATTGCTCTCTTTAACCGTAATGCCCTCAATAAGTTTCGTGGCGGTTTTCGTAACATCGTTCACCGTAACCGAAGCAGTCACCTTCACCTCGGTCGCTCCAGCGGTCAACGGATTGGGATCCATCGACCAACTTGTGGTTTTGGTGACATCCATGCTCGTGTTATCTTCAAAGAAGGCAGTTACGGTCAAACCCGAGGTATCAAACTTATCCCCGGCGAAGTATTCCTTATTTGCTGCGTCTCCACCGATTTCAATTCTAGAAAGTGGGGAGGTGGCAACTACTCCTTCAGAATAAGTTATCGTGTAGGATTCAATGAAAAGGGAATTGGCGCTAGCGCTGATCACTAAATCAAGGTCATTAACTTGGGTGAGTTCAACGTCTTTGCTAACAGGTATGAAAGTAGTTGACCATTTTCCTCCGAAAGCGGAATCGTTGAATTTGCTATTGGAGATCAAAGTCGTCGACGAACCATCATTAACTTTGTAAGTCAACGAACCGGCGCCACTTTTAGAATTAGAGCGCATCGAAAAGGTAATATTCGAAATATCGATACCGCCGAGATCTTTGAGATTTAACGTAGCGGTGTTGCCCTCGGTAAGTTGCTGCTTGGTCTTATAGGTCTGGTTATATGAAGCCGAGGAACCAACTGGCGCTTCTCCAGACGTGGAAACCGCCTTTGTGCTAGTTACCGTATAAGTAACGGTTTTAGTTTCCCCTGCCGCGCCCACTTCTAAAACTTCAGCAGAAGAAACGTGGGCTAAAGCCCCTCCTGCTAGCAATGCTGCCGTCGCAAAGACGAAAGCAAGCTTTCTAACGTCATTCTTCATAAAACACTCCCATTTGTTTTGTTCGAATGTACTATTTTGTACACATCATCTTACCACGCCCAAATCGGAAAGAAAGAGGAAATGGAAACTCCAAAAGAAAAGGGTCCATAGGACCCTTAATTTTTCAATGGATCGCCGCGAAAGCGGCAAACATGGGAGTTTTTGTCGCAAGCGGCGATCCGTTATAACCAGCTTCTATTGAAGCGAGCTATTAGCGAACGCTCTTGCGCTTTTTGGAGATGAAGTAAGCGCCAGCGGCGACAAGACCAAGCGAGAAAGCGCTGATCAAAGCGATCATCAAGGTTTGGTTGTTATTGGACATACGAAGATTGGAGAGACCAGAGGTTCCCGTTCCGCGGCCCATGAAGTCGTTAAGAGCAGCGTACTTGCCAATGATGAAATCATAACGGGCGATAGCTTGACCCATTTCGGTATCATCGGCGACAGCAGTCTTATACGTGGCCTTCTCTTCTTCGGACAAGGCGTTGAAGGCGGTTTCGAGAGCAGCCCAAGTTTCAGCGGTCACATTACCGGCGGCGCAATCGGAAGCGGTGTCAGCAAGGAACTTGGCGGCATAGCTCTCTTTCGGAGTTTCGACGAGTTTGAACTCAAAGGATTCCCAACCGATTTGGTTGCTTGCAGTCGTTTTGATCACGATCGACTCGGCGGATTGTCCCTCTTCAGCGGTCCAACTAACCGAAGTACCGGCGGAAGGGAAGGCGTGGCTACTTCCAACCTGAGCGCCATCAACAAAAATTTGGATGGTTTGAGTTTTGGTCGTCCATTGTTTGAAAGACACCTTCAAAGAAGTGAATCGAGCATCGGTAGCGGAGAAGGTTACTGTCGTATTTTTACTAACAGGGCAATCGGAAATTGAAGTTGACTGCTTACTGGCGCTAGCAAAGTTGGCTTTAATTTTTCCGCCAAACTCGAGCGTGTGCTGTGCATAAGTGGAACTCCACCCAGAAAAAGCATCGTTGTCCGCTTCGCTGAAGCGATAAGAAGAAATCTCTTCTACGGTGAAACCAGTAATATCAACGGTCTTTCCACCAAAGGAGGCAGTTACGACTTTGGTATCGGCAGTAATCACCTCAGGAGAGAAGGCCATCTCCTCGTGGGCGATTTCTTCATTTAGCGCGCCATAATGAGCGGTAAACGTAAGTCCAGTTGGGTTAAATGCTTTGCCGATGAATTGGGTTGCAGGCGTTCCTTCACAATCAATTGAAGTCAGGTCTCCTTTTACCTTAACAGGAATATCGCAAGAAACCGTTTCATAGGTTGCTTTGACAACCGTGGTATCCGAAGAAATCGTGGCAGGGTTGAATGTGACTTCGCTCGTGACATCACGGGCGTCACCATCATCATAATTGGCAGAGAAAACCAAGCCCTCCGCATTAAACGCCTCTCCCGTTTTTTGAAGCGCAGGGCTCCCGGAGTAGGACAAAGAAGTCAAGACGCCAGTTGCGGCAGCCTCATAAAACTCGACTTTGGAGAATTGAACAAACTTGTTACTACTTCCGGAAGAAACACTGACATTAAAGACAAATTTATAAAAGGCATTAGACCAAGAGCCGGTTTCAGGCACAAAAGAAATCGTTGAAGAAGCAGCAAAGGTAGCCGGCACCGTAGAAATGATGGTATTAAAATCCGCAGTTGAAGCTACGATCAATTTCAAAGAATTAACGGTAATGCTATCCGCCGTGCCAACCGTGAGCTTGACTTCTGACACGCTTTTGGCAAAAGCCGTTTTTGTATAAACTTCACGATCTATTGCCGAAAGATTCTTCCCGCCAACCCTCCAAGGGTTCTGTTGGGTATTCCCAGTCACATTCCAAGTAACTCCCCCGGATGTGATATCGCAATTGCCTGCAAAGGAATTGTTCGATCCTTTAAGCGACTTGTCGGTCGTATCCAACGTATAAACCGGGGCGGCGGCCGCCTTCGTCTCAATCGGATTTACGAAAGGAGAATTAGATAATACCCCCCCCGCAAGGATAGTCGCCGCCGCGCAAGCGAAGGCTACCACTCCTAATTTCTTTCTTTTCATCACCTATGTTCTCCTTGTTTTGGTTTTAAAAAGCACCTCTATTATCATCAAAAAACCTTTTCCCGTCAAAGACGGAGGAAATGTAAGGGCTTTCTATCGATGACAAATTAAAATAGCAAGGAAAAATCTTGAAAAAGGAAACGTTCGATCCAATCGATGGTTTCATGGGCAATGATAACCTTGAACCACCAAAAAGCCCCTTAAAAGTAAACAAAAAGGGCAGGTTTCCCTGCCCCAAATGAATTTGGAGAAGACGCCTACTTCAAATTCGGAAACTTCTCGCGGTTAGAGACGTAAGAAGTATGGAGGAGTTCTTCCGCTAACTCGCTGCAAGGCGAGCCAAGGAAGTTCTCATAAAGCGCGATGATGTCCTTGTTGTTGTGACTTTGACGCAAGGTCATCTTCTCGTCGATCGTATAGAGGATGTTGGCCCTCTTTTGACGGTATTCCTTCAAGACGTTGGCCCCTTCTTCCGGTTGAAGGGTCGGCTTCACGAAGGGTTGGCCTCCGCCGTTGATGCAGCCTCCTGGGCAGCCCATGATTTCGATGAAGGCATAGGGCGAGGTACCCGCCTTCACTTCGTCGAGGAGCTTCTTCGCGTCCTTCATCCCCGAAGCGACCGCGACTTTCACGATCGTCCCATCGATGTCGAGGCTTGCTTCCTTGATGGATTCTAGACCGCGGACTTCCTTGAAGTCGATCGGCCCGTACTCCTTGCCCGTCAAGGCGTGATAGGCCGTGCGCAAGGCCGCTTCCATGACGCCTCCGGTGACGCCGAAGATGACGCCGGCGCCCGAGTATTCGCCCAAGAGGTCCTGGTCGAACTCTTCTTCGGGCAATTCGTTGAAGAGAATGCCGGAACGCTTGATCATGAGCGCAAGTTCGCGCGTCGTAAGGACCGCGTCGACGTCGGGCAAGCCACCGTTGGCCGCGTTCTGCGGGCGCTTGGCTTCGCCTTTCTTCGCCGTGCAAGGCATCACCGAGACGACGAAGATGTCCTTCGGATCGATGTTATGGGTCTTCGCGAAGTAGGATTTGATGATCGCCCCTTCCATTTCGTGGGGCGATTTGCAGGTCGAGACGTGCGGGAGGATCTCGGGATAGAAATACTCCGCAAAGTTGATCCAGCCAGGCGAGCAGGAAGTGATTTGAGGAAGCACTCCTTCACCCTTCATGCGGTGGAGCAACTCGGTCGCTTCTTCCATGATCGTGAGGTCGGCGCCGAAGTTCGTGTCGAACACGCGGTAGAACCCAAGGCGATGGAGCGCGGCGACCATTCTGCCGGTCGCGTTGACCGTGCCGATCTTGTTGCCGAACTCTTCGGCCAAGGCGGCGCGCACCGCCGGGGCGGTCTGGACGATCACGTATTTGCCTTGGCGGAAGGCTTCATCGACGAGATCGATCTCGCGCTTCTCAGACAATGCGCCCGTCGGGCAGACGTTCACGCATTGGCCGCATTGGATGCAGGGCGAAGTCGCGAAGGAGCGATTCGCCGCCGGGCCGACGAAGGTCTCGAAGCCGCGGGCTTCAAAGCCGAGGATGCCGATCCCTTGCGCTTCTTTGCAGCGTTCGACGCAGCGGCCGCAGAGGATGCACTTGGAGGTATCGCGAACAATGCCAGGGGCGCAATCGTCATACGTGGCTTTACTCTTTTCACCCGGGAAGCGGTTGTCCTTCGCCCCCGTGATCTTCGCGACGTTTAGGAGCTCGCAATTCCCGTTCTTCACACAGGTTTGGCAGTCTTTCGAATGGTTGCTTAAAAGCAATTCGACGGAGGTCCTTCTCGCTTCAATCGCCTTTGGCGAAGAAATCTTGATCTCGAAGCCCTTGTCGGCGCCGACCCAGGCGACGGGGTAGACGCAGCTTGCGACAAGCCTTGAGCCTTGGGCGGAAGCGACTTCAACCAAGCAGACGCGGCAGCTAGCAAGCGAATTATGCCCGCCGTTCCAGTAGCAGAGGCTTGGGATGCTATAGCCAACCGAACGGGCGGCTTCTAGGATCGAAAGGGAGGCATCGACGTCGTAGAGGCGTCCTTCGATTTTGACTTGAATGGTGTTCATCTTTCGAATCCTCCCTTTTATTCCTTATGGATCGCATCGAAGCGGCAGCCGGACAAACAGGCGCCGCATTTGATGCACTTGCTTTGATCGATGACGTAGGGTTCTTTGCCAGGGACGCCATGGATCGCCGAGACGGGGCAGTTCCTCGCGCAAAGCGAGCACTTCTTGCACTTCTCTGGATCGATCGTGAACGAGACGAGCTTCTTGCAGGCGTGGGCCGGGCACTTCTTGTCCTTCACGTGGGCCAGATATTCCTCGGGGAAGTTCGCCATCGTCGAGAGGATCGGGTTCGCCGCGGTCTGGCCTAGGGCACACAAGGCCCCATCCTTCAAGACCGAGGCGATGGCCTTCATATCTTCTAAGGTCTGCTCCGTGCCGCGCCCTTCGACGACGTCGGTGAGCATTTCGTAAAGGCGTTTCGTGCCGATGCGGCAGACGGTGCATTTGCCGCAGGATTCGTCGCAGATGAAATTCATGTAGAAATGGGCGACGTTGACCATGCAGTTATCTTCGTCCATGACGATCGCGCCGCCGCTACCCATCATGGAGCCCTTCGCGACCAAGGCATCGTAATCAATCGGGGTATCGAGGTCCGCCGCGGTTAAACAGCCGCCGGAAGGCCCGCCCGTTTGGATGGCCTTGAAGGCCTTGCCGCCTGGGATGCCGCCGCCGATATCGTAGATCAAGGTTCTAAGGGTCGTGCCCATCGGGACTTCGACGAGGCCGACGTTATTGATCTTGCCGCCCAAGGCAAAGACCTTGGTGCCTTTGGACTTCTCGGTGCCCATCGAAGCGAACTTCTCCCATCCTTCGCGGAGGATGTAGGGGACGGTCGCCAGGGTTTCGACGTTATTGACGCAGGTCGGCTTGCCCCAAAGGCCCTTGACCGCCGGGAAGGGCGGGCGGGGGCGAGGCATGCCGCGCTTGCCTTCGATCGAGTTAAGAAGCGCGGTCTCTTCGCCGCAGACGAAGGCGCCTGCCCCGAGGCGAAGGTGGACGCGGAAGGAGAAATCGGTCCCGAGGACGTGGTCACCGAGGATCCCCGCTTCTTCTAAATCCTTGATGGCTTCGGTCAAGCGCTTGACCGCGGTCGGGTATTCGGCGCGGACGTAGAAATAGCCTTCGCTCGCCCCGAAGGCGTAGCCCGCGATCATCATGCCCTCGATCACGGAGAAGGGGGTTCCTTCTAAGATCGAGCAGTCCATGAAGGCGCCCGGGTCGCCCTCGTCGCCATTGCAGACGATGTATTTTTGATCCGCTTCGACGTTCGCGGCGAATTGCCACTTGCGTCCCGTCAAGAAGCCTCCGCCTCCACGACCGCGAAGGCCGGAGTTCGTCACTTCGTCGATGACTTGCTGGGGGGTCAATTCGGTAAGGGCGCGCTTCAAGCCTTTGAAGCCGCCACAACCAAGGTATTCCTCAACGAGGCTTGGGTTGATGAGCGAGCAGCCGTGGAGCGCCACGCGCACCTGTTTCTTATAAAAGGGAATGTCTTCTTGTTTGGCGATCCTCATCTTGGTGATCGGATCGACGTAGAGGAGATCCTCAACGATGCGGTGGCCGACCAAGTCTTCCTTGACGATCGTCTCGGCGTCCTTGACTTGGACCGCGCGATACAAGGTCTCTTCGGGGAAGATCTTGATGAAGGGGCCTTGGGAGCATAGCCCAAAGCAGCCGACGTGGTTGACGGTCACTTTGTCTTCTAACCCGTATTCTTTGACAAGGCGCTTGAGTTCCGCTTCAAGGTCTTCGGAGTGGTTGGCCAAACAGCCCGTGCCGCCGCAGACGACGATCGCGCGCTTGCCGTTTAAGCCCTTGACCTTGGCGTTAAGCTCTTCGCTGCATTTGCACATTGCCTTCTCAAGGCAGGGGATAGAATTGATGGGTTCCATTAGGCTTCCTCCTTCTTGCGGTAACTATCGATGATCTCGGGGATCTGCGCGGGGGTTAAACGAGGGTAGACTTGCCCGTTGATCATCATCGCCGGGGCCAAGGCGCAAGCGCCGATGCAACGGACGGCGTCGACGGTGAAGAGCCCATCCTCCGTCGTCTCGCCAGGCTTCACCTCCAAGACTTCGCACACCTTGTCGAGCAAGGTTTGGGAGTTCTTGACGTAGCAAGCGGTGCCAAGGCATACGTTCACGACGTACTTGCCCTTGGGGTTGAGGGAGAAAAAGCCGTAGAAGGTGACGACCCCGTAGATCTCGGCGACCGGGATGTTCATCTCCTGGCTCACGACCTCTTGGACCTCAAGAGGGATGTAGCCGTACTTCTTCTGGATGGCGGAAAGCACCATCATCAGAGGCGAGGGCTCGTTGGCGTAGCTTGCGCAGATCTTGCGCACGTCCGCGGCGACTTCGGATTTTATTTTCATGGATTGTCCTTTCTCGGGTAAAAACGATTTAGTTCTTCGATCCCAGGCGGTGGGTCAAAACCGCGAGGGATGAGGCGAGGTTGACGTCCTCGATCACGATCGATTCGGGGAGCTCTAGATGCACGGGGGCGAAATTCCAGATCGCCTTGACGCCGGCGCGGACCGCCCTTGAGGCGACTTCCTGCGCGACCGGGGAAGGGACGGTGAGGATCAAGACGCTCGCGTTGCTTTCGCGAAGCACCTCCTCCATCTTCTCCATCGGGTAGACGACCTTGCCCCCGATCTTGGCGTAGGCAAGACGAGGAGAGGAATCGACGGCGGCCGCGATCTCCAGCCCCATCTCCGAGAAGGCGGGGAAGTTGAGCAAGGCCCCGCCGAGGTGGCCCGCCCCCGCAAGGACGGCATTGATCGAAGAACGGTAGCCCAAAAAGGTCTCGAGGTCCTCGATCAATTGGGCGACTTCGCGCCCCTTTTTCGGACGTCCGGGGACAAGGGAGACGGCCTGGAGGTCTTTGCGGACCTGTTCCTCGCTATAGCCGAGCTTCATGGCGATCTGAGGGGAGGAGACGATGTCGACGCCTTCTTCCCTCAATTCCATGAAATATTTCAAATAGATGGGGTAACGTTCCAATTGATTCTGCGAATACTTCTTCACAAGAGCCTTCCTTTCTTTTCTCCGATCGCGATGATCAAATCCGTTTCTTGATCGCGGAAAACCGATCGACAGATTGATGATAAAAGGCGGTTAAAGAGATGACAAGAAAAATCGATATTTAATTATCGAATATCGAGGGGCAACGAAGATAGGCGAAATAAGACCCGGCATGTTCGCCCTTCTTTCTTGCAAACGAAGGCGTGAACCATGCTGTTTCTTTCCCGACATACCGATATTATCATATTCGCCGAGCGTAATCTACCCGAAAATGTAAGGGCTTTCATCGAAGGCGGTTTTCTCGCCGGTTGCCCTTAAATGGCGCTTTTTTACTATTGAGTTCCGTTGGCGGTGATGCGTCAGCGCCACGCCAAAAACACCGTCTTCGCGGAATTCACCTCCAAACGGCCCACGCCATACCCCGAGCCGATTCTCCCCCTGGAGGAAAAGGGGGTCCAGTTCCTCTTTTGTGTTTCTTGAAGGCGATCTTGCAGGCCATTTACACCTCGAAAAAAGGGGACGAAATCGTTCCGACCCATCGCGAAGAGGAAGGCAAAGAAATCGCGATTGGTCTCAATTGAACGACGGGTTCGGAGTTGGCGGTCATTGAATTACGCAAGCCGTTTGCAACTCTCTATCGCTGTCATTTAATGCAAAAGGCGGCGTATAAAGGAATTGATTTTATTCCGTTTTCAAATCCGAAATTTTTTTGGGATATTCTGATGGCATATTTTGGATGATATGTTTTTGCATAGCTTTCCAAACTTCTTGAACGAGTGTTTACGCCGGATTTAACTTCTATTGGAATAACGTTTGCGCCAAGTCTTGTAATGAAGTCTACCTCGGCATCCGATTTGCTTGTCCAGTAATAGGCTTTCAACCCATTTGCGATAAGCTGGTTGTTTATGTAGTTTTCCGCCAATCCGCCCCTGAACTCAAAATCATTAGATTCCATTTCTATATCTTCCATGCGGACATCCTGAGAAGCGCCACACAAACCAACGTCGCCCATGAAAAATTTGAAATCGCTTGTCGATTTATTGCTTTCAAGCGGAAAAGAAACTTGCTCAAGCCGAAATAACTGACTGGATATTCCTGCGTTGCAAATCCATCGGATTGCTTCTTCATACAAAGACGCTCTTGCGCCAGTTTTCAATAACTTGTATTGGAACTTTTTGTTTTCCTTTGAAAGCTGTGTAGAAATGTTTTCGAATACAAGCTTCGTTTTTGGTATTTCCGTTGCTTTATTGTACTTGCCCATATCATTGAAATATGCTTCGAGAATTTCCTTTTGAATGATACGAACGATCTCTACATTTTTTGTTTCCGCGTATTCTTTGACGGCTTCTGGCATTCCGCCAACATACAGATATTGCTTATATAAATCTATTGCCATATCGTGTATCGGAGTCGGCAACGCCACGTTCGAATCATATGCTTCTTTTATTTCTTGAATCAAATCAATGTATTTTTCCTTTTGAGCGAGCAAAAACTCTTCGAAATCCATGGGATACATGGTAATCATATCCACCTTGCCCACGGGGAATGAACTATCCCCTCTATTCACGGAAACGCCAAGCAGTGACCCTGATGCAATGATATGGTATTCATTTGCTTCTTCGTTGAAATACTTTAAAGAAGTGAGCGCTTGGGGACAGGCTTGTACCTCATCGAAAATAATCAGCGTATGGTTTGGGATAATCTCTTTCCTTTTATATAGGCTGAGCTGCTTAACGATTCTTCGGGGATCAAGACTTGTAAAAAAGTCCTTCAACGCTTCCTCTTTTTCAAAGTTGCAATATACATAATTGGAGTATTCTTTTTGTGCAAACAGATTTACGGTATAGGTTTTTCCAACTTGCCTTGCCCCCTGCAATACTAGCGGCTTTCTTCTCGTTGAGTTTTTCCACTTCTGCAAATCTGCATAAATTTTTCTATACACAGGTTGTACTCCTTTTCTAACTTTAGACGAATCATACCATACTTCAGCATAAAATTGAATAATATTTACATTATTTTGGAGATACATTTTGTGCAATATTACACTTTTTTGGAGATAAGGCACTTTATCTCGACTTTTCCGCACTCTGTTACTCAGAGGTCGTTCATGTCAATGATCGATAAAATAGCAATTATTTGGCAATTCGGCTCGTATATCGACCCTACGGCCAGGCGCATTTCCTCATCGCTCATGCCGGAGGAATAAAGTTTGAGAATCGTCGGAATTCCTCCCCGAGATCGCATTTCCCGTAGCCGAGGAGCGCTTTCATCTAGGTCCAGAGAAAGGACTCCACCGCCTCTTTCGCGGCCTTCAGCGGTTCGCCTTTGGCTACCGCTTCCTTCAATAATTTCGCAAAATTGTCCATGCAAGGCTTCTTCCGGATTTTTCGGCAAACCAATCTTACTAGGAATCCTGCTTTTTCGCGGGCCGGCGCGATCCCCAAGGGTTCGAGGACATTCTGCCCTGTCGATCTTTGCGCAATATTTCGAACATTCCGGACAAATAGGAAAATTTCCTTTGTGTCAAAAAAGTCCTGATAACGATGCATCAAGACTGGTCATTCAATATGGTGAAGCAAAGGGGCTGCGAAACCCAATTCAACAGTTGCGAGCAGTACCACACCTCGCCCGGTTTTTCGGCGACGAGGATGTTCCCCTCGAAATGGGCGATCGATGGATCGGTCAAAAGGATGGGCACGATATATTCCCTTAGGTAAAAGTATGGGACATCGTAAACATAAGGCTTGAACTCCAAGCGATCGCCGACATGGCCTTCATAGATCCCATTCTTAGGATAAAAACCGAAGGATTGGGGCTCTACCTTCGGGTCCAAGACATGGACCTCGATCGAATCCGAGACTTCGCCGACGAAGGCGGTGACTTTGGTGGATCCGCGCTTCAATCCAACGCAGCACCCTCGCGGTGTCACTTCGACATATTCCGGGTTCTCGACTTCGAATTGAATCTTTCCTTCGAGGTTCTCCGTGTAACAGCGAAGCCAGCTGCTTTGTTCCACGAGAACGAACATCGGGCCAGGATTGACGATCCGCAACGAAGGTGCGGGTTTTGCCGCGCAGGAAGAAACTCCCAAACACATCCCGAGGATGGGAAGAGGGAACAAGATGCGTCGATTCATAACATTTCTCCTTTCTAGGGTCTTAGGACCCATGAGAGCGAATGGAAATCGTATTCGAAGTTGCTTTTGGTCTTCGTCGCCCTCGTGATGATTTTGAAATCCGTGTACGGGGTTTCGTTCTGAAATTCCAAGAAAGAGAAATTTCCATAGGATTGATAAGATCCGTAGGTGACCCCATTCGCCTGAAGTTCAATGGATGGCTCAAGAAAGCTAAATTGATCAGGCGTATACGATGGTTGTGCACGAAAAAGCGAAGTAGAACAGGCGAAAATGGTCGAATGGGGTTGAATCGAAACCGTTGTCGGTCTGGATCTCTTCGGGCCAATGGCCGAACTTCTTCCTCGCAATCTTCAGAGCACTGACGGTTTTGTACATCGGCTGCTCGTTCGTGAAGTAAAGAACCCTCTTCCGGGTGCATTCCTCCAGGATGGTGTACTGGTAGAAACGGCCCTCCAGCTGAGGAGCCGTGCAGCTTTTCGCCACGTATTTGACGTCGACTTGCCATTTTACGTGGATCCGATCCGGGGCGTGATACGGCTTGTCGTGCGCCTTCTTGGCGGGGACGTAGGGTTTGAAATCTGCGGATTTGAGGATGCGGAGGACGGTGGACGGCGAGATCTCGACCCCGTCGTGCCGAAGCCTGGCCCAGATCTCGACGAACGAGGCGTCGGGATTGCGGCGCCGAAGCCTTTTTATCCGTTCCGCGACCTCGGCCTTGGTTTTCCTCGGATGGTCGGATTTGGGGCGGTGCGAGCGGTCGAGCAGGCTTTCCATCGCCCCGTCGAACCTCTTCAACCAGCGGTAAAGGGAGGCTTTCTTGACGCGGTACATCCCGAGGACCTTCCGAAGGGACCGCCCCGATTCGGTCATCCGGAGGCAGGCGTGGTATTTCGCGCCCAGATCGACGGGAAGGTAGTTCCTTCCCTCTTGCGGTATCATTGCCATGGGCACTTCCAATGAATGTTTGGTCACACTCATTATAGATAAGATGCCCTTTTTCACCCTTGGTTTTGTCTCACATCATTTGAAACTGTACAATTCATTATCGAATTATCGAATATCGATGGCCCTTTCGCCCTTACCCCAAAATCGTCAAGGATTGGAAATCGGAAACGAGATTGAGCAGCTTCGCCGCGAAAACGGCTTCCCCCGGCGACTTGGCGACCAAGGTCGTCCCTTCGAAAGAGGCAATCGATGGATCGCTTACAAGGACCGGGGCCATCTCGGTGCAAAGGTATCGCCATTCCTGCGTTTCGATATAAGGGGAAAGATCGACGCGATCCCCGACTCGGCAAGTGGCCTTCTTTGGAACCATCCCCCAATCCCCGAAATCCATGTTCGGGTCGATGACCTGCACGGCCACGCTGTCGGATATCTCGCCAATCGACGCGACGACCCTCGTCGTTCCCGCCTTTTCCCCGGTCAAGAATCCGTACTTATTGACGATGGCATAGGGGGCGCCCTCGATCCGATATTCGATTTCGCCTTCGTAGCCTTCCGTCAAAACCTGCACTTGTTGGTCGCCCTTTGTAAGCATAACGATCGGGTCCGCGTTGATGATGCGGATGCTGGGCTTCGTGCCGCACGAAGAAAGGGACGCGCACAAGCCAAGAAGCCCAAACGCTGCCGAAGGCACGAGGTGTTTTCTCTTCATCGTCGATTTCCTTTCATCTTGTCAAAGCGCGGGCAGAACCGTGAGCGTCTGAATGTCGGAGACATGGCCCCAAAGTTTCCCCGCGAAGCGCACCTCCCCCGGCGCCTTCGCGACCAAGGTTCTATACTCCAAAGAGGCGACCGAAGGATCGCTAAAAAGAATCGGCTCAATGTACTCGGTCAGGTATCGCCAGCGAACCTCTCCGATGATCGGAATCAACGGTATTCTTTCCCCGACGCGGCAAACCTTCCGCAGGGCAAAAAGCCCCCAGCCTTCGGCATACGGGCTCATATTTTGATCCAGGACGTGGATGGTGGCGAAATCCCAGGCATCCTCGCTATAAACCACAAGCTCCGCAACGCCTGCCTTCCTGCCCACGATCCAGTAATCTTCGATGAAAACGGCTTGTGAGCTGCAATAATAAGAATGATATATTGGCCCCTCGACGTTTTCCGCCCAATACTGCAGTTTCACCTTTTGCCCCACGGCCACCGTGATCAAATCGCCGTTCACGATCGTTATCGAAGGCTTCCTTTCCGCGGGTTTTGAGCAGGAAGCGAGCGAAAGGCAAAGCCCGGTCAAAGCGTAGAAAGCGAAGGGAAGAATGATTTTTTTACGCATAAAGGTTCCTTTCCATCATCAAGTTCTAACCGTCCAGGCGAGCGAATAGAAACTGCAGGCCTTGGCGCAGCATAGGCACGAAAAATGCGCGGACGCGAGCAAGAAAGCGAAAAGCCCGCTAGAGGAATGGGCGGGCGACTCGGCAATCTAGGGTCATAAGCGTTGTTCCTTGTTGCCCTTATTCCGCCATACCAAGTGAGGTGAGGAAACGGAGAAGCAAAACGTCCCGGAAGGTTTGAACCGCTTCCGTAAGCGGACAGGCGAAGAAAACCGCTTCAGCCTTTCTCTCCGCCCGTAACCCCTGAGACCACTTCATCAAGGGGTTACAAACGAAAAGCGGCCCTGTTCTCAAGGACCGCCATTCGAATGGAATTGGAGATTATTTGATGTCCCTCTTCCGGACGGTCAGCCATCCTAGCAAGGGCATCGTCGGCAAGGTCGCGAAGATCGTCACGAGGTTGATCCACCAACCGTTTTCGTTTTTCAAGGCGTTCTCGCCAAAGAGGACCCAGGAGAATTGCGTTGCCGCCACAGTCAAGGGTTCTTCCGCGAACGCCTGGATCGGCAAATCGATGAGGAAGAGAAGGATGAAGGGAGCAAGGCTTGGGATCAGCAAGCCCAAAAGCACAGCCCAAACCGCGAGATTGAAGGAAAAAGACATCCATAAATCGAAGGCGATGATGCAGATGCAGCCTAGAAAGGCCCAGACAAAATAGGTCCCGAATTCCTTATCGATCTCCCAATGCCCCTCCAAGGCGCCCGCGAGGACATAGACGAACATGGACCCGACGGTGATGAAGATCAGGGAAGTGATCGTCCCCACGATCCATTTGGCCCAGTAGACCTGCGACTTGCTATAGCCGCGTCCGACGATGTTCTTGATCACGCCGTTGCGGTAATCTTCCCCGATAAAGAAGGGCAGGAAGATCGCAAGGTAGAAGGTCAACTCATTAAAGCCATAAGAAGACAAGGCGACATCCGCGAAGATCGGATCCGCGTATTCAGGATAGACCACGTTCCCAACGTGGGTTGCGACCAACGAGATCGAAGGAGCAAGCAAGGCGATCCCAAAGAGGACCCACAGGATCTTGGACGTCAAGATCTTGCGGAATTCGTAACGAAGCAAGCGATCCATCTCAATCACCCATCCTTTCGATGAAGAAGTCTTCTAAGCTCTGCCCGTTCTCCGGGTGGACGGATAAGACTTCGATCCCCGCTTTCGCGAGGCAATCGATGACCGCCGAGACCTGGATTCCCTTGGTTTTCAGCAAGACGCCCTTTTGATCCATCGAATCGCCTTGGACGAAATAGCCCGCTGCTTTCAAAGCTTCTTTCGCTTCATAGGGGTTCTTGACCTCGACCCTCGTCGCCATCTCGACGGAGCGTTCGAAGTCTTCGACGCGCACTTCTTCCATCAACCGTCCATCCTTGATCACCCCGAAGACGGTCGCGATCTTCGCGAGTTCGTCGATGATGTGGCTGGAGATCAGGATGCTGACGCCCTTCTCGTGGGCCACGCGCATAAGCAATTCGCGCAGCTCCTTGATCCCCGCGGGATCCAAGGCGTTCATCGGCTCGTCCAAGACCAAGAGGTAGGGATCCCCCAATAAGGCGATCGCGACCCCAAGGCGCTGCTTCATACCCAAGGAGAAGGCCTTGACCTTCTTCTTTTTGACCTCGCCTAGCCCAACGAAGGAGAGCAATTCATCGATCGTTTGATCGTTGTCTCCCGTGAGAATGGCCATCCGCTTCATGTTCTCTTTCGCGGTGCCCTGCAAGAATAATCCCGGGGCTTCAATCAAACTCCCGATCCTTTTTCTTGCTTTCTTGGGGTCGACGTCCGCCCCATATTCGGTCCCATAGGTCACGGAGCCGGAGGTCGGTTCCAATAACCCTAAGACGATTTTCATGAGGGTCGTCTTGCCTGCCCCGTTTTTGCCGATGAAGCCATAGATGTCGCCTTTGCATAGATGCAAATCAACATCCAAAAGCGCCACGTTTTTCCCGAAGCGCTTCGTCAGATGGCTCGTTTGGAGGATGTATTCCATGGAGGTTGTCCTCGCTTTCCTGCCCAACATTATGAAGGCGCAGCCCCTACCCGTCTAGAAAAAATCGTCGCGCGAAATCAAGAAATCGGTAAGGGAAGACTGATAATAAAGAAACGATGGGCTTTTTTTGCTTTACAAAAAAAATCCATAAGGTATCTTATGGAACGTTATGAAATTCCAAACACCGAAACTATTGTTACTCTCCGTGGCCTTATTGGCCTCCTGCCAAGGCGGAAGCGAAGGATCAAGCAGCGTTGATCCCGGCGCCTCCGACGTTTCTTCTTCGACCTCGAACGTTGAAATCGACGCTTCTTCTCCCGCGGCCTTGATCAAGTCCCTCGGGGAAGTCAAGAACTACACCGTCCAGGTCGATCTCTACACGACGAACAACAACCGCCTCTATAGCACCCATAAGGTCTACTTCCAAGAGACCTCCTATCGCTTAGAAACCGAAACCTACGGGATCGGTTACATCGAATCCAAGGATGGGGTCTATCCGATCTCCACGACGGGTAACGTTGTCCGTCCCGGCGAAATCATCGAAGACGATAACGGAGTCACTTCCTTCGACCTTTGGAACGATGGCTACTTCGAATCATTCGCAGACTTCGCCCCTTCTTTCTTAGAAGGACACAACGAAGAACTCTTCGAGGTCAAGGACAAGAAAGGGCGCCTTGCCCTCCTTGATATGGCGGATCTCGATGCCAAGAACTACCCTTCTCTTCGCGAAGTCCAGGCGACGATATCCGAGGGCAGCCTTGGAATCTCTGCCTACATCCTGATGGATGGACGCAACTACACGATCAAATGGAACGTCCTCGACATCCTCTCGACGAACGATGAAGTCGTCAATAACTATCTTGAGGATGGTGGCACCTCCTATCAACCCGATGGGGCGCTATCGAAAGCCAAGGAACTCTTCAAAGGCAGGAACTTCACCCACCTCTACGAGAATGAAGCAGGCGACGTGATCGCCTATGAGCGTTTCCATCCAGACTACTACTTCTTAACCTGCGGGAACCAAGGCTTCCAAAACGGCCTCATCCCGAGCGGCATGGTCGGCTTAAGCCACAAGAAGAGCCCGACGACGGGAAAGGAATTAAATGGCTGCTACAGCGTCTCTCCTAGCGCCGCGAGCGATGGCGAGGTCATCACCGCGATTAAGGTCAACGAAGCCTTCGCCTACAATAGTTCGACGAGCGACGTCTCGGTTGCCTATAACTATCCGAACAGCTTGATGCTCTGGGATAGCCTGGAGTTCGTCAACGAAAAAGGCACGCCCCTCCATGAGGATTATGAGAGTTGCTTCGAAACGAGCAACCTCGCCCTCGTCTATGACTTCGTCAATAACGTGGGCGCAGGAGCCGTCTTCGAAAATGCAGGCCTTACCCCGGTTGCCCTCGACCTCGAAACGAAGAACATCGAGAGCGACGGCGACGAGGAAGTCCTCTTCACGATCATCGCGAATTCCGGTCAAGGCATGGAATTCCGCTTCGTGGACTTCGGCACCACCGAGGTCCCCTTGATGGATCAGTGGCTTGAAAGCCTCGAAGACTTCTGATCCCCCACCAACGACTGGCCGTTTTCTTCCTTGAAAGCGGCCTTTTCTTATATTGAAAAGGAAATGTATGGCAAACGTTAACGAGGCCTAAAGGATCCTATAAGTTTTGCTTTCGTTATAAAGGGGAAGAGAAAGTTCGGCACATCAAAGAAACACCGCGGGATTTTCCGAAAAAACGTTCAATTATATATCTAAGCTATCCTTATTTAACAAAAAATCAAAAATTCCAATAATTGTTATTCCTTCTTCGGTAATCCATGCTTTCCTGTTCTCTTTCACCACAATTATTTTTTTAAAATTATCCGGAATATTCAACAATGGTCTTTCTTCTTGTATCGTCTTCTCTCTTGTAGGCAACGACAAAGCGGATTGGACGTAATATTTTTTATTGAATTGGTTGCAAACGAAATTCACTTCGATCTGTTTTTTGTCGTATCCTTCTCTTATTGGCACAACTCCGACATCAACATTGTACCCCCGAGAAATTAATTCGTTGTAGATAATGTTCTCCATGATGTGGGTTTCTTCTTGCTGATGAAAATTCAGCCTGGAGTTACGAAGTCCAATATCAGAAAAATAATATTTCAATGGTGATTGGATATACTTTTTTCCTTTAATGTCAAATCTCTCCGATTTATCGATTAAGAACGAATCTTCCAAATACTTTAAATAATTTGAAATCGTATTGATTGATACTTCCTTAATCCCCATGCTCTCAAAGGTCTTTAGAAGAGTATTGGGATTGGTTAATGAACCAATTGACGACGCGAGAATATTGATGATCGAATCCAAAACGTCGATCCTTTGGACTTTGTTTCTCTCTACGATATCCCCTAAATACGTTCGATCAAACAATTGCTTCAGATATCTGCTTTTTTCGCTTTCGCTCGGAAAGGATAAAATTCTTGGCATTCCCCCATAGGTCACATATTGTTCCCACGCATCCTCTTTGCTTCCCTCAAACGCGGAATAGAATTCGCTAAAAGAAAGAGGAAATACGCGAATTTCATCTCCTCTACCTCTAAACTCTGTAATGATGTCGGATGATAGAAATTTCGAATTGCTGCCGGTTACATAGATATCCAAATTTTCAATATGCAGAAAACCGTTTAGCACGGACTCGAAATCGCTTACTTTTTGCACTTCATCAAGTATCAAATAATACATTTCATTATCGGTAAGAAGGCTTCTGATATAATCATCCAATACATCGGGGTTTAAATATTTATTGTTTCTCCTCTCATCCAAATCCAATTTAATGACATGGTTTTCCTTAACTCCCGAATTTAGAAGGTACTCTTTGTAAATTGGGTCAAGGAGAAATGATTTTCCACATCTTCTCAATCCGGTTACGATCTTAACGAGGCCATTTTCTCTTTTTTCGACTAATTTCTTTAAATATAGATCCCTATCTATCCTTTTCATTTTTCCCACCACTGAATATTTTTTCCAATATTGGAAATATTTTTCAATGTCAACCATCCTTCACACAGCCGAGAAGGCAAATGGCGATAGCCCAATGAAGGCGGATATTTTCCATGCCGCAACGGCAGACCTCGTCTCCCTCTTGCGAAAAAAAGGAGCTTCTTCTATTTCGATCCATATAAAAGAAAGGATGAAAGTATCGAAAAAGCCGTCGGGGCGAATGCCCAAACGGCTTGATTCGTTATCAAACGATCTTATTTAAGGATGAACCATTGGAAGAGTTCGTCGGAGTCGCCATCGCTGCCGAGACCAACGCCCTGTTCGTAGTATTCTTGCAAATAATCGTCGTACCCACCGACATAGTAGAGAATGCCGATCGCGTTCCTCGATTTGTCGATGCTGACTTTGATGATTTCTTCCGCGTGGTAGGCACCATAGTAGTCTTCATCGTCCCATTCGTCGCCTTTGAAGGTAAGGAAGTCACCCGTGCCCGTCGGGTTATGCTTATAGCCGAGGTTGCGGGTCTTGCTGCCGAACTTCAAGACCGCCTTGGACCAGCCTTCGGGCTTCGTGCCATCGCGCTGGACGTATTGCTCCTCCGTGAATTCAATCGTGGAATTCGCGACAAACCAGGAGGTGTCGCTGTTGCCGTTCGGCAACTTGGCCTTCGTGGTATCGAGGTCGGCGGTGTAGGTCTTGCCGACGATCGAATCGCCCATCGTGGAGGTCGGGCCGACTTCGACCGGGATCGTGACCTTGCCATCGCTATGGAAGTCGAGGTCCATCGTCGGGTCGCTGATTGACAGCTTGACGGTCTCGGAAGCCGTGTTCGTCATCTTCGTCGCATCGATCGTAAGGAGGTAGGTCGGGTAGCCGTTGATGGAGACGACGTCCGGTTTGACGCGATCCTTGGAAACGGAGACTTCAAGGTTGGGATTGCTCGAAGTGACGCTCGGGGCGGCATCGCTTTCGGTCGGCGTGGCCCAGAGGTAGACGTCGATCTTCTCGCCGGCGCTCATCACGACTTTCGAAGAAGTCGGGACGTAATCGCTGTCCATGCCACCCAAGGCGGTCGGGGCGGTCACGCAGTAGTCGCGGACCTTGACGGCGTTGCCGACGCTGACGTTCACCGAGGCGAGGTTCTTGCCCAAGTGGTTGCCAATTTGAACGGTCGAAGAGCCTTGCTTGGCCGCTTCCCAAGCGTAGCGGCGCGCGGAGCTGCGGGAGATGACGGATTCATCACTTGAAGCAACGACGCCGTATTGCCAGGCATCAAGCGCGGTCGCGGGGCTCGTCTTCATGCTGACCAAGGAGGTCGCGGAATCATCGCCCGGGCGCTTGGCCTCGTCGATCATCTGGCCGACTTGGACGTGGTTCTTCTCCATGTTCTTGCTCGTGATCGAGACTTCGTCGATGCTCGAAACGAAGTAAGGGGCGGTGTCGAAGTCCGGGGAACCGGCTTTCGGGGCGCCATAAGTGTAAGAAACGTTCATCTTACGACGGGTGAGGGGCTTGGTGTTCGGCTTCGCGGAACCGCCGTTTTTCAGGTCGTTCTTGTCGAAGTTCCAGTTGGATTCGTCGTAGTAATTGCCAAGGAATTCAACACTCTTTAAGGTCGAATCCAAGTTGAATTCGATCTTGATGTCGTAGGCGTAGCGTTCGATCTTGGTCGCTTGTTCGTAGGTCGAGGCGGACGGATCGTAGTTCTTCCAGGAGCCGATGTTGACGGTGTAGCCGTTGCTATTCTCTTTCGAATCGACGGTGACTAAGGAGGCGACCAAGTCATCTTCGACGTCGAAGGCGTAACGGAAGCCTTCCGCGATCTCGCGGGAAATGCCGTACATATTGTGGCTCGGCATCCCGATCTCGCTCTTGGCACGGGTGTTCGTGACCTTGAAGCTGGCGAGTTCGTCCGTGTCTTCATCGTAGGCATCGACCGCGCGATAAGTGCCAGAATAGACGAAGTCATCGCCGCGGACGGAATCATCGTAGAAGCGTTGATCGTCGCCGGCTTTCTTGGCTTCGATATAGTTATCGACGACCACGTACTCGTCGCCTTTCAAGGCGCGGTAGACGTAGGATTCATCGCCAAGGTTATCAACGGAGACGCCAAGGGAGGCGTTGTTCTCGTAAAGATCCCAGGTGTAGGTGTCGTTCGCGAGGAAGTTATGATAGGAAACGTGGTTGAGGTTGCGCGTATAGAAGGCGCCGCCATCGAGGACGCCGCGCCCCGCGAAGTCGCCGTTGAACAGTTGATAGACTTCTTTGACGTCGGTCGGGGCGTGCAAGATGCCCGTGCGGTAGATCGTGACGGGCTTCGCCGCGGAAGGATCGACGGAGATCTCGTAGATGGCGTTGCCGCCTAAGACATAAGAAGCGTTGCCGCGACCCGGTTCGTAATAACCGAAGCTATGGTCGTGATCGACGTCGGTCATGTCGTAGACGTGGCCAAGGAGGCTAAGGGTGACGGTCGAATCGTTTTCGACACTCACCGTGCCTTTATAGGTGTCGTCTTCTTGCTTAGGCAAGGCCGCGGCGATATCGCCGGATATCGTGCAATCGCCTTCGACCTTGATGCGGCATTCGATGACCGCGGAGGTATCCGGCATAACGAAGGTATAGGTGGTGTCGTCAACTTTGGTGAGCTTCGAAGCATCGCCATTGAGGGTGACTTCGGTCACGGTCACGCCGCTAGAGGCCGTGACGGTGAGGGTGACGAGTTCGCCCTTCGCCGCTTCTTCTTTATCCGCGACGATCGTCACGCCGTTTTGGGAACGGACGACGATGCGATAGGTCTTGATCTCGGAGGAAGACGAGCTGCTTGATTCCGAAGAAGAATCGGAGCTCGTCTTAGAATCGCTCTCGGAAGAATCTTCGCTGGTCTTCGAATCATCGCTCGTGACGTCGGAAGTTCCGGTATCCGAAGTGATGTCGGAGCTCGACGCGTTGGGGGTTTCGCCGCAGCTCGCGAGCAAGGTGCCCGCCGCAAGCACGGCGAGGAAACGCAATTTGGAATTCATAAGGGGGTTCCTTTCTTTTTGTATCTTAGGCAGCCTCGCCCGGCACCATGACGCCGAGCAAGGCGTTGTTCGTATGCATGTGCATGTAGGTCCCGGAAGCGTGCATGTAGATGCTGGCTAAATTGAAATCGGGGATCGTCCAGTTCGTGACCGAGAACGAATACCAGAGATCGGCAAGGTAATTGCCACCCGTCAGGGTTTCGTCAAGGGCGATGTTGAAGGTCGCGCCGTTGAGGTTCACGCCTTCGCTATCGTATCCGGACATAACCGCCGAGCCACCGTCGAGGAAGGTGACGTCGAAATCGCCGCAGAACGAGACGAATTCGCGTTTCACTTCCCAGTGGTCGACGGAGATCAAGTAATCCAAGGCGTCTTCTTTCGCGACGCGGTTTTCAACGTTGACCACCATGCGGAGGTGGATGATGCCTTCATCGTCTTCAATGATCAAGTGGGTCTTGCCGGCCTTCAAGGTATGGAGGTACCAGGCATCGCCCTTCTTCACGATCGTCGCGACGCTCGGACGATCCGTGTAGACCACGGCCTTGCTCGTATCGGCCTTGTTGAAGCTAAACGCCAAGAGGTGGTCGTAATCGACGATCGCCGCGAAGCCAAGGCGGAAATCGCTAAGCTCGCCGGAACTTCCGACCGCGATGTCGAAGGTCACGTCGCTAAGATCTTCCAAGGGTTCATCAACGCTCGTGGACTCCGAGGTCTTTTCGCTGCTCGCGGGGGAATCGGACGTCGCCTCGCTTGTATCGATGCTGCTTTCACTGCTTGATTCGCTAGCCCCGGGCTCTCCCCCGCACGAGGTCAAGAGCATGCTCGCGGCAAGCGGCAAGAGCAACCATGTCTTCTTCATAATTCTTCTCTACTCCTTCCGCGGAAGAATCGTAACGATTTCCCCGCGTCTCATCTAGGTTTTAGCCCTCTTATCCATAGGAAAAGAAAGCCAACTGCGAGTTAGGATAATGGAGGAACAAAAAAATGCAAGCAAAAAAGAGGCGTTTCGCAAGCCCCCTTCGGTTGATTTAGTCTTCGCGGTAATAAATCACGGAGAAGGCGTGCGGCCCGCAATGGATCGCGACCGCTCCGCCGGCTTCGACGGTGACCACGCGCTTGAAGCCCCTTTCGAGGCAACGCTCCTTCACCTTCTCGACCATGTCTTCCGGCATGACCGTGTGGGTGACGATGGCGAGGTCTGGATCGAACTTCGGCGAGGTCTTCTCGACGTCATCCACGTAGTCATAAAGGACTTTGGACAAAGGGCCGCGGAACTTCTTTCCGACGGTCAACGCCCCTTCTTCGACGATGAGCTGAGGATGGATGCGAAGGATATTGGCCCCGAAGGCCAGGATCTTCGTGCATCTGCCCCCTTTCGCGAGGTAATCGAGCTTCTCGATCAAGAAGGAGACTTGGATCTTGTCTTGACGTTCGATCACCTTCTTCGCGATTTCTTCGTGGCCGAGCCCTTCTTTGACAAGTTTCGAGGCATAGACGCATTGAAGCCCGACCGCGGAAGAGAGGGTATGGCTATTGATCAGGGTCACCTTGCCTTCGAATCGAGGGTCCTTCAAGGCCTCGACCGCATGGCTATAGGTGCTTGAAATCCGATCGCCCAAGGCGATGTGGATCACGTGGTCGTAGGATTTCAAAAGCTCGTCGAAAAATTCTTGATAGGCGAATTCGTTGACCGCGCTGGTCTTCGCGAGTTTGCCGGTCAAATCGACGTAATCGTAGATCTTCCGCGGAGGGAAGGTTAAGTCGACATATTGTTCCTCGCCCATGATGATCGTGAAGGGGACGAGGTGGATGTCACACTCCTCGAGGAGCTCCTTCGGGAGGTCGAGGGCGGTTTCAGAAGAGATGGCGATGCGTTCCATGCCCTTATCTTAGCCTCGAAACAAAATAAGTCCACCCATAAAGGGTTACGGCGGACTTCTTCTTTTCATTCTCGTTCAAATCCCTGCTTTTTGTTCAACATTAGATACGGGGCAAGATCGTCTAAGGGGTTGAATCTGGCGGTCGCGCGGTAAAGGGGATAGAACAAAAGCAAAGCCCCGAGGATCGAGACGATTGACGTGAGCAAGGCCGCGGGGAGTTTGGAAAGAGAGACGATCCACGCTTCTTCCGTTCCCATCCCAAGGAGCAAATTGATCCCGAAACGGAGGAAAAACTCCCCGACGACGTTCGCCCCGAGGGCGCAAAGCAAGGAAAAGAGCAGGATCTTCTTCGAGGGATCGAGCTTTTTCAAGAAGCAGACCGCAGCCAAGAAGAAACCGAACAAAACGGACGATAGGATCAGCAAGGGCAGGCCATAGGGATCTTCGGGTTTCAAGAGATAGAACGAAAGCCCTCCGCCAAAAAGCAAAGACGAAACCACCGCCCCGGCGAAAAGAAGCCCCGTTCCCTTAACGTCCTTTTTCAGCAGCAAACGGTAGAGCCACCCAATCAAGAAGCCCATCGAGAACTTCAAGACAAACGTCCTTAGATAGGTCGTGTAGGGATAGCCCGAGGCGAGGTCGGCGAAGAGCATCCCGACGCCGCCCGAGATTCCCCCGACCCACGGGCCGCAAAGCAAGCCCGCAAGCAGGCAAAGGAGATTCCCCAAATGCACCTTGCTCGCGCCAAAGGGAATGGAAACGAGCGTCCCGACGAAGCAGAGGGCAATGAAAAGCGAAGTCTGGACCATCCGTTGCAAGGCCTTCTTCCTGTTTTTCATCTTGTTTTAACAATAAAAGACCTTCGAAAAATAGCAAGAAGAAACGAAAATCGCGACGCCCGCCGAGGGCGATATCATAAGCAGCGTTCCGCTTATCGCCAGGAATTGTTTGAACTTGGATTTCGTCAAAAAGATGCGCCCTTTTGACGAAATCACGCCGCGGAGTCCCAATAGCCCTGCTTTCTTGAGCCAACTCGAGCAAGGATGCTCATGTAC
Organism: uncultured Mollicutes bacterium; assembly: GCA_945936135.1. Lineage (GTDB taxonomy): Bacteria > Bacillota_I > Bacilli_A > RFN20 > CAG-826 > Alloenteromonas. The sequence goes on from CAMESG010000001.1 coordinate 259,515, forward strand.
GGTAAGGAAGCAAGCAACCGAAAACAAGAGATAGACCGCCAGCACTACACTATTCCGAACCAAAGACCAAAAGATAAGCATTGTGGGAAAATCTAAACTTTTGGATTTTCCTACAATGCCGACTACGGCGGAATCCCTCCCACTCCTTATATATTTCTTTCTGTATACATTGAATTTGTATTTAGTAAAATGCAGACAACACCACGGATCGGCTTTTGGTTGGACAATTCCAACCAAACACCACAGCAGACAGCAGAAAACATTCTGAACGCTAGGAAGACGGTATGATTGTTACATATAAGGGGAAGAAAAATTTCTTTTTGGTACTGTCATTATAAGGTAATTTGTTTCTACTTCTTTTTGGGCTTGATAACGAATTTCC
>CAMESG010000002.1 GCA_945936135.1 uncultured Mollicutes bacterium
TGGCGGCTAGAAAACAACGGACCAAGCCATCCCTTACGTGCAATTAAGAGTTTATAAAAATTTAACTTTTCTATTGTTTCGTTTGAAAATTTCATTGTTCGTAATAAAAGTTCCTGAATGGCTTTATTTGATTCTTACAGGTCCGATGTAGGATATTTCTCCAAAACTTCTTTGAACTCTATTCCCACCGACTCTTGATATTTCGCCGAAGCTGTATTCCACTCTATCAGTTCCGATCCTTGAAATCTTACCAAACGAATATTCAACTCTGCGATCACCAATTTTAGATAATTTTCCAAAAGAGTATTGTGGCCTTCCTCCATAATACTTAATTAAGGCTTCTTCATCTGTCATTTCGTTGTTCCTCCTATTTCTATGTTTTTAGTATATCCCCCCCGAAAATTTCAAGCCTTGCGAAAAATCCATCAAAAAAAGGTTTGAAACCATCATTATATTGGTATCAAACCTATGCTTTCAATATGTGGTTGTGCATCAATATTGATACATTTAGCCCCTTTTGCAAGGGGTTGGGCTACAACATTGATGCCTTCAGAGGGGATGTTTTTAACACAAAGCCCGAACCACTCTAAAGCCAGTTATCCACATTTTGAAACCAGTCCCCAAAAAAAGCGAAACGGGTCCAAGAAGGCAATGAAACCAGCAAATATCGTTGATCGTTTCTTTAGGCGACAGGCCGAATATTTATTGAGCTATTGTTGAAGGAAACTAAATGTGCTTCAACTCAAATTGCCGCAAAAAGCTTTTCATCAATTGGGTCTTCGAGCCGAAAAAGCCAATCTCCCACTTCGTCAACTTTCCTTTTTCGGCCTTCCATCTCAAAGTCTCCAAAGTCACGCAAAGATCCGCATGCCCCTCTCAAGCGCCCGGGTAGGTAAAACTCGGGCGCCCCTAGGCAGAGCCTCCTTCGCGGAAAGGAAGCGAGGGAGGTCAGATAAGCTTCGATTCGCGGAGGAGGGTCTCCACGTCGGTGTCTTTGATCTTTTTGAAGACTTTCTTAAGCAGGAATCGCTCTTTGGCCGAAAGAGGCATGTCCTTGAGTTGTTTCCGGTCGATCGCGTAGTAGGCGGCGCGGAGCAATTCCCTCACGTCGTAGCGGGATCCCCAGACCTCAGGGACGGCGCGATCGACGTTCAGGAGGGTGTAGACGGCCTCCATCCCGGAACGCATGGAATACTCGGTCGTGAAGATCGTGTCGGCGGGGATTTCGGCGAACTGGCCGATGAAGGCGAGGTTCTTGCTGCCCTGTGGGACGACGAGCGGGCGATCAGAGCCGGAACGGGGCTGGAAGAAGGCGTCGATGTAGGGCATGAAGGCGCTGGTGGTATTGGCGTGGTTCTTCGCATAGTCTTCGATCTTATCGGTCGGGACGCCGATGTGATACATCCACTCCATCGCGATCTCGACGCCGGTGCAATCCCTCATCGGCTTCTTGACGTAGTTGCCGGGGCGGTTGGTGTAGAGCGAATAGAACCACACCAAGACGCGGTCTTTGGGCTGATCGGCGAATTGCCCTTGGCGGTTGATGGTCCAGGAGCACCTCCAATAGTCCCAGGAGTCCTTCACCGTGACGATGCCTCCGGTGCAGACTTTGCCGTTTCTTGGATCGCGGCGGGTGATGGCGGTGATATAGGGGATCAGCGTCTCATCGACGTCGATCGTGGCGCTCATCCAGTTGGTCTGCTCGACATCGGAGCAGAAGGGGGCGGGATTCCCGAAGCTGCCGTCATTCACCTGGGCGGCCATCTTGCGCCAGAGCTCAAACGAAGCCGGGCGGGTTTCGCTCAGTTTACTTAGATCCGGCGCCTGATTCTGGCTGCCGTAGATCGAGGCGTCGACGCAGGAGCCGTTGGTGACGAAGACGAGGTCGTCATCCCCAAGGTCGAGGGTGACTTTCTTGCCGGATTGAAGCAGTTCGATGGACTTGGCCCTCTTCTCTCCTTTGGCGTCGACTTCGATTTTGATGTCGGTGACCTCGCTATGGGGGACGAAGGTGACGCCCCTCGCTTCTAGATAATGAAGCAGAGGCAAAATCATCGACTCATATTGGTTATAGCGGGTGAAGCGGAGGGCGGTGAAATCGGGGAGCCCATCGATATGGTGGACGTACCTCTGCAGGTAACGCTTCATCTCCAGGGCGCTGCTCCATTCCTGGAAGGCGAACATGGTCTGCCAGTAGAGCCAGAAGTTGGATTTGTAGAAATGCTCGTCGAAGCAATCGCTGATCTTCTTGTATTCGAGTTCCTTCTCCGGGGTCAGGAAGAGTTTGAGAAGCTGTTCCTGGGCTTGCTTGTCCAGGGTGAAGTCATGTCCGGTGGGGAGCTTATGGCCGCGGTTGTCCGTCGCCCGGCAGAGGGAGTAGTTCGGATCCTCTTTGTTAAGCCAATAGTATTCGTCCAAGACGGAGACTTTGGGGTCTGAGGCGCTTGGGACATCGCGGTAGACGTCCCACATGACCTCGAAATGGTTGTCCATCTCGCGGCCACCCCTCATGTAATAGCCGTATTTGGGGTCGTGGGCGCCGTCGCAAGCGCCTCCGCTCACGGGGTCGCGGTCGAAGATCTTGACGTTTTCCCCTTTAACTCCGGCGTCGCGGACGAGGTAGAAGGCCGCGGTGAGCCCGGCCAGCCCGCTGCCGACGATGTAGGCTTTCTTCTTCTCTGCGCCCTCCACTTTCTTCGGATGGGCGAAGGCTTCGTAATTTCCTGCGGAATAATACATGGTGAATTTTCTCCTTTGGCTTTTGGCCACGACCAAAAGATAGGAGATAAAAAAGCCCTGTAAAAAGGATAAAAGCGGATACTTGTCCGCTTTTTTGACATATGTCAGTTTCTGACAAATTTATTGGTTACGCCCCGAATAGGCGTTCAAGGCGTTGGGGATGGTGCCTTTGACCAAGGGGGACAAATGCTCGATGATGGCCTTAGGATCCTCCTCCATGTCGCGGGCCACCCATTCGAGCATCACGTCGACGAAGGCGCTCGAATAGAACCGCTCGATGAAGCATTTGTCCGACTCGGTGATGTCTTGGATGCGCAGCGACCGGGCGATTTCTTCCACCACGCCTTGTAGTAGCGGCATCGTCAGGCGGAAAAGATACGACCGCAGCGTGTCTCCGGAGACGCTATGATAGATGTTCATGATAAAGGGCTTCTCTTTTTTGGCCGCGAGAAAGATATTGTAAAAGCCCTCTTCCCAGCCGTCGTATCCTTTGTTTTTCTTCAGGGCTTCTTCCCCTTCCGTCCAGCAGATCCACTCCACCAGTTCGGGCAGATCGGCGAAATGATAATAGAAGCTCTGCCGGCGGATTCCGCAGTTGGAGCAGATATCCGAAACCGTCACTTTGGAGATGGCTTTGGTCTTGAGGATTTCCTTCAAGGAGGAGGCAAGTGCTTTTTTGGTTAAATCTGACATATGTCCTATTTTAGGCCAGATGTACTATTTTGGAAACCCTTAGGCGAAAACGGCCATGCACACGGTCCCGGCGACCAAAAGGCCAAGCCCGAGCCAAGACTTCCACCTGAGCTTTTCCTTCAAGACCAAGACGGAGAAAAGAACGGTCAAAAGGACGCTGAGTTTATCGATCGGGACGACGACGCTCACCTGTCCTTGGGCGATCGCATCGTAATAGCAAAGCCAAGAACCCGCCGTGGCAAAGCCGGATAAAACCAAGAACAAAAGGTCTTTCTTCGGGACCTGCTTGACGAAGGGGGCTTTCCTTTTTCCCAAGACGATCGTCCATGCCATAAAAAGCACTACGACCGTGCGAATGCTCGTGGCTAAGTTGGAAGGTACGTTCTCGGTCCCGATTTTGGCTAGGATCAAGGACGCCTCGACGAACGATATCGTCGCCGAAATCGAGGACCACGTCCACTTCCGCCGTATCAATGTCGCCATTTGCCTACCGTGGTTTATTCGAAACTGGACTTAATGGCTACAAATGATTAAAGAAGTGTCTACTTTTCGTTGACTACTGCACCTCTGGATAACGGGCAGACCTTGTCCAGCAGGTTCTACGAAGAAGTCTCTTTTCCTCCTTTTTCTTGGCACCCCAAGACCTGTATCGTGCGGGGAGAGAAAGACGAAGTCGTGAGCCTTGCCTCGATCGAGCGTTTCGTCAAGTCGACTTCTTCTTTGTTCCTATCTCCGGACGCAGGACATTATTTCCATCGCGAAAAAGAGTTTGTCTTCCTTAAAACCATCGCGGAAAACTTCTTTCATTAGGAAAAGCGAGGTCTTTGAGGCGTAGGAGCGCCTTCCATCCCTTCGCTTGCAATGTCGAAGGGGACCTCAGGCAATGGAAATCGGCGTTAAGTTGCCATGGATCGCCGCTCGTGATTACGGGCCATGTTTTCAAAGCCATCGATTTTCTGGTTGTTTTCTGGCTGTTTTCTGGCTGCTTATGTGATACGATAATTCTAGCAAGGAGGGCGTTATTATGCATTTTGACGAAGACAACAAAATTGAGCTAAAAGAGATCGTGAATAATACATTGCCCAAAGAGATTGTTGCATTCCTGAACACGGAGGGAGGCGCTATCTTTATTGGTGTCAATAAAGACGGAAACATCGTTGGAGTCAAAGACATAGATGATTCCATGAGAAGGATATCCGACGTCATCACGGATCAAATATCCCCGCGATGCGTTTCTTATATTTCCCAAAAAAGGGTCATGATCGATGGAAGGGCCGTGATAAGAATCGATGTAAAAAAAGGCAATCAACTATTTTACGTAAAGAAATATGGATTATCCGAGAACGGATGTTTTATTCGAGTTGGTTCATCTTGCAGGAGTTTGCTACCGGAAGAAATCCAAGACCGCTTCATAAAAAGTCTATCGATGAGAGAAACAAACATTATCGACATTCCTTCGAATCGAAAGAATCTGACTTTCAAAATCTTAAAAAATTACCTCCTGTCCAATAACAGACATATCGTTGATGAAACGTTTTTGGAAAACTTTCACTTGCTAACAAAAGATGGCGAATATAACTATTTGGCTGAGATATTAGCCGACACGAATGATATCGTCATCAATGTTGCAACGTTTTCTTCTCCTGATAAGACGAGTTACCTCAAACGAGAGGAATTTGGCGGGAAATGTCTTTTGTTAGCAATGGAGCAAGCAAAGAACTACATCAATTCGCTTAATCAGACTTTCGTGAGTCTCGAAACGACTCCTAGGAAAGAAATCAAAATGTTTGACACGGAGGCATTTGAACAAGCTTGGATCAACGCGTGCGTGCACAATAAATGGAGCGAGAGCAACCACCCAGGAATTTATGTCTATAGCAATCGATTGGAAATTGAATCGTTTGGGGGCATTCCGAAAGTTCTTACGAAAGAACAATTCTTGAAAGGGAAGAGCGAACCAGTAAACAAACAATTATTCGACATCTTTCGATCGTGTAATTTCGCAGAGGAAAGCGGCCATGGCGTCCCGTCCGTGGTTTCCAAATACGGGGAAGACGCCTATGTTTTCTCAGAACATTTTATTGACGTAATCATTCCGTTCAACAAGAATGGCTTCGATATCCCAACCAGAAAAAGTGACAGAAAACAACCAGAAAAAATCAGAGACGGTATCGTCGCTTTATTAAGGAGCAACAACAGGCTTTCGAGAAAGGACTTATCGTTGCTGCTTGGCGTTACGGAAGCAAGCATCCGGCATCATTTAGGCAAATTGCAAGAAGAGAACCATATTCAGCGTATTGGTCCTGACAAAGGAGGCTATTGGAAGCTTTTGAAATAGATGAATCCCTGCTTGCCAATTTTTATTTGGCGCGAAACGCAATAGAGAAAAAGGCAGCCAGCCTGAAATGTACCCCAAATCCTGGATGTCAGGAGGAGGGGTATTTTTCATGAAATTCCCGTTCAAATGTAAACTTGAGTGCGTCGAAAGATTCAAAAAAAAGACAGCCCTTAAAATGAAAAAAAGACCGGATATTTCTGGAATCCGTTCTCTTGTTTCGATATGGTGCACTGGATGGGAGTCGAACCCACACCGGTTGCCCGACTAGCTCCTGAGACTAGCGCGTATACCAATTCCGCCACCAGTGCACGCGGTTAACTATACCCTTACTCTTCGAAAAAATCGAGAATCGCCTGCATCAAGATGGGATCATCGACGTTCAGGCGATCATAATCGATGTTCAATAAGGTAGTAAGAGGCGTTTTCTTCTCGCCGAAATTCCCGAAGAGTTCTTCAAAATACGCCTGCGCTTCATCCGTCCAAAAGACTTGATGGGCGCGATGCTCAAAACAAAGAAGACGGATGTTCGGATATTCTTCTTTATGCTTCTTTAGATATTCATAATGCCCTTCATAGGTGACGATCTTGTCATGCTTCCCTTGGAGGTATAAAACGGGGATCCCACTTTCCTTGACGTAGTCCAAGGCACTCCTAGACGCCGCTCTCCCATATTTATGTTTAACGTAGCGTTTAATGCTCTTCTCTAGGAACGATAACTTTGGGATGCTAGAAGAGACAAGGCGGCCTAATTCAAAGAAGCCTGCGCCAGAGACCACTTTCTGAACGTGGTATTCAGGACGACTCGCCATCAAGGCCAGGTAGCCTCCCCAGCTATGACCCATCGCAAAACGAGGCAAATCGCGAATATCTTCTTGAGTTTCTAGATAATGGAAGAACGCTTCTTGATCCAAAACCGCTTGGGGAAGGCCGTTCATCCCCTTGCCTTCGCTTTGCATGCAGCCCGTGTTGTCGTAGGCCAAGACAAGGTAACCTGCCTTGGCTAACGCGGAAATCTCCAAGGTATAGGAGCTTCTTCCCGCCCCAACGCCATGGAAGAAGATAACTAATCCTTTATATGGCTCAGGACCAGCAAAGTACCGTTCACCCTGAAGTCTCCACTTCCCAGACATAAAGGAAAAAGGAACAGAAGAGATCCCACAATCTTCGGCGCTTAGATACTGCATGATTGGACTGCCGTCCCCTCTTCCGTTGAAGAAACGGTTGAAGGCAGCGTTCAGCGCAGGATAAAGAAGACACATAGGTTACTTCCTCTTCCGCTTCCCGAAAATCGCGTGGAATATACCAAGGAGATAATGACCATTCGCGAAGTCGAGGATCGCTTGAACTTGTTTGACGTTCAAGCCCGCGACCGAAAGGCTACGGATCGGGTTCTCTTCAAAACAGGCTAAGAGGAAGGATTTCTCCGCCTCGCTCATGCCTTCTCGGTAAGCGCCCATCATATAGAGCTTCCGCATCAGTTTTCCAATCTTGGTCCAAGAGATCTCGTTCATCGTACTATCCATATTGAAAGGACGTTCGTGACGCGTCTTATCCAAGGGGACGACCCTTCCTAGCAAGGCTTCGAATTCATCGTCGATTCCAACGAACCCTTCTTTCGGAACCGCATAATAGACGGGGCAAGAATCACGAAGAGAAGGAAAGACGTTGTCGTTTGAAACGACCAATTTCCCTTCCGCGACGATGGACTCGCTGCTTTCGCCAACTTGGATCTTATACGTCCCGGGTTCGGTCATGAAACGATGTTGTTCTAGATCATAATGGGCGAAGTTCTCTTCCGCGAGAGGGAAGTCGACCGAGACGGATTCGTCAGGATTGACCCTCACCTTCGAAAAGGCGATCAAGGTTCGTTTGGCCTTGAAGACGTTCTTCTTCTCGGGTTCTGCATAGAGTTCAACGACGACTTCGGAAGCCCTCTTGGAACGGTTCGTGACTTGAACCGTCCCCAAACAGATTTCCTTGGAAGAAATGCTCTTTTTGCTTAACGATAACGCATAGGAGAATTTCGCATAGGATAACCCGTGTCCAAAAGGATAGAGGACGGGCTTATTCGCGCTTAGATAATAACGATACCCTACGTAGATGCTTTCTTTGTATAAGGCCTGTCCTTCAAAGCCTGGGTAATAACCAAAGGAAGGAACGTCCGCTAAATGGAGGGGCCAAGTTTCTGCGAGCTTGCCGCTAGGAGAGACCTTGCCTAGCAATAGATCGCAAAGCGCTTCCGCGCCCGCTTCTCCTGCAAGGTAGTCCACCAATACGGCCTTGGTTTCTTCAATGAAGGGCAAAGCCACAGGGGCGCCGACCGACAAGCAGACGATAATATTTGGGTTGCTTGAATAGATCGCGTCAAAGAGGCTCAATTGGTTATCGGGCAGATTAAAGCTCTTACGGTCCACTCCTTCTGTTTCTAAAGAATCAGGCAACCCAAGGAAGAGCAAAACCTTCTTTGAGGTGCTTGCTAGATCGACCGCTTCTCTAACCAAGGCAGGGTTTGAATCAAAATGGTCAAGGTCATAGCCTTTCGCATACGGCAATTGATGATTCGTCGCTTCAAGGAAGGAAGTGGCCTTCAAGGTGCGAACGAAGCTCGATCCGTTGCCTTGATAACGGGGTTGCTCGGCAAAGGCGCCGATCACGCAGGCGTCGCGAAAAGAGGTTAAAGGAAGAGTTCTGCCTTCGTTTCGCAACAAAACGATGGATTTCTGCGCGGCAATCTTCGCAAGTTCATGGGAAGCATTCGGATCGTAATAACCTTCATCTTGTTTCGAAGCTTTCTTCAACATCTCGACGATGCGTTCCGCGGATTCCGTCGCGTTGGCAACCTTCAATCGACCTGCGCGGCAGGCGGAAAGCAAGGATCTGGATCTGTTCTTTACCGGGCAAGGCATCTCTAGATCCAAGCCGTGGTTATGGGAATCGATGGGGTCATAGGTTCCACCCCAATCGGACATCGTGACCCCGCGATAACGCCAGGAAGTACGAAGGATATCTTTCAATAGATAATCCGAATCAGAGGCATGTACCCCATTCACCAAGTTATAGGAGCACATCACCGCCCAAGGGTTGCTCTCCTTGACAGCGATCTCAAAAGGCTTGAGATAGATTTCATTCAAGGCGCGCTCATCAACCATCGAATCGCTGATGTTGCGATAGCTTTCCTGCGAGTTGCAGGCGAAGTGTTTGACGCAAGCCCCGACGTTCGCGCTTTGAACGCCACGGATAAAGCCCGCGGCCATCTTGCCCGAAAGAAGCGGGTCTTCCGATAGGTATTCGAAGTTCCTGCCACACAAGGGATTGCGTTTGATATTAACGCCAGGAGTCAAAAGAAGGGCAACGTCTTTCGACGCGGCTTCTTTGCCCATCACTTCCCCGATCACATGTTCAAGGGCAGGATCCCAAGAACAGGCCAAAAGGGCAGGCGAGGGGAAGCACGTTGAGATTTCCGCGTCGTAAGGATCCGGATTTCCCCCTTGAACCTTACGCACCCCAAAAGGGCCATCGTGCACTTCGATCGCAGGTAGTCCAAGGCGTTTCACGCCATGGATCTCCCAATAGCCCTTGCCATGGAGAAGGTGGCACTTCTCCCGTAGGGTCAATTCTTCTTTGCCTCTTCTAGCCATATGTTACTTTCTTTAGAACTCTTCTTCGGCGTTGTCGTTCGTCAATGCCGCCGGTTCTTGTTCTTCCACTTCGATGCTCTTGATTTCCGAAGAAGAAATGGAAGCGAACTTCCGGTTCATCTTGCTGACCGTGGTCGAGAAGTCGCCGGTGTTCTTCGACAAGGAGTCGATCGACTTCTCGATCTTCTCCCAACGGAGGCTGAAGCGTTTGAACTCGTTGCCCAAATCATTAAGGGTCTTGTTGATCTTCTCCAAGTTCTTGGTGCGTTTCGCATCAAGCTGCACGACCTTAAAGGAAGCGATGATAGGTTGAAGGATCGTAGGAGAAGCGAGAATCACCGATTTACGACGGGCATCGTCCACGAGATCCGGGAACTCGTTTTCCACGTAGGCGAAGACCCCATCGTTCGGGATAAAGTGGATCGCCGGGCGGATAATTTCGCCGGATTCCACGTACTTCGCGACTTCTTTGATCGAATTCGTCAAAGCGTTCTTGAAAAGTTTCTTCTTTTCGATCGCTTCTTCTTCACTGAGTTTGCTATCGCCGAAGAGATCTTCGTATCCGACCAAGGAGAACTTCGAGTCGATGACCATGACTTGCTTCTTCTCGGCGCCGTCAAGGAAGATAACCGCGTCAGGGCGCAAGCCGTCCTTCCCGGACTTCAAGCAATATTGGAAATCATAGAGTTCACCTTTGTAGGCTTCGCCGAACATGCTTTGGATGATCATCTCCAATTGCATCTCGCCATAGCGTCCGCGTTGTTGGGAGTTCGTCAAAACGGTCTTAAGAGAGGTGACTTCATTGCCGATGTTCTCCATGCTCTTTTGGACGGCGTTGATCTCGCCAAGGGCCTTTTGGATCTTCTCCATCGAGTCGGAGGTGCCTTTGAATCCGCTCGCAAGGGATTCATCGACCTTCTTATGAATCGCGACCAAGTTGTCGTCGACTTTTTTATTGATCGAATCCATTTGGTTCTTGAGGTTGTTCGCAAGATTCTGTTCAAAAGCCAAAAGGCGCTTCATGTCGTCTTCCGAGCCTTGTTTCAAGACATTTTGGATCTTTTCTTGGAATTCGGCGTTTCGCTTCGTCTCCTCGAGGTTCTTTTCATTGATCAGGTTGCGATTCTCCAAGACGTTCTTTTCCAACATCCCGGGAAGGCTTGCCTTCAACCCGGCGATGTCGTTGCCCAAACGATTGATGGCTTCATCGTCACGGCGATCCACGGTCGTTGGTTTTTTCTTCAATTGAAGGATCAAAAGAACCACCAAGGCAATGAAGGTGATCGAGAGTAAAATAATGATTGCGATTTCCATAGGCACATTTTACCGCATCAAGCAAAGAACGAAAGACAAGAAAAGGCGAAACGCCTTTATATAACGCTCCGCCTCAAGAAATAAAAAATGGTGGACCTTGTCGGGATCGAACCGATGACCTCCTCCATGCCATGGAGGCGCTCTCCCAGCTGAGCTAAAGGCCCACGCAGCAATTTGCGCTCTTTTTCAAGCGCGTTAACAAATATAGAGGGATGGCTTGGTCTTGTCAAATCTTTTTTGCGAATTCGGAAACGCCTTTTGAACACGACTAGGAAAGCGGACTAAAGTTTTGTCCGATTCGCCATTTCTTTGGCTCTACCATATCAGCGAGAGTCTTTGCGCGATACAAACACGACATCTACCGCCCACGTTGAAAAAAACATTATAATTGCCTTAGATAATTTCCCTAATTGTTCTTCTGACTCTTGCTGCCTCCGCGGGGTTTGGCTTTCTCCGGAGGATGCTTCATTGAATACATTTGGTAAAAAGGCCATAGGGCTGGCCTTTCTTTTGCCAACCCTCTTTTCCTCTTGCTTTCTATGGAATAAAACGGGGCTTCGATATTTATATTTTACTTATGGCGAGATGACCTTTCGCTTGTTTGCCGATCCAAATGGAAAAGACTATCTCGGCGACCTCCTCATCGATTACAAAAACGGCAGCTTATCGTTTCTGTACACGGTGAATCGCGATTTTGAAATCGATTTCAATCTAAGGGGGGATATCACTGTCGACTTCTTCATCTCCGATGGCGAAAATTCCACGCTAGTTGATTGCGTTTTTTATTACGAAAAATACATGTATGACCATTGCTGTCCCGATGGGATTTGCTCCGGTTGCGACGTCCCTTTTCCAGGGGTTATTTTCAACAATCGCAAATTCAATGAACCGGATCCTCTTCTTTCTTTGAAAGAGGGTTTCAGTGAGGTTCTCATCCCGTTAAGGGGAGAAAACATAGACCGATTGAAGCTCCGCGGCTCAAGATGGAGGCAGGGGACGAAAACGGCGGTTTTCTCTTTTCAAGCGACCAAACCTACGTCGATCCCCAATGGGCAGAAAGTGTCGACTTAAATTCCAGTATCCCCTTTTACTTTGATGAAACCAGACCGGATTCGGCAAGCGGAAAGAGCGTTGATCCCGCGGAATAACGACGCAACGAGCTATCGCGAGGGAAAATTTTAGTTATTCCCGAACAAAACTTGATTGACCACAGACTCCAAGTACTCTTGCTTTCCGCTTTCTGGATCCTCGGGTTTGCCAAGGCGTTCCGCATAGTTCGAGAGTTCCTTCAAGCTCGTCTCGCCTTTGACGATCTTGGCGCCGATCCCGGAAGCGAAGGAAGAATACTTCTCCTCCTTGAAGGCATCGAGCCTTCCATCTTCGATCAACGCCGCGGCCTTCAATAGGCCTAAGGCAAAGGTGTCCATGCCCAAGATATAGGCTTCGAACATGTCTTCGTAGGTGTTGGAAGGTCTGCGGTTCTTCGCGTCGAAGTTGAACCCTCCGGTGAGTCCCCCTGCCTTCAGGACCTCGTACATGCACATCGTCGAAGAATAGACATCGAAGGGGAATTCGTCCGTATCCCAACCAAGGAGATAATCGCCTTGGTTCGCGTCGATGCTGCCAAGCATTCCGTTGATCGCAGAAATACGGAGCTCGCGCTCAAAAGTATGCCCCGCGAGCGTCGCGTGGTTCGCTTCGATGTTCATCTTGAAGTCCTTGTCCAAGCCATACTTCCGCAAGAACCCGATCGCCGTTGCAGCGTCGAAATCGTATTGATGCTTCATCGGTTCTTTCGGCTTCGGCTCGATGTAGAAATCGCCTTTAAAACCAATGCTTCTGCCATAATCGACCGCCATATGCATAAGGCGGGCGATGTTCTCTTCTTCGTATTTGATGACAGGGATGTTCACGAAAATTTCGTTCATTCTTTGTTCCTTTTTGTTGTTTCTCTTTTTTCAAAGAACCATAGGTTTCGCTTGAATTTATCCTGTAAAACAACCTCATGCAATGTCGTTATGTTGCTTTTTACGCATACAAATCCGCTTGAACGTAAAATCAATCAACGAAAGCATCCTTAAGCGCTCTCTTTCTTTTCTTCGTTGTATTCCTTTTTCTTACTTTGATCCTTGGTTTCGTTAAGAACCCTAGAATCCATCGAAAAGAGAGCCCCTTGCTACTTCTTCAGGGTTTCACCACCTACGAAACAAGGTTACAAAATCAAGACTATAAACCAAGATTTTTCTTCCTATAGTGAACTCGTTATGGAATGCGTCTACGCGGTGATCGACATCAAATCCTTCTACGCTAGCTGCGAGTGCGCAGCGCGTGGACTCGATCTTTTTTCCACCCCCTTGATCGTTGCGGATCCCGAGCGCACTTCTTCCACGATCGTCATGAGCGCAACCCCCTATCTAAAAGCAAAGTATGGTTGTCCCAACGTCTGTCGCGTCCGCGATCTCCCCGATATCCCTGACCTTATCATGGCAAAGCCAAGGATGCGTTATTACCTAGAAATGAGCGCCCGCGTCGTTTCGATCTTCCTCGATTACGTCGATGAAAGCGATCTTCACGTCTATTCGATCGACGAATCCTTCCTCCGTCTCGATCCCTATCTATCCCTATATCGTTGTTCTCCCGAAGAACTCGTTTCAAAGATTCAAAGAAGGATCAAAGAAGAGTTGGGCCTTGTTGCGACCGCGGGCATCGGGCCCAATATGTTCCTCGCGAAAGTCTGTTTGGATAACGAAGGCAAAAAGAGGCCGCCCTACCAAGCAAGATGGACGGAAGAGAACGCCAAAGAAAAACTTTGGGCGATTCGTCCAATCACCAAGATTTGGGGAATCGCCGGAGGGATCGCCTCCCACTTATCTCGCTTAGGGATCGAGAACCTGGAAGCCTTGTCGAAGACCGATCCTCACCTTATGAAAAAGGAATTCGGCGTCATCGGCGAGGAGCTCCTTCGTCTAGCCAACGGGATCGATCACGCGAACATCGAAGAGAAATACGTCCCAAAGGCACGCGCCCTCTCCTATGGGCAAACCTTGATGAAGGATTACGACCTTCCTGGCGCGAGGTTGCTGTTGCGCGAAATGTGCGACGAACTTTGCTTCCGTTTGCGGCGAAATGCGTGCAAAACCCGTTGCGTTTCATTGATGGTTGCCTATTCAAAAGAAGCGCATTCCCCTTCTTTTTCGCGTCAAAAAGCCTTGGATATCGCGACCGACGATAACGATAGCCTCTACGCGACCTTGTTGGTTCTTTTTGACGAATTCGCCGTAAACGCTCCGATCCGCGCACTAAGCATTTCTTTTGCTTCCCTTTCTCCTTATGTAGGGCAGCAATATTCCCTATTCGAATGCCCGGAAGCGCAAGAAGAACGTCATCGCCTTTTGGAAACATGGGATGAGATCCGCCTCCGTTATGGGAGCGACGCTCTTCTTCGCGGCACGTCCTTCAAGAAGGATTCGACGATTCGTTTGCGTCACACGCAGATTGGAGGGCACCACGCATGAACGAATCCCGCGGGATGATCAAATATCAGCCCTATCAATCCTTGACGGAGCAAGCCTCGGTCCTTTCGAGGATGCGTTACGAAAAGAACAAAAGGCCGAAACCTTTGATCTCTTCCGACATGGCCGAGGAGATCGACGAGATCCTCGTCCATTACGAAAAGGAAAAGGTGCGCGCGCGTTATTACGAAGATGGCTACGTCTATGAACTTCCGGGCGTCATCTCCTTTATCGATTCGACCTTCAAGGCACTTGTGATTCAAGGAAAGAGAATTCCTTTTTCTCGCTTGGTTGGGTTAGAGCGGTTGGAAACGAAAAGACGCTCCGATGAGCTCGAAGCGCCTTGAGGTGTTTATCAGATCGCCCAGTTCCCGTCTTTGAAGATCTGGACTTCTTTCCCATCTTCCGTGCTTCCGACGATGTTCAAATCCTTGGAACCGATCATAAAGTCGACGTGGCTTAAGGACTTATTGATCCCAAAGCCATGGATTTCATCGTCCGTGTACTTCTCGAAATCCGGATAGAGGTTCGTGAAGCCGCGCCCTAACGCCAAGTGACAGCAGGCGTTTTCATCGTAGAGAGTGTTATAGAAGAGAAGACCCGTGTTGTTGATGGGGGAATCGTAAGGAACAAGGGCGCATTCTCCTAAGTAGGCACTGCCTTCATCCAAAGAAAGGATCGAACGAAGCGCCTCTTCTCCTTCTTCCGCGTGAACGTCGACGGCTTTCCCGTTTTCGAACCTCACCCAGAAGTCACGGATCATATGGCCTTGATAGACCAAGGGCTTCGCGGAATAGACGATGCCTTCCGCCTCACCCTTCATGGGGGAGGTGAAGCATTCTTCCGAAGGGATGTTCGGTTGGAAGAAGGTCCCTTGAAGGGTCGTTTCTCCCCCACCTTCGAAGATGACGCCAGGGATCAAACCGACGGTGAGGTCGGTACCATTGCTCGACGTGTAATGGAGCTTCTTCAAACGGAGGGCATTGAGCTTGTCGCATTTGGATTTCAAAACGCGATCGTGCTCCTCCCAGTTCGCGATGCCGTTGCCGTCTCCTGCGCGAGAGACTTCGAGGATCGTTTCCCAAAGTTTTTCAACCGCGCGGGACGAGGTTTCGTTCGGGAACACCTTCTTCGCCCAGGCTTTGCTCGGGGCACCCGCGATGCACCACTGGTATTTGTTGGCGCGCGCTTCGATGTATTTCGCGTTCTCGCGATAATGCGCGACGCGGATTTCCGCCATCTTCTTGGCATCCAAGCCCTTGGAGGCGTCTGGATCATCCGAATCGATCCAGATCAAGCAGGGAAGATCTTCGGTAAGCCACTTCTGCTCGCCTTCTTCCATCGGCAAGACTTCGCTTAAAGCCTTGAGTTTGCCTTTGCGCGAACTCACGCGGTGGCAAGCCTCGCTCAACCAATGGACGTGGACGTGTTTCGCGCCAGCTTTGTAGCATTCCTGCATCACGAGGGCGACGAACTTCTCTTGATCGACATTGGCCTTGATCATAACCGATTGGCCTTTCTTCAAGGCGATGCCAGAACGCACAATGAGCTCGGCGTATTTTTTTAATAGCATTTGCTTCATTTTGCTAATCTCCTTTTCGAAAAGTATTTATACTAGACGAGAGAAAACTCGCAAGAGGGAAAAGAGGCTTCACCATGGCAAAAAAGAAAGAAAACAAGAAGGCGAAAGCGCCGAATCAAGCGAAGGTCAAAGAACCCTTCAGTTTTGAGAAATTTTGGTGCGTCTGGAACATCGTCGAGGCGACGCTGATCCTCGCCGCCGGCATCTGCGCCCTCATCTTCTTGGCCATCAGTCATGAAGACGTGAGCCAATCCGGCATCGTCTTGAACAATATCTTGCCCTATGTCGTGGGGGCCTTCGTCATGATGGACGCGACCTTGCGTGTGATCTTGGCCCTCAACGCCCGTGGCAAAGAGACCGACGAAAGCATCTTGCTTGTCGCCGGCTTTGAATTCACCGCCGGCGCTCTTATCATGATCTTCCACGATCAATTCACCCGTCTGATCATCAACGCCATCGCCATCCTCATGATCGCGATTGGCATCTTGATGGCCCTCTTCTCCGCGATGGTCATCGTCAAAAAGAGCAAGAAACTCTTCGTCCCGATCATGGAGATCATCTTCGCGGCGATCCTTGTCGGCGTTGGCATCGCCATCTTGGTGCTCTATTACATGCCTTCGAGCACCGATCTCCTCGTCTTGATCGTCGCCGGCATCATCTTCACGATGGTCGGCCTAGGCCAATTGATCGTTTCCTGCATCAAACTATCCAAGCTTCGCAAAGGTGAAAAACTCGTCCTGAATGGAGAAGAACATCTCCATGAAACGAAGAAGGCCAAGACCGAGGCCATCGATGTCGAAGAAGCCGATACCGTCGTGATCGATGTCGAAGAAGAACCGAAGGCCATCGAGCACAAGAAAAAGTAAAGCCAAGCAAAAAGGATGCCTCGCAGCATCCTTTTTTTCGTGTCCGTTTGAATTCAAATGGTCGCAGAACCAACCTATTTTGAATGATTCTTTTTATATTCGACAAAGCGAAGATCGAAGTCGACAACGAAGGAAGTCCGCATCGGATCGCTCAATTCGACATAGCCCACGAGCTCCGTAGGCTTCAAGATTTCATAAGAAATTTCAAAGTCGTTTCGATCCGGAGTTTGCCCAGGAACATCGATTTGATTTGGGGATCCGACCAAGATCATCTTGCTGTGGTTGCCGATGCGCGTGACCATCGTTTGGATTTCATCGAGGGTCATATTCTGCGCTTCGTCAACAATCAACAAAGCATCGTCAAAGGAACGACCACGCATGAATTCCGGGGCAAGGGGAACGATATCGCTGGGAAGGTAGTCATACCCAGTTTCCATAAGGACGTCTTTCCGTTTCGGCTCCCGCATCGGATGGCCATTATCAAGCGCGATGTTATCCATCAAGTGACGGTAATTATCCAAAAGCGGCCCGAGATACGGGCCATATTTATCTTCTTCCGTTCCTTTCAAATAACCGAGGCGATGACCGATTTCCACCGGCTCGCGAACATAAAAGATCGTCTTGTATTTTCGGCAGTTCTTCGGACCGCGGACCAAATTAAGGCAGGCCGCCAAGGTCGCGAAGGTCTTGCCCGTTCCTGCGCTGCCGATGCAATAGACGACCGGCATGAGGACGGGATCGATGTTGATCAGGCGAATCAATTCCCTTTGACCTTCGTTTGTTCCAAAATCGAAGCCAAAGAGGTGGTAAGGGGAGGCATTGCTCACAGAGTTTCATCCTTTCCTTGGGTCAATTCCATAAAGTGAGGGAGCGATTCGCACCAATCGCAGAAGACGTGCCACTCCTTCAACTTATGGTTACGGCGTTGACGATACATCGTCTTCAATTGTTGATAATTCGTGGTCATCGTCGCGGCAAGGCAAAAACCAGAAGGCAAAGAAGCAACAAGGACGCGCCACTTCTCTTTCTTGGCCTTGGCAAGTTCAAGATCCGTTGGATCGTCGGGCAAAGCAAGATATTCCTTAACCAAGGTCTGCATGCGTTCCAAGATCACAGGGTCCGTCTCATCCACGCATTGGGTCGAGACATCGAACTTCAAAAGGCAATGCATCGTAGATTGGCTCGAAATGAAATCAAACCAGTGGTAGCGTTGCGCTTCTTTCCACCAATAAATGGGCGCGCAGACATCGAGTTGGACCAAGATGCCCTTCAAGAAATTATCGTGTCCTTCGCCCCCGCGGGTTCCACCAAGCTTTTCCGCACGGCGAAAATCCTTGTCCGTGGGATCGCTTGTGTCGATCTTCGTGCGCATGGGGTTGCCACTCGCCTTAACCGCACGTTCAAGTCCATAGACCGATTCGTTTCCAATCCAGTAATTCATTGCTTGCTAGCCTCCAAAACATTTTCCATCAGCGCCAAGCGCGTCAATAAGCCCACGCCTCCAGGAACGGGGGTCTGCACCGCGACCTTGCGGTCTGGGACGATATCCCCGTGCATTTTTCCATCTTCCCCACGATTGATCCCGACATCAACCAAGACGGCATCCGGTTTAAGATCAAACCGATCGTCGAGATAATGCATCTTGCCAATCGTCAGGACGATAAGATCCGCGTGCGAGGCATAGAATCTTTGATCTTCTAGGCTCGTCTTGCTATGGACGACCGTGACGTTACAGGATTTCGATAACAAAAGCTTCGCCATTGGCTTTCCAACAATGTTGCTTCGTCCGAAGATCAACGCGTTCTTCCCCGCGAAGGAGAAACCGATGGATTCAAGATATTCAACAATCCCTTTGGGGGTGCAGGGCACAAAGGTTGAGCAAGGATGGAACCCATCGACGTCTTTTTTCGGATCGATCGCGAGTTTCACCGCTTCTTCCGAGATATGTTTCGGAAGAGGCAATTGCACGATCATCCCGCCAATCGAGGGATCATTATTGAGTTGTTTGATCTCTTCTAGAAGTTCGTCTTGGGAGATCGTCAAAGGATAAGAAAGAGGAAGCGCGTCAATCCCAAGTTCTTTCGAATCGCGAAGCTTTCCATTTACATAGGCGTTGCTCGCAGGATCATCGTTGACCTGCAAAATAGCAAAACGGGGAGGTTTCGGCAACAAGGAAATCTCCGTAGCAAGCTCGGCTTTCCGCTTGGCCACATATTCTTTAACGGTTTTCATCCATTGTATCTTAGCACGCGGAAAGAATAGATAAAGACTTGACATATTTTAGATAAAGAAAAACGGCCCGAAGGCCGTTAGCGATTAGATGTGAAACAAGAGCATCGCGACCGCGGCGGACGTTTCTTCCTCCGTTCCGCCTTCCGCGCCATTCACAAGCATGATGACCATGGCAAGGAAGAGGAAGAGGACCGCGAAGCCGAAGGTCAAATAGGTAACAACCTTTTCCGACCCACGTTCCTTGGTTTTCGCGAAGACGTTAAGTCCACCGCCGGTGATGGCGCCGGAAGCACCTTCCGACTTACCACCCTGGAGAAGCGAAAGGACAACGATGATCAAACTAACGACGATGAAGATGATATCGTACCATTTCATAGAAAAGCTCCTTTCGCATTTCGTGCCCGATAAAGATATACCAAAACCAAACAAATCGCAACAAGCTTTAGCTTGCGCTTGTAACATTCAAAAGTTCTAACAAAGAGGTGATTTTCTCGCCTTTGAAATCGGGATGTTCGTTTTCGCGATCGATCAAAATCCCATCGACCTTGGCAGCGGTTGCCGCCACAACATCCTGCAAGGAATCGCCAACATAAACGATGCGACCGCTGGGTTCAAGGTTCATGCGGTCTAATGCGAAGAGAATCGGCTCTGGCGAAGGCTTGCCGTTTTTATAGAGGTCATTGCCCATCAAGACTTCCGGCTCTTCTTCTAAACCCCAATACTTCAAGACCTTGCCAATATGGATGGTTGAATTACCAGAAACGATGCCAATTCGCTTTCCTTTCGCCTTTAAAGCGTGCAAAAGTTGCTTCGTTTCTTCAAAAGGCACATTGCTCTTGATGATTTCTAGACGGTCGATCGAAGCGACGATCGCTTTCACAAACTTCGGATAATCCTCTTCTTTGACCTTTCGCATCTTAAGCGTTTGAAGGAGGTTCAAATGCATGTAGTAATCACATTCTTCGTCTTTGACATCTTGTCCAACCGCGAGGAAGGCATCGCGCCAAACGGAGCGTAAGGCGATCTTCGTATCGAAAAGGGTGCCGTCAAAGTCAAAAAGATAAACATCGTAGTCTTTCATTTCTTCTCTCCCAGCATCACTTTGGTCTCAAACATGATGTCACGAAGTTCCGCCGCACGTTCAAAGTCATAGGATTTCGCCGCTTCCTTCATGGCTTTCTCTAGTTCAGCGACGCGGCGTTCCAATTCCTTCTTGGATAGATCCTTGGCCGTGCGGAGCGTGGTTTCGGCTTCCGTTTCGGAGTTATGGATCGGCGCGCGAATCTCTTTCTTGATCGTCGTTGGAACAATGCCCCATTCATCGTTATAGGCTTGTTGGATGCTACGTCGACGCATGGTTTCGGCGATCGCCGCCTTCATCGCATCCG
The DNA here is from genome assembly GCA_945936135.1 of uncultured Mollicutes bacterium. Lineage (GTDB taxonomy): Bacteria > Bacillota_I > Bacilli_A > RFN20 > CAG-826 > Alloenteromonas. The sequence continues at coordinate 20,303 of CAMESG010000002.1, forward strand.
ATTCCTTATCCGCGTACATAATCACGCGCCCGTTCGCGTTACGCGCCGCGCGCCCGATGATCTGAATTAAGGAACGGGTACTGCGCAAGAACCCTTCCTTATCCGCGTCAAAGATCGAAATCAAGGAGACTTCGGGGATATCCAAACCCTCGCGGAGCAAGTTGATGCCAACCAAAACATCGTATTTCCCTTTGCGGAGTTGATAGATGATCTCCGAACGTTCCAAAGTTTTCGTTTCGTTGTGAAGATAGGTGACTTTGATGCCTTGATCACGAAGGTAACTTGTTAAGTCTTCGGCCATCTTGATCGTCAGGGTGACGACCATCGTCCTTTCGTTGCGCTCAATGCGTTGACGGATTTCCGAGATCAAATCGCGGACTTGTCCTTCTGTTGGACGAACTTCAATGACCGGATCCAACAAGCCCGTTGGGCGGATGATCTGTTCGACCACTTCTCCTTGGGTTTGTTCTAATTCATAGTCCCCTGGAGTCGCCGAAGTGCAGACAACGGCATCTGGTAATAAGGCCAACCATTCATCAAAGTTCAGAGGGCGGTTATCCAAGGCGCTAGGAAGACGGAACCCATATTCCACGAGGGTTTCTTTACGGCTTCGATCGCCTCGATACATTCCGCGAATCTGGGGCAAGGTAACGTGGCTTTCGTCCACGAGCATCAAATAGTCCTTGGGCAAATAATCCAAAAGACACCAAGGACGTTCCCCGGGTTTGCGTTTATCGATATGCCTTGAATAATTCTCGATGCCAGGGCAACGACCAAATTCCAACATGGAATCCATGTCTTGGCGCGTACGCATTTCCAGACGTTCGGCTTCCAAGAGTTTGCCTTGATCCTTTAATTCCTTAAGGCGTTCTTCGAGTTCTTCTTTGATGGTCACGCAGGCTTCCGCGATGCGCTTCTTCGTGGAAGCGTGGTCGTAAGCCGGGAAAATCGGATAGGTTTCATAGGTGCACATCAATTCACCCGTGGTGCTATCGATTTGCTTGATGGAATCGACCTCATCACCGAATAGATCAAGACGAATGAAGTAATCATGGGTTGCAGGAGCAATGTCGATAACATCGCCATGCGCACGGAACGTCCCGGGCTTCAATTCCATGTTGTTTCGCGTATATTGCGCTTCCAACAATTGGGCAAAAAGCCCTTTTCGGTCCAAGGTCTCACCTTGGCGAATCTCGAAGATCAAGCCCTTGTATTCATTCGGATCGCTTAAGCCGTAGATCGCCGCGACCGAGCAAACGACGATCGTATCGCGGCGCGTCAAAATCGAATTCATCGCCGCGGTGCGCATCATGTCGATCTCTTCATTCATGACCGCGCTCTTATCAATATAAGTATCGGTTGAAGGAACATACGCCTCTGGCTGATAGAAATCGAAATTGGAGATAAAATATTCCACACGGTTATGAGGGAATAGTTCTTTTAACTCGGCATAAAGTTGCGCGGCCAAGGTTTTGTTATGGACCATGACGATGGTCGGACGATTTAAGGCCGACAAAATGTTCGCGTCCGTGAAGGTTTTCCCCGTGCCGGTTGCCCCTTGGATGACCGTCCACTTCTTGCCGTTGCTGATGCGCTCTAAAACTTTGGCGATCGCCGTCGGCTGATCGCCCGTCGGTTTAAAAGGAGATACGAGTTCAAAGGGCTTATTTTCCATCGCCCGCTTCCTTTTCTTGGCTTCCCTTTTTCTTTTTCCGGCGCGCCTTCAAAGGATCGAAGCCTTCGCCGTTGATCATACTCGCATCCGTGAAGGTGATGAAGGCTTTCGGGTCGGCTTGCGCGATAAAATCGCGGAAATCCAAAAGTTGTCGTTTGGAGAAACAAACGCGCAAAACCTTCTTATTCTCTTTCGAATATGCACCAATACCATCGATGATCGTCGTGGAGCGATCCATCTTTTCGATTACGTAATTGACGATCTTCTCGTATTCGTCCGAGATGATCTCGGCGATAACGTAAGAAGAATGCTTATCGTAAACAAATTGGATCGCGACCGCACAAACCAAGGCAGCGAGAATGCCCAAAAGGCCAAAGGCCAATTGCTTGGTACAGATGATGCCAATCAAAACAAGGGAAGCATCGATCGAGAAACTCGCGGTCGATTCTTTGGTCAAACCATGCTTCGCAGAAAGAACACAGAGAACGTCAAAACCACCCGTCGAACCATCCGCGGAGAAGGTAAAACCAACGCCGGCACCAATGAAGGCACCACCAAAGAGGGCAGAAAGGATCAAAATCGAGATGTTTTGATAATCGCCATTCACCGGTTCAACGATCAAACTCGCAAGGTATTGACCAATCGGCAATCCTTTCGCGATGGGCACGCGATATAAAAGCGTGAAGAATAAAGGATAGATCAGGGTCGCGAACAAGGTGTGCAACGTGAACTTCTTTCCTAAGAATAGGAAAGAGACCACGAGCAACACAAGCTGCAATCCCCAGGTCACGATATCGATAACCTGGAAGGTCGACCCGCTTAAGGTCACGAAATGCTGAATGATGACGCCAACGGAAATAACCCCGCCTGGGATCAAACCAAACGGAGAGATAAAGACCGCATCGCCGAAGGCCAGCAAGAAACAACCTAATGCAATCAATAGGTAGTTATGAACGTTGCGCCGCGAGAAGATCTCACGAATCTTTTTTGGCATCTTTACGAGACTCCATTTCCAAATAGGCATACATAAACGGCGTAACGTTTCCATCCATCACCCCGTTGATATCGCCCATTTCAAAGTCGGTGCGATTGTCTTTGACGAGGGTGTAAGGTTGGAAAACGTAAGAACGGATTTGGGAACCCCATTCGATGTTCTTCTGCTCACCTTGAATCGACTTCAATTGGCGATCTCTTTCCTCCAACTTGCGTTGCATCAAAAGATCGCTAAGCATTGACATACAGGTCGCCTTGTTCATCAACTGGCTGCGTTCGATTTGGCATTGGACCACGATGCCGGTCGGAAGGTGGGTGATACGAACAGCAGAAGAAACTTTATTGACGTTCTGTCCACCGGCTCCACCCGAACGATAAGTATCCACGCGAAGATCTTTCGGATCGATCACGATATCCGAGACTTCGCCGAATTCCGGAATGACGTTCACGGAGGCAAAAGAGGTATGACGGCGAGCGGCCGCGTCAAAAGGCGAAATGCGGACCAGACGGTGCACGCCCTTTTCGCTCTTCAAGAAGCCGTAGGCATCTTCGCCGATGACCTTGATGGTCGCGCTCTTAATGCCGGCTTCGTCGCCTTCTTCAATGTCGATGACTTGGATCTTAAAATTGTTGCGCTCGGCGAAACGGTTGTACATGCGAAGGAGCATCGAAGCCCAATCCTGCGCTTCAGTTCCGCCAGCGCCAGGATGGATTTCTACGGTGCAGTTTAGAGCGTCGTACTTATCCGAAAAAAGCAATTTATGCTGCAATTCCTGACAATTCTTTGCCAAATCGTTTTCCATGGAATCGAGCAATTCGATCATATCCGCGTCTTTTTCGGCGACTTCAGGCAACATCGACTTGATATCTTCATAAGTCGAAGCGCACTTAAAATAAGCATCGCGACGATTGGTCAAAGAAGCGAGACGGCTTGTGATCGTACGGGCTTTGTTGGGGTCATCCCAAAAACCATCCGCATTTTGAAGTTCGTTCAATTGCGCGATTTCATCTTCGATCTTTGGAAGGTCCAAGGAGTCTCCAAGACTAGAGACAAGCTTCCCAAGCTCGTAGGCTCCTTGCTTCAATTCAACAAGGTTCCTCATGGTTATTCCTCCGAAGCAGGGGTTTCTTTCGACATCAAGAATTTGATGATGTCCTTAGCGTCTTTGCAAAGAAGCGACATCGACATCGGGTCGCGCTCGGTGGCGGCGATAACTTCTTGACGGGTCACCTTCTTCTCCAACATGAGTTTGGTGATTTGTTTGGCCTCGTCGAGGTTCATCGGCTTGTTGTCATAGGCTTCGTCGCGGGCAACGTATTCAAAAGGTGCCGGAGCTTCAGCGCCGACATGGAGGCGGGCGATGGTGTTAGGATCCACCGGACCGGCGGGACGCGGAGCGGGTTTTGGCTCGGGCTTGGGTTCGGGTTTGGACTCAGCCTTGAGTTCAGGCTTCTTCTCTTCAACCGGGGTATTTTCAATCGGTTTTTCTTCCGGCTTCTCCTCGTCTTGTTGCGTGCGCAAACGAGCGTTCAAGAAGTTGAAGACGCAGTCGACGGCGACGGTGTCGTTCATTTCGCGGAAGAGGTCATAGCCTTCGTTGACGTAATCCTGCAAGGGGTTCGTATGGGCATAGGAACGGAGGCCGATACCTTCGCGGAGGTGAGACATCGTATCGATATGCTTCGTCCAGTTGCGGTCGATGACCGTCAACGTGATCGAGCGTTCCACGCGATCTGCGATTTCATCCGGCCATGTTTTGCGCTTTTTAAGGAAGGCGCGATAAAGGACTTCGCCAAGGTCTTCGCCGCCTTCTTCGACAGTTGCTTCGTCAAAGGCTTTGGCGTTGATGCTCCCTTCGGGCAAGAAGGAGGGTTCAACCGTCTTACGGAGCAATTCCGCGGAGATCAAATCTTCGTCGCGGCCAGGCATCGTCGATTTCTTGGCGAGAATAACGCCGGCGGTATGGAAGAAATCGTGGATCAAATCGCTGATGTCGCCCGAGAGCATGATGCGGTCGCGGCGATCGTAGATGATTTGACGCTGCTTCGCCAAAACGTCATCGTAATCCAAGAGGTTCTTACGGATATCGAAGTTCTTGCCTTCGATTTGCTTCTGCGCATTGGTGACCGAATTTTGAATCATCTTTTGTTCGAGGTGATCATCGCCCAAAAGGGTTTGCAAGCGAGCACGCATATCATCGTTCATGAAGCGACGCATGAGTTCGTCGTCAAACGAAACGAAGAAACGGGAATAGCCAGGATCGCCCTGACGGCCGGCACGGCCACGCAGCTGGTTGTCGATGCGGCGAGATTCGTGACGTTCGGTGCCCAAGACGCAAAGACCGCCAAGTTCTTTGACGCCTTCGCCAAGTTTAATGTCGGTACCACGACCGGCCATGTTGGTGGCAAGGGTAACAGAACCGGCTTCGCCCGCGTGAGAGATGATTTCCGCTTCGCGCGCCTGGTTTTTCGCGTTCAAGACTTCGTGGGGGATGCCCGCTTTGGTGAGCAACTCGGAGATTTCTTCGTTGGATTCAACGGAAGCGGTGCCGATCAAAATCGGCTGCTTATTCGCGTGGCGGCGAGCAACTTCTTCAACAAGGCCTTCAAGTTTTCCTTTGTGGGTTCCGTAGATGATGTCGGCATCATCGATACGTTGGATCGGGCGGTTCGTCGGAATGACGATGACGCGCATGTTGTAGATCTTCTCAAATTCTTCTTCTTCCGTTTTCGCAGTACCGGTCATGCCAGAGACTTTCTTATAGAGACGGAAAAAATTCTGATAGGTGATCGTCGCCAAAACGGTGGTTTCAGATTTGATCTCAACGCCTTCCTTCGCTTGAATGGCTTGTTGCAAGCCGTCGTTATATTCGCGACCCTTCATGATACGGCCGGTGAATTGGTCGATAAGCTGGATCGTGCGCTCGGCGTCGACCATGTATTCGACGTCGCGGGTCATGATGTAATTGGCCTTCAGCGCCTGATGGATACGGTGAACTAAATCCTGATATTGCGGATCGTATAGGTTGCGAATCCCAAACATCTTTTCCGCTTTATCGTTGCCAGAATCCGTCAAATTGCAGGTTTTATCCTTGATGTCGACGGTGAAATCAACCTCAGGGCGGAGCATCTTAACGAAACGGTCGGCGACCTGGTATTGAGAGGCCGAGGAACGTTGCCCGCCAGAGATGATCAACGGAGTACGGGATTCATCGATCAAGATGGAGTCGGCTTCGTCGATGACGCAGAACTTCAAACCACGGAGAACACGGCCGTCCATCGATTGGGCCATGTTGTCACGAAGGTAGTCGAATCCGAGTTCGGAGTTGGTCGTGTAGGTGATATCGCAAAGATAGGCTTCGCGCTTTTCAGAAGCGGTCTTGGAGGCAAGGTTAACGCCAACCGTCAAACCGAGGAAACGATAGACGTTGCCCATCCATTCCGCGTCACGGGAGGCGAGGTATTCGTTGACGGTGACGACGTGGACGCCACGGCCGGTCAAAGCGTTGAGGTAAACCGCCATCGTCGCGGTGAGGGTTTTACCTTCACCGGTTCTCATTTCCGCGATGTTGCCACCATTAAGAACAAGGGAGCCAACGATCTGGACTTTATACGGGAATTGTCCCAAGGAACGCCTGGCACCTTCGCGGCAGACGGCAAACGCTTCGTGCTTGATTTCTTCCAAGCGCTTGTCCATCACCTCGTCGTTTTCCGAGGCATGCAGGTAATCTTGGAATTGCTTGGTCTTGGCGCGAAGTTCATCGTCGCTCAAGGCTCTCATTTGCTCTTCGTAAGCAATGACGTGATCCGCCTCTTTCATGTAGCGGTTCAGTTCTTTTTTCTCAAACTTGAAGATGGTTTCAAATATATTAGCCACAGTAATCTCCTACTCGAAAATCCGAAGAATCATACCATTTAATTAAATGGTAAGCAATGAACGCCCTATCTTTCCCTTCGTCGAAGAAGAATCAGGGGGCCAGAGGATGGTATTCAACGTTTCTCTCCCTTCCCCTTTGGAGGCACCTTTGCAAGGACCAAGGCAACGACCTTTTTCGCCCCAGCTTTCTTTAAAAGTTCTACACAAGCCTTCGTCGTCGAACCCGTCGTATAGACGTCATCGATGAACAAAACCCGCTTGTCGCGGACCTTTTTAGGATCCGTTAAGGCCAAGACCTTTTTCACCTTTTTTCTCTCTTCCGCGGATAGATCACTTTGTTTGTGCTCCTTTGTTTTCTTCAAGACCAACGCCTTGGGCAAGGAGAGAGAGGAGCAGATCTCTTCCACGTGGTTGAAGCCCCTAGCGAAATCATGAGATTCGCTTGAGGGAGCCGGGACAAGGACGTAACCATGGAAACGAAGGTTCAATAAAGGCCGAATCCTCGTTAAGAAGATGGTTGAAAGCTCAATGTCCCCGCATCCTTTGAATTGGTAGAGGGCGTTTCGAAAGCCATCTTCATAGCGAAAAAGCGTAATGAGTTTGGTGCCGTCTTTTAACCGAGAAACCTCAATGTGAGGTGAGAGGGAAAAATAGCAGGATCGGCATAAAGAACACTCTCCAAACAAGAAGGAGGAAAGACTATTCTCCTCGACCTCTTTGAAGCAGAGTTTACAAGTAGGTGTTGCAGTGTTTAATTTCACGTATGGCTCCTTTGATTCCGTCTGTTTCTTTCTCGCAAAGAAAGGTCACTTCCCCATCCGGGGCATCAGCTTTTCTCCCCGCTCTTCCCGCGATTTGAATTAAGGATGCAGCGTCATAAATCGAAGAATCCGCTTGGGCGACGATCACTTGCAAATTCTTGACCGTGATCCCTCGTTCAAGCACCGCGGTCGTCACCAAATAGAGGTACTTCCCTTCCTTGAATCGTTGGATGATCGTCTCCCTCCCAACGCGTTTTGAAGAAACATAATTTCCGCCTTTGACAAAAAGATTGAGCTTCTCAAAAAGGTCCTTTGATTGCTCAACACTCGGGACGAAAATAAAGCACGGAAGGCGTTTCTGCTGATATTGTTTTAAGCGCTTCGCTATCCAAAAAGGTTGCAAAAAGCCAAAAACTTGTTCGGTTTTCGGAACAGGGATAGGATGCTTATGGAACCTTGTATGAAGGCAAAGCATCTCTTTTCCAGGTTGTTTAAATTCCTTCACGATTTCCTTTGAAGGTGTTGCAGACATCATGAGGCAATGGCCTTTTAACGAACGCCGAAATAAAGCAATTAAGGTTTCGTCTCCTTTGAAAGGGAAGGCATCGATTTCATCCATGACCAAAAGATCGAAATATTGAGGATAACGATATAGTTGATGGGTGGTCAAAACCAAACAATCTCCTTCAAGATTTTCGTTATGGCCCCCATACACCGCGACAATGCTTTGATGAGGAAAGGCATGCTTCAAGCGAACGTAAAGTTCAATGACGACATCCCTTCTAGGCAGGGCAAAACCCACGCGCAATCCTTTGCTCATCGCATAGCCGATGACCCCGTAAGAGATTTCGGTTTTACCAGATCCGCAGACGGCATAAATCAAAGTGTCTTTGCCTTCGATGAAATTTGCTAACGCCTTGTCGGATAACGCTTTTTGTTCTCTCGATAGCGAATAGGAAAGGTCCAATTCAACATTTTTCTCTTTGCATGGTTTTCTTTGGGCCTCTTGTCCTTGGAAAGCAATGCAGCGTCGACAATAAGGAAGACCATTCTTATGTCCTACAAAACGGGGGTCTTTGTTTCCACAACGAGGACAAACATAGTCTTTCTCCATACTTGGTTGTTTGCGAAAAAGCAGCCAACGAGCGAAAAAAAGAAAAGCGTCAGGGCCAAAAACCCTGACGCCATCGATGGAATTTATTATTTCTCTAAGGCAACAATTTGCGCAACGCGACGATGGTGCTTCTCTAGGATAGAGAAGGTTTCTGCCAAGAAGATGTCCACGCGACGAAGCACGTCTTCTTCTTTCATATAGGCAGCACCAAAGGCAACGACATTCGCGTCATTGTGTTCCCTCATTTTGCCAACGACGACATCGTCATAACCGACGCCGCAGCGAACGCCTTTGATCTTGTTCGCCGCCATCGAGATGCCTTCGCCAGACGTGCAGCAGACGATGCCGAGTTCGGCTTCTTTGCGGGCGACATCTCTTCCCACCGCCGCAGCATAGATCGGGTAATCGCAGCTCGCCTTTGAATGGGTGCCTTCATCCAAGACGGAGAAGCCGCGACTCAATAGATGCTCTTTGATCTTTTCTTTTAGGTCGTAGGCGCCGTGATCACAGCCAATGGCGACCGAGAAGGAAGCTTCGCGATACACTTTTTCGATTTCAAGAAAGGAAATAGGCCCTTCGCGGACGAGGCGAACGCCAGATTCATCAACCGCGACAATCGTCGAAGGCGTCTTTCCGACGCATTCGCCTTCAACGACCGCGGCGATTTGATCGTGGAAAATATCCATGGCCTGTTTGCCGTTCAAAGCAGGGGCATCACCTGAAAGATTCGCCGAAGGAACAAGCAACGGAGCGCCGCAAGCTTCAATCATTTCACGCGCTTCCACTAAGGCGGGGACGCGAACCCCGATAAAGGGGCTATCAAGCGTCACCCAATGTGGGATGTTCTTCCTAGGACGCAAAAGAAGGGTAATTTCGCCTGGCATGAAGGCATGCATCAAAGCAAGGACATGAACATCCATCTCGGCATATTGCATCACTTGGGTCAAGTTCGCGCACATCAAAGTAAAGGGCTTTTCCGGCGGGCGCTTCTTCACCCCGACCAAACGTTGAAACGCTTGTTCATCGGTTGAGATGACGCCTAGGCCATAAACGGTCTCAGTCGGGAAGGCGATAACTTCCCCTTTCTTTAATAAAGAGACAATTTCGTCTTTGTCGTTCCAGGTCATTGCTTTTGTCATAAACAACCTCTCCTTTCACTTGCAGAAAACAAACAAGAAACGAGACAAGCCATTCAAATCATCAATAAACTCGTACTCGTAATCTTCAAGATACTTTTCCATGAGCCCGACCAAATAGTCTTTCAAATCGTAACCGATTTCAAAACACATAAGGAGCGAGCCTTTCTTCACTTTCTTGTAGTCACGGAAGATATCTTCATAAACCGAATTTTCTTTTTCCAAATACAAAGCGGAAGCAGGTTCGAAATTCTTCACCGAAGGCTGAACGTCGTCCTTATTTAGAATATACGGCGGGTTACTTACAATAAGATCAATCGCCATATTTTCGTCAATATAAGGTTGTAGCGAGTTTCCATATAACAACCGGATAGACGGAGCAAGGGACTCTACGTTCTTTTTGGCGACTTCAAGCGCCTCTTTCGAGGCATCGCTTGCGGATACCAACCAGTTCTTAAAATAGCGTTTCAAGGCAATCGCCAAGCAACCACTTCCGGTCCCGATGTCCGCAACAACAAGGTAGTTCCTTGGATCGAAATACTCATCGATTCTTTCGGTGAGGTTCGCGACCAATTCCTGCGTTTCCATCCTCGGGATTAAAACGCGAGGATCAACATACAATTTAAAATCCAAAAACTTGCATTCGTTAAGGATGTATTCGACCGGTTCATCGCGCAAAAGACGTTCAAATTGATTCCAAAACAAAGGTTCTGCGGTGAAATCGTCGTCTTTGTGAAATAAGGTATCGATGGGTTCAGGATAGCCCATATCTGCGGCGATTAACAAGCGAAGATCTTGCGAAAGAATATTATGATCTTTGCCTTTGTTAAGCGCCTCCATATAGACATCAAAGATCTTACGCATTGTCCTTTTTCTCCTGTTCCAACATTTTTTGTTCTTGGTCGAAATGGATCAAAGCTTCCACGATGGAATCAAGCTCGCCCTGCAACACGCGGTCCAATTGGTTGATGGTAAATCCAATGCGATGGTCCGTAACGCGATTTTGCGGGTAATTATAGGTACGAATCTTCTCAGAACGCTCGCCAGTTCCAACCTTGAGCTTCCGTTCCGTTGCACGCTTGGCGTCTTCTTGTTCTTGATAATAGGAATAGACTTTCGCACGAATCATCTGCAAGGCGATCGCCTTGTTTTGAAGCTGGGCTTTTTCCGTTTGGCAGGCAACAACCAAACCGGTTGGAAGGTGGGTGATGCGAACCGCGGATTCCGTCTTATTGACGTTCTGTCCGCCAGCACCTTGGCTATGATAAGTATCAATCTTCAAGTCGCTAGGATTGATTTGGACGTCCACTTCAGCGGCTTCCGGCATCACCAAAACCGTCGCGGTTGAGGTGTGAATTCGGCCGCTTGCTTCCGTCTTCGGAACACGTTGGACGCGGTGCGCCCCGCTTTCAAATTTCAACTTCGAGTAAACGCTTTCTCCTTTAACCATAAAAGAGACATAGGAATATCCGCCAGAAGGCCCCGGGGAAGCATCCAACATTTGAATTTTCCAACCCTGTTTTTCCGCATAGCGGCCATACATATCCAAGAGATCACCGGCAAAAAGGTCGGCTTCATCGCCGCCAACCGCACCGCGGATCTCAACGATGATGTTCTTGTCATCGTTTGGATCCTTCGGCAAGAGGATGGTCTTGAAGTCCGCTTCCATCTGTTCCATCTTCGCAAGGTTCTCTTTGCGAGTTTCTTTCGCGAGTTCAATGAGTTCGGGATCGCCGGAGTTCTCCATTTCGTAGCTGTCCTTCACATCGCTTTCCAAAGCAAGGTACTTTACGAACAACTCATAAGCATCCGAAAGATCGGACTTTTCCTTCGATAGTTTGGTGATGAAAGCGATATCACTCCCGATATCGTCCGAAGATAGCTCTTTTTCAATTTCCTCGTAGCGATTTTTCGTGGCAACGAGGCGTTTGCGCATTGATTCTTCCATAGCGTTTCCCGTATTCCGGGCATGATTATAGCATTAACCAATCCCCTCTCCTAATCTAAGATTAGATACTAGGAAATAGGGCCATTGAAAGGTATAATTTCCAATAGTCATGGCCTACAAAGCACTTTACAACAAATACCGTCCTCAAACCTTCGAACAAGTTGCGGGACAGCAAGCGATCGTCCGCACGTTGCGCAACGCGATCGTCAACGACAAAATCGCCCACGCCTATCTCTTCTGTGGTCCGCGTGGAACCGGCAAGACCTCGATGGCTCGCCTTTTCGCCAAAGCCTTAAACTGCGAAGAAGGCGTCGGGCATCAATGCTGCCATTGCGATAACTGTATCGAACTCGCCAACGGCTCACACCCTGACGTCATCGAAATCGACGCGGCGAGCAACAACGGTGTCGACCAAGTTCGCGACTTGATTGAGCAGGTCCGCTACTCGCCGATCGAAGGCCGTTATAAGGTCTACATCATCGACGAAGTCCACATGATGAGTTCGGGCGCCTTCAACGCCTTATTGAAAACGTTGGAAGAGCCACCCGCGCACGTCATTTTCATCCTTGCGACCACCGAGCCGCATAAAGTCATCCCCACGATTCTTTCCCGTTGCCAACGTTACGACTTCGGAAAAATCGATGATCGTGACATGGTTGCAAAACTTTCCTGGGTTTTGAATGAGGAGGGCGTATCTTACGAAGAACTCGCCCTTCGCGAAATCGTCTCCCTCGCCGATGGGGGTATGCGCGATGCCTTATCCATCTTGGATCAAGTTCTCGCTTACTCTGGCGGCGAAATCAAAGAACAGGATGTCTTAAGCGTCTTTGGCTTGACCTCGACTTCCGAAAAGGTCCAATTGCTAAAGATCATATCTCTTGGCGACATCCTCTCCGTTCTCGACAAACTCAACCTCTTCTTCCAAGGAGGCATCGATATTCGTCGCCTTTCCTCGGATCTATTGGACATTCTCAAAGATCTATTGATTTATGAAAGAACCAAGCAAAGCGATCTTCTCCAATTCTTAAAAGAAAAGGATGCCGAGACGTTGATGAAGACGATCTCCATCCGCAAAGCCAACGAGATGATTGATGTCTTGCTAAAGACCCAGCGCGACTTCAAGTCCGTCTCCAACGTCCGTTCTCTCTTCGAATTGGCGCTTCTCCAATTGACTTCTCTTTTCGGAAAAGAAGAGTCTCAGCCTGAACCCGAAGCCAAAGTTGAGGCGAGACCTGTTCCCACGCTAAAGCCAGAGATCAAGCCTCACCCCGCGCCCGTTGTCCAACCCGCGATCGAAAAGAAGCCGGTTATCGAGGAACAGCCTCTTAAGAAAGAAACTTCTGTTGTTAATGGAGTCTATACCGGCACAACGGTTCCATCATTCCTCGATGAGCCTGACGAAACCGTTCCTTCCGTCGAAAAACCCATGCAAAACGTTGAGATTCGTGTCGAATCCAAGCCAAAACCTGAAATCAAACCGGAACCAAAGATCATCAAAGAAGAGGCGCCAAAGCCAGAGCCGAAACCCCTTCCCACCGTTACGGATTATTCTTCCGTCAAAGATGGCAAGGTCTACTCCGAAGGTAGCCCTCTGCATCTTGCCGATGAAGAAATCGTCAAAATCATGGTTCTTGGGCGCAAGTTCAAAAACGACCGTCAAGAACTCAAGAAGAGATGGGCGGAACTCGATGAAGCGGCCTTGGATCCCCGCATCGGCGATATCGCGCAGCTTCTTCGCGACGGCGCGCCCTTCTGTCTTTGCAACGAGGCGGTTCTCGTAAACTACAACACGCCCTTGCCCGCAGAGAAAGCAAACCTCAGGGAAAACCATGAATCCCTCAGCGCCTTGGCTTCCCTGATCGTCGGACGCCCAATCTACGTCTACGCGCTTAATCGCGAAGACAACGTGCGTTGCACGAACCTCTACTTCAACCAATTGCAAATTGGCACGCTCCCGCTAGCGGACGAAATCGAATTGCACCTCGCTAAATAGCATTCGGAAAGGAGGATAAACCATGAACCAAATGCAACAAATGCTCATGCAAGCTCAACGCATGCAGCGCGAACTCAAGAAGGCCCAAGACGCCCTCGACGTCAAAGAATTCACCGTCTCCAAAGGCGGCATGGTCGAGGTCAAAGTCCTTGGCTCCCGTAAAATCGAGAACATCAATATCGATGCCGATGCCTTGGATCCCGAAAACAAAGACATGTTGGAAGAAACCATCCTCATGGCTTTGAACGAAGTTTTTGAAACGATCCAAGAAGAAAGTGACGCGATCCAAGAAAAAGTGACCGGACAATCGGGATTCCCCTTTTAATGAAAGAACTCGCGACCTATCAAACCCTGGTCGACAGTTTTTGCAAGTTGCCCGGAGTAGGAACAAAAAGCGCTCAGCGCATGGCTTTTTCCGTACTCGAAATGAAAGAAGCCGATGCTTTGGAATTCTCTTCGGCGATCCAAAAGGCCAAAACGAGCATTCATAAGTGCCCGCGTTGCGGCATGTATTGCGAAGGCGAAACCTGCGATATCTGCGCTTCCTCCGATCGGGATCATTCTATCTGCATTGTCGTCGCCCAGGCGAAAGATACCTTCCCTTTTGAGAACCTTGAATATCATGGGATCTATCATGTCCTTGGGGGCCTACTTTCCCCGAGCAAAGGCATTGGGGCGAGAGAACTCTCCGTGGATCTTCTCCTTCAACGAATCGAAGAAGAAGGAATAAAAGAAGTGATTCTTGCAATGAATCCGAACCTCGAAGGGGAGACAACCGCTCTCTTCCTTGCAAGATTATTGGAAGGAAAGAACGTCAAAGTCACACGCTTAGGCTATGGCCTACCGATGGGAGCGAGCTTGGAATACGCAGATCCCTTGACCCTGCAAAAAGCGATGGAAGGAAGAAAGTCTTTATGAGTCGTTTCGTAACATTTGAAGGTGGAGAAGGTTCGGGCAAAAGCACCGCGATGAAGCTCATCGCCAAGCGTTTTGAAGATGAAGGCCAACCCGTGGTCTTAACCCGCGAACCGGGTGGAACCCCGATCGCCGAAGAGATTCGAAACGTCATCCTCGACAAAGCCAACACCGCGATGGATGCGCGCACCGAGGCCTTGCTTTATGCCGCCAGCCGCCGCCAGCATCTCGTGGAAAAGATTTGGCCCTCCTTGAAAGAAGGAAAACTTGTTTTCTCGGATCGTTACTTGGATTCTTCCTTGGCATATCAAGGCGGCGCAAGAGGTTTGGGCGTTGATGAAGTCCTTCGCATCAATATGTTCGCTACCGAAGGCACCTTCCCCGATTTGACGCTTCTTTTCGACATCGAGCCGGAACTTGGCTTAGCACGCATCGCCGCGAACGAATCAAGAGAAGTGAATCGTTTGGACTTAGAAAAAATCGGCTTCCACCATCAAGTCCGCCATTACTTTTTGGATCTAGCCAAGCGCTACCCCGAACGTTTCGTCATCATCGACGCTTCCAAGAGTCTCGATGAAGTCGTCGACACCGCTTATAAAGCAATCAAAGAAAGGTTATAACAATGAGCATTGATCGGTACGTAAAAGAACAGCAACCCCTGGTTTATCGTACCTTTTTGAATGCCTTTGAAAACCATCGACTTGCCCACGCCTACCTTCTTTGCGGGGAAGCGGGTTTTCCCATGAAGGAAATCGCGCTTTATCTTGCGAAGTCGATGCTTTGTGATCACGGAACTCCTTTTGCCGACCTTACTTGCAACACCTGCAAACGAATCGACGATGAACAATACCCTGACTTCCTATTGATTGATGGTTCTATGGATACGATCAAAAAACAGGAAATCAGCGATTTGGTCGACCTCTTCCAAAAGACCGCTTTCGAGAAAAAAGGCATCATGGTCTATGTGATCAACGAAGTCGAGAATATGACCATTGAAGCCATCAATAGCCTCTTAAAATTCTTGGAAGAGCCTAGCCCAAACACCTATGCGATTCTTACGACGAGAAACGTTTCCAAGGTCCTTCCGACCATCGTTTCCCGTTGTGAAACCGTCCGCCTCCTTCTTTCTCCGCGAGAAGAAATCGTCAGGGAAGCAACGCTTGCCGGGGTCGCTGCCGACGATGCGGAAATCCTTTCTTTCTTCTACAACAACGCTGAACTCGTGAAGCAAGAAAGCGAAGATAAAACCTATCAAGACATTAAAGAAGCGTTCTATTCCTTTCTGGAATTCGCGAAAAAAGGATCCAAGTTTGCAAGGTATTCTATGGAAAAGGACGTGATTCCCATTGCGAATTCAAAGATTGCGGCCCGTCGCTTTTTCGACCTTATGACGTTGGCGTTAAAAGACATCTACTCCTTATCTAGAGGAGGAGAGGCCGCCTTGCCATCCATCAAAGAAAGAACGGAACCGCTTGTATCCACTTTCCCGAAAATCGATGAAGCCCTCATGAATACCATGACCCTTCGCGGGGAAATCGAAATGAACCTCAACGTTGGACTGATTCTCAACCATCTCGTCCACCTCTATTTCAAGGAGTAACCTATGAACGAAGAAAATACACTTACCGCTCCGACTTATTTCGTGAGCGTCCGTTTCCGCAAAGGCGACAAAGCCTATTCTTTCTCCACGAACGACGCCACCTTGGTTGAAGGCGATGTCGTTATCATCGAAACCGTTGAAGGTTACGAAGCCGCGATCATCACAAGCGCTCCAAAAGCCATGACCTATTACCATGCCCCGCACGCTTTGAAGCCCATCCTTTCTCGCGCTGGGAAATCCGATCTTCAACGTATCCGTTTGAACGAAGCTTACGAAAAAAGAGCTTTGGAATTCTGCAATACGTTCATTCAAAAACTTGAACTTCCGATGGACCTCATCGACGCCTGCTACACCCTAAACGGGGAAAAGGTCACGATCACCTATACATCCACCGAAAAACGCGTGGATTTCCGCGAACTCCTTCACCTTCTTGTCCCGACGCTTAATTGCCGCGTCGAGCTTCGCCAGCTTGCAAGCCGCGACCGCGCCCGCATGGTTGGTGGCCTTGGCATCTGCGGACGTCCTTTGTGCTGCTCGACCTTCCTTACGAATTTCGAAGGCATCTCGATCTCTAGGGCGAAAAACCAAATGTTGACGCTCAACATCCCAAAGCTCTCCGGCCCTTGCGGCAAACTCATCTGCTGCCTCACGTATGAAGATGATGCCTACACAGAAGCCAAAAAGGAATTCCCGCCGCATGGAACCCATGTTCGCACCCCGGAAGGAGACTATACCGTGGATTCCTTCAACGTGATTTCCCGTACCGTCCGCTTGATGAACGCAACCCGCGATGATAGCAAGGTCTATACCTTAGAAGATGTCCAGGCCATGCAAAAGGGCACCTACAAGAAGAAGGAAGAAAAAAAGGAAAGCGTCGACTTCTTGCCCAATTACAACCTCCAAAATCGTAATGATATCGGCGTAGAAGACAAGAGCGACAAAGGCGCGCAACAACGCCAAAACGGGAAGAAACCAAACGGTCAACAAAACTCGCAAAAGAACAACGGAAACCACCAAGAACATTCCCACAGCCATCATCACCAAAATCGCGGAAACCAAAACCGCCCCCAAGGACAACAAAAGAACGCGAACCAGCAAGGGCAAAAGGGACCAAACCAGGATCGGCAGAATAACAGCCATCGTCCCTCCCATCATCGTCCCAATCGACCCTTCAACAAGAAAGAGAATAAGCAATGAAGCGAGAACTCAATTTCGAAGGGCCTTCCCCCTTGCTTTATCTCATCGCCACGCCGATTGGGAACCGTCAGGAGCTTTCCCCTCGCGCCCTAGAAGTGTTGAAGGAAACGGATTTCATCGCCGCGGAAGATACGAGAAACTCCGGCTCCCTCATGGCGTATTTCGGAATCGACAAGCCCTTCATCTCTTGCCACGAGCATAACGAAGAAGCCGCGGGAGAACGGATCGTTTCCTTGCTAAAAGAAGGAAAGAAAGTCTGCTACATGTCGGATGCGGGCTACCCGACCTTGAGCGATCCTGGCGAACGTTTGGTCGCCAAATGCTTGGATAATGGCATCAAGGTGAGCGTCACCTCTGGCCCAAGCGCCGCAATCAACGCGCTTGCCTGTTCTGGCTTGCCGGGCGACCACTTCTATTTTGAAGGTTTCTTGCCCGCGAAAGAAAGCGAGCGAAACGAAGAGCTCAAGGAACTTGCAAGACACAAGGAAACCTTGATCTTCTATGAATCGCCTCACCGCATTTTAAAGACCTTGATCGCCATGGCGGCGATCCTTGGCGATCGCAAGGCCGTCTTGGCAAGAGAACTCACGAAAGCCCATGAAGAATTCATCCGCGGAACGTTGAGCGAGATCGCCCTTGAACCCGAATCTTCTTTGCGCGGCGAGATGGTCATCATTGTTGAAGGCAACAAGGAAAAGGAAGAAGCCAATGACAACACAATCCTCCTTGCCTTGAAGGAAGAGATCGATTGGGGACGCAAATCAAAGGAAGCGATCAAGAACGTTTCTGCGAACTTGAATGTTCCAAAAAACCGCGTTTATGAGCTATATTTGCGCTCCTTTAAAGAAGAATAGCATCGTTTATGCTTCCGGCTCGTCTTGGGATCCCAAGACGAGTTTTTTCTTTTCATCCTTCACACTTGTCACGAAGGTATAGATCAAATAACCGGAAAAAGCGGTGGTTCCAATGCCCCAAAGGATGGCGGCGAGATTGCTGCCCGGCGTCATGTAACGGAGCTCATAATGGATGGAAAGAGGCTTGCCTTCTTCATCAAGGACATGCGGGGCGATAAAGCCAACGAGGCCTCCATCGAGTTTGATCATACGACAATCTTGCTTCTCCCCGTTTGGAAGGAAAGCGGTTGCCTGCCAACCCTTATCGTAACCAAGTTGAGTCACGACAATGCGATCTTCCGAATAGGAAGTATCAAAGGAGAAAACGTTCGTGTCATAGGTGACGTTTTGGAGTTTGTCCGCCTGGCGGGCGTTGTTCTGCTTTTCCCATTGCTCATAGGTCGTCATGTGGAAATAAGCATCGACGTTCATCCCCATGGTGCCGCTTCCCGGCCAGCAGAAGACGATATTCGTGACCCTCCCTTTCGCGTATAACCCAAAGGTAGAGTAACGGCTGTTGTAATAGGAATGGGATCCTTCGACGCGACGGGCGTTATCGAAGCAATTGTATTCAAAACTCAAAAGCTGATTGGTCTTGCCATCTTCCGTATCACCTAAAAGATAGATGCGTGGAACCAATTGATAACGTCCATCGCTTGTTTTGTTCGCATAATAATCGTTCGCATACTTGATCTCAACGTAGAGCCCTTTGGAAGGATTTCCTTCTTCTCCTGGGTTGAAATATTGCCCGCTCACGGGAGAGAAAGCGAGCATGCCCGTGTCGCGTTCCATCGGATTCAACGTCTCGTTGAAACTCGAAACGATGTTTTCTTTCTTCGTTTTGAAGTGTTTCAAGAAGAAACCCAAGCCTTCGTTGTAATACGAATGCTTTTGAGAAGGAATCATCAAGTCTCCTTCTCCAACGGTGTAATAGGTGGCCTTGATGTTGCGGCTCGTAAGAGAAAGGATCTCCGAAGAGGGGATATCCGGGACATCTTTCCTGACGTTGAACCCTTCAGGGAGCGTTTCATCGTGTGCGACGATCGCGCCCTTTTGCTGGGCTTTTTCCGCGCGCAATAATTGGACAAAACCATCTCTTCTCCACGCCGGGGTGTAGAAATTCGTCCGATAGAAGTCGTCCTTCACGGGCGTTAAAGCGTAGAGGTAATTCGAATCGACCGCCCAGCCAAGGCTTGGACGGTATTCTTCTGGAACGCCATAGACCCTGGATAGATCGCGGTTCTTGCTTGCTTCGACGATCTCTTCCGCGCCGAAGGGAACGTTCGCGGTTGGGAAGAAAGCCGAACCGTCTTCGTTTTTCCATTGGGAATAGGAATTCGAAATCTGGTAATAACGATAGCCAAGCATCAAGTCCGTGCCTTCGCGTTTGTTCCCGTAATACCCACTCCAAGAAGGATTGTAGATGTCTTCGGTTTGATACGAATTGATCACGGATCCCGGGTATTTCATATGGTTGTTTAGCGCGAATTGCTCAACGTCGAAGTTCATCAATGAATGGAAATCCGCGGAACCATTGAGTCCCGCCACTTTTGAAGCGTACTTCGTGCCTGCGTAGGCATCCGCATAGGTTCGATAGAAAGAAGAATCTTTTTCCGAGAGAACTCTTTCAACGTAAGCCGCCGTATCGCGGTTTCTTTCTCCGCCGGCAAAGGAGTTTTTATAGTTCCAAAGGCCATCGTATAGATAGGCAAGGTTGCCCATAACGATTGCTTCAACGGCAACCGAGATCACAAGCGCTTTCGGGAGCCACTTCTTGCGTTGGCCCCAAATCATTAAGAAAGAATCGATCGCGACGAGTGCCAATTGGTAATAGAGGTACCAGGCGTTATGGATTTGCCCGTTGTAGATTTCGCTCGCACCAACGTAGGTCACTGGCCAATAGGTTTGATGGTTCGGGTTCCATCCCGCGCCAGAGAAGGTCACGCCCTTAAGGAGCTTATCCGTTAGGAAGAAAGTGAAAAGGGTGCCCATGATCGCAAAGAATCCAGAAAGAATCGGGATATATTCCGGCGCTTCTTTCCGTTGATCAAAGCCCCAGGCACAGTAATAAACGATGATTGGGATTAAAACGAGATACCAACGTCCATAGCCATTCCCCGAGAAGGCGTAGAAGAAATAATAGCTGAAGTTCGTGAAGACAAAATAGGTGATGAGCATGACGGCGACAAGGTGCAAGCCCTTCTTCTGGCGAATCGATTCCAGCAAGGCCGTGAAGAACAAGATCACGCAGGGGGTATAGGTAAACAAACTCGCCGTCCAAGCATCATACGAGCTGCGCGTCAACGGCAAGGCCACGTGACCCGCGGTCGGGAAGAAGAAAGACACCAAGCCCATGAGTTCGCGCCCTGGGTGATCGCCGACAGGTTCAAACACCAAAGCGAAAAAAGTGCGCAAATCATGGCTAGTTAATGAGGTTTTTACCGCTTCTAGATACGCGGTGCCGATCGAAACGCTTCGCCCCGATAACGAAGATTCCCGCAAGGATGGGAGAAGGGTGAAACTACAAAGCATCAAGCCTACCGCGAAGCAGGAGATACCCATGCCAATGACGATCCAATTTTGTTTCGCACTCCTTTGCTTCAAGGTCGTGAAGTAACGCCATAAGGCATACAAAACGCCAAAGATGCAAACACAAACAAGAAGGAAGAAAGAGGTGATCCCTTCTAAGAACAAGGCCCAGATCAAAATCCCTGGCTTCCGCTCTCGTATCACCTTTTCAATGCCCCAAAGAACCATCGGGACGTAGATCACGGCGCTGACGAAGCTCGGAAAGCCAACAAAGAAGGAAACATATCCCGAGAAGCCCGCGGCAATCGCGGCAAAACGGGCCGTCCATTCCTTGATCCCCATGTACTTCAAATAGCTGCGCGTCAATAAGGTCGCAACCATCACCTTGACCGCGGTGAAGATCGCCATCATCTGGGGAATCCATCCCTTGGGGAAGAAAACTAACGCAACAATGAAGGGATCAAAAAGGCCATAATAGGAGTTCGATCCAATGCTGTCTGTGCCGATGTAGGTCGCAAAATCATAAAGAGGGAAGCGTCCCGTGGAAAGGAAGGTCCGCCACGCATCGTGATAGGTATAGGCAAAGGGAATGTATTGCCACGTCGTATCCCAGTTCAGCATCTGGGTAAACGAGTTCTCAAAAAGAGAAAACCCAATCCAGGCAAAACCTAGGAGCAACACGAATAACGCGTAATAAAAAAGGGAATCCCAGCGGTAAAGAAAAGGGAAAAGCTCTCGAAAGCTTCTCTTTTTTCTCTCCTTTGTTCGATAACTAGCTAGCGACGACGAACTCATAAGGACTCCTTGGTCTCCTCAACGGTTTCTCCAATGCCCACAAGATCGTCCACGGGCAAAGCAAAGGCGATGCCCATGCCCTTGGTCTTCATGCCAGCGCCTTCGTTGATCGCCATCAAAACGGCATCCGAAAGGGCCTTTTCAACCAAGATCAAAACGATTTCTTTTTCCGGGGTGACGGTCACGCCAAAGAAAGCCTCGGCTTCTTTGTTCCCAGACCCGCGTCCCGTCAAAACGGTGCCCCCACGAGCGCCCGCTTGCTTCGCGGCTTCCATCACGAGATCGGTGAATCCGCGATTCACGATCGATACGATGGCAACATAAGGTTTATTCATGGGTCTTCCTCCGTTTCTTCTGTTTCTTGCGCCCTTCTTCATCCATGGTGTTGCTTAGCATCTTATAGGTCGATACTCCCGCAACCGAATCAAGACGAGTAATGAAGGCTAAGCCCTTGGACAGGGGGCTGATAGCGAATCTTTCTTGCAAGGCGATCTTCAAATCGAACCAGGCGTTCTCCCGGATTACCGAGCACAAAACGTCTTTCTTCAACGTGCCTGTGCCCAAAATCGCGTACATATCGTTTGGAGCGGTGCCTTGGCCCGAAACGAAATAGACCGAGTAGGCGCCTGCTTTCTTTATCATTTCTGCAATGGCGGCGCCTTGGCCTTTGCCGACGATGACCGTCAGGAAGAGCAAGGGGCAGACGCGATGGGTTTGATCATACGTAGCCATAAATCAATTTCCCTCCGGCAAGAAATGCACCACTTGATTGTCGTCCTCGCCGACAAGGTGGCGGCGAGCTTTGTGCAACGCGATATTCGATTGGATGACGCTTACAAGACCCAACGATTGCAAGACGATCAAAGGCATCATCGCGACCATCGAAACCAAGCCAAAGCCGTATAAATAGACGTCCCTTCCTTGCGCAAAGGCGAAACCAATGCAGAAAGGCAAGACGAACGTTGAGGTCATCGGGCCAGAGGCAACTCCACCCGAATCAAAGGCCATCGCGGTATAAACCGGCGGCACAAGGAAGCTTAGAACAAAAGCCAAAATGTAGCCCGGGATCAAATAATAAGCCAAGGAGAAATGGTAGTAACTGCGGATCAAATGAAGGACGACCGCGGCGCCAATCGATAACGCCAAGGTCGCTAAGACGGTCCCCGCTTTGATCGAGCCATCGGACACATCTTCAATCTGCTTCACCAAAACGTGAACCGCGGGTTCAGCAAGCACGCCGAAAACGCCGAAGAGGCCGCCTAAAATCAGCGTCACCCAGAAGATACCGTCCTTCGAACCTAAGGCCTGCCCTAGTTTGGAAGCAATCGGCAGGAAGCCCGCTTCGACCGCAGAAAGGAAGAACACCAAGCCAAAATAGGTGACGATCATGCCTAGGCCAACACGTAAAAGAACGGTCCATTTAAGGCGCAGAAAGCAGAAATTGTAGATCAAAAAGAAGAGGAGGATCGGACCAACGGACAAAGCGACGGAGCCTAGCGAGCTCGTGATCGCATGCGCGAAATTCGCTCCCATGTCGCCGGTCAGCTTTGAAAGCGGATCCGCGTACTCGCTCATCGGAGGAAGCTCTCGGCCACTCCATTTCATGATCATGGCAATGACGATGACCGCCAAGATGGGGCCGATCGAGCAAAGCGCCGTCAAACCAAAAGAGTCGCCGTTATTCTTGCCGCGGTGGCTGGCCGCGCAGCCTAGGCCAAAGCCAAGCAAGAAAGGCACGGTCACAGGCCCCGTCGTGACTCCGCCAGAATCAAAGCAGATCGGCAAGAAACGAGGATCGATCAAATAAATCAAAGTAAAGGCCAAGGCATAGAAGGCAAGGAACAAGATATTCAAGTTCTTATGGAAAAGGATGCGAAGAACGCCGATCACAAGGAAGACACCAACGCCAACGCCAATCGTCCATACGATGACGTTCTCTTCCAACCCAATTTGACCGCTTAACACGGAAAGATCGGGCTCGGCAATCGTCACCAAGACCCCCAAAATGAAGGTCATCGCGATAACAAAGAAGAAATTTTTCTTCTTCATCAAGGATCCGCCGATTTGGACGCCGATCTCGCTCATGGATTGCTCGGTCCCGACATTGAACATCGTCATGCCGGCGATGATCATGACCACGGCGATCAAGAACGAGAACATGTCGTTGTTTTCAAGAACGTAGGCCGGGGCAAAAAAGTCGGAGGGAAGCCCAAAACGGGCGACCAAAAAGAAAACGATAATGACAATCGTGATCGGAAGGGTCGATAAAACCGACTCCCGAAGTTTTGAAAGCCAATACTTACCGTTTCCCATGGTTCATCTTCTTGTTTCCTTGCCCAAAACGAGCGCTCCTCGCCGCGGACTTCTTCTGCCCAACCGCGATTTTGGTTTGGCTGCGAGTGAGACGGGCCGATTTCTCTTCGATCTTCTGCCGTTCCTTGCGCCCCTTCAAAGCCCCTTTGCCTTCTTCCATCAACTTTTTAAACGACGACGGCATCGGTGCCTTGATATCGTAAGATTTTCCCGTCAATGGATTCGTGAAAGCAAGTTCATAAGCGTGAAGACCTAAGCGTTTCAACGGATCGCTCGGCTCACCATATTTATCATCGCCGACAACGTAATGGCCAATGTTGCCAAGTTGAACGCGGATTTGGTTCTTTCTTCCTGAATCCAATGCAACATCCAGCAAGGCATAGCCATCCCGCTCTTTAATGGTTTTATACTTCGTGATCGCGAGTTTTCCTTTGGAAGGATTTTTCGTAACGAACACCAAATTGAATTGATCTTGCGCAAGATAGTCACGCAAAACGCCTTCTTTTTGTTCCATTTCCCCTTCAACAATCGCATAGTAATAACGTTTCGTCACCACTTGTTGCCATTCTTTTTGGAGCGCTTCCCTCGTTTCCGCGTTCTTCGCGAAAATCAAAACGCCGGAAGTGTCTTCGTCCAAACGGTGGACGACATAGATACGCGCCTTGCGGTTCTTGGCGACCAAATAATCGTTCACTTGGCGATAGGCCGTTTTTCCTTTTTCGCGCTCGGTCGCGACGCTAAGCAAACCCGAGGCTTTATCGATTGCGATAAGGTCGTTGTCTTCGAAAAGAATCGGGAGCTTATGAAGTTCGTGTCTTGCGATTGGGCGTTTGGACACCGTGACCACGTCTTCGGGGACAAGTTTGTAGTCAAATTGAGAAACGGGGACACCTCCAACCGCTACTTGATGATGCGAAAGCAAAGATTTGACCGTCTTCCGCTTGGATTCCCCCATTTTGAAAAGGAGAAACTCCATCAAGGTGGTTTCACGATAGACGTTCCATTCGGTGATCATCTTCGGATTCACCAAGCCCTTCTGTGGGCGGTTGGCTTTTTTATCGTTCTTATTCATGCTTCAAAAACTCTTTCAAGGCGGGAAGCAGTTCTCCTGCCCTTGCAACGCCTGCTTCATAGACCGGGATTAACTTGCGGGCGTGTCGTTCGGTCTTCGACACCTCCAAGGATTCTTTTGGCGCGATGATGAAGGCTTTCCCTTCTTGTTCTAACGCCAAGAGATCTTCCATGTCCTGATTATAAACCCTTGCCCAATCTAAATAGGCTTTCGCAAAGTCTGGATATTTGCGGAAAACCATTTTCGGCAAAGCCGCTTTCGGATCAATGGTCTTTTCTTTCTTTCGATAATCAATGGGTTTTGTGAGGATCACCACAAGTTTGGAATAGCCTTCTTCCAAAGGCTTGCGCCAAGGGATCGCGGCGGTCATCCCCCCATCAAGATAAAGCCCTCCGTCCACATCCACCGGTTTCGCAAGGAAGGGGAGAGATGCGCTTGCGGCGATCGCCGCCCAGAAATCCCTTACTTTTCCCTTTTCAAAATAGGTGACTTGGCCGGTTTCTAACGAAGTCGCAACCGCAACATAACGCGCAGGAGACCGATCCATCGTTTCATAATCTAAAGGAGCGTTCTTTGAAAGTTCATGGAAGAGATAGGAGAAATCGAAGAGACCATCCTTGCTGATGTAGTTATAAAGACTGAGGAATTTTCGATCTCCGACAAGTTCCGTGGTAACGAACCGCCCACATTCGGCGTCTTCTGATAAATAAACAAGGTTATTCAAAGCGCCGGCGCTCGTACCAATGAGATAGGAAAAACGGAAGCCTTCTTTCAAAAGGACCTCTTGAACCCCGGCCGTGAAGGCCCCGCGGGTTCCGCCGCCTTGGCTGACGAGGGCATATGGTAAGAATTCCCTAGGTTCCATTACTTTGTAATGGTAAGATATCTCCATGAAAACCTCAAAGAAAATCGGCAAGTTATCTCTTCTTTCTCTCCTTGGCGCCCTCTTCGCTCTCGCTTCTTGCGGGCCGACGAACGCCTCATCGAGTTCTTCTCCCGAGGAAGAATCTTCTTCCGCTTCCTCGGAAACCAAGTCGGAGTCCTCGAGCATTACTTCTTCTTCGAGCGAAGAAAGCTCGTCGGAAAGTTCTCTATATCAAGGCGATCCCAAGACCTTCCGTTTCTATTGCATCAACGACTTCCATGGAAGCATCGTCAACCGCGGGAATGAAGTCGGGCTTCAAAAGTTATTTTCTTTCTTAAAAAGCGAGGTCGATAAAGATCCGGAGCACACCTTCGTTTTCTCCGCGGGCGACATGTTTCAAGGTTCTTGGGAATCCAATTCCAATTATGGCAAATTCATCACCGAAGCGATGAACGCGGTTCCCTTTACCGCGGGTGCTCTTGGAAATCATGATTTCGATTACGGATTAGAAGCTTTAAAGGATCTTCGCGATCTTGCCGCCTTCCCGATGTTAGGCAGCAACATCTATTACTACGGAACAGAGACCAAATGGGAAGAGGCAGGATCCTCTCTCCTCGTTGAAAAAGATGGCGTGAAAATCGGCATCATCGGAACGATCGGCCAAGGCCAAACGACGTCAATCCAATCAAATATCGTTAAAGATTTCGATTTCATTGATCCTGTGCCAATCATCAAAGAAGAATCGAAGAAATTGCGGGAAAAAGGCGCGCAAATCATCGTTAACATTGCCCATAATAAATCAACGTCGTTGAACTCCTTCACCTTCACCGGAGGCGCGAAGCCCTATTTCGACGGCTGCTTCCTTGGGCACAGCCACCAAGCAGAACGCGTCATTCGTCAAGGCGTTCCCTACATCCAAGGCGGCTGTAACGGAAGGCAGTATTCCTACTTCGAACTTAAGATCGACGAACTCGGTGTGACCTATGATAACGCCAATTATTTCGACGCCCCTTCCTTCATGGAAATCGACCCCGTATTCATTGAGTTGGAAAACAAATACCTTGACGAGGCCTTCTACACGAAAACCAATGAAGTGCTTGCCAATCTCACAGGGACCCGTTTGGATTCGCATGGCGTCGCTCGACTTGGCGTCAAAGCGATGTACGAAGAATACAAAAGTCTCCACCCAGATCTCGTCTGCACCATGGAGAACTCACAACGCGCCACCTTGTATACCGGTCCCTTCACCTATGGCGAGCTCTATCAAGCTACGCCGTTTATGAACCACTTCGTCGTCGCCAAGGTCTTGGGAGGCGAAATCAAACGGCAGGCTTCCTATAACTCGACCTACACGGGCGACTATGAAACCTATGCGACGTTAAATGACGATACCTATTACACCTGCGGAATCATCGATTACGTTTATTACCATCGCGACACCAACAAAGACTTCGATTATTTCCCTTCCGCCACCAATCCCGAAAACATCATTCATGAATACGTGGACTACCCCGTCGATATCACCGCACGATATTTGAAAAACACCCTACACGGAGAGATCAACGGCTTGGATTTCGAACAAGATTCTCCTGGTTTCTGTCTCTATGGGCGTTAAAAAAGAAAGCGTTGGCCTTCTCTTTTAATATCCGAAGTGGGCGAGTCCTTTCGCGATGCCATCATCATCGATGTCCGCGGTGATGAAGTTCGCTTCTTTTTTCACTTCTTCTCTTGCGTTGCCCATGGCAACAAAGGTTCCAACCCCATCTTTCATGGTGATGTCGGCGTAATCATCGCCGAAGCCAATGGCTTCATCCTTTGAAATTCCAAGGGCATCGAGAATGGCTTTTGCGCCTCTGCCTTTGCTTTTGGGCTGATCCGTTACTTCGATACCGTATTCATGGAAACGGAAGAAACTCAGTTGAGGGAAGGCTTGCTTGAATTCTTCATCGTAGCTTTCAGGGGCGAAAAGGAGCATCGTGCTCACGCGCTTCCCGTGATACGGATGCACCGGCGCATCGGGTTCCTCGAAGGTTTCCGCGAATTTTTGGTAATACTCGTTCTTTTCCGCGGTATAATACCTACTTTTTGGGGTGACCAATTGCATCATCAAACCCTCCTTTTGCGCGAGTTTCACGAAGGAACGAACGGTTTTTTCATCTAACGGTTCTTCGTAGATGATCTTGTTTTTGATGCAGGAAACACCGCCTGCGCAGGCGACCCAACCATCCCAATGGATGCCTAGATCCATGACGCCGAAGTGATACATGGAATGATAAGGGCGAGAGGTGCAAAGGAACACTTTCAAGCCTTTTTTCTGGGCGGCTTTGATCGCTTTGACGCCCGACTCCACATAACGGCGATTCGCCCAGCTATACAAGGTGCAATCGATATCGAAAAACGCTGCTTTAATCATGAAACTTCAACTCCTCATTCAGCGCCCTAAATAACTCTGGGTCCGCCTTTTTCACTTTGCGGTCGTAGGTTACAAGCCCATTTGTCTCTTCCTCAACGTCGCTTAATTGAGTATAGACCAAGGCCGCTAAACCCGCCTTATCGCGAAGGGGGATCAATTGCTCTTCGTAAAGTTTTTTAAACGCTTTGTTCAACTTATCTTTGTTCTTAAAACGCTTATAGCCAAAGACTTTTTTACTCCAAGAATGCTCTTTTAAGTGGAGGGAATAGCCTCCGAACTCGCTTAAGAAGAGGATGCGGGACTTGCTCGGCTTCAGATGAACCTTTCGGAAATAGATGTGATGGGAATCAAAGTCTCCACCTCCTTGATCGCACCAGCCAGACACTGCGTCAACAAGGCGCGTTGGATCCAGGGCGCGAAGCTTTTGTTCTAGGCGTTTGCTTTCAAATTGTCCCCAGGCTTCATTGAACAAAACATAGGAAGCGATCGAAGGAACGTTATAAAGGTGACGGACAAAGGGATCCATCGTTTGCTCGAAGAAGGCGCGGGACACGGGGCTTTCTCTTCCAACGCTTTGAATGAAAGAAGGCTTATCGTCTCTCCGTTTCGGTTGGAAGAAGGTTCCCGTTGCGAAGAGGAAGGTGTTGTATTTTCCGCCTCCGTTAACGAAGTCTTGGAAGACGATGAGACCAAGGCGATCCGCGACCGAATACCAAAGCATGGGTTCCAATTTGATATGCTTACGGACCATGTTGAAGCCATATTCCTTTAACAATTTCAAATCAAATTCCATCGCTTCGACGCTTGGGTAGGTCAAGCCGCTTTCCGGAACATAGCCTTGGTCCAAGACGCCACTCAAGAAATAGGGTTTCCCATTCAACGCGAAGACCTTATGACCTTGATAATCGATGGTTCCGTATTCGCGCATTGCGAAATACGAGGTGATGTAATCTTCTTTGGCGTAGATCTCCAAATCGTAAAGGTTCGGATCTTCAGGACTCCATAGATCCAAAGGCTTCGGTAGAACGAGGTCAATCTCGTTCCCTTGAAGCAAAAGGGCGTGCGCGACCACGTGCCCCTTTCTCCGCGCGACGATCTGCATCGGATAAGGATCCCCAAAGGTCGAAAACGAAAGATGAAGTTTTCCCTCATTCACATTTGGGGTCATGCGAAAGGAAGAGATGTAATCTTCGGGAACGATTTCAAGCCACACGCTTTGATAAACGCCGCTCGTGGAGGTATACCAAATGCCACCAGGATGTTTGCTTTGTTTTCCGCGAGGCAAAACGTCGTTCTGAACGTCATCGGTCACCTCAAGGTAAATCTCGTTTTCCTCTTGGTAAATTTCTGTGACGTCATAGGCGAAAGGCAGGTATCCGCCGATATGGCGACCAATCTTCCGCCCGTTAAAGAAGACATCGCAGATTTGATCGACGCCATCGAAATGAAGGATGGCGCGTTCCGTTGGAGATTTCTCCTTTTTAAAGGTTTTCCGATAATGGAGGATATCATCCGCCGTTACTTCTTTATGGACGCCGCTTAAGGAAGTTTCCACGGCAAACGGCACCAAGATCTCACGGGAAAAGAACGTCGGAAGCCCTCGTTTCTTGGTGATCTCAAATTCCCAAGGCCCATTGAGCATCATGTAGTTCTTTCGCCGACATTGTGGGCGGGGATGTTGTAACAAAGGAAGTGTACCGATGACCTTTGGTCCAAATTCTGTCTTGATCATGTTCGCGCGGAGCCTTCGTGGAAATTCGCTGATAGAAGTATATACTAAATCCATGCGTATCGAAGATATCCAACCACAAATTGTCCGTTTGAACGCCGATGCATGGCTGCTCGCGGATTATGAAAACCACAATCAAACCGTCAAAGCCCTGCTTGGAGAAAAATTCCTCACTCGAAAGATTTTTTTGTTGATCCCAAAGGAAGGAAAACCCTCGATCATTGCCCACGTGATCGACCTAGCTTTTCTCTCGGGCAAAGACATTACCTCCGTCTTTACCTTATTGCCTTATAAGACCTGGCAAGAGATGCTTTCCGCCTTAGAAAAGGCACTTGTTCCTTATTCTCGCATCCTTATGGATATCTCCGAGAACGGGTTGTTGCCGCGCGTTTCTTTCGCGGATTATGGAACCGTCGATTTCGTGAAGAAACTAGGAAAAAAAGTCACCCCTTCCGCGGACATTCTCCAACGCTTCTCCGCCGTGATGACGCCTTGGCAACTTGAATCCCAGAAAGATGCCTGCCTTAAAGCCTTGCGCATCAAAGATGAAGCCTTCGCAAAAATTGGAAAAGACGTCAAAGAGAAGGGCCAAAGCGACGAGTACGAGATCCAACAGTTCATCGCCAAAAGATTCCGCGAAGAAGGAATGGTCTTTGATGAAGACCCGATCGTCGCGATCGGCACCAATGCGAACAACCCGCATTACGGACCAACAAAGGACGTCTCTAGCCCCATCAAAGAAGGCGATCTCGTCCTGATCGACATGTGGGCCAAAAATAAAGAAAAGGGGAGCGTCTACGCCGACATCACCTGGATGGGCTATGTCGGAAGTCGAGTGCCGGATTTATACAAGGAACGTTTCGATATCGTGAAAAAAGCGCGCAACAGCGCCATCAACTTTCTAAAAGAAGAATTGCCAAACCGTGTAGTTCATGGCTATGAAGTTGACGATGTCGCACGCAAAGTGATCACGGATGCGGGGTATGGCGATTCCTTCATCCATCGCCTAGGGCATAGCATTACCGATGATGTTTCTTGCCACGGCGCTGGCGCGAACCTCGATAATTTTGAGTCTCATGATTTCCGCGAATTGATGGACGGCACTTCTTTCTCCGATGAGCCGGGGATCTACGCAGAAGATTTCGGGATGCGCAGCGAGACCGATCTCCATATCGAAAACCGCCACGTTCTCGTTCTCGGCGGTCTTCAAGAAGAAATCATCCCGATTTTGAAGGATTAATTCCCCATCCGCTTCAACACGGTTTCGACCTCGGCGATCTTCGCGTCGAGGTCTTTTTCATCCTGGCTTTTCGCCGCGCCCTTGACACAGCCTTCCAAGTGGGCCTGAAGGACCAAAAGATTCAATCGTTTGAGCAAGGCAATCGTCGCAAGCAATTGGTTGGAAACGTCCATGCAATAGGCGTCTTGATCCACCATTTTGGTTAAACCTTCCAATTGCCCTTTCGCAATCGCGAGTTGGCGCTTCACCGCTTTCGAATCGGCCTTCATTTCACGATTCCTTTAAAGGCGTAGCCCAAACCCTCGATCACAGTTTTGACTTCGTTTTCTTCCAAGGCACGCACGGATACCACAAGCACATTGCCCGTTTGGAAATCCGCGGTCACTTTCTTCACGCCTTGGACACCCAAAAGCGCGTTTTCAACGCGGCTCGCGCATTTGCCGCACATCATGCCTTCCACCGAATAGGTGGCGGTGATTCTCTTTCCAAAGATCATAGATATTTATCCTTTCCGCTTATAACGCCTAAGACGCAAAGCGTTCAAAACAACGGTGATGGAGCTTAACGACATCGCAAGAGAAGAAATCATCGGGGTTAAAACAAGGCGATCCACCTCTCCCGTAAACCAATTGGGTGGAACCTTCACTCCATAAAAGGCTCCGGCAGCCAAAGGAATCAACAACAAGTTATAGAAGAACGCCCAAAGGAGATTCTCCTTGATGTTACGCACAACGCGACGAGAAAGGCGCAAAGATTCAACGACATCGAGAGGATCGCTTTTGACCAAAACGACATCTGCGGAATCGATCGCGACATCCGTTCCCGCGCCGATTGCCAAGCCAACATCCGCCCTTGTTAAAGCAGGCGCATCGTTGATCCCGTCGCCCACGAAAGCAACCTTTTTCCCCTCCTTTTGGAAATGGCTAACAATGCCTTCTTTCCCTTGGGGAAGAACGCCATCAAAAACTTCGTCGACGTCTAATTCTTTCGCGATTTCTTGTGCGACAAGATGGTGGTCTCCGGTAACCATGACGACTTTTTTGCCGAGGTTTTGCAAGGCTTTGACGGATTTCTGCGCATTCTCTTTCAACGTATCCGCGAAAGCAAACGCCGCGAAAACTTCATGCTTATCTCCAAAGAACACGACCGTGCGCCCTAAAGAAGCTTGATGATTAAAATATTCCTTCGCCGCGAAAAGATTGCTGCCCGTTTCTTGGAACAAAGTCTCATTTCCAACGAGCCACCCTTCCCAGTAGAGTCCTTTCCCGGTGATCGTTTCCACCCCTTCAATCATCGAAAGGGGGACGTTGTTTTCTTTTGCATAGGCAAGGAATGCTTTGGAGATCGGATGTTCGCTTCTCCCTTCCATGTTCGCCGCGATTCGGAAGGAGCTATCCACGTTCCCTTTGAAGGCAACGGAATCGACAAGTTTCATCTTTCCTTCGGTCAATGTTCCCGTTTTATCAAATAGGACGACATCCACCTGGGAAAGACGTTCAAAGGCTTCCGCGGATTTGATCAAGATGCCTTGTTCCGCGCCCTTTCCTCCGCCGACAAGAACCGCCAAAGGAGTTGCTAGACCCAAGGCGCAAGGGCAACTAACGACCAAGACAGAGATGGCCAATTGGAAGGCCAAATTCGTATCCGGAGTCGAGGTTCCCGCGATACCTAGTCCCGTCAATACTTCCCATAGAATGAAGACAAGCAAGGACAAAATCATAACTGCAGGGCAGAAGATGCCCGCGGCCTTATCCGCGATTCTCGCTAACGGGGCTTTGCTCGCCGAAGCTTCTTCGACTAAGGTGATAATTTTCCCCATCGTCGTATCTTTCCCCGTTTCACTCACGCGATACAAGAAGGCGCTCCCGACATTGATCGTGCCGATCACCACTTTGTCGTCTTTCTTTTTATCAACCGTCTTCGATTCGCCACTTAAAGCGCTTTCGTTAAGCGAAGCGACATCGGAAATCAGGAAACCATCCGTGGGAACGGAGGATCCAGGACGAACCAAAACGATATCATCCCGCGACAAAGAATCCGTGGATACTTCCGTTACTTCTTCCCCTCCGACTTTCAAAGCCGTTTCAGGGACAAGCTCCATCAAGGAAGCGACCGAAGAAACCATCTTTTGGTTCGCTCTTGATTCAAGGTATTTTCCAAGCGAAACAAAGCAAAGGATCATACCCGCGCTTTCCACATAGATGTTCATCGTATAGGGCATGGCCTTCATGCTTTCGCCCATAACAAAGTAGACAACGGTCATGACAAACGAATAAAGCCCGTAAGCCAAGGAGGCGATCATCCCGCAAGAAACCAACGATTGCATGTTCGGCTTGCCGTGGAACAAGGCTTTAATCCCAGAAGATACCAAATCAAAATCCAAAACAATGACGGGGATAACAAAAAGCAACTGAAAGGCAATGTCCCCGATCATTAACGGAATATAATCCGGACGTTGCATGAACGAATCGCCCAAGAACATCGGGGTCATCGAAAAGACCATCAATAAGGCAAGCGAGACCCACGACCAAATCA
The DNA here is from genome assembly GCA_945936135.1 of uncultured Mollicutes bacterium. Classification (GTDB taxonomy): domain Bacteria; phylum Bacillota_I; class Bacilli_A; order RFN20; family CAG-826; genus Alloenteromonas. The sequence goes on from CAMESG010000002.1 coordinate 53,896, forward strand.
GTTTGTTTTTCTTCTTTTTTAGTTCCGCTTCTTTCTTCCGCTGCATCGAGACGATCGATTCATTCACGAAGATCGAACAGGCATAGCCCCCGTGGGCAACGATATTCTCGATTTCTTCTTCATTGACCATCTCGGGGTCATAGTCCACGATCATGGATTTTGAAAGCAAGGATACGTTGACACTATCAACGCCAGGCAAAGCGCGAACCATTTTTTCCACGTTGCTTTGGCAAGCCGCGCACATCATTCCTTCAACAGAGAACTTCTTTCGCATAATACCCCCTATGGGTATTCATTTTAACGAGGAGAAATCCGAGGTTCAAGCAAAAGGAAAAGGCTTCCCGAGGGACGGCGGGAAGCCTCTGTTTTGCTTTTAGAGTTTATTGGATGCTGATCTTCTTCTCGGTCTTGACCTCCTCTTCTTCATTGGGGATGAAGACCTTCAAGACCCCGTCTTTGTACTCGGCCTTGATGTTGTCTTCATTGATATCGCCAACGTAATAAGAACGGCTGGCCCTGCCCGCGAAGCGTTCGCGGTGAAGGAAGGGTAACGTTTTGCCTTCCTCGTCCTTCTCCAACGATTCCGTCGTCACGGAAACCGTCAAATGTTCGTCCTTGTACGTGAGTTCGATGTTTTCTTTCTTCACGCCGGGCATGTCAATGAACATGGCGTAACCATTCTTTTCTTGTCGGATGTCCGTCTTCATGGCCAAGGCGCCAAAATGTTTGGATTCCAAGGTATCTCTCGTTCCGAAGAAATCATCAAAGAACGGATCGACGAGATGGCCGTTATGGTAAGTGGGAAATAGATTCATAAGTTGTAACCTCCTGTGTTTAGCACTCGCTATCTTCAAGTGCTAACCATAGTGTACCCATATTTTTAGCAGTGTCAATACTTGAGTGCTAAATTATTTTTTTCGGCTACTCGTTTCTTCTTTTTATATATAGAAAAGGAGCGGTTGCGAGCCGCTCCTTGGTGAACATAACATTCTTATTTTTTGGAAATTTGTTGCCCTTCGCGGAAGATGATTTCCCCGGAATCGATCTTTTTGATCTCTTCGCGGTATTTGGCCTCTTCCGCATCATTGCAAAGAACGAAGTGTCCCGGAAGGATCTCCCGCAGCGTCGGCTTTTGGGCAGCGTAGTCATGAACCAAATCCGGACGATACGTGATACGTTCTCTTCTCTTTTCCGAGAAGGGGTTCGGCTGAGGGATCGCTGAAAGCAACGACTTCGTATAGGGATGCAACGGATGACGGAAGAGTTCATCGGAGGTCGTAAGTTCAACGAGGTTTCCAAAATACATAACTGCGATACGGTTGCAGAAGTATTTCACCGTCGACAAATCGTGGGCGATGAAGATCATCGTCAAGCCCATTTCTTCCTTCAAATCATTCAAAAGGTTGATGATTTGCGCGCGAATCGAAACGTCCAACGCAGAAATCGGCTCATCGCAGATCAAGAGTTTTGGATTCATGATGAGGGCGCGGGCGATGCCAATGCGTTGACGTTGCCCACCCGAGAATTCGTGAGGATAACGGTTCGCGTGTTCGGGAACGAGACCGACCTTTTTCAAGATTTCGACCGTCTTTTGGTGGTTGGCGGCACGATTGTGGTTCCCTTGGATGCGAAGACCTTCTTGAATGATATCTTCGACCGTCATACGAGGATCCAACGAATCCACCGGATCTTGGAAGATCATTTGGATCTCGTTCAACAAGCGACGAGGCGCGTGCTTGTTGTCGTAGTGAATGGCTTTGATCTTTTGCTTTTGACGGGAAACGATCACCTCGCAACGTTCGTTCAACGCCTTGATCTTGGCTTCGCTCTCGGAATGAAGTTTTTCCTCTTCTTCTGGGGTTAGTCCAGGCAAAGCCTTGGCTTCTGCCTGACGGATCGCCTCGATCTTTTTCTTCGTATGGATGCGAGCGTATTTGATTTCCTTGCGGTTCCAACGATCACCGGCGCCAATGCGGTAGCCTTTGTAATAAATGGATCCGCTCGTGATGTCGTAAAGATGCATGATGCAACGGCCAGTCGTGGACTTACCACAGCCCGATTCACCAACGATACCAAACGTTTCTCCCTCTTTGATATCGAAAGAAACATCATGGACAGCTTTCAACTTGATGTAGTTCGGCCAGGCGCCAAGTTTGAAGAACATGCGAAGATGGCGAACCGCCAACAAGGTCTTGCTCTCCACAAGGTTCTGCTTATAGGTAAGATGAGACAAAGAAACCGCAAGTTTGGCGTTCTCCACATCTTCCTTGGCTTTTTCAATTTCCGTTAAAAGGGCTTTGGCGCCTTCTTCTTGGGCAGGATCTTGCGAAAGCGCAGTGTAGCGATCTTGAAGGTCTTTCAAAGCCGCTTCCGCGTCCGTCAAAAGCTTTTTGGCAACGGAATGGCGTTCGCGACGAACTCGTTTTTCTTGCTCATAACGTTGTTTCGTTTCTTCTAGGCTTGGAACGTGAGCATCTTCGCGGTGCTCCCCGACTTCGTAGGCTTCAACGCTTTTGCGATCGGCGAGGTTATCGCCTTCCTTCGCTTCAATGGTGAGTTGTAGTTCAACGTCTCTTGCCGTATCGTCAGTAACCGCCTTCGAAATGTCGTTGGAAGAGATATCCTGTGGTGATTTAGAGTTTTTCATTTTGGATCTTTTCCTCCTCTTCTTTCAAAGCGTGGCGGATGCGCTGAGAAACAATTTTCGGCATCTCAACTTCCGGAGCGTCTTCGTATTCCAGCCAGCTTGCGACATAGTGCGTTGGCGAAACTTCGAAGAACGGCGGTTCGTATTTGAAGTCAATGCCCAAGGCGAAGCGGTTGCGGAGCGCAAAGGCATCGCCGGCGGGCGGATAGATCATATCTGGGGGGGTGCCCGGGATCGCTTCAAGTTTTTCTTTGCTATCGATGTCAGGGATCGAAGCGAGCAAGGCCCAGGTATAGGGGTGTCTCGGATCGAAGAAGATTTCTTTGTCCGTTCCGTACTCGCAAATCTTTCCAGCATACATAACCGCGACACGGTCCGCCATATTGGCGACGACGCCAAGGTCGTGCGTAATAAAGATAACGGACATGTCATGTGTCTTCTTCAAACGGTTGATCAATTCCAAAATCTGGGCTTGAATCGTGACGTCCAAAGCCGTAGTCGGCTCATCGCAGATCAAAATCTTCGGTTCGGAAATGAGAGCAATCGCAATGACGATACGCTGTCTCATACCACCCGAGAATTGGAAGGGATATTGGCGGTAGCGGCGTTCCGCTTGAGGAATGCCGACTTCTTCCATGACCTTCAAGGCCTTGGCTTTGGCCATTTTCTTGGTGATTCGGACCTTCGATTGGTACTCGTTTCGAGCAAGCGCTTCTTCTTCATCCAACGCGCGGAATTCTTTCAAGATTTCATGAATGGATTCTTCGATGGGCTTCACTGCCTCTTGATAGGCAAGGGAAGCTTGGGCATGAAGTTTTGGGAAGACGTAGACGAGAGCAATCCTTGCACCATAGCGAAGTTTCGTAAGGAGCAAGTCCTTCTTCAACGAAGCAACTTTGGCTTTGTTTTCATCGCTCAAAGAAAGTTTTGCGCGCTTTTCTTGGATTTCTGCAAGCTTTGCTTTCAGCGTGTCCTTGAGGCTTTCATGATATTGCTTCGTTTCGACTTTCGCTTCAGCCTTTTTCTTTTTTAAAGCAGCCCGTAAGGTTGGTGCCACTTCTTTATAATGGGCTTTAGCCTCAGCGATCTTAGTCTTCGCTTCCGCTTTTCCTTGTTCTGAATAAGCTTTGTTTTCCGCGAGGAAGGCTTTCTTTTCTTCTTTTATGGCATCCACTTTCGCTTGCCATTCTTCTAACGTGCCAGCCTTCTTCGCTTCAAAACGCGAAGCGCGAAGGTCCGCGAAGCGGGAAGAAAAATCCGAAAGGCGGTCTTCGTATCCGTTCATCGGAAGCGAGGCACGGGCGTTGGCTTCACCGATCGCGGCTTGAAGTTCCGATTTGGCGTTCATATAAGCCGTAAGTTCCGGGGCGATAAGGTCATCGTAATAACGCTTCAACATGTCGGCGTTGATGAGCATCGTCTCGGTGATCTGCTTACCAATACGAACAATCGGGTTCAAGGAAGAAAGCGGATCTTGGAAGATCATGCCGATCTTCTTGCCGCGCAACCGCTGGAATTCGGTCTCGCTCGCTTTGGTGAGATCGATCCCGTTATACATGATCGATCCGCCCTCGATGATGGCGTTCGGGCTGAGAATGCCCATGATCGCCTTCGAAGTGACCGATTTGCCAGAGCCGGATTCACCGACGATGCAAAGGGTTTCCCCGCGATACAAATCGAAGGAAACGCCACGGACGGCTTGAACCTTGCCATTATCGGTGCGGAAAGAGATAACAAGATTATTGACGGAAAGGACTTTGTCTTTTCCTTCGATCGATGGTGCCCCTTCAATCAAGGAGCGGTCCTTATCGGATAATTTCATCGCCATATTACTCTCCTCCTTTCAAGCTCGGGTTAAACGCGTCGCGCAAACCGTTCCCGAAGAGATTGAACGAGATCATGACCAAGGCCATGACCACGCTCGGGAACAGGATCAAATAGGGATAGGTCGTCATGAAGGCTTGATTTTCCGACAAGGTGGAACCAAAGCCCTGCATGCCGTTAACGAGTTTCAAATAGGAAAGGCTCGCTTCCGAGAAGATGACCGAGGGGATCATCAAGACCGAAGAGGTGATCAAGGTGCCGATCGCGTTCGGGAGAATGTGACGGAAGATCAAACGTCCATCTTTTGCGCCCAAGGTTCGCGCCGCCAAGATGTATTCTCGATCCTTAAATCGATAGAACTGCGTTCGCGTTAATCCAGCAGTACCCAACCATCCCGTCGTACACAGGGCGATACCCACCATGATGATCGTTGGGAAGTTATCGGGCTTATTGATCAAAATCAAGGTCATGACGACAACCCAGGGGATACCACCAAGGATTTCGCAGACGCGTTCCATGACGATATCAACCCAACCACCGAAATAGCCAGAAACCGCGCCCCAGATCAAGCCGATCAAAATGTTGATCGCGGTGGTGCAGATACCCAAGAGGATTGAGAAACGCAACCCGTTGAAGACGAGTTTAAACATATCGCGACCCATGTTGTCCGTGCCAAAGAGGAAGGTCGGCATTTCGGAATAACCATATTCGCGGTATCTCGAAACGACCCCGCCAAAGCTCGCGGCACGCAACGATCCCGCGCCAACGACGCGAACGATAAGCGGGTTCTCTTCATCGATACGCAACGGGCAGTGAATGATGCCTTCTTCGGTTAATTTCGCGCCAGCGGAGAACCTTGCTTGATCATCCGTGGTCATCTTGCTGGCGGCAAAATCATTGATCGGATAGTCAAACGTCATCCAACCATTGCTCTCATAGGTACGCAAGTTATCGATTGTCATACCGACTTTGTTGTAATCGCCAAAGGCCGCCATATAGGTATCGTAACGGAAGGATCCCGTGACGTAATCCGCTTGGAAAACCGTGAGGTTTGCATTGGAAACGTAGGCGTACTTTTCGTTGCCATTCGTTTGTTTTGCGCGGAATAACGTAAGATTTGCATCGTTAGCCGACGTCAATTCCATGCGTTCTTTTTCGCGATCCGTAACGTTAAGTGCGCCATCCTTTGCTTCGAAGGTAACGTTCTTGATCAATAAAGAAATCGCTTTGCTTGGATCCGCTTCAAGGTGAACGGCGAAGTAGCCATTGATCGTCCCATTGTCCGCAACGCCAAGTCCTTCTTTAAGGACGGGGTAATCGCTTAAGGTGTAGGAATAGGAATCTGCGCCAGAAAGGTGCTCATCCAAGATTAGGGTTTTGAATTCATCGCTAGAAGTGTTCGGACGATAATGCAAGGCCAACATGTAGTTAGCGTCCGCGCCATAAGGATAGTCTTCAAATTGACTGCTATCAGCGATTTCGCAAGAAACGGTGTAATCGTAATAATCCAAATAGAATTCCGTGCGCGGGGAGCGAACATAGGAATCCTCTTTCACGTTCGCGGGGTTTGAAAGTGACATGTAGCCGCCGCGAGCGTAGCCTTGAACGTTGTTGCTGAGCTTCTTCTCACCGACCTTGCTGAAGGAAATGTCGCCGACGATCGCTTCTAACGAAAGCGTCGAGTTATCGGTTTGGGCGGGTTTTCCTTGATAGGTGCCATCATTTTGATAGGCTTCCCAATCGAAATCGATCGCGATGTCTTTGAAGGTGGTCGTGCCATCCCAGAAGCCCGTGCCCGTATCGAAGAGTTTCGGCGCAAGTTTTGTCTGCTGCGCCAAGTAGGGATTGGTAAGATCAAGCGAGTGATCATTGAAAATTGGGACGAAGATCGAAAACAGGACGATGGTCCCGAGGATGATACCTCCCGCGACGGAGGATTTGTTTTTCGCGAAGCGGCGGAACGCATCTTTGAAGAACGTCGTCGGTTTGGATTTAAACTTCGTGTCGTGAAGCTTCGTGTCCAACTGATTCAACGTGAAGTCGTCTTTTTGAAGCGAAATCGTATGTTCGACGTTTTTCGAATCGCGATAGGTGAAGGTTTTGTTGTTTTCCATAATCACTTTTTCGCCCCCATACGAATACGCGGATCAATAAATCCATACGACAAATCGAGGAATACGCCCGAAACCAAGCCAATCAAGGTATAAAGCGACATATCCGCCATCAAGACGTTGTAGTCGCGGGCGTTGATCGAATCGATGTACAAAGAACCGACACCCGGAATGCCATAAAGCGCTTCGAGAATCATGGAACCGCTGAGCAAACCGATGATCTCCGAAAGGATCGAAGGAAGAATCGGAACCATCGCGTTTTTCAAGGCGTGGCGGGTGATCGACTGGCTCTTTGTCAAGCCTTTCGTGCGCGCAAGAAGCAAGAAGTCGCTGGACATGACTTCCGTAAGTTCAGCACGCGTGAAACGGCAATAACCGCAGATGGAGCCAAACGATAACGCCATCGTCGGAATGATATAACCTAAGAATTTTGTTAATGCAGGGCTTGTCATGCTCGGCCATTTGGAAGGCAAGACACCCCAGGTATAAGAAAATAAATACAAAAGGAAGTTAATGACGACGAAGGAAGGGACGGAAATGAAGATCATAACAAGGGTCGAGATGATGTGATCCGTCATCTTGTTCTTCTTCAAAGCGGCCCAGATGCCAAGGCCAATACCCGCGGGAACGGAAATCAAAACCGGCCAGATGTTGATCTTGATCGTCGTCCATAGACGAGAATCCTTCCAAGAATTCCCAACGATGATGACCATGGCGTCCACGTTCGGGGAGATCTTATTGGAAAGACCCCAGTTTCCTTGGAAGATGCCAGAGACCCAGGCGCCATATTGTTTAATCAAGGACTCTTGATAGAAGTAATAGGTGCCGGTACGATTGGTCCCGTAGAAGAGAAGCTCGCCCCATTCCGGATGCGGAATGGAATCATAACGGACATATCCTAATGCGGCTTGGTGAAGGTAATAGGCGATCTGTGAATCCGTGTTGCCGGTTATCCTTGGAAAAGGCTGAATCTTCACAAGGAAGAACGTCATCGTCAAGATGATGCAGGTCGTTAGGATCGCGAGGAAAATTCGCTGAATCGAATAACGAAACATAGAGCCTCCTTTCTTTTGTATTTCTGATAATTTTCGCGCAACGCGCTACTATTCTAATCTAAATTGAAGGCAATCAACAATGTTGCCAAGGACGAGAGAAGCAGCATCCAACGATGCTGCTTCTCTTGATTGTGTTGTTTGTTGATGCGATTAAGCGATCGGGCAACGGGTGTAAGCTGATTTCAAACCGCAGTAGACACCTTTGATCGTTTGATCATAGTCGACGCCGAAGAGCGGGAATCCGCCCATTTCAATCGCGTTCGCTGCAAGTTCATCGGTCATAACGATGTCGAAGGTGCCATCGTCATTCCACGAGCAGCTTTCGATTCCTGCGACGCTCAAGCTGGCTTTACCAACGCCGGGGTAGACTTCAAAGTAGTCGGTGTAGTCGCCATTGGTGGTGCCGAAGATCGCGACGGGTTCGATATCCAAACCATCGAAGCTCATCGCGTCGACTTTGCCGGCAATATGGACTTTGGTGCTGTCGACCACTTCCGCGGTCGTGACTTCGATCGAAGCGCCTTCCAGGCTTTGGCCATCTTCACCGAGGATCGCGCCGCCATCGGCAGCATCCCAGAGACCATCGAAGGTCCATCTTTCGTCTTCGAAGACCAAGGAGGAATCTCCTTCGCCCAAAACGGAGGTGTCATTGCCCCAGTTGAGGGTGAAGCCGGAGGTGTTGGAGGATTTCAAGACTTCCATGAAGTTCAAGGGATCCAAGGGGTTGCCCGAGATCGAGCCGAAGCCGAGGTCGAACTGTCCAACCATCAAGTGCTCGTAGTAGACGTCCATCGATTCTTCCGGAGCGTAGTTGTTGACCACAAGGCGAACCGGCAAGCCGAGGGAAGTCGCAGCAGCGTTGAACGCGCTGGAGATGTAACCGCCAAGTTGAGCGCCATCGACGGTGACTTGCGATTCCGCCATCCACCAGATATCGATGCTGATCTCTTTGGTGCTGGAGTTGATCGCTCCTTCATCCAAGAGATCGTTGATCGCGGCCTTGAAGGCTTCTTGGGAGAGGGCGGTGCTATAACCATAGGTATCCACCGTGTCGCCCCAGAAGTCCGTCAACGCGTCTTTGTGGGCTTGGGTGTCGGAGTAGGAGACGCCGTTTTCAGGATCGGAGAGATAGGCGCTGGAGAAGTAATCGATCGAAGGTTGCGCACCTCTTGCTTTCGCGTAGGTGCCACGATCAATGGAATAGAAGAGACCGCGGATGAAGTTGTTGTTGGACATCCAGGGTTTGACGTTCCAGTAATCGGACATCTTCGTTTGGGCGATGGTGCCATTGACGCCGAAGAGCTGTTCCCAGAGCTCTTCGGTGCAGGAGTTGATGTTCAATTTCCAAACCGAGTCGCCCGGGACTTTGACCGTGCGAGGATCGGTGGCGTATTGGTTCAAGAAGTCACGCGGGACGCTGCAAGCATCGAGGTGGCCGAGGAGGAATTCGTTGAAGGCCGCGTTTTCATCGCTCTTAACGGCGGCGAGGACCTTCGTGTGAATGCCACCCATGCGGTAGAGGTTCGGGTTATCGAGACGTTCGAACCAAGCATCGTTGCGCTTATAGGTGATGAGGACGTCGGTTTCCCAAGATTCGATGAAGTAAGGTCCGACCGAGAGGGTGTTGTCGACCGGGGACGTACTCTTGGTCGAATCGTAGCCATTGATGTTCGCGACGCCAACCGTTTCGATGAAGGCCTTCGGAAGGGGCTGATAGAGATTGGAGTTGATGCTGTACATCGCGAAGAAGCGGTTGATCGGGGTCGTGAAGGTGAATTCAAGGTAGTCGCCCGCTTCGTCGGTTCCGCTCTTGATGCCAACCTTCTCGAAGGCGGCTTCCGCAGCAGCGGATTCATTGACGCCCGTAACGCCCAAGGAAGCGGTGGTTTGGTAGTAGTTCGCCATGCCCGCCAAGGTTCCCTTGCCGGTCTTGCTCGCCATTTCCGTACCACGATAGAGGCGATTTGCGCCGTTTAAGAGCATCTTGAAGGTCGTGATGTAATCCTCCAAGGTGACATAAGTACCATCAAACGCTTTGCGGTTTTCAATGTTCGAGGCGGTGCGATAGGTAACGCGTCCTTCTTCACCGGTGCGAACGTGCATACGCCAGGTGTTGTGGAGTTCGCCAGAGTTCGCGACTGGGACGACCTTGCCGTTTTCGACGGCGAGCATATGGTCATCCTTCGAGAGGATGCCATACCACTCATAGCCGTCCTTTTCGGCGTTGAGTTTCGTTCCGAAGTAACTCGTGGACGAATCGGCGGCGAAGTCACCAATCAAGGAGCCATCCGTGTTCCAAGCATTCAAGCTCGCGGGGTCTTCCGAGGTGTAGTTGTGATAGTAGTTTTGGTAGCGATCATCGGTTTCGCCCGTGATGCCCATTCCTTCGCGGATGTAGCCATCGCGCAACGTGGAGAAACCATAATTCTTAACGTAGTTCTCCGTTCCTTTGACGATACGGCGGTTGTAAATCTGATAACCGCCGTTTTCGTAAAGAGGCAACCCGGTAAGCGCGTTGTCAACCGCGTACTTTTCGAGTTTCCCCAAGATTTCGGTACGATCTTCATACGAACGATCGACGAATTGGTAGGCACCTGTCGCAACAGGCAATTTGACTTCAGCGGAGCTGCTAGAGCTGCTGGAATCTTCGACAACAGAAGAGTTCGAACTTCCGGTTCCAGTATCAGAGGAACCAGGCTGGGGCTCTTCCGGACCACAGGCGGCGAGCGTCATTACAATAGCGCCGAACGCAACCGATGAAGCCACTTTGAGTTTCTTATTCATAGTCCTTTCTCCTTTCGAGATGAGGTTAGTAAAAGGCACATACAAAAATCGTCAAGGATTTTTTTAAAGTAAAGCACTTTCTTTTTTAAAAGATTAACCAACGATCGCGTAAAGAACGATGGACGAAACCATTAGCAGCGTGCCCAAAACCGCCCAAGGCCATACGAAAAGACCAACCTCGCGACGTTTCACTTTCTTGCCTTCCATGTAGGCGTAATAATCAGGGTATTGATCGCACGCGTTTCTATAATTAGGAGAAAAATGTTTGAAGACGGACCGGAAACCATAGACGACAAAATCGAAGGCGCCGAAATAGCCAAGGACGGTCAAAAGGCCTCCGCCAAGAACGAAAATCGAAGAGAAAAACAAGGCGTTGGCCCAACCGATCATTTCGTAGTTGCCCTGCAAGAAAAAGCAAAGGCAAAACGTGCCGATCGCAAGGATGGGGAAGATGATCAAGGAGGCAATCGTGCTTTTCTTCATGCTTATAATCTTTAAGGAGAATTACAGAATTTGCAAGAAAAAGGGCCTCACGGCAAGATGAGGCCCTATTTCGCTGGTTTATTTTGTTTGGGCGTAAACGAAGGTTTTTGTTTTGGACCGCCCGTCTTCTTTTTCGAAGAAGCATTCGTTTTCTTTGGTGTCGAAGTCTTCGGCTTCTCCGTTGGCTTCTTCTTTTCCAAAGGCTTCTTCGTTTCTTTGCCTGGTTCGAAGACGATCAGGCGGCCGTTTTCGGAAGAGGCATTCGAAGCGGCAGGTGAGGTCGCGCGCTTCGTTTCCTTCTTTTTCGGTTCAGTTTTAGGCGCAGCCTGCTTAGGCTCGCTCCTGCTTTCCGCTTTGGAAGGGGCAGGTGCCGACTTCTTCTGTGGCTTAGCCTTTTTCAAGGGCTCAGCCGCGGGCGAAGAAGACTCAACAGGCTTCTTTTCTTCAACCTTGAGAGAAGTTTTCTTCTTCGCGGTTGTCTTTGGTTTGTCTGCCTTCGGAGAAGCTCTCAGTTCTTCTTTTTTGTTCTGGGCAGGCTTAGAAGATTCAGGCTTCTTCGGTGCTTCTTTGGCGTTAACAACAGGTTTTGTTGGCACTTCTTCCTTCTTACCTTTGTATAAGAGGACCTTGAAGCCATCGCTATTGGTGGCTTCCGTGGACAAAACGCCTTCATCTTGTAGGCGCTTCACGAGTTTGGACGCTCGATAATAACCACAAGAGAAGACCTTGCCCGCTTTGCTGATTGTCAAGAAGGGATGGTTCTCAATGATCGCGGCCTTCCCTTTTTCGTAATCGATATCAGCGGCAGGAGAAGCTGCTTTCTCCGCCTTTTCCTTTGTAGCTTTTGTCGGTTTTTCTTTCGGTTCGGCTTTAGGTTCTACATCAGCCTTTTGTGCCGATTCCGCCGTCTTTTGCGTCAATTCCGCTTTCTTTTGCGCCGTTACGCGGAAGGAATCGACGTTAAGGCGTTCGCCCTTCCAATAGAAGTCCTTGAAAAGGAATTCCTTGGGGGCGCCCAGATTCTTTTGCAGGCTTTCGAGGATTTTATCTTCCTCCCCTTCGATCAAATCCGCAGGGCCGTGGAATTGGGCCAAATAGGGGATCGTCGGATATCGGAAGAGGAATCCTCCCGAATGAGCGCAAGAGAAGAAGGCGGCTTTCAGATCCTTTCCCGTCCCCGAATACACGGGGCTAGCAGTCGTTGGTTTTTCCTCTGGGGCTTTTTCAACAATCGTTTTAACGGGAGCCGCAACCACGGGCTTGACTTCCTTTTTTGGAGCCTCCACGGGTTTTGGTTTCTCAACGTTTGGCGTTTTCGCCTCAACAGGTTTCGTTTCTGGCTTTGTCGCACTAGGCGCAGCAGGTTTCGAAACAGTTTGAGGTGCTCGCTCCACTTTTTTCGCGTTCGAAAAACGCGCTTTGGTTTGCTCGTTGCTCTCTAAGAGAAGTTCGCCTTTGTTGGAAACGAGTTCGCCGTTAACGTCGATTTTTGCTACATCAATGAAGCGTCCGCGCTGGGATAACAATCCGTTCAAACCGATGATATCGCTGGCAAGTTTCTTATCTTGGGTAATCACCAAGACCTTCTTGTCCAAACGATCGGCGGTTAGCTTCATCATAATGGCGTGGTCCGCGAAACTTTTGGCGTTATGATCTTTCTTCTGAGTTTTCAAGATGCCCAATAAGCGCATCCTTTTCGCGCCTTTGAGGATTTGCAGCGCCCTTAGCGCTCCACTTCTTTTCATGAAATCCTCAACGCTCTTCGTATGTCCCTTCAATTCTTCTACACATTCTTTTGGGACGAAGATCTTCGCTGAACGGCCTTTGTGTTTTGCTTTCGATGTCGCAAGGCGATCCATCCACAAAGGGAAGGAATCTTCCATCAGAGAACAGGTATCGATGAGGGCGTAGTCGTAAGTTTGGGGCTTACCGGACACGGTCATCGCGATGTTCTCGTCGCTATGCATTAAATGTCCTCCTTTTTGAACGGGGCTATTATACAACGTTTCGAAAATTCTCCTATGGGTGAAGTTAGGGCAGATAAGCAAGGAAAGCCGAAGGAATGGAATAACGTTCCTTCCGTTCTTTCTCGCCGACGAAAAGCATGCCTTTATTGCTTTCTTTCACGCGGACAAGATATCCTTTCATATGCCAAATAACATGGGAGAACACATGCTTCGAAGGGCCAAGGTCTTCGATAGACAACGCCGGCAGACCCATATCGCTTAGATAGGCAATAACCTCTTCTTCATTAAGGTGGCCTTCGAGGTTCAACGGCTGGTAAAGGGAAGCGAGCAACCCTTTCTCCGGCCGTTTCTCTAAATAGGTTTTTCCTTGGCACTCGATCAAAACGATGGTGCGGTTCTCTTCTTTCTTTGGCTTTGAAAGGCTCGCTTGAGGATAGAAAAGTTCCTCGTTCCTCTTATGGGCAACACAATGTTGCTTCAACGGGCACTCTCCGCATAATGGCGCGCCATGCGGGAGGCAAATCGTTCGACCGATATCCATCAATGCTTGATTGAAGACGGATGGATCAATATCCATCTCTTCCTTAAGTCGAAGGCGAACAAGCCCCTTGTCCTTCTCGCTCTTTGGATTCCAAGGAGTGGCAAAATAACGCGAGGCAACCCGTACGAGATTCCCGTCGACCGCGACTTCTTTTTGATGAAAGGCGATGGAAGCGATCGCCGAAGCCGTATAAGGTCCGATCCCCGGAAGTTTTGAAAGTTCTTCGAACGTTGAAGGAAAAGCGCCCCCATGCGTCTTTTGGAGTTCCAAAGCGGTACAATGCATGTTGCGCACTCTTGAATAATAACCAAGCCCTTCCCATTGCTTTAAATAGCGGTCTTCTTCCGCGGAAGCGAAAGAATCCAAGGTTGGGAAAGCCTCAAGGAAGTCTAAATAATAAGATCTCACCGTCTCGACGCGCGTTTGTTGAAGCATGACCTCACTGATCCAGACGTGATATGGCGTTGGGTCTACTCGCCAAGGCAAAAGGACAGGGTGTTCCCGATAATAAGTTTCAAGAAGCTTACCCAAGGTCGACATGGTTGGATTTTAGCATTTTCCTCTTCTCAACGAGAGGGAAACGCCTAGAATGGACTTGGGACGGGGAGAAAGGTCTCCATTGAAACAACTTATCTTGCTTTGCAGCACCATGCTTTTATTTTCGTGTGCCGCGCCACCGCCGGAACAAAGCCCTTCTTCGCTTTTTCCTCCTCTATCCTCCTCTAGTTCTTCCCTTTCTTCTTTTCGCGAAGAGCAAGATGAGACCCTCCGTAATCTTTGGCTGCGTTTAAGCGAAAATAACGGAAGGGTAATAAAAGAAGGAAGCCCGATACGCGCCTACCTAGGGGAGGCGATGTTTGAAACTGAATCCAAGGGAAGGATCTATCTTCAGGATCAAGGTTTATATTCTTTCTCCTATCCATCCGAAGTCGTCATCGAAGATTTCCTTTCTCCAAAACGCTTGTCTTCTCTAGAAGGATTATCCTACTTTGCAAGATTAGCTCCGGGCGCGTTCGAAACGAAGGAAGGGCGATATATGCTTCGCTCAGAGAAAGAACCTTGCGTGGATGTTTTCCTGAATCTCGTTGACGACCCTCGCCCTGCTTCCGCCTTGAGGAGCATGACTTTAGAACTAAAGAACAAAGACATCGCTTTTTCCTGCGATTTTCTTGGCCAAGAGGAAGGCGAAACCATTGAAAGAACGACCTATTATTTTGATCAAATTGGAGGCGTACGCATGCAAGAAATTGAAAATTTGCTGCGTTTCCCTCCCAAGCTTCCACGCAGAACCGCCTTCGACGATTCGATTTCTGACTTCCTCGGCCGAACGCTCCAAGATCAAAATGCCTTGCCCTTTCCCAATGGTGCAACACATCAATTTTCCGATCAAGCGGATGATCGGGGCATTGAATTTTCTTCTTACCGGACATCGCTTTGGGGGTCTTACCAAAAGCAATTGGAAAAAGCGGGGTTCGAACCTCAGGACAATGACCTTTGGATCAAGAGGTTCCGAGTTAATGACAAAATCATCCGAGGAACGCTTTCCCACGAACAAAAAGAAGACTTTGAATGTTTTCACTTCTTCTTATCCGATGAAATGCTCGAATGCCAAGGGTTCGCCTTCATCAACGAACGTCTCCAGAATTCCCCCTTCCCTCCTTTTCCTTCTTCTTTGAATGTTTCAAAAACCGGTATACGAAAGGAAGAAGACAGCCTCCTTGAAGTCGAGATCGCCTTTTCTTCTTTTGAAAATGCAAAGGAATATTTTGAAGTCGTCTATCTCCCTTTGCTAAGAGAAAGGGCGTTTATCCCCGAACCAAATCAAAGTCAAAGTTCTTGGCGATGGTCTTATGAAAAGAAAAACAAGAAGGTAGTCATTGCCTTAGGAGGAACTCTAGAGGGTCCTGCGGTTTATTCCGTATCGTTTCAAGGATCTCTAGACGAACCTTAATTTCAGTGGTAAGGTAGCCGAGGAGAAATCCCGACAGTTCGTTGTTGCCATCCTGTCGTTAAACAAAACCAGGAACGAAAGAACTCTTTATCGGCGTCCTTCGTTTTTGGAGGGCGCCTTCTTTATTTGGAGCGATCAATGAAGTTTGAATCTTTGGCCACGCGCCTAAAAAGCGAAAAGAAAGAGGTTACGTTGTTGTTCCGCGGCATCCCCGGAATTACCTTGTCCCTTTTTGCGTTGTCGCTTGTAGGCATGAATCTTCTCGCGAACAAATCCATCGATTTTCCTTTGCCCTATCTTGCCTTGGATGCCGGGATTCTCTTTTCTTGGGTGTCCTTCCTCGCGATGGACGTCATCGTCAAACACTTCGGGGTCAAAGGAGCAAACGAGGTCGCGATCCTCGGAACGGTTCTCAATCTCTTCATGTGCTTGATCTTTTTTATCGCCTCATTCATTCCAGGGGCTTGGAGTTTTTCTGCGAACGATCCTTCGATCGACATAGCTTTGGACGAAACCTTCCGGGGACAATGGTTCGTGATTCTTGGAAGCACCGTTTCTTTCCTCGTTTCTTCGATCGTCAATAACGTTCTTTCCTGGTTGTTAGGAAAAGCATTCAAGAAAGACAACGCCGTGGCTTTCTACGTAAGAAGCTATGTATCTACTTCTATCGCCCAGTTCCTTGATAATTTTATCTTCGCTTTGATGGTATCCATCCCCTTCTTCTCTTGGTCGATTCCCCAGGCCCTTACCTGCGCGGCGTTGGGAATGGTCGCGGAATTGCTAATGGAGATCTTCTTCTCGCCGATCGGTTATGCCATCAGCAAGAAATGGAAAAAGGACAATGTAGGAAAAGAATATTTCGACTATCGAAATAGCAAAGGAGAAAACGCATGAACATCTTAATCACAGGAACGAGCAGAGGCATTGGCAAGGCTATTGCACAACTTTTCTTGCAAAAAGGTCATGAAGTTTATGGATTTGATATCAATAAGGAAACAATCCAAGACGAGCATTACCATCATTACATTGTTGATATCGTAGATGATGAGTTGCCTAGTCTTCCCGAGATCGACATTCTTATCAATAACGCAGGTGTGCAAGATGGCGACCCCATCGCGGTGAATTTAAGAGGCACCATACGCGTCAGCGAGGTCTACGCTTTCTCTCCTTCCATTCGTTCTGTTTTGTTTATCGCTTCCGCGTCTGCATCCACGGGCGCGGAATTTCCGGAATATACCGCTTCCAAAGGAGGTGTCGTTTCCTATATGAAGAACTTAGCTTCCCGTCTTGCTCCTAAGGGCGCAACCGTCAATAGCCTCTCTCCCGGCGGCGTGAACAACGAATTAAACGAACACATTCTTAACGATAAGAAACTCTACGAAGAAGTCTTAAATGAAACGATGCTTCATCGTTGGGCGGACGTTGAAGAAATCGCGGAATGGGCCTATTTTTTAACCGTAGTCAATCGTTCTATGACGGCCCAAGATGTCCTCGTAGACAATGGTGAAGCAGCAAAGTTCAATTTCGTTTGGTAACAAAAAAGTTCCGAATTAATCGGAACTTTTTAATAGACTTGTTTCTTCTTATTTCTTCTTGGAAAGGGTTTTGATCAAACCAGCGCCAATGGTGACAACGCCAGCGAGAAGGGCAGCGATCGCGGTTCCAACAAAGCCGAAATCCAAATTGCACTTTTCCATAAGCTCGGCAGCATCTTCGGCAGAGATATCCGGAGTGATCGCAAGCGGGAGGCTATTCTTAACCGAGAAGAAGAGGATGCCAGAGGCAACAAAGAGAACACCGGCGACAACAAGAACAAGCGCACCTTTCTTTCCTTTGAGCATAGCCATGTAAGCGCCAACCAAGGCGGCGAGCAAAGCAACCACCAAGATGACCCAAGCGGCAATGGCGAGAGGAGCCGGTCCTTTCAAGGTCGGAAGAGCGGTGGTCGTGGCCGATCCGTTAATGGTGATGGTGGTTTGAGCCGCGCCACCAAAGATGAAAGCGTAGGCGCTTCCAACAACCGTAGTCGCGGTGCCCAAGACGCTGGTAGCAGTGGAGGAATATGCCGAAGCCAAAGGCAAAAGCAAGGCCGCGACACCGATAACAAGCGCCACCATGGCAAGGATCGTTGCGAGAGAGAGTTTTTTCTTCATAACAAGAATTTTATGCGCGTATTGCGCTCCTTTCTTATTAAGGATATCAGATTTCCTTGCTTTGTATAGCCTTATCCAACTTTTTGAAGATTAATCCAAACGAAAGCGGATGCGAGTCGTGAACGTTTTGCTTTGGCCCGGTTCGATCTGGTTCAATGTTTCACGTTCAAGGAGTTCTTCTGGATCATGATCAAAACGAGGAAGACCCCACCAAGGCTCGACACAAAGAAGACCATCTTTGGCGTCTTCACACCAAATCGCAACATAAGGAGATGGGTAATAAAATTCGATGGATACACCTAGCCCCGTTTCCAAAACGATGGGCTCATAATCATGAACCAAGATTAAGGGACTTTGTCCTTCAAGGAAGGCGCGATCTTCCCCAAGCGTAACCCCTTCATTTACCGCAAGTGCGGCTAAGAAAGGCCCGCTGGTCATGCCCTTCGCGTAAGGTACGTAGGCCGTGTCCTTATAATGCAGTTTCGCTTTTCCAAACTTGACGCGAAAAGCAGGGTGGGCGCCCAAGGCGAAGGGAAGCTTGGAACTTCCGGTGTTCTTTACTTCAAAGGAACGGACCAAAACATCGTCTTCCAAATACAAGGTTTCAATAAAGCGGAATGGATAGGGAAAATTTCGTAAAGTGTCGGGGTTGGATTCTGCAGAAAACCGAAGGCAAGTTTCGTTCACTTGCTCTTCTTTCATATCCATGGAATGAAGGAAACCATGGGAACTCATGCTCATGGGAACATAGCCGCAAGTGTAATGATCCGCACGACCGATCAAAGGAAAGAGAATCGCGTCTTGAAATGGCCAACGGCCTTCCTTTTGATGGAGCACTTCTTGTGAGAAAAGTTGGACGGATGTCAAAGCACCGCCATAAGAAGTTGCTTGAACGGAAAGAAACGGGTTTTTGATTTTCATGGTTTCTTAGCTCTTCTTTATCATAATAAGGAAAAGAAAAGTGAGCAATATCGCGAGATGAAAACGTATCAAGTTTCCATTTTTATTTGAAGGGATCAGCTAACGAAAGACGCTTAATCGTTCTGAAATTCAGCGCTTCTTCAGACAAGGCAAAAAAATAACCTGCAATGACGAGTACTGCAGGTTTTTGAACAAAATGGTGGACCGTGAGGGACTCGAACCCGCGACCCGCTGATTAAGAGTCAGCTGCTCTACCAACTGAGCTAACGGTCCATGCGCCTTTTTAGGCTCGTGTATTCTAGCGCCCCTCTTTCCCCCGTTCAACCATTATTTTTAAAATTTCTGAAGACTGCTTAAATCTCAGGCTCGATTTCCAAAACGTTTTTCCAAGAAGACACGATCTCGTGCACCTTCTTTTGGGCGGCGTCTTGGTTAATGTTCCCTCTTAAAATATCGAATATCAGTTGCCCAATTTCTTCCGCTTGCTCTTTGGTGCAGCCTCTGGTGGTCGCTGCGGCGAAGCCAATCCGAAGCCCCGAGCATTCCGAAGGTTTCAAGGTATCTCCATGGATCATGTTCTTATTCGTGGTGATGCCACAGGATTCTAGTTTTTCTTGGGCTTCCTTTCCCGTTAAACCAAAAGAAGAAAGAACGTTTAATAAGAAGAGATGGTTCTCGGTTCCGGAGCTTTCGCAACCCAAACTTCTCAACTTTGCATCGCAGGCCTTTGTGTTTTCCAATACGCGTTCCATATAGCGTTGGAACGAAGGCGAGAGCGCTTCTCCAAAGCATGCGGCTTTCGCGGCGATGATGTGTTCCAAGGGCCCGCCTTGAGCATAAGGAAAGACGGCGCTATTGATCTTTTTCGCGAGATCTTCGCGGTTCGTTAAAATCATGCCTCCGCGAGGTCCGCGCAAGGTTTTGTGCGTCGTTGTGGTAACAATATCGGCGTAATCGCATGGATTTTGCGTTAATTTCGCCGCAACAATACCCGCGATATGCGCCATATCAACCATGAAATAACAAGGCGTTTCCGCGTGAGTATTGTGACGGTCGATGATCTCCCTCATCCTCTTGAAATCAATTTCGCATGGGTATGCGCTATAACCGGCGAGAAATAAATTTGGGTTCTCTTGATCGATGATTTTTTCAATGAGTTCATAATCCAAACGGCCATCTTCGCCCAAAGGATAATGAACAAAAGAATACATTTGGGAAGAGAACGAAACCGGGGAACCGTGGGTCAAATGCCCCCCATCATTCAAGGTGAGTGAAAGGATCTTGTCCCCGGGTTTTAAAACGGCATGGTAGGCAGCGAAATTTGCTTGAGATCCGCTATGGGGCTGGACATTCGCAAAAGAACAACCAAAAAGTTTCTTTGCGCGTTCAATGGCAAGATTCTCGGCTTCGTCCACGTTGACGCAGCCTCCGTAATATCGACGGGAAGGATAGCCTTCCGCGTATTTGGCGGTAAGGATGGATCCGCTGGCCTCCATTACGTCCGTCGAGGGATAGTTCTCGCTGGCAATCAATTCAATCCCTGCGTTTTGTCGTTCTGCCTCTTTGGCAAAAATGCTTTCAATCGTCTTGTCCTTCATTTTTTTCTCCCGTTGGCCTCTATTAATTCATTGTGGCACAAAAGAAGATTTAGCCCAACCACTTTCCTAACGTGTTGTCCTTTGACAAATCCTAAGCGCTTATCTACGATAAAACCAAATGAACCGAGCGCCGCGTCAACAATATCTTGCCCAAAAGAAGGCTCTTCTCGTCCTTCTTTATGTGCTTTTCCGTTCGAATATCCCCCATGACGCGGTGATTCTTCGCTCGTTCGGTTTTCAATTTGATCCTTCTTGTAACTTCAAAGTTATCCTCAAAGAAAACGAGACAAATGTTTTAAAATTTGGGGTACACATCTTCTTAAAAAACGAACGAAAGCAAAGCGAGGATCTGCCCGGGACCATCAATATCTTCGAAAGCAAAAAGATAGAAGGCGACCCCGTTCACTCTTTATCCATTTCGATGGCGGAAGGCGGGTTTGAAGCTCGCGGCCTATTCAAAGAAAAGCCCCTCCATATCAAAGGCCCAGAATCCGCTTGCTCCTCCTTGCTAAGTTGCTTGATCGAATGTAAAGAAGCGAACAATCAAGGCGAAACCTTTTTGCTTTGGCTGATGCGCTTCTTCCTTTCGAAACTTCCCACGGATCTCGTGATGGGCGCTGGGATCAACAAAGACTACGGGGCTAAAGATTGGCAGGAATTGGTCTCTGCTTTAAACGATTCTTTTTACCAAGGAAACAAAGAAGACGAACGGCAGGTTCATCATTACGTTGGAAGGGAATTGTTCACCTCTCCTTCCATCTATCGGAAACCTTTCAATGTCTATGAAAAACTCGCTCATGAGCTCTATGAATTTGAAGAAGCGAAGTCCTTCAATGACCCGGATTCAACGTTATACAAATGTGTTAACTTCCTTTCAACTCATCCAAAAGTCGAAGTCATCACCTACAATTACGACACAAATCTCGAATATCTTTGCAAAAAACGGAACCTTCTATATTGTTCAACCTACGAAGATAGCTGCTTCTCCATCAAGGAAAGTTCGATCAATATCTATCACGTCCACGGTTTGTTGCCCTATGGCAAATACAACGAGGCGCGATATACCCAATCGCTCGTTTTCAACGAATCGGATTATTATGACCTCTACAATAGCCCTTATTCTTGGAACATCGCCAAGCAGCTTCATGACTTCAAATTCAACGTCTGTTTCTTCCTTGGAATCTCGTTAACCGATCCCGACATGAAACGTCTTTTGGAATTGGGACGGAACCAGTTGAAATTCAATTTCATTTTCGCCCGCAAAGAAAAAGGCTATGACGAATCGGTCTTTGAGGCCATCGCGTCTTACTTTTTCTCCTTCGACTTGATCGTGGTTTGGGTCGAAGAATATTCGGAGATTGGCAAATGGTTGGAACTTCTCTAAGACCGAAAAGAGGAAAACGACTCGCCGCCTTCTTTTTGGACGCTTTGACCATCGGCTGCGTTTCCATCTTGGTGAACCTTTTCTCTTGGAACGTTTCCTTGGCGCTGCCTTCGGTTAAAGAAGCTACTTTATCCTTGGCAGCCGCTCAAAAAAACGTATCCGACGTCATCGTTTCAAGTCACCTAAATTCCTTTACGGAAAAAGGGCAATTCTACGCGCAAAATTACCTCGCGGAAAAGTATGTAGTTTCCCTTGCAAAAGGGAGTTTGCTTTTTCACGGAGTCGAAGAAAAAGATCTTTCTTCTTTTTATGCCGATACTCCCGCGATCAACGAAACAAACGATCGCGCTTATTACTATTTCGTGACCTTCAAAACCGAACATCAAAATGGATATCCCTCCCAGGATGAATCGGGGCAAAACTTCTACCAGGAACTGATATCAAAAGACCTTGGGGGCATTTTTTCTCAAGAAGGTTATCCCTTCCTTCAAGAAGAAAGCGCGAAAATCCTCGATGAAGGGCTGCGGAACGAAGATTACAAACCCGGACAAAATTTGAAGACGAAACTGGTAACTCGTTATCTGGAACTTCTAAAAAAAGGGGCAGCGGATCTATCCACGAACTACCAACCCTACCTTGAAGCGGAAAGCGCCTATCTTCAAAAGAGAAACGACTTCTCTAGAATTCAAATCGCCGTTGCCGTTCTCTCTAGTTTTGTATCCGGGTTGATCCTTTTGTCCATCGTTCCCATCTGCAACGAAAACCGAACGATCGGACAACTTGTCTTAAAGCTCGATTCTGAAAACGAAAACGGAGACCCGCCTTCAAGAGGAAAGAGCGCTCTTCAACACGCTTTCTTCCCTTTGCTTCTACCAATGATCGCGATTTTTCCGGTTTTGTTCACTCCCGGATTTGGAGCAGATTTGTTGCTTTGCCCTCTAACGGGACCCCTCGGGCTAATATTCTATGCATCGATCTCTCTGATCCTTTTGTTCATCGATTACCTGTTCACCTTTTTCGGAGTCAAAGATACGGCATACGAACGGCTTGCAAAGACGCACCTAAAAATGAGGGAGGGGCTTCATGGAACCGAAACTCGCTAAAGAACTTACCTATCCCTTGCCCCGCTTTCTTAGATCATTTGGGGCGGCGTTGTTTGATCTATTTACTCTTTTCACCATCGGAATGGCCTTGCTTTTCGCTTCTCAGCAGATCATGCGTGGCACTCCGCATTACCAAGAACTTCGCTCCGTTGAAACCACGCTTCGACTCGATTCAAGGCTTTATATTGAAGATAACGGGGTCCTTACCCTTGATGAATACCTTCAAAGCAAGGAACTAACCCGCAAGGAACAAAGCGAGTTTTACGAGTGCCGTTTGGATTATTTCTTTGAGGAATTTCTCAACGAAGCGCCTTCTTTAAACGGGGCTGAACGTTATTTTAGTGATAAACATAAAGCTTCTTTCAACGATCAACCTCTCTTTGATGAAAAAGGTCACAGAATTAGCGATCACACCGACTTAGACGGAGCCTATCTTTCCTTTTTCGAAGAAGAATATTCTTCCGTGGCCCTAGGTTATTTACGAGAATTCCCCGCGTATTGGGAAAATGCGAAAGACATGTTAGGGCTTTCTCTTCTTTATGGCTTCCTTTCTTTCTCCATCGCCCATATTCTCGTCTATCTCGTTGTTCCTTTTTGCTTTATTCGGGGCAAGAAAACCTTGGGGATGTTCTTTGCTCACCTATCCTACGTTGAAGCAAGCGGGCTTTCGCTTCCTTGGCACAAGCACCTCTTCCATTGGTTCTTTCAGTTCGTCTTCATCTTCTGGGGATCGATTCTCGCCTTTCTTTTGCCGTTGGCCCTTTCGATCGGGATGTCGATGCTGCGAAAGGATCACCAAAATCTAGGCGACTATCTCTTTAACATTCACATGATCGACGATCAAAACCAAAAAGTCTTCCGCACGTCTTTGGAAGTCGCTGCTTCCGAATACGAAAATCGATAATACCGATTTCGCGCGCGTGCACATATAATTACGTTACATGGAAATCAAAATTGAGAACCTGAACAAAGAATATCCTTCCCGGGAAAAAGGTGGCAGCCCCACCAAAGCCGTTTTGGATTTGGATTTAACCGTCAAAGATGGGGAATTAATGGGATTGCTTGGCCCTTCGGGATGTGGCAAATCCACGACCCTTTATATGATCGCGGGCCTCCAAGATCCTACCTCCGGGTTCATCTATTTTGATGAAGATGATGTCACCCATCTAGACGCGGAAAAACGCGGCATTGGACTCGTTTTCCAAAACTACGCCCTTTATCCTCACATGAGCGTTTATCAAAACGTCGAATTCCCTTTGACGAACTTGAAGGTCGAGGAAGAGGAAAAAGCCTATGACCTCGAATACGAAGACACGCTTCTCAACATTTTGAAGAATGATGAAGCCTTAATCGCCCTTATCAAAGAAACGATAACTTCTGGAAAGAAATCGAAGGTCGCGCTCGCAGAGGCGCTAATCCGTTCCTACCACATCGCCCCTTCTTTG
The DNA here is from genome assembly GCA_945936135.1 of uncultured Mollicutes bacterium. GTDB lineage: Bacteria > Bacillota_I > Bacilli_A > RFN20 > CAG-826 > Alloenteromonas. Next base: position 77,863 of record CAMESG010000002.1, read on the forward strand.
GCGAAAACGATTGTGAATGCCCTCAAAAAAGAAGGGGAAAGTTATCAACATTCCATCAATGTCTTGGCGGCGAAAGCCGAAGGCAAAAAAGGAAAAATCCTTCAACGTTACGCCAAACAAGGCATCGAAATTGATGAACAATATCGCCTGTTACGCAATGGCGAGCCTCGAAAAATCCAGCGTTCGCTCACCAAGGATGAACGCGACACTTATGTAAAAGAAACTGCAAAGCTCGTTCAAATTGAAGAGTATTTGGAACGCAAACCCAGCGAATTGTCCGGCGGGCAGCAGCAACGCGTTGCGATCGCACGAGCCTTGGTGAAACGTCCGCGCGTCTTGCTTTTGGATGAACCTCTTTCCAATTTGGATGCCCGTTTGCGCATTCAAACGCGCGAAGAAATCCGCCGCGTTCAGCAAGCAACGAAAATCACGACCGTTTTCGTTACCCACGACCAAGAAGAAGCGATGTCCATCTGTGATCGTATCTGCGTTATGGAAAAGGGTGAGGAACGCCAAGTCGGCAAACCTCAAGACATTTATAAAGATCCCAATTGCCTCTTTGTCGCCAAATTCCTTGGCACTCCCCCCATCAACGTTTTCTCAGGCTCCGTCCGCTCTGGAAAAGTCTACATTGGGGAGGAAGCCGTTTTTAAAGGCGTTGATATCCCAGATCAAGAAATAACCATCGGGATCCGTCCCGAAGGATTCAAGGCAAAGCCGAAGAAAACCGATTTGAAGTTGCATTTGCCAATTGATGATATATTGACCCAAGGAAGAGACGTCACCTTGGTTTCTTCTTCTCCTTTGGTGGAAGGCGGCATCGTCAAAATCATCGTCGATAGCGATCTGCCTTTTAAAAAAGGCGAGGAAGCATTCGCGATCAAGCCAAACAAAATCTTTCTTTTCGAGAAAGAAACCGGAAAACGAATTCGATTCTAATTATGGACAAAAAGAACAAGTGGAAAGCCTGGCTCTATCTAGCCCCCGTCTTGATATTGATGGCCGTTTTCACGTTCTATCCGATTATTTCAACGTTCATTGCTTCGTTTCTAAAAGACTATAACAACGTGACCGGCGAAAATTCGGGCTTCACGTTCTACAACTATCAATATGTTCTTGGGTTGGCGGAACGTTATGAAGGGTCCGGGGTCTTCTTCAAAGAGTTCTTCTCTCTAAATCCCGCCGAGCACAGCGCCTTTTGGAACACGATGTTCATTACCTTTGTCACCGTCCCAATCTCCGTTGTCCTTTCTCTTGCGATCGCCATCCTCATTCACTCCATCAAGCCATTAAAGAAAATCTTCCAGACCGTGTTCTTCATGCCCTACGTGACGAATGTCATCGCGGTCGGCATGGTCTTCTCCCTCCTTTTCAGTCAATTCGGCGTATGGAATCGAATCTTCGGGCTTTCCACTGCTTGGCTTGCGGACAATAGCGCCACCTGGGGTGGCGTGATGTTCGTCTTATGCCTCTACATCATTTGGTCGGCTTTGCCTTATAAGATTTTGATCTTCCTTTCGGGTTTTGAAGGAATCGACCGCCAGTATTATGAAGCGGCGAAAATCGATGGCGCGGGCCGCTTCAAAACGACGATGAAAGTGACAATCCCTTTGATTTCCCCGCAAATCCTATATATCACCGTCACTTCTTTCATCGGCGCGTTCAAAGAGTATTCATCGGTCGTCGGCTTGATCAACCGTTCCTATTCGAGTGATCAAAACGTCCAGGATCTCTACACGGTCGTCTATTGGATTTATGATCAAATGTCGAAAGGCGATTGGAACACGACTTCTCAATTCGCAGACGCGGCGGCGATGATCCTCCTTTTCGTTATTTTAATCTTCACTCTCATTGAACTTTGGGTTTCGAAGAAGAAGGTGGTGTATCGATGAAACAGGCTTACATCACAACCACGCTTCGTTTGGTCCCTCCTTCTTGCAAAACCAAAAAGAAGAAAGAGAACACGAGCGAAAATCTCGCCATGATCGAGAAAAACCAGAAGATCAAAAAGATTGTTGGGCTTGTTTTCGTCTATGCTTTTTTGGCATTTTTCGCCCTTATCGTCCTGTTTCCTTTCTATTACATGATCGTTGCGAGCTTCATGACTCAGCAGGAGGCTTATCAAGGGGCCTTGTTTCCTGAACTATCGAGCGTCTTTGAAAACATCGCCTACAACTATTCGAACACGTTTGAACGTCTGGATTTCATGAGCCACGTTGGAACGACTTTGATCGTCGCAGTCGCAACCACAATTCTTCAACTTCTCACAACGATTCTCGCGGCCTATGCTTTTGCTCGCTTGGAATTCCGCGGAAGGGATGTTCTCTTCATCTTCTTCTTGACCACGATGATGGTCCCCGGCGAGCTCCTTGCCATTGCAAACTACACCACAATGGCCAATCTTGGCTTCATCAACAAGAGCCAAACCTACGGGGAAGCGCTCTTCGTAATGATCGTTCCTCTCATTGCTTCTTCTTTCTATATCTATCTTCTCCGCCAAAATTTCAAGCAAATCCCCAATGAATTGTATTTGGCGTCGAAAGTTGATGGGAAATCGGATTGGACTTTCCTTTGGAAGGTCATGGCGCCTTTATCGAGCCCGACCCTCATTACGATCGCGATCCTTTCCTTTATCAGCTCCTGGAACTCTTACGTCTGGCCAAACCGTTCGGTCACCAAACCCGAATTCCAGGTGATCTCCGTCATCATCCGCACAGGCAGCTTGACCGTTCAAGACGAAATGGGCAATTGGGTGACCATGCTTCCGTGGCAAATGACCGCTTCCGTTTTGACCGTTGTTCCCTTGCTTCTTCTCTTCATCATTTTCCGCAAATACATCATGTCTGGCACTGGTCGCAGCGGCATCAAAGGCTAAACTTTCCAATATGCATATTGGACGTCTCTTCCTTTCCTTATTTAAAGTTTTCCCATAGCGTTTATAATGTTGGAGTTCCTAAGAACCTAAAGGAGAAACTATGAAAAAATCCACGAAGACCTCGGCTCTCGTGCTTGCGCTTCTTAGCGTGACCGCCGGCCTAGCTTCTTGCGGCGAAACACCCGCCACCGGACCCAAGAACATAGAATGGTGGGTACCCTGCGGGACCGATACCACGGGAAATACCATTTTCGCCTACTGCAACGATATGGCGACCGCCTTTAATGAATCCCAAGACGACTACATTGTGAACGTCGTTTCCAAAGGCAGCAAAGGCAACGACTACGGCGGAACCGCCTCTGCGGTTTCCGATGCCTTGACGGGCGGCAACACCCCGAATATGGTCACGACTTACGGCACCTATGTCGCCGCCTGGCGCAAAGCCTCCGCGGAAGCCGTCGCCGATGTTACGGATCATGGCAAAACCTTGGAAAAGGACGCCGACTTCAACCAACGCTATCTCGACGTCGAACGTCAGCAATACGGCGGAGAAAAATACTTCTCCCTCCCCTATTCCAAATCCGGCGAAGTCTATCAATACAACGTTGAAGCCTTCAAAGCGGTCGGCTCCGCTCCAGCCGGCGCCGTCATCGAAAATGGCTATCCCGCCCCCGCCGCTCGCGCTGAAAAGACCGCTTATGAGGTCCCGACCACGATCAAAGGCATCATGGAATTGTCCCGCCGCATCAAAGCGGATTATCCCAACATCGCCTGGGGCCGCGGCGAAGATAAGTATTATCAAGCCGTTCCGTTCATCTACGAATCCTCGATGAACCTCTTCGTCACCGCGCTTGAATCCGCGGGCATCCCCTTCATGGATGCGAGCAAGCCGCTCACCCAAAGCGTGACCTGGCTCGACGATGCGCGCGCCAAAGAAGTCGTCAAAGAACTCAAAAAATGGTCGAATGAAGGTCTCTTCGCCACCGCGAATCAACTCCCGATGCGCAACGCCTCCAGCCACGAATATCCTTCGACCTTCATTGGAAAAGGCAACGCTTTCTCGATGATTACGAGCACCGCGAACGCCCCTTGGGACGCCGCGGATGGCTACTCCATCGGTTTCGCGAAAGTCCAAAAATGGGATGATACCGCTGCATTCAAGTCCCTTTCCCAAGGACCGAGCATCGCCTTCTTCAACCACCAAGATGAAGGTGAACTCAAGGGCGCCCTTGCTTTCTACGACTTCCTCACGAGCAAAGAAAACAGCGCCCGCCTCGCGCTAGATACCTCTTACTTCCCGACCCGTGCTTCTTCCTACGAAACGGAAGGCATCAAGGCCGCGATCGAAAACGCTAAGAAGACCGTCACCTATGAGACGGATTACGCCACAAAGAAATCCGCTTACCTCGGCGATGTCTTGAACCTCAATAACGAAGCGACCTCGAACAACGAATACTTCATGTCGCCCGTCAATGAGCTTTCGGGCAAGGTCCGCAGCGCCGTCTCCGGCATGCTCTCCAACCTCTTCAACGATGTTGCTACCATCGAGGATAGCGCGATTTCCGACATGGTTGACGCAGAATTCGTCAAGGCGAGAAACTGCATCTTCGCGTAAGCATGAAAGGCGAAAAGAAAGATACGAAGCTTCAAGGGGGAGGCAACTCCCCCTCTTTGCCTTCTTCCCGCCAAGAGCTTTGCGCCGAAATCCATAAAATCGATCTCGCGAAAAGCCACACCTATGCCCTTTTTGTGATCGGAGGAATCCTTCTTTGCGTCGCTTTGATCTTCCTTGCAATGTCTTTTAAGTACTCTTCAATTGGAAAACAAAGCTTCGCGCCCAAGAGCATGGAGTTCATCGTTTGTTGCCTCACCGGGGCCGCAAGCGTGATCCTCCTAGGCACGGCTTCCGTCCTTTGCATCCTTCAAACGTCCAAGCAAAAAAGATTGAAAGACGAATTGAAAAGGTTGCAAAACAAAATCGATTGATTCGATTTCTTCATAATGAAAAGGGATCTCCCGTGAAGGAAGATCCCTTTTGTCTTATGTAATTTACTTCGTTTCCGGCGAATCGACGAAGTCGTCAACATTTGGATCTTCGTCTTCTTTCTCGCCTTCCTCATCTTCCTGCATGGCAAGGTTTTTTTCCTTGCTTAAGCCATCCATTTCCATCATGGCTTTCATTTCAGGATCTTCGAGGAGTTCTTCATCGCTTAAAGAGGAAGGATCGATGGCTTCTTCCTTCTCTTCCGCGTCTTTCTTCGCCTCATATTCATCGAAGGAGACAATGCTCGCGGCTTCTTTGCGCGCGCTTCCAATGGTGCGCGAATCCAAGACCACGGGAGCACTCTTGATCGTCGCGGTAGGAAGGTCGTTTTCTCCATACCCGCGGATCATGCGCGCCAAGGTATCGTCGTTGTTTCTTCCGTATTCCGCTTCTTCTTCGGGGGTATCGAAGATCGCTTCCGTTTGGCGATCGTCGATAACGATGGTCGCGGAAAGCATTTCATGGACGGATTGATGGTTCTTGCTGAACATGGCAACAAGGTAATCGCCAATGTAAACAAAGCCCAAAAGGCCCATCATCAACAATTGATTGACCGGGAGGATCAATAGTTCCATCGGAAGCATCAAGACCAAAGCGTGAAGCAAGATATTCGGTTTCTTGGCCTTGTAGCCTTCTTGGGAGACGACGGAGATTTTCGTGATCAACTTGCCCAAGGTCTTGCCGCGCTTCAAAACGACGGGGAAAAAGAAGAAAAACAGAAAGGGCGCGATGACCACGCCAGGGATGTTCGCATAGAAAGCCGCTTTATTCCCGATCGCGTTCAACGCCATGGCCTTCTCTTGGCTCATGAAGCTCGCGCGCGCGGTATAATATAGACCATAGGTCGTTTGGGAATCCCCGTTGAAATATTGCCAGACGCTCTTTTTCGTCGCAAGGCGGGTATCGATGTTATCGCTACTGAATTTGTTCTTCGTTTCTTCGTTTAAAACAGGAATCTTGGTGTAATCCTTGATACCATCGGATAAAGGCGCCACAAAGTAGGCGTTTGGATGTTCAATTTCCTCTTCTCCTTCCACCTGGATGAGATAGATGTTTTGATAGAGGTATTTCCCAAGTTCTTCTTGATACGCCTTAGAGCCGAGTTTCTGCTCGCTAGAGAAGTCAGGCAAAGTGAAATTGGTTTCCCCGTTCGCTTGCCCTGCTTCCACGAAATAATAGTTCCAGATCTTGTCGTGGAGGGTCTCCCAGTTGTTGTAAAGGGCTTCGTCTTTAAGCATTTCCCCTTTGTCGTCCGTGAAGACAAAGGCTTCGACGTTGCCACTTTCATTGCGTTGATATAGGCCACTAGCAACGGCAAGGTCAAAATACTCTTCTTGGGCTTCGTTATAGCCCGCGGCAGGGGCGATGACCATCGCGCCAAGGGTATTGTTGATCGCGAAGCCGACGACGAAGGCAAAGAAAGCATCCAAGGCAAAGGCGCCGGCGCGTTTTCCATACGAGGCAGGAACGAGATAGGTAGGCAATTTACGTACTTTTTTCATAGTGGATATATCTTAGCAAAGAATAGAAGAGTACAGGGGAATTTCGTGTCGTAGGCAACGAAAAAGCCACCCGAGTTAACGAGTGGCTTTTGGATCGTTACGAGATTCTCAGTGGAGAATTTCAGCGACGGTGCCCGCGCCAACGGTGCGGCCGCCTTCACGGATGGAGAACTTGGTTCCCTTTTCCATGGCGATCGGGTGGATGAGCTCAACGGTGAAGGTCACGTTGTCGCCCGGCATGACCATGTCAATGCCAGCGGGGAGCGTGATGCTGCCGGTGATATCGGTGGTGTGGAAGAAGAATTGCGGACGGTAGCCGTTAAGGAAGTGGGTGTGACGGCCGCCTTCTTCTTTCTTAAGGATGTAGGTCGTAGCGGTGAACTTGTCGTGCGGGACGATCGATCCGGGCTTCGCGAGGACTTGGCCACGTTCGACTTGATCGTGGGTGATGCCGCGGAGAAGGGCGCCGATGTTGTCGCCGCCTTGAGCGAAGTCAAGGGTCTTGCGGAACATTTCGAGGCCGGTGACGACGGTCTTTTGGGTCGGACGGATACCAACGATTTCAGCTTCGTCGTTGAGTTTGATAACACCACGTTCGACACGGCCGGTGACGACGGTGCCACGGCCAGAGATGGTCATGACGTCTTCGATCGGGAGAAGGAAGGGCTTGGCGTCGTCGCGGACGGGATCCGGGATGTAGGTGTCGAGGGCTTCGAGGAGCTCTTCGATCGGCTTGACCGCGGGGTCATCAAGCGAGGTGGCTTGGCCGGCTAGGAGCGCGGAGCCTTTGATAACGGGGGTGTCATCGCCCGGGAATTCGTACTTGTTGAGAAGGTCGCGAACGTCCATTTCAACGAGGTCGATGAGTTCGGGGTCATCGACTTGGTCGCATTTGTTGAGGAAGACGATGATTTGGGGAACGCCGACTTGACGGGCAAGAAGGACGTGTTCCTTGGTTTGCGGCATGACGCCGTCGGTGGCAGCGACAACAAGGATCGCGGCGTCCATTTGGGCGGCGCCAGTGATCATGTTCTTGATGTAGTCGGCGTGCCCCGGGCAGTCGACGTGAGCGTAGTGACGCTTTTCGGTTTCGTATTCGACGTGGGCAGAGTTGATCGTGATACCACGAGCACGCTCTTCCGGAGTGGCATCGACGTCAGAGTAAGCCATATCCTTGGCGAGACCCTTCATCGAGAGGACGTGGGTGATCGCCGAGGTAAGGGTGGTCTTACCATGGTCGACGTGACCGATCGTACCAACGTTGAGGTGGGTGCGAGAACGGTTGAATTTTTCTTTGGCCATTGTTTTTTCCTCCAAGTTTGGTTTGCAAATTGGCTTAGTAATGATATAGCGCGGAAATCCGTTTTACAATACTTTGTATTGGGATTACCGGTTGCTCATGGACGACTTCTTGACGATTTCGTCCTGAACGTAACGCGGAACTTCTCCATAGTGCGAGAAGGTCATCTGGAAGTTGCCACGGCCTTGCGTAATGGAACGAAGGTCGGTGACGTATCCGAACATCTCGCCGAGCGGGACTTCCGCATCGATTTCCTTCGCGTTGCCGCGTTGGATTTCTCCGGTCATGTTGCCACGGCGGCGGGCAAGGTCGCCGATGATGTCGCCGTAGTATTGTTCCGGAGCGGTGACCTCGACCTTCATGATCGGTTCGAGGATGACCGGGTCGCACTTCTTGGCAGCCTCTTTGAGGGCCAAGGAGGCAGCGACTTTATAGGCGGCTTCCGAAGAGTCGACATCGTGGTAAGAACCATCGAAGAGGGTCGCTTTGATGTCGATCGCTTGGTAACCGGCGATAAGGCCGCGTTGCATGGCGTCTTCCAAGCCTTGTTGCGTCGGCTTGATGAATTCCTTCGGGATCGCACCGCCAACAATGGCGTCGACGAATTCGAATCCTTTGCCAGGGTTCGGCTCGAAGCGAATCTTGACGTCGCCGTATTGGCCGTGACCACCAGACTGCTTGACGTAGCGGCCTTGGGTTTCGGCGGAAGAACGGATCGTTTCGCGGTAGTTGACTTGCGGAGCGCCGACGTTGACCGAGACGCCGAATTCGCGGCGGAGACGGTCGATAAGCACGTCGAGCTGAACCTCGCCGATACCGGCGATGATCGTTTGGCCCGTTTCTTCGTCGGTGTGGACGCGGAAGGTCGGGTCTTCTTCGGCAAGTTTGACAAGAGCGGCAGACATCTTCTCTTGGTCGGCTTTGGTCTTCGGCTCAACCGCTTCTTCAAGAACCGGCTCAGGGAAGGAAAGCTTTTCGAGGATGACGCCGGAGTCGAGGTCGCAGAGGGTGTCGCCGGTGGTCGTGGACTTCAAGCCAACGACAGCGCCGATTTCGCCAGCGTGCAAGACTTCGACTTCCTGGCGGTGGTTCGCGTGCATCAAGACCAAGCGAGCGATACGCTCCTTGGTGCCCGTGCTGGAGTTAAGGATGTAAGAGCCAGAACGGAGAACGCCTTGGTAAACGCGGACGTAAGCGAGACGGCCGACGAAGGGGTCCGTGGCGATCTTGAAGGCAAGACCGACAAATTCCTTATTATCGTTCGGTTCGCAGACGTAGGGTTGATCATCCTTCATGCCCTTTTCGCCGGGAATATCAAGCGGCGAGGGGAGGTAGTCGACGACGGCGTCAAGAAGCGGCTGGACGCACTTGTTTTTGAACGCGGTACCGCAGAGGACCGGGAAGAAGGTGACGGTCAAGACGGCCTTGCGGATCGTCTTCTTGATGAGTTCGACGTCGGGTTCTTCCCCTTCGAGGACCATCATCATGAGGTCATCGTCATAAGCGGCGAGCTTTTCGAGCATTTCGGCACGATAGGCAAGGGCTTTGTCCTTGACTTCTTCAGGGCAATCGACGACCTGAGGAGCGTCGTTCTTCTCGTTCGTGTAGATATAGGCTTTCATCGTCACGAGGTCGACGCAGCCTTTGAAGCTACCTTCGCGGCCGATCGGGCATTGGATCGGAGCGGCGTTGACGCCAAGAAGGTTCTTCAAGGAGTTCAAGCAGACATCGAAGTCGGCGCCCGTGGCGTCCATCTTGTTGCAGAAGATGATACGCGGAACGTTGAATTGGTCAGCTTGGCGCCAGACGGTTTCGGTCTGCGGCTCGACGCCGTTTTTGGAGTCGAGGACGGTGACCGCGCCGTCGAGGACGCGGAGGGAACGTTGGACTTCAACGGTGAAGTCGACGTGCCCCGGAGTATCGATGATGTTGAAACGATAGCCTTTCCAGAAGCAGGTGGTCGCGGAGGAAGTGATCGTGATACCACGTTCTTGCTCTTGAACCATCCAGTCCATGGTCGCGGTGCCTTCGTGGACCTCACCGATTTTGTGGGTACGGCCCGTGTAGTAGAGGATGCGCTCGGTCGTCGTGGTTTTGCCCGCGTCGATGTGCGCCATGATCCCGATGTTACGGGTATGGGGGAGATCGTAAGTTTCGCTCTCCTTGATCATGTTCTCGTTATCAGCCATGGGGTTCTCCTTCTATTACCAGCGGAAGTGGGCATAGGCTTTGTTGGCTTCGGCCATCTTATGGACGTCTTGCTTCTTCTTCACGGAAGCACCAGCGCCGTTGGCGGCGTCGATGATTTCGTTCGCGAGCTTATCTTCCATGGTCTTCTCACCGCGGAGGCGGGCATAGGAGACGAGCCAACGAAGGCCGAGGGTCTGCTTGCGTTCCGGGGAAACTTCGACCGGGACCTGGTAGTTCGCAGCGCCGATGCGACGGACTTTGAGCTCGACTTCCGGCATGATGTTCGAGATGGCGGTCGCGAAGACATCCATCGCGGGTTTGCCGGTCTTCTCTTCGATCTTGTTGAAGGCGTGGTAGATGATGGTTTGGGCGGTGCCGCGCTTGCCATCGTACATCACGCGGTTGATCAAGCGGGTGACGAGTTTCGAGTTATAAACAGGATCTGGTAAGACGTCACGCTTTTCGTGTTTTGTTCTTCTAGACATGGTCGGTTCCTCCTATCTTATTTGCTTTCCTTCGGCTTCTTGGTGCCGTAGAGGGAGCGGCCTTGGCGACGGGCGTCGATACCGGCGCAGTCGAGGCAACCACGGATGATGTGGTAACGAACGCCAGGGAGGTCCTTGACACGGCCGCCGCGAATCATGACGGTGCTGTGTTCCTGAAGGTTGTGTCCCTCGCCGCCGATGTAGGCGGTGACTTCATATCCGTTGCTCAAACGGACACGGGCGTATTTGCGAAGAGCCGAGTTCGGCTTCTTCGGAGTCATGGTGCCGACACGGGTGCAGACGCCACGCTTTTGAGCGGACGCTTGGGCGCTGGCGCGTTTGGTCAGGGAATTCCAGCGACGGCCGAGAGCCGGGGTCTTGGATTTCTTTGTCGCGGACTTGCGACCCTGCCGAACGAGTTGGTTAATGGTTGGCATTTGTGTCTTTCTCCTTTTTTTCTTTCACACAATTCCCGGTGTATCAAGCACCGGGGTAAATAAAGCGGCCAAAAGGCCTTTACTTACGTCCGTGCGGTAGTTTAGGGGTTCCGACCCCCGATGTCAAATGTTTTTTCAAAAGAATTTTGTATCCACGGATCCCGATGTGTCAAAAGAAGGATTTCGCGGGTAGATCAATAAGATAAATAGGTTTAGGAAAGGCGCTTGCGGAAAGAGACGCTTGCCCTGGCCATGGAAAGGTCTTTCACCTTCCAAGCGTAGGATATGGTTTCGGTGTTTTGACTCATGGATTGCGGGTGGAAACGGAAATTCCGGAAGTCACCTTCGTCCATGCCCATGCCCTTCGTGAAGAATACGTTGCGCAAGGTGGATCCTTCTTCCGCTTTCTCTTCGCTCGAGCCAACAAAGTTTGGAATCAGATCCTGCGAATCGCTTGAGCCATCGATCAATTGGAGAAGGTGATCTCCTTTGACCCTTCCTTCATTGAGGGTTCCCCCGCTGTTGTCGTGATAAAAGAAGACGCTGAAGCCGTCGATGTTCGTGCTTTCTTCCACAAAACCCCTGGGAATCGAATTGTTCGTTTGGAAATAGCCAAGACGCGCGTCGACTTGATAGGCCAAAACCCCGGAGGCGTTTGGCATGCAGAAAGCATCGTTATCGCGCAAAATCGCGTCGAAGTAATTGACAGAACCGGGCGTGTAATAGGTTAAGAGGAGGTATTGATCGTAAAGGCTCTTGTTAAAGGAGGGGGACGGGATCAGCAAGCAATCCCCCGTATCGGCGAAAGGACGTAACGTGACTTCCCCTTCTCCCGTCGGGATCATGGGTTTGACCCAGCCGAGCATGAACTTCGTAAACGGGTTATGGTCGCCCAAGCTGCAATCCATCATATCGATACGGCCCAAAGGCGAGGAAAGATTCTCTTGTCCTTGCGTATCGTAATAGTCAGGGATGCCGAAAAGATGCCCGGTTTCGTGGATGCACGTATGCGTATCTAAGCCAGAATCGGACCGGAGCATGTCAAGGCTCACCCACGAAATCGGGGCGGGATCGTTGATCGTGAACGCCCAAAACATGGAGGAACGGTTCGAGACCTCTTTCACTTGATAAGGCGCGCGATAGACGAAGAACACGGGGACGAAGGTTCGTCCTTGATAGGTGCAGGCATAGGAAGCACTAGGATCATCCACGTGCGTTTCGTCGTACCACTTCAACGCGTCCGCATAGATTTCCTGCAACGCCGCTTTCGTCTTTCGAGATCCAGAGATCGAGGAAAGCTCTTGGATGGTCTTCTTGGAACGGTAATAGGAGGAGGCAACCTTGCCCTTTACCTGCAACCTTCCATACGAAGAGAGATCGTAGTATTCGGCGACGCTTGGCATTTCGTTTCGCTGCATCTGTCCAAAGAAAACGCGACGAATGTCGTTAAGGTCCTGCAAAGAGCCTACCGAATCCTCGAAATCAACGGGGATGACCAAAAACTTTTGTTCCCCGATGGACGGCAAACAATAACGATGACTTTCGTTGTACATTTTTGAATAAACCGAAGAGATATCTTTTCCCGCATGCGGAAAATCGCGCGATTCCAGACTTTGATAGCCTGCCCCGTTTTGCGGTGTAAACGATGTGTTCAAATCTCCGTAAACGTACATGGTGTTGTTCGTCACGACGTTGCAAGCGGCAAGGGAGAGAAGCAGCGAGAAAAGAAGCAAAGGTTTTTTCATGTGTGAGTATTATATTTTGCCTTTCAAAGAAAAGAAGCAAAAGAAAATCCGCCCCGAACGATTCGAGACGGATTTCGCTTGCTTATTCTTCGGCGGCTGCCAAGGTCGCGGCCGAACGGTCGTGATCTTCGATGTATTGTTCCTTGATGGCTTTCATCGCTTTCGCAACGCTCCAATCTTGGAGGCGAACCGCTTCTTCTTCGGGGTCGCGGAGGCCACGTCCCGCCGGAATGAGTTTGCCGGTGATGACGTTCTCTTTGAGACCATGAAGCGTATCCTTCTTCGCCTTGATGGCCGCATCGGTGAGGACGCGGGTCGTTTCTTGGAAGGAAGCGGCTGAGAGGAAGGAATCGGTCTCCAACGAAGCCTTGGTGATGCCGAGGATCAACGGGATGCAGACCGCGGGGTTCTTGCCCGCCATCAACAATTCGGCGTTGGTGTTGATGAACCGACGCATCGAGACGCGCTGGCCCGGCAACATATCGCTATCGCCGGAGTTCGTGATGAAGACCTTGCGCACCATCTGCGAGATGATGATCTCAAGGTGCTTGTCGGAAATCGCGATACCCTGGGCGTTATAGACCTTTTGGATCTCCTTGATCATGTAGATCTCAAGTTTTTCAACGCCAGCGATGTCGATCAATTCCTTCAAGTCGATGGAGCCTTCGGTGAGTTTTGCGCCCGCTTCGACGACTTCGCCTTCCGAAACACGGACTTTTGCGCCGTAATCGGTGTCGTAGTCGTAGGACTCCTTCATGCCATTGCCGAGGTCTTGCTCGATGGTGATCTTGTACTTATCGCCAACGGCTTCGACTTTGGTAACGACGCCAGGGGTCTTCGAGATGATGGCTTGGAGGCCCTTCGGGTGACGGGCTTCGACAAGCTCTTGGACGCGAGGCAAACCTTGCGTGATGTCGTTGCCCGCCATACCACCGGTGTGGAAGACACGCATCGTAAGCTGGGTACCAGGTTCACCGATGGATTGCGCGGCCATGATACCAACGGCTTCGCCAACCTTGACGAGTTGACGGTCGGCCATGTTGAGGCCATAGCAGTGGACGCAGACGCCATCCTTGGCTTGGCAGGTGAAGATCGAACGGATTTCGACTTCTTGGATGCCAGCGGCAGTGATGGCATCGGCGGCTTTTTCGTCGATGAGGGTGTTGCCCGGGACAAGGACTTCGCCCGTCTTGGGGTTCACGATGTCGCGCATCGAGAAGCGCCCAACGATGCGGTCCTTCAACGAGCGGATGACTTCGTTTTGGCGAGCGCGGTCGCGGATCTCACGAACCACGAAACCACGATCGCAGTGGCAGTCTTCTTCGCGGACGATGACATCTTGTGCGACGTCGACAAGACGACGGGTAAGATAGCCAGAGTCAGCGGTCTTAAGCGCGGTGTCCGCGGAACCCTTACGGGCGCCGTGGGTGTTGATGAAGAATTCCGAGACCTTCATACCTTCAAGGTAGGAAGAGACGATCGGAAGTTCGATTTCTTCGTTCTTCGGGTTCGCGACGAGGCCCTTCATACCGATCAACTGTTTGAAGTTGTCGACGCTGCCACGGGAACCGGAGTTGGCCATGATGATCAACGGGTTGCGGATGTCGTTCGCCAAGCGTTGACGAACGAATTCCTTCACGCGATCGGTGATGTTGTTCCAAATCATGACGATCTGGCGGTGGCGTTCTTCGGCATTGAGGAAGCCGCGAGCGGCGGCCGCTTCGATGCGTTCAACGTCCTTTTGGCCTTCGGCGACGAGCTCGCGCTTGCCTTCGACGTCACGGATGTCGGAGATCGCGACGGTGACCGAGGAGATCATCGAGTAATAGAAGCCTTGGTCCTTGATCTTGTCGAGAACCGCGGAAGTCTTGGTCGTGCCATACTTCGCGAAGAGGAGGTCGATGATCGGTCCGAGTTGCTTCTTGCCGATGGCTCTCTTGAGGGGGAGACCACCGATGAAGGGGGCTTTTTCATCATCCAACGGACGATGGCCGTTGATGTATTGGAAGATCGCAGAACCGAAGCACTTCTCGTCGTAACCAGCGGAGATTTCTTCCGCGGTGACGAACCAGGAGCGGAATTCGGAGCTATCGATGTCGAATTGCGGCAAATCGTTGATGTAGCGGAAATCATCGGGGAAGACATCGTTGAAGATGACTTTGCCGACGCTCGTGATCAAATACTTGCCTTCGATGTCTTCGATCATGCCAGAACCCGTCTTTTTGTGGAGGGATTTGGCCGGGATCGCGATACGGTTGTGGAGCGAAACGATTTCGTTGTCGTAAGCGAAGCGCACTTCTTCAATCGTACCGAAGACTTTTGCGTCGTTTTCGGCGAAACGGCGGTTGTCTTGTGCCATCTTGAGGACGCCTTCGATTTCTTTCGCGTCAACGCCGTATTCCTTATCTTTCGCGGCAAGCTCTTCCAAGAGTTCGGCGCGGAGAATGAAGTCGGAATAGGATTCTTCGGTCGTGAGGTGGTAGTTGCCAAGGATCATGTCCTGAGAAGGAACGACGAGGGCTTTGCCATCACGCGGGGTAAGAATGTTGTTGGAAGCGAGCATCAAATTGACGGCTTCTTCCTGAGCGGCTTTGCTAAGCGGCACGTGCACGGCCATCTGGTCGCCGTCGAAGTCGGCGTTGAAGCCAGGGCAGACGAGCGGGTGGAGACGGATCGCGCGGCCATCGACCAACTTCGGCTGGAAGGCTTGGATCGAAAGGCGGTGCAAGGTCGGCGCACGGTTGAGGAGAACCGGGTGGTCGCCGATGATGCGTTCGACAATGTCGAAGACAATCGGCTCATAGCGGTCGATGATGTGGTCGGCTTGCTTCAAGGAAGTGGCGCGGCCGCATTGGATCAATTCGTGATCGATGAACGGACGGAGCAATTGGATGGCCATCTCGCGCGGGATGCCGCACTGGTACATCTTGAGGTCCGGTCCGACGGCAATGACGGAACGGCCGGAATAGTCGACACGTTTGCCAAGGAGGTTTTGACGGAAGCGGCCTTGCTTGCCCTTCAAGCCGGAGCTCAAGGACTTCAGCGGACGGCCGGAAGGCCCGGTGACGGGCTTCGTGCGGCGGCCGTTTTCGAACAAAGCGTCAACGGCGTCTTGCAACATACGCTTGGCGTTGGTCAACATGATTTCCGGAGCGGACATGTCGATCAAGCGACGGAGGGCGATATTGCGGTAAATGACGCGGCGATAGAGTTCGTTGAGGTCACTGGCCGCGGGGCGTCCACCGTCGAGGAAGAGCATCGGACGAAGATCCGGCGGAATGACCGGAACAACGTCGAGGACCATCCATTCCGGCTTTTGGTTGGAGGAACGGAAAGCGCCGATGACTTCAAGGCGTTTGGCGAGTTTGATACGGCGGGCTTCGGTGACTTTGTCGCCGTTGAGTTCCGCGGTGATGCTATCAAATTCCGAATCGAGATCGACTTCCTTCAAAAGGCGTTTGATCGCGCCGGCGCCATCGCCGAATTCGCAGTGGAGATAGCGGGAGATGAAGGATTTGGAGGTGAAATAGTCAAAGGTTTCGTTTTCATTGCCCAAGCGAGCGATGATGTCTTCGGCCTTGAGGATTTCGCCTTCCGCTCCTTCTTCTTGGAGGCGCGGGAGGATTTCCGTCTTGATCGCTTCAGCGAAAGCTTGGCGGGCGACGGCTTCGGAAAGGTATTCCTTGTACTTGAGGACCTGGGATTCGCCAGGATTCAAGCAGATATGGGCGGCATAGTAGATCACGTCTTCCAATTGCTTGGGTGGGATGTCGAGCACCAAGCTCATGCGGGAGGGGATCGACTTCAAATACCAGATGTGGGAGCAAGGAGCGACGAGCTCGATGTGGCCCATGCGCTCGCGACGCCATTCCTTCGAAATGACTTCGACGTGGCAGCGTTCGCAAGTGATGCCCTGGTAGCGGATCTTTTTGTATTTGCCGCAGTGGCACTCATAGTCCTTGACCGGACCGAAGATCTGTTCGCAGAACAAACCGGTGGCTTCGGGCTTTTGGGTGCGGTAGTTGATGGTTTCGGCTTTGAGGACCTCGCCTTTGGACCAAGAACGGATCGTTTCCGGTGAAGCGAGTCCGACTTGGACGCCGGCAAGGGTCATGATGTCGAACGAGTGGTCTTCGTGACGACGGGGTTGTTCTTCCGCGACCGGAGCGGCGGCGGGAGTTTGCACTTCGGACGAAGCGGTGGGAGCGAAGGTGAATTTGTCAGCCATGGTTTCTCTCCTTTCTTATTCGATGACTTGGTCCGAAACGGGGCCGAGTCCTTCTTCCGCGACTTGGTCGTCGATCGTAGAAGCGATCGGCTCCATGGCCGGGACGAGATCCTTGTGCATCGCGCTATTGGTACGGCGTTCTTCGACAAGGGATTGTCTCGCGAGGTCTTCCATATTGATGACGTTGCCTTCGCGATCGAAGAGCTTGACATCAAGACAGAGACCTTTGAGTTCTTTGGTGAAGACCTTGAAGGCTTCCGGCATGCCAGGACGCGGGATCGGGTTGTCCTTGATGATCGCTTCGTAAGCGCGGACGCGGCCGACGCGATCGTCGGACTTGATGGTCATCATTTCTTGCAAGGTATGGGCGGCGCCATAGGCTTCGAGGGCCCAGACTTCCATTTCGCCGAAACGCTGACCGCCGTTTTGGGCTTTACCGCCGAGCGGCTGCTGCGTAACCAAGGCATAAGGTCCGGTAGCACGGGCGTGCAACTTATCGTCGACCATGTGCACGAGTTTGATCATGTACTGGACGCCGACGGAGATGCGTTCCGAGAACGGTTCGCCGGTACGGCCGTCGTAAAGAACGGTTTTCCCATCATCGGAGATGTGCGCTTTCTTCATGAGGTCGAAGACTTCGTCGTTGGAAACGCCATCGAAGGCCGGGGTCGCAACGCGCATGTTGAGCTTGCGGCAGGCAAGGCCGAGGTGGACTTCGAAGATCTGACCGATGTTCATACGGGAAGGAACGCCCATCGGGGAGAGCAAGATGTCAATCGGGGTACCATCGGCAAGGAACGGCATATCCTCGACCGGCAAGATCTTGGAGATGACGCCTTTGTTACCGTGGCGGCCAGACATCTTGTCGCCTTCGGAGATCTTTCTCTTCTGGACAACATAGACACGGACGACTTCCGTAACGCCCGCGGGAAGCGGATCTTTGTTCTTGCGAGAGAACACTTTGACGGCGTGGACGATACCGGCGCCGCCGTGGGGGATGCGGAGGGAAGAATCCTTCTTTTCCTTGACTCTCTCGTTGAAAATCGCCGCAAGAAGCTTTTCTTCTGGTCCCGGATCTTCGGCGCTCTTCGGGGTCGCTTTGCCAACGAGGATGTCTCCTTCTTTGACTTCGGCGCCCGGGATGATGATGCCGCGCTCGTCGAGGAAGGCTTTCGCTTCTTCGCCGACGTTCGGGATGTCGCGGGTGATTTCTTCGTTACCGAACTTGTTCTCACGGCATTCGATTTCGTACTTCTCGATGTGGATCGAGGTGAAGGTATCGTCCTTGACCATGCGCTCGGACATGATGATCGCGTCTTCGTAGTTGAAGCCGTTCCAGGTCATGTAAGCGATGAGAATGTTTTGGCCGAGGGCGAGCTCGCCATTGCGCATGGCGGGGCCATCGGCGATGACCGTGTCGTCGGCGATCTTGTCGCCCACGTGGACGATCGGGGTTTGGTTGATGCAG
This sequence comes from uncultured Mollicutes bacterium, assembly GCA_945936135.1. Lineage (GTDB taxonomy): Bacteria > Bacillota_I > Bacilli_A > RFN20 > CAG-826 > Alloenteromonas. The sequence continues at coordinate 96,137 of CAMESG010000002.1, forward strand.
GTGCCACCGTTCGAGCGGTCGAACTTCTGTAGGTGATAGGCGGTGCCGATCACGCGGATTTCGTGGGCGGAGACCTCTTTAACGAGACCTTCGACCTCGACTTGGCAAGCCAAGCCGTGCTCGGTGAGGATGATTTCCTTCTCCAAGACGTGGTCACCGACTTTGACAACGCGCGCCATTGGGAGATCCGCGGCGGCTTTGCGAAGCGGGCTGTAGGTATGGTTTTCAAGGCCATCGTCAAGAACGATGCGGCCTTTTTCATTGATGATGATGACGCCGGATTTCTCCGCTTGCGCGCATCCGCCTTCAAGACCGATCATGATTTGACCAGCTTTGACGGCGTCGTTCTTCTTGATTTTGCGAGCAAAGGCAAGATCTGCGCAGTTTTTCTTCAAATCGTTGTAAACGCGATCGTTGCGGCCGTCATCGATGATGAGGGTCGAGGAATCGCGGTAAATGACCTCGCCGCCTTTATCCGCGATCACGGCAAGACCGGAGTCTTTCGCGATCTTAACTTCCATCCCGGTACCAACATAGGGGATCGAGGGACGGAGCAAAGGGAGCGCCTGACGTTGCATGTTCGCACCCATCAACGCACGAGTCGCGTCATCGTGCGCAAGGAATGGAATACAGGCAGCGGCGATCGAGACGATTTGCTTCGGCGAAACGTCGACGTATTGAACCTTAGTGGCGTCAACTTCGAGGTTGTCCTCGTCATGACGGACGACGATCTTGTCGCCCAAGATTTCTTTGACGATTTCGTCCGAATCGCAGGTCGCATCGACATCGTGGCGGCGAATCGGCTCCGAGAGGGAGATGTTCGCTTCAGCGATGTAGAGGCCGCGTTCATCATCGGCGGAAAGGTAGGTCGTTTCCGATTCGGAGACGTAGGTCTTGTCGCCGACGTGGTAGACCTTGCGATACGGGGTCATGATGAAGCCGTATTGGTTGATCTTGGCGTAGGTGCAGAGGTTGTTGATCAAGCCGATGTTCTGACCTTCCGGAGATTCAATCGGGCAGATACGGCCGTAGTGGGTATAGTGGACGTCGCGGACTTCCATCGAAGCGCGATCGCGGGTAAGACCGCCAGGGCCGAGGGCCGAGATACGGCGCTTGTTCGTCAACTCGGCGAGCGGGTTGGTCTGATCCATGAACTGCGAGAGCTGGCCGGAAGCGAAGAATTCGCGGAGGGCGCTCGTCAAAGGACGGATGTTGATCAAGGATTGCGGCGTGGCCGTCGAAGGATCCGAGGTGGACATCTTCTGTTGCACGGTCTTGATCATCTTGGCCAAGCCAGTGCGGAATTGGTTTTCGAGCAATTCGCCAACGGAACGGATGCGGCGGTTGCCAAGGTGATCAATATCGTCGTAATCGCCGATGCCATCCATCAAATTGATGTAATAGCTGAAGAAGGCGACCATGTCGGAGATCGTGAGGTGACGGCATTCGAGATTGAGGTCGGTGCCAATGATATTCACGACTTTGTCGTCGACCTTGTCGTTCGCGTAAACCTTGACGATGTTCACGAGATTGTGATCATCGATGGCAGCGTTGGAGGCGATGCGCTCGGCGCAGTTGCCGTTTTCAAAGAAACGGGCATCTTGCAAGGATTTCACGTCTTCCGCGGTCAATTGATGGCCTTGGGCAAAGAGGACTTCACCGTTTTCATCGATGAGGTCTTGGGCAAGGATGCGGCCCGTCAAACGGTTGTAGATACCGAGTTTTTGGTGCAATTTGAAACGTCCAGGACGGCCGAGGTCATAGCGTTTGCCATCAAAGAAGTGTCCACGGAGGAAATCGATGCGGCCTTCGGGGTTCGAAGGTTCGCCCGGTTTCAATTTCGCGAAGATCTTGATGAGGGCTTCTTGGCCGTTGTGGACTTCGGGATCTTTGGCAAGGGTGTTTTCAATGGCTTCGTTGCTGCCGAAAAGACGACGGAACTCGTCTTTATCTTCCAAGCCGATGGCCATGAAAAGGGTATGCGCTGGGAACTTGAATTGGCGGTCGAGACGGACGTTGAGCGTGTCACGCGTATCGGATTCGGTCTGCAGCCAAGTGCCGCGGGTCGGGATGATTTCGCCGTTATAGAGCATCTTGCCGGATTTACGGTCGCGCTCGCTGGTGAAATAGGCGCTGGAGGAACGAACGATCTGAGAGATGATAACACGTTCGGAACCGTTGATGATGAAGGTTCCGGATTCGGTCATCAAGGGGATGTCGCCCATGAACACTTCCGCTTCTTTGATTTCGCCCGTCTCCTTGAAGATAAGGCGAAGGGTAACCTTCAACTTGCTTGAATAAGTTTGGTCGCCCACTTTGCATTCGAGCGGGGTGAATTTCGGCTTTTCAAAGCGATGATCGACGTATTCGACGATCAAATCTTTGTTGTAGCTCGGGATCGGAAAGGCTTCGCGAAGAACTTCGTCAACGCCTTTGTCGAGGAATTGCTTGTAGGAATCCGTTTGGATTTCGACAAGGTTCGGGAAAGGGAGTGCGCCGCTAATCTTCGAGAAATTAATACGGCCATTCACACCAACGGGATAATCGATTCCGTCGGGGTTTTTGTATTCCGTGTTAGGAATGAACATGTCTTCTTGTGGCATTTTATACTCCTTGTTTGGTCGCGATGAGGACGCGGAATCCCTTGTGCTGGGCCGCTCTTTCCACATGGGGGAAGATCGACTTTAGATAGGCTTCAGCGGATTCTGCGCCTTGCTTTTTACGAATGACGACGACGAGTTTCCCGTTATCTTCTAAATGAGAGAACGCGCCCGCGTACATCGCGTAGGTAACCTTTTTCCCCGCGCGAATCGGTGGATTGGTTACGATTGTGGAGAATGTAGTGTCAATGTTGAGGTAGACGTCGCTAAGAACGATCTTCACTTGATCGCGAACGCCAAGGGTCGTGGCGTTTTTTTCCGCGCAAGCTAGAGCTCGCTCGCTCACGTCCGCTAAGGTGACGCGACGAGTCGAGTCGAGGTGAGCCAGGATTAGTCCGATTGGTCCGACTCCCGCCCCGAGATCGAGGATGTTGGTCCCAAGATCGGTCTGGGCGATGGTTTCAAGCAACAAACGTGTCCCATCGTCAAGGCCATCTTTGGCGAAGACCCCAGAATCGCTTTGGAAGGCGAATTTCTCCCCAAAAATCTCGAAAGAATATTGAATATTCTGATGTTCCAATGTTTCATCGTTATCGAAATATTGGCTCATAGATTTTCACCCTCTAAAACGCAAGAACCCCGCCTGAAGGGAACGTCCTCCAGGCGGGTATACTTTTCCAAGTGGATTTCGGTTGAAATTACTTGATTTCGACTTCGGCGCCAGCGGCGACGAGGGTCTTCTTGTGCTCTTCGGCTTCGACCGGAGAGATGTGCTCTTTGACCGCGGCCGGGATGGCATCGACGATCTTCTTGGCATCCATAAGGCCAGCGCCAGTGATGGCTTGGACGGCCTTGATGACGGCGACTTTGGAGCCGGTGATGCCTTTGATGATGAGCGAAACTTCGCTCGGTCCCTTGTCGGCGACGGCTTCTTCTTCAGCAGCCGGGGCAGCCGCGACAGCGGCAGCAGCGGTGACGCCGAAGGTTTCTTCGACGAGGTGGATGAGGTCGTTGAGTTCGAGGACGGTGTACTCCTTCAAGGATTCAACGATTTCTTCTTTGGTGAGTTTAGCCATGGTGATATTTCCTCCTTAGTTGGCGGCCGGCGCTTCGGCCGGGGCTTCTTTGTCCGCGATCGCTTTAACCGTAGCGGCGAACTTGGTAACGGGTGCCTTGAGACACGATAGGAACATGGAGAGCATGCCGTTCTTGTCGAGGAGCTTGCTGACTTCCTTCATCCCCTTGTCATCGACCACGGTGCCATCGACGATGCCGCCTTTGACAACGAGGTGCTCATGAGTGCGGGCGAATTTGAAGAGGGCTTTCGGGCCGGCGCCGTATTCTTTGGAGAAGACGAAGCCATTCGGACCTTCGAGCACTTTGCCAAGATCCGGTCCATTCATCTCGTTAAGCGCCCGGCGAACCATCGTGTTTTTGTAAACGGTGAAGGTTGCATCGGCCTTTTCGAGTTCCTTGCGGAGTTGGGCGATTTCGGCAACGGTAAGTCCTTGATAAGAGACGACCACGAAGGCCGCAGAGCCATTGTAGGATTCTTCAATCGCTTTAACGGCGTTCTTCTTGGCTTCAAGAGCTTGCTGATTCATATTTCTACCTCCTTTCTGTCGGATAAGATATGTGATGCTTCAATATAACTAGTGGGTTGTGAAGATCGAACCTCAGCAGGGTGTTGGTTTTAAGGCAAGTGCCCCCGGCTATCTTAGGAATACGAAGCGATTCACCAGATTTGGTGGGCGGAAGGATCAGTTCCGTCCCGCGAAGGTAACGGGGATCGCGGGTCCCATGGTCGTCGTAATGACGCAGGTGCGGATGTAGGTGCCTTTGACCGTCGAGGGGCGGGCTTTGGCGATCGCATCCGTGATGGCGGTAAGGTTGTCGAGGAGGTCCGCTTCCGAGAAGGAGACGCGGCCGATACCCATCGAGAGGTTGCCATCGCGATCAACGCGGTAAGCGATCTTACCACGCTTGATGTCGGCAACGGCGCCTTTGACGTCCATCGTGACGGTGCCGGTTTTGGGGTTCGGCATCAAACCCTTCGGGCCAAGGACACGGCCCATTTTGCCGAGTTCGCCCATCATGTCAGGGGTAGCGACGATGATGTCGAAGTCGAACCAGTTCTCACGTTGGATCTTTTCCAACATTTCCTTGCCACCGAAGAATTCGGCGCCGGATTCCTTCGCATCGTCCAACTTAGTGTTGGTGACGACGAGAACGCGCTTCGTTTTGCCGTTGCCGTGCGGAAGAGTGATAGTTCCGCGGATGAGCTGATCGGCGAGCGTCGGGTTGACGTTGAGGTTGAAGCTGATGTCGACGGAGGAGTCGAACTTGGTCACGCTCGTTTCCTTGCAGAGCTTAGCGGCTTCTTCAAGGGAGTAGAGTTTGGAAGCATCGACCTTTTTGAAGGCGGCTTCATACTTTTTGGTAACTTTTTTCATGTTGCTCGTCTCCTTCCTTACTTAATGGCGATGCCCATTTGACGGCAGCTGCCAGCGACGATCTTCTTCGCCGCTTCAAGATCCTCGGTATTGAGATCCGGCAATTTGTACTTGGCGATCTCTTCGAGTTGGGCTTCCGTGATGGAGCCGACGATCTGTTTGCTGTTGCCAGATCCCTTGGCGACGTTGGCCGCTTTGAGGATAAGAGGGGCAACCGGGGTGGTCTTGATCACAAAATCGTAGGACTTGTCTTCATAGGCCGTGATGATAACCGGGACGACATCACCCTTGCGGTCGCCGGTCTTGGCGTTGAAATCCGTGCAGAATTTCGACATATTCACACCGGCGGACGCAAGTTTTGGGCCCGGGTGCGCATTGCCGCCAGGAAGTTCCATCTTGACGACTTTGGTAACACGTTTCTTCATGTGATTTCCTCCTTGGAAATTGCATTGCAGTGGTCTGCGAACTCCTGATCCGAGTTCTCCCACGCATTAGCGCGCCGCGTAAAACGCGCTTGTGTATGATACGCGTGTGTAGAAAAGTGTGTCAAGGTTTATTTGTGCGTTAACGAAAAGTTTTTGGAAAACATCGATCAACGGCGAAATTTTCTTTTTCTCTTCTTCTTTCTCTCCCAGAAAAGAGAGATGGTCAAAAGCACGCAGAGAAGAGTGACGCCGGTATCGCCCAACACCGAGACAAAAAGAGGCACGCTCCAGGTACCCATGAAGCCAGCGATTGTGGACAGGATCATCAATCCGACCTTGATCGTCAAAGCAAAAGAAATGCAGGCAATCGCACGGCGCTTTGTCTTGTGAGCCAAATGTAAAAAATCAACAAAGGAAAGAGGGTCGTCCGTCATCAACAGCACGTCGGCGGAAGACATCGCAAGGTCGCTTCCAAGACCGCCCATCGCCACGCCAATATCCGCAAAAGAAAGGCTGGGTGCATCATTGATGCCGTCTCCAATAAATGCGATGGCGCCTTTGTTTTTCTCCTTCTCCTTTTTCAAATATTCAAATTTTCCTTCCGGGGTCAATTCATAAGCAAACGAATCAAGATTCAGCGCCCAAGAAACACGTTCGACGTTCGCTTCTTTATCCCCGGAAAGCAAAAGGGTTTCCACGCCAATTCGATGTAATTTTTCAATCGTTTTCTTTGCGTTTTCTTTTAAAGAATCCGCGAAGACGGCATAGCCTTGATCCACTCCATCGACCACAAGGTAGGAGACGATTCCGATGGTGTCTTTTGGGCAAGCGTTCTCCGAATTCTTAGGTTGATTCAAAACCTCATATTGATGGCCTTGGTAAAAGACATTTGCCCCTCGGCCCGCGATCTCTTCTCCTTTTTCCACCTGAACTGTTTTCCCTTTGTTTCGGGCAAAAACGCGAAATGCGTTTGCAATGGGGTGATTCGAGATGGATTCTCCGATTAAGAAAGCGGAAATGAAGTCGGATTTATTCATGCCGATCGGAACAATTCGCTCAACATAAAGCATTCCGTTCGTCAATGTTCCGGTTTTATCGAAAGCGACCAAGCGAAGCGATTCCGCAACATCAAAGAAAGAGGCACCCTTCACAAGAATTCCGTGTTTTGAAGCGCGGCCAATACCCGCGAAATATGCAAGCGGAACGGAGATAACGATCGCGCAGGGGCAGCTCACAACTAAGAAATTCAAACCTACATATAGGAAGCGACGCCAATAATCCATTTCGCCTGGGCCCATAATCAAGGGAGGAAGAACGGAAAGAAGGGTGGCAAGGACCGTCACAACAGGCGTGTAGATACGAGAGAATCTCGTCAGAAATCTCGTGGCCTTGCTTTTGGATTTCGCGCCATTTTCAACCATGGCCAAAAGATGGGAAACCGTCGAGTTTTCATATTCCTTTTCGACGCGTACCAACGTTTGCCCAAAAAGGAAAATCGTGCCGGAATATACAGGGTCGTCCACTTGCTTTTCCAGAGGCATGGCTTCGCCAGTCAGGCTGCTTTCATCAAAGTATCCTATTCCAGAAGAAATCACGCCATCACAAGGACACTTTTCCCCCGCACGAAGCAAAACGATATCGCCGATTTGCAAGTTTTTTGCAGGCGTTTCAATAAAATCATCGCCTTTTCTTACCAAAGCGATTTGTTCGCGCAAATCCATGGTGGATCGAATGGATTGCCGAGATTTTTCTTCCGCAAGATCTTCGAAAAACTCACCAATTTGAAACAGAAGGATCACCAAAACCCCTTCGAAATATTCATTGCTCTCGGGGCCGAAAAAACGCAATGCAAAAGCGCCAAGGGAGGCCAAAACCATCAGGGTTTCTTCTTCGAAAAACTGATGCTCGAAAATCATGGATTTCAGCATGTTAACGATGATGTCGTAGGCAATGACAAGATAGCTTGCGCTCATCACAAACAAGTTCACCCACCAAGGAAAGTTTTCTTCATTCAGCCAAAGCAAGCCCAAAAGAGCAAGGACAAGCGAAATCCCAACGCGGATCCAAAGAAGAATAGATTTAGGGATAGCGAAAGAACGCTTACTCATCTTCGTAATCCCCAACCTTTTCTTTCGCGTGTTCTTCTACCGCCATCAAAAGTTGACGAACGTGATCATCGGCAAAGCGATAATAAACACGCGTTCCTTCCTTGCGGCTCGTAAGAAGATTTGCTTCGCGTAGCGTGCGCAATTGATGGGAGACTAACGATTGAGAAGCCGAGATCTCTTCGCAGATTTCGTAGACGCACTTTTCTTCTTCGGCAATGGAATAAAGAATTTTAAGTCGCGTCGTGTCCGCGGCAATTGAGAGCAGTTTGCCCATCTCAATCAAGGTTTCGGGTTTCGGTTGGCCCATATCATAACTCCATGAACAACGGTTCATGTTTATTATATGAACAAAAATTCATATTTCAAGAGAATTAGAATTTGATTTCCTGAAGAAGCGTTTGATCGTCCAAACGATATAGTCCGATTCCTCGCTCCGTGATCCAGGCGTAGCTCGCCGAAGAATCGCGTGGATAGGCGATCGATCCTGGGTTTAGATAAATCACGCCCATTTCCTCATAGAGGGTTTTCACATGGGTATGACCGGTGAAAACGAGATCGCCTTCAGGAAAGGCGCTCCAAATTGGCCGATGCCCTAAATGAGCGGAGCGCCCAAATATGGAGATGTCTCGGCGATCTGGTAAGGAAACGCCTAGCAAGCGTTCATCTTCTTCGCGATCGCAATTCCCACGAACCGCAATGATCTTATCGGAATACTTTTTTAATTCCCGCGCGCACGCAAAGCCTCCGCCTTCGTAGCCGCCATTCAAGATATCGCCCAAAAGAATAATGCGATCTGGTGGATCTTGCGCCCAAATGGAAAGAACTTTTCGAAGCGAAGAAATTGAGCCGTGCAAATCGGAAAAGACGAAGATTTTCATCGCTTTGATTATAGCGTTTTCCGTGAGGGCATAGGAAAGTTCGGCACCCGAAAATATTTTTGACCAAAAAATTTTCAAAAATTTTTCTTCGATCCCATCGATGTTTTTCGACTTCTCCATTGGGAAAATGGCCGAAAAACGTGGTGATTCGCCACGTATAGTAGAGGGAGGTTAAAATGATCGCTCACAAAATCCGCATCTATCCGAACAAGGCCTTTCGCGAGCTATTCAGCGAGCAGTTTGAATACGCTCGAAGAGATTACAATCGCCAACTCGACATGTTGGTCAAGGGTATCAAGTCTCAACAGATCACGCCCTACAATCTCGACGCATCGTTAAAGAAGATTTGGTCTTATTGCCTTAAACACGCGGATTTCTTCCATAAGGATTCATATCATTTCCCAGATATCATCCGGTGGAATTCGAAACGGCTTTCGATGTTGGCTCCAAAGTTGTTAAACGGTGGCGTGGAACCGCATTTCAAAGCCCTCGGCGTGGGGAAACAAGCATTCAAGATGTGCGCGGCACCTCTTGATGAGCATCGCTACCTCGTGACACAAGGCAAGCGACTGATCATCAAAGGTTTCGGGTCCATTACTCTGGCGGAAGAAACCCGTTTCCATTCTTTCCCAATCTCCATTGAATTCGTTCTCCACAACAATCGCTACTACGCCTGCTTCCTATTCAAGGAAAACCATCCCGTTTATCTAGAGACGGGGCGGAGGGTTGGACTGGATGTCGGTATTTCTACCTTCGTCGTTGCCTCAGAGGAAAACGGCCCGACACGCCGTTTCGACTTAAAAATGGGGAAACGCGACGCCATCGCCAAGAAGATCAACAAGTACACGAGTTTGTTGTCTTGTAAAGTCAACGAACACAAGACGAGTCACCCATCTTCGAAGCGGTACGCAAAAACGCTCAAACGCCTTCGCGATGCCTACCATAGGCACAGCAACTTAAAGAAGAACTTTATTGAGCAAACCTGCCACGTCATTGCGAGAGACTACGATTTCATAGGCGTCGAAAATCTCTCCATGACCCGCATGTTGCAAAAACGAAGCGTGGCACGTTGGTACATCCATAAACCATACGCTGCTTTCTTGAGTCGGCTTATCGTAAAAGCGCGAGAAGCGGGGAAACACGTCCAGGAAGTCGCCAGAAACTTCCCTTCTAGCCAGCTATGCCATGAATGCGGCAAGAAGTCGAGCATCACGAAGAATCTCTCGATACGGGCCTGGACGTGTCCCCATTGCGGCGCCCATCTGGATCGCGATGAAAACGCGGCCAAAAACATTCTTCGACAAACACTTCTTGATGCGCACCTCACATAAAGAAGTTGTTCTTGGGGGCGAGGAACGCCCATTATATAACGCGGGAGAAGCAACCCTAGCTTCGACGATCGCGTTGAGGAAGGAAGGTGACGTAGTCATCCTTCATTCCATTCCGGATGACATAGTTTGTACTCTTCGAGTCCAAACATACGTCACCGTAGCACGTCCCACCGGAACGTTTGCTACCATCAAAAATCGTTCTCACCTTTGCGTTTGGACGAAAAACCGCTCGAAAACGAGCAATTCGATTCATCATCTTTGCAAAACGCCATTCTTTCCATTGAAAAACAAACGCAAAAATCTTGCGGTTTGCTTGGAAGAAAGTCAGGAAACGTCTATAGTAAAGCCATGAATAGCGCTCCTATGTTTTACGAAGACTTGCGGGATTGGTTTCTCTATACCGCAAGAAGTTGGCTCCATCTTGATTTGGCTTCCGCCACCATGGATGAAGCGAACGAAATCTGCGGCGCAGCCGCCTTCCTCTTTGGCCATCTCTTTTTGGCCGAAGACGTCGGTCCTTCGATCACACGCCTCGTGAAGGCGGATCTTGGACCCCATTATTCATCGGAGCGCCTAAGCGGCCTTGCGACGAAGATGAGGCTTGCCATGACCGGAGATGACTTCTCCCTTGGCACTTCTCCTCTTCGCGAATACATCAAATGGGTCAAGCCCTCCGCGCCGACCGTGGAATACGCTTTCACGGATAACGCCGGCAAGCTCGTCTTAGTGACCGCCGAAGAATTCGTAAATCTCTTTTTACGCGAAAACGATGCCCAGCACGCGCCGCTTCACGTATCGGAAATCGTCTTCTTGACGCTTACGGATCTCTTCGCCAATTACTACATCCGTTCGCAAGGGAATGACAACTTCCGCGCCTTCCGAAGCTATCCTTACTTCGAATCCATTTCAGAAGAAATGAAACGAATCCGTTCGGAAAGCATCGAATGACAAAAAGCCGGCCCACTCGGGTCGGCATTTGTTTAATGGGAGGCAATTAGTCGCCAACCTTTTCGATCTCGGAGAATTCGACATCGACCGGAGTTGCGCGTCCGAAGAAGACCGTGTTGACGGTGCAGGCGCCCGTTGTGCGATCGATCGAAGCGATCTCGCCGTAGGTGCCTTCCAAGGCGCCGTGGATGATCTTGACGGAGTCGCCGATCTTGTAACGATCGTACATGCTCTCCTCGACCATCTTCATTCTCTTCAAGACAGGTTCGATTTGTTCGCGCGGAACGGGGCAGGGTTTCTGTCCACCGCCGGAGGAACCAACGATGCCGGTGACGCCCGGAGTGTTACGAACCATATACCAGGATTCGTCCGTCATGATCATTTCGACGAAGAAATAGCCCGGATAGTAGTTCTCCATCTTAGTTTCGCCCGTCGGCGTTCCATCTTTCGCCAAAACAGGAACTTCGTGTTCGGCGACGATGACGCGGAGGATGTACTTCTGCATCCCCATCGTTTCGATGCGGCGCTTCAGATTTTCCGCGGCCTTTTGTTCGTTCTTCGAATAAGTGGTGACGATATACCAGGCTTTGTCGCCCAAGTTTTGGACGTTGCTATTCATGTCCGCCATGTTATTTCCCTCCAAAGACATTGCGAAGCTGATTGATGATCGAGCCAGCCGTGAAGTCTTCTAACGCCAAAAAGAGCGCAACAAACATGCTAATCGCGATAACGACGACGATGGAAGAGAAGAGAACATCACGCTTCGGCCAGCGAATGCGCTTTCCTTCTTTCACGACTTCTTTTGTGTACTTGATCGGATTCATCCATGTCCTCCTTTATTTGCTTTCCTTGTGCAACGTATGCTTGTTGCACGTAGGGCAAAATTTGTTGAGTTCGAGACGGCGAGCGTCATCTTGGCGCTTCATGACCGTGTAATTGCGGCTGAGGCACTCGGTGCAGATTAAAAAAACTTTTTCGCGACCCATATCATCAACTTTCTGTCTCGAATCTTAGTCGTGGATTCGTGGCCTGTCAAGAATTTTAGCACCCGTTCCCCAAAAGGGGAATCCAAAAGGACAAGGAAAAGGGGCCGCCTCTTTTGTGAACGGCCCCTCCTCTACTTATTTCCGGTTTTTATCCTTTGGCTCGCGATGAATCCCCTCCCGTTTTTCAAGGTAGCGGCGAAGGCCTTCAATGATGCGGCGCATCCGATTTCGATCGATGCAAAGGGTACGAGCGATTTCGTTGATCGTCATCCCGCGCGACAAGGCGACCGCCACCGTGTAGGTGAAAGGATCGTACTTATCGAAGGGGAGTTTTTCGATATCATCGAACAATGAACTAGAGGAAACCATTTTGACGACATCGCTGTTAAATGACGTGTCAAACAAGGTGTCCGATGGCGTTCCTGAATCATCGTCCGGGCCCTTTGGTGAATCCAAAGACACGGGCGCATGGTAAACCATCATCGTTTTCAATTCGCGGTAGGCGTGAAGGGCGCAATTGCGGAAGCAGGCCGTGAAGTAGGTGGAGAAGCGATGGCCTGTCTCAAAATCGAATTTTTGGAGAGCGACGGTAAACGCTTGGAAGAAAACGGCGTTCAGATCCCAATCTTTCAGGAAATCTGCAATGTTGGGGCAAACCTTCTCTAGAAGAGAAACTCGGATAGCGTAGTACTTTTGGATAAGTCGGTCGTAGGCCTCCATATCGTTCTCTTTGGCGCGCAAAGCCAAGATTTCGTCATTAAGTTTGCGATACGAAAAGCCAGTCTGCTTTTTAGACATAATAATTCTTTACGAGGGTGTAACCCCCGCTCCTGTTATATATTTTTGTTTTGAATTTCGCGAATCAGCGCAAGCGAGATCCCACAAGAAACAGAGGCGTTTAATGAATTTACATGGCCCGTCATGGGGATTTTCACAAGGTAATCGCTATTCGCAAGGACAAGGCGTGAAATGCCTTCTCCTTCGGATCCAACAATCAAACATGTTGGAAAATCATAAGCTATCGACCCCAGCGTGTCTTTGGCAGATCCGTCTGTGCTAACAACCCAGAACCCCGCTTTTTTGATATCTTGAATCGCAGAGGAAAGGTTGGGGACGAGCGCTACGTCGACGTAGTTGATCGCACCAGTAGACACCCTGGCCACGGTTTCGTTCAATGGAACCGCATTATTCTTCTTGATGATGACCCCATCTACGCTGAAAGCGTCGCAAGACCTTAGGATAGCGCCGAAATTATGGGGGTCCTTAATTCCATCCAAGATTAGGAGGAGAGGACGGGGTTTACCCTTCACTTTATCCAATATCGAATGAAGGGATGTATATGTAAGTGGCTTTACTTCGGCAACGATGCCTTGATGATGGTCAGTTTTGGAGAGTTGACGCAGCCGGGCATCGTTGACGATCTCGAAAGGGATGTTCTCTTTCTTCATTTCAAACAACAGTGAATGAGAAAGAAGCCTTTCACCACAATAAACTTTTATGACTCGATGCGAGCGGGCGTATTCACGTACCGCGTTAATCCCGTAAGCAATGGAATCCATGGGTTCTATTCCGTCAGGGAAGCATTGACTTGCATGGAAAGAGGACGAACCTCGGAACGAAGCATATCGACGAAAGCCGAGATCGTTCCAGGTCTACTTCTTCCAATGCGAGCCACGAGTCTAAGGGCAGCCTTGCCTTGATACGTAATCAATTCCGAAAAGGTTTCCTCCACTTGGATGCCATGATCCTTCGCTAAAGAAAGGAAGGTTCCAAGGATGGGGTGATCTGTCGGAACGATGAGGATGATCGCAGGATTACGTTTCGCGGCAAGAATCTCAATGCGTGACAAGCCAATGAGAACGAAGAACGAAAACGCAGTGACACAACCTGCGACAATAAAACATCCAGAACCGCACGCAAGCCCAATCGCCATGGCAACCCATAGCGTCGTAGCCGTTGTGAGGCCCTTGATGTTCATACCGGTCTGAATGATGGTTCCAGCACCTAAGAAACCGATGCCAGATACCACCTGCGCTGCAAGGCGCGCGGGATCGCGCGATATGCCTTGCGGAAGGTAAATCGAATCCCAGTACCCGAATCCATACAGGGATAAGACCATAATGGTGCATGCGCCAAGAGCAATCATAACGTGGGTGCGAAGCCCGGCACTATGGCCGTGGTATTCGCGTTCAAAGCCTAAAAGGCCGGAGAAAATCAATGTCAAAATGAAGGAAAGCAAAATGAGCGCGACGCTTCCGACGAGCCCGTTAGAAAAATTCGTTCCGAAATCGGTGCTGAACCATTCGACGATTGTCTTGTCAACGGTATTCATCGCTAAAGAATGCCTCCTTCCACCAGGATTTTCCGGAGCCGATCACTTTCAACAAAGTCCTTGTTTTGCTTTGCTTCGAGGTACTGACAATATAGCCCCAGTTCAGAATTGGTCAAGTACTTTATTTCAACAGGGAGTCCCAAAATCCTTAAATAATCCCTGATTTTGGCAAAGCTTTGTTCCACGAGATCAAGGTCTACGTCTTTGGTTCTGAGCAATTGATTCGCATTTTTGACTTCACCATAAAGAATCGTAATCGCATTGGGCGTGTTCAAGTCTTGGCAAAGCTCATGGAGGAATTCTTCTTCTCCTTGACCTTTGACGTTTTCCAAATCGCGCCCCGCGGATTGCAAGGCCAATACGAGGCTTTTTAAGGTTGTTTCGATCTTCTTTACGTTCTTCTGCGCTTCCGAAATCGTTTCTTCGCTGAAAGAGACCGGGGCGCGATAATGCGCATTGAGGATCATCAAGCGGAGGGCAGCGCCGCCATACATCTTGATCACGTCGGTCGCGAGCAACACGTTGCCAAGCGATTTCGACATCTTCTCGTTATTGATGTTGATGAAACCATTGTGCAACCAATAATGGGCCAAGTGGTTTCCATTGTGCGCTTCTGCTTGCGCGATTTCGTTTTCGTGGTGGGGGAATTTCAAATCGAATCCGCCGCCATGGATATCGATTAAGCCGTTCGTCTTTGGAAAAAGGGAATGGATCATGACGCAGCATTCGGTATGCCAACCTGGGCGCCCAACGCACCACGGCGTTTCCCACCGAATGCCGGTGCTCGTTTCTTTCCAAAGGGCAAAATCCAGCGGGGACTCCTTCCCTTCGTTTACTTCAATTCTCGCGCCAGAAAGCAAAGATTCCGGGGTATTCCCGGACAAAGAACCGTAATCCTTGATCTTGGAAACGCGGAAATAAACGCCATCATTGCTTTGATAGGCGTAACCCGTCTTTACCAAGTCATCGATATAGGAAATGATTTGGGGCATGTAGACGGTGGGCTTTGGGGTCACATCGGGAATCATCGATCCGACGGCGTGAACCGCTTCTTCGTATTCCTTGATCACCGAGGTGGTGAGTTCTTGTTCCGAGACGCCAAGTTCCGCTGCTCTCGCGATAATTTTGTCATCAACGTCCGTATAGTTGGAAACGAACGTGACCTTGTAGCCAAGTTCGAGGAAAAGCCTTCTCCAGGTATCGAAAACGATGACGGGACGGATGTTGCCGATGTGCGGATGGTTATAGACCGTGGGCCCGCACACGTAAAAAGAAACTTCGTTTGGAACGAGGGGAACGAACTCCTGAAGAGCGTTCCCTAATGAGGAATACAAATAAACTTTTTGCATACGACCATTCTACAAAGGTTTGCCGTTTTGAATAGAGGAAACTTGCGTTACGCCAGAAAGATTTTTCAAAAGGCGATCCGCTTGGGTGCAAAGGGTCTCGTCATAGACGCCATAGCCATAAAGACAAAGACAGATGGGAAGAGAGGCGTTTTTCGCCGTCAAAACATCCACGTAGGAATCGCCAACGAAAATCGTTTCTGCTCTATCAAGGTGAAAATCGCGCAAAATCCGTTCCACTTGAATGGGATTCGGCTTGACGGGGTCGCCATCTTTATGTCCAGCAACGAAAGAGAATCGAACCATCGGAAGTGTTCTTTGCACGATATCCTGGGCCATCAAATTGGGCTTGTTGCTCGCAATGAAAAGCAAATCGCCCCGTTCTTGCAGGGTTTGCAGGGTTTCTACGACGTTTGGAAAAGGCTTCGTCTTACGTCCTTGATAGGAAAGGTAACGCGGTAAATAAGCCTTCTTCAAGGCCTCAAAATGAAGAGGATCGTCGAGATCTTTCAAGGCGCGATGCATCAGGATGTCCACGCCGTTACCGATAAGTTTCTTGGCCTCTTCATAGGTATAGGAATAGGGCACGCCGATTTCTTTCAAAGCGTCGTTTAAGGCGTCTTTGATGTCCTCTAGGGTATCCAGAAGCGTGCCGTCCAAATCGAAAATGAAATTCATGGTTAGATTATAGATTAAGGCGAAAAAAGCGTCCATCCACGAAGGACAGACGCTTTGTAGGTTGATCGATTAGTCGACCCAGGAAACGAGCACGACTTCGGCGTTGTCGCCTTTGCGGGCACCGAGCTTGATGGCGCGGGTGTAGCCGCCTTTGCGTTCCGCGAACTTCGGTCCGATTTCATCGAAGAGCTTGTGAAGCGCATCGACGCCATTGGCATCGACGTAGCCGTTGCGGATGACGCGAGCGGCTTGACGACGCGCATGGAGATCGCCGCGTTTCGCAAGCGTAACGAGGTGATCCGCAAGGGTCTTGAGTTCTTGGACGACGCCAGAGGTGACTTTCACTTGGCCGCAGACGATGAGGCTCGAGACGACGTTGCGAAGCATCGCCTTGTTTTTGGAAGCGGTATAACCCGCCTTAAAGCGAACACCGGTCTTGCCGTGAACGTTCTTTCTTCCTTGTGCTGCCATGATTATTCTCCTATGTAGTCACGGAAGTGCAACCCGATTTCCACGAGTTTTTCTTTCACTTCCTTAAGGGATTTCTTGCCGAGGTTGCGGACCTTCATCATTTCATCCTCACTGCGTTGGGTGAGTTCCATGACGGTGGTGATGCCCGCGCGCTTCAAGCAATTGTTGCTGCGAACGCTGAGATCGAGTTCTTCGATCAACATGTTCTGGAACTTGTTTTCCTCGACCTTGGCTTGTTCTTTCACCATCTTGTAGTCCTTCATCGGCTCAATGGCGGCGAAGGTGGAAAGCTGGTTCATGAGCAACTTGGCGGCGAGGGTGACCGCTTCCGAGGGCGTGCAGCTGCCGTTCGTGGTGACTTCAAGGGTCAACTCATCGAACTTGCTGTCGTGCTCGACGCGCGTCGGCTCGACTTGGTAGGCGACCTTCACGACCGGGCTGTAGTTGCTATCGGTCGAGATGACGCCAACGCTGTCGATCTTACGAAGGACCTTGTTCTGCTCCGAGGTGACGTATCCGCGGCCAGTGGCAACGAGGACGGTCATATGGAGCGAGCCTTCGGCGTTGAGGTGGGCGATTTCAAGATCGCCGTTGACAACGGACACGAGGGCGGGGCAAACAAGATCGGAAGCCTTGACGGTGCAAGGGCCTTGCACATCAAGAGTCAAATACTTGGTCTCGGGCGTGTCATCGTCCACTTTGAGGACGAGATCTTTGAGATTCAAGATGATGGCGGTAACGTCTTCATCACAACCTTTGATGGCCGTGAACTCATGACGGACGCCTTCGATTTGAACGGCATAGACAGACGCACCGGGAAGGGCGCTGAGAAGAACGCGACGAAGCGCGTTACCAAGCGTAATTCCGAAGCCTCTTTCAAGCGGGCCAACCACGAATTTGGTGTAGTTGTTTTCCACGATCGGAGTTTCGATCTTAAACGGCTCGAATTGGTTCGGAAGGGTGACAATTTCTTTTTCTTCGGCTTTGTTAACGATGGCCATTTCAATTCCTCCTAGTTATCATCGTGTCGCGCATTCGATTGCAAATCGCAAGCGAATTAACCGCGAGGACGCTTAGGCGGACGGCAACCGTTGTGGGGGACCGGGGTCGTGTCTTCGATCGAGAGGATTTGGAGGCCCACGGTGCTCAAAGCGCGAACGGCGGATTCACGGCCGGCGCCAGGTCCCTTGACCTCGACGTCGACTTGGCGAAGGCCTTGATCAAAGGCGGTCTTGCCCGCAGCTTCCGCGGCGAGCTGAGCGGCGAACGGAGTCGCTTTCTTGGCGCCTTTGTAGCCAAGGGCACCCGCCGAGCTCCAGGAAATCGCATTCCCTTGGACGTCGGTGATGGTGACGATGGTATTGTTGAAGGTGCTGTGAATGTGAGCGACGCCCTTCGTATAAGTGCGTTTGATCTTCTTCTTGCGAGCGGTAGTTTTCTTTGCTTGTGCCATTTTGTTCTACCTCCTTAGCGCGTGGCTTCCTTCTTGTTGGCGATGGTCTTTCTCTTGCCTTTGCGGGTACGGGCATTGGTGCGAGTGCGCTGACCGTTCACCGGGAGGCCTCTCTTATGACGGATGCCGCGATAGCAGCCGATTTCCATGAGGCGCTTGATGTTGAGCGCGGTTTCGCGGCGGAGGTCACCCTCCGTGCGGTATTTGGCGATCTCGGCGCGAAGGGCGGTCAATTGCTCATCGGTGAGATCCTTGGTGCGGATGTCCACGGAGACGCCGGCGTCTGCGCAGATCTTCGCAGCAGTCGTGTTTCCGATACCATAGATGTAGGTAAGAGAGATGACGATGCGTTTCTCGTTTGGGATATCAATCCCTGCAATACGTGCCATATTTTGGTTCGTTTCCTTTCCTTAACGCTCAACCTTGGCGCTGTTTGTGCTTGGGGTTGGAGCAGATAACCATGACTTTGCCATGGCGCCGAATGACTTTGCACTTGTCGCAAATCGGCTTAACAGACGGTCTGACTTTCATGATTTTTCTCCTGAATGGAATTAGTTCCTGTAGCGGAACGTGATGCGCCCACGTGTTAAATCGTAGGGTGAGAACTGGACGGTGACCCGATCACCGGGGAGAATTCGTATGTAGTTCATGCGGATTTTTCCCGAAACGCAGGCCTGGACCACGACGCCCGTTTGTAGTTTCACCTTGAAGTTCGCGTTGGGAAGGCATTCCACAACGGTCGCTTCGACTTCGATACAATCTTCTTTGCTCAAATCCTTGGTTCCTTTCTTTTTAAAGCTTCGTCAAGATCTCGCAGCCATCCTTGGTCACCGCGAGGGTGTTCTCGTAATGGGCGGTCAGGCCTTTGTCTTTCGCGACAACGGTCCAGCCATCCTTCAAGACGCGCACATCGTTGCGGTGCTCGAAGATCATGGGTTCGATGCAGATGGTCATCCCTTCACGGAGGATAGGTCCGCTGCCGGGGGTTCCATAGCAAGGAATGTAGGGGTCTTCGTGCATTTCGCGTCCGATGCCGTGACCGGTGTAGTCCCGCGCGACGCTGCAGCCGTGTTTTTTGGCCGTTTCCTCGATCGCGTGGCACACATCGCCGAGATGCACCCCTGGTTTTACCAGGGACATAGCATTATCGAAGCATTCTTCCGCGACGGCAACCATTTTTTTCGCCCGTTCAGAAGGAATTCCTACTACGTAGGAGCGACAAGCGTCCGCGCAGTAGCCGTCCTTCTTCACGACGAGGTCCAAGGAGATGAGATCTCCGTCCTGGAGATGCTGCTTCTTGGAGGGGATGCCGTGGAGGATTACTTCGTTCACGCTGACGCAAATCGAAGCGGGATAGCCGTAATAGCCTTTCTCCGCGGGATAGCCGCCTTCCCTTGCCACGATCCGTTCCACCGCTTCGTCGATTTCGGCGGTGCTCGTGCCGGGCACTAAGAGAGGTTGCAATTCCTCGAAGACCAAGGCCACCACGCGGCCGGCTTCACGGATGAGGCCGATCTCGCGTGGGGACTTGATGATGATCATTGATGAGCCTCAAGGAGGGAAGAAACCTCTTTGAAGAGTCCATCGGCGCCCACCGCGCCATCGTAGACGTGGTAGATGCCTTCCGCTTGGTAGAAAGATTGAAGCGGAGCGGTTTGCTTGTTGTAGTTATCCAAGCGAACCTTGAAGGAAGCCTCGTTATCGTCCTTGCGCTGAATGAGCTCGGCGCCGCAGCGATCGCAGATGCCTTCCTTTTGGGGCTTCATATTCTTGACGTGATACGAAGCGCCGCATTTCGGGCAGACGCGACGTCCGCTGATGCGCGGGATGAGGATCGATTCGTCGCAGGTGATGTCGATCACGAGGTTGACCTCGCGTCCGATCTCCTTGCCCAAGGCCTTGAGGGCCTCGGCTTGGGGAATCGTGCGCGGGAATCCGTCGAGGAGATACCCCTCGGCGCAGTCGGGTTTGGAAAGGCGTTCCTTCACCAAGCCGACCGTGATATCGTCGGGGACGAGATCGCCCCGTTCGATGATGGCTTTGGCCTTCAAGCCCAAGGGCGTGCCTTGCGCGATGGCCTCGCGGAACATATCGCCCGTGGAGATGTGGGGGAGATGAAAGGCATCGACGATACGCGTCGCCTGCGTGCCTTTTCCAGCGCCCGGCGGACCCATGAGAATGATATTGAGCATGGATTATTGACCTCCTTGGACTTGTTCGAAGCTTTTGCCCGCGAGAAGACCGTCGATTTGCGCGTTCAACTCGATGGCAACGCCAACCACGATGATCATGCCGGTGCCGCCGATGGCCAAGGAAGTGTCGTTCCCGAAGATGCCAGACAAGGTCAAGACAACGGGGAGCGCACTGATCACGGCCAAGGCGATGGCGCCGATGCAGGTCACGCGATTAAGCACTTTGCGGACATAACGTTCGGTTTCTTTGCCAGGGCGAATGCCCGGGATATAGGAACCGCTCTTTTGGAAGTTGTCCGCCATCTGTTCCGGATTGATCTGCAATTCGGAATAGAAGAAGGTAAAGACGACGATCAACAGGATGTAGATCAGCAAACCCCAAGGCATGCCCCACTCCTTGCCGTCAATAGGCGGCATGGGATAGAGAGCCGAATAGTTGAAGATCTGCAGCCACTGGGCGTTGGCGGCATCCGCGCTTAGGAAGCTCGCGATGACCGAGGGGGCCATCATGAGCGAAGAGGCGAAGATGACGGGGATAACGCCCGCCGAGTTGATTTTGATAGGAAGGAAGGAGGCGCGGGCCATCGAGGCCGTTTGCCCGCTCTTCCCGGCGTGTTGGACCGGGATCTTGCGCTTCGAGAGTTCGAAGAACACGACGCCGGCAACGATCGCAATCAACGCGAGAATATAAATCACGAAGATGAAGGAGCCGCGGATGAGCGCGTTGGAGCCGACGTTTTCGTTTTGGAGCACCCACTTGTTGAATGCGGTGCTGATTTGCGTCGGAAGGCTGCGAACGCACCCCGCGAAGATGATGACGGAGATGCCGTTTCCAAGGCCCTTTTCCGTAATTTGGTCGCCAAGCCACATCGTAAGCATGGCACCCGCGAGCATAACCGTGACGATATAGAGATACGTCCAGAAGTTATCCGCGAGCGTCAAACTGATATAGCTTGAGTTTTGCATCGTTTTAATGATGCCGTAGGACTGAACGGCGCCAAGCAAGAGGGCGAGATATCGCGTGGACATCTCGATCTTCTTGCGGCCGTATTGTCCTTGTTTCGATAATTCCGTCAGGGCAGGGAGAACGTCTTTTGTGAGAAGTTCGACGATGATCTGAGCGGTGATGTAAGGCGAAACGCCTAGGGCGAAGACGGAGAAGTTGCTCAACGCGCCGCCACCCATCAAGTCCATCAAGGCGATGGCGTTGCCGGAGTTAAGAGCGTTTTGCAGTTCTTTCTCGACTTGGACGCCAGGGACCGTGATGGCCGCCCCGATCCTGACGACAAAGAGGATCATGATCGTGAAGAAGATACGACCAACGATCTCTTTGTTCTTAAAGATCGAGACGAACTTGCGCATTAGGCAATCACCTTGGCTTCGCCGCCGAGGTCCTCAATCGCCTTCTTCGCGGAAGCGGAGAAAGCCTTAGCTTCGACGATGAGCTTCTTGGTGAGCTTGCCATTGCCGAGGACTTTGATGCCGGAGAGTTCTTTCTTGATGATCTTCTTTTCAAGCAAGGCAGCGGCGTTGACGGTCGCTCCATCCTCGAAATGCTTCTCAAGCGTGGAAAGATTCACTTCGGCGTAAACGGTCGGTTCGTTCTTGTGCGTTTTGCGCGCGCCGAACTTCGGAAGACGACGAGCGATCGGGGTTTGACCACCTTCGAAGCCGTTCTTCTTGGTCTTGGCGTGGGCGCCTTGGCCCTTTTGGCCTTTGCCAGCGGTCTTACCGTTTCCGGAACCGCGGCCGCGGCCGACGCGGAAACCTTCGGTCTTCGCGCCTTCGACGTTATGGAGATTGTGGAGGGTATGCATGATTACTTATCTCCTTTCGTGGCGGCTTTGCGGGCCGCGCGTTCCGCATCACGCTTGGCTTTGATTTCTTCGGCCGTCTTCTTGCCGCGGAGAACCATGACACGTTCATAGCTCTTGAGGGATTGAAGACCCGCAGAAGTCGCGCGGATCACGTTGATCGGCGTGCGGGAGCCATAGACCTTGGCGACGACGTTCTTGATGCCGGCGAGTTCGACGACGGCGCGGACGGCGCCGCCGGCGACGATACCGGTGCCCGCGGGAGCGGGTTTGAGAACGACTTTGGTCGCGCCGAAGACGCCTTCGACGTCATGGGCGATCGTGCCTTTGATCAATTGGATGCTGTACATGTGCTTGCGAGCCGCCGCGAGCGATTTCTTGATCGCGTCGGGGACTTCGCCGGATTTGGTCATCGCAAAACCGTATTTGCCCTTGCCATCGCCAACGACGGCGAGCGCGGAGAAGCGGACATGCTTGCCGCCTTGGACGGTCTTGGAGACGCGGTTGATGGCGACGACTCTTTCGGTGAGACCATCATCGTTGCCAGTGCGGAAACCGCCGCGGCCACCGCGACGTTCCGAAGGACGTCCGCGGTGCGAACCGTCTTTGCGATCGCCAGGGCGGGGAGCAGCCACGGAGCCGTGGGGTTCATAGCCGCTCTTGGGGGCTTCCTCGGTCGCGTTTTCGACCGGGGTATTGACTTTGTTTTCTTCCATGTTCGTGCTCCTTAGAACTTGAGGCCGCCTTCACGCGCGGCGTCGGCCAAAGCGGCGACGCGGCCGTGATAGAGGTATCCGCCGCGGTCGAAGGCAACGATTTCGATGCCTTTCGCCTTGGCTTTCTCGGCGAGATCAGCGCCCACTTTGGCAGCGCCTTCACAGTTGCCGCCGTTGGTGAGCTTGAGTTGGACGGAAGAGCTGGAGACCAAGGTGACACCCTTCGTGTCGTCGATGATCTGAGCTTCGATGTGCTTGTTGGAGCGGAAGACGCAAAGGCGCGGCTTTTCCGCAGTGCCGGAGACCTTCGCGCGAACACGAGCGTGCTTGCGGAGGCGGGCAGCGTTTCTTGACGTTTTTTCGATCATAGGTGCTTTCCTCTTTCTTACTTCTTACCGCCGGCGGCACGTTTACCTTCCTTGCGGAGGATGACTTCGCCCTTGTACTTGATGCCCTTGCCACCATAAGGTTCGGGACGGCGAGCATCATGGATGAGAGCGGCGGTCTGGCCGACTTTCTGCTTGTCGATGCCTTCGACCGCGATGTGGGTTTCGTCCTTGGCCGAGATTTTGACACCTTCGACCGGGGCGATCACCACTTCGTGGGAATAACCGACGTTGAGGACGATCGAGGTACCGCGCATGGCGCAGCGGTAGCCGATACCGACGATTTCGAGCTCCTTCTTGAAGCCTTCGTGGACGCCCACAACCGCGTTGTGGATGTTGGCGCGGGTCGTTCCATGGAGGGTACGCTCTTCGATTTCATTGCCCTTGACGGTGCAATGAATCGCGCCGTCCTTCACCTCGACGCTCACGCAAGCGGGGACGCTCACGCTTAATTCGCCTTTGGGTCCTTTGACGGCGATGGCGCCTTCGCCCATGGTGGCCGTGACGCCTTCGGGAAGAACGATGGGTTTAAATCCAATACGAGACATAATTTCTTCCTTTCTAGATTACCAGACGAAGCAGAGGACTTCGCCGCCGACGTTGGCCTTGCGGGCTTGCTTGTCGGTGAGAAGGCCGTTCGCCGTGGAGAGGATCGCGATGCCGAGTCCGTGGAGGACGGACGGGATCTTGTCGGCCGGGGCGTAAACGCGGAGGCCAGGTTTGGAAATCCTCTTAAGGTTCGTGATGACACGATCCCCGGTGTTGCTGTATTTGAGGTTGAGGACAAGGGTCTTCTTGCCGTCGGCCTCATCGATGCGGTAGTTTTCGATGAACCCTTCGCTCTTGAGGATCTTGGCGATGCCTTCCTTCATTTTGGAAGACGGCATGGAGACCTCTTCATAACGGAGAGCGTTGGCATTGCGGATGCGGGTAAGCATATCCGCGATTGGATCTGCGTTCATTGTTTCTGATCTCCTTTCATTACCAAGAAGCCTTCTTCATGCCCGGGATTTCTCCCTTGTAGGCCAATTCACGAAGGCAGATGCGGCAGAGGCCGAAGCGGCGAAGGACGCCGTGCGGACGGCCGCAGCGCTTGCAGCGGGTGTACTCGCGGGTGGAGAACTTCGCCGGGCGAGCAGCTTTATTGATCAAACTTTTCTTAGCCATGGGAATTCTCCTTATTTGCGGAACGGCATGCCGAGCTTTTCGAGCAAGGCAGCCGCTTCTTTGTCGCTGTGGGCGGTCGTGACGAGGACGATGTCCATGCCGCGGACCTTGGCGACTTTATCGTAATCGATCTCCGGGAAGATCAATTGTTCCTTGACGCCGACGGTGTAGTTGCCGTGGCCATCGAAGGAGTTGCGGCTGATGCCGCGGAAGTCACGAACGCGGGGGAGCGCGATGGAGACGAGCTTATCGAGGAACTCGTACATGCGGACGCCGCGGAGGGTGACCTTGCATCCGATGGCTTGGCCTTCGCGCACCTTGAAGGTCGCGATGGACTTCTTCGCCTTCGTGATGACGGGCTTTTGTCCCGTGATGGTCGCAAGATCGGCGACGGCATCATCGAGGGCTTTGGAGTTTTGGGTCGCATCGCCAACGCCCATGTTGACGACGATCTTCTCAAGGCGCGGGGCCATCATGACCGAGGAATAGTTGAATTCCTTGACGAGGGCCGGGCGGATTTCTTCCTTGTACTTCTTCTCAAGACGGTTGACGTACTTGGCGGTGGTATTTTCTGCCATGGTTCGTTACCTCCTTAATCAAGCGCCTCGCCGGATTTGGCGACGCGGATCTTCTTGCCGTCCACGACCTTGTGATAGATGCGGGTCGGCTTCTTGGTCTTCGGATCGATGACCATCACCTTGCAAGCGAGGATCGGGGCGTACATCTCGACGATGCTGCCTTCGGGGACCGCTTGGGTCGGCTTCTTGTGTTTCTTGCGGACGTTGACTCCTTCGACGACGACTTTGCCAAGCTTCGGGTAGGCGC
This sequence comes from uncultured Mollicutes bacterium, assembly GCA_945936135.1. GTDB lineage: Bacteria > Bacillota_I > Bacilli_A > RFN20 > CAG-826 > Alloenteromonas. The sequence continues at coordinate 121,246 of CAMESG010000002.1, forward strand.
GTTGAACGATGCCTTCCTTGCCCTTGTCGGCGCCGGAGATAACGACGACCTTATCACCTTTTTTGATGTTCATGTCTGTCTCTCCTTATAGAACCTCGACGGCAAGCGAGACGATCTTCATATAACCGGCGTCGCGGAGTTCGCGAGCGACCGGCCCGAAGACGCGGGTGCCGACGGGATTGCCGTCATTGTCGATGATGACGACGGCGTTGTCGTCGAAGCTGATCGTGGAGCCGTCTTTACGTTGCACCGGGTGCTTCACGCGGACGATGACGCCTTTGACGACGTCGGATTTCTTCACTTTCGCATTCGGGGTGGCTTCCTTGACGGCGCAGAGAACCACGTCACCAAGGGAAGAGGATTTGCGGTGGCTTCCACCATAGAGGCGGAAGACGCGGACCGAGCGGGCGCCGGAGTTATCGGCAACCACGAGGTTGGTTTCGGTTTGGACCATTATTTGACCTCCTCAGCTTCGGTAGCGGCATCGTTCACGGCTTCAGGAACGATGGCCTTTTTGTCAATGCTCACAAGACGGAAGCGAACCATCTTGGAGATCGGACGGGTGGCCATGATGGTCACGACATCGCCGAGTTCGGCGCTGTTGTTCTCATCGTGGGCGTAGAATTTCTTACGGTAGCCAACGCGCTTTCCATAAAGCGGGTGGTTGCGCTCCGTGGAGACGGTCACGACGATCGTCTTGTTCATTTTGACCGAAGTGACGGTCCCTTGAACGGAGATGCGATTGTTTCTTTCCATGGTGTGTCTCCTTACTTCTCAATGCCAAGCTCGCGTTGGCGCTTGACGGTTTCGGCCTTGGCGAGGTCCTTGCGCACGGCGCGGACGACGTTGCCATTTTCGAGGTTTCCGACCGCTTTCTTGCGGCGAAGCTCGAAGAGTTGGCTCTTCAACTCGTAGATCTTTGCGTCGAGCTCCTGCGGAGTCAAGGCGCGGATTTCTTTGATTTCCATTACTTTTCCTCCGTTTCGCGTTGGATGACTTTGCACTTCACCGGGAGCTTGTAGCCCGCGAGGCGGAGCGCTTCTTTGGCAACGGTCGGATCGATGCCGCCGATTTCGAACATGACTGCGCCTTCCTTGACGACGGCGGCCCAGCCTTCGGGGCTTCCTTTACCGGAACCCATACGGACTTCGGCCGGCTTCTTCGTGAGGGCCAAATGCGGGAAGATGCGGATCCAGACCTTGCCGGCGCGGTCCGTGTAACGGGAGAGCACCTTACGGGCGGATTCGATCTGGCGATCGGTGACGTAGTTGCCTTCCAAGGCGACGAGGCCGAAGTCGCCGAAGCTGACTTTGGTTCCGCCTTTGGCTTTTCCTTCGTACTTCAAGCCATGGGGGCGACGGTACTTAACGCGTTTTGGTTGCAGCATTTTCGCTTCCTCCTTTGCGTTCGGGGCGGCGCGGCGCGCGGCGATCGTTGCCGCGGAACGTGCGTCCGGCGTTCGGAGCCTCTTCGTTCACATAGTCCATGTTGGTCTTGTTGAGCGAGCGGCAGATCCAGACCTTAACACCGATGTTGCCGTAGGTCGTGCTAGCACTGACGTGGGCGAAATCGATGTCGGCACGGATCGTGTGAAGGGGAACGACACCTTCTTTGTAGCCTTCGGCGCGGGCGATTTCGGCTCCGCCGAGACGGCCGGAGCAGAGGGTCTTGCAGCCCTTGGCGCCGGCGCGGCGCATTCTTTGAATGGCTTTTTTCATGGTCGAGCGGAAGGCGGCGCGGTTTTCAAGCTCGCTAGCGATCCATTGGGCCATGAGGTTCGCATCGAGGTCCGGATTCTTGATCTCGACGACGTCGATGTGAACGAGTTCGGTTTTAAGAAGGGCTTTGACGGCGTCGGTGAGGCGCTTGATGTTGGCGCCTTCTTGGCCGAGGACTTCGCCTGGGCGGGCGACGTAGACGGCGATCTTGACGCTATAGCCCTTGTCCGTCTTCACGCGGCCGATTTCGACGCGGGAGAGAAGAGCGGATTTGAGTTCTTTGGTAAGGAATTTGCGGACGGCGATATCCTCGTTGAGGAATTTGCCGTACTCCTTCTTCGGAGCGTACCACTTGGAATTCCAATCGCGGTTGATACCAACGCGCATGCCAACGGCATTAACTTTGTGTCCCATACTTTGTTGGATTCCTCCTTAGTTCCTTTCCTTGACGACGACGCGGATGTTCGCGTTGCGTTTGACGATGCCCGAGGCGGAGCCTTTGGCACGCGGGATGAAGCGTTTGATTTTCAAGCCATCGCCGACTTGGATTTCGGCGACGTAGAGTTTCGAAGCGTCCATATTGAAGTTGTTGACGGCGTTCGCCGCAGCGCTCTTGATGGTCTTTTCGACGGCGGTAACGGCGGCCTTGTTGGTCACCGCGAGGATGCCGAGGGCAACCTTGACGTCCTTGCCACGGACGAGGTCGGCGACGAGGCGGACCTTGCGCGGGGTGACGCGGACATCGCGGGAGAACGCGAGAGCTTCATGGACGGCCGGTTTGACCGGTTCGACCTTGACTTCGGCTTTCTTCTCGGCTTTCTTGGCCGGAGCGGCCTTTTTCGCCGGAGCGGCCTTTTTCGCGGTCGTCTTCTTGGCGGTCGCGGGCTTCTTTTCGACGGTTTCGACGGTCTCGGCGGCTTCCGCTTTCTTGGCGGGGGCCTTCTTGGCCGCGGTGGTCTTCTTTGCCGGAGCTTTCTTCACGGTTTTCTTGATTTCTTCAGCCATGATGTTTCTCCTTACTTATTAGCGGCTTTGTCGCCGACGTTGTTGCCGTGGTGGCCAGGGAAGTTGCGGGTCGGGGCGAATTCGCCAAGCTTGTGGCCGACCATATCTTCGGTGACGTAGACGGTGATGTGTTCGTGGCCGTTGTAGACCGCGAAGGTTTCTTCGACGAAGGCGGGATAGATCGTCGAACGGCGAGACCAGGTTTTGATGATCTCTTTTTTGCCGGATTTTTGGTTCGCTTCGACCTTCTTCAGAAGGTATTCATCCACGAACGGTCCTTTTTTAGACGAACGAGACATGTTCTATCTCTCCTTTCTTTACTTCTTGGAAGCGCGACGGACGATGAGGCGCGTCGAGTTCTTCTTGTTGTGGCGGGTCTTCACGCCTTGGCAACGCTTGCCCCAGGGGCTGCGCGGGGCATCGCGTCCGACAGGGCATTTGCCTTCGCCGCCGCCGTGAGGGTGATCACAGGGGTTCATCGCGGAACCACGGACGGTCGGACGGACGCCCTTCCAGCGGCTCTTGCCGGCTTTGCCGAGGTTGATCAAGGACCAATCCTCGTTGCCGACGATGCCGATCGTGGCACGGCACTTCTTCAACAGCTTGCGGACTTCGCCGGAAGCGAGACGCACGATGACGTATTTGCCTTCGGAACCGAGGATCTGAGCGGAAGTTCCAGCGGCGCGGCACATTTGAGCGCCTTTGCCCGGTTGGAGCTCCACCGCGTGGATGAAGGTACCTTCAGGGATGTTTTGGAGTTCGAGGCAGTTGCCGACCTTGATGTCGGTCGCTTCGCCGGAGACGATGACGTCGCCAACTTTGAGGCCCTGCGGCTCGATGATGTAGCTCTTGGCGCCATCCGCATAGCAGATGAGCGCGATGTTCGCGTTGCGGTTCGGGTCGTATTCGATCGCCTTGACGGTCGCGGGGATGTTGTCCTTGCGACGGCGGAAATCGATCACGCGGTAGCGACGCTTGTTTCCACCACCGATGTGGCGGCAGGTGATTTTGCCCTGATTGTTGCGCCCGCCGGTCTTCTTGACCGTGCCGAGCAACGATTTTTCAGGAGCAGATTTGGTGATGTCCTCGAACGTGGAGTTCGTCATGGCGCGACGAGACTTGGTATAAGGACGATACGTTCTGATAGCCATTTTCTGTTTCTCCTATATTGGATGCTTTACTTATATCTTTATATATAAGAGGGTGATTCCTTACTCTTTGAAGAGATCGATGGCCGCGCCGTCAGCGAGGGTGACGATGGCTTTCTTGAAGCCGGAGATCGTCCCTTTGTAACGTCCGCCGCGGGTCGTCGTCTTCGCGATCTGGTTGATGACCTTGACGTCAACAACCTTGACTTGGAAGAGATGCTCGAAGGCATTCTTGATCTCGGTTTTGTTCGCAGACTTGGCAACTTTGACGGTCACTTTGTTCTGCTGTTGCATGAGGGCCATCGTCTTTTCGGTGATGACCGGAGCGATGACGACATCGAAGTCGTGGATGTCGGGCTTCGCGAAGGTCGCCTTGGTTTCTTCGACCGGAGTTTCAACTTTCTTAGCCATATTACTTCAAGGCCTCCTCGATTTGATGGATGCCATCCTTCGAAACGATGATGTTGTCGAAGTAGAGGACATCGTAGACGGAGATGTTGTCGTAGGTCGTGACAACGAGGTTTTCGATGTTACGAGCGGAAGCGACGACGTTCTCGTTCGCGATTTCGGTGACCAAGAGGTTCTTCTTGCCTTCGACCTTGAGGGCCTTGAGGCAAGCGACGAAGCTCTTCGTGGACACCTTGTCAAGGGTAAGGGCGTCGACGACGACGATTCCTTTGGCCTTGGCTTTCTCGGAGAGCACGCCACGGAGGGCGAGGTTGTGTTCCTTCTTGTTCTGCGAGAGTTTGTAGTTTTGATTGCCGGTCGGTCCGAAGACGATGCCGCCACCAACCCAGACTGGGGACTTGACGTCGCCCGCACGAGCGCGTCCGGTTCCTTTTTGTCTCCAGGGTTTCTTGTTGGTGCCGTGGACTTCGTGGCGCTTCTTGGTCTTGGCCGTCGCCTGGCGAAGGTTCGCTTGGTAAACGGTGACCGCGTCTTTCACGACTTGGGGATTCACGTCTTTAACGCCGAAGACTTCGGCGGAGACTTCAACCTTGCCAGCGTCTTCGCCCGCGAGGGTGAGGACGTTCAAGCTGATTTTCTTAGCAGCCATGGTTTATTCTCCTTTCTTCGTGAGGTCGATCGGGGCTTTGACCTCGGGTTTGCTGAATTGGGTGCGAACCGGGGTGCGGAGCATGACGATGCTCTTCTTCGGTCCGGGGACACCGCCTTTGACGAGGATGTAGCCCTTTTCGGCGTTGGTCTCGACGACGGTGATGTTTTGGACGGTCACTTGCTTCGGTCCCCAGTGGCCAGACATGTGTTTGCCCGGGATGATGCGGTTGTTGCAGCGGCCGTTGTTCGCAGCGGAGCCGATGCCGCGGTGATATCCAGAGCCATGTCCCTTCGGGCCGATGGTCATGTGGTATCTCTTGATCGTGCCAGTGTAACCGTGTCCTTTGTTGTGTCCGATGACGTCGACGACGTCGCCAGCTTGGAAGAGGTCAGCGGTGAGGGTTTCGCCGATGGCCTTGCCGTAGATTTCGTCGCCCTTGAGCTCGTAGAGATGTTCTTTGGTCGCGACGCCGGCCTTCTTGTAAAGGCCAAGTTCGGGTTTGGTCAATTTGCGCTCGGCTTTGTCTTCGTAGCCGACGATGAGCGCTTCATATCCGTTCTTCTCGGTCGTTCTCTTGTCAACGACGACGTTCGGGAGAACCTCGATGACGGAGACGGGGTACATCGTCCCGTCAGCGGCGAAGACCTGCGTCATGCCGATTTTGCGTCCGATGATAGCTTTCATGATTTTGGTCCTCCTTCTTATAACTTGATGTCGATGTCGACGCCGGAGGCAAGATCGAGCTTGCGGAGCGCTTCCATCGTTTCTTTCGTCGGATTGATGATGTAGATCAATCTCTTGTGGGTGCGGATCTCGAATTGCTCGCGGCTATCCTTACACACGAAGGTAGCGCGGAGAATCGTGATGACCTGCTTTTCGGTCGGGAGGGGGATAGGCCCCTTGACCTTGGCATTCGTTTTCGCGGCGACGCTCAGGATTTTCTCGACGGACTTGTCAAGGATTTCGTGATCGTAAGCCGACAAGCGAATACGAATCGCTTTTTCTTTCGCCATGAATGTTCCTCCTTAATGTATTTCAGGCTTCTTGGCCCTTACTCCGTGTGAATTCCCCGATATCCCTTTCATGACAACGCCTGTAGGTGTATCGGCAACCTCGCACTTCAACGCAAGCGCCAGCGTGTAAGAGCATACGCGGGGGCGCAGGATACGTCAACACTTTTTTATTCGAATTATTCGAAACTTTCAGAAATTATCGGATCGGTGGAAAACCGAAGAAAAATCGGGCCTGAAATCGCCCGATCTCTTCGAATGTTTCTCGAATTTTTGTGCACGTTGCACAAACTTTCAATTTTTTTCAGGGTCAATCTTGGGATTTTCGCGTTCCGCTTTTTCCTTCATTCTTTGCGCGTAGGAATACTCGCACCCGCAATAGTCCTGATTGTACAAATCGTAATGGATTCGCATGGCGCGGCCGATCTCAATGCCGTTGTTTTTCTTGAAATCGCTATAGAAATACTTGCAATGAGGATGGTTGGCTTCCAGTTCTTGCCCAATCTTATTGAGGATCTGGCTGTTCTTCTGCCGAGAGATCGTCATCACCGTGCAGCAATAATCAAAGCCATGGGATTCGGCATAATCGTAGGCTTCCCCTATCCTTTTTCGGTAGCAGCGGAAGCAGCGCTCGCCTCCTTCTTTGAGGTTCGCGAATTCCCGCAAATCGGCCATATACGTTTGATGATCATACGTCGGTTCGATCAATTTCACGTCAAACCCGTAGTCTTTTTTCAAATCGAGCAAAAGTTTCTCCAATTCATTACGACGCCGCAAAAACTCCTCTTCCGGATAGATATTGGAATTCCCGTAATAGATCGTGACGTCAAAATGAGGGCAAAGAAACGTCAAAGGAAAGCAGGAACAAGGACCACAGCAAGCATGCAAAAGAAGGGTGGGTTTCTTATCGGCAGGCAACTCCTTTAGCTCCTCTAGCGAAACCTTATAGTAGTTCTTCTTCCCAATGTAAGGCATTTACTCTCCTAACGCCTCGTCTTCCGCGTTGTCGTTATTTGGCGCGCCATAGATAAACATCGCGTCGCCGAAGGAGAAAAAGCGATAATCCGCTTTGATGGCTTCTTTGTAGCAATGTAAAGTCCATTTGCGTCCCATGAAGGCAGAAACAAGCATCACCAGCGTGGATTTTGGCAAATGGAAGTTGGTGATCAAGGCGTCAACAGCGAGATAATGGTAGCCTGGGGAGATGAAGATATCCGTTGCTTCGTGAACGGGAGTGAAGGCGCCATGCTTTTGAAGGCAGGATTCCAAGGTTCTTACCGAGGTGGTGCCGATCGCGATGATCCTGCGTCCTTCTTTTTTGGCAAGGTTCAAACGTTCCGCGGTATAGGCGTCAATCTCATAGGTTTCATGGTGCATGACGTGGTTTTTCGTATCCTGCACCTTAACGGGACGGAAGGTACCAAGGCCGATATTAAGGGTAATGTCCAAGACTTCAACGCCCATGGCTTTGGCTTTTTCAAAAAGCTCTTGCGTAAAATGAAAGCCCGCTGTCGGCGCGGCGGCGGAGCCCGGGACCTTCGCATAGACGGTTTGATAATCGTCTTTGTCTTCGCATTGTTTCTTGATGTAGGGAGGCAAAGGCATTAAGCCAAGCGAATCGAGGACCTCCAAGAAGATCCCTTCGTAGTGGAATTGCATGTGACGAATGCCTTCCGGGAGCACCTTGATGCAGGTGCAGCGTAGCTTGCCTTCGCCAAAAGAGCAGGTCGAGCCAACGCGCACCGAATGGGCATTGCCAACCAGGCATTCCCAGACGTCTTTCCCCTCATCTGGCAATTCGTGGAGCAACAAAACCTCGACCTTTCCTTTGGTATCTTCCTTCACGCCGATCAAGCGGGCGGGGATAACCTTGGTGTTGTTGCGCACCAAAACGTCGCCCGGGCGAAGATAATCCAAAAGGTCATGGAAGACGCGATGTTCAAAAGTATGGTGTTCGCGATCGATCACCATGAGTTTCGCTTCATCGCGCTCCTTCAAGGGCATTTGGGCGATCCTATCTTCTGGCAAGTCAAAGTCAAAATACGAAATATCCATGATCAGAACCCTCTTTTATCGCCGAACTTGGCGAGCACTTCTTCTTTGTACTCTTTGAAACGATCTTGCTTGATGGCTTCCCTTGCCCCTTCGACGATCTTGATCAAGAAACGGGTGTTATGGATCGAGTTCAAGGTCTTGCCGAATTCCTCGTTCGCCTTATGAAGATGACGAAGGTAGGCCTTCGTGTAGTTTTTGCAGGTGTAGCAGTCGCATTCATCGTCCAAGGTCGTAAAGTCTTCCGCGTATTCCGCGCGCTGGATGTTGATTCGTCCATGGCTCGTCATTAACGCCCCGTGCCTTGCAAGGCGCGTCGGGAGGACACAATCCATCATGTCCACACCCGCGGCGATGCCTTCAAGGATGTAATCAATGGAACCAACGCCCATGAGATAACGCGGTTTGTCTTCAGGGAGATAGCGCACCGCATCCTTGATCATTTTGAAACAAACTTCTTTCGGCTCACCAATGGAGGTGCCGCCAATCGAATAGCCATCAAAGTCCATTTTTGCGAGTTCTTTCGCGCAATTCTCCCGTAAATCGGTGAATTCTCCGCCTTGAACGATACCGAAAAGGGCTTGATCTTCGCGGGTATGGGCTTCCAATCCACGTTTGGCCCAACGGATGGTGCGCGCCGTCGATTTCTCAACGTATTCCCTGCTGACGGGATAAGGGATGCATTCATCGAAACTCATCGCGATGTCCGCACCGATTTTTTCTTGAATGCGAATCGCGACTTCCGGCGAGAAGAATTCTTTGTTCCCGTTCAATTCGTTATGGAAGAGAACCCCTTCTTCCGCGATCTTTCTCCGGCTTGCCAAGGAAAAGACTTGAAAGCCTCCAGAATCCGTAAGCATCGGCCCGTCGTAATTCATGAAGCGGTGGACGCCTCCGGCCTTTTCAACGATGTCTTCGCCAGGACGGAGGTGAAGGTGATAGGTGTTCGCTAAAACTACCCCAGAACCGCAGGCTTTCACCTGTTCGGGCGACATGGTTTTCACGGTCGCGTTCGTGCCAACCGGCATGAACATCGGAACTTCAACGTTTCCATGAGGGGTATGGAGGATTCCATAACGGGCGCCGGTTTCTTTGTCGACGTGAAGAATTTCGAGGTAAAAATCTTTGCAAGCCATAAGCGCGGGTATTGTAGGGCATGCGCGCGCGATTTGCTAGAATCGCAAAAGAAAAAACCACTCACCAGTAGCGAGTGGCCATCAATACCATGGTTTTATTGACTTCGGCTTCCGATAAGGTGGGAAGATCTTTGATATCGAAGCCCTTCCGTTCCAACAAGGCGCGCCCTTCTTTTCCAAGGAACCACGTCCTTAAGCCCTTCTTTTCAAATCGATTCTCATCGGTCAAAGGGTAATACTTGGTTGGAAGATAGAACATTTGGTTACCGCGAAGCATGAAGTTCTGCGGTTCCCAGTCCAAAGCGACGTTTGCGAATCTCGCGAAGCGATATAAAGCAAACAAGGCATCGAAGAAATTCTCGGGAAGTGGGCCTTTGCTGAGCGTGGTCAAACAATCGTCTTCCGGGAAGTAATCGTACACGATAACTTTCCGTTCATCGTCGTGATAGCACATTTTGGCCATGTTGATGCCCGCATGTTTCAAGGAACGATAATCCGATAAAGCCTTTTCGTAATCCTCACGGAAGATGCGAACAAAATAGGTTCTTCCACTCCAACTGGCAAAATAGGTCGTGTGATCGTGATGAGCAGCGACGACCTTCATCAGCGTGAAGCGTTTATTTTTGATTTGAACGACTTCTTCCATGCGGAAGAATTATAGCAAAAAAAGGGCTACATTCAAAGAATGGAAAAGGCACGCAGAGCTACTCCAAGAATATATCAGCGCAAAATTTTTGCAAGCCCGCCTTCTGCGGTTTCCTTATATTCGCTCGAAAGGCTATCGCCCGTGAGCTTCATGGCGTCAACCACATCGTCGAAACGCACCTTGTTTTTGCGCACCGGAGAGATGTGCCTTGCGAAAAGATAGCTCGCCGAAGCGCGAATCGCCCCAATGCCGTTGCGTTCAATGCACGGGATGATTACATATCCATCGACTGGATCGCAAGAAAGGCCGAGGAAATGCTCCATCGCACATTCCGCGGCATATTCAATTTGATATAGGTTCAAGTCAAAGCAATAGCAGATGGCCGCGGCCGCCATAGAAGAGGCGGTTCCGATCTCTGCTTGGCATCCGCCAACGGATCCTGCGATCGAAGCATTATTCTTTACTATGTTCCCAAACATGCCCGCGACGAACAAAGAATCGCGCAATTTGGCCAAGGGAATGCGGCGTTTTTGATGCAAATAATACAAACAAGCCGGCAAAACCCCGCTGGATCCGCACGTTGGCGCCGTTACGATTTTCTCGCCGCATGCGCTAGATTCAGCGACGGCATAGGCATACGCGGACAGGGCGATTTCCTTTTTTCCGTCATGGTGCCCGAGCTTTTTTGAGGCCTCGTAGATCGCTTTCGCCGAACGGTTCAATTGGAGACGGGGGTTATTGTTCGCCGGGATTCTTCCTTCCGCGACCAAGCCCTTTTCCACACAGGAAAACATGTCCTTCAACATTTTCATTAGGTAATCATCGATATCCGCGTCTTCGTAATAACGACAGAGGTCTTTGACGTCATTGACCCCAAGACGTTCCATCTCGGTCTTCATCTCTTCTAACGTTGAGAAGGGATAAACGTCCCTTTCGTTGACGCTTAGGTCTTCATCGCTATGGATTTCTCCGCCGCCAAGGGAGAGATATCGCGCGGTTTTCACCACTTGTCCTTCTTCGTCCAAAGCAACAAAATCCATCGTCAAAGGGTGTTTTACCTTTGTTTCGATATCGTAAATCACTTCAATATCCTCGTTTGGCAATGCCTCGCGAATTGCTTTCTCGCTTCCATGGCCTACGCCCGTCAAGGCCAAGGAGCCATAAAAGGTCACGCGAATCTTGGAATAAGCGGTATCGCAAAAACGGGAAAACGCCTCAGCTGCTTCAAATGGAGCGATTGTGTGGCTAGAACTTGGGCCGGGGCCAAGACGATAGAGATTTCTCAGGCTTTTCATAAAGGTTCTCCATAATCATGAGGCGAGAAGGTTCGTTGGTCAACGTTCTTTTGCTACGCAAAAAGGGGTGGCAAGAGAAGGAAAGTAGAGTACCATATCGCGGTATGCGAACCTTCATTCTCCTCTCGGCGATCCCGGGATCTGGCAAATCCACTTGGGCAAAGCAATACGCGAAAACGCATGCCAACACGAAAATCGTGAGTTCCGACGAGATTCGCCTTCGCGAATTCGGGAAAGTCGACGATTTTTCCCATGAAGCGGATCTTTGGAGAATGTTCCTTGAAGAAATCCATACAGACGGGAAAGACGAAGACGTCACGGTCATCGCCGATTCCACGAATATCACGAACCATTACCGTCAATATTACGCCGAAGAGACGCCGGAGTTTGATCACAAGATCCTCGTTTGCTTCGACTTGCCCTTCCAGACCGCCTTGGCACGAAACAACTTAAGGACCGGCGATCGTGTCGTGCCCCAACACGTCATGGAGTCCATGCACAAGGATTTCGAAGCGCCCGATGAGACAACGTTGAAAATGTACGATGAATACCTGTTGATCGACAAAGATTTTATCGCCGAAGAATTAAGGAAATAAGAGCCCAAAAAAGTTCCGTTCGAGTGTCTCCCGGACGGAATTTTTGTGTTGTGATTAATAGTTGTTCTCTTGAAGCGCCTTCTTCGGCGGGAAGAAGGTGAAATAAGCAACAAGCGCACCGAGCAAAATAACAAGTCCGCCGGTGATATAGCCCATGACGAAGAACTCTTCGGCTTCCGCGAATCTCGCGCCGTAGAGCTTGGCCATGAAGGAGATGTTGTACATCTTGCTTTCGTATTCAAGATGTTCAACAAGGGTTCCGCCAACCAAGGACAAGCCATTGAGGAGGACAAGCGTGGAGAAGAGGAAGGAATTGCTCTTGCGAACAACGCCGTGGTTTTCCGCGCCGCTATAGCCGAACAAGGCACCAAGAGCGACAATCGAGCAAACAAGCGGGCAAATCGCGAAGATGCCAGCTTTCGAAAGAACGGCATTCGAGTTGGCGAAGCTTCCGATGTAGGAAACGTTCGTAAGGAAGAGGACGCCGAAGACAAGAGCAACCGCCACGTCGATCGCGCCGATGCCACCAACGATCGAAAGCATGATCTTGTTGGTGTGTTCTCCTTCACCATACATGTGGAGAAGCGGAACGTTCGAAGCGATGAGGGAGAGGATCGTAAGGATCACATAGACGACAATCGCGAAGGCGAGGTCGATATCTCCGCTCAAGTTCGTCGTGGTCAAGCGATAGAGAAGGATCGCATTGAGGAAGAAGAAGATCGAGAGAACGTAGCCAAGAGCAACGTAGCAGGAGAAGGTTTTGCGGACGAGTTCATCGTTGCCGCCTTTCAAGAAGGCGCCAACACTGAAGCAGAGGCCGACCGCCGAAACGATCGTGCCGGCAAGGCCCAAGGAGCCAAGCATCGCCGAGAGGCCAACGCCAATGGAAGGAAGGCTGATATCGGGCAACGGCTTACCGCCCAAGAGGTTAGGGGTCACAAAGAAAGCGAACCAGATGCCGAGGAAGGCAAAGCCTGCCAACAAAAGAGCGTTCACAATGATGTTGATAAAACGGGTGGATGAAGAATATTTCATGATTTCCTCCGAACAAGCCTCACACGAAAAGCTTCGGCAAAGCGTCGAGCAATATTAAAGTCCATATCGCCGGTATAGTCAATTTGTTTCTCTCTTTAGAGAGCGTTTCATCGATCAGCGGCCGGAAAGCAAGGCTTCCACGGCATCCAATGCCCGTTCTGCGGATTTGAGGAGATTCCGCCCATCGTCATTGCGCGGAATCGCTTGATATACCCCGCGGGATGCAATGCTTTCTTCGGGCAAGATCTTGGCGGTGCCAAGCGTCGAAAAGCCGATCAAGACGTTGCCGCTTCTCGAAAGCAAAGGGAATTCTCGTCCGGCTTGATAAAGGCCTTGAACAAAGGCTTGATCAAGATCATTGGGCAAAAGGCGGTGCAAATTCATCAAATACACCCCGCCTTTATAGGAACTGTGAACGTCACCGAACAAAATGGGGTCTTTCTTAGAAAGGAAGTCACCAAGTGTTTCCGCCGGTGTGGCGTTTGGATATTCCTTTTTCACCGCTTGACTAAGAAATTTCCCACCGAAGGCAAGGGTCTCCTCTTGGGAATAGCGTTCCGCTTCCTCTTTTGTCAAAGCGATCGATACGCAAGCAATCGCGTTGCCGTTCCCAGACCAAGGATACTCGACAATCGCTAGATCAATAGAATTCGACGTCGTTGAAGCGTTGACCAAGGTAGCGTTTGGATAGACAAATTCCAATTCGATGTCTCGTCTAAGGTTGTTGAGAAGTTTCTTTTTGACAAAGAAGGGAGGATACCATCCGGTTCTTCCTCTTCCGTAATAAGCGTTTTCAAACTCCCTGCCGTTACATTCGATAAACAAAGCGAGTCGAGGCTTCGCTGGCTTCATCAAGAAGCGGAAATCGCTTGCGGTCATTAAGGATCGCTCCCCTGCGCCGCTAGCTAAGATCATGGCGCCAGTTTTCTGAGTCTTTCTGGTCCCGCCACCGAAATAAGTGACGGATTTCGGCCAACCCAAAAAGCGATCGACCGAGATGGCTTTCATGCCAAAAAGGATTTGGCCTCCCGCCGAGAGGATCGCTTGTTTCATCTTGGCACATACACGCTGAACATCTTCCGCACTCACGAAACGGAAATCTTCGATCTCGGGAAAATTTGACAAGCCAAGTTCATGAAAAATCTGCAAAAGGTAATCGTTTTTGGTTGCATCCGAAATCTGCTCAATATAGCCGCCAAACATCGCAAAACCCCCGCCTTCTCCATTGCAATAATTAGATTCGTGAAGGATTTTCGCACGCAATTCCGAATAGATGCAGGTGTTTTTCCGCTTTGAAATCTCTTCGCCTTGTTCAAGGACAATGGGCTTAGCGCCTTGGCGAGCGAGGAGATAGGCAGCGAACAATCCAGTGAAGCCTGCACCTACAATCACAGGCGAGTACTTCTCATTAAATTTCGATAATTGATAGACGGGTCGACCTTCGAAAAACTTGATGTTCGTATTGCGGACAAATTCCAAGGTATCAACCAAGAAATCGTAAGAAATGGCGGGTTTGTTATGGGCGAGCACGAAACGGCGCTTCAAAACTTGAAAACGAAAGCCGGATTCGGATACACCCAAACGTTGGGCGATCAAAGAACGGATCTCTCGTTCTCCCGCTTGAAGAGGACAATAAAGACGGTCAACAAAGTACTGCATCGAGAGCCTCCGAGGCGATCAACGCGGAAAGAAGACACCAAGTGAGGTTATATCCGCCGCATTCTCCGGCCATATCAAGGCATTCGCCAACGAAAGAAACGCGCTCTTCTTTTTTGGAAGAAAGCGTCCTAAGATCCACGTCATTCAAAGAGATGCCGCCCATCGTGACTTGCGCATCCGAGAACGGGTAGTTCTCTTCGTAATGAAACGCCCAATGCTTCAATGTGGAAACCAAACCATCCACCCCTTGTTTGGTTACGATGTTTTCAAAATGACGGGCAAGTTCCAACGGGAAATAGGCTTCTAAGAAATGAGGGTGGATCGAATCTTTCCTTAGCTTTTCTTTCAAGGATTGGAACGTTTCATGTGGGAATAGATCCAAGACGATCTCGATTCCTTTATAACCTTTTTGGGCAAGGTAAATCGAGGCATCAAAGATCACGATCCCCGAAAGACCGTCTTTCTTGAAAAGGATCTGTCCCGATTTTTCAAATGGAGTGTCACGTCCCTTGATACGAACCGTTCCGTTTACCCGCAAACCCTGCAAAGAGGGAAAATGTTCCTTCGTCCGGATAGGACATAGAACCGGAACCATGGACTGAATCTGATAACCATGACGTTCAAAGACAGAGAATAGAGAACCATCGCTTCCAAGGTTCTTCCCGCTTTTCCCACCGACGGCAAAAACTAGATAATCGAAAGCTTCTTCTCCTTCCGAGGTCAGCAAGGCGACACCATTAGGATGGGTCGAGTAATCGAGCGCTTTCTCGCCAAGACGAAGCTTCGCACCCAAGGCCGTGAGGTTATGCCAAAGGTAACGGACAAGGCTTGGAGCCGATTCGGAAAGAGGATAGTAAAGGTCACCTTCTCTTTTTAGAGGGATACCCCATTCTATGAGCTTTTCCTTGAGAGATGAAAAGGGGATTCGTTGAAGGAACGATTTGAAAATCTCCGGGTGATCGTAATTTTCGGGCAAAGGATTATCGTGGAGTAAATTGCACCTTCCATTCCCTGTCGCCGCGATTTTCTTGCCTAGTTTTTCTTCGTGATCAAAAAGGGTCACCTCAAAATCTTGGTGTTTCGTTAGAAGGTCCAACGCGAGATAAATTCCCGAAGCGCTGGCACCGACAATCGCAATCCTTTTCATCTGCTCAAGAATACAACAAAACCATACCCTTTTCCTTCTCTTTCTCAAGAAAGGGGTAAAATCAGCGCTTTTGTTCTAGGTAACGTTCAATGCAGGATGCCGTCTCTTCCGATAATGCGTGTTCAATCTCGCAGCAATCTTTCTCGGCGGTTTCTTCGCTGACGCCAAGTTCCATCAAAAATTCCTTAAGCACGCGGTGCCGTTTCCAGGTACGCTCCGCGACTTCTCTTCCCTTCTTCGTCAAGGACATCGCGCCATAATCGATGCGCGTAATCAGCCCACGATCGATCAATTCATGGCCCATTTGGTGAACCGCCGGTTTGGAAACTCGAAGAATATTCGCAACGTTTGTCGTTGAAAGCGTTTCGCCCTTTTCTTCCAACATCAAAAGGGCTTCCAAGAAGTCTTCTTGGGACTGGCTGAAGGGATGAACATTCTTCATAAACTTATGCTACTCCAAAGCCTCATTCGGCTTTAGCTTCCTTTGGGGCCTTATAGATAAAGAGTTTTCTCGTAATGAAGTTCCAAACCATCGTAAAAATCGTTTTCACCGCAAAAACAATGGTAAATGCCCAGAATGTGCCGATATCTTGTTTAAACAAGGTGGAGAAGTCGACGGAAAGGATATTGATGTTCCATCCGCTCCATTCCAAGCAAATCATGTAACCAAGGAAGTGGAGCAAGGCACCGCCAACGAGGCCTGCGGTCTGCCAGCCCAGGTACTTCAAATTGCCCTTCCAAGACTTTGCTTCTTTCTCGGCTTTTTCTTCAACGTTTTGGAAACCCCATACGCCAGTTAAGGCCCAAGTGGAGGGTGTTGCAAAAAGCATGCCAAGAAAGGAAAGAAGGAAGGCGATAAAGAAAGCGGCGACGTGCATACCAGCGTTCGCTTCCACCCAATCATGGAGGAAGCTCGTTATTACGAGCTCGAAAACGAAATCGATCGCAGTGCCGTAGACGCCAATAACCGCGAAGCGGATGATTTCTCGAATTAGACTGTTTTTATCCTTCATACGAAAAGAGGCTTTTTTAAAACCGAAAAGAAAGAAGGTAGTTTACTTCTCCTCTTTCTTATAGACCTGGGTCGTTTTGACCGACCCTTTTCTTGGCCCCTTGGAGTTGTGGAATAAGATCGTCCCATTTTGGTTTTCGCCCAAAACCTTGCAATACTCCTCAGCTTCCTTCTTGGTGTCAAACAATTTGATCACCTTGGTGCTGCCTTGGATGCGGATGGCCCATTTGCCGTCCTCTTCTCTTTTGGACACGTGGTAGACTTTGCGGTTTTCAGCCATGTTGTTCTCCTTTTGATTACCCTTATTTTAAATCAAATTAATTTTTATTAAGCATTTTCTTTTTCTTGGAGGCCTTGCACGAAAATCACGGCGTTCTTGAGCACCATGCGATCGGAGTCAAAACTCAAGGTTCGATAAGCATCTTCTGGCGAAAGCCAATAGGCTGCAGAGACTTCCTTTCCATCGACCTTCACCTCTCCTTCTGCCTCCACGGCAAAGAAGGTCACCTTTTTCAAAACCCCAGGGCAAGGGGAATAGAAGATGGAAGTTTCAAAAGGCTCATAGAATGAGGAGACCGTTAAGTCCGTTTCTTCAAAAAGCTCACGTCTCGCGGTGTCTTTTCCGTCTTTGTCAAAAAATTCAACGTGTCCTTTTGGAAGGGAATAATGTCCAAGACCCATATGCTCGACGAGAACCTTCCCCTCACGGAACACGACCGCGCCATAAGAAGTTTCTTGTTTCCCAAGAAGGGAAGAAAGAGCTTTAAAGTCATCGTCGCTGATGCCGATGGCTTCGAAATAGTCTTCTAACGATCCATAACGATCCATGAAGCGTTCATAAAAGGTCGGAAAGAAATCGAGGTTTGGCGTTGCCATCAAAGGTGCAATGTCCGGGCGATGCTTTCTTGTTTCCGCGGTCATCTTCGGAAGCAAGGGATAGCTCAGCATATAATCCGCGTTCACATCTTCCAAAGGGACGCCTTGAAGGAGCAACAACACCATCGAAATGGCGCCCGTTCGGTCTTTCCCGGCAGTGCAATGGAAGACCAAGGGTTTTGGGCAAGCGAGGATCGCTTTGAAGATTGCTCTTGCGCTTCGCGGGTCTTCCAACATTTCCATGTAGGAATCCAATTGATCTTCGACGTCGGTCGGAATCCTCCCCCCGCCGTTCACCGGCAAGGAAAAATAGAGAAACCGAGGATCGTTCTTCATGGGATCTGGATAGGCTTCTGACGATGCAATATCGCGCAAATCCAAGACGGTTTTGATGCCAAGCGAAGCAATTTTATCCACGTCTTTCTCGCTCGCGAAGTTCAATGCAGCGGAACGATAAATCACCCCAAATGATGTTTCTCCATAGGAGCAGGGGTAGCCGCCTAGATCGCGGAAATTCTCGATGTTTTCAAATTTGATGGTTCTCATGCCCTCTATTCTATCGGTTTCAAGCAAAGAAAAAAGCGTCTCCTTTTGCGGGAAACGCTTCGGAAACAGAAGGGACGCTATTTTGCAGCGTTCTGCTTTTTGAGCTCTTCGAGCATCGCGGTCAAAATTTCTTTTTCGGTCGGTTCGGGCTTTCCAGGTTCTGGCGGGACCGGACGTTCTTCCGGGTGTTGCTCGTAGTACTTTTCAAGGGCAGCGAGTTTAATCTCTTCGCGCTTCTTGGCGAAGGCGGCGGCGACTTTGACGACGACGAACAAGGTGGCGGCGATGATCAAGAACGAGATGATTGCGTTGATGAACGCGCCCCAATCGATAACGGCCGACGCGTTGAAGGCGTAGGTTTGCCCATGGAGGGTGTAGCTGGAGAGAAGCTTGCTTTGCCAGTTGAAGAATTCGGTGCTTCCGATTTCGACCCTGCCAGCCCCATTAGCTTCCGCGAAGCTTTGGGTCATCGCGTTCAAATCATTGATGTTGAAGCGTTGACCAACCCCGGCAAGACCTTGCTGGGCTTCATTCGCCGCGGGCAACACGGTGATCAAGCCCTTGATGCCACCAGGGAGTCCCCAAGAGACCAAGGACATCAAGATGTTGACGAGGGAATTGACGATCGCGTTGAAGGCGCCGCCAACAATGACACCAACCGCCATATCAAGGACATTACCTCTCGAAATAAAGGCCTTGAATTCGGTCCACAAAGCTTTGAGCTTTCCGGAACCCTTCTTCTTTTTCTTTTCTTTTGACATAAATGTCTCCTTTTGGATGCGTTTATCCTATTCCAAAGGAATACCTTCATCAACCGCATATGTAAGGATTGCTGAAACATGTTCCCCATAAACCTTATTTTCAAACGATGAACTTTCTTTCCTCATGAACCGCGATGGCGAATATTTCTATCCCTCGACAAAATCGGGATAACACGAGGACTTTATAGGAACAAGAACCATGAAAAAGAAACCTTATATCACCTGTTATATGATGATGTCGATCGATGGAAGAATCGACTGCGCGATGACCGCCGAACCCCCGGGCGTCGAAGAATATTACCCGTTGCTTTCGTAATCGAATTTTGATGACGTGGTCAGCGGTCGCGTTACCGCGGAACTTGAACTCGCAAAAAAAGGCAAATTCGCCCCAATAGAGAACATTCCCGTCAACGTTGAAACCGTGTCGAACAAATCAAGCGGCAAAAAGCATTACGAGATCATTATGGATTCAAGAGGCACGTTATTGTGGAAAGACGATAGCGAATACGATAAGGAAATGCTCATCATCACTTCCGAAAAAGTGAGCAAAGAATACTTGGAATATCTCGATCAAAAACACATTTCCTATATTGCATCAGGCGAAGGGAAAATCGACCTTGCCCGAGCGATGGAGATATTGGGCGAATCCTTCGGCGTGAAGACCGTCGGCGTTGTAGGCGGATCTAAGATCAACACCGCGTTTTTTGGACGCCGGCCTTTTGGGCGAAGTCCTGTTGCTTATCGGGGCGGGGATCGATGGAAGGCCCTCATTCCCAACGGTGTTTGAAGGCAATGAAGAAAGATCGTTGATTCTTTTGAAACTCGTCGAAGCAAAGGCCTATGAATCCGGTGCGGTGCTCGTTCGATATAAAACGAAATAAATCCCGTTAAATCGATTAGGGGCAAAAACGTTTTTCTGTCAAGGAAAACACCCACCGAAAAATTTCGCGAACTCATTTTGTCGAAATTTTGGTTACCTTCTACTAGAAAAGGGCTAAAGTTTCCGTCCAGTTCGCGGTTTCTTTTTTTCTTTGAAATGGGCCCATCTCCTTGCAAGCCCTAAAAAAGTGGCGAACAATCGCAAATATCAAAAGAAAATCGCGATGATTCCATTTTGTTTTCGCCCCAATATCAAAATTCCTGTGATAATGTTGAGGCAAATTTTCTTGGTCTAAGGTCGGTTTTTCTTTCCGCTATTTTCCAAGTTTCCAAGAAAAATGGTCCAAAAAATCAAGAGTTTATAAATACATAAAGATTAGTGTTTTTCGAAGGTTTTAAATTAGTTTTTTACACCGTATAACGGTGCCAGTTTCCCATTTTGAATGTTAAGGAAAATTCAGAAAGAAAAAAGTGCAAGCCATCGGAAGTATTTCTTTATTGCTCGCAAGAATAGCAAAGAAAAAGAATACGAAAAGCGAGCAAGCGCTCAACTTGCAAGAAAAACAAATGTCCTTATAGTTATCTAAGCACGCCCCCTAAAGGGTTTGTCGAAACGTTGTATTGAATTAGACGTTTTTATAGCCCTAATTTTTCTACGCGTTGCTTGTTCTAAAATGCAGGAGATAGCCACATGCTGAACGTCATCAAAAGAGACGGGTCGCTCGTACCGTTCGACCTCAAAAAAATCGAAAGCGCCTTGGAACGCGCTTTCCTCGCGGAGCACAAAGACGCTTCGTCGCAAATCATTGAATTGCTCGCTTTGCGCGTCACTTCCGTCTTCAATCCAAAGATCAAAGACGAAAAGATTTCCGTCGAAGACATCCAGGACGCCGTTGAAATCGTCTTGATCCAAGCCAATTACATCGATGTGGCGCGTTCTTATATGGACTACCGTAAGAAGCATGCCGCCTTGCGCCAAGTCAAAACCACGAGTCTGGATTTCAAGAATGTCGTTGATAACTATCTTCGCATCGCCGACTGGCGCGTCAAGGAAAACTCGACCGTCACGTACTCTGTCGGTGGCTTGATCCTTTCGAACTCCGGTGCGGTCACCGCGAACTACTGGTTGAGCGAAGTCTATGACAAGGAAATCGCCGATGCCCACCGCAACGCCGATATTCACATCCACGACCTTTCGATGCTTACCGGCTATTGCGCTGGTTGGTCCCTCAAGCAATTGATCCAGCAAGGCCTTGGCGGCGTTCCGGGCAAGATCACTTCTTCTCCCGCCCGCCACTTGATGACCCTTTGCAACCAAATGGTCAACTTCCTCGGCATCATGCAAAACGAATGGGCGGGCGCACAAGCTTTCTCTTCGTTTGATACCTATCTCGCCCCGTTCGTCCGCGTGGATCACCTCACCTATAAAGAAGTCAAGCAGTGCATCCAATCCTTCATCTATGGCGTTAACACCCCGTCTCGTTGGGGGACCCAAGCGCCGTTTACCAACATCACCTTGGACTGGACCGTCCCGAACGACCTCAAGAACATGCCAGCTCTCGTTGGCGGCAAGGAAATGGACTTCACCTATGGCGATTGCACCGAGGAAATGGCGATGGTCAACCGTGCCTTCATCGAAGTCATGATCGAAGGCGACGCCAATGGCCGCGGCTTCCAATACCCGATCCCGACCTACTCCATCACCAAGGACTTCGACTGGAGCCCGACGGAGAACAACAAACTCCTCTTCCAAATGACCGCAAAATACGGCACCCCGTACTTCTCGAACTACATCAATTCCGACATGGAACCGAGCGATGTTCGTTCCATGTGCTGCCGTTTGCGCCTTGATTTGCGCGAATTACGCAAAAAGAGTGGCGGCTTCTTCGGCTCTGGCGAAAGCACCGGATCCGTCGGCGTTGTCACAATCAACATGCCACGCATCGCTTATCTAGCGACCGACAAAGAAGACTTCTACGCTCGTTTGGATCGCTTGATGGACATCTCCGCCCGTTCGCTCCGCGTGAAGCGCCAAACGATCGAGAAACTCTTGGAAGCGGGTCTATATCCCTACACCAAGCATTACCTCGGCAGTTTCAACAACCACTTCTCCACGATCGGTTTGGTCGGCATGAACGAAGTCTGCCTCAACGCCCGTTGGATCAAGAAAGACCTCACGAACAAGGAAGCCCAAGACTTCACCGTTGAAGTGCTCAACCACATGAGAGAACGCCTCTCCGATTACCAAGAGAAATACGGCGACCTTTATAACCTTGAAGCGACCCCCGCGGAATCCACGGCCTTCCGTCTTGCCAAGCACGACAAGGAACGTTACCCGGACATTATCGCCGCGTCCGAAAACGGCGAAACCCCGTATTACACGAACTCTTCTCACTTGCCCGTCGGCTACACCGAAGACATCTTCGCCGCCTTAGACATCGAAGACCGCTTCCAGACCCTCTATACCTCCGGCACCGTCTTCCACGCCTTCCTTGGGCAACGCTTGCCGGATTGGGAATCCTGCATGAAGCTCGTTCGCAAGATCGCGGAAAACTACAAGCTCCCCTACTACACCATGTCCCCGACCTACTCCGTCTGCAAAGACCACGGATACCTCGCCGGCGAACAATGGAAATGCCCGATCTGCGGCAAGGAAGCCGAAGTCTATTCCCGTATCACCGGCTACTACCGCCCGGTCAAGAACTGGAACGCCGGCAAAGTTCAAGAATTCAAGCAGCGCAAGACCTACGAGGTCAAAGATAGTTCCGAGCCTCATGCGCACGAAGAACATTGCGCCTGCTGCGAGCACGGAACGAAAGCCGCGCCGAAAGCCGAGGAGATCATGCTCTTCACTTCCCCGACCTGCCCGAACTGCAAGATCGCCAAGATGCTCTTGGACAAAGCGGACATCGCCTATCAAAACATCGATGCCCTCACGCATAAGGATCTCGCGCTCGCCTATGGCGTGAAGCAAGCCCCGACCTTGATCGCTCCAAGCGAAGAAGGCTTCCGCGTCTACGAGAACGCCTCCAACATCAAAGAGTTCATCGCCAACGCGAAAAAGAACTAACGATCCGTTTCACTCTTTGGCCCTTCCCTTATGGGAGGGGCCTTCTTCATCTAAGGAGAACGACATGATTTACGATTGCATCATTGTGGGCGCAGGCCCCGCGGGCATGACGTCCGCCCTCTACCTATTAAGGGCAAACAAATCCGTTTTATTGCTTGAATCCTCGGGGATCGGAGGACAGATCGCGATTTCCCCGCGTTTGGAAAACTATCCTTCCATCCCTTCGATCTCAGGTTCGGAATTCGCCGATCACCTTTTTGATCAAATCAGCAACCTAGGGGTGGAATTCGATCTTTCAACCATCCAAAGCATCGAAAAGAAAGAAGGATCATTCCTTTTAAACGGCGATTCTGGCGAGACCTATGAAGGCCGTTCGGTAATCCTTGCGACAGGGTGCAACCATCGTCATTTAAACATCCCGGGCGAAGAGGAATTGACCGGCAAAGGGGTTTCCTATTGCGCGACCTGCGACGGGGCTTTCTTCCAAGGCGAAGATGTCGTTGTGATTGGAGATGCCAACAGCGCCCTTCAATACGCGATCACGCTTTCCTCCCTTTGCAAGCATGTAACCATCGTGACTTTGTTCGATCGATATTTCGCCGATCCAATCCTTGTCCAACGGCTGTCCGAATTGAAGAACGTGGACGAATATCACAACCTATCCGCGACGCGTTTCATCGGGGAAGATGAATTGCAAGCCGTGGAATTCGAAGATACGATGAACCACTCAACGAAGACCATCCCGTGCAAAGGCTGCTTCGTCGCGATTGGCCAAATCCCGCATAACGAACCCTTCCTCCCCTGTGTCGATTTGGATCATGGGTTCATCGTCGCGGATGAATCGGGAGAAACAAAAACCCCAGGGCTATACGCCGCCGGGGATTGCCGCACCAAGGCCATTCGTCAAGTCGCTACCGCAATAGGCGATGGAGCGAACGCCGCCATGAGCGCGCTTCGTTATTTAGAATCGTTCGCGTCGTAATCACGCAACGCCGCAGAGGGAACGTAACGAGCCACAATTCGTTGCAAAACCTCTGCTTTTTCTTTGGAAATAGGATGGAAACCATGTTCGATGCAATGTTCATTATCGATGTAGCGTTGCAAGAAATAGTGTTTGCACCCTGCAATCCAATGCCCGATTTCTTCCATGGACTCCTCGTCGTGAAACTCTTTCATGATCGTCGTGCGGAATTCGTGTTCCACGTTCGAATCTTCTAGCAAACGGACCGAACGGTCGATCTTCTCTAGGTCGACTTTCACCCCCGCGGTCTTCGAATACCGCATCGGGGCGTTCTTGATATCCATTGCAACGTAATCGACGAGATGCTCCTTAAGCAGTTCTTCCAATAAATCAGGGTTCCACCCGTTCGTATCAAGTTTCACGAGATAGCCAAGATCTTTGATGGCTTTGATCTTTTCCTTTAGGTCCGGCATCAAGGTCGGTTCGCCTCCCGTGATGCAAACGGCATCCAAAATCCCAACCCTTTTCTTCAAATAAGACAGGATCTCTTCAAATGGGATTTTGGGGGCTTCCCCGGGGTTTAGCACAAGATCCGCGTTATGACAAAAAGGGCAACGGAAAGGGCAACCCGCCATAAAAAGGGTCGTTGAAATATGGTGATCGAAATCAACCAAAGAAAGTTTTTCCCAGCCTGAAAAGTCCATAATTATTAGCCCACTTTGACTTTGTCCGTTATGAGGCGGATGGGTTTCGCTGGCGTTCCCGCCGCAAAATACCCCGCAGGGATCTCCCCCATAACGACAGAGCCCGCACCGATCACGCAACGATCGCCAATCTTGGAACCGCCCGTGACGATGACGCCGCTAGCAAGCCAAACGTCATTCCCGATTTCAATGGGTTTCGCGTATTCACGATCGCAAAGGCCTTCGGGATATTCTTGAACCCTGCGTTCCGAAGCAACCAAAGGGTGAACGGGGGTCACGATTTGGACGTTGGGTCCCGCCATGAAATCATTGCCGATTCTTATGGGCGCGCAATCAAGGATGACCGCGTTATAGTTCATGAAGCAGCGATCCCCAAAGTACGTGTTTTCTCCGTAATCCGCCTGAACGCCCGACTCAATGCGTAATTCTTTTCCGGCATTAGGAAATAACTGACGAATGAGTTTTTCTCTTTTCTTCTCGCTGGAAGGGTCCGTTTTGTTGTAGCGGTACGCCAAACGAATCGCCCTTTCGTGGCGCTTCTTCAATTCGGGGTCTCCGGTGCTATAAAGCTTGCCGGCAAGCATTTTTTCTCTTTCCGTCATCATCAATAGCGAAGCGTCATATTCTCACGTTTCGTCTCCATTTCAAAATCATAAGATTTATCGGTCCCGTAGAGCTTGCCAATATTCGAACAGTGCGAATAAACCCTTTGATACGAATTCATGATATCGACAAAGACAAGGTCAAGGTAAGAACGCGCGGCGTTCTCCCCCGTTGGGATATCATCGAAGAAGGATTCGATCGTATCGTCAATTTTCGCATTCAAAGTTCTTCTTTCTTTGATGATCGATAAGCTTAAGGTTCGATCGTTGTCTTTGAAGGCTTGAATGGTTTTGTCGATCAAAGTGATCGCGTTTTGGTTTGCGCCCAAGACCGCTTCCTTGATCTTGCCTTCCAAGGGTTCTTTGCGTTCCGAAGCCGTTTCAAAGAAAGTGACCAAAGATTCGCCATAGTCACCAATTCGTTCAATGTCTTTGCAGGCGCGAAGAACACGGGTCAAGTTCGTGATATCCGCGGTCGAAAGATCGCCGCGGTCCACCTTCAAAAGATACTCATTGATCATGCGGTCAATCTTATCGATGCTGCCTTCGATGGTATGCACGAATTCCGCGTCTTCCGCTTTTCCGTGTTCTAGGTATTCGCCCATCGTTTCAAACATCATCTTGCTGTAGCTAAACATGGTGAGCACCTGTTCTTTGCCAAGCGCGATACCTTGTGAAGGGAAGGAAGCCATGATCTTGGAATCAAGTTCTTTGATCGCCAAGGCAGGGGCGACGCGGTCGGAGCCTGGAACCATCAAATCCACCAGCTTGCAAACAGGTTTTAAAGCTCCGAGGAAAATGCCCGCGGTCACAAGGTTGAAGATCAAATGGCTGAAGGCAATTTGAAGCGCAGGAGAGAAACCCCAGGTCGCGCTCGAAGAAAGCCAGTTATGAATGGGCGGGATATAGATGAGACCCATAAACAAAGCAGCACCAACAAAGTTATAGATAAAATGGAACAAAGCAGCCCGTTTTGCGTCTTTTGTGCCACCAATTGACGATAACAAGGCCGTGATCGTCGTACCGATGTTCGCGCCGAAGAGGATCGGCAAAACACCAAACAAACTGATATCCGCGGGTTGCCCGGAGGCGATGGACGCGGCAATCGATGCTGCATAAAGACTTTGGACGACACCGATGACCGCGCTCGAAGATTGGGTTGCCGCGGTCAGCAAGGCGCCAAGAAGAAGACCCAGCCAAGGATTGGAGGTCAAGAAGGAAATCATCTGACGGAAGCCTTCGATCTCCGCGAGCTGTTTCAAGTTCGCGGTCATGATCCACAAGCCAAGGAAAATGCAGCCGATCGCAAAGAAGAGGTCCCCAATGTTTTGGTACTTCTTCCTCGTCGCAAGCAAAAGGATGAATCCGCCGATCAAGACGGCGATCGAAAGGTATTCCGCGATAGGAATCGAGATAATAAACGAGGTAACGGTCGTGCCGACGTTCGCGCCGATGATGATCGGAGCCGCGGCTAAGAAAGAGAGAACGCCAGCGCGCACCATGCCAATCGTGAGGGCGGTCGTTCCACCGCTTGATTGGATGATCGCTGTGAAGGCAGCACCCGTTAGGAAGCCGGTGAAGCGATTCCCGGAGCACTTATCCATGATTTTGGATAAGCCGCTGTCCGCCATCTTTTTGATGACGCGGGAGATCGAACTAATGCCAAAAAGGAAAAGGCCTAAGCCCGCGAGGACCAAGAACCAAAACAAAGGGTTATCAGGAGAGAGGTTCATACAGCGTTATTATCGCCTAATCGCCGCGTTCTTGAAAGAACGTTTCTTGTATCCTCTTGGCGCGGAAGTCGAGCAAACAGTCAAAGCTAAGGTTTTCGCTATCTTAATAGGGCAACTGGTTTTATCGAAAAACAAGACCGTGTTTTGGGCGATTTTCAAAAAAATTACAAAGGGCATCGTAAAAAAGCGAAAATTTTATTTTCAAAACATTAGTAATGATCGAAGAAATTCTTTTTCTTTAAAAAAGTAACCAAAGCATGATGTAATTTTTAGCGGTGTGCATTTGGAGGCCGAAACAACAAGCAAAAACCCTTGGAATTCATTATGGGATCTTGCATTGCGCGACCTCTTTTACGAATAGGTTCAGAACCTTCAAATACCGTAGATCAAAGGAATGCCCCATATCCCCAAGGAGGACAAGGAGCCTGTCGTTGATCTTGCGGAAATCCTCATAGTGTCGGCAAATATCGTCTTTCCCGCCGAAGATCCCGGCGAAGCGCTTCTTCTTACCAAGGGTTTCATACCAATGATCAAGATCCGCATTGGGATCGTTCTCAAGGATGATTTGATCGAGCTCATCGTAGAAGGAGGAATCCAATGTAAAGGTTGTAAAACCATCCGCACAATAGAAGGTTCCGTAACCAAACGCAGGCTCAATGTCCTTCCTAGGCGTTAACGTCGGATTGATCAAAACCCCGCGAGGGCAATCCGATTGCAAGGCGTAAAACCCTCCAACCGACATTCCGATCACGACATCGATGTGGTGTTTTTCGATATATTCGTTGACTTCTTGCAAGGCTTTTTTCGGGCGAGAGGAGAAATCGGGATGATGGAAAGTGAATTTCAAATCGTTTAAGGAATCCAAGGCTTCGCCCATCAAGGTGTCGCCCGATCCTCCTAAACCATGAATGAACAGAACGTTTTTCATTGTTTACAAGATAACACAAAGAAGGTTGGAATGTCGTTCTAACCCACGGATCATTATACCTAAGACAAGAATTCAAAAGTTTCTGAAAAGTTCATCCGTATAGCATGGAATGCTAACGTTGTATCCGATACAATATTTTTAGAAAAAGGCAACGTCGTTTTTGTTGTTTCAAAAAGGGTTTAGGGTAGCGCGCGTGAACATTGAAAAATTAAACAAATGGGCCGATCTATTGTTGGACACGGGGAAGAGAAATAACCTCGTAAATTTCAAAGATTCGAAAACCAATTCCGTTGAAATTGTTTTCCCCGATTTTCAGAAAGTTTTCAGTAAAGCCCTGCGTTCCTCTTGTTTCGAAGTTTATGACCCAAAATTGAACGACGATGACGATTTGTTCATCGACATCCCGAAATCGAAGATCCCATCCAAAGAAGAATACACTCAAACTTTCTCTAGCAAGATCAAGGCTTCCCAAATTCTCGTCTACAGCATTTCAGGAAACCCCCTTCAAACCCTAAAATCCATCGGAAGGAAAGGAATATCCGCGATCGAAGAAACGGGCGTGAATATCGTTTACCTTGCCGTAGGCTTTATCCGCTGGAAGGAAAGCAGCGATCTATCCACCGAGATGCTCGCGCCTTTGCTTCTTCTTCCCGTCACGATTGAGCACGAATCCACGATCTCCCCGTATCGCATCAAGGTATCCGGAGATGAAATCGCGATTAATCCGAGTTTTGCCTACAAGCTCCAAAACGAACACGGAATCGTTCTTCCGGAGTTTGATGAAGACGAGGGAATCGATCTTTACCTAACGAAGATATCCTCTCTTCTATCTCCCTTGAATTGGACGATCTCTAAGGAGGCCAAAATCGGCATCTTCTCCTTTCAAAAGATCAATATGTACAAGGATCTTAAAGAGAATACCGAGGTCATTGCTGAGAACGAGAACGTCCGAATTCTTTTAGGAGAGCCAAATGCCCCGACGTCGGAAGAGAGCGAAGCTCCTGTTGACTTGCTTTCCTTGCATAACGTCATCGATGCGGACTCAAGCCAAGCTGAAGCCATTGAAGCGGCGAAAGAAGGAAAGAGTTTTGTCCTCCAAGGACCCCCAGGCACCGGAAAGAGCCAAACCATCACCAACATCATCGCCGAGTGCTTGATGGACGGGAAAAAGGTCCTGTTCGTCTCCGAGAAGCTCGCCGCGCTTAATGTTGTCTATGACAAATTGAAGAAGGTCGACCTCGCGGAATTCTGTTTGGAACTCCACAGTCATAAAGCCAACAAGAAACAGGTCGTCGAAGAACTTTGCGCTACCCTTCACCTTCCTCGATCTGGGGTTTCAAGTCGCGCAGAGAAAGAGATCAACCTTAAAGAAGAATCGCAACACAACCTCGATGCCTATGTAACCGAACTCCATCAAATCCGCCCGACAATCCATCGATCCCTGTACCAGTTATTCGAGGAGATCTCCGCCTGCAGGAACTTCCCCGATATCACCTTTCTCATCTCGAACCTTCCAACGAAAGGGGAATACTATCTTGACCAAGCCGAGAAGGATTTAACCCATTACGCCGAATACACAAAAACCATCGGAAGCAACTATCGAAGGAATGTGTGGTATGGCTATGTCGATTCCGATCTTTCCTTTGCAAAATCCGTCCAATTGAAAGGGAATTTGCAAGGTGTCGCGGCCTTGTTGCGCGATTTGAAATCCTTGAACCCCGATTTGAAAAAGAGTTATGGAATCGGAATGGATTCCCTAAAAAGCGCGAAGGCGCTTGAAACCTTCTTTGATCTTTGCAGTCGAACCGACTTCATTACTCCGGGGCTTTTCAACGAAGACGTCTTGGATCAAACGATTGGCACAGCCAAAAGCCTTGAAACCCTCGCCCAAAAGATCTTGAGTCAGAAAGAGAGCCTTGATCAACGTTTCGATGAAGATATCTTTTCCGTAGACGGTAAACGTCAATATAAACTTCTCTCCAAGCAATACCAAGGCTTCTTCTCTCGCTTGTTCAGTAAGGAATATAAAGGAATTATCAAAGAACTCCGTTTGACGAAAAAAGACGGCAAGAAACCAAACTACCAAGAAGCCGTTCAGATCGTTGACGAACTTCAAAAATACCAAGAAGATCTCGCCTCGTTCAAAGGGCAAGAAACCGATGTTATTGGCTTGTTTGGGAAGGGTTACCAAAAAGAATACACAGACTTTGATACCCTGCTCCTTGAACTAGAAAGCCTTCAAGGCTGTCTAAAAGAAGCAAAGGACATCCGCGAACTCTCTTACATGCCTCTTGATCATTTCTTGGCCCAAAAGGTCCAATTCCGTCGTTACGCGGACAAGCTTTCCTTCATCAACAAGAGCCACGAAGAATGCCTGGCCTCCCTTCTATGCTCCTTTGACGTTAACAAGGTCAATCTTTGCTCTTTGCCTTTTGATGAACTAGGAGAAAAGCTAAACGCCTATCTCGATAACCTAGGAACCTTGGAGCATTGGTGTTCCTTCCTTAAGCTTTTGAATACTTTAAAGGAACACGAACTCCTCGATTATGTGAACTTCGCCTTAAGTCAGGGAATCCCTGCGAAAGACGTCGCACTCGTCTTCCGTAAGACCCTTTATACCCAATGGGTGGATTCGATTCTTCATGATTCTCCCGTCTTATCCGATTTAACACGCATCCCCCATGATGAAATGGTGGAACGATTCAAAGAGAAAGACCGTGTCTACTTTGAAATCAACAAAGCTAAGATCAAAGCAGAGCTTTCCTCGAAGCGCCCTTCCTTGGACTACGTTGCTCAAGGAAGCGCCGTCGCAACCCTTTTGCGCGAAGGCGAAAAGAAAAGAAAGCGGAAGGAGATCCGTCAATTGTTCGCCGAGACAGGCGATCTCGTCTTGGCGTTGAAGCCTTGCTTCTTGATGTCCCCTTTAAGCGTCAGCACCTTCCTTACGCCCGAAACGAAATTCGACGTCGTTATCTTTGACGAAGCGTCTCAGATCTTCCCTCAAGACGCGGTTGGAGCCATCTATCGCGGAAAGCAATTGATCGTTGTCGGGGACTCGAAGCAGATGCCTCCAAGCAACTTCTTCAACGTTGAGATGTCCGATGCAAACGAAGAGGAAGAAAGCATCGCGGATTATGAATCGATTCTCGATCTATGCTCTACTTCTTTTGCTCAACGCCGCCTTGCTTGGCATTATCGCAGCCGTTATGAGCCTCTGATCTCCTTCTCCAACGCGAACTTCTATCACAATGGTCTGGTGACGTTCCCATCTTCGAAGACCAATAAGAAGAGGATCGGCGTAGACTTCGAATTCGTAAACGGCGTCTTTGACCGCGTCTCGAAAACCAACCGCATCGAAGCGGAACGCATCGTCGATTTGGTCTTTGAACACATCAATACCTATCCAGAACGGAGTCTAGGCGTTGTTGCGTTCAGCATCTCTCAGCAGAACTTGATCGAGCGTTTGATCTACCGCAGACGCAAGCAACACCCGGAGCACGAAGAGTTTTTCGTTTCTTCTCGACCCGAACCGTTCTTCGTTAAAAATCTAGAAACGGTTCAAGGGGATGAGCGCGACACGATCATCTTCTCTGTCGCCTATGCGAAAGACGCGGATGGGCGCTTGCTCTATAACTTCGGTCCCTTGAACCGTGAAGGCGGAGAACGTCGTCTTAACGTCGCGGTCACCCGCGCGAAAATCAACATCCAATTGGTCGCGTCCATCCATCATTTCGATATCGACACGAACCGCACCAAATCCCTTGGAGCGAAGCTGCTCCGTGATTATTTGGGCTACGCGGAGAACGGGACGATTGGTTTAACAAGCGAGCCCGGAGAGGTTTCTAACGCCTTCGAAATGTCCCAAACCGACTTTGAAAACGAAGTCGCCGAATTCCTGCGCGAACATCATTTCGAGGTCGATACCAACGTCGGTTCTTCAGCGGATAAAGTCGATCTAGCGATCAAAAACCCGAATTCTTCCGATTACATTCTCGCGATCGAATGCGATGGACAAACGTATCGTTCTTCCAAGACGGCAAGAGACCGTGATCGCCTCCGTCAAGAAGTCTTAGAGCGCATGGGATGGACATTCTATCGCCTTTGGTCCACGGATTGGTTCCGTGACAAAGAAACCGAGAAACAACGCCTTTTAAAGGCCGCGATCAGCGCGGCGAAAGGTCTGCCAACGCAGCCTAAAGAGCCCGAAACGCCAGAAGACGTTGATTTTGAAGAAACAATCGATAAGAAGAAAGTCGAATTCCCTAAATACGAAATGGTCGATGCCTATGACGCGGCGTTAAAGAACCATAACGATGTCCTTCTTACCGTCAAAGCGATCGTCGACGTAGAATCACCCATCTCAGAAGAATGGCTTTTGAAGCGCATCGTTTTCCTCTTTGACGGACGGAAGAAAGTCACAAACCTGGTCCGTGGAGCTTATGAGCATTTTATGTTCGACTGCTTCCGTTATGGGATCGGAAGAAAAAACGGGTATCTCTATACCTTAGGGCAAGACACCCCAATGCTTCGCGTCCCCAAAGAAGG
This sequence comes from uncultured Mollicutes bacterium, assembly GCA_945936135.1. Classification (GTDB taxonomy): domain Bacteria; phylum Bacillota_I; class Bacilli_A; order RFN20; family CAG-826; genus Alloenteromonas. Next base: position 153,370 of record CAMESG010000002.1, read on the forward strand.
CACGACCCCAAGAGAGATTAAATATATCGCCCTCGAAGAATTAGCGAGCGGGATTGAGGAACTTCTAAAGCAGAATATCTCCGCAAATAGAGGAGATCTTTTCCGTTTATTAGCGAGTCTTTTAGGCTTTACGCGCATCGGGGAAGGCATGCAAGAAAGGTTCAACGCGGCATTGAGCTTGATGTCGGATAAGTTAGAACAAAACGGGGAAACGGTCTCGTTAAAGAACAAAAAGGCCTGAGAATAGCAAAGGCTTTCTTTCTCATCCCTTTTCAGATCCTTCGACATAAGCTTCAGGTAGGTCTCGTCGGTCCAGAACCGCTCTCCCATCACAATGTCGGCCTGATAGTTCTTCAGCACTTCGAATATCTTGTTCAGCCAATATCTGCCCGTAGAATAGGCATTTCTGTTGTCTATCGATGCGTCACTGATGCTTTGGTATTGAAAAAGATGTATGAGGAACTCTGTCCATTCCCCTATTGGTATTTTCCTTGAATCGAAAATCGAGCCCGTCGGGGGATTGAATTTCCTGTGACACGAATTGCAACGGAAGCATTGGGTTCCGTCCTTCCTATACCCGATCTTCCTGAACCTGTCCGATCCATAGTAGGGACAGCATTTCACCTTCGTCGAATTCACGAATTCGATTTCAGGGCGCGAAAAGGAAGAATGCTTCGCATCGTACCATACTTCCGTTCTGTCGATGACCAAGTCGCCAAGTCTGTCGTTGTTTTCGAACGTCGAAAACATGCTCCGCAACGTGCGCGGATTCGAAAAAGAGCTTTTGTCCTGTTTTTTGTTCATTTTGGTGGTTTGTCTAGGTCGGTGGAAGAGCGATGACAAACCACCACGTTTAGAAATCACTCTCCCGCCGATACGTATTCTATCGGTGCCAGAGGACTGAATGGAGTATTCTACTCCGCCGTGACTGAAGTGACCCCATGTGCAAATCAGTGTTTAATTTTATAATAAATTTAGCATATGAATTGAGTTTGCTCACAATTTAAGTTATATTTTGTGAGTAATAAGAAAGGATTGTGAGAAAGATGCGCAAAGAATTTGATTGCTCCAAACTTGCTGATAGAACCTTCGACAGGGAAACCATCAATTACATCGGCCTGATACATGAATACAAGGGAAGGCAGGAGCTTTATCTGGAGCAGAAGCCAGAGGAACTCGATAAGCTCGTTGAGCTTTCCAAAATCCAAAGCACGGAATCCAGCAACGAAATCGAAGGAATCGTCACGACCAACCGGAGATTAGCCCAGCTGATGAACGAGAAAACGACACCGAAGAACCGCAGCGAGAAAGAGATCAAAGGCTACCATAACGTCCTTGACATCATTCATGGTAATTTCGATTATATCACCATTACCCCCGGCATGATCCTTCAGCTTCATAAGGAGTTATATAAATTCTCCGATGAGCGTTTCGGAGGCAAGTTCAAGGATTCCCCCAACGAAATCGATGCCATAACCAAAGAAGGGACGAAGATTGTTCTGTTCCGGCCACTAGAGCCTTTCGAGACGCCGGAGGCGGTAGAGAGGCTTTGCGAGGAATACGACAAGGCAATCAACAAGTACCGCATCGATCCCCTCATCGTCATCCCGGTCTTCATCCATGACTTCCTCTGCATCCATCCCTTCAACGATGGAAACGGAAGGATGTCAAGACTTCTCACGACACTCCTTCTCTATAAGAATGGATACGAGGTCGGGAAATACATCTCCCTGGAAAAGAAGATACAAGTCACCAAAAACGATTATTACGACGCCTTGCAGGAAAGCTCCCATGGCTGGATAGACGATAAGAACGATGACACTCCTTTCATAAAATATTTACTTGGGACCATTTTGGCCGCCTATCGTGATTTCGAGGATAGGGTCAACATCGTCGGAAAGAAAATGTCCGCCAGGGAGATGGTCGAGAAGGCAGTGAAATCCAGAATCGGAAAGTTCACCAAAACCGATATCGCAGAGCTATGTCCGGAAATCAGCAAGGGCTCCGTCGAGCAGACTCTCAAAAAGCTTTGCGATGAAGGCAAGATAAAGAAAGAAGGCGTCGGAAAAGCGACTTTCTACCACATGATTTGATCATCAACTTAGGGCGCTTGCAATCATAGCAAGTGCCTTTTTTCTCACAATTCATTAGTTTGCTCATAATTTTGTCACCGTTTTTTGAGAAACATATTAACTTTTGCATGTCTTTTATTCCAAAAACTATGGTGGTTACCGTATCTTTTCGATACGTTCTCTTTTGCTTTGGCGAAGGCGTTCTCATCTATAAGGCCCGCCTGAAGAATCTTCACGAGCAAGCCGATCTCCATGATGTAGTCCAATGCCTTAACGTCTACGATTCCACCTTCAGGCTCTATCAGCTCATTCGAAATCGGATATTCCTCTGCAAGGCGCTCCGTCGTCTCCATTCCCATATACAGCTCATAAACACACTTCTTAAGGAACGACACGTCGTCTTCTATGGACGCGATGGATTTCCTGATCTTCTTCATTTCCGCCATCACGGACACGGTTCCCTTTTTCCTTTTCGCATCGCATCCGAGCATTATCAGCTCTTTGAAGTAATCCGATAGGTTGTCGTATCCACCTTCCTCGAAATCCCTCTTGAGCTCCTCCACGTCCTCTTTCTTGGAGATGTAAACCTGCGGCCTTGTGAAATTCATGCTTCCCTCCTTCCTTTCACGGGCACGTCTCTTCTTTAAGCGTGCTAGTAAATACTCAATAAGGGGATTAAGTCTTAAGCACGGCGAAATAAACCCTCATCAAGCATGCCTTAGAAAGGTGTATGCCCTTGATTTGCCGAATCAAAAATATATCCCTTCACCTAATAGGCTTTTTGGAGGGCCAAAAGTTTGGGTTTTCGAGAAAGAAAATTAAAGAAAGCGGTTGCATTTGGTTACTCCCACAGTCTCAACATGTAGCGAAATTAGATATGTATAGCCTTTTACTCATTGAAACAACAAATGACAAGCCTTTTTCACCACCCGAAGCAAAGTATGACAAGCCTTTTTAAGTAATTGGAAACATATCTATGGTTTTAAACAGCCTAATGGAACTGTGTACACACCATTCTCATCTTGTATTGCGACATTTTGTGTTGTAATTACCATTAGGAAAGCTGGTTTTGGATGTTCCTTTTCATCAATATCCGCTGCTAATTCAACAAGTTTTTTTGAAGCTTCTTTGATTTGTTCTTTGTCACTTAGTTTTACTTCAACCAACGCCCAAGAACCATCTGCAAATGAAATGACAGCATCGGCTTCTCTATCAGCCTTATCTCGATAATGGTACACATCTGCTCCTATTGAATCGCAGTAGATGCGCAAATCCCTAATTGCTAACGATTCGAATAATAGTCCAAAGGTTTTCATATCAGAAAACATGCTTTCGTGAGTAATACCCAAAGCGGCAGTTGCGATTGATGGGTCAACAAAATGCCTGGTGTTTTTTTCTCTAATAGCTGTTTTACTTCTCAAGTTAGGATTCCACGCTTCTAATTCTTCGATGACATATAAGCGTTGTAGAGCAAGAAGATATTTTACAAATGTATCCTTATCGATTTCATCACCGTTTTCTTTCAAATCGGCTTTTATTGACTCGTTCGATGCTTCCGTTGAAATATTTCTAGAATACGATCGCATTAATTTTTTGGCTCTCTTTTCATCTTTTCTCAGAGGAATATCTTTCAATGAAAACAAGTCTTCACTTACTAGACCGCTATAAAATGTTTTGGCTTGTTGCAATGCAATATCTATATCCTTATCAATTGCTAACGGCCACCCGCCTCTGCAAATTAAATATGAATAATCAAAAATATTTTTGTCACAAATAGCTGGCTTAAAAACATTGTTCTTTAAATCAGTTATTGAGATTTTTCCGTTACTGTCGCCACTTTCAAATAATGACATTGGCCTCATGACTCTTTTTATGATCCTGCCTGTTCCTGTATGTCTTTCATTTTCTTCCCCGGCCAATGAATTCGAAGCAGTGTTGTCAGTCACACTTCCGGTCAATATGTATTGGCCAAAGCCTCCATTCTCGTCAATGGCTTCCTTTATTGAATTCCAAATAAATGATATGACTTGCCATTCGTCAATCAGTATTGGTTTATCTCCTTTATTCAGTAAAGCTTCTGGTGCATTTTTAGCAAGTTCAACATATTGATCCCTATCTTTCTTTTTCATTAAATCAATAATTGTTTTAGCATGTCTTTTTGCGGTTCTTGATTTACCACAATATTTAGGGCCAACAATTTGGACGGCACCAACAGTTTTTAAATAGAATTCAAGCTCTTTATCAAATAGTCTATCAATGTATTCTTTTTCCATATTGATTTACCTCATTAATAGTATACTTTTTTAGGATTAAACCGCAAGTTTGGATTAAACAAAACCGCAAGTTTGGCATAAAAATAATGGTAAGTTTGGCAAAACCAATGGCGAAAAATAATAGCATACCGCTATCACCTATTCTTCTTGATATTAATGCTTTATTATATAAATATAATAAGTGATTGACGTTGGACAGTCAGACTTATCCAGTTTTGTCTAAAATCATCTATTCGTATTATGTCGTGTTTTGAAGCATTTGCGAGCGGGCTTTTTTGCTTTTCTGACGAAGCTTAAAATGGGGCTTGTTTTGAGCTGCAGCCTGGTATTTGCATAGGTATTGCGACAAAGCTTCTCTATGGGCTTGTTTGATAGCTTAAAATGAGTCTGGTCGCAGGGTTTAAGCAAGGGCGGCAGGCTAGGGCGGGTGTATTAGTTTATATATCTATATATAAGGTTGAGGTAAGTAAGTATTATTTGTCTATATGGTATGTAAGTAAGTTGGTTGATCTATATATAAGGGAAATAAAGAGTAAGTGAATATATATAACTAATATTTTTTTATAAGGGCGGGGGAGAAAGAGAGTAATAAAAAAAGATCTATGGGTGAGATAGATCTTAGTTTGTTTTGTTTGTTAGTAATTATCTATGTTTGTTGAATAGTAATGTTTAGACTATTTTGAATGATTTGATTTAGATAATTACATTAGGCCTTTTTAGCCGTTTTTCCTCGTCAGTGCAACTATAGTCTCAACATGGAACGATCTTGGGAACATATCCACGGGTTGAACCGATTCAATCAAGTAGGCTTTAGATAGATAAGCAACATCCCTCGCCAACGTGGAGGGGTCACAAGAGATATAAACCACCCGTTTCGGTTTTAAAGCCAAAACCGCTTTTAAGAACCGCTCATCACTTCCCTTACGCGGAGGATCCATGAAAAGGACATCGACTGGTTCTTCGTTTTTCGCCATCTGAACCATAAACGAAGAAGCGTCATCACAATACATTTCAAAGTTGTCGATATGGTTTTCTTTCGCGTTCCTTCTTCCGTCTGCGACCGCTTCTTTGACGATCTCGACGGAGATGACCTTCCCGCAGTCTTTCGCTGCGATAAGGCCAATGGTTCCGATCCCAGAATAGGCATCGAAAACAATATCGTCTTTGGTTAATTTCGCCGCCTTCATCGATTCACCATAAAGGACTTCCGTCTGGATTGGATTCACTTGAAAAAAAGACTTCGGGGAGATACGGAAATGGACGCCGCACAAATCGTCCTCAATATAGCCCTTGCCATAAAGGACGTTTTCCTTTTCTCCAAGGATAACGTTGGTTTGTCTCGTATTGATGTTTTGAACAATCGTTGTGATTTCCGGCACGGCTTGAACCAAGGCTTTCACGAAGTTGTTTCGCGATGGGAAGCGATCGACGTTGGTCACGAGAACCACCATCATCTGAGGATAATGTCTTGATGTTCTGATCAATAAATGGCGCAAAATCCCCGTGCGAGTATCGTTATCATAAGGATCGATGTGCATGCTTTTCATCAAAGAACGAACGGTTTTGAACACCTTTTCGGAGCGTTCGTCTTCAATGAAGCACTTCTCTACCGGAACGATAGAGTGCGTGCCCATTTTGTAAAACCCAGAGACAACGTTGCCTCTGCGGTCTTTGCCGAAAGGCATTTGAATCTTGTTGCGGTAATACTCCGGCTTCTCCATGCCAAGGCAAGGAAAAGGATCGATATCCATGCGGGCAATCTTTCGGAACTGCTCTTTCACTTTCTTGGTTTTGAAACGAAGTTCCGCTTCATAGGAATAAGGCTGGAAGCAGCATCCGCCACAGGCAGAATGGATTTTGCAAAGGGGCTGAATGCGATCTTTGGAAAGTTTGCTTAAAGAGCGAACGCGACCGAAAAGTTGTCCGGCGCGCCGGTATTCGATTTCAACATCGCCTTCGTCCCCGGGGAACATCCCAGGAACGAAAACGATCTCGTTGCCTTTTTTCGTTACACCAAGCCCTTCGAAGGATAAATCGAAGCACGCGGCGTGGAACGTTGTTTTTTCAAAAGGTTTTCCACCCATTAAGCCGCTGCCTTCTCTTTCGGGGCCGCCATCATCTCTTTGATGGCCTCCACTTCTTTCTCCGCATCCAAACGCGGAAAGAGCTGTTCGCCTTTGTTCACGATCTTGCCGTTAAGCGCTCCCTGGTTACGGATCGTTTCATAGCCGCGTTCATCTTGACCAAGTCCAAGTTGATCAAAGATCGCGTCGGACTTATGGATGAGGATCGGCTTCATGAGCATGCCGGCGACGTGGAGGACGCGGGCAAGGTGGGCCATGACCGAAGCAAGGTCTTTGGCCTTCGTGGGATCCTTTGCAAGGGCCCACGGGGCGTTTTCTTCAATGTACTTGTTGGCGCGAGAAACGAGGTTCATGACCGCTTCATAAGCTTCCGTGATCTTAAGGTCATCCGAAAGCGTTTCATAACGGGTAATCGTCAAATCGATGAGATCTTCCAGTTCCTTGTCCGTTGGGGTGACATTCGCTTCAAACGCGGGGATTTGTCCTTGGTAGTACTTCCCGATCATCGATACCGTGCGGTTAAGCAAATTGCCAAGGTTGTTGGCCAAGTCTTGGTTCAAACGCATCACGAATTGTTCGGGCGTGAAGGTTCCGTTCTCCCCAAAAGGAATCTCGCTGACAAGGTAATAACGGACGGCATCAACGCCATAACGCTCAATAAGGGGATAGGCAGAGATCGCGTTGCCTTTGGACTTGCTCATCTTGCCGTCTTTCATCATCAATAGGCCGTGAACAAAGACACGATTCGGTTCACGAAGATCCAAAGACTTCAAGAACATCGGCCAATAGATGGTGTGGAAGCGGGTGATGTCCGCGCCAATGACGTGGACGATCTCGGTGTCGGGGTCATTCCAGAAATATTGGAATTTGGAATCATCGTCCTGGAGATAACCAAGGGTCGTAATGTAGTTCGTCAAAGCGTCAAGCCAAACGTAGACGACGTGTTTTGGATTTTCTAACACAGGGACGCCCCAGGAAAAGGAGGTTCTCGAAACGCAAAGATCTTGTATGCCGTTTTTCAAGAAGGTGTTCACCATCTCGTTCTTGCGGCTTTCTGGCGTGATAAACGAGGGGTGATTTGCAAGGAAATCATTCAAAAAGGATTCGTATTTCGTGCAGCGATAGAAATAGGCTTCTTCGGAGGCCATCTCCACGGGGCGATGGCATTCCGGGCAATAATGGACGCCTTCCTCTTCCTCGACTTGGGTCTCCGTCCAGAAGGTCTCTTCATGGACGCAGTACCAACCAGAATAGGAAGAGAGGTAGATATCGTCTTGTTTCAACATGCGGGAGAAGATCTTCTGGACCGCTTGCGTGTGGCGTTCTTGGGTGGTGCGAATGAAATCGTCGTTGCTGATTTCCATCGCCGACCAAAGGGAAAGGAACTTCGTTGCGACTTCATCGACGAAGGCCTGCGGGGTCACCCCTTTGGCTTCGGCGTTCTTTTCAATTTTCTGTCCGTGTTCATCCAAACCCGTGGCAAAGAAAACGTCATAGCCGCGCATCCTCTTCCCGCGAGCGATGACATCACACATCGTGGTGCAGTAAGCGTGGCCCAAATGAGGCGATGCGCTCGGGTAATAGATTGGGGTGGTGATATAGAATTTCTTTGACATGGATTAACCTCCGAAATGGCGTAGGTTTTAAACGCTGGGATTATAGCATAGGAGCACGTCCATAAGGACGTAGGACTTAGAACGAAAAAGCCGCCTCCAACAAGGAAGCGGCCCAAATCCGAAAAAATTACTTCGATTCTTTTTTGACTTTGGCGAGCTTCTTGTTGAAGCGGTCGATACGGCCGTCCGCCATGACAACACGTTGGCTGCCGGTGTAGAAGGGGTGGCACTTCGAGCAGGTGTCGACTTTGATGTCACCGATCGTGGAACCGGATTCGAAGACACTGCCACAGGTGGTGCAGGTGATGGTGCAGTGGCGGTAATTCGGATGGATGTCTTTCTTCATTTTCGTTAACTCCTTTCGCCGTGCGGGCCTTTGCCGCACAGAGAGCCTTGAAAGTATACGCATTATGCGCAGAAGAAACAACCACGACTTTAAGCCGCCCGGTTTTCTTCTATGGGGGCGTCCTCTTCCGTTTCTTTAAAGTAGCGGGCGTAACCTTCCGAATAGGCTTCGCTCCAGAAACGCTCGGGCAAAACGAGCAATTCTTTCGATACATCTTGGTTCGCGAGGAAGAGGTTGATCCCGAGATGAAAGTCGAAGACGTGATCTTTGTGGAAATATAGGATCGATAAATAAACGGGGATACCTTTGGTTAAGCCAGGGTCGATCAAGAGCATCGATGCATCCGCGTACTTTTCATGCAAGGCGAGTTCAACTTTCTCACGGCGCCACTTCTTCTTTTGCCCGTAACGCGTTTCGAGCAAGGGCAAGAGCTCATCGTATAACGTTGGGTCTTCTTGAAATTTGCGGTTCGGGCTCCAAAGAACCCAGATGGGGTAATATTCCGAATCGCTATCCGGACGGCGATAGGACTTGAAGACCAAGCCGTAATAGACTTGACTCGACAAAACCAGTTTCCCTCTTTTGTGATAACTAGGCGAAAAACAGCCGAGCATCTTTGTTTTCGTGCTGTATTTTCCTTCGATGTAACGGCGTTCGTCCTTGTTCAATAAAAGGGATTCTTTCGCCCATTGCTCTCGCGTTTCTTCTAGCAATTTTTGCCAATTCATTTTGTTATTGTACATTTTTATCCTTGCCTTACACTATGCCATACTCTGCGATAAATCAAAGAAAGGAAAGCGCAATGATCAGCAAAAAAACCGCGATGATGGTTCTCAATGCTGCCCTCGCGACCGGCGGGGACTATGCCGAAATCTATTGTGAAGAAACCAATGGCGAAGGCATCCTTCTCGAAAACGGGAAGATCGAAAGCGTTGGCAAGAGCCAAAGTTATGGATGCGGCATTCGCATCTTCCAAAAGAACCGTTCCGTCTATGGATACACAAGCGACCTAAGCCTCAAATCGCTTACGGCGTTAGCGACCTCCCTCGCCGGATCTTTTGAAGGGGAGCGCCTCATCACCGTTACAAATATCAAAAAACAAAAAGTGAAGGAAATTGGGAAGATCGAAGATCACCTCTTGGATGTTCCCGTCGAAGAAAAAGCGGCCTTGCTCCGCGAATGCTATGAGGAAACGAAGGCCGTCGATCCGCGCCTTGTTCGCATCATCAATGGTTTGACCTCCACCGAACGTACCTTCCACCTCTTCACGGCGGAAGGCGAAACCGCGAAATACTTCGTGAACACCGAAGAACGCGGACGCATCGCGATGCAGGCGATTGCGGCAGGAGCCGACGGGAAGATCGAAGTCTCCTTCTCGGCGCCCGGAAAAAGCGATGGTTGGCACTACTTCAAAGACGTTTTAAACACCAAAGAAGAAGCAAGGAAAGTTGGCGAGAAAGCCATCATGTTCCTCACGGCGGACGAATGTCCCTCGGGGCGTTATACCGTGGTGATCGCCAATGGTTGGGGTGGCGTCCTCTTCCACGAAGCCTGCGGGCACAGTCTCGAAGCGACCGCGACCGCCAAACACCTCTCTGTCTTCTCCGATTCGATCGGGCAGCAAATCGCTTCTCCCCTCGTCACGGCCTATGACGATGGAACCATGCCTTATGAATGGGGTTCGAACAACATCGACTCCGAAGGCAACAAAACCCAAAAGAACCTTCTTATCAAAGACGGCATCTGCAAAGGGTTTATGGTCGATAAACTCAACGGACGCCGCTTGGGCATGCCAGCCAACGGGACCTCGCGTCGCCAAAGTTACCGCTTTGCCCCGACCTCCCGCATGAGCAACACCTACATCGCCCCGGGCAAGGATTCTCCAGAAGACATCATCAAAGACACGAAGCTCGGCATCTATGTTGCGAACTTCGGCGGGGGCTCGGTTGAACCGACGACCGGAGAATTCAACTTCTCCGCGAGCGAAGCCTACATCATCCGCGACGGAAAGATCTGCGAACCCGTCAAGGGTTGCACCTTGATCGGTTCCGGAAAAGAGGTCTTGATGAACATCGATCGCGTTGGCAACGACCTTGCCTTAGGCCAAGGAAATTGCGGATCCGTCTCTGGATCGATTCCCGTCAACGTTGGACAGCCCACCATTCGAATCAAGGAAATCACCGTTGGTGGAAGAGGAGGAAGATTAGAATGAATTTCAAAAAGTTTTTTGAGATCTGCGAGGAAAAAGGAATCGCGGAATCGCAAATCGTGATCTCTCGCAGGAAATCCACCTCGATCCGTCTCTTCAAGGGAGATATTGATTCCTTCAACATCGCGGATGCACAAACCGTCACGGCCTGCGGCATCGTTAACGGCAAGTTCGGTTCCGCAACGACTCAAAAATTGACCAAAGATACCTTTGCTTATCTCGCCGATCAAATTTTGGTTGCCGCGAAGTTTAACGAAAAAGAAGGCGAAGCAAGTCTCTTTGAAGGTTCGCCTCGTTACAAGAAAGGAAACGTCTACGACGAATCCTTGGCCAAGACTTCCACGGAAAAGAAGATCGAGATTCTTCATCAGATCGAGGATGCGATCTATGCCGCGGATCCCTGCGTCACCGACGCGGATTCCGTCTCCTATAGCGAATCCGATATCTCGGATGAGTTCTATAATTCGCACGGCTTGAAGCTCAAGCAAAAATCGAATTACTTCTACTTCTTGGCGGGTGCCGTGTGCAAAAAAGGCGAGGAAGTCAAAACCTTCTACGATTCCTTTATCGATTGCGATCTAAGCAAGTTCCAGGTCGAGCCCTTCGTGAAGAAAATCGTGGATGGCGCCTTGAAGAAATTCGGCGGCGCTCCTTGCGAAGCCAAGAAATATCCGACCGTCCTTCATCACGACGTCATCTCGGATCTCGTAAGCGCCTTCCTCTCCTCCTGTTCCGCGGAAGAAGTTCAAAAGCATTCTTCGTTCTTGGAAGGGAAACTCGGCGAGAAGATCGCTTCAAGCAAACTCACCATCGAAGAGAAGCCTCTTACGAAGAACATCTACTTCAGTTACTTCGACGCGGAAGGTGTCGCGACCAAGAATAAGGTCGTCGTCAAAAACGGCGTGCTCAAAACCTATTTCCATAACCGCGAAACCGCGAAGAAGGACGGCGTTGAAAGCACCGGAAATGCCGCTTGGGAAGGATCGAAGATCGGCATTGGCTGCGGAAACCTCTTCGTGAAGCCCGGCAAGCAATCCTTTGACGAAATGATCGCGGGCATTGAAGATGGTGTCTTCATCACGGAGACCGCCGGCTTAGGGACCGGGATGAACGCCAGCTCCGGCGACTTCTCCTGCCAAGCCGAAGGATTCCGCATCCGTAACGGAAAAATCGCTGAGCCGCTCAATCTGATTACCCTCTCTGGCAATCTATTGACCATGCTCAAAGACTTGAAAGCCTTCTCCAACGAGCCCATCTTGACGAACAACGCGATTTCCATCGCTGACGCTTACATCAAGAAAATGCCCATCGGAGGCATGTAATCCTTTATAAGGAAAAGGCCGCCCCGTTCGTTGGGGCGGTCTTTTTAGTCGCCGTAATCCGAGCCGCGGGACTTATCCTCGACATAGATCTCCAAAGGATCCGTGATGTCGTGGATCTCGCGATAGATGAAGCCTTCTTCGCCTCGCACCCAAGGGTATTCGAAGTCCGCGGTGAAGATCACTTTGTGGTTTTTCTTTATCGTTTCTTTGATCGAGTTCATGATGCGGTCAAAATCTTCAAAGCGTTTTTCTTTGAATCCGAGGAGCCCATCGTAAAACCCGGGTTCGATATAGAAGACGTTTCCGTCTTGGTCCTTATAGGCGTTCACGAAAGGGTGGTTTTCGTCTTTAAAGGATTGATATTCGTTGAATTCTTCGTAAATCATAGCGTTCCGGGGCTTAGTCTACACCTTGAGGGAACATAAGAAAACGCATAAACTTAATGGACCCTATGAAACAAGCCTCGAAGATCAAAATCGTTTTCACGGATATCGACGGCACTTTGTTTTCGCATAAAACGCACCATATTCCTTATAGCGCGATCGATGCGATCCACCAGATGCAGCGGAAAGGAATCAAAGTTTTCCTCTGCTCTGGGCGCAACTACTACTTGATCCGAAAATCAGGCGTTCTTAAAGAAGTAATTCCCGACGGCATGGTGACCATGAATGGTTCAAACGCCATCATCGATGGCTCCGTTATTTATCGTTATCCCATCCCTTCGGAAATCGTCGATAAGATGATCCTTTACGCCAAGAGGTTACGCTTTGGTCTTACCTTGATCGAAGAGGTCGAAGGCCATATCAATATGATTGATGAGCGCGTGATTTCAGCGCACGAAAAATACGGGACGCGGTTCCCTCAACCCCGCACATTCCCCGATCATTACGATAGAGTTGTGTATCAAATGATTGCTTTTTGCGACGATTTCGATGAATCGTTGTTTATGCCCCACCTTCCGAAGTGCAAATCCGCGCGCTGGGATAAATACGCGGTCGACATCATGCTCGAAGATAGCGATAAATCCAAAGGGATCGAATCCGTTTTGGAATATTTTGGGATTACCGCGGACGAAGCGATGAGCCTAGGTGATGGCGAGAACGACGAAGAGATGTTGAACTACACCGGCCTTAGCGTAGCCATGGGCAATGGGTGCGATGTGGCAAAGAAGGCCGCGGATTACGTCACGGACGATATCGATGAGGACGGATGGGCGAAGGCCTGCCTCCATTACGGGCTCATCGATGAAATGCACACGAAGAAAGAATGAACGCCTATCTACTTATGATAGGGTTGGTGATTGAGAATTCGAAACGCGCGATAAAGCTGTTCTAGGAGCATCACACGCGCCAATTGATGAGGGAAGGTCATCTTCCCGAAACAGATCGATTCGTTCGCTCTCGCTTTTAATTCGTCGCTCAAACCAAGGGATCCGCCGATAATGAAATATAAGGAGGCGCCGTTTTCCTCGAACTTCTTTTGAAGATGTTCGGCGAAAGAAGGCGAGTCGTATTCCTTTTTATTTAGGTCCAAGGCAATGAGATAATCCGAAGGCTTGAGTTTCGCCAGAATGCGATCGCACTCCTTCTTTTTGACTTCTTCCTCTTCTTTGCTAGAGGCCCCTTCTTTTGTAGGGAAATCCGGAAGTTCTTCTATCGTTGTCTTCGCGTAGGGTTGAAGACGCTTCAAATATTCCTGGCAGGCATCTTTCCAATAGCCTTCCTTGAGAGCGCCGATGCAAAAGATCGTGATTTTCATGCCTTTTCCCCTCCATAAACCGGAGTGAATTGATCCGTGGGTTTCAGCAGGATTCCTTCAAGCGATACCTTGGCCTTCGCGAAGACCTTTCGATAGGTGTCCAAGGCGATCGCTGGAGTGTTGCACTCCTGCGAAATGTGGCCAAGATAGATCGCTTTCGTTTTCGGCCCAATAACCATGGAACAATAACGGGCGCTCTTCTCATTTGATAAATGTCCTTGCTTCCCGCGAATCCTCTTTTTCAACCAATCCGGGCGGTTGCTTTGGCGAAGCATTTTGGGATCGTAATTGGCTTCGAAAAGATAGTAATCGCAATTGCGAATAAGGGTTAAAGCCTCATCACTCAAGGCGCCGGTATCCGTGATATAAGCAAAGCGTTCTTCACCACGCAAAATCAAGAAATTCACCGGATTAGGAGCGTCGTGGGACACGGGGAAAGGAAGGATGGTAAACGCGCCAACATTGATTCCTTCTCCAGGTTCCAAATATTCAAAAACCCGTTGCTCTCCAATGGAAGAAGGCGTGCAAAATAACGGGGTTTCTTTATCCAAAAGTCCAATGCCCTTTACATGATCGCTATGATCATGCGTGATGAAAAGAGCCTCAATTTGCGTTGAATGCAAATTCAAAGGACGCAAAGCTTCATTCAAGGATTTCAATGAAATCCCCATATCGATTTGAAACGTCGTTTCGCCATCGGTAAACACCGTGGCATTACCTTTAGATCCAGAGGCAGCAAAGACAAAGCGCATCATTCACCGAAGCCATCGTAGTTTGCATTCGCATCCGCGTACATGCTTGCTTGTCTTTCTTGGAAGTCGGACGTCGGTTCCGTGAAACGCGAATAGGCTTTTTGGAACATCAAATCAAAGCTGCCCGTTTTGCCGTTGCGGTTCTTCGCGACGATGATCGTAGTTTTCGAGTTATCGCCCGTCTGTTTGGAGTCAACGGGTTGTTCTTCCATGAGTTCTTCTTGCTCGCCGTTCTTCGCCATGAACTTGCGTTGCGATTTGTTTTTTAAGGAAACTCCTTGAGCGGTGTAATAGTCCGGGCGGTACATCAGCATACAGATATCGGCGTCCTGCTCAATATTGCCGGAGTCACGAAGGTTCGCGATCGTCGGTCGCTTGTCATCGTTGCTTTCGACGTTACGGTTGAGCTGCGCCAAACAGATCACAGGGATTTGCAATTCGCGAGCAAGCTGCTTCAAAGCGCCAGAAATAAAGCCGACTTCCTGTTGTTGGTGGGCCAAGTCCGCTTTGTCGCTATAGCGAATGCGGCCGAGATAGTCGACCACAAGGAGGCCCAAATCAGGATTTTGCTTTTTCAATTTGGTTGCCTTCGCGACCAAATCGCCGAGTTTGCAGTTGGGCGTATCATCAAAGAAGAGTTTCGTTTCCGAAATCTCCGCGATCGCCGAACTGATCTTGGCTTTCTCCATGTTCGTCAGGAACGATCCCGTCTGAATGCGATCATTCGAGACGGCGGAACGGCTTGCAATCAAACGTTCCATGACACGGTCCGCGGACATTTCTAGCGAGAAGAAACCAACAGGCACTTTGTTCTTAAAGGCCGCTAAATAGGCGAGGTTCAAACCAAACGCGGTTTTTCCAACCGAAGGGCGGGCGGCAAGAATGATCAAATCGCCTTTTTGCCAACCGTGGGTATAGTCGTTTAAAACATCAAAGCCCGTGGCAAGGCCAGTCACGCCTTTGCCGCTATTGACGTTATTCGCTTTCTCTTCGATTTGCGCCGCAACGGACGAAGCGACTTCTTGCGCGGTGCGCATGCCTTGAACCGAGCGCTTTTGGGCGATTTTTGCGATTTCATCGTTCGATTGGGTGATGAAATCGCCGACGCTTTCAACGCCTTCTGCGTACTTCTTTTGAATCTCTTGGGTCTTCAAAAGCAACTGACGAAGAACGCTGGTCTCGTGGACCATTTCGATGTAGAGATCGATGTTGTCGGGATTGATCACCGTTTGGACGAGTTCCAGCAAATACGGAAGGCCGCCCGCGGCTTCATCGATCTGCATGATGACCATTTGGCCGTTAACCGTCTGGGCATCGATCGCCGAGCGACGTTGATAAAGCGCCTGCATGGCGCGAAAAACCAAGCGATTCCGGGGATCGGCATCGCTAAAATCGTCTTCGTTGAGCGAGTCGATGCCGACCTGCGCCGCCGAAGAATCGCAAAGCATTGCTCCCAATACGGAGCGTTCTGCTTCGACGTTGTTTGGCAAATCGACCGACGGCATTACTTCGCCTCCGAGATGTGAACGTTCACAATGCCGATGACTTCGCCTTCCGACCCTTTGTAGAGTTCGATCTTCAAACGGGTATAGCCAAGGGCGTTGGCGGGATACTTATCGATGAACTTGCGCTTATCGAGTTTGATGCCCCATTGCTTTTCGGCACCTTCGCAGATTTCCTTGGGGGAAACGGAACCGAAAGCACGGCCGTCTTTGCCGGTTTTAAGGCTAAATTCGACGTTGATGTGCTCCAAGCGGGCTTTGATTTCTTCCGCTTCCGCCTTTAAGGCTTTTTGGCGTTCGACTTCCGCTTCGTTATCGCGTTTCAATTCGATTTGAGAGGCGTTGGTCGAAGCTTTCGCAAGTCCCTTCGGGATAAGGTAATTCAAGCCATAACCATCGGACACGGTGACGGTTTCACCTTTTTTTCCGACTTTCTTTACGTCTTGCGTCAAGATAACTTTCATTGTTGATTTCCTCCTAAATCAGATTTTGCTTCTTCAAGGTAATTTTCGAGACACTCCAAGAGTTTGGTCTCAACGAGGCGCACGCTGCCTTCGCGGAAGGACGCCGCTGCGCTCCCATAATGTCCGCCACCACCGAGTTTCTCCATAAGTAGAGAAACGTTGATCGTGCCGTCGCTTCGCGCGGAAATGCCAACGGTGTCGACTTTGACTCGCCCAATGACGAAGGCGGCGTTGACGCCTTTCAAGCTGCGAATTTGGTTTGCGACCTTCGCAAGCGAGGCTTGCTCGACGATATCCGAATCTTCGCTAACGCAATAGGCAACGCCCGTATAGGGGCTTTGCATCGTCGAAGAGATCTTCGTGACGAGGTTGTATTCTTCGATCTCGTCCTTCAAGAAATCATCGGCCTTGCCGTTGTCCGCGCCGAATTCTTTCAAAACTTCCGCGGCTTCAAAGGAACGAATGCCCGTTGCCTTGGATTTGAAGAACATCGTATCAAGGAAGATGCCAGAGAGCATGAGCGTCGCGAACGCTGGCGAGATTTCGATGCGGGGGTTCGCCGTCGCGTATTTCATCATCTCGGCGAGAATTTCGCTCGTCGAAGACGCCGACGGATCGATGTAAGAAAGAACGGGGTGTTCAATGAAATCTTCGCTGCGGCGATGGTGGTCAAAAACGACAACCTTTGTAGCCTTTTCTAGCGCCTTGCAACCGACAACACGCGAAGGCACGGAGACATCGACGACAACGAATAAGGTTTCGGGGCGAATGCGTTCCTCCGCTTCTTTCGGGGAGATCGTAATGCGGTCGAAGGTTGCTTTATCAAACGAACCTTGGAAGGCCGCTCTCGCCTTCTTTTCCGTCAAGCGAGGATCAAAGACGATTTGACCTGGTTTCTTGCAATAATCCGCAAAGGCAAGGATGCCTAAGCAAGCGCCAATAGCGTCCATATCCGCATCCATGTGGCCGGAAACAATAACGTTGGAGCTCGTCTTGATCATGCCCATAAGGGAATCGGCGATGCTGCGGAATTGAACACGGCCCGTGTTTTCAAAAGCTGCTGTTTTGCCGCCGTAATAGCGCAATTCCTCACCATAATGGCTGACAACCGCTTGATCACCGCCGCGAGAATTCGCGATATCAATGGCGTTGGAAGCCATTTCGGAAAGTTTCGTGACGTCGTCGATATGGCTTGCAAAACCAATGGACAAGGTAGGAATTACTTGTTGCCCTTTCCCCAAGGCGCGAACGTCCGCCAAGAGAGAGAATCCGTCTTTTTCCATATGGGACAAGGTCGCGAAATTCGCGACGATGAAGTAAGAGTCGTTACGGTATCGACGAACCAAGAAGCCCATCTTCTTCCCGTACTCGAAGATGGTGTTGCGAACCTTGGAAATAAGGTCGTTGTTGTCGTCTTCCGTCTTGCCTGCGACATCGTCGTAGTTGTCGATCATGATAATGCCAATGCAGATCGCCTGTTGACGATTGTATTCCGAAACCTGTTCGTAATCAGTCGTATCTTTGAAGATATACAAACGAGCGTCCGGAAGATACTTCACGAGGTAGAAACGTCCGTTGACTTCGATCTTCTGTTGCATGTCCGCCGGGGCGTTTCGTAAATCGCTTAAGCCCGGTTGCCATTCCATGATGTTTTGATCGAGCAAGTCAATTTGACGCTCCTTGAATAAAGCGTTGGTCCACAGGATGATGTCGTTTTCGTCCGTGACCACAAGTCCGATTTGGCCAAAGTTATACGCTTCCTGGACATCGGATCCGATGATCGTCGCCGCGCCCAAATCGTTCTTTCTGCGGATGCGGTTCAATTTGATTTCGGTGATCCAGACAACGAAGAAATTGATAACGAAAAGGGCGACAGTGCCAATGGCCCAATAGGATGGTTTGACCAATTCCTTGAACCCTTTTGGGAAGTCGAGGAAATAAAAGACGATGACAACGGCAAGGGCAACTGCTTCGAACAACACGAAAAGACTTGTGCTCACAAACATGCGGTGCAGAGCCGAGGACATGGAAGCCCGGTCCAAAACCCTTGGGCTCTTATGGTTTTGTTTGTTCTCTTTTGCCATAACACAAATTATAAGGTCAAAGGGCCAAAAGGGAAAACGTTATTATTTTTTGTAAAAATAATGTAGTAGAAAAGGGCGGTTTCGCCCGCCCTGTCTATGGTCAGATTTCCTAGATCGTTTCTTCGGATTCCGAATGGTTCTCTTTGTCTTTCAGTGACAAAAGATAAACGATCGTGGCGAGATTCACGCCGATAAGCACCACGCTTACGATAATGGCAACAACCGTTTCGCCCATGGGAACTCCTTATTTGGCGTAAAAGTAAAGCGGGTCAGAACCGGCTCTGCTATAGCCGCAGAAACTACTGTTGTAGTATTCGAGGTAGACATTGGTCGTGACGCCATACATTGTCACTTTCCCATCCGAAGCGATGTTTACGTTCCACTTGTCGGAGCTTGACGTAGCCGTAGCAGAGGTCGGGGCACCGAGGCAGATCGAATAATAGGTTTTGCCGCCCTTGACGTCCACATAGGAATAGAGAGCTTTCCCTTTGGTTTCGATCGTGTAAGAATGATCGGAATTTTCGGTGAAGGTGTAGTAACCAGCTTCTTTGTTGTCGGTTTTGATGATGCCGTCTTTAGGGGCCCCAACTTCTGCGCCGTTGATGTACCAAGGGAGGTCTTCCCTCTTCGGCTCGCCCATCATGGCAAGGTAGGTGGTCGAAACATCGGCAACAATCATCACTTCAGCGTCTTGCAATCCATCGAGGGATTTAACAAGGCGATGTTCTTCTCCCGAAGGTTCCGGAACATTACCTTGGCTATCGCGAAGCCCTTCGTCTGCCCAGATATATTTTGCGTATTCTGGATGATCGATGAAGGGATTGCGCGCAAAACCAAGATCGTCGAGCACTTTATTACGTTTGACTTCCGCTTCGTTAACGGGATATTGAGTATTCCACTTCAAAAGGGTTTTCAAAGTGCCCATGGAATGCAAGCTCGTAGCAGAGCCAGGGTTGTTATTCAAAACGAAGTTGTTGCTTCCGGCCCAATAACGAGTGGCAGCGTAGAAGATGATGCGAGCGCATTCGCCCCTGGCGCCATCGTAACCGAAACTCGCCGGATCGAATTCCGATGAGCCTTCGCCAAAGTACTTATTACCGCGGGAACTATTTTCGGAAGAAATCGTGGGGCGGATGATTTGGGGGTCAGAGCCCGGGCCGCTCTTTCCTGCGCCGCGGGAATCGGGCCAAGTATGTTCTTTGTTGCAAGAGCCTTTTGAGGTTTTATCATCGGGGCTATGGTAGAAAGGACGGATGCCGGTGCCATCTTTCGAAGCATCACTGTCCACCAAATAATCCCATAGATCGCTATAACTGCAGGTCTTGCTTCCTGTGGATTTGATGCTGTTAGCAAGCATTTCGCGGAAGGCCGCGCCGCGAACCGAATTCAAGGCACCATTAACATTCCAGATAGGGTCATCTTCAAGCGCCGGGAGGTCATCTTCTACGACAGAACTGGACGTTTGATCGCTAGAACTAGAATCTTCAACCGTAGAGGACGGGGTTTCGATTTCGGAAGTCGAGGTCGTAGAGCTGGCATCGCTGGCGGTCGATTCGGAGGGCGTTTCGGAACTAGACGAAACGTTGGGTTGGGCACAGGACGCTAGCAAGACTGAAGCTAGCAAGAAAAGGAATTTCGTATTCTTCATACTTATAGTATGCGCTCAGGCAAAAGAAAAAGGAAGCCCACCAAAAGCAAGGCGAACTTCCTTTAAGTTACATGGGGCGATAGGCGGCTGTTCCGTCTTCTAAGATTTCCTTTTTGAAGACGGCGATGCTTTCGTTACGATTTTGTTCCAACGAAACGGTGTAATAGACGCCGTCTTCCCGTGTTTGTCTTTTCACTTCAAACTCGGTTTTCCCAACCTCGATTTCAATCTCTTCTCCTTTTTTGGAGGAGCCAATCTCAACCTTGTAGTCGGAAGAGACCACACCGTTTTCTACCACGGTGTAATGGAGTTCCTGCTCTTTCTTCGTTCCTTCGACTTCAAACTCTTCTTTGATGCGAATGTAAGAGTTCACACCCGTATCAATTTTGAAGTACCGTTCCGTTTCGGCTTCATCGGCCTCTTCCTCCGTTTCCGTCATAGAAACGAAAGAATATGAAGTATTTGCGTCGATAAACGCCAAACCGGACATCATAGACGTGGTTTCTTGCTCGACTTCGTCCTCGTCATCATCATCGTCATCTTTCTCAACAATCAAAGTTTCGTTGTAAAAGAGTTGATAAGAGGCTTCTTTCAATTCGGAGTTCAAAAAGGTGATCGTCTCTTGGAATTCATAATTCTCTCCATCGATCTCTTTATTCACCGTTTCTTTCACCGAGCGGAAGCCGGATTCGGAATTATCCAAGAGAAGATCGATGGTTGGCAACGCTTCTTGAATGCCTTTCTTTTGTTCTTCAGAGAAAGAAGATGGTGCCATGCGCCGAGCTTTGGGTCCGCCGCTAGGCCGGACAAGGTTCAAAGCCGAGACGACTTCGGTTTTAAAGATATCCGCATCCGCTTGCGTCGCAGGCTTTCCGACCTCGCACCCCACGAGTCCCGCACCAGCAATCGCCATCAAGCCAATCCATTTCATTTGTTGTTTCATTTTTCGCTCCTCCTATTTTGAGCTTTCACCAATAAAGACGTAAGGGAGTGGAACTTTATTGGAAAAATTTATTTCCCGCGGACAACTTGATGAGTTTCAGAACTATACGTTCTTCTCTGATAATCGGATGAATATTGGAGGTGAACCAAAGCATCTTGATCGTTAACTTCAGCTTCGAAGCTATATTGGTAGGCGCTGAGGCGTTGGATATTCGAAAATTCGTATTCTTCTGCGTTTCTCGTTTCGTACGATGCTTCTAAAGAAGAGTCTTCAAATTCAAACGAGATTGACTCCAAGAAAAGATCATCGTCTTTTCGATAATCGGCCAAGTTTTCATAGACGGAATAAGAATAGGAGCGTTCCGTCGATTGGCCTTGATATTCCGTTTCCCGTTCGACGACGTAAACGGTGGGGTCAGAAGTGTCGGCGTGTTGAAGGATTGTCTTTACTTCTTCCTCCCTTTCGCTTCCTTCCACTTCTACTTCCTTTTCCATGCGCGCGAAATAGTAGGAAACGCTATCGTAATAAAGGGCTTCAGAGTAGTCGCTTAGAGTGTCTTCATCACCAGTCGAATTGAAATAGACTCTTGCAATAATGTTGCTTTCTTCGTCAATAAAGCGGGTTTCATAAGCATACGTCTTTTCTTGATATTGAAAGGCTTGCTCGACCGTTACTGCCTGATAAGACCTCGCGTCGAAAAGGGAGCGCACCCCTTCTTCAACGCGTTCATATTGATCGGCGATGGTTCCCAATTCTCTCTCCTCAATCGCACGATGAGACGTCAATCCAAAGCGACGAAGCACAGAGGAAGAATCCGTTGAACCTTTTGGAGAAAAGGAATAGAACGTCAGGATTTCATTGGCAAGTTTCTTATTTTTGCCAGGATCGAAAACGTTCGAGGTAGAGGGTTTTTGCGGGTTTTCTTTCCAGAAATTCAACGGATCAACAACCATTACCGCCACAAAAGTCGCAGCAACTAGCGCCCCGGCGCCAGCAAGCCAAGGGAGGAAGGATTTCCTGGGTTTCGCTTGCTTTTGTTCCTGCTTAGCAGGGCCTGCGGAAAGAAGAATCGATTCCGCGGAAGTTTTGATTTCGTAGCGATCGGACGCCTTCGCGGTTTTCTTGATTTGTTCGTCGTTAAGCATCTTCATAGGAGATCTCCTTTCTCAATTTTTTAATGGCGTTGTTATATGTCCAAAGAACGGTGCCAAGAGGTCGTTTCAAGAGGTGGTGAATCTCTTCAAACGTCATATCGTCCAACACATGGAGCGTGAAGATTTGAAATTCCTTATCCTTCAAAACACCACGGATCTTCACAAGAAGAAGGCTCTCTTCAATATGAGAATAAGAATCATAAGAAGGTGACAAATCTTCAAACTCCAATTCAGAAGAACGTGACTCCTTCTTCAGCCAATCTAGCGTTACGTTTCTAGAGATGGTGAAAAGATATCCGACGGCTTTCCCCACGTCTTTGATTTCATCGATCTTTTGAAGAAAACGAATAAAGGTTTCTTGAAGAAGATCTTCGGACGTATCGTAATTTTTGGTCAACGCCAGAATGTTATAAAAGACGGATTTCTTTGTGGATTCATAGAAAGTCGCGAAGTTGGAGCGATCTCCGTTTCTCAGTTGTTGGAAGACAGTTTCTAAATCCATGGACACCATAAACACGATTGAAGGGACTAAATTATTGGGGAAAATCAGAAACGAGTATAGATTTTCTTTCCCAGGGACAAAAAAAGACCGCGCGAGGCGATCTTTTGTTGTCCCATGGCGACGCCAATTCTCCGAAAAAGGACAAATTACCCCTCCTTCATCAGCAATTTGTTTTTCAGGCTATCCATCAATATTGCGCCCAATGGAGCAGTTATCAATATTGCCACCACCGCTGCGGTTAGCACCAACGTGCCGCAAGCAAGACCTTCGGACAAAGCAATCGCTCCAATCGATGCTTGAACAGTCGCCTTAGGGAGATAAGAAATGACGATATATAGTTTTTCCTTCCAAGTGAATTTCGTTGCCATTATGCTGCAAAATACGCCTAAACTTCTAAATGACAGCGCAATGAAAACCAGCCCAACGATGATTGCCCCTTCTTTTGAAAAAGCGTAACGAACATCAACCGCAATGCCGACGAGAGTGAACAATAGGATTTCAAAACCTTGCCATAAGCCGTTATAGGATTTCTGTATCTCCTTCGCTTCTTCATTTTTAAAGACGCCAACCACAAATGCCATGACGATGATGGCTAATAGAGACGAAACGCTGAAATACGGTTTCAAGGCATTCTCGAGGGCGAGCATCCCGAAGGAGAGACCAAGCATCAAAATGACATGGACGATTCTGCTTAGCTTCATATATCGGATGGCTAAAACCATCAAGAAGCCTACTCCGATACCCAAAATGACGCCAGAAACAATTGAAATGGGGATTTGTCCAACGCTCCACACATCAAACGTGGACGTCGCAACCAGGTTTTTGAACGAATAGAAAAGGACGATTACAAAGATGTCGTCACAAGATGCCCCCGCCATCACAAGCTCGGGCACGCAGTGTTGTTTTCCATATCCTTCTTCCATTAGGCAAATCATCCTCGGAACCACTACCGCCGGTGAAACGGCCGCCAAGACCGAGCCAAGGAGCAAAGCTTCGAAATAGGATATCCCGAGGAGCATTGGGCCAAATATCGTGATGCCCGCAATTTCAAAACAAGCGGGTAAAAAACACATCAATATCGCAGGTCGTCCTATTTTCTTTAGGCTCTTAATGTCCAGAGATAGGCCTGACCTGGTCAATATGATGACCAAAGCGATTTGCCTTAGATGAGACGAAATCGATAGTAACGTATCATCGATGATATTGAATACAGATGGTCCAATAAGAATCCCGAGGATGATATACCACACCAATTTGGGGAGTTTGATCTTTTCAAATAAATACCCACCGAGGATCCCGCAGCCAAAAATGATAAATAGAGATAGAAATATATTCATTGGCACCTCCCATCTGCCATAGAAACAAAAGCGCTGATTTCTATGACAAAACAAGCCACAGACGTCATCAGCACTTCATTGCGGTTCTCTATTTCTAGACGGGAGACATCATTCCCAAAAAAATCATACAACAAACGCGAGAAGAAACATAAGAAAAACCGCCCACGTGGGACGGTCTTGTCGGTTTGTTTCTCGTGCTTCGGGGAGAACGTTCTTCGTATGAATGAGGGGAATCACTCTCGTCCTAGCACGCCAGATGTCCCAGGACGACGCCAATTCTCCGAAAAAGAACAAACTCCGCTCTCTCCGACGACGGTCTCCATATTCGGTCCACACGACTCAGAATCGACGACGGCTGGTATTTCGCTAGACGCGACGACGATCGCTCGACGTGGGTCGTCCGGGGCTAGCCAGAACTCGTTATATACTTTGTATATAGGCTTCGACGTCGATGGTTTCCGATGGTTCCAGGACGAGGGGCGGACGACGACGAAAAAACCGCCCAAAACGGACGGTCTTGTTTGTTTGTTGCTTCGTCGTCGAGGTGAATCCGGTTTGTCCTAAATCGGAGAATCGGGTTCGTCCTACGACATTTGTCGTTCGATTACTTAACGTCGGGGAGAAGGCCCATGAAGCGGGCATTCTTGATGGCGACGGCAAGTTGACGTTGATACTTGGCACTGGTGCCAGTAACAACGCGCGGAGTGATCTTTCCATCCACGCCGATGAAGCGGGAGAGAAGTTCAGCATCCTTGTAGTCGATGTACTTAACGTGGTTCTTCTTAAAGTAGCAAACTTTACGACGGCCACGAGTTTTCTTAAAAGCCATGATCTATCATCCTTTCTAGATGCGGGATCAGAAGGGGAGATCGTCCTCAAGAAGAGGATCGACGTTACCCGATACCGGATCCGCAGCTTGGTTGCTAACCGGCGCGCTCCTTTGCGGGACGTCCGGTTGATAGCCGCTGTCCATTCCTGCATCCGTTCCGCTCTTCGGCTCCATCAAATCGATGCGCTCGGCAACGATTTCGGTGCTAGTAACTTCGACGTTGTCCGTGCGACGAACGTATTTACGTTGCGTAAGACGGCCAGTGACGCCGACAAGAACGCCTTTGCGAGTGAATTTCGCAACGACATCCGCTTGTTTTCCAAAAACGGAAACGGGCATGAAGACAGTGGTTTTTTGCCCACCGCGACGGTCATCGGAAGCAAGGGTGAAGGAAGCCACGCTCATTCCGCCGTTGGTGGAACGAAGTTCTGGGTCGCGGGTGAGGCGACCGACAAGAACTACAGAATTAATCATAAGTTATCCTCCTTAGACAACTGAATTAGTCTTTATCGACAGTGATGAGGAAACGAATGACTTGATTGTCGAGACGAGCAAGACGTTTGAACTCTTCAAGGCCAGCGTTTTCGATCGTCATTTTGAGGACGACGTAGTAGCCTTTGTTCATGTCATGGATCGGGCTCGCAAACTCACGGATGCCCCATTCCTTGACGTCGCTAATCGTCGCGGCGTTGTCGGTGAGGATCTTGTGGAGCTTTTCGACTTCAGCCTTGCGACCAGCTTCATCCAAGTTGGCGTTAAGGATGTACATGAGCTCGTATTTTCCCATAGTGTTTGCACCTCCTAATTTCGGTCTATGGGTCGCCTCGGATGGCTCCGTGCGACCATAGAAGTGTGTGCCACTCCTTCAAGTAGCCGTAAGATTATACGTGCAACGCGCGTATGAGGCAATCTGAAGTTTCCGTTTCCTTCATCGTGAAAAATCAACAAAGAGGTTCCCTAGGCCAAAAGAATCTCTTCACTAAGTTATTAGCAAACCAATAAACAGGTAGGCGTTTCTGTTTCTTTTGAACATTTGAAAACCTTGCAGTTCCGCGAGATTTCCCTGCAATTATTAAAGAACCACCAAAAATCGCGTTTGCGAAATGCTTTTACATTTTCCTCTGTCAAATCACGAAAATTTCTGCCTGAATAAGAAAAGACGGCCCGTTACAAGACCGTCCAAAGGCAGGATTGAGGTATTAATTGTTGCCACCGGCATCTTTCATCGTCGGGAACAAAAGCACTTCGCGGATGTTTTGAACATTGCAGAAGAGCATGCACAAACGATCGATTCCAAGGCCGATGCCACCAGCGGGAGGCATGCCGTAGCGCATGGCGTCCATGAAGGTTTCGTCGATGCCTTCAGCCTCATCATCGCCGCGCTCTTTCGCAGCGAGTTGAGCCTTGAAGCGTTCCATTTGATCGAAAGGGTCATTCAATTCAGTGTAAGAATTGGAGAATTCGCCGCCACCGATGAAGAATTCGAATCTTTCGACAAAGCGTGGATCGCTTGTTTTCTTGGTCAACGGGGAAACTTCGATGGGGTAGGTGTGGATGAAGGTAGGTTGGATCAGATCCTTTTCCACAAATTCATCAAAGAAGGCCTGCATGATGTAACCCGTGCTGTTCCAACTCTTTTCAAGAGGAACATGATGCTCTTTCGCCAACTCAACCGCTTTCTCAAAACTGATTTCTTCAGTGAAGTCGATGCCGGTTTTCTCTTTGATGGCTTCCGCCATGGAAATCCAGCGGAAAGGCTTCTCGCAATCAATAACAACATCGCCCCAGGGGATTTGATAACTGCCAATGATATTCTTGGCAATGGTTTTCATAAGACCTTCCATCCACTCTCTCATGGATTGAAGATCGCCGTAGGCTTGATAGAGTTCGATGGTAGTGAATTCCGGGTTGTGGCGGGTATCGATGCCCTCGTTACGGAAAATTCTCCCGATTTCATATACGCGATCCAAGCCACCGATCATTGCTTTTTTCAAGTTGAGTTCGGTAGCAATTCGGAGATAGAAGTCTCTGTCTAACGTGTTGTGGTGCGTAATGAAAGGGCGAGCGGCGGCACCGCCGGCGATCGGAGAAAGCACCGGAGT
This sequence comes from uncultured Mollicutes bacterium, assembly GCA_945936135.1. Classification (GTDB taxonomy): domain Bacteria; phylum Bacillota_I; class Bacilli_A; order RFN20; family CAG-826; genus Alloenteromonas. The sequence continues at coordinate 180,367 of CAMESG010000002.1, forward strand.
TTCGATTTCAATAAAGCCAAGAGAATCACAATAATCACGCACTTGCTTGACGATTTTCGAACGAAGAATGGCGATTTTGCGCGAATCTTCATTAACGATGAGGTCAACATAGCGGTGACGATAGCGTTCTTCTGGGTCCGTCAAACCATGGAATTTCTCGGGAAGAGGATTCAAGCATTTGCTGATGTGTGTATAGTGCGTAACGCGGATCGTGAGTTCGCCGGTTTTCGATTTCATCAAGGTGCCTTCGAGCCCAGCGATGTCGCCGAGATCAGAAAGCTTGAAAACTTGGTAGTTCTCTTCGCCGACGGATTGAATACCAATCCAGAATTGTACCTTGGAGTACTCGTCTTGGATGTTGCCGAAAGCGGCCTTGCCCATTTTGCGTAAGGCCATCAAGCGTCCAGCAACCTTAACGTGAACCGGATTCGCTTCAAAAGATTCCGCATCAGCGGAACCATATTGGTTAACTAAATCGCGGATTTGATCTTTCCAATCATAGCGGGATCCAAAAGGATCAATACCAAGTTCTTTGTAGCGCGCAAGTTTTTCAAAACGAGCGCGTTGTTGATCATTCATTTTCTCTTCCATACTCATACCTCAAGCAGAAGCAAGCCATATTACTCCGTTTTTTCATAAATGAAAACCTTCGGAGGCCGTGTTGTGATTATAAGGTAATTTGTTTCTAGCCGATTATAAGGTAATTTGTTTCCACC
>CAMESG010000003.1 GCA_945936135.1 uncultured Mollicutes bacterium
CAGATAGATTATACCAAAGGTCGGCTGCCATCAGTCATGTGCAAATAATGACTTTAAACGTAAAATCCATTAACTTTTCTCAACATAAAATCCGATTCAGCTACCTAAATCGGACTTTATTCTAAGAATTTTGACTTTTTGATATAAAACGGAATTTACTTTAAGAATATGGCGGTCTACCCATCCGTGTACCACTTGATGTTTTTTGCGATGCGTTCATCCGATTACTTCCTTATGACGACGTTTATCCAGGCGATTCCCCTGCCCTCTTCGAGGGTTTTTCGTCGCTAAATTATTATAGCAAGATCCCAAGTCTCTTCCCTAGGCCATGATTCAAGCTATTCTTATCTTCGTCGCACTTTCCCATGCGATTTGCCCTTAATTCAAATATTTGCCCTTAATATTTTGGGATTATTAATGGAAATTTAGCTATATCAATTTGCTTTTAAATGCTCTCAAGCCTTTACTTTACCCTTAACTTGTAGCATTATTTAAGGGATTAATTTATGAGAAACTTTGATTACGAAAGTCTGTCCAAAGCCACGTGGATACCAGACGTCCTCGATTACGTCGCGCTCATCTCGCAGGAAAAGGGGAAGCAGGAACTTTACCTTAGGCAGAAGCCGGAGGAGCTTGAGCGCCTGGTCGAGATAGCCAAGGTCCAGTCCACCGAGGCCAGCAACGCCATCGAAGGAATACACACGTCCTCCACGAGGCTCAAGAAGCTCATGGGCGAGAAGACCGCGCCGAAGAACCGCGATGAGGAGGAGATCGCCGGCTATCGCGACGCGCTCGCGCTCATACACCAATCCTTCGATATGATCTCCATCACGCCGAACTACATCCTCCAGTTGCATCAGATCCTCATGGGACATACGTCCGCCTCACATAAAGGCAAATTCAAGAGCGCGCAGAACTACATCTCCGCCACCGACGGAAAGGGAAATTCTTTCACCCTCTTCACGCCAATGGATCCCTTCGAGACTCCGCTGGCAATGCAACGGATCTGCGATGAGTACAACCGCTGCATCGGCAACGGGCTGGTCCATCCGCTCGTCCTGATCCCGCTCTTTATCCATGACTTCCTCTGCATCCACCCCTTCATCGACGGAAACGGCAGGATGTCGCGCCTATTGACCACGTTGCTCCTTTATCGGTCGGGCTTCTACGTCGGCAAATACATTTCCCTCGAGGCGAAGATCTCCAAGAACAGGGACCTCTATTACGATGCCCTGAGCAAAAGCCAAGAGGGCTGGCACGAAGGAAAGGACAATCCCCTGCCCTTCGTCAAATACATCCTCGGCACCGTGGCTTCGGCGTATTCGGATTTCGAGGAGCGGGTCGAGCTCGTGAGCGAAAAGCTCCCCGCCAAGGAGATGGTCAGGAAGGCGATCGGCCAAAAGATCGGCTATTTCACGAAGGCGGACGTCATGGAGCTATGCCCGTCGCTTAGCCTTTCTTCCGTCGAACTTGCTTTGCGCGAATTGGTGAGGGAAAAGGCGATTGAGAGGTCTGGGGTCGGAAAGGCGACGAAGTACCGCTGTATTAAGCTTTAAGTCGGAAATAAGAATTTGAAATATGGCACGGTTTTCGGTCAGGGGATTTCGGCGAAGATTTCTAAAGAAAAAGGCGGCGATTTGATATATAATTGACACGCTACGGAAAGTGTACCTTTTGAGACGGAATTGACTTGATTCCATCTTTTCTTTTAGTGATGTATGTCCTCGCGGAGGACAACTTATGGAATACGGATACGCAAGGGTGTCGACCAACGCCCAGCACATAGACAGGCAAATCGAGGACCTGCATGGGGCTGGGCTGACGGACAATGCAATCTTCGTCGACAAGGAATCGGGAAAGGATTTCGATCGCGCCAATTACAAGAAACTGAAGAGAACGCTAAAGGCCGGCGACGTGCTCTACGTGAAATCGATCGACAGGCTCGGAAGGGACTACGCGATGATTCTCGAAGAATGGAGGGTCCTGACCAAAGAGAAAGGCATAGACATCGTCGTGATCGACATGCCTTTGCTCGATACCCGGATAGAAGGCAAGAACCTGGTCGGGAAGTTCATCGCCGACGTAGTGCTTCAGGTACTTTCGTTCGTGGACTAAAACGAAAGATCGGTAATGAGGCAGAGGCAAGCTGAGGGAATCAAGATGGCAAAGCTCAGAGGCGCGAAATTTGGAAGGCCGTTCGCTCATGCGCTTCCGTCGTGCGCTTATTGAAACGCCCTGCCACCGCTTCTCCATCCGCCCTCGATCCCAAAATGCAAAAACCTCCTTCTCGAAAAACCATAAAAACGAGAAAACAGCCCGCCATCGCTGCTTTTTACCGAAAAAAACGTTCCTGACGATGTATCAAGAACGTATTACTCATTTGGTGGCTGAGGGGGGCTTATCTCCGGGTCAAATTATTCGTTCGATGCCATCTAGATTATAGGGTTTTCTATGCAGGGAACGCCTATTTTTCATTTTCGGATAATAACTGTGTTATTAGAATTTTACGATTTTTTACGATTTTTTGATTGAATATTTCATCAATCGTTAATCATCGTTTTCATCATTAACAGGTTGTGCAACCGTATGTATGTATGTCGAGGGTTCGAGTGCACATTCTCACGCCCTAGACATACAGCTCTACTTCAGCGACCAATTCGGTCCCGATTTCTTCAGTGCTTCACATCGAAGATCGAAGGCTTGAACGGATCCTCGTCCTGTTCCGCAGCGACCTTGGCCTGCACCACATCCGGATTGAGGGAATACGGGCCTGGGGCAAACTTGGATGTCAGGTAGTCAAGCATGCCTTCTTTGGTTTGGAATTGGCCAATGCTGGTCGGGTTATCCGCCAGGAAGCGGCGCAATGCATCTTTGGTCTGGGCCAGCTGAATCCAGTAATCGATGTCACCGACATCAAATTCATCATTGTAGATCAGGTAGTCAACAGGGACCCTTAGCACCATAGAAAGAGTTTTGAGTTGTTGAATGCTCGGTTGGAAGAGAAGCTTCTCCCAACGAACATAGGTGGATTGGTTGACGCCACACTTGGCAGCGAGTTCTTGCTGGGTCAGATGGTTGGCTTTGCGAGCTTCTTCCAGTCTGCCCCACTTCTTCGGTGTTTCCATAATCGTTTATGCTCCTTGTGCCATATTGTAGACCGCAATTTTAGGCTCTTTCAACATAATTATTCCATTAATGCTCTTAGAAATATTGTTTTGAATAGCATTAAATGCATTTTCTTGTTGACCGAATAAGGCAGTATATGCCATACTATGCACGCAAACATATGGCACTTTTAGAATATCGAGGTAAAGATATGGCTGTCTACTACGATAAAAACAAGAAATGCTATTACATCCGGGTCAAGGTCGGAGAGAAACTCCACAACTGTTACAGCAAGCCCGGTACGAAAGGGAAGTTTAAAAAGCGAGCGGAAGCCGTTGAGTATGAGCCGATATATATGGCGAGCATATTAGGCGAGCGAACCGTGAAGGCGGTTATCGTTAATGACGATTACCTCGATGGCTTCTACCGCTTTCTCAGGACGAAGTTGAAACCCTCCACTTACTATGGGCACGTGAATACCTTCGATAAGTATTGGAGGAAAAAGGTCATGAACATCGACGTCAAGAATTTCAACAACACCGGTTTGGAATCTCTTGTTGAAAGGGTGTTCGCAGGCAAGACCAATTGGAACGGCAAAGCCGCTTCGGGCGAATGGTTCGTGAAGTACATGAAGAAAATCAACCCAGACCTCGATCCGTCCCTGGTCGTCCCTCCGAAGGTTTTCACGCCCAAGCTACATGAATACCACATCTACAGCGAAGACCAGTTCAACCAATTCCTCTCTGTCATCGACGAGCCAAAATGGAGGTTCCTATTCTTGCTTCTGTTCAACTATGGCCTCCGCATCTCCGAATGCCTTGGGCTTCGTTGGGGCGATTTCAAAAAAGACGGTCTCCACATCGAACGATGCGCGTGTGTAAAGAACGATTCCCATAAGGTCATCTTCACGAGCCCCAAGACGGTTAACTCTTATCGCACATACCCTATCGTAGAGGCAATCAAGCCTTATATCGAGAACCTTAGACCGGAAGATGCAAAGCCCATCACCCAGGTTTTCACGAGCGAAAAGGAAGGCGCAATTGTGCTAGGGCAATCTTCCGTCCGCAGAGCCTGTGAGCGATTCGCAAAGGAAGCCGGGCTGGTGCCAATCCGCCTGCATGAGTTCCGCCACTCCTGTGTTTCAAATTTATTGATGCACGGCATATCCCCTCGTCTTGTCGCTCGTTGGGTTGGTGATACAGAATCGATGGTTTTGAGCACCTACTCCCACTTATTGCCAAGCGAAAAGCAGGATATGGCCGAGTTGATGAATAAGATTGTTGTCGATGGCTAAGAAAGGCTTCAAATGGACAAGATTGACTTCATTTTTGCCAGTAGTATTTCTCTCCTATCGGAGATGAATTGCTCGAAGGCAAGAATATCAAGATTTGTGGAGGACTTGACATAGAGGTCCGCTGGGGTTTTTCCTTTCGCCTCAGCCCATGATTTCAAAGAATCGTCGCCCTTCGATTTGTTGATGGATTCTTCAAGAATTTGAAGATTTAAGACAGAGTTATAGTTTTTCTTATCTCTGAAGAAGACCTCTTGATCAGGTGTTAAACCCAATAATCCAACCTTCTTCTTGTCTTCGAATTGTGTGCGCGGATGCATGTGGTCTTCGGCAATCGCTCTCCCATATGCCAGGACGGTGTCCGGATAAAGAAGATGCAAAACCAAACCCGCGACTGGAGAACCATACTCCTCCTCAAGGAAAGAATTAATGGTTTCATCGCCAAAAGAGTAATTCTTGTCGGGATCAGATTTAAATCTATCAAAGATTTCCTGAATCGGGAATTTATCTGAAGAGGATTCTTTTATAACAGTCCTTGTAGTTTTCAATATACTGTCGGATTGACCACCGAAAATGCCTTTGAGCAGGGACATAGCTAACCATTTAGCTATGTTCTTTTTGTCCTGCGCATCATATGTTGTTTTGACGACAGCATCAGCGAGGTTGTTCTTATAAATGTAGTAAGCAATTGGAATCGCGGCATTCTTTGCTCGCAAAAGGCTATCGTTGAACCCCAGTTGCTCAAGCAGCCGGAATGTCGCGACAAGACTCTTTTTTATGTCGGCCCATTTGCTTTCAAAGATAGCGATATTAGTTTTCCCAAAGTTTTCAATTTTGAATCTAATGTCTAAATCGGAGAGCACAAGAATTGCTTTGAGAATGAAGTCCTGCGATACATCAAAGCTTGGGCTACCATAGGTATATATCTCTTCTCTTACGCCGCGCATCTCGTCCCTTGCGTCAAAAAGCGTCCAGTTGGCAGATGCTATTGACATCAAGAGATCGGAGAAGGACAAAGGCGTTCCACCGCTATTTGTACGGAGAAAGACGTCCAAAACTTTATCCTGATCCTGGTCATCGACGACGTAATAAGTGATTGTTTCTTCCGTGTAAACCTTGTTATAAAGATCAACCAGCGTTGCTAATGCAAATTCATTTTCGAATAATCCGTTTTCTATTGCGTAAGCATTTACGGCAGATGGCGTTTTAAATTCCAAAATCTTACCGACCTTGAACCAAAAATGGTTTGGGTTGGCTGCTTGATCTTCCTCCAGCTCTTTTTGAGTCAAAAAACGGAAGTTATACATCTTCTCGTTATCAATTGCGGCACTCAGGGGACCGGATAGTTCAAGATAGAGACGTCTTGTAGGCATGGAATCTTCGTTATCTTTCCACCACTTACTAGGTTTCTTAGTGCGATAGGTTCCAATTAAACCAACATAAAGGCTTGTCAATCTCTGTTGACCGTCAATAACGGCGTAAAAATCATTATTTAGTAATTGAGTCGGTGCATCGGGATTATCTTCATGGAACTTCCGGGCATAATCTTTAATGAAAGTGTAGAACTTAAAATTCTGTTTGATGCTCTCGTCCGTTATTTTCCAAAGCATGAAAGAATTGATCGGATAATTTCTCAATATGCTGTCGAAAAGAACTTCAATCTGCCCTATGTCCCAGACGAATTTTCTTTGAATGGCAGGTAACAGATATTCGTTGGATGCGATGCTATTCATAGCATCCCTTATCGTTATTGAGTGATACTTACTCATAGCAAAACCTCACCGAACGCAAAACGCTTCTAAGCAAAGAAAGGCAAATAACAGGCTATTTGGCCTTTTTGGCGCCAAGAATCTTTAGGTATTTATATTGATTCTTTAATACCCGCTTTGCCGCATCTTTAGCGGCATACTCACTGGAAGCGTCAACTGTGATTGTTGATTTTTTATAGGATGAAAAGAATCCGTTGCTGTACTCGAACTCGACTATCCATTTTGAATCGAAAAAACCCATTCTTATTCTCCTTATATTTATTCTGATAGGAAAGGCGATTCCTTTCCATAACTAAGCACATAGGCTTTGATTTGGGCGCGCGTTAACGCAACATAAAGCAGGCAACGTTCAATGAGGAGATTCTCATCATTTTCTACTTCGTCGGCAGTTTTGGTTACGGAAGGAATGATGTCTTTGTTGATTGAAACCGCAAAGATGTAGCGGAATTCCAATCCCTTGATGCGGTGCATGGTGGCAACCCTTACGCCAACAAGATCCGAATCGTCTTCTTCACGCTTTACCTCGATATGTTCAATGCCTTCTTTCTCTAGATATTCGAGAATGGCATCGGTCTGTTTTTTGCCTCTGGCGACGATGCAGATGTCATTAAGCACAGCACCACCCGTAAGCAATTTGCGGATTTCATCGCAGGTGTATGCCATTTGTTCTTCGAAATCAGTGAAATTCTTTATTTCGGGAGCATCGCCATGAGTCAACGATAGGCATTTATCCTTTTCGAGAATCTCACCATCGAGGTCGTCGAAGGGAATCTCTTTTAGGAAAGCAAATGCGTAACGCTGCGTTTCTTCGGTGGTTCTGTAGTTAAGATGCAACACATTGCTTCTTCCTTTGACGTTTATTCCGCAACGCGACAAGGTGGTTTTGTTTTTATAGATGCGCTGATGAGAGTCGCCAACGATAAACAAATCGTTTTCATGTTCGGGACCTGCCAAACGTCTGAGGAACTTAAAGGCATTTGTTCCAATGTCTTGGGCTTCATCAACGACGATTGAGTCGTATTGGCCTTCGGTTGAATTGATGCTGGACCGAGCTAAATATGCGGCATAGTCCGCATCGCAAATGCCCTTCTGCTTAATTAGGGTCATGTATTCTTCGAAAACCTGCCAGACCTTCAATCTTGCTGGACGGTCCAGACGAGTTCCCCTGCCAATTCTTGGAACCACTAGATAAGATTGAACATCCATCCGGTCCAAAACACAGGCGATTTTTCTCCATTCTTGGAGAAAGAAGGCTTCATCAAGTGGCAAATCGCATCCGCTTTTTTGAATGGCTTCGTACCAAACGCTTCTTAGTTGGGAATCGTCATAGATGATCTTTTGACCGGTACCTAAGCCGTTAAAAACGGACGCGATCAAAGAGTCTACGTTATTGATCTCCAAACGCTTTAGATCGCGGAAAGAGACAATGCCTTTGATGTTTTTCTCAATATCGTAACCAAGATTGGCGGTAAAGGTGGTAAAGAGTACCTTCTTTCCTTGTTCGAGAAGGTATTTTGTGCGATGCATGGCCACGACGGTTTTTCCAGTACCCGCTTGGCCGGAGACCTTGGCTGGACCGTTAAAATCTCTAAAAGCGACTTTCCTTTGCTGCGGGTGGAGGAAGACGCGCCATTTCTCTAACGGGGCATCCATGATTGCTTTTAAAGAATCTTGGCCTTCTACAATATAGAAAGATTGCTTAGATGCCTCGGACATCAGGCTCTCGCTTAATGTTGCCGGCTTTTCGCCCTTTGGAACGGTTTCGAGTACGTCGGGGTAATCGAACCCTTCGACAAGCATCTCTAAACGCTCATAGACATCGGATGCAAATTTTTCGCATTCGGTGTACAGATGGTTCTGATCAATAATGCTCCGAACCAACGGAATCTGGACATCGGGGACACCCAGTGCCAGCAGTTGATCCTCCGTATATTTATCGAAGAGGTGAACGGCAATCTTATCGGGAACGACTTCTTCGATAGTTATTAGTTGAACCGCCCCAGTAATAGAGCTGAAACTGAGTTGCTTCTTCTCCGCCCATTGGTATGCTTCGTCATGGTGATCGGCATATAGAAGAACGAAGACGCCTTCTTTATCGTCCTTATGAAGGATAATGCGATATGTAAGGTCAATTCGAATTGAATAAAGTTTCCCAATTGCCTCGAAATTAAGACCCGGGTTATATGGGTCGTTTTTAAATTTATCAACCGCATCCCAGGCTTTTTTCTGAATAGCCTTGGGCAATTTTGATACAGAGGTTGAGAACCCAGACCAAATCGCAACAGTTATTTTCATGGGCGTCGCTCCTTTCATGATAATTCTTCAACGGAGGTAATGATTCTGTACCCTGCCGCTTCAAAGTTCGTCTTAAACACCATTTCATCTTTTGAGAGGTAAACAATCTTTTTGTCCTCCCATACTAGTTCAGCTACAGATCCATCGTCTAATTCAAATCCGGTGGTATCCGCGGGCTCAACATGGTGACTAATGCATTCCTCAGCGAAGGCTTTGGCTTCACCAAATAAGAGAGGCAATAACTCGTTCCACTTTCCGGCATCGGTATTCGATATTGGCCGTACACCCTCAAGCAGCGAATAAAGACCAAGCTTGATGCCCATTGTGGACATCATCACAAAGCCTTTGCAGAATTGCATGACGTTTGCAAATTGGAGGTAACCATTCCATTGCTTCCTATATGTTGCAGTTCTTTTGCTGATCGTGTCGGCTAAGACGGCGACAATCGGATTAGCGGTATCCGTTTTTTGGGAAAGGACGTAGAAGTTGGCCGATCCTTCGATTTCGTAACGTCCGATCTGCGTTGGATTATCCGTATCAAATATTTCGAGTACATCATTGATTTCATTTGATTCGGCGCTCCAAGAATCCACGACATCGGAAGTGCTCGGATTGATGAGACAAAGCGCGATTGCATTGGCTATATCCGCCATTCTTTGCTCATAGTCACCTGGATCGGCAAGGATGGATAACAACATGTCATATGGATTGGTTTGAGAAATGTCGTTTATGGATTGATTCCCGCCTGCGTGGTTAGGCATGAGAGATGTATCCAAAGTTTGCAAAGCATAATCCTCGCCCGGTTTCTTTAAGTCATTCCAGCTGAGTGACCAGACAATGAACTTGCCAGATTTGATTAAGGCGTCGCGCTTTATTGAGTCGTCATGGACGATATTGTTGTGAAATGCAAAGCCATCAAGGAAAACGGCAATTGCTTTTTTGGCTGGATCAGAAGGCCAAAATACAAAGTCCGGCTTCGAGGGTTTCACGACATTGTGTTTAATATCCAGATAGACTTGGGGCTCCAACCTCCATTCGTTCCCGCCAAATTTGCAGATATAGACCGTTTTGTCATCTCCTGTTGCTTTATAGGAGTCCGTATCATCGAAGATCTTATTGAGGAAGTCTTGCTCTAAGGTACTTTCCGTTTCGGCATCAGAATAGCCTTCGAGGACCGTTCCCAAATAATCGACGACATAACTGCGTTTGATGGAATCGTGGTGTTTTTGATTTTGATACGTCCTGAGACAGGAATAGCAAGAAGAATCACCTTCTTCTCCGCCACAATGCTCAGGGCAGTTCTTGGCCCTGTTATATGCATTGATCAACACATGGAGCAATGTCGTTTGATCATCGAGACGTTTGACATGTCCTGCTCCACCTGGAGTGTTGTCATAAAGGATAAAGGCATAACTGGCTCCGATTCCTGCGTAGTACTGGAGACATCCGGCAATTTCGCCATTATCGATATTAAGCTCGTCGCAGGCGGCCAAAACGATTGCTTGCAGGACGGAATAAGCTTCGTCCCAAGGTTTTTCTTGGTTGATTGGCGCATTGATCTTTATGCGGATAACGTCAGTCAAGAAATGATAGCCAAGGGAATATCGATGCAGATCATGGGTCTTGCACCAATAACCATTAGGATCCATATGAGCATCCTTGAAGTGATGGGTATCGGACATCTTTGCATCTGCGATATTGGCTTCTTCGGCATAGCCGCAGTCTGGGCAGACCCAGAAATCCTGCTTGTTAAGGATAGCCATAGGACCATCGTTGATCTTGGCAACGCTGATAGTTGTGCTTCCTATTGTGTAGGTGTTTTCAGGAATTTTGTCATCGTAAGAGGCGAAAGAGGCTTCGGAACGATAGTTCCTTTCGGGTTTGATAAGAGAAGGACGACCGATGTCTTTATCTGCGACAAAACCGAATTCTGGAACAAGGAACGTTCTGCGGTCAAAAGGCTTCAGCTCCTGATGGCATTGACTACAAGCGACTTTCTCGCCTTTGACATGTTGCTTGTGAAGCTCAACGTTAATCGTGTGGCAGAAAGGACATTCAATGAAGTCATATAGCCTCCAGCCTTTGCCTGGCATGGTTTTGACGTAACGGCTCGTGATGAGCTTTCCGTTAGCAACGACTTGGCAGCCGGGCGCATATTCGGAGATAGCCATCGACAAGTCCCTGGATAAATCTAGGTCGTCGATACTGTCTGCCTTATCTGTCAAAACATTGCCGGTTAGGGAGACAGTGTCAACAGGGAAACCATATTTCGGAAGAATATTGTTCCTCGATAAGAAGGAGACGATGGTTTCAGTTTCGTAAGTATTAATGCGGCGTTTGAAGGCATACTGTTCTCCGGAACCAGCCGCTTTCGCTTTGTTGTATTCGGCCCAAAGAACAGCTAAATCCTGGTCGTAGATTGCTTTGACCTTGTCAAAATTCGGGAAGTTCTCTTTCGGCTCTCCATAGAGATAGGAAAGCCATCCGAATGTTTCGATTTTGAACTTCTTGGCAATATCCGTTGGGAATGACGCCAATAAGTAGTTTTTTAAATCTTCGGGTTTGCTGTTCAAATATTCTTTGAGTACCTCAAACCCCACTAGTCCCGTGTCGGGATTTTTATTCATGAATCCGCTGGCGGTCGTGAAATATTCTTTGTAGATTTTGAAGAAGAAAGCCAAAGCGCTCGAATAGATGTGTCTCAGGGCGATTTTCTCGTTATCTATCTTGAAATGGGGAGGCGCAATTACGCCATTAATCATATCGACAGGTCTGTCGAAATAATTGAAATCGTGGTTGGACTTATTGCAGAAAGTCAATGCAAAAGCCGCGGATGTCGTGCTTCGGCCTGCACGACCTGCCCTTTGGGCATAATTCGATGCAGAAGGCGGCATATTTCGCATGAAGACGGTTTCAAGCTCACCGACGTCAACGCCCATTTCAAATGTTGTCGAACAGCTGAGGACATCTAAGTCCTGACTCTTGAAAAGATTTTGGTAGAAATAGCCTTCTTCTTTGTCGAGCTGAGCGGTGTGTTCCACCACTCGCAACGGGATAAGCGGCAAATCATGATACATGCGGAAATAATGGTCTTGGGCTTCTTGCTCTGTGGGATCGACTTCGTGCAAATGCCCATCGCAGCGATAAGTCGGGCAAACACCATTTACATTTACCGGAGTAAGACGGTGACATTTATCGCACCGATACCACTTCCTAGGTTTAGAAATGGTTAGCATGTTCCCGTCGACTTTGAAGCCGGTGCTTTCAGAATGGAGAATATGAGGTTTTCCATCTTGGCGAGCGAAGAATTGCTTCCAGAGTGCTTCAAGGAATTTATACGCATCTTCCGGTTTGACATTTGGATCGGATTCTTTCATGATCCGCAGCAAATAATCGAAACGCTTGTTCGAAACGGATGCTTTCGATGGCAAAAAGGATTTCACATAACCTTCTGGCTTATTTTCGCGGTATGTTCTTTCGATTCCTTTGTATGCGAAATACTCTTTTTCGGCAGGCGTGAAGGAAATGGGATAATATATGGCTCCATCTGAAATCATGCTCAAGGCCAAGATCGTGCAGAGTCTTGCATAGTCTTCGGTTTTCATGCTGTAGTATTCCTTCGTCGGGAATTTGATGGTTGGGTTGAAGCCAATGCCAAGCATGCCCAAAGACATCAGCGAGTGGGCTTCTTGGTTACTGATTAATTCGCGAAGAACGGCTTGCCATGCTAACTTTGAATAGTTGAATTTACCGGCATTGCCGCTCTTTTTTTGCCTTAAATATTCATCGAAAGGGATAATTTCGTTGTCTTCGAGTTTCTTTGCGACTTTATCAACAAAGTCAGGCAAAGATATCGCGTCGGTGCATTCATCGATTGCTTCTCGGATGATTTTGCCGAATAAGATGGCATCGTATGAGGTTGAGAAATAGCTTGCAAAATATGCAGCTGCTTGTCTGGAGTCGGAGAAGGCAATGAATTGTTTCGCCTTATGGACTTCCTCAACGATTTCTGAGCTTCCGTCTTCAAAGAAATCGAAACCCGAATCGTCGATGGTCACTTTCTTTTCATGGCTAGGTAGCTGTTCAAACAGAGCTGTACCGATGACGCTTGTTGATGCTTCTTGACCACTGAAGAAACCACGGAGAATTCCCATTCTGTTTACGTTTTCGCAATGGATGCATTTCGTAACCCGGCCGTCTTTGGCATTTGTTGTTTTGACTTTAAACACCTTTACGAAAGGCGTGTGGTGGCCGCACGATGTTTTGGTGACTTCATTGGCAGGGCGAATAAAGCCACAATGTGGACAGATTTCGCACTCTTCTACCACCTCTTCGTTATCAGCAAGGCTTTCCCCTTCATCCGTATCGCTATAGGAATCCGCGATAAGGTAAGCTTCTTTGATTTCGTCGGGTTCAGCGGAAGATTTTTGAACCAGGATTTGATGATCGTCTACATAGCCCAAAAGATATAGAGCGTGGCAATGGGAGCAAGTAACGGCTTCAAATACTTTCCATTCTTCTCCACCATCGATGATTTTGTTTCTGCGGGTCAATGAAAGTGTTTTGTGCGGTGCAAGAGTGATGTAGATTCCTTCCGTTGCCCTTAAGAAAGTGTGGTAACGGGAATCAAATAGTTTCTCTCCGTTCTTGCAAGCTCTAGATGAAACCTCAACGAAGGAAGAGACTTGATCTTCGTTCCATTCCATGAAATCCGCTACTTCAGCGACCTCTTTAGGCGTGGACAAGAATCGCTTAATTCTCCAATAGGTTCCATCTTTGACGATGATTTCAAAAAGATATTCCCCTAGATCTTTTGTTTCGAATTTGAATTGAGGGTAAAGCTCCGTGATCTTTTTAATGGCGAGTTCGCCCTCGTATCCGTCATCGAGAATCTTTTCGATTGCCTTATAGAAAGAAGGGCCAAGTGTATAAGTCTCCTGTTCCTGCCGTCTTTTAATTCTTGTCGCTCGGACGATGTCTTCTTCTTCGAAACGGGCTCCGGTCAAGTTTTGAGCAAAGCGAATGACTTTGTCATTGCTGTCTTCATCACCCAATGTAGCGGAGGTTAGGAAAAACTGTATTCCAGTATCGAATTTAGGTTTGATTTTGGCTTGGACGCGGCGCAAAAGCATGGACACTTCAATGCCGGTTGAGCCGGTATATGTATGGGCTTCGTCCAAAACGATGTGGCGCCACTCGGTTGAAAACTCCCCATCGAAGAAGACGTTGTCCTCTGGTCTCAACAATAGATACTCCAGCATCGCATAGTTCGTTATCAGGATGTGTGGAGGTTGCTTTTTCATCCGCTCACGGCTTAGGATCTCATTGGGGAGAGGTTCGCGAAGGCGAGTGTCATCGTCGCGTTTGCCATGTAGCTTAATGTACTGATCGCGGGCTCCTTCGATTTTGCCTTTTGATTCCTCATATTCTTTTGTTTGGCCGGTATAGCAACCAAAGGTTATTTCTGGGTAGTCGACGAGGATTTTGCGGAGACGATCCATCTGGTCGTTCGCCAAAGCATTCATTGGGTAAATAATGAGAGTCCGAACGCCAGGTTTAATTGTTAAAGTCGGATCCTTAGGTTTTTTCCCACATAACGCTACACGTGCCTCATCGACTTCGGACATGAGTTGGTTGAGGACCGGAATAAGGAAACATTCTGTTTTACCAGAGCCTGTGCCAGTGGAAACGATAAGGTTTTTTCGTTTTAAAGCTTTTTCCAGGGCCTGTCCTTGGTGGAAATGCAAGGTCATGCCCACAAAGCGATCTATGGTCAAAAAGCCTGAGCTTAATGTTCCGGACTGGACCAATGATTTAATAGTTGGGCCTTTCGCGAACGAATTTGACACTTCGAGGAAGGGACCCTTTTCGAAATATTGTTGGCTGTTGATGGCTTTTTGAAAGAGCTCACGGTAAACCGGGTCTTCAAGGTCAAACATAGTCTTTAGATACTGCCGGTACTGAAGCGCGATTGCCTGTGAGGCTTTAATTACATTAAATCCCATTATTGCTCCTCCACCACTAAATTAAGGCCATAGAGATTGTCATCGAGCTCGCGAATCTCTTTTCGACGGAGGCCTTTTGTCTTGTTGTATTTTTCAAGTTGGTCCGTTTTGATGAGCCTGCATGCAACGCGATCATAGAGTAATGGATTGATACCACTATCCTCTTTGACGTTTCTAAGAACGATAGGCCGCTGGGGTCTGAATTTATTTTGGAAAATGAGAATGACCCAGTAACGGAATTCGTATTTGCCAGCGATTCTCTCAAAGAGCTTTCCTTCATAAATCACCGTGTTTTTGTCGAGAAGTTCTTCATGGTCTTCATCGTAAGTGCGGGAATTGATGATAAATTCGTCGTCATCCTCGTAATCCGCGTTTTCAAGATCCAGCAAATGCTGGGCATCCACCGGGCCAACCACCTGGATAAATGTTGGGTAGCTGATTGGGTCTGGCGCATATTGTTTTTTGAGCCATTGGACGGAACGAACTCGATAAATAGTGCCAGCGAGGTTCGTAATATCTCGAAGCCTCGCGATAATGGGGTAATTCTTGTTTAAGGGAATAGATATTTCGTCTTCTTCGAAGAAGCCTTCTGAAGTTTCATTTTCGTAAAGATAAAATTCATAGTTCCCTTCTTGGAGATCCGTGTCGATTTCAAATGAGCCATCTGGTTCGATTGAAATGTCATCTTCAACTTTTTCTCCGTTGTGGTAGATCGAAAGAGTGTAATCGCCACCACCTTCTATCTCGAATGTGCCGAAGAGTCTCTTGTTCTCGAAGTCACCAAACACTTGATGATCGATGATGATGCTGTGGCAATAGACGTCCAAGAAACTATGCCCAACGCCTGAAATGGTAAGCAGGACAGAAACTTTGTCTTTGGAGCGGTCGACAATCCATGATTTGATTTGATCGACCTTATATTTGATTGTTCCGTCTTCGCCCGGCTCAGAAGAAACAATGCCTTCGCTTTCAACGTCGAATTCAGACAAATCGGCTTGAACTCGAACAGATCTCCAGTCAAATGGGCCGGTGAAATAGACATATTCCGGGATATTTTTGAAGAAAACTGGCTGAGGTTTGATGTGATTCCACGTGTCTTTTTCGGAGAATCTCCAATAAAGCGAGGGGATTGGAAATTCGATTTCGAGTTCTTCGCTTCCGAGCATGTACTTAAGGAAGAGGGATCGTTTCTCTACGGAATATCCTGGGGTCTTATTCGGTTCGATCGCAAAGGTAAGCCTGCTTTGCTTGATGCTGACATCCCAGTCATTGCCTTTTTTGACGACTCCAGATGCTGACGGGAATACAATGCTGCCGGTTTCTTTGAAAACATAAGGGGCATCTTCAAACGCATAGGTGAATCCCTTGAGATAATAGAACTCGTCAGAGATTTGTTTTTTCCCATTCGTTTTGAGAAGGATTTTGACGAGACCTTCCGCAATTGGCAATTTGGAAAGGTCAACCAAATAGCCATAGACATCTTCTGCCCCGTCGCTCAACTTGAACTCTGTAGTGAAGGACTTGTCGAGTTTGATGGGTTTTCCGTTATCGTTGAGGATGAGGAAGGCTCCTTCAATCTCGGCTTTCTTGCATTGGACGAGAACGCTTGGTAGTTTCGAATAGATGGGTTTGTTGTCGATTTCTGCTCCGAAAACAAGATCTGTATCAAGCAAACCGTCGGAAATCCGCTCCCCCGCAAGAACGCTTGTGCCATCGGGAAGTTGGATTAAATCGTCTTTCTCTAGTTTCAATTGAATGACCCCATAGCCTTCCATTTGGTACGGATCAAAAGTCTTGCCAGCCACTAATGGTGGCTCTGTTTTGTAGAAGGCGAAGACCGTGCCCACTGGTACCGTGGCTGTGTGGTGATCAATATACCTTCCTTTGGCATCGAAGAAACGAACCGTATCGGAGCGTATGGCTTTGTTGAACAAAGGCTTATCTAGCGTTGGTGACACCAATCGCGCACCGATTTTGGAAAATAGGTTTTCCGGGTCGAATGGATTGAGCTCCGTTTCCTTGGTGTATATGCCCGCCTTTCCTTTTAACGGAACGGTCGGAAGGATAGTTTCCGGTCCGTCATCATAAGAGATGTGCCACTGCATGCCCACTGCATCTTCTTCGGTGCAGTTGGGAAGGCGCTGCTGGTGAAGTCTGAGTTTGAATGAATAAGTCTCGTAGTTGATAAAGAGGGTTGGTCTTAGAAGTAGAGTTTCTCCACGAGCTGCCTTGTAGTCTTTCTTCTTCGTTTCTTTCTGGAATTTTCCTGCAGGATTCTCAGTCCATTCTTTTAAAAGGCGAATGATCCTCGTCTGGGAATCTGGTATTGCTTCATGGTCCCAGAAACAACGGTCGATAAGATTTAGGTATTTTTTTAAACGCACTTTGCTGCCTATCCTGTTGTTTAAAAGGGCATAGGTAGTATGGATCATCAGGTTGTTTTTGCTTTGATCCTTGTTGGCTTCGATTTCATCGATGAGGATATCAAAATTGTCGGCTCCATTTTCTCCGTATAGGTTCTCGGCATTTCGATCAAGGTCGAGACGCCAATAATCAAATAAATAGTCGAAGAGTTTATTTGCGCAGGGTGTAGTTACGAATGAATGCATGCAAATGGTGTCAACGGCCCCTTTGCTTTCGGTAACGATGTCTTTCTTATGTCTTTTTAAGACATCGAGAACGATTCGGTTAATCACAGTTTGATGATTGCTAGTGATTTCAAGGTCATATTCCGCTTTGATTCCACGCCAGAAATTGCCCTCGGAATAATATTTCTGACCATAGAGAATGACGCCAAGCGCAAAGGCTTCTCCGCTGATTGGTTTGAAGGCGGCGGGCGATTCTTTGAGCCGAGCCAATTCAAATCTCATTAACGCGTTGAGGGCTTTCTCTTCGGATTCATTTAAAACGATGTCGCCGATAAATCTCTTTTCTTGAAATTCTTTTGCGATTCGGCGAAGAAGCTTTTCCTGGTCGGAAAGAATCAGACCATTAATATGAGCGACCAAGCCTTTGCCTTGTTTGATGATTCGTTTATTTTTCTTTTGTTCGGATAGGAACTGGTTTAATTCCTCTTTGCTAGGCTCTTCCCCTTCTTCCGTGATGTAGATTCGGAAGGTGCCATAGCTGCTGCTAAAAGCCACTTGGAAATAACGAATCAGATTCAAGTTTTGAAGAACCGATTTGGTTTCCTGGACCCGGACATAGAGGGTATCACTGATCTTCACGATTTTTTCAGCACCAGTAAGGAATTCCTTCATGGAAGAAATGAAGGCATATGGCTGATTGAATAAGCCTTTGTTTTCGGCTTCCAGAATCGCGGTTTTGCCTTTCTCTTCCTGAAATAATTTCCAGAAGAAAACCTTCATTAGCTCATACCATGACTCAAGTTGGTAAACCGTTTTCGAGAAGTAAAGAAAGGCAGGTTTAATCTTCTTGCCTCGCAGGGACATCAGGTCTTTGAATGATACTAATTTGATTGCGCTCATAAACGATAAACAACGTAGCCGCTTAGGTACTAGAGTCGGGTTTTGCCTGACTAGGCAATAGGCATGATCTTCCTAACACAGAATTATGCCATTTCTGCCCATTCTTTTCTAGGAAAAGACGGTCATTAGTTGTCCTCCTCATAGAAAAGTTTCCGTTTCATCTGCTCCAAATCCAGGGATAGGAATTCTTCGGTTAGTCGATATCCGAGCGACCAAAGCACCATGTCTAAAAGCTCTGGTTCTTCAATTTTTCCGTCTTGGAATGCCTCGTAAGCAACTCGAATCGCATCCTCAACGGCCTGTTTCTTAGTCTTGCCTGACTTCATTTCGCCACGGACGATATCGGTGATCCCATAGTCCACGCGAATGGCTTTCTTAATGTCATCCATGGTCTTGGCCAGGTCACCGGAGAAGTCATATCCGAGAATCTGAAAGATGTATTTGAGATCGATGAAGCCGATCTTCTGCTCGTTGAACATGGCGATACTGACTTTTAAGACGCGGGATTCCGCTTCTTCCTGGTTGCAGCCATTGTCGATGTGTTCCGCCACCATCGATGTGACGGCTTCTTTGACGTCTTTGTATTTCATGGCAATACCTCATTTCAATGCGTAGATGATCGTCACGCTGTCGGTGACGGAAAGGTCATTCGGGGTGATGTCGATTTCCGGTTCGCTGGATCCGGGCATGGACGCACAGTCAAAGCACATCATGCGTCGGTCGTCGTATTCGACGTTGATCTTCTTGACTGAGTAATCAATGCTGAGGATATCACTTAAGATGATGGAGGCCGCTTCAGCGATGATTCCTGCTTTGCGGATCGCAGCTTTCGTGGCCAAGGCCATCACTTCTTCTTTGGCGCTATCCGGGTTGCTGAGACGATACCCGAAGCTGATTTTGTCCTCGGTCCCCTTTAGGGCGTTGAGAAGGCCGGAAAGGGTTTTGTTATCGAAGCTAAAAGCGACCTGGAATCTTGCAAACGCACGATATCCGACGAACCTTTCGCGGTAATCGCCTTTGGAATCGCGGTAACGTTCGTAATGAGGTTCTACCTCGAAATAGTTTGTCTTAAGACTGTCTCCTTCAAGTCCTGCTTGAACGATCTTCTCGCGGGTTTCTTTCGTCCTTTTGGCCAAGTGCGTGATCCCTTTTTCATATGAATCGAAAACCTGGCTGTGCTCGATCGAGACGACGATGATGTCGGGAGCGAACGACTTGGTGGCCTCGCCAGTGATGACCAATGTTTTTTTCTTGCATGGTAGTAATCTCCTTTCGCTGACTTAAATGTACTGGGTCTATGTAATAGGTTCTTCCGCGGAACACGGAATTACTTGGGTCGGTATTTGTCGAAGCAATCCTTGAAATACCCAGACTTCTTTTCGTCGCGGATCTCATCTGGACCCTCACGGTGGATCTTGGCGAGTTCCTTGAAGGCAAGGGCTTCCCCTTTCTTCGCGAGCTTTCCTAATAAGGAAGCCGCCTTTTTGGCGGAGATAATATCGGGGTAGCTTCTCCATAAAACGGCTTTGAAGA
The DNA here is from genome assembly GCA_945936135.1 of uncultured Mollicutes bacterium. GTDB lineage: Bacteria > Bacillota_I > Bacilli_A > RFN20 > CAG-826 > Alloenteromonas. Next base: position 19,487 of record CAMESG010000003.1, read on the forward strand.
AAGACCTTTCATCTTTGATGGTTTCCAGAAACGTCGCTGGGATCGGATCGTCAACGAAGGGATATCGAGCGTCCGCTCCGGTGATGAGACGGCCAAGGAAGACCTGCGCCTTCTCGTTGCCTTTGCGTGCGAGTTCCTCAACGAATCCGATTGCTTTTTTCGAATCGCCTGCCTCCAAAAGGATGTCCGCATAAAGCAATTGGCAATCGGTGGTGTTGTAGGCGTTCTCGATGATGGCTCGCTTGACGTAGGACTCCGCCAACGAGAGGTCTTTGCCTTCCGCCCCTTTGTGGTCGTGCATGTAGTAGATCGCAAGGCGATAAAGCGCCTCTTTCTCCCCTACGGCTTCCGCGCGGAGCAAAAGCTGCAAGGCCATGTCCGCTCCTTCGTCGGTCATGAAATCCAGAAGCAGACGAGCTAGGAAGACCATCGCCTTTGAGGAACGCCTTTGGACGCCTTCGTCCGCATAATAGAACGCCGCGGATACCGGGTTCTCGAACTTGAACGGATGATCGCTTTCGTCATGCGCGAATTTCATGATCTGGGACGCCATGAAGTAGAAGCAATCGCCGCTGCCGGCATCCATGCCTTGCTCAACGTACATCCTCGAAAGGTCCTGGAGGCCGCGGTTGGCGCACATCCTGGAAGCGAGGTAACTGGCGTTGCCATCGCCCAAAGAAGAACCCATCGATGCGTACTTGAAAGCGCTGGCATACATCTCGTCTTCCGTGTACCAAAGGGCGAGTTGGTAGCAGGCCAAACCTGATTTCTCGTTGTCCGCAAGCGGGGAAAGGTATTCATACATGACGTCGTTCTCTCCTATCTTCCTCAGGAAAGCGGAGCCCCGGATCATGGCGACTTCGCGGCTTGTCCTGATCTCAAGTTCTTCGATGTGCTCGCGGAAAACATCGGCGTTTTGCTGGAGATATTCGCGCAAATCGTCGCTTAATTTCGGCAATCCTTCCCCGTGGATCAGCCATTTGATGAGGGCTTCCCCTTCTTCAAAAAGGGCAGGATCCTCTTGGGAATTGACGGCCATGTGGATTTCGGAAAGAGCCGTTGCCTCGAAGCCGAAAGGGATGGCAACATCGAAGAAGGCTTCCAGGAACTCGACTCCGAATGGACGTTCCCTCTCCCCGTTTTCGTGATTGAAAAGCATCTCGGTCACGTCGAGGCCTCTAATGAACATGTTGGCCGCGTAGCTTCTAAGCACCGGCCTAGGCTCCTGGGTATCGGGATTCTGATAAACGGAGATTCCCGCTTCGAAGAAATACACCTCGAAATATGCATCCTCAGAAGCGGGTCTTTCTGGCTCGAGAATATAGTTCCTCAAGAATCGTGAGAGTCCTTCGTATACGGTGAAAAGTTGCCCGCGACGGAGCTTCCACGTATGGAAATGCGTCGCATCCTTAATGTCGCTGGTCTTCTTCCAAGGAATCCGGCTTAGCTGTCCGTTGTTCTCCAATAAGAAAGACCGCTCCTGCTTCTTGCCGTCGTCATCGAGGTAATGCTGATGGAATAGAATCTGAAGTTGTTTGATGGTATCGAAATGGGCCATAAGATTTCCTCCTATGGCCCAATGGTAGTTCGATTGTGTTTTGGCTTCTTCCGCACTCCGCGGAAAGATCACCACTTCTCGCCGTGGTCGACGTAGATTTTCTTGCGGTCTTCCTTGTATTCGTAAATGGATTCCGAAGTCGCGAAGGAATACGCCTTGACGATTTCCGTCCAGGGGTTGCGGGAACGGATCTTGCCTACGCATTCGCGGAAGGCGCGTTCATGGCGCTCGTATTTCGAAAGTGAGAAACCGCAGAAGTCATAGACTTCCATGACCTCTTCCGGCTTCAAATGCAAGGCGATGCAGGCGAGAAGGATTTCGGCTTTGTTGGGGCGCTGCCAGACATAGCCCTTGCCTTTGGTGTTCTTGACCTTCTTCCATTCGTATTCCGGGCAATGGCTGGTCTTCCAGTCCATGAGGAGGGCTTTGTCGATCGGCGTGCCCTTCTCCTTGGATTCATGGAGGGTGTTGATGGTGTCCTCCAAGGAATCGAAATCGGTTTTGAAGTCACCGACGAGGGAATTGATTTCAAGCCAAACATCGTCAAGAGCCGCTTCCTTATCGGCCTTTTTGCCTTTGAAACGGGCGAAGACGCATTTTCGGACCAAAGTGGCGAAGGAATCCTCATCTTCGATTCCAATTTCCTCAAGAAAGGGAATATGAGGTTTCTCGGGAGCTCCCATAGAGGGGGCTGCCATCACATCCCTGGTTTGGAAGCGACGTCCCCTTCCGCGAGGATAGCTGCCATCGACGGGCACGCTCCTCATTTCGTCGCGGAAACGCTCTTCGCGCATCATCTCCTCTTCTTCAGGGGAGGTGAATTCGACGGAATAAACGTTAAAGAAGACCTCAATCTCGGGATGCTGTTCCGCAAAGCGGTAGCATACGCGCCTTGCGATGGATGCGACCTTATCGGAACGATAGCCATTTACCCCGGTTCCGATCAAAGGAACGGAGATGGATCTCATCCCGGAATCCAATGCTAATTGGAGCAAACTTTCATAGCATTTGGTGATCTGCGAATTGTCGCGGTCGAAGCGTCTGAAAGGCGTGATGACGTGGATGATTTTCTTGCAGGGAAGGCCGAAAGAATCGGTCATGTAGACCGATCCGAAAGGAAGGTTCATGCCCTTCTCGCTGACTTCGTCCATTAAGGCAGCCGCATTGTTTGACGCGCCAAGGATGGACCGATAGATCCTGCCGGGCTGGCGAATATATTCGCCCGCGCCCAAGGAATTGACGATGCAATCGCCAGGGAACGTCGTTATGTCGATTGATATGTTGTGATACATCGATTACCTCCCGAATACTTTCTTGAAAACATCGAGGTTGCCACCGGGCCTTCCACGATCAAAGATCGCGAACTCGACGGTCTCGAAATGATAGAGCTTTAGATTGTCCATGAAGAGCTTGGCAACGATTTCCGGCGGATTGGAGAACGCGCCGCAGCCAAACGCTCCGAGGATAAGAACTTCCACACCTTCTTTTTTGGCGGCTTGGAGGATCTTCTGGATGCGCATGTTCATCTCACTGACGAAGCGATGCTTGTCGTGGGGATCGAAATAGCTAAGCTGAGGAGCCGCGCAGGTGATGACATCGACGGAATGCCAATCCTCCTTCTTCATGAGTTTGGGAGCGGATTCGTCCGTCTTGAACACCACCACTCCAGGCGTGTAGATCAAATCGTCGTTGCCGTAATGGTCGATCTCGCCTTGCCGATAGAGATCCTGATGGTGTTTATAGAAGCCCTCATATTCGGCATGGATACAGGGATAGAGGGTCGAAACGCGGCAAAGACATTCCTCCTGCGCACCAGCGCTCCAAGGTGAACCACCGACACTATGGTTGTTGGCGAAATTCAAAACGGCAACCTTCTTGCCTTTGTAGGCGGAAGCCGCTTCGAAGGAGCGCTTGCCGGAAAGGATAATGTTCTCCGTCGGGCCATCGACGCCCTTGTTGAGGTCATCGGATCCGTTCTCGTAGACGATGTATTGTGCCTTGACGGATTCTTGGATCGCGGCTTCGAGCTCAGCCAGTCCTTCGCAGAGCCTTTGAGTATGGTCCATTACAAAATGGTTCAAGGACCGATAGCCATCGGCCAAGACTTGGTCGACCATGCCGTTATACATGGTCATTTCTTCTTCATAAGATAACGGCATCGCGTTGATGCCTTGATTGTTGAATTCCATATTGGTTTTCCTTTCGATATTTTACGCTTGGGGGACGGATTTTTGAATTGCCGGTCTACGACCGTCCATGCCCATTGCCCGGAAGAACTCCTTGTTCAGACTTTGGAAGATCTGCTTCTGCTCCCCGAAATGGATTTCGAAGCCGAGCATCTCCGACATGGCAAGGTAATCGGAACGGTCGATGTCGCCGTTGAGAAGTTGGTCTCCGATGTCATGAAAGGCCTCGGCTCTGCATTTGCCCTGCCGGAGCAAGTTATCGACGTGCTGTTTACGCTGTTTCTCGTTCATGGTCACTCCTTTCGAACGCTTTCGAGGACGGCTTTGATGTCCTCGGGCAGGCGTTTCTTCGCCTCGATGAGGTATTCTTCGGGGATTTCCTTGTAATAGGATTCCGCGATCGGGCAAGCGATGGCGGCCATCGTATCGGCATCCCAACGAATCGAGAGGCAAAGCCTCATGCAATCGTCGAAGGAATCGCTGTGGAGGAAGCACCAAAGCGCTTGGGGGACGGTGACCTGGCAGATCTCCTGCCCGTGGGAGAGCTCCGCCATCATGGCCTCGTAATTGAGTTTTAGGTCATAGTGCTTCTCAGCGTATTCGCGGATTTGGTCGCGGGTCGCGCCGTGAAGGGCCATGTAGATGCACGTGGCGATGACCACCGCTCCTTTGATTCCTTCGGGATGGTTATGGGTGCATTCGGTCACCTCGATGGCAAGCTTCTCGCGTTCATCGATGCTGGAAGCATAGTAAGCCACGGCGGAAACGCGCATCGCAGAGCCATTTCCGCAAGAGTTATAGGGCTTCGGATCGGCTTGGTAGATCCAGGAAGCGAATCTGCCTCCATAACCGGCATCTGGATACTTCCTGGCCCATTTTTGAAGATAGAAGGGACAGGGTTTGCCTTCGTCTTTGTGGGCGAGGAAATCTGCGATTGCAGCGGTAAGGACGCTGTCATCGGTAAAAGACGAGGAATCATGGATCTGGATGTATTGCTTGGGCGTCTTGGGTCCATGCTTGAATTCGTAATAGGAACCATAGATATCGCCGATGACGGCTCCGTATATTCCTTTGTAGTTTTTGACGTTGATCAGGTTTTTGTAGTTGCTCATGTTCGAGCCCTCCTTGGTTTGACGCCATCATGGTAACCGGGGGGCGAAACACTTCTTCCGCGCTTGACGGAAAAACGAAACGAAAAGACCGGATAAACTGGTGGCATAACAAAGGAGGACAGAGTTGTGCCTGTTTACATCGGATTACCAAAAGAGGCGACAATCGCTTATCAAAGCGGAGACATCATCCAATATAAGATGGGGGATGAATGGATTTATGAATTTGGCGAGTGGAAAACTATTAACGGAGAGTGGCAAAAAGAGCGAACCGGCATTTGGTTCACCACAGATTCAATAATGTATATCTACAAAGGCCTGACTACGGATTGTCCATGGAAAGAGCAATGGGAATCCTGGGCTCCTAAAGATCTCATGGAAAAGGAAAGGAGAAGGGTCATAGTGCCGGTCCCATTAGAATTGGTTGAATGTTTGAAGAAAATCAAAGAAAAGCTTCACAAGAATCCCGATATTCACATTGGATGGTACGCAAAGCACACCGGTTTAGAGTTTTTCTACAAAGGAAGCATATTTAAAATCGACCCTTACAGTCTGGACTTTGATGAAATAGATTTCAGGCCTGCGTGCGATTTGGACAAAGAACATTACGAAGGCGGCGCTGTCGGAAATGCGGATGCTTATTTCGAACATAACGAAAGAATCATGCGTGCCATGCTGAACGAAGAACTCGGTATCGTGTTCTTCCGTGGGTACGGTGACATAGATTAGCTTTCTAATCGGAGAAGGCCGCGATGAAAGCATCAACGCTCACGTAGTGTTCGAAACCTTTGCCGGACAAATCCCTCGCCACCATAACCCCTATTTTTCCGAAAGCTTTGCCTTCGTCAAATACAACTAATGAGAAGGTCTTATGGTGTTCTTCGGTCTCGAAGAATGTCGTTTTGGTCGAGGGAAATCGTTGCGAAATGAATAGTGTTAAAGCCATTCTTTCTTCATAAGAAGCTGTGTCGATAATCGCCTGTATCGGCTCCTTCTTAACGGTGGATAGAATCGGTTCGTCCGTGTCATAACGCTCGTAAATCGAATAGATTTCCTTGAATTCGTTGAAAGAGATGGAGCGATTCCCCACCACTTCGCGATAGCAAACGCCAGGACGCCCTGGAAGGAAGATCCGGTTACGAATATCAATGAAGTACCAAGGGCATCCCCAGTAACCATATCCCGATTTGCATTTGAAACTTTTGCTTTTCAAATAATGGACGATTCCATTGGGGACTTTTCCTTCCGGATCGAGATTTCCCTGGCCGTCATCAAACCGTACTAGGAAGTAATCCTGGTGGTCTCTTTTGAAGGCTTTGTTTGCATCCAAAGCCACCGCATCTTCCGTCATCGCAGCCCGATAGAAGGCGTCGAATTCTTCGATGGAAATCCATTCGCGGCTATGGTGAATAAACAGGGTCGATTTCACCGGTGCGCCATCGATGTCGATATGACGGTGCGAACCGGCTTGGCAATAATGGATGTAGGGTTTGAGTTCGGGGTGTGATTCCGCGTAACGCATCATGTCCCCAAACTGCATCTTCAAATAGGCGTGCAGTCTGCCATCGCTGATTCCAAGCATGTTGTCTCTCCTTTGCTATCAGATCCACAAAGAAGAAAGGCTCCCATCGTCATGACAGGAGCCAGGTTATCAATGTCAGCCGTTCCCATCATGCAAGCTTTGGCACCTTGCCCTTGTAGGGTAGGTTGTCGGTGGGTCATAGGGCTTGTCCCTCGCCACTCTCTTTATGGACGTCGTTATTATGCGTCAAAGAAAGACGTTTTCAAGGGCCAGATTAGCTTTCAAAGGTATAGTGTTTTTTAGCCTCACCGAAAGGTCTTTTGTATATCTTCTCAAGCAGTTCTTTCGTGATGACGGATTCGGCTTTTCCGAAGCAAGCAACCTTACCTTCGTCCAAAACGATTACGTTGCAATTAAGGTCCAACACCTGATTTGGATTGTGAGTTGTGAAAACGATTGTCTTGCCCTCGGTTTGTAGGTCGCTAAAGATCTTCAGGAGCTTGCTTTGGTTTCCGAAGTCCAACGCAGACATCGGCTCGTCGAAGACCATGACGTCGCTTTCCTGGACCAAGGCGCGGCAAATGAAGCAAAGCTGACGCTCCCCACCGCTGATTTTGGTAATGCTTTTGCCTAGCAAATGGGTTATTCCAAGTTTTTCGGCATATTCGTTGCACTTTATATAGTCCGCTTCTTCAGGTCCTTTACCGATCGGCAGATAAGGGCTTCTACCAAAAAGGATGAATTCCCGGACGGAATAATCGATGTTGATCGACACCGATTGGGAGATATAGGCCAGCTTCTTCGCGAATTCTCGGTTCGTATAGTCATCGACGCGTTTAGATTCGATTTTGATTTCGCCTTCCAGAGGTTTGTTGATGCCGATGAGGCAGTCCAAAAGCGTGCTCTTCCCACTGCCGTTCGCGCCCAATATGGCGTTGATCGTATTGGCTTCGATGGACAAATCCAATCCATTAAGGACTTTAATGTCCTTCTCATATTCGAAGGATAGGTTTCTGATTTCGATGATGTTGCTCATTGCAAATCCTTCCTCCTTTTGAATATCGAGAACAAGAATAGGGGCGTCCCAATGATCCCCGTGATGACGCTTAACGGAATCTCATTTGGCGCTATGCTGCGGGCCAGCATATCGCAAAGGACCAAGAAGACGGCACCGAAGAGCATCGATACGGGGACGACTTTTTTGTTGTCGCTTCCGACTATTAGACGCACCAAATTGGGTATGACAAGGCCAATCCATCCGATGGTGCCGCTTATCGATACCGACACCGCCGTTAGGATGGTCGCCACAACGATGAGGATGATGGTCATGGCGTTGTAGTTGACGCCCATGGCTTTCGACTCCTTCCGGCCGAGGGAAACGATATTAAGCCTCCAAGATAGGATAAGGGCGATGGCGCCCCCCACCGCAGTCACGGGCAAAATCACCCAAAAGTCATTGAGATTCGTCTTCGATAGATCACCTAATAGCCAAAATGTCATCTCGGCGAGTTTCATCTCGTTGTCGGCCAAATACTTCATCAAGCCGACGAGGGATGACATCAGACCCCCTACCGCCAAACCACAAAGGATAATAATCAGGTTCGATTTGTTGCCGAACGCTTTGGAAATCAACATGGTCAAAAGGACGGTGATGAAACCGCAGACGAAGGCGAATAGGCTCACTAGTCCTGTCGAAAATCCGACCAATATTCCAAAGCATGCGCCGACGCTGGCGCCGCTGCTTACACCCAGTATGTCGGGCGACACGAGCTTATTGTTGAAAATACTTTGGTAAATCGTGCCGCTGAGGGCAAGGGAACAGCCGACGCAAACCGCGACCAAGGTCCTCGGAAGCCTCAGATTGAACAGGACGTTGAAAGATACGTCGTCGATGCGCTGCCCGAAGAAGAACCGGAACGTGTCGCCGAAGGATACCGCGTATCTGCCGACGCACATCGACAGGACGAACGAAAGCAAAAGGCCCAGGGCCAAGCCCCCAATGATGAGCCAGAACTTGAGCCTTTCCTTCCGATAGGTCTTATCCATTGATCATGTTTTCCCCGGTTTTGGATAGCCCTTTGGACATGTTCTCCACGTCGGAGTCGGTTAAGTCATAGCCAAACCACTTTTTGATCGTGGATTTCATCTCGGCGTTCATGTCGAACTCATAGGACGGATTGAAGAGGCTCGCCGTGTATTTGAGCATCAACGATGTCTCCGCGCCCACGTTCTCGATGCCCTGCATGCATACTGGGATGTGATAGACGCGACCTTCCTTGTTGCAGTCGAGGGCGGACCACACGGGCGATTCCGCAAGGGATTGGAAGAGGTTGGTCTGGTAGGAGCCACCGATCATCATGGCGCATGGATTGAGCTTCACCATTTCTTCGTCAGAGACCTTGTGGACGTTGAGGACCTCGTATTTCTCGGTCGCCAGGCGGACGTTGGCGACGTCATAGATCCTAGAGATCATCGAGTTGCCTCCGTCGGAATAATAGAGGCCCTTGGATTTCTCACCGTTGACGTAATAGACGGCCTTTTCGCTGTTCACGTCGCCAATCTTGGATTTGATGTCCTGGATTGTGCCCTTGACTTCGTCGATCCAGGCATCGGCCTTCTGCTTCGCTTCGGGAAAGATCTGAGCGAGAATCTTCGGCAGATCGTAGACTTCGTCATCGAAGGCCCCTGTTGGGGAATATTGATGGACACCGATGACGGGAAGGCCGGCCTGGCGCAATGCGGGCGCGGTTTCGGTGTCCTGGATGATGACGAGGTCGATGCCGTCACTCAGAAGCTCTTCCGCGCTCACGCTGTAGGAATAGGCCTTGTAGTTAGCTGCCGCGGGGTAAAGTTCCTTGACCCAAGTGTTGTATGTGAAGGAACGATAGGTCCCGGTGATTTTGCTGCCAAGGCCAAAGGCGATCATCATGTCGGTCGCGCTTTGGGAGATGGCGGCCACTTTCTTCACGTTCTTCGGGACGATGACTTCCGTCCCTTCCATGTCGGTGACTTTGATGGTGTCGGACTGGGCTTCGCCGTTGCCGCATCCTGCAAGGGTGGCGAAAGCAAGTGCAAGCGGAATCAGTTTCATTGGTTTTTTCATGGGTTTTCTCCTTATTCGTATTCGTGGTATTGGACCAGGCGGTTGCCGTGGCATCTTGGCTTCTTCTTGGGTTCGCCTCCGAGAACCTGCAGGAAGTTCGGGGAATCCAGATATTCGGCGATGGTGAGCTTTGCTTGGGGCGAAACCTCTTCGATGCCGGACAGGGCCATCCCTTTTGCGGAATGGAATCGATAGACGTTGTATCTGGTCAGGGAATCGTCGTCCGTGAACCAAGCAAGAGCATCCTCAACCTCTTCGGTGACGTAGCTATGCTCGATGCGTTGCATGGTCTTGCCATAGGCAACCCAATCGAACCGGAGGCCCTTCAGAGGCGCGCTCCAAGTCTTGCATAACGCCTTAAATTTCATGTCGACGAGTTGCTCTGCCATGCGCATCTTGACGTCTTCCTGAAGGCTTTCCGCAACCTCGGGATCGCTCTCTCTAAGCGCGATGACAAGCCTCTTGAACACGTCGATGCAGTCGAGGAGTTCAATCCTCCTAAAGGAGGTATCCGTCATGCCGACATAGTCGCCAAAGATGGAACCGTGGGCGAAGAAATTCCTGAGGAACAACGTGTCTTCGATGAGCCCCTGCTCCACCCCTGCCACCTGCAGGGATTCCTTGATCGTTGAGTATTTTGAGAACCGTTCGATCTCCTCGCGGTGCCTGATCCTGAGGTTCCATTCCAGATTCAGGATCGCATAGAGGGCTTGGGACACCGCTCCTTGGTAGACCATCCTTTGGTCCGAGACAGCCTTCCCGAGAAGGATGACGTGGATGTTCTTGTCTACGTAGAATTTCGCTTTGTTGAGCTTTGGGAACAGCTTCTTGTCATCTTCGCTGAGCGAGTTCCGGTCGAATCTCCTGACTCCTTTTCGATATAGATAGGCCACGAAGAGGAACGGAGGGACCTGGTTCGCGCATTCGATGAAATACGCTTCATCCGCGATCTCCAATTCGTATTCTTCCGCGAAATAGACGTGGTAGTTCGAACCTTTTTGGATCGTTAATTTCCCGTCCTTCCAGGATCCCCGGGCCCGATAGAGGGCGCCTTTCGGCTGGCTGTAGTATTGGAATTCGTCGGGCGTTCCCTTGAGTCTGAAGGCGTATTCGCCCCATATGGAGGAATAGACATCGTCACCCTTGATGGCCCTGATCTCATGCTCGAAATCGTTTCCCAGTCTTTGTTCCAGCGTGACTGGGTAATCCTTGCCCCTGGCGAACTTGTAGTCGTTCCAAAGGGGGATCCTTCCCACAAATGGGGAGATTCCGGACGCCATCAGCTGGGCGACCATTTCCTTGTTTCCCATGCAAAGCAATATGGCGAGCATGCCAGCAAGCGTCAGTTTGTTTCCATCCACTACATACGGCAATTCGCGATAGTTCCAATTTGGGATGTTGCGCATGAACGTGGCGTCGATGGATTCGGTCATGGCGCTGACCTTGGCAAAGGCGTGCATGCAGGTGCTTCTTATCCCCGCGAGCTTCCCGCAGAATCCGGGGAAGCCTTCCAGGCCGAATGATTTGTCCACCGCCCTACCAACCACCGGGAAGACCTTCTTGAAGAGTTCATACTGATCCTTTGTGCCTTCGAGTTGGAGCTCTTGCCCGAACACCCCCTTGAAGAGACGTTCGAGGTTTGAGAGATAGGCACCGAGGAGGGCCTTAAGATTGATAAGTTCGTTCCATTTCTCAGGATGGTTCGTGAAAACCTCCGAGATCGGCAACTTAAGATCGTCGAGATCGTATTCGAGTTTTTGCATCGCTGCGTTCTCCTTTCTGGCAATTAGTTTCGGGCCCGAATTCGCCCGGTTTGCCTTACGGGCATAGATTAGTCCGAATGCGCGAATCCGTGTGATTTTGTCCCAGAAACGGTTACAAAAGTCGGAAAGTCGCAAAGGTGGGGTTGATTCGTCATTGATTATACGCCTGCATACGCGTTCTAAAAATCGGAAAAGCACGAGGTTTGCAAAGAAAAAGGGGACATCCCCCGAGTTTTCACTCGATGGATATCACCCGTATTTCAAGCATCGCGCAAATCCTGAAGAAGGTCTCTATGTCGGTTCCATGATTGAGGATCCGGGAGACGGTCTTGCGGGAAGCGCCCAGTGCCTTGCCGAAGTTGGCTTGGTTCCTGTAGCGGTCTTTGATGCGACACTTGATCTCTTCCATGACATGCGCGGAAGAGCATTCGTCAGCGATTAAGCGCATAGGCGGTACCTCCTCCGCATGCCCGAGGGCTAAAAGGAAGACCTGCTGACGGGAATGATTATATATTAAGGTTAGGGTCCTTTACCAACGCACGCATGAGCTCGATGGAGCGGATGAGTTCTTCTTTCGTCGGTTCTTCCTTCCCTTCGTTTGCGTGGTGGAACCAGTTTCGGATATAGATCGGCAGCGTCCGGTAGTTATTTGGCTTGCCGTGTGATACGAACGACCATGTCTTTCGGTGGTCGGGTTTCAGGCAAAGCGGATGGAGGCGAACCGCACGATCCAAATCCGAGATGGCTTGTTTGCCGATGAGGTCCGCAAATCTCATAAGCAACTGGTCGTGGTAGTCATAGGAAGGCATGCCAAAGATAACGTAATCCAATTCGGCATAGGTCGGCTTTGGAAGCAATAGACCCATCAAATCAATGGGTTTGGCATTGATTTTGCCGTTTTCTTTATAAAGACGAACGATCAACGTATCGCCCTTCCCGATCAACGATTCAAGGACTCTTTCGGAGTGCGTGGCAACGAATAGTTGGAGTTCCTTGTCTTCATTGGTCTTGATCATTTCGGATATAACGTCCACCACTACCTGCTGCCATTTTGGGTGCAGGGAGGTTTCTGGTTCATCTAGCAAGACGAAATCAGTTCCTGCACGTAAGTTCTTCAATTCGCGAAGTTTAAGCAGAATCTCGATTTGGCCGGAGGAAAGCATGGAAAAATCAATTTCCGGTTTCACTCCATTGATAGATCGGGACACCTCGCCGCCACAGCTGATCTTTTTTATATCTCCGGACATGAAGATTTCTTTTAAGCGTTCATCTTGGAGAAGTTCCAGGATGGGTTCCGCTTGAACTGGAGTATTGGCTGGGACGTTCCTTGGCGCTGCAAACACATTAAGTCCGCCAGTTGGTTCTTCCCCTCTGGTCTCAAGAAGCTCTTTGCCTGTAATCAATTTGTAAATATCGTTCATTGCCTCCGTATGTAAACTGTTTTGACGGAGAAACAGTGCATCGGTTTGCTTTCCAGCAAGGATGTTATAGGGTTGCTCTTTGTCGATGATGTAATCGCTTTTCTCGTAATTAAATAGCTCGGTGAGCAAAGTGGTTTTGCCACATCCGTTTTCACCAATGAAAGCAACGACGGAATAGGGTTCATTTGTGACGGGATTGATCAACGAGAGATAAATGTCGCCTAAGATGGGATGACTTTTGATGTTTATTTGAGCAAGGCGCATGATTGTACCTCCTTTGCCGTTTGGGATATTTTCTGCCTCTTCTTACGCAAAGGACGATAGATGAGGAAAACGGCTTAATCTCTTATTTTGTTTTGCTTGAATACAATAACTGCCAAGCGTCTTTATCGGATTCGTTTACTTCAAATCGACGCATAGAACTATCGTTGTGAGCTTGACCTTTGCGTCCAGGGGTCTTTAACCAACGCGCATGGCCTTCTTTCACGGTCTTTGCAACAACTGCGCTGGGAACGATGAAATATTCAGGATTCTCCATGCCATTCAGGCTAATGAATACGTAGAAGATATGGTCGCCGATGATATCTTCGCATTTCTTATTAAGAAGAAAACTTCTTTGTTTCTTCTCACTGGCTTTGACTTGAATCGCAATCTGGTTTGAAGGATTGGCCCTTTCTAAGGCAAGGAGGTCGAACATGGGAGTGTTGGACATAGGAACGGCCACGGAGAAGCCACGTCTCTCCAGTTCCGCTGCGACGAAGTATTCGCCACAGTTGCCAATGCTAATGCTTGGGTTGTCTTTCATATCGATCCCCTACTTTTCGGTGACTTTGGATTTGATGATTTTTGCGGCACTCAAAAGCGTCGCGGTCTCTTCTGCATCGAAAAGCTCCATATCATCATTAGATAATAGGTAATCAATAGATGCGCCCAAGGCTTTGGAAATCTTTCTGAGGTTTTCCCAGTCTGGGCGACTGTTGCCGTGTTCCCAACGGTTAACAGAGACGGGGTCAACGCTCAAGATATCGGCTAAAGCCTTTTGTGACATATTTTTCGATTCGCGTGCCGTTGTGAGACGCACCCACGGTTCAGGATTCTGGATCGGCATAACTTTTCCTCCAAAAATTACACTTTCGGTTAAGCAACATATTGACATTTAACAATAAGGATTCTAATATTTCCGTGTAAGATTCCACCGCCAAAATTAACAGGTTGTGAAATCTGACACAATTATGCGCTCAGCGCCAAGTCCATGCAAGAGGGAATACGGCAACCAATGATGGAAAAGAGTATCTCGAATACGGCAACCGTTGTTGGAAAGCCTACTCCAAGCGGACTGTTCGTCTATGACAGCATCTCGGTCTGGCTCAAGAAAATCTACTTCGAATGGGTTACCGAAGGGCTGATCTGCACCACCCGGCACGGAGCCAGCATATGGGGATACCGCTTCCTCGATGAAAGGAAAGGAAACTCTATAGTGCACGTGAGGGATAAATCAGCATCAGAATTGGTATAATATCGGCGCCACGCTAAACTGCGGCGCAATTCTATTGAAAGAGCCTTTTGGCGAGCGTTTTCCTTCTCGAGACTTGGCGGTTTCGGGGAAACGCTCGCCAAAGGGCGGAACCGCCAAACATGAACAAAAGACAAAAAGAAGCCCTCAGGGGCAAATTTTCCGATGCCCTTATGTCGACTGACTTGATGGTCTCTACCATCTCGGAATGGTATGATGCCAAACATAGGAAGCCATCGAAATAAGAAGTGGATTTCATCAACTCCATCGTCATCGAGGAATGCCCGTTCTGCGGATCGAAGGAAATCAGAAGGGACGGGTTCAACAAGAAGACCGGCCCTGCAATCCGGGAATGCAAGACATGCGGCAGGAAGTTCAATCCGCTTGCCGGAACCATCTTCGACTCGAGGTAGATTCCGTTCTCGGAATGGATAGAGTTCCTTGTGCACCTTTTCCAGTTCCACTCCGTCAGAACAACCGCCTTTGACAATAGAAATGCGGTAACTACGGGGCTTTACTGGCTTTCCAAGGTTTTTCTTGTGGTCGACGACATCCAGTCAGGCATAGTCTTTTCCGGAAAGGTGTGGATCGACGAGACATACTTCCCCAGATGGAAGTCGGAATCCGCCACCAAAAACGGCAGGCTGCTTCGTGGACTGTCGAGAAATCAGTTCTGCGTATGCTCGGCGACAGACGGAAAGCGATGCGTGCTGTATCTTTGCGGCGTGGGAAAGCCAAGCTCCGCTAAGGCGCTGAGGGCATATGGCGGCGTCATCGCTCGCGGATCGATGGTCGTCCATGACGGAGACAGTTCGCACAAGGCATTGGTTGAAAGCCTTGGCCTTAAAGAAGAAATTCACACGACAACGGAGACAAAAGGAATCTCGGATGATAAAAACCCCATGGAACCGATCAATGAGGTCCATCGTTATCTGGCGGGATTCATCGGGGCGCACAACGGCTTCTCAAGGGAAGAGCTCCAGGGATGGCTCAATCTTTTCTGCTTCTACTGGAACACATACGGAAGTGCGTTCGAAAAGGCTCAGGCATTCATCGAATTGGCGGTGAAAAAGCGCACTAAATTGCGCTATCGTGACTGGAAAGATCCAGAAAACATCGATGAAGACTGACTCTTTTATCCCTCACGTGCACTATAGAGTTTTTTTCCATAATTCTCTCGAGGGTGACTTTTTCAATGTCGTCGGAAATGGTTGCTGAGAATACGAGATCGCACCAGGTGTGGCTCGTTCCAAACCTTTCTGTTTTCTGCATTGCTCTTGTTTTAAATTTCACAGTAAGCGAAAGCGTGATTCCAAAGTAGATGTCGTCTACTCCTGTAGACTCGATTTGCATCCTCTTGTATTCGACTTCTGTGAAATCATAGGAGACTATGTTGGCCAAGTCTCCCCGGACGTTTTTGAGAGCTAGTTGTTCTTTGCGTTTCCCAGGGCGATTTAAAAGTTCGAGAAGACTCTCGGTGAAATGGTCTTGGAAATACTGAAAGAATCCGTTTTGCCCAATTATTGCAATAAAAATGTGTCGATTTGGACGCTTTCGTCCAAATAAACGGCTTTTTAGGGCGAAGAATCCGACGGCTATTTTATAGCCGCAATAACTTTTGTTCCATCTCTTCTTTTCCCATCTATGGAAAAAAGGTCATTTTTATGCTGAAAAAGGGGGATCCCGACACTATAATAGCAAAGGATTGCGGGGCAGCTGAAAACTGTATATCGCTTCAAATCTGACGTTCTATAAAACAGGGTTTAGACGTAGGTGATGCGGTTCCTCAAAATCTAAAAGATTCCAGTTTCAGAAATACTGATTGCTTTGCTGGAGAAAGGAAAAAGCGTGAAACTACCAAAGAGAACTTTGCCGTCTCCGAACGGCCTTAAATTCATCGACCTCTTCTGCGGAATCGGTGGATTCAGAATTGCGTTTGAGGATCTCGGATGCGAATGTGTATTCAGCTCAGACAACAACCCGCAGTGTCAAAAAACTTACCAAAGAAACTATGGTGAATTGCCTACTGGTGATATCACCAAAGTTGACGAAAACGAATTACCAGATTTCGACATTCTATGCGCTGGATTTCCCTGCCAGCCATTTAGTTATGCTGGTGAGAAAAAAGGTTTTGAGGATGAGACGCGTGGTACCCTGTTTTTCGACGTCGTCAGAATCTTAAAAGCAAAAAGACCGAAAATGTTCTTTCTAGAAAACGTTAAAGGGCTTAAATCCCATGACGAAGGAAAGACGCTAAAAATAATCAACGAGAACCTTAAAGCTCTTGGCTATACAGTCTATGAATGTGTAATTAATAGCCATGATTTTGGCGTACCACAAGCTCGTGAGAGATGGTATGCCGTTGGATTCCTCAAATCAATTAAGTTCGAGTGGCCGAAACCTGTAAATCCAGATACTACTCTTGCCGACATAGTTGATATTAATTTGGATGATCCGAAGCTTGCATTAACTGATTTCGAACTTCAAAGGATTATTGAGCATTTCTCGTCCTCTGATATCAGAGTTAAGCACGATAATGAGAAATACAAAGCTAACACGAAAAAAGGCAAATGGGGCATCTATTCGTACTTTAAGCCCGATGGAACATTGCGTTTCCATGTCGGAGATCCCGCAAAGACACAGATTCAAGAAGCTTATTATTGTTCCATTCATAGCGTTGCTCCTGCGATTATCGCGGCAAGGAGACCAAAACTATGGGATCTTAAGAGGTATCTCTCTGTTGATGAATGCCGGAAGCTTCAAGGCTTCCCCGATTGGTTTATTCCCGATCCTTCTTCTCAAGCCGCATATCACCAATTCGGAAATTCCGTTGCAGTTCCTGTAATTTCAGCTATAGCCAAAGCGATGCTTCAGGCGGATAAAAAGGCCATTCCTTTGGAACAGCCTCAAACCGAGATTGATTGCAACCACTATAAAGTGGTTAACACGGTTACGTATGTGCTAGAACCGTTTTGAGGACGTCTTCCCGTAAATTGGCTTCCATCGCCTCTATTGAAGCTGAAAGGTCAATTGAAATAAGAGAGATGTTGATGTCTTTCAAATCCAAGGCATTCACCGCAATTGGTGAGTGCCTTTTTGATGATGGGTAGATCAGTGCACCGACAGAGGTTTGGAGTTGGCGGAGGTAAAACATAAGTTCATATAAATCCCCTACTTCAACCAAACTAGCAGCACTGCTTTTGGATGGTTCAAAGTATTTATTTTTGGCATCCATTACTGCCAAAGCCCTTCCCGATTCTTCTGAAAAGCCAATGATAATGTCCGGTACAAATGATTTGTATTCGTATGTTCCTTCGTAATTAATGGACGCAAATTCCTTAGGGCGCTCCCATTTTTCGACTTTTTCGTCAATAGTGTTGGACGCCATTAAACGAACAAACTTTTCAAATAAGTCATTCGAATTTGTTAAGAATGCGGACCATTGAATTCCCGACTCATTCGTTGATAACTGAAGGTCCTTTAAAACGAGTATTGCCAAGCGAATGGCTTCAGGGTAGTGATCGTTGTAAGCACTAAAATTGAAAATAGATTTGTCATCTAAGTTTGTGCCAGGATCTAAAAGAGAAATTTGTTCAAAGAATCTTAGTAACGCTTTAATTTCATTGGCCGTTGTGTCATCAGAAATCAAAAGGCATTTCTTTAGCGCGGCCTTAATTACTTGATTTTGTTTAACGTCGGTTGTGTAAACCTGTTCCTTAAATGGTATTCCTTGATAAGGGAACAGTTTAGGGCTGAAGTCTTCCGCCATGAGTTGTCCTCTAACCCTTATATCTTTTTCCAAACGAGAGCGGTAACCACCAACCAATCCTTTTTCAGTTAGTTTCTTGACAGAACGAACAAATAACATCGGGATTAAACTAATCCCAGATAAACCCGATTTTCCTACACCTAGTTCTGTTGCTCCTAAATTTGATTTGACACCCTGAATGTAAAGCATCATCTGGAGGACTTTGTCCAAAGTGAAAGCAGTGTTTCTTGTGGTTATGTTTATTTGGGTCGACCCTATCGTGATACTCCCAACGGTATATTCGTCGAAGCGTAAGGTAGTTCCGTGAATTGAAAAAGGCAGACCAGAATTCTTCTTTTTCATCTGGCGAGCTATCTCGGCATCAAGGGGCTCGAGATCGATTTGGCGATTATTTTCGTTTAGAGTGAGTAATTTCATTCAGCATTCATGAAATTGATGAGTGCCGATTTGAATTCACTGTCGGTTAAGCTATTGGGCAATTCAGAGCCAAGAACGACTTTGATTTGGTCAAAATTATAATCACAGTAATCTTCTACCATCGGCAATATCTTATAGTTGAAAAGAGTTTGGAACTTATCGTAATCCCAATGGAACAGACCGTCTTCTTTCTTCACAAAGTCTTGTAAGAAGAGGGCATGGCCAACGACGAATTCCCTGTTTTTCGTTACCGAGATCAATTTTTTATTTAGTTTTCTGAGAAAATCCGTTAGAGAAATAAAACCATTTTCTGGAGGGCATAGTTTTAATAGGACGTTTGGATCAGGCGGACAATAGAGTTCAGTAAACCTGCGCTTCAAAGCGAGGTCCATACTTCCTACGGATTTATCCGTGGTATTCATGGTCCCGATAATGTAGAGATTCTTGGGGAGATGGAAATCATTGATGACTCTCTTGCCCAGCGAAAGTCGGACCGTGGCGCCCCTGTCCAAAGCTTGAATCGTGTCACCAAACACTTGAGAGGTATTGGCTCGGTTAATTTCGTCAATGATCAAAAGATATTTTTTCCCTGAGTTTTCGGCAGACAAAGCAATGTCGACAAAATCGATAAAAGCGCCTTGCTTAAACTCGACGTTTTGGCCTTCGACGACATAGCCGCCAATAAACTCTTGATATGAATACTGCGGGTGGAACTGGATGTGAAGTACTTCGGCATATTCAGCCCCAACTTCATTTGCTAAGAAGGATTTTGATGTACCAGGCGGACCGCTAAGAATCACTTGATAATATTGTTCTAAAACAGTTTTTAGAGCGGTGACTGATAGTGTTTCGTTTTCCATATTGATAAACCTTTCCTGCGTAGGAGTTTTTGTACTTGCTGAGGTAGATACTTGACTTTGTTCATTAAGCCAGCTTGGGTCCGTGCCTTCTGGAAGTCCAATTTTGTCCCTTATGACAGAAGTCCTAAACATTTTGTCGGAATAAGAAAGAGCAATCGCAGATCCTGTTGTGAAGAAGGCGTTAATTTCATTGTCCGTTAGATTCGTTTCCTTTTTGAAATAAGCAATTATTGAGCCAATGCTGGCTTCGTTTTCAAACGCTTTAAACCTACAAAACCAAACTGCAAGCGCAACAAGATCTATTTTGGCTCCCTTGAAGAGCTTTCTAATCTCGTCGACATAGTTGTACGAAAACTTAAAAATTTCACTTCCGTCGGGATTTTTCTCTTCTTTTATGAAGCTTCTCCATTGTGTCCCCCCACCAAAAATGTTGTTTATTACGCGGGCGGGCATCCATTGATCGAGTGACTCACTTATAGAGAGTTTGTTCCCGGTTTTCGGATAAAAAGGGTTAATGAAGTTGCACCTTTCGTCATCGCAAGGGGATGATTCACCGGGTGCGAATAAACTTCCTAAGTTGAAAGCATACCCATAAGAATCCTTAATCGAATCTTTACGGATAGGCTTCAGGTTACTTACCCCAAGGCTTTTGATGATCAGGATAATATTGATAGAAGTCCTAATTTCCTTAGGTAAATCCAATTTAGCAAGAAGATCGTACGCTGCGAGTACGGTTTGTTCGCTTAAGTATTTCATTGATGAAATTATAAGGTTTGAAATCATAGATTTCCGCCGAAAATATGCGCTAGACGCCGATTTTGGCGCTTTTATGGTGACTTGGAGGCCACCAGATCTGTTATTTTGCAGCTTGTTTTGATAAGCTTTCTGCATGGATTTTGAGGTTGGCGAAACCGTAATAAATGAGAAAATAGATGGCGAACAAAGAAGCGGTTATTACCTGATTCTTGATCGCATCTACAAAAGCACGAAGCCTGGCACTCCGTATCAAAAGGACATTGTTTCCAAGATTTTTAGAGTTCGTAATCAAGGCGGCATTCGTTTTCCTAGCCCAAAGGGTAGTGACGCGCGGCCACAGTACACTTATTGCGTATTGGCTTCTACCGGAAGGGAAATGTATTGGAAGGACGAGGCAGATGAGCATTTCGGGGCATATGTCTACTTTGGCGATCAAAATAGGCCTGGGTTTGACCTCCTCGACACCCCTTTAAGAGGCAATAAATTACTGTCCGCTGTATTTGGTTACGCTTCCTCAGGGGAAGATAGTGACAGAAAACTAATCCCACCCATTTTCGCTTTTCAAAAGTATGGAAGTGGGAGCAATGTTGTCTTTAAAGGACTCTTGGTTCCAGGAATCGATTCCATGCCGTCCGTAGACTGGATTGTCGCTTTCTATACCAAATTGCATAGAAGTCCAATCTCATTTCTAAATTTCAAGACTTATTTCACCATTCTTGATACTAGTGAGGGATCGGAAGCGGGCCGAACAATAGCGGGATATCTTTCCAGTGGCTGAATGACATCGAGAACGGGAAGGCTTTGGAGAGCAAATATTGCCCGAAAGCCTGGAGGACCTATATTCTCACTGGCAAGAGAAAAGCTATAAAGCCGTTCATTCATCCGGAGCCCTACCCTTCCAAAGAACAACAGCTGCCAATAACCGAGGAAGGCAAAACGATGCTCAATATGCTGCAGCAGTATTTCATCGATATTGATGGCGGCTTTGCTTTTGAGCATTTCGCCACAAAGCTGGTCCAAATGATGTTTCCAGCTGTTAAGCAATTGGAAACGACGAGGAAATATGATGGTGGTGGAATAGACGCAATTGGAAAATACCAAGTTTTCAAAAGCAACGAAAATTCCATCCAATTGGATTTCTACGTCCAAGCAAAATGCTATAAGGCTACAAATTCCGTTGACACCAAAGATACGGCAAGGCTCATAGCTCGAATTAAAGGGAAGGACTTTGGAATAATGTTTACGACGTCTTATATCGCTCATCAGGCATATAACGAAATCGTCGAGGACCGACATCCCATTGGCTTCGTCACGGGTGGAGATATTATTGACTTCCTAATAAAAAAGTTACAGATAAGGGATCGAGAAGAGCTGCGGGACTGGCTCAAAAGAGAGTTTCCAAAGAAGTAAAGATTTGGGAATGGGTATCTGTAAAAGAGCCCATTTTTTCGTTTTGCTCTTGATTTCACATCTTGTTAAGAACGCATGTCTGGTGGCTGAGAAAAATAAAAGCATAAAATTCAGCCGTTTTATATGCACTGGACGACAACTTTTTACGATTTTTTTTACGACAAATGACGAGTGCAAAAATGAAAAAATCCCGATGCCATCGAAGGAATTCGGGATTTATTGACAAATTGGTGGCTGAGGGGGGACTCGAACCCTCGACATACCGGGTATGAGCCGGTTGCTCTAACCAACTGGGCTACTCAGCCAAATGGTGGAACTTATCGGGATCGAACCGACGACCTCATGCTTGCAAAGCACGCGCTCTCCCAGCTGAGCTAAAGTCCCATCCAGACAAATGTGCCGTTCTTCGCGGCTCGTGTATTATGTCATTCCGCTAGGCTTGGTGCAAGGGTTTTTTATCAATCCTTCACCTAGGCAAAAGAAACCGCCCAATTCAAGAATCGGATCGGGCGGAGTTCTCTTTATTCAAGGGCGAATTGCGAGTTGTAGAGCGAGGCGTAGAACCCGTTTTGGGCAAGCAGGGATTCGTGGTTTCCCTGCTCCACGATGTTCCCGTCCTTCATGACCAGGATCATGTCGGCGTTCTTGATCGTCGAGAGGCGGTGGGCGATCACGAAGCTCGTCCTTCCCTTGGTCAGGCGGTCCATCGCTTCCTGGATCTTCTCCTCGGTGCGCGTATCGACGTTCGAGGTCGCCTCGTCCAAGATCAGCAAAGGCGACTTTCGAATCATCGCCCTAGCGATGGTGACGAGCTGCTTCTGCCCCGCGGAGACTTGGTTGTTCTCCCCAAAGGAACTGTCCAAGCCGTTCGGCAAGGCGCGCGTGAAATGGACGAGGTGCGCTTCCTTGATGGCGGCGTAGACCTCTTCATCGCTGACGTTCGGCGTGTTGTAAACGAGGTTTTCGCGATACGTGCCTTCGAAGACCCAGGTGTCTTGAAGCACCATCCCGAAGATCTTGTGGATCTCGGCGCGCGACATGTCCTTGATGGACACCCCGTCGATGCGGATGTCGCCGCCGCGGATCTCGTAGAAGCGCATCAGCAAATTGACCATGGTGGTCTTGCCGGCGCCCGTCGGGCCGACGATTGCGACCTTCATGCCGGGTTTCACGGTTGCCGAGAAATCATGGATGATCGTCTGCCCTTCTTCGTAACCGAAGTTCACGTGGTCGAAGACAACTTCGCCTTTGACTTCTTTTCCGTCAAAGAAGGCGGGTTTTGCGCTTTCATCTTCGAGTTCCTTCTCATTGAGGAAGCCATGGACACGGTTGGAAGCAGCGCCAATCGTCTGCAGCGAGTTCAGCGTTTGCCCGATCATCGTAAAGGGCTGTTGGAACAAACGGATGTAGGTAAGGAAGGCGGTGATCACGCCCATGTTGATACCGAATAGCCCGGATCTCGTCACCGGATCGAAGTTCGTGACGGCGCAGATGCCGCCCGCGAGCATGACCGCGGCATAGCCGAGGTTCGAAATGAAGTTCGTGGTCGGACCCATCAAACCGCCCATGTCCTGGGCGATGAACATCGTCATCCCAAGGGTGCGGTTCTCCTTCTGGAAGGCTTCTTTTCTCCGTCCTTCCGCGTTGAAGAGCTTGATGATGTTCTGACCGCCGAAATCCTCTTCGACGACGCCATTGACCTTGCCGATCATGTTCACGCGCTTGGCGAAGGCCGGCTGCGCGATCTTGATCTCGAAGGTCAAGAAGAGCAAAAGCAAGGGGATGGTGCAGCAGGCGATCAAGGCCATGAACCAATTCGTGATGAACATCGCGATGGTGCTGCCAAGAAGCAAGAACACCGATTGGGCGATCTGCGAAATCGATTGGTCGAGGTTCTGCGAGACGTTGTCGACGTCGTTCGTGACGCGCGACATGATGTCGCCCGTCGCATGGGAGTCGAAATAGCCAAGGGGGATCAAATTGATCTTCTTCTCGATCGCCTGGCGAAGCGCGTGGCAATAATGCTGCACCGCAGTCGTGATGCAGAAAGCCGAGAAATAACTAAAGATCGCGACAAGAGAATAAAGAACGCCCAAGACGATCACGCGAACCATGATGTAGTCTAGGTCCAACGTGGCCGCGGGGTTGATTACCTTTTCCACGGCAAACTTGGCAAGGGAGTTCGAGATCTCGCCCATGATCGAAGGCGAGACGACCTGCAAAACGCAGGAGATGAGAAGCATCACGACGGCGGCGATGATCAAAGGCCAGTAGCATTTGGTATCGCCAAGCAACCGCTTCAAGGCGCGGGGATCGAGTTTTTCGCGCGTGAAATTACGAGGTCCGTGGCTCATAATCCAAGCTCCTCCTTCGATAGCTGCGATAAGGCAATGTCGCGATAGGTTGGGCAAGTTTCCAGCAACTCGCGGTGGGTGCCTTCACCCACGACCTCGCCCTCTTTCAAGACGAGGATCAGATCGGCGTCCATGATCGTGCCGACGCGTTGGGCAACGATCAGTTTCGTCGCGTTCGGATATTCGCGATGGAGATTTTCGCGAACCGTGCGGTCCGTCTTGAAGTCCAAGGCGCTGAAGGAATCGTCGAAGACGAAGATCTCGGGATCGATGGCGGCGGCTCTTGCGATGCAAAGGCGTTGCCTCTGCCCGCCGGAAACGTTCGTCCCCCCGGCGGCAATATGGCTTTCGTAGCCGTTTTCCATCTTGGAGATGAATTCATCGGCGCAGGCGGCTTTCGCGGCCTTCATCATCGTCTCTTGGTCCATTTCGTCAAGGCCGAAGCCGATGTTATCCGAGACGGTGCCGGAGAAAAGATTCCCGCGTTGCGGCACGAAGCCGATGATGCGGCGGAGGTCCTTCTGCTTCACGTCTTTGACGTTCACGCCATCGACGTAGACAGCACCTGAAGTCGCATCATAAAGACGTGCAACGAGGTTCACAATGGTGGTCTTGCCAGAACCGGTCTCGCCGATAAAGGCGACGGTTTGCCCTTTCTTGGCCGAGAAATTGACGTGCTCGATGACGGGGTGTTCGCCATCCGCGTAGCCAAAACTCACGTCTTCGAAACGAACCGTTCCTTCTTCAACGAAGGTTTTCGGCTCTTTTGGATCGACGATCGAAGGCTCCGTGCGGAGGACTTCATCGATGCGCTTGGCGCAGACCATGGCGCGGGGAAGCATCATGAAGAGCATCAAAAGCATCATGAAGGCGAAGATGATCTGAACCGTCAAGGTGGAGAAAGAGACGACGGTCGGATAATTGACGGTGCCGGCGTCCATCAAGGTGGCGCCAAGGGCGTAGATTCCAAGGGTCGCCCCATCGAGGACGATCGACATCACGGGGTTCATCAACGACAAACGACGGCTCGTGAAGAGGTTAATTCTGCGCAAATCGTCGTTGGCGTCGCGGAATTTCGCATTCTGATAATCTTCCGCGTTGTAGGCGCGGATGACGCGAACGCCACTGATCCCTTCGCGGGTGACGAGGTTCAAGCGGTCGATGATCTTCTGCGATATTTTGAACTTCGGGAAGACCACGAAGACGATGCAGCCAAGCACCACGACGATGATGCTGATCGCGACGATCGCAACCCAAGTGAGCTCCATCGAAGAGGCTTGGATCTTGCAAATCGCCCAGATCGCGGTGACCGGGGCGCTAAATAGCATGCGGAAGGTAAGCAAGGTCGTCATCTGCACGTTCTCGATATCATTGGACGTGCGGGTGATCAAACTCGCGGTCGAGAATTTGTTGATGTCGCCAAGGCCGAAGCTATTAACGCGGTCATAGACCTGTTCGCGGATGCGGGTCGCCAAAGAGGCGGTCATCTCGCTTGCGAGCACCGCGATGACGATTTGGCAGCCCATTTGGCCCGCCGCCACGGCGACCATCATGCCGCCGTTATGCCAAATGGCACCGGAATCAAGGGCGCCGATTGCCGTGGTAATGCCGGCGATGTAGTCGACGTTCAACATCGAGCAATACACTTGAAGTACCGTCAATCCGCAGATCAAGACCAGGAACACCCAGTCGTACCAGCGGAAGCGGGAATAGAGTCGAAGCAAGCTCATATTTAGGTTCTTCTCCTTTCCTTAGCAAACTAAGAGGTTATTATGGGAATGAAACCATTCTTTGCAAGAGGCAATTTCACCTTTTCTTGCTTCGCAAGTCGAAGGTGTTTTTCCCAAAAATTTTATTGATTGAACTTTCGCGCTTTTCTCGTGGCTTTTTGGTTTTTATAATCCCATTTGGAGACAAAGATCCATGAGCAAATCCATTGTTTATTTCACGAAAGACATCTCCCCGGAAGGCATCAAACGTTTGTATGAACGCCTCGGGGCAAAATTAGAAGGCAACGTCGCGGCGAAAGTCCATAGCGGAGAAGAAGGAAATCAGAACTTCATTCCTATCTCTTATTTCGCCCCGATCGTCGAGGAACTTCACGCGACGATCGTCGAGACGAACACCGCTTATGAAAGCCCGCGTTATCAAACCGACACCCATTATGCCCTCTTGAAGGAACATGGGTTTGATATCTTCCCCATCGAGATCCTCGACGAGAAGAAGCCGGATCTCGTCTTGCCTGTTGAGCATGGGCTCCAGCTAGATAAGAACTACGTCGGTCAAGGGTTCGAACATTATGACTCGATGATTGTCCTTTCCCATTTCAAGGGCCATCCGATGGGTGGTTATGGCGGAGCTTTGAAACAACTTTCGATCGGCTGCGCTTCCGGCGAAGGCAAGGCCTATATCCATTCGGGAGGCGTGACCGTAGATCGCGAACTCTGTTGGAAAGAAGGCAAGGGCCAAGTCGCCTTCCTCGAAGCGATGGTCGACGCGGCGAAAAGCGTGATCGATTACTTCAAGAAGAAAGGCGGCATTGCCTACGTCAACGTCATGAAGAACATGTCCGTCGACTGCGATTGCTGTTCGATCGCCGAAGACCCCTGCCTCAAAGACATCGGGGTTCTCGCATCCCTGGATCCCGTCGCCATCGATAAGGCCTGCATGGATCTCGTCGAACAAAGCGACGACCCAGGCAAAGCCCACTTCATGGAACGCGTGAATACGCGAAAAGGAAAGCATTATCTAGAAGAGGCAGGACGCCTTGGATTAGGATCTCTAGATTACGAATTGATCTGTATTGACTAAGCAAAAAGCGCGGTTGAGCGAATTCTTCCGCGCTTTTCTCTTGCTTATTTTTGGAAGGCTTTTGCAAGCAATTCGTTGAGATTTGCAACGAATTCGGCCTTGTCTTCGATGTCGAAGCCTTCGGAGAGCAAAGCTTCGTCGTAGAGGACGGAGGCGACCTTCGCGATCTCCTTTTCATCCGTCACGGGGCTCATCGCCTGAATCAAAGGATGATCCGGGTTAAGCTGAAGCGTCTTCTCTGCCTTGGCTTTGGAGTCCGGATTCACCTTTGCTTCCGGCATCTCGTTAAGGACGTTTTCCATCTGGAGGCTTAAGCCATTGGAGGTCGCGATCGCGACGGGGGCATCCTCCAAGGAAAGCGAATAATCGACCGAAGCGACCTTGCCCTTCAAGGCGGAAGTCAAATCGTCGAGGAAACGTTTATGCTCGATCTTCAGATCTTCGAGGCGCTTCTTCTCTTCGTCCGTATAAGCTTCCGGATCCACCGAGGAGATGTTCTTGAAGGTCAAGCCATCGATGTCGGGGATCATCTGAAGGGTGAACTCGTCGATATCGTCCACGAGGAAGAGGACGTCTTCTTCGTTTTTCTTAAACCGTGCGATGCTAGGAAGATGACGGAGCGATTCTTCCGTTTTGCCCGAGGCATAGTAGATGACCTTTTGGTCCTTCTTCATGTCCTTTTGATAGTCCGCGAAAGAGATCATCTTGTCGCCGTTAAGGTGATGGAACATCAAGAGGTCTTGGAGTTCCTTGGCCTTCATCCCATAGGTCGAATAGATCCCGAACTTTAGGAAGTTCCCGTAGTTCTTATAGAATTCAAGATATTTTTCTTGATCTTCTTTCTGGAGGGACTTAAGACGATCAATGACCTTCTTTTCGACGTTGTGCGAGATCTTTTCAAGCAACGGGCTCTTTTGGAGCATCTCGCGAGAGATGTTAAGAGGCACGTCCTCCGAATCGATCAAGCCCTTGACGAACTTGAGGTAATCCGGGAGAAGGCTCTTCTCCTTTTCTTCGATGAAGATGCCTTTTGCGTAGAGGGCCAAGCCCTTTTCGTAATCCTGGCTATAAAGGTTATAGGGCGGGTGCTTCGGGATATAGAGAAGGGCATCGTATTCAAGGGTGCCTTCAATCTTGGCGTTGATCGAGATAAGGGGATCTTCGTAATCGGAGAACCTGCTCTTATAGAAGGAAGAGAGCTCTTCCTCGGTGACGTCCTTCTTGGCTTTCTTCCAAATCGGGGTCATCGAGTTCAAGGTTTCCAAGACGTCTTCGTATTCCGGCTCCTTCTTTTCATCTTTGTTCTCGCCTTCGACCTTCTTTTCCTTCTTCACCATCATGGTGATCGGATAACGGATGAAGTCGCTGTAGCGCTTGACCAAGGACTTGAGGTTCCATTCCTTGAGGTAGTCGTCGTATTTCTCTTCGTCGGTATCATCCTTTAGATAGACGCGGACCGCGGTCCCAGAATCTTCAAGGAAAGAGGCTTCATCGTCTTCGATCGTGTAGGTCTCGACGCCATCGCTAGAGAACTTATAGGCCTTGCCTTCGAGGTCCTTGGTATAGACTTCGATCGACTTGCCGACCATGAAGGCGCTATAGAAGCCAACGCCGAATTGGCCAATCAAGGACTCCTTGTTCGCGTCTTTGCTCTCCTTCATCTTCTCGACGAATTCTTTGGTTCCCGAGCGGGCGATCGTCCCAAGGTTCTTCTCTAGATCTTCTTTGGACATGCCGATACCGTTATCTTGGACTTGAAGGTAACGCTCTTGCTCGTTGACGCTTAGGCGGATCTCGTGGTTCTTCGCGGGATATTTGCCTTCGCTAGAAACGCTGAGGAAGCGATACTTGTCGATCGCGTCGCTCGCATTGGAGATCAGTTCGCGCAAAAAGATCTCCTTGTTGGAATAAATGGAATTGATCATCAGGTTCAGAAGTTGCTTGGACTCTGCCTGGAAGGTTTTTTCTTCTTTCATGAAATCTCCTTTTGAATCTTGTTTTAGCAGTTCAACGTTGTGAGTGCTAACGGGAATAATAGTAATCCGTTTTTTCCTTTTTGCAACTAGATTTCGAAAGTTTCCGTGAAGGCGCTTACATCCTTCCGATTGTGCTTGAAAAGCACGCGGGGGAAAGCATAGACTTTGCCAAAGGAGTTTCCATTATGCGAGACAACGTTGTTCTATCCCAAAACGAAATCCAAGAAATCGTAAAACGCATCGGCAAGGAAATCACCGAGGCGGTCAAAGACGATCCGAAGATCCCCGTCGTCATGGGCGTCATGCGCGGCGCCATGTTCTTCTTCGCCGACGTCTTAAGGAACATCGATTGCCCTGTCTACATGGACACGGTCAAAACTTCCTCTTGGGAAGGCACTTCTTCCACGGGCAAGATCGTCCTAGAACAGCCCTTTAAGGCGGACATCAAAGACCGCACCGTGATCTTGGTCGAAGACGTCGTCGACACCGGCATCACGATGGATTTCCTCAAGAAGTATCTCGAAAACGAATGCGCCCCGAAGCGCGTCTTGATCGCTTCCTTGTTCAACAAACTTCCCGATCGCAAGGTCAAGGTCGACGTCGACTTCGTAGGAAAAGAACTTACCGATTCCCTCTTCTTGATGGGCTACGGCCTTGATTATTACGAGCTCGATCGTCATGTTCCCTTCGTCTATTGCGCGTCAAAAGAAGATATTGAACGCATGGAAGAAGACCGCAAACATTAAGGATTTGCAAGCTTAGGACGCGAAACTGCGTCCTTTTTTGTATGCAAAAAGGCGACCTTTCGATCGCCTTGACGGTTTAGATATTGGTCCCGAAGATGCGATCGCCCGCATCCCCAAGCCCCGGGCAAATGTAGGCGTTTTCGTTGAGTTCGCGATCCAAGGCGCCGATGAAGATAGGAACATCGGGATACGCTTCGACAAAGGCTTCCACCCCTTCTGGCGCCGCGATGATGCAAAGGAAGGAAATCTTCTTGACGCCACGCTTCTTCAAGGCCGCGACCGCGTCGATCGCCGAACCGCCCGTCGCGAGCATTGGATCGATAAGATAGACCTCTAGATCCGCGATGTTGCTCGGGAGCTTGCAGAAATATTCCACGGGCTCATGGGTTTCCTCGTTTCGATACATCCCAATATGCCCAACCCTGGCACCCGGGATGAGTTCAAGCATCCCATCGACCATGCCTAGGCCCGCGCGGAGTATAGGCACAAAGCAAAGAGAAGAGGGCTCGATCACGGGTTGAACCGTCTCTTCAATCGGGGTCTTGATGCGAACCATCTTGGTTTCGAGCCCGCGGAAGGCTTCAAGGCCTTCGATGACGGCGATCTCCTTGACCAAGGCGCGGAATTCATTGGTCTCCGTGTTTTCTTTGCGAATCTGCGAAATCTTGTGCTTTAAAAGAGGGTGGTCCAATACGTGAACGTTGCTTTGCTTCGTTAAATCCATCGTTTTCTCCAATCCTATTAATGATAGGAAATTTGCCCTTCTTCTCCAACGTTTTTCTGTTTCGCTAGTGCTTTTCTTTTTCTTGCCCTAAAATGAGGCGTTCCAGGAGTATACATGGATTATCGTAACTACATCGGAGTCTATCCAGACTTCCCCAAAAAGGGCATCAGCTTCAAAGACATTTCGCCCCTTGTCGCCAATAAGGAGGCCTTTGCTTCCGCCATCAAGGATTTGGCCAAACTTGGCGAGAAATATCGTCCCGATTACATCATCGGCGCGGAATCCCGCGGCTTTATCTTCGGCTCGGCCCTCGCCTTAGAAATGGGCGTTGGCTTTATCATGGGCCGCAAGGCAGGCAAACTCCCGGGCAAAACCTATTCGGCTTCCTACGAACTCGAATACGGGACGGCAACCCTCGAAATCCCTTCGAATGCCTTTCCCGAAGGAAGCCGCGTCCTTCTTGTCGATGATTTGATGGCGACCGGAGGCACCTTCGTGGCTCTTAAGCAAATCGTCGAAAAGGCAGGAGGCATCCCCGTCGCCACGTTGACGCTCATCAACTTGGAAGAGCTCCATGGCGAAAAGGCCGTGGGTCTCCCCTGCGAATGTCTATTGACCTTAAGCGATTCGCATTGATCTAACGAAAAAAGATGGCTGCGCGCCATCTTTTCGTTTACTTCCGTTTCCCGTATTTTGCAAAATATTCTTCCACGAGGGACTTGCCGGCGTCTACGCTGCAGCAGTCCTTCTCTTTCTTCTTTCGGAAGATCACCCAAAGGGAGAACAGACTTGCAAGCACCAAGAAGAGGATCGCAACAATTTCCGTCCAATGCATTTAGGCCACCTTCGCTTTCTTTTTATTGAAGATAAAGAACAAAAGCAAAGCAAGAAGAGGCAACCAAATCGCAAGCGTCCAAACGTAAGCAAAGGTCAAATAGGTGACCATTCCTAGGACGTAGGAGGTTAGAAGCCAGAAGAGAATCGTTCCAATAAAGTCGCGCTTCCTCGCGATTTCGCTTCTTGCCGCGGACACGCTTGCAAAGCAGGGAATCGTGAAGAGGTTGAAAACGGAGAAAGCGGCAAGGCCAGCCGTAGAAATGCCCGTCGAAGCGACAAGATCCCCCAGCCCACTGCCAGAGCCGAGGATGACGCCGGAAAGCGATTCAAGACCGCCCGCGACGTTTTCTTTCGCAACAATCCCTTGAAGGGTCGCAGTGATAAAAGCCCAGCCATTCTCCTTCAGCCCTTCGGTGTTATAGCCAAAGCCAAGAGGCGTGAATAGGGGCTGGATCAACATCGAAAGGTTCGCAAGGATCGAATCCGAAGCCGTCAATCCAAGAATCGGATCCGTGGTTGGGATGAAGGTCCAATCCCAGGTGAAATTCGTAAAGAGCCAAACGATGACCGTCGAGGCGAAGATGATCGTAAAGGCCTTTTGGACAAAGTGCTTTGCTTTATCGTAGACGTGGATCGCCAAAGCCTTCATCTTTGGACGGCGATAATTCGGCAATTCCATAATGAAGGGCGGCACCTTTTCTTTCTGCGTCGTCTTTGACATCACGATCACGGAGAGCAAGGCAACGATGACGCCGAAAGCGTAAAGACCAAAGGTAAATAACCCGGGGTCAAGCGAGGCGCTAGAAGCGATCACCGCGGCGATCGCAACAAGAAACTCGGCCTTCGCGCCACAGGTGAAAAACGGAATCACTCGAATTGTTTTCACCCTCTCTTTTTCACTGGAAAGCGTACGCGTATTGATCATCGCAGGAACGCCGCATCCAAAGCCCATGATCATGGGAAGGAAGGCTTTTCCTGAGACTCCGAAGCGCCGCAAGGCCCGATCAAGGAGCAAGGCGATGCGCGCCATATAGCCGCTATCTTCAAGGAAGCTAAAGAAGGCAAATAGGAGCAAGATCTGCGGTAAAAATCCTAAAACCGCGCAAACCCCGTTTAAAATTCCATCGTAAAACATGGAGACGACCCATTCGGGAGCATTCCATAAAAGAAGCAATTGCTTCAATCCTAACGAAGCACATCCTAAGATTCCCGTCGCGTTATCGCCGATGAGACGATGGAGGAATTCGCCAGGGCTCACGATGCCAGAAGCATCGTAGAACAAACCTTGGAAGGGATGGACGACTTCGCCGTCTAGCATGGTCCAAGAAAGGAAACCGGGATAATCTCGAAGCTCCAATCCCATCGCATGAAGATAAAGAAAATCCGTCGCGAAAACGAGATTGAAAATCGCAAAAAGGATCAAGACCAAAAGGATCGGCCCAAAGATTTTATGGGTAAGAACGCGGTCGATCTTATCGACTTTCGGCTCCTCTTGGGAGGGCGTGTCTTTCACGACCTCCATCGCGATTTCATGGATCTTCGCATTGCGCATGGTCGCAATGTCCAAAGGGAATTGATCCGCTTGATCCTGCGCCATTTCAAAGACTTCGAAGTGATCTCCTTTTTCCAAAATGTCGCCTTCAAGGACCTTCAAGGCGTGGAACAAGGGATGAACGACTTTATGCGCGGCAAAGGTATCGGCCTCTTTCTTTCCTAGAGGCGCAAGGAGCGTTTGTCCTAATCGCTTCTTCTTCCCCTCTTTTAAAACGAGCTTTACCAAATCATCCAAGCCATGTTCTTTTAAGGCGCTGACAGGAACAACAGGAACGCCCAAGCGCTTGGAGAGCAATTTCAAATCGATGGTTCTGCCTTCAAGCTCGACCGCGTCCATCATGTTGACCGCGACGATCAAGGGAACGTCGATTTCAAGCAATTCGGAGGTCAAGAAAAGGTTACGTTCCAAATTCGTCCCATCGATCACATCGATCACGAGATCCGGGTGATCATCAATCAAGTACTGCCGAGAGACGATTTCTTCCGGAGAATAAGGCGCCAAGGAATAGATCCCAGGAAGGTCGACGATATGTAGGAAATCGCCCTTCTTCTTATCGTTGAGATAATAGGTTCCGATCCTTTGTTCCACGGTGACGCCAGGCCAGTTGCCAACGTAGCAATGTTCACCTGTCAAGGCATTGAAAAGCGTCGTCTTGCCGCAATTGGGGTTGCCCGCCAAAGCAATGGTTAAAACCGGTTTTTCCTTGCTCAGGCTCTTTTTCATAGACGTTCCTCCACGAGGATGCTATCCGCTACGTCATGGTCCAAGGCCAGACGGCTATCCTTCACCTTGCAGACGACACCCCCGAGGGCGTTTTCCAAAACGACCAGTTCTCCTCCGGGGTAGATGCCAAGCGCCTGAAGGTGGCTGAGGGTCGAAGGCTCCATATCCTCGAAGCCGATGACGTTTACGGTTTGATGTAATTTCGCGACAAGCAACTTCATAAGTTAATCACCATTAACCAAGGATTATTTTAGAAAGGCGAAAAAAGATTTCAAGTAAAAGTTTAATCTTGGTTAATCTTTTTTCCACCAAAGAAAAAGAGAGGACCGGCCTCTCGTTTTCGTTTGTTTATCGATTGAGCATCCCGTTGAGGAAGGTATCGCTCAAGGAATCGACCGCCTGCGCATAGGTCAAGCCGGTCGTCGCAAGGATATCATCATCGAGCAAAGCATCGAGCCCCGCTTCCAAGTAGCGTATCGCCAAGCGAAGATCCAAGGCGCTCTTCACCATTCCTTCATTCTTCCCTTGATTCATCAAAGCCATCATCGATTCCCAATGGATGTGGTGAAGATGGAGGAAGGCTGCGTAGACGTTAGGAGAAACTTCCTTAAGCTCGCGGACGTAAGAAACGTCAATGTCTTTTGCCCAGCAAGAACGGGCACGGATCATCTTGGCCATCTTTTCAACGGTCGTCCCTTCGCCTTTTTCGATCTCTTCCAAGGCGGTCTGCAACTTTTTTGATGCGATCTTGCAGATATAAAGGTAGATGTCCTCTTTTCCTTCGAAAAAACGGTAAATGGTCTTCTTGGAAATATGGATTTTGCTAGCGACTTGGTCCAAGGTGAGTTTGGGGCCAAATGCATTGAATTCCCCAAGGAAGGAAGCGACGATATCGGGTCGGAGGTCTTTGCGGTACATAATCTAAAACGTCTAAAATTTCGACGTGAAAAATATAGTGATAGTTTCTAAATTTTTCAACCTTAAAACCACTTCTTTTTCATTCTCGTTTCTCGTCCCGAGTTTCTACATTAAAGCAAGGGGATGAAGATACTTAGCAAGGCGCAGCAAACTTTCTGGATCGTGGTCAAGGAGAAATCCTTTGGCAATTCTTCGGAGGCATCGAGCATCTCCTTGAAATCCGCCTCAATATCCTTAAGGATCGGGGAGCGAAGAATCGTCGTGCCACACTCGAAATTGTGGACGAAGGAACGGAAATCCATGTTGATGGAACCAACGAAGGCAAGCTGATCGTCAACGAGCACCGTCTTCATGTGGTTGAAGCCAGGGGTGTAGAAATAGACATGCACCCCGGCGGCGAGAACGTGGGGGATGTAATATTTGGCCAAAAGATAGGGGATTTTCTTGTCGGGGATCCCCGGCAAAACCAGATGCACTTCCACCCCGCGCAAAGCGGCGAGTTCCAAGGCCTGCAGCAATTCGTTTGAAGGAACAAAATAGGGCGTAGAGATATAGATTTTCTTCCTCGCGCATTGAATCAATGAGAGGTAATTGATCTCGCCAACCCGCAAGGAATAAAGCATTTCAGGCCCCGTCCCGAAGGAGAACAAAGCCCCTTCGTTTTCGAAGGCGGGGTATTCATGCGACAAGAATTTCGAGTAATCGGAAATCGACCTTTTCGATAAGTCGTAATTGAGTAAGAACAAAGCAAGCAAAGAGGAGATCCCCTTTCCTTCAATGCGGATCATCGTGTCCTTCCAATAGCCGAAACGCTCAATAATATTGGCGTATTCATCGGCGAGATTCGCCCCGCCCGTATAAGCAAAATCGTAATCGATTACCGCGATTTTGCGGTGATCTCGGTTGTTGTAGACGCCTAAAAGGAGAAAGCCTGCACGGTTGAATGGATAGCAATCAATACCCTCGTCGCGAAGGTCTTCATAGTACTGACTTGGCAAGGAGCTATAGCAGCCGAAGTCATCATAAAGGAGTCGAACTTCTACCCCTTCTTTTACTTTCTGGACGAGGATCTCATGGATCTCATCCCAGATCTTGCCAGGGTGGATGATGAAGAATTCAAGGAAGATGAATTGCTTGGCGTTACGAAGTTTCTCAAGGAAGTCCGGGAAAAAGTCTTCCCCGTTTTTGAAATAGGTCAGTTTCGATTGTTCGAACATCGAATAGTCCGTCGTGCTTTCTAAAATCGCCATCGGCTGGTAATAGGGATCTTCTTCGGATAGATGTGCCGCCTTTCCCTTCAAGAAATAAGGCACTTGGTTTGTCTTGATTTTTTCTAAGACCTTCTTTTCTTTCTTCGTCAAGGAACGTTGGCGGAAAACCTCATAGAAAAGGATGCCGACGAAGGGCATCGAAAGCAAAACGACGATCCAAGGAATTTTGATCTCCGGATCCCCGTGTTTATATAAGATTCGAACAACGACAATAAAGTTGATCGCCCAAAGCGCGACGGTAATAAAGCCAAAAGACCACCACACGTTCTGCAAGGCTGTAATTAAAAAGCCAACGCCCGCCAAGATAAGAAGTTGCAGGAAAAGGAAGAACGCAATAAGGATCCGTCGCGAAAATCTTTTGATATGGCGTGGCTTCTTGTTCTTTTTCTTGGCCATACTCTTAATGATAAGTCAAAACACAATATGGGTCATCTATTCGATGGGTTTTTGCTTCCGCTTTTCTTGAATTTCAAGAAAGCGATAACACACCCAAACAACCCAGCAAGGGAAAGGTAGAGAACAAGCGCCCAATCAATCTCTTTTGAAGGGAACGCTTTGGAGTTCATGGGAACGAAAGAAACTTTTCCTTCGTTTGAAATAAGGTTCTCCCCATGGAAGTTGGCCCAAGCAAAAAGTCTCTCCTTGGCCTTGATCAGGCAATAGGATTCGCTTTCTAAGAAAGAAGTTTTGTCTTCGTTGCTAAGAGCGAAGAAACGTTCCTTCGCTTCAAGAAACTTGCTTTGGCATTGCCCTTCAATGTCTTCGAACATCACGAAATTCACAAAGTCATCCAACGTTTGAGAGGCTCCATCAAAGGTCATTGGGGCAACGCGAGAAATGGAAACTGAAACAGTTGCCGTGAATGACGACGCACGAACAGTAAACGTTTTTTTGACCTCTTTTCCGCCACTTGGAGCGTCTTCATAAGAAAAGTCGTACGCGGTTAAAAGTTCTTCTTTTTCATTCAACAGTTCGAAATAAGAGATGTCGTTTCCAAGATTATCTTTAACCTGGATTTGATTTTTCAAAAGGGTTTCTCCTGGATGAAAGGAAACATCGCAAGTCGCAATAATTCCCGTAATTTGTTCTGTTTTTGCACGGTATGAAACATGAATTGCATTGAAATAGACCACACCATCTAGAGAAGCAAATCCAAGATAAGGGCATTCGCCTTCCCAGGTTACCTTTGTGGAATCAGGATAGGAAATCGACGCCAGCAAGGTGGCATTTGGATCAAGGGATGGGTTGATCGAAGTAAAGGGATTTTGGCTTCCGTAAACCGTTATCGCCCGCTTGGTCCCTGCGGCCAAAGAGTCGGCAACCCAATCCACGCTAACGGAAACCGGGGTTCCGCCGGACTTCGTTTGAACAATGCCTCTTGCCGTGGTAGACTTGCTGTTTAACGCCACGCCTCCGTTGCTTTTGGAAACAAAGGCAGAGTACGTCGCATTGTTGATTTTGCGATTCTCGTAAAGCTTGTATGAAGTCCCTTGCACCCCTAGCGTTTCAAAGCTCAAAACATCTTCCACAGCTTCGCTTGGATCCGAAGAACCTTTGACGTTCACCGAGATAGAAGCTTCTACCGTTTTCC
The DNA here is from genome assembly GCA_945936135.1 of uncultured Mollicutes bacterium. Lineage (GTDB taxonomy): Bacteria > Bacillota_I > Bacilli_A > RFN20 > CAG-826 > Alloenteromonas. Next base: position 56,380 of record CAMESG010000003.1, read on the forward strand.
TCCCTAAAACAAAGGAAGCGGTAAGCGTCGCTTCTCCTTCTGCTTTTGGCGTTACGTTGATCGCTTCGCCTGAAGCAGAAACAACGCTGGATAATTCAACGATTCCCTTTGGCTCAACGTTCCAAGAAATCTCGTTGCCGTTGCTTGAAGTTGCCGCAACGTTCTTTGAAGAATCGCCAACCGTAAAATCCAAACTTGTTTCGCTGAAAGAGACTTCGCCTTCTAGGTCCGCCGTCCAGTTGTTGATCGCATCCAAGGAAGGGTCTGCAAAACCCGTCGGGGTTAAATCCCCTTTGACACCCCAGACATAATCCGCCCATTCGGGGAAATCGATGAAGGGATTGCGGTTATGCTGGTAGTTATTGTAGATGAGATTGTTGCGGTGGATTTCAAATTCCGTTGGCTTGAAACGACGATTCCAATCCAATAGATCCGATAGAATCCCATATTTCGCCGTTTCTGTAGCCGAAGAAGAGACTGCGGAGGAATTCACCACGTAATCAACAAGTTCAAGGTTCGGATCCGAGGCTGTGATCGTTTCGCTGCCCGAATAATTGTTGTAACAGGCAGCCATGTAAAGTAAAGCCCTCGCGATGCGTCCTTTATCCGCATCGTTTGGCTCAAACACGGCTTGGCCTGACGCATTTCTCGGATCTTCATGTGCCGCGCTGCCCCTTTTGTTCCCAGTGATGGGATAGGTTCCGGCCGCCGTTCCATCGTATTTCCCGTCAGGCACCGAGACTACCCCATAAGGGTTATTGTTATGGACTTGCTGATTGACGGTTTTTTCTCCGGCGATCAAATGGTGGAGATCGGTGCCCGCTGGTCCTTCGGCGAACTCGGAAAAACCAATCGATTTCGACCAGACGTGTTCCTTATCGAAGTTCGCGTTTTTCGTTTCTTCGATAAGAAACGGAGTCTTCTCCTGCTTCTCGTAATCAACGTAGAGCATACGAACGCACAGATCTGAGTTGTTCAAGATTTCATTTTTATGGCTATAACCCGTAATCACTTTCGTCGAGGCATCGTAAGTTCCGCCAACAACGGAACTCGCGGGAGATGCCGCCCAATCGCGATCCGTGATCGAGTAGATCGCCGTGACGCCGCTAGGATTCGCCCCGCCGCTACCGTAAACATAATAAGTGGCCTGATCGCGCAGAATGGGACGAAGGTTCTTCAATAGATTCGTGCCCTTGCGCTCTTCTTCGGACAATGTTAGAAGGGATGAATAATAGGAACGAATGTCTTCCTCGCTGTTGTCTTTAAGGTCGATAGTCGTGGGCAAGGTTGATGTCGCAGCGTTAACTTGAAGAACAGGCGCATGTGAAGGCGAGACGTTCATCGATATGCTGGAAGCAAGAACCCCTAAGGTCAGCAAGGAAAGCAACAATCTTTTCTTCATAAAGAAAACCCTTCTTTTCACTCCTTCATTATACGTTATCTTGAGAGGCCATTTCCAAAAGAAAAACTCCCCTGAAGATCAAGAGAGTTTCCACCGAATTTACCTCTTACGCGTTGGTCTTGTCTTTCTTGAACGCAAGAAGCCACAGAATGAAGATTCCGACAAGCCCAACGCCAAGCGTGGCGTGGAAGATCCCGGAGATCCCGGCGAACATCCCTTCAGGGAGAATGAAGGAATCCGGGGTTTTCGCGTTCATGACATCCGAGATGCCGCGGATCAGAAGCATGGTGAAGGAAGCGGAAACCCCCACGATGTAGGTAATCACGAAGCCCTTCATAAGCTTGCCTTCGACGCCCAACTTGGCGTTCATGAAGCCAATTAGAAGCATCCCGCCCATCCCAAGGGCCAACAAATGGGGATGAACCAAGCCAAGCGGCGTATACACGTGAGCCATATCGAAGACTTTGCTGAATTCACGATAGAACACGCCGGCGACAAGCCCGGCGATCAAGAAGGCGAAGGCAGCGATGAGATAGAATTTGAAGATTCGTTTGAAGTTTTGTTCCATTGAAGACTCTCCTCTAATGTTCTTGTGATAAAGATGAAGGGTCGCTTAGCAAGAAGATTGCTCCGGTTTTTCTTCCTCTTTTTCCGTTTTCACGTAATGGAAATACTCGATCGTGCGATTCGCGTCGGAGATTTCTTTCATCTCGCGATAGCACTCATTCCTTAAGTACTCGCGGTTCTCGTGGACGGTCGCGCCTTCTTTCGGGGCAATCGGCTTTCCAACGATTAAGGTCATCTTCGGCTTTTTGGAATACCAGACCTTACGATAGGTCGTTACAATTGGGACAACCTTGGCCTTTAGTTTCGCTGGATAATGGAAACTCGCGCTTGCAAAAGGCCGGATATCCGTGTAGTAAGGCCAAATGTGGGCTTCCGGGTAAATCAGGATATGATGCTTTTCTTTATTATAGAAATCGATAGCTTCGACAAGCTTGCCCGCGATCTTTAAGTCATGGACAGGCAAAGGGAGGTAACCAAGGCAGCGCCCGACGTGTTTCAAAAGAGGGACGTGAACCGAATCGCTATAGCCGATGATTTCGGTGCGCTTACACCGAACAACATAGGCCTGGATCACGAAGGCATCGATGGCGGCGGTGTGGTTCGCGTAGATAAAGGCGCCCTCCTTTTTCACTTCTTTCAAGAGTTTGCGATTCTTGACTCTGACGCCATGGAAGAAAGAGAAAACGCTTAAGATCGGTTTGACAATTCCAAAGTAAAAGATGTTCGAAAAGAAATTGTAGAACTTATTTTTGCGCAGATATTTATAGGTTTGTGGCACTTCTTTACGTTCTAAGCCGATATCCATGAAGTCATCGTTCAGCTCGTCTTCGTAATAGATCGTTTTTGTTTTATCGTCCCTTTTTACCATCTTCGACCTCCTTTGCTTCCTCGTTTGTGATTTCCCCGGAATGGGCGATTCTATCCCACGTGGTCCGCTTCTTCTTATGGAAGAGCCCATCGAAGAAAGCGAAGAGGAAGTCGCACATGAAGAAGGGATAGGTCAGGATTACGACAAGCGACTTCCAGAAGCCAAACTGCAAATGCTTACGGTCAAGCACCACGGAAATCAAACCCGCAAGACAGAGGGCTAGATAGAGCAACGAGATTTGCAAAACCATGTGCCCCCAAAGGAAACCGGCGTTAGGATCTTGTTGCAAAGCAGCGAGGATGAACAAAGCGATATAGCCCAGGGCGGCGATGATCTCAAAGATAAAGAAACTGACGAGTGGCCAAATGCAAAGGTTGTACTCCATGATCCCAATGCGTCGACGGACCATGTGATCCTCGTGATACATTGGTTCCTTGCTTTTGTATTTGTCTTTCTTTTCCATGTAGCCAAAGATCCAGCGGATATGTTGCTTGTGCAACACCTTGAAGCTCGTCGGCTGCTCATCGTAATAGACGGCATATGGGTAATAGTGCATTGAGACGTTGTGGTAATAGCAATAGGTCGTCAACGCGACATCTTCCGTCATGCCCGTCCAGATCCAACCTCCTGCGCCTTCTACGACATCGGCATCCACGTAATACCCTGTTCCCGTCAAGGTGGCCTTCTCAAAATAGGCGCTTCTCCCCTTTGAAGTGAATTGGTTCATGTAGGCAAAGAGGGTGGCGCTGCAGGCGCTAACCCAGTTCTTCTTGCTGTTTGTGAAGTTGCGATACCCTACGCTCACTTGATAGCCTTGGTTCTTGGAATCATTAAGAAGACGAATGAAGTTCGGCTCGGCGATGTTGTCCGCGTCGAAGATCATATAGGAGTCGTAATGGAGGCCTTGTTCTTTCAAATACTCAATGGCTTCTTGCAAGGCAAAGCCCTTCGTCTTTCGATTTTCTAACCTCGTTCTCACAATGTAATGGTAACCGAATTCTTCAACGATTTGGCAGGTTGGATCATCCTTGCTTTCTACGATCGCATAGACATCGAAATAGGCAGGATCATAATCCTGTTTCTTTAACGAAGCCAAAAGGTTTCCGATGACGTGGCTCTCGTTTCTTGCGGGGATCAAAACCGCGTAACGATATTTGGTTTTGCCTTTTTCAAACTTCTTGGGCGTCTTTAAACATTCAACGAAATATAGGAAATAATAGAAGCTAAAGATGGCCAGAACGATAAGGCCTGCGGCGACCACAAGTTCAAGGTAGCCAGCAAGTTCTAGATAATCAATGAGCAAGACGGGGATAAACATTTTTGACAATACGCTAAACTTGCCTTTCAAAGAAAGGGTTTCCTCCTAAATGGTATTCTATCGGTTCTAGCGTTACATTTCTTTCTTTTTCGCCTCTCTTCGTAAGATACGATGGTTGCAGCCGTTCTCTTCTTTGGAGATTTTCAACAAAGCTACCTCTTTCGTTGGAAAGAAAAGGCGCCAAGTTTTTCTTGACGCCCATCGTTATCCATTGCCTTAAATGAGGCTGTGGCCATCTTCTTTGGAAAAGAAGCAGGCTTTGCTCAAGTCGAAGGAGATCGGCACGACCTTCATTCTCCCAAACCTTCCTAAGCCAGTTGTGGAGATGATCAAATCGTCTTCTTTCCCGGCGGCTTTTGTATAAAGAACCGTTTCTTCACCCAATTGTTCAAAGAGCGAAATCTGTCCAGAATAGTTCTGTTTTGCGTCGTAAGTAAGGTCGCCTTGGATGGAAATCGCCTTCGGAAGCACACCCATGATCACGGGTTTACCCAAGAAGTTCGGATCAAAGTTCTTCACGCGTTCCAAGGGAATTCGGAGCCCTTTTTCGCTGCCTAAGAAGGTCGCTTTGTAGCTTCCTCTTCCATCTTTGGTCACGACCGTTTCAAGGAAGTTCATCTGCGGCGTGCCGATGAAGCCAGCGACGAATTGGTTCACCGGGTTAATGAAGATTTCTTCCGAGCTGCCGATTTGTTGAACGACGCCATCTTTCAACACGACGATCTTCGTTCCCATCGTCATCGCCTCGACTTCTTCGTGCGTCACGTAGATGAAGATGGTTTTAAGGCGATCATGCAGACGGGTGATCTCCGAACGCATCTGAACACGCATTTTGGCATCGAGGTTCGACAAAGGCTCGTCAAGCAAGAAGCACTTGGTTTCACGAACAATCGCACGCCCAAGCGCGACGCGCTGACGCTGACCACCAGAGAGATTCGCAGGCTTGACGTCAAGGTATTTGGTAAGGCCGATCTTCTCTGCTGCTTCTTCGACTTTCTGATTGATTTCTTCCCTTACTTTTTTGCCATAGAAGGGATAATGGTGCTTAATGGTCAAAGGAAAGGCGATGTTCTTGCGAACGGTCATATGGGGGTACAGTGCGTAGTTTTGGAAGACCATCGCGATATCGCGGTCCTTGGATTCCTTATCCGTGATGTCTTCACCATCCAAGGCGATGGATCCATCCGTCACTTCTTCCAAACCAGCGATCATGCGAAGAATCGTGGATTTGCCACAGCCCGAAGGTCCAACGAAAACGACGAATTCTTCATCATATACATCAAGGTTGAAGTTCTTTGTCGCGTGGCAGCCATTCGGATAAACCTTTTCAAGACCCCGGATCACAAGACGAGGGGCATTTCTTTTTTCCACGATGCCCAAAAGATCAGAAATCTTGGCAATCGGGGCGTCCGCGTAAGAGGAAGTCGAGGCATCGCCGATTCCAACGGCATAGAAGCCTCCGGCATTCGCGGCTTGCACGCCTGCAACGGCGTCTTTCACGACGATCGACTCCATCGGAGAAACGTTAAGCAAAGAGGCCGCTTTCAAGAAAACTTCCGGGTCGGGCTTTGAATGGGAAATCATCGTTCCGTCGACAATCGCACCAAAGACAGACGTCATCCCAACTTGTTCAAGGATGTATTTCGTGTTCTTGAAGGGAGAACCAATTGCGAGAAGTATGCCTTTTTCGTTCAAGGTAGCGATCGTTCGTGCGAACAATCGAGAAATTGCCGCTGGGTTCATCGTAAACGTCGACCAAGACGGTCGGGATCTTGAGTTTGCGAAGCATCGAATAGACCGAACTGCTATAAAAGCCGAATAAGACGAGCCCATCCAATTTCCGGGCGCGGACCCAACTTTCAAGATCCGCTTGTTTCCGGATGGAACCGATGACGACGTCATAGCCTTCCTTTTTCGCTTCTTCTAAGAAGTTGCTATAGAACTCCGCATAGAAAGGGTTCGCGACAAAAGCGTCGGATACGTCGTTCAGAGGGAGACACATTCCAAGAAGTTGGCTCTTGCCCGTGGTTAGGGAAATCGCTGCATGATCTGGGACATAGCCAAGGGTTTTCATCACGCGAATAATCTCTTGAGCCTTCTCTTTGGAGACCTTGCCCTTCTTCCCGTTGATGATGTAACTACCGTCGCCGCGGAAACGCCCGCGGCTTTCGCGACATCATAGATATTCACCTTCTTGGACATATTACATTAAGGATAAGCAGGGAAACGAAGAAACACAAACGGGAATATTCGGTGGGAAAAATGGCTGCGAAACCCTTCAATTAATAACCGAAACCGCGCAAAAGCGGGTTCTCCAACAAAAAAAGCCGCCGGTCTCCTTTTCGAAACCGACGGCACTTTCACTTACTTATAGGTAATGTTTCAGTTCAAAATCCGTGACGCAAGTCGAATATTGTTCCCATTCAAGCATCTTGCCCTTCAAGAGCTTTTCGCTTGCATGCTCCCCGATCGCGTCCTGCAGAATGGCGTCTTTCTTGAACTCCATCAAAGCGTCTTTCAAGTTCTCGGGGAGTTGGGTGATATGCAAGGCTTCGATCTGTTCGTGGCTCAAGGCGAAGAGGTTGTCCGTCACCGGGGGAACGAGCTCTTCTTCACTCGTATGAAGGATCCCGTCTAGCCCGGCGGCAAGGATGCAGCTTAAAGCCAAATAGGGATTTGCGGTTGGGTCAACCGAGCGGATCTCGGTTCTCGTTCCTTCGCCGCGTATCGCGGGGATGCGGATCAAGGAAGAACGGTTGGAATCGCTCCAGCAGGCATAGATCGGGGCTTCGAATCCGCTGACCAAACGCTTATAGGAATTGACGCTCGGATTCAAGACGAAGGCAAGGGGGCGAATGTGCTTGATGATGCCACTCATCCATTTGCGGCAGGTCAAGGAAAGACCCATCGGATCTTTTTCGTCATAGAAGACGTTCTTTCCCTCTTCATCCGCCAAAGAGCAATTCGCATGCATGCCGCTTCCCGGTAATCCCGCGATGGGTTTCGGCATGAAGGTCGCATAGAAGCCATGCTTTCTCGCGATAACCTTGACGACTTGTTTGAAGGTTTGAACGCGATCGCAGGCGGCCAAGACATCGTCGTATTTGAAATTGATCTCGTTTTGGCCTGGGCCGACTTCGTGATGGGTCGTCTGAACCGTGAAGCCCATCTTCTCTAATTCAAGAGAGATATCGCGACGGACGTATTCAGCCCCATCCAACGGAGCGAGGTCGAAATACGAAGCGCGGTCGATGGCTTGATCCAGTTCTGGACGTCCATCGGGTCCGATTTTGAACAGGTAGAACTCCGGTTCAAAGCCAACGTTCAAGGTCGCGAATCCTAATTCGTGCATCCGACGGATGTTCTTCTTGAGGATATAGCGGGGATCTCCGGTGAAAGGCTTTCCCTTGGTCGTGTAAATATCGCAAATCAAACGGGCGACTTTGCCGTAGGCCATATCTTCGAAAGGCAAGATCAACCAGGTATTTAAGTCGGGGCGAAGGTACATATCCGCCTCTTTGATACGTACGAAGCCTTCAATCGAAGAACCATCGAACATGATCTTGTCGTCGAGAGCGTCTTTTAGCTTGGACGCAGGGATCTCGACGGCCTTGATGGTTCCAATGATGTCGGTGAACTGCAAACGGACGTATTGAACGTTCTCCTCTTTGCTAAATCGGAGAATGTCGGATTTCGTGTATTTTGCCATGGGTTATCTTCCTTCAAAAACGGGTTCAATTTTAGAAGCGAAATTCAGAATTTTCAATCAAAAACGAAGTACTTTTAAAAATCGCCAGATTTCAACGATAGTTTTCAAATGCGTTTTTAATTATGAATTGGAAAATTCACCTTCAAAATCTCTGGGATTATCTTCTTTGGAAGAGATGTTTTATGTCCTTCCCTTCGGCTGCCACCCCGGTACCATCCGCTTGTTTCCCTTCCCGCCTTTTTTGTGGTAAACTAACTCGTCTTTTGGTCCATCGGAAGAGGAGGAACGCGTATGTGCGGAATTGTAGGCTGCGTTGGAAAAATCGACGTCAAGAACTTTCTTATTCAAGGCTTGAAGGATTTGGATTACCGCGGGTATGACTCCGCGGGCGTTGCCTATCTTCTCAACCGCGAGATCGTCGTCCATAAATTTGTTGGATCCGTCGAGAATCTTTCCAAGAAAACCCCGCCGAAATTCAATAGCGATGTCGGCATCGGGCACACCCGCTGGGCGACCCATGGCGTTCCTAGCGACATCAATTCCCATCCCCACGTGAGCAACGACGGCACCTTCGCCCTCGTCCATAACGGGGTTATTAAAAACTACAAAGACATCAAGGGCCATCTTTCAAGAAAAGGCTTCTCCTTTCTCTCGGAGACCGACACGGAAGTCATTGTCAATCTCTTGCAGCGCAGTTATGGAAAGACGAATGACGTCCTTGAAGCCATTCGCTTGACCGTTTCGAAGCTTGAAGGGGGTTATGCCTGCGCCTTCATCACCTCTCATGAACCCCATCGCCTCTACTTCTTTAAAAACAGCGCCCCGCTCCTGATCGGGGTAGGCGAGGGCTTCAACCTTCTTGCAAGCGATGCTTCTCCGATGATCACCGAGACCCATAAGTTCATCGAGCTTGATGATCTCTGCTACGGCTACATCGAAGAGAAAGACCTCCATATCTATAAAGATGGAAACGAACTTGAGCCCGTCTACACCGAGAAGCAACCCGATCTATTGAAGAGAGACCTCTGTGGTTATCCCCACTTCATGTTGAAGGAAATCGAAGAGATCCCGACCGTCATCGGGCGTCTTGTCGATAACTACTATAACGACGGAGAATTCAATTTCGACCCGAAATTGATCGAAGCGATTCACGAAGCCGACCACATCGTCTTCATCGCCTGCGGCACCTCTTATCACGCCTCGTTGATCGGCGCCCACTACTTCGAACGCCTCGGGAAAGACACAAGCGTCTTCATCGCTTCCGAATGGGCCTATTACCCCAAATACCTTGGGAAGAAACCTCTTTACGTCTTCCTTTCCCAATCTGGCGAAACCGCGGACCTCATCCGTTGCGGCGAGGCCATCAAGGCGATGAAAATGCCCTTGCTCGTGATTACGAATACAAAAGGATCGACGCTTGAAAGAATGTCAACCTACTCCTGCTTGCTCTACGCTGGATTGGAGGTCGCGGTCGCCTCAACGAAGGCGTATTCTGCGATGGTCACACTTCTCTCTTTGCTTTCTAGAGCCTGCGCCCACAGCACTCATATCGCTGAGAAACTGAATCAAATCATCGAGGATTGCAACAAAATCATCGAACGGAAAGAAGAGATCCGCGAGATCGCGAAGAAAATCAAGGATGCGAAGAACGTCTTCTTCCTCGGGCGAGGATACGATTACGAAATGTCCCTTGAAGCCTCGTTGAAGCTCAAGGAAATCACCTATATCCATTCGGAAGGCGTCCCGGGAGGCGAGCTCAAACACGGCCCCATCGCCCTCATCGAAGAAGGCGTCCCCGTGATCACCTTCATCTCGGACCCCGTAACCGAATCCGCGATGCGCGGCAACGTCGAAGAGGTCAATAGCCGTGGCGCGATCTCCTACATCGTTTCTTCCAACCGCGTGAAAAGAGACGGCGATGCCTTCGTCGTTCCTGACTCCGTTCTCTACTTATCGCCACTCCTCAAATCAATGTTTGCCTTCTACCTTGCCTATTATGTTTCGCTAGAAAAAGGCCTTAACGTCGATAAGCCAAGAAACCTCGCGAAAAGCGTGACGGTGGAATAAACAAACCTGCGATCCCGCGTTGGGGTCGCTTTTTTTGCCGAAAATCGGTTGTCTTATTTTCTTTCCGCGTTCTTCACGCTAATGAAAATGTGAAAGATCGCAAAGATAACCGAGAAGGCCAAAAGAGGGATGCTCTCCAGCAAAGCCCCGCTGAACAAAAATATCACCGAAGGCAAAATCGAGAGGGCAGAGCCCTCAAAAGGTTGTTTTTCTTCCAACAAATTACCCAGAAGAGAACATAAGCCAAGCAGAGGACACCATCAACGATAAGATAGACCATCAAGCCGTTCTCAAATCAGAAATTCGAATAGGTATACGGAATCTTGAAAACCATGAACGCCATGCAACCGTATCTTCCGATCTGTTCAAATGTTTCAACTACTTTGCTGCTAAGGGTATTTGACACATCGTTTTTATTCTTAACGGCGAAAACAATATTTGGGGCCATGATCACGGCCATGATAATTGAACCAATCCACTGCGTTTCCTTCTCTCTTCATTAATTTTGTCTTCTAGGTCTTGCCTTGGGAAGACATATCTCAGCATTTTTCCATTGTTACAATTATATCTATTGCAAAGCAGAGGGTTCCGAAAAAGGCTTTTCAAGCAGAAACAAGTTTTTCAAGTTTAAAAACATCGATCAATTCTAACGTTTGCCAAAAATCACAAGTTTGATTTTCCTGAATATGTCAAAAATCGCTAATTTCATCTTTCTTAAATTGCACTGGCAACCGAAAAGGAGAAACGTTCAAATCCGCGAACCAATAAATGAATCTCAAGTTCAAAAAGCCCTCCGAGTTTCGGAAAAGAAACGAAGGGAATTCTCTCCTATTTCAATACATTCTATACAACCACTACCATTCCAATGGTATAGGAGGAACGCTCATGGATAACAGGTTAATTATTTCCACGGGCACACCAGATTATCCCAAAACCAATCCTTCTTACTAAGCGGCGTAAAACTCCGCTCTATCCAATGCTCCGAGCAAGGAGACATCGGCATTCAAGGCGCGCAAGCGAAGATGGTTTATGCGCTGGCCGATATCTCGGATTGCTCGGTTGAAGATTTGCTGGCATAAGCCTTAAAAACATTCTTATGAGTGATAGCACAAATTGACCAACACCATCGTTCCGACTTCAACAAAAAAGACCGCGAATGTACTTCGAAGTCCGCGGTCATTGCCAGGCAAATTGGTTTAGTCTGCCTTCATCGTCTGCCTTGCTTCTTGACGGGATCCCACCATTTGTAGTTCGGGTCTTTCGCACGATGCGCCTTAAAATTGGCGATCGCTTCTTCTAGAGACATGTCATTCGCGCCGCCGCCTTCAAAATAGCCGTCATCGTTCCAACCGCAAGACGGACAAATGTCGTAACTGCTTTCATCCGGGAATTCGTACTCCCCACAGACCGGGCACATGTGAGGTGCTGGGGGCGGACAATGTTCCTCGCTATAATCGTATTTTGGATTCTCTTTTAATTTGTCTTGATACCAAGCCTTGTATTGATTGAAAGACATTGTGTTGGACTGGTTTTCCAAATCGGGATCAGCAAGCTGTTCCAAATCATAGTACCAGCCGCAGTGGAAACACTGGACATCATTCGGCGTTTCTCCAAATTCTATTTCATAATCAAATAATTTTGGAAAATAGAATTCTCCGCAAACCGGGCATAGCATCGGTTTAATTTGCTTTTCGTTTTTATTCATCTTCGTTTTCCTTTGCTTTTAAATTCCTTTAGATAATAATCATAGCCTTCCTTTGGTTTGAAGAAAGTAATGACATATCCCTTTTTATCAATTATAGCCAAGGTATTTGTTTTGACGTTGTATTTGTAAGTTGTAAGTTTTTTATCAACAAAACTCTTGACGTTGTCTCTATCCACCAAGTTTGCATAACGGATTGCTTTGCGGATATATTCATTCTTATTCCCTATCCCAAATTGTTTCGCGTGATCGCCGAAGTGTTGATCAAGAGAACGTTTGTTGAAATCTTTGGCCCATTGAAATGCAATGCGTTTGGTGCCATGCGGCCCAATCTTCGCTCCTTTGGTCGCCCCATATTTATTGCTCGGCCCTTTCGTTGACATCTCGGCTCACCTCCTTCCATCTTTCTTCGATGAAGGAATCGTAGAAAAGAAACTCGGCTTTATCTTTGAAGTCATCGAAGATTGGACTCGAAAGATGTCCAATCACGATGAAACCTTTCGGACGAAGCGTTTCGATAAGGTTGTCAATCCAGCAATACCATTCCGCCTTTTGCCAAGGGTGTTTGATAAACCCGTGAACACCCAAGGCAATGTACGTATTCTTGGGAAACGCCTTTAGGTATTCTTCTTCTGTGCATTCGGCACCTGCTCTAGGCGCAGGGATTAACGGAATCCCATTATTTGCAAAGTAGAAGCATAACGATAGGTTGTCGTTCATCTGCGCTTTTTGTTTGATAAGCGGCATATCGCTATGCACAGAGAAATCAAAACCGATAATCCCTGCGGTTCTTTTGAAGAAGTTGAGATATTTCTTTGGATTCCTTCGAACCCTTTCGAATGTCTCGTCCAGCGAGAAAAAGCAAATATAGGTTTTGCTCAAATCACCTTTATATGTGATAGCCCTCGAAAAGGGCATGATTTTTTTGGCGGTGTGTTAGGTATCATATCTTCACGCAAGATAGGGTATTCTTCTTGTTCCGTGAATTCCGCTCCATCCACCAGAAACGCTTGGAACGAATCACGAATGTCTTTAATGTTCTGCATATGCAGCATTTATCCTTTCTGGCCCGAGAAAGTGGCCTATTGTTTTGAAGACGTGCTACTATATGCATGCGGATGTGCTTCAGCATGTCTTCGATCACAGCCACTGCAATGGCTGTGATTTTTAGCTTTTATTAGATAAAATTCTTGTTCTGATTATTTATTGCCTCCTTTAAACTTGTTCACTTCCAATGATTGGAACACTTTGTCCGAGATCAATTTCAAACTTCTGAGACGATAAGCCAAAGCCGTTGCTGAAACGTTCAAATTTCTAGCGATCTCGCAAATGAGGGCCCAGGTTCTACTGCGTTTACTGGCAACGATTTTTCTGTTGCTTCCAAAGATTTCTTCGCAATGTTCGTGAAAGAGCTTTTTTACCTTGGTTTTAGACATCAAAGCATTTTCGGCATATACATCGGCGTGATGTTCGTCCCATTCCAAAGACGTTCTTCTCGTTGTGCGTTGGAATGTTCCAACATTGGCGCTCGTGCTATGTCGAAAACTGCTTTTTACCCCTAGACTGAATTGTGCATGCCATGCTTCATGAAGCAAAGTAAAACGAGATCTTCCTTCGGTCTTGCAGGCCTTTTGGTCAATTACGATATCGCCTTTATGAACTACTTTCTCTCGAATTGTGCCGTCTTCATCTATGACCCGTATTTTTCCATCAGTAATGGCGGTAGTGCCCAAAAGTTGTTGCCCGTTTTCCAGTGGTGCCAAACGCCAATATCTAACATTCTTGCCAAGCTGAAGTTCAACGAAGGTTTCTGCGTCTAAAGCCTTCGAGTTATCAAAAAATGACTTGTCAAATTCGCGAAGTTGCGCGTTGACTAATTTTTCAATCTCGATGTCTTTAACGACAATCGCTCCACTTGGTGAAACCTTCGCATTTTCAAGTTTGGCCATATCTGTTTATTTATCCTTTAACGTTCGAACAAGCTGTTCCCACTCCTCGCCTGTGATCGATTTCTCGCTCGCAACTCGGAGAGCCTGTTGGGCCTCGGGAACATTTCGAAGATACTCGCTGATTTCATCAGGCAGCCTGTTCCCCATAAGCATGGATTCTTCGGCGTACTCTTTGAATCGCTTTGTATCCTCTTCATTTAGCCCCAAAGCCTCGATCATTTTGTCCATCAAATCTGGATTTTTCTTGCTTTTCGCAGGGAACGCCCTGTTTCCGCTTTCTAAATCGCAAAGGAAAGAAGGCGAAATACCAACCTTTTGAGCGAATCCTCTGACCGTGATTTTCGCAGCTGCCCTTTTTTGATTTAAGAATTTTCCAAAGTCCATGTGATGGGTTCTCCTTTTTGATGTTTGGCATTTTGCAGGACACATTGTGACTACTGCGCCTGGAATTTATGTGCGTCAAGAGAATTGTTCACTTTTTTGCCGAACACAAAAATCGGCCTAATGGCCGAAAATTTTTTAGAGAAAGATTTATCTTTTTTCTTTGGGGTCTCCGAAAACAAAAAGCCCGGCGCTTTTACACCGAGCAGATTTCCCATGAGTGGTCGGGATGATCGGATTCGAACCGATGGTCTTCTGCTCCCAAAGCAGACGCGATAACCAAGCTTCGCTACATCCCGAGCCACACTATTTTGAAGGTTCTACCCTCTTGGTGCAAGTAGAAAAAGATATTCGGGGAGGCTTCTCTTCCTAGTTTTCCTTCCGGCAGAGGAAATAGCCTCCTAATATAGCAAAGGCGAGCATGGCGACACTAAGGGTTATTAGCCAAGAAGCGCCGTTTCCTTGAGACCGCCGAGACGCGGAAAAGCGATTCGCCGAAAGAAGGTTACCCGTCGTCAAAACATCTCCGTTTGCATTGGCCCACGCCATTAAGCGTGCATACTCGGAAGCGTACGCGGAATGTTCAGCAAACAAGGAGCGTTGATGATCATTCAAACCATTGAAGGCTTCTTTTGCTTTAACGTAATATCCATGCTCGCTGTCTGCGCAATAGCCAAGATTATCTTGATAATCCATGTGCATGAAATTGCGGATAAAAGACTCCAACCCAAGGCAATCTTCACTATGCCCAATATCGGTTTCTTGAACCGAAATCAAGGTAATGCGCTCAATATTTGCGCGCTTTCCCTTTTCTGTCTCGATCCGAATTTCCGTCATAGGAGAAGCGAATTTTACTTCATAATCTCCGTATTCGGTTGTAAGGGCGACGTCCGATCCTCCACTTGCCGTTAACGAGACACTCGTGTCGCTGCCATAACTCTTCGCGCGGATTTTCATCGAGGTTACCTTATTCGGCGAAGTGATAATCAGAGAGCCATTCGTATTGCTAGAAGCAAGCCTTAAGCTATTATTCTCAATCGCGGTATATCCTTCTTTCGTAACCGTCAAACTACCAATCGGAGTTATGATTTCCCTGCCACTAGAATAATCCACCTTCAGAGCCTTCTCTTCTTCGAGGAGGACGGGACGATATGAGGCCGCCGTCACGTTAATCGTATACGTCGCGGAAACCGTCTTTCCATCCTCGACATACGTAACCACCACTTCTTTTTCGCCCATAGAATTCATATCGGGCGTCGAAATGGAAGTCGGGGTGACAGTTTTCTCGCTTCCATCACTATAGGATGCTTTGGCGATCAAGCCCGAAACATCGAACAGATCTCCTTGAACAAAGGATTTCTTCACGTTCGTGGTGTCTAAAACCAAAGAACTCAACGTTGGGGCGGCCGAAGACGTGTCAAAACGATAAAGATACGTCATCTCGCCGTTTGATATAGATGAAACGTAAGGGCGGATTCCGTTGCCAGGATTGTAATAATACGTTCCGATGGTCCCTCCGTTTACGCTACCGTCTTGATTTAGTGCAAAAGAAGTTGAGTCGGTCGAAGAAAGAGCAATGTTCTTTGCCGCGGAGCTATAAACATAAGATCCGTTGTTCGCGAGGCGGAATCCAGATCCATCCCCTTCTACCGTAAAGACGAGGCAGTCCTCTTTGGTGCCACCAATCCTGGCCCAATTGCTTTCAATCGACTTCACAAGATTGTCTGAAGATGTTCCCCAAACGACTTGCATCCCGTCTTTCAATGTGGACAAGGTCAAAGGGTCGTTTGATACCTCTCCTTCCGTGCTTTTCGCCTTTACAGACACCGCACAGGTCGCCGTATAAGTTTTCCCATCAATCGTCGAAGAAGCCTTGATAGTCGCTTCACCTTCGCTTAACGGCGTAACCGTTACCGCAGATCCAGAATTCGTCACCGCGGAAGACAAGGAAACAACGCCGCTAGGCGTCACGTCCCAAGCGATAGAAGATCCATCGCTAGAAGTCGCGACAAGATTTTGAGCGCTGTCTCCAATGGTGAAACTCAACGAAGACTTATCAAGGGAGATCGATCCTTCCGCCGAAGAAGACCCGTAACTCGTATGGAAGATCTTATCCGCCCATTCCGGGTGATCGACAAAGGGATTCCGATTTCCTTGAAGCGTTTCAACCGCGTCCATGCGCTCTAGTTCTCTTGAAGACACCGGATCTTGGACGTGCCACTTCTGGAAAAGTGCCAAACTATAATCCGTCACATAGGGATTGCTCGTGGTGCAGGAACTCGTGAAATGAACGGCGCCATCCCCTGACGTCGCTTGGCACGTACCGCCGCCATAGCGGACGGCAAAGTACATGTAAATCCTTGCGAAATCCCCTTTATATTGATCGGATGGTTCGAAAACTTTACTGACGTTAGGCTGTACTCCATTGATCGATTTCGGCGTTCCGAATTTGGAATACCCATGCTCTTGCCAGGTGACGCCGTTCGTTGTTCGTTCAACCAACTCGTAAGTTTCCGAGGCGTTTGCCACTTCTCCAAACGCATAGTTGCTACGCGTCCCATTCACCTTGCCATCCGTTGGCATCAAATGAATGAGGTCGGAATAAGCAGGCTTGCGTTCGGAAAACCATGACTTCGGAACAGAATGTTCGCGGTTGAACATGTCTCCAACTTGAGAGGAATTGCCACTATGATCACCAGACGAATAATCACACCCACCATAATAATCGATGATCTTGTTTCCATTCGTTCCTGGAACCGAGTCTGTTTTTTGGAAAGCGGCCCACAAGCCATTATAGCTAACCGTGTTGGCAGAACCGTCCGGAGCCTGGGTGATCTTCTCCTTCAAGGCCGAGACAAGCGTTGGACCGCCCGCCTCCAATTCGGAAGAATGAGAGGAGATCCAAGAATCCCAGTAGGTAAATGAGCTCGCGTTTGCTTCGATCGTTTCTTTTTGAATCGAAAGCGTCGAGGCCGTCACGAGCCCAAACGAAAGGGCAATCAATGGTAGGACAATGCGCAAAGTATGGTGTTTCATAAGCATCTACATTATAAAGAAAGTTTCTTTCTTTGAGCAAAAGAAACTTGCCAAAGCAAGAAAAAGCATCCCGATTCGGAATGCTTCTTTTGTTCTACTGGCGTGCCCAGAAGGTTCTAGCCCAAGTCGACGTTTGGAACGTCTACAGCGCCGCGGTTATCGCCGACAACGGCAAGATGTGCTATCGCTTCGACCACGACATCGACCTACCCTACGAGTGCGAATTATCGGAACTCGTATACGCGATACGCAAATTGTGGGACGAATGCCCACCGACACGTGAAGGCCTCTTTGATGAGTCCGGGGAAGCGCTCACAAACGTAAATCAAGGAGAGACCATTATCGCGACATTCGGCATCTTAACCGACTACAACGACTTCATCGTAGGCACGGTTGAGAAATTAGAGCGCGTGATATAACAGAAGCCTCCAAGGAGGATTAAGCGATGGCGTCATACCAAAGGCGCAAGGCCGCACTCGCGGAGGCGAAGGCTTTCAACGAGAAACTGCCCGACCGCGTGAAGCAATTCATACGATTGCTGGAAATCGGAGGGGACGAGGAGCAAATCGAAGGCCCCAAGAAGAACATCGTCAAAATGCTTCGCTTCGAGCAGGAACTCGAATACTCGAAGCGCATACGAGGCGAACGGCAATGCTGAATGAACAACTTCTCGACTACGTCCGCGATGGTTTGGAGAAAGGCCTCGACCCGAAGGATTTCGCGAACTTCAACACCTATTGCGATCGGATCAAAGCCAAGCAAGAAGGAACGCCCCGCGCCTAAAAGGCGGGCGTTTTCCGCGTTATGGAAAGACGGCACGGAAGAAAAATTGACAAGGTAAAGAAAATAGAGGAACATTCAAAAAATGAAATACAAGATGTACACCTTCCATTATGTGGATAGGAAAGAGGGGGAGAAGTTCGGTATATTCGCAAGGGAGAGAAAGACAGCGGACGAGATCGCGCAAACGGCAAACAAATTCCAAGGCTACAACATGAAACCCAGAATATTCCGCTTCAAAACGCCGTTCGAGACCAATTGCCCGCCATACGAACTAGAACAAGCACAACTGGAATGCGCTCAAGAAACAAAAACGGCAAGAAACAAAGGCAAAGGGGAAAACTGATGCCGAGGAAGAAAGCGATCGGAAGGCCAAGGAAATACAAAACGGAAGCCGAAGCAGCGGCCGCGAAAAATGTTAATTGTCAGTTGATGTGAAACGTTTGAGAAGCCTCGGGCATCTGACCTCGCCAGTATCATCCATCAGTTTCTGGAGATCGGCAATCTCGGCTTCGTTTGGCGACATCAAGCCGAGGGCCATCCGCTTGGTTTTGTTGCATTTAAGCATCCATCGCCTCCCTTGGGCGGCGAGGTCAACAAGTTGCTGAACTCGATACCGAAGGACCACATCGACTACCCCGTGTTCTCCCTCTTCTGCTACCTCGGTTGCCGTTTAGGCGAGTTCTTGGGGCTTCAATGGAAGTGCCTTGACGAGAATGCAAAGAGCATCGCGATATGCCAGCAGATCATCTACCTAAACGGAATCCCCGTGCTATCCGATGAGCTCAAAACGAACGAGTCGTACAGGGTCGACGCGCTCGACCAAGATACCTTCGATTTGCTAATGAGGCACAAAGCAACGCTCAACAACCCGAAGCCCGATGATTTCATCTTCCCTTCGCCTCTCGGCTAGACAAAACCATATTCGCGAACCGATTTCCGAAGTAAGTTCTACATGAGGGCGAAGCAGACTGGCTTGCCGAAAATCGTCCCTCACGGAGTAAGGCACGCCAAGGCCACGGAATTGGCTTCCGTTTGCGAGGACACTCGGGAGATGGCGGTCGTCGCCAAATTCTTGTGGCATTCCCCTTCGATGTTCATCAACGCATACGTGAACAAGGAAAGCGTGTCGCAGGCGGACCTGATCAACAGGCTAAAAACGAAGACCGCTTGACAAGCGGTTTTCCGAAAACTTCACAAACAGCTACACACTTACTATTTAAAAACCCCGATAAAATCGGGGATTTTTATTATGTGGCGCGCCCGGAGGGACTCGAACCCGCAACCCCCAGATTCGTAGTCTGGTACTCTATCCAGTTGAGCTACGGGCGCATCCAACTGCCTTTCGACAGCGCGAATAATATAGTATAGAAGAAGAAGACGCGCAACTACTTTTTTCGCGGTTCCACATCTCCAGGAAATAAGGGTCATCTTTTCTCCATCGAAGGGAATTTTATCCGCGGAAAACAGACGATAAAGCAGCAAAAACAGGAAGATCTCTAAAACCGACAAAGAAAGGATCAGTTTGCAAAGCGATCCCCCAAGCGAATAAGAAAAAGGTTCGACGACAAGCATCGAACCGATTCTTTCGTTGGAGCATCCGGCCGGATTTGAACCGACGGTAAGGGAGTTGCAGTCCCTGGCCTTACCACTTGGCTACGGATGCGCAAGAAGCATTATAGGAGGATGCGCCTTGCCCTTCAAGACAAAAGATAGCGGTCCTGGAAAGAAACGGTTTCAAAATCATTCGAAGTGGCGCACAATTCTTCCGAACAAAATCGTTATGTATCAAAAAGAAGAACACCTCACCACCAAATACTGCAACGCGTATCGCGAATTAAACCTCACATCATTGGCGCTTCTTTGCCAAGAAGCCGCGATCGAAGACGTTGAACGCATGGGCTACGATCGAAGCTTCACCTTGGATCGCGGCCTCCTTTGGGTCATCGCCAAGCAGCACTTCGACATCATCCGCATGCCAAAATACGAAGAAAAAATCTTCGTTCAAACCTATCCTGGCAAGCGCCTTGGGCCCTTCTTCCTCCGCCACTATCGCATCATGGACGTCGGCCATAACCTCTTGATCAAAGGCGTATCCGTTTGGTGCTTGATCCAAGCCGACACCCGTTCGATCACCACGCTGGAAAAAGCAAACATCCAGATTCCCATCGAAGCCATGGGCGGAGAACTGGACTTCCCGAAAGGCCTTCCTCCGTTTGAAGGAGGCATTCAAACGTCCATTGAGGCTAAGTACTCCATGTGCGATGTCAACGGCCATCTCAACAACACCAAATATTTTGACTTCACCTGCGACCTCATCCCTTTGGACTATCAGAAAAACAACGTTCCCGTTTCTGCCGACATCCATTACAAAAAGGAAATTCCTCTTGGAACAAAGGTGGAATTCTCTTATGGGAAAGACGGAGATGGGTATCGCTTCTCCGGCACGAATTTCGATTTAAAAATCAATTACCGTTCTCGGTAATCCAATGCATTAATCTTGCAAATCCCGAATATCAGGATTGATTTCGTTCGGCTTTTCTTTGCTCTTCTTTATTGCTTTGATGAGCAAAAGGATGCCAAGAAAAAGGATAAAAAACAAAGACGACCGCGCCAGTTGCCGCGTTCAAGGCGCTGGCTTTTTGAACGTCCATCTCGTCAAAGGAAACAAGCATCGAACGTTGAAGGGTCAACACGGCCGCTGCGACTTCCGCATAACCGATCGTCCGTATGGAAGAGAAACGCAAAGAAGGTTGTCGCTTTGCTTTGACCACCCTATGAATGGCAAACCCAAACTTCAAGAAAATGTAGGCGGCAACCGTAATCATGAGAATCGTCCCATGCTTCGACACCATGTTTTGGGACAAACTCAAAAAATGGGTCAAACTCAAGACAAGAGCGAGAACAAGGAGCATGCATCCTGTTAAAACGCAATGTCTTTTTCTCGTTCTTCCTTGCGAAGGAGAACGCAGACAAACCTCATTCCGGCGAGCAAGACATAGAAAACGGACATCGCATAGAAATAGGCAGATTGATTCGCGATCCCTAACATAAGGTGCAATAAGGCGAAAAGGAGGTTCAAAACCAACGAACAGACGGCAAGAAAAAGGACCCGATTGGATAAACAACATCGTCCGAGTTTATGCTTGGTAAGCCAAGTTTCAAATCGGTCTTTGAAATTCATCGAAAGGGTCCTATCAGGTAGCTTTTACTTCTTTTGAGAACGTTTGAGCGCGGTCTTGCTTCGGGCGACGCGAATCGCGCGGAAGCGGCGCTTCGCGACCATCGAGGCGATGATGAAGGCGCTAAGGGTCACAAGGATGATGCCAAAGACGATAACGCCAGCCAAAGGAAGGTTGTTCGCCTTGACGTCTTGCCACATCGCCAAGACATACTTGTTGTTCTCTCCATAATCCTTCATGATCGCAAGCTTCGGGATGATCTCTTCCGAAGGGTATTGCGCCATGAATCCACGACCTGCGATGCAGTGTTCTTCGCCAACGGAAATCTCTTCTAACTCATCAGTGTAGAACAGATAGGGATTCGAGGAAGGCGTATCCCCAAGGAACTCTTCCTCGACGTCCAACGTTCCTTTGAACATGTAGGTCAAATCGACGACCGACCATTCGTATTCCTCGGCGATTTCTTCCCAAGTGTAGGTTGTCCCATCGATCGTCGCTCCAAGGTAGTCGGACTCCGTCCAAGGGGTTCCTTCTTCGCCGTAATACTCTTCCGAACGAGGATCGTACCAAGTATAGACCAATTCGTGGATCGCGGGACCGGCGATGAACGGGGTGTAGCCGATGAAGTCCATGTTGGCGCTTGCGATCTGAGGATCACTAAGGTAGTTCAAGAAATCGTAGGCAAGATCCTTGCGTTCCCCTTGGCAATCCTTTGTCATCATCCAGCCATCGAACCAGATGTTTCCACCGGTCTTGGGGATCGAATAGTAGAGATATTGGGGATTAAATTCGGGTTCTTCCGCCGTCTCAATCGAATAGACCGCGTCGCCACTCCAGGCGAGATTCATCCCGATCATGCCTTTGACGATATCTTCTTTGCCGCTGTCGACCTCAAAGCCAAAGATGTTTTTCTTCAACGCAAGAAGACAGTTCTTCACCTTTTCGACGTTTTCTTCGTCGCAACGGTTGAAGATCTCGGCGAGTTTGGGGCTGTAGGTTTTGACCGCTTCATCCCATTTTCCTTCGATAAGGTCAAGGTTCTCATCGAAGCAGCCCGATTCTTCCATCGCCGAAAGGATGTCTTGTTCAAATTCCTTCATAATGCCGACCGAATAGGTGTCGCGCATCGAATCCTTGACGGACATCTCGCCATAGAAGCGGTCTTCCCAAAGGGAACCCCATTCGTTCATCGCGAGTTTCACTTCGTCTTCGTCCATTCCCTTGTCCGAAGCGACTTTCGCCGGGTTATAGAGGATGCCAAGCGTCCCCCACATGTAGCCGACGGAATAATTGCCCAAAGAGCAAGGCACCCCGTCGATCTCGGCGCTGATGCCATCGAGTTGATGGATCAAATAAGGAGAGGCGTACTGGGTGTAATTCGGGACTTTAGCGAAATCAAGGGCTTGCAACATCCCAAGCGTCATCATCTTTTGGATGGTGTAGTCGCTCGCGACGATCAAGTCGTAGGAAGTCTTCCCCGTTTTCAACGAGGAGAGCATCGTCTCGTTCGTATCGTAGGTGTCGTAAACAATCTTGACCTTCTTGCCCAAACGAGCGGATTCAAGCTCCTGGAATCCTTCGAGAACGCTCGCGAATTCGGTTTCGGTCTCGTCATCTTGATCTTGATAGATGAAAGGATCTTCGCCGATATAGTCTTCGCAGTTGAGCAAGCGAAGGGTCAAGCTATCGTCTGCGCTGGAGCAGCCAGACAAAGACGAAAGGCAAATCAAGGAAGCCAAGCCTAGAAAGGCGTGAGAGAAAACGTTCTTTTTCATTTGGCTCTCCTTCCTCTGCGATGCTTCGATTGCCCGTTCTTAACGTTGCGATAGATCGTGACACCGACAACAAGGATCAAAACGGCAAGGAAGATAAAGGTCGTAAGGGCTCTCATCTCCGGAGGAATCGGACCTTTTTTGATCTTAGCTTGCACCAAGGTCGAAAGGGTTTCGATCGTCTTTTCGCCCGAGAACAAACCCGAACCGCGGGTGAACGCGGTGACGATGAAATCATCCAAGGAAAGGGTGATCGAAAGCAAGAAACCAGAGGCAATGCCAGGAAGGATCTCGGGGAGGGTCGCCTTGAATAAAGCCTGTTTTTGGGTGCAACCAAGGTCCAATGCCGCTTCATAAAGCGCGGGATCCATCTGTTGCAACTTCGGTTTGACGGAGAGGTAAACAAACGGCACCGCAAGGATCACATGACCGATGAGAAGGGTCCAGAAGCTAAAGAGATTGGCGCCCCCAAAGATTGCATTTCCTGCAAAAACAAAGAGGACGGTCAGGGACAATGCGATGACGATTTCCGCATTTACGACCGGGATTTGCGTCACATTCTCGCAAATGCTCTGCCACACCTTCTTGCTATAAAAGGTGCCAATCGCACCAAGAGTTCCAAGCAATGTTGCAATGCTCGCAGAGAGTAAAGCGAGCACAATCGTGTTCGCCAAGGCAATGCCGATTTCTTCGCTTTGGAAGAGGCGAGCGTAGAGTTCGAAGCTGAAGCCGTTCCATTGTCCGATGACGTCCGCATCGGTAAAGGAAGAAGCGATCAAGACAAGGATAGGAACGTACATCAAAAGCAAGACGATCCAGATCGCACACTGGCCGAAGACCTTGCGAAGAAGCGACTGGCGTTTGATCTTGACTTCGTTGCTTTGCACTTTTGCTTTCACCATGCACCAACCCTCCTTTCGCCATCGCCGCGGAACTTCCGCGTCGCAAACATCGAGAAAGCGATTAGGATCAACATGATCAAAGCCATGAAGGAGCCTTCGTTCCATTGCGACTGGCTGAAATTCAAATAGATGATGTTTCCAAACAAGGTGAGTTTGCCTTCCGAAAGGGTATCCGAGATAACGTAGCTAGACATCGTCGGCATGAAGACCATCTCCGCGGCGGAGACGATACCGGGCACGCTTTGGGGAAGGATCGCGTGAACAAAGGTTTGGAAAGGGTTCGCGCCTAAATCACGGGCGGCTTCAATCTGGCTGCGGTCCAGTTTAATCATCGTGGTATAGAGAGGTAGAATCGTAAACGGCAAATAGTTATAGACCAAGCCGATCATCGTCGTGACGTAAGGCTGATCGCCGCCATTGATACCAAGCCAATGCAAGACGTCGCGGGTTGCGCCGGTACGCAAAACGAAGTTGATCCACATCGGCATGACAAAGAGCATGACCAAAACCATGTTCGTATTCACCTTCTTGTCCGCAAGAAGATAGGCGATTGGATAGCCGATCAACAAGCAGATGATGGTATTCAAAATGCCAAGGAACAAGGAAACAACCAAGACGTTCAATTTGGTTGGAGACGTGAAGAAACTAATCAGCGCATTCCAAGAGAAGATCAAAGTTTCTGTTCCATCGGGCGTGTATTCCGTCTCGGTGAAGGCGTAGAAGATGATCACGACGATCGGAAGCAAAACGAAAAGGAAAAGAAACAAGGCGTAAGGGAAGGATAGATAGGATCGCTTAAACGCGAAGAAGCGAGCGCCGCGGCTCGGCTTTTTCAAGGCTTCTTCCATCGCTTATTCCTCCACCAAGTAGGTATCAAGAGTACCTTTGAGTTTCAACTTGATATCCTTGGGATCGACATCGATCGAGACGAGATCGTTCTCGTTCCAGGAATAAGGGGAGTTGACGATGTAGTCTTCCTCTTCTTCCGTGCGGACGAGGTATTGGCAGTGATCCGCGAACCAGACGGCACTCAGAATTTCACCGGATGCGTGGCCCAGGGAAAGGTCATCGGACATCGTGATCTTGTCTAGACCGACGATCGCGACAACCTTCGCATCTTTGAAGTTGTACTTCTTGCCCGAGTCTTTGGCAACGACATAGCCATCTTCCGTAAGTTCGCTATTCTCAACGAGTTGCGTGACGTCACACGGGAAGGCATCTTTCCCAATGACCACTTCGTTATCATCATTGATATAGGCATCGTATTCGTTTTCGTTATAGGTCTTTTTCATGACCTGGATGTTCTCCGGTTCGACGGAAAGTGAAACTTTCGTTCCGACTTTGCGGTCTTTCGTGTCGCGGCAGGAGACTTCGCTCTTGCCGACCAAGACGACGTAGCCATAGTGGACGCCTTGGAAGATCTTGGATTGGATCACGCCATCGACATTGCCCTTGCCTTCTTCGCCAAGCATGAAGTCTTCGGGGCGGATGACGACATCGACTTTCTCGTTTCTTGGGAAGTCGTCGACACAATCCCAGGTGCAGTTGATGAAGCGGACCTTGCCTTTGCCGACCATCGTTCCGTTATAGATATTGGATTCGCCGATGAAGTCCGCGACGAAGGCGTTGATCGGTTCGTTATAGATCTGTTCGGGGGTGCCGATTTGTTGAATGACACCGTCTTTCATAATAATGATGCGATCCGACATCGTGAGCGCTTCTTCTTGGTCATGGGTGACATAGAAGAAGGTGATGCCGAGCTTGCGGTGCATCTCTTTCAATTCGAGTTGCATGTCCTTGCGCATCTTGTGGTCGAGGGCGCTTAAAGGCTCATCAAGCAATAAGACTTTAGGTTCATTGACGATCGCGCGAGCAATCGCGACGCGCTGCTGCTGACCGCCCGAAAGGGTGCCAACATCGCGGTCTTGCATTTCCTCAAGGTCAACCAAGCGAAGGGCATGGAGGACTTTTTCGTCCACGACGCTTGGTTTATAGTGCTTCATCTTGATCTTTTGTTGCCCGTTCTTGTCCAAGACGGGTTTGCCTTGCTTGTCGACGACTGGAACGGGAATCTTCTTGAGTTTCAAGCCGAACGCCACGTTGTCATAGACGTCAAGATGCGGGAAAAGCGCATAGTGTTGAAACACCGTATTAACGGGTCTTTTGTAAGGAGGCAACAACGAAATGTCCTGCCCATTGAGCAAAATCTGCCCAGAACTCGGGAGTTCAAAGCCCGCGATCATGCGAAGCGTTGTAGTCTTCCCACATCCCGATGGCCCAAGAATCGTGATGAATTCGCCCCTCTTCACATCGAGGTTGAAGTCATCGACCACGCTCGTCCCATCGAATTGCTTGCACACGTGGCGCAAGCCGATGATCGTATCCGACGCACCATCCATAAATGTCCCTCCAAAATTTTTAAAAGAAAGATAGTTACAGAGTGAGAACTTTTTAACAGGAATTGCCAAAGTTCAACGGCGAAATATTGAAGGCATTGCCCCCAATTTGCAAGCATTATTTTTTGCTAAAATTTCGCCTGCAAATTTCGAAAATCAAAAAGCGGGCTTTCTTTCGGCCTTATCGAGAAAATCCGGCCATAAAATTTTCGAGAAATTCATGCGTCCTCCTCTATCCAAAAAGGAAGAAAAACACTAGAATGGCGGCATGCTCAAAAAACCTTTGATTTTGCTCTCCGCCTTCACACTTCTTACCGCGGGGTTGTGCTCTTGCCAATCCGGGGGTGACAACACGCCGGTCAAACTCCTTTTTGGAACGAAAGAATTCATCGCTCAAGAAGAGGTTGACGCGACCTCTCATATGAAAAAACTCGCAGATAAAAGCGCCTTGGATTCTTTGATCGAGCACCAGGATAATTTCATCCTCATCGTCCTTGGCGATGCCCATGAAACCTGTGGCTGCTGGAACGATTTTCACGAGTCCAATATCGTGCGTTATCAAAAGGAAACTAATGTCCTTTTCTACTACCTCTATCAACGTGAATTGAAGGGCGAAGATTATGGTCTTGACCTAGGCTCGGAAAAGGCAACCATCGGTATCTTCCGTAACGGCCAACTCGCCTATCAAAATGACGACGGCAAAGAGACGAGCGATTTCAACAAAAAATATTCCGTTTTCCATTCCTGGATGGAGGCACGCGTTGCCCTGCCTAGAGTCTACTTCTTGACCCGGGATCAATTGAACTCCCTCTATGAAGACACGCTGCCCTTCACCATCTATTTTTCGCGT
The DNA here is from genome assembly GCA_945936135.1 of uncultured Mollicutes bacterium. Lineage (GTDB taxonomy): Bacteria > Bacillota_I > Bacilli_A > RFN20 > CAG-826 > Alloenteromonas. Next base: position 83,261 of record CAMESG010000003.1, read on the forward strand.
CAAACATGTGGGGATTGCGCTTATATGCAAAGCCACGCCTACCGTTCTTACTTTGAATCTCATCCCACGGGAATTGAAGATTCCTATGTGATTGACCTCGATGCTGTCGGTATCGGATCCATTGAAAAAGATGGAATCATCTACTTCCGTTCCACCTCGGCAAACGCCACCCCAGAGCAAAAAGAAGCCCAAGCCCAATACGAGGCTTTCAAAGCCGAATTCGGCTTGGTTGAAACGAAGGATAATCCTGCTGGTTATAACGAAGGCTATGTCCCGACGATTTTCCACATCAACCCCGAAGGAAACGGAAAGAAAACCGGTGATGTTATCGACCTTTCTGGCGTCTTCTATAACGACGAAGTTCAAGAAGGAATAATAGTTGACACCTACTTCACCGAAGATCGCCTTCAACTGGAATGCCTCTCTTATTTGAGAGAATCTTCCATTGAAAACAAGGTTCTTCTCAATTTGCCTGCGAGAGGGGATCGCAGAGAAACCAACGCAGCTTATCATGACCCGATCTTAGAAGCCTTCTTAAATGCCTCGATCGGCACCCTATAACGAAAGGAAACTGACAAATGAAGCCAAACGAAAATCTTGAACGCTTTTTACGCTATGTGAAGTTCGATACGCAAAGCAATGAGAATAGCCTTAGCGTTCCTAGCGCAGCGAAGGAACTTGACCTCACGAAGTTCCTTCAAAAAGAACTCAAGGAATTGGGAATCGAATCCTCAATCAATGAATTCGGCATCCTCTATGGATCGTTAGAAGGCGAAAAAAACCTTGATCCCATTGGATTGAACGCCCACGTTGATACCGCAAGTGAATGCTCCGGAAAAGACGTCAAACCCCAAATCGTTGAAAACTACGATGGAGGCACCATCCGTCTTAACGATGAATACTCGATGTCGGCCAGGGAATTCCCTAGCCTTGCGAATAAAATTGGAAAGACCTTAGTGACCACCAGTGGCGACACCCTTCTTGGCGCTGATGATAAGGCGGGCGTTGCCATCATTATGGCGGTTCTTGCTTATTACGCCAAACATCCAGAAATCAAGCACCACCCGATCCGCTTCTGCTTCACTCCCGACGAAGAAATCGGAAGGGGGCCAGATCACTTCGACGCCAAAACCTTTGGCGCCAAGTACGCCTACACCATCGATGGAGGCGATCCTTACGAAATCGCGATTGAAACCTTCAACGCCGCCCATGCGAGCGTGAAGATCCACGGCATCTCCATCCACCCGGGCGAAGCCAAAGGCAAGATGCAAAACGCTTCGAATCTCGCAATGGAATTTGACGCACTTCTCCCGCAAGAAGCTAGACCTCAAATCACGGAAGGCCATGAAGGCTTTGTCCACCTCGTTGGAATGGATGGGAACGTCGATCTAGCAAGCCTCCACTACATCATCCGCGATCATGATGCCAAGAAGCTCGAAGAAAAGAAGACCCGGTTCGAAGAAGCCAAGAAGGTTTTGGAGGCCAAACATCCCGGAATTGAAATCGAACTCGACATCGGCAACGACTACCGCAACATGAAGGAAGTCCTCGATGAACACCCGGAGGCGGTTGAGAAAGCCAAAGAAGCCTTCGCTAAGCTCGGCGTAACTCCAACCTTCCCGCCGATCCGTGGGGGCACTGACGGCGCGACCTTCTCCTTCAAAGGCTGCCCAACGCCGAACCTTGGGACGGGAAGCTATCACCATCACGGACGGTTCGAATACCTCTGCGTCGAAGAATTTGATTGGTTGATCGAACTCGTAAAAACCATCCTCAAAGCATAAAAAGAGGCGCCACAAGACGCCTTTTATTGAATAAGTTTGGCTGGGGTGGCTGGGATCGGACCAGCGCATGTGGGTTTCAGAGACCCATGCCTTACCACTTGGCTACACCCCAAAGCAACGTATATTCTACTTATCTAAAAACCTACTTCAAGAAAAAAGTTGATCCATTCTTCAAAAAGCGCGACCACGCGCCTTCTTTTTCCTTTCTTTTCCATTCGCGAACCCCTGCACTTTAACAAGTTTTCATATCTTCCCTCTCCTTTCGTGGTAAAATCTAGGCAACCAAAGAACAGGAGACGACATGAAAATCCTCGTTTGTGCGTTCCCCGCCTATGCTGACCACGGCAGCAATCCGGCGGAACAAATCCTTCAGCGCCTTTCGCGCAACGATATCGAAAAGGTCCTTTTGCCCTTTTCGTGGAGGCGTTCTAAAGAAACGCTAGAAGCAAAAATCGATGAGACGAAAGCGGACATGGTTCTCGTTTTGAACCTCTGTCCCTACCGCCATTCGCCAACGCTAGAACAATACGCATACAACCAAATGAACGAGACCTCTCTCCCCGATGACGATGGAGAAGTCCGACGCGGCGAAAAGGTATGCGAAGACGGTCCTGCTTCTCTTCGCTTCGCTAATGACGTAAGCGCCCTCGCGGATACCTTAAGGATGGAAGGATCTTACTGTTCGAACTCGATCGACCCTGGAAGATTCCTTGATAACGAGGTCTATTACGCGGCACTCGCCAAAGGGAAAAACGCCTTGCTTGTTCACATTCCGTTGCAATCGGATTTCCCTCTAGAAGAAAGCTACGAGATGGTCGATCGCCTTATCGATCTCCTCCCGAATTTCGCTCAAGCATAAAAATGAGGAAGGGCCAAACCCCCTTCCTTTTTTCGTCTTAGGCTCCATCGATATCGTCTTTATAAGTGACGCTATCGGAACGAAGTCTTTGGTTGGATTCGCGCAAAAGGTCAATGTCTTCCCCCGTTTTCCATTTCTTCAGCGAAGATGGAACGTTCCTTGGCTTTTGATATTTTCCCTTGCCCTTTTGATACATGGCTACATCTTAAGCAAACGAAAAGAGAAAGCAAGAATTACCCATTATCTCTCCTCTCCTTTATAATAAAGGCATGGACAACGAAATCATTTATGGCTTGATGCTCTTAGCCGATGGCTTTGAGCAGACCGAAGCCCTTGCGACCTTGGACACCTTGCGTCGTAACCCCAACCTCAAGGTGGATCTTATCTCCATCCACCCGACCTTAAACGTCACTTCTTCTAGCGGACTGACCGTCATCGCCGATGGAGATTTATCTTCCGTCGATCCTTCAAAATACGCCTTCCTCATTCTTCCTGGAGGAAAGGTAGGTGTTGAAAACCTCGATGCTTCCAAAGGGGTGCACGCCTTGATTCAATACTTCCATCAAGAAGGAAAACTGCTCTGCGCGATCTGCGCGGCGCCTAGGATTTATGGAGGTCTAGGCCTCTTAGATGGCGTCCACTACACCTGCTTCCCGGGTTTTGAAAAGGGCGAAGGCCTTTGGATGGATGAAGGCGTTGTCCGCGAAGGAAACTTCGTGACGGCCCGTTCGATGGCTTATAGCATCCCCTTCGCGGAAGAAATCGTCCGCGCCTTATTGGGCGAGGAAGGCATCGACGCCATCAAAGGCGGCATGTACGGTCTTCGTTAAAACACCCAAAGAACGGCATACCCCGCCGCAAGCGAAACCAAGAAAAGGACAAGGAGGATCCAAAGAGCCTCCTTTCTTTTTTCTTTTGTCCGGAGCAAGACGAATAAGCCTAAACCGGCATTAATCAATAAGCCTGCGAGCAAGGCGCCAAAAGGCAACAAACCTTGGATGTAGGTCTCCGCGAGCAAGACCGAGGAAGCACAGTTCGGGATCATGCCGATCAAGGTCGCCAATAGCGGGGTTAAAGCTTTGTTTGCGGTCAAGAATTCCGTGATCGCTTCTTCGCCAACAAAATAGAAGAGCATTCCAAAGGCGAAGTTGATCACAAAGACATATGCGAAGATCTTCAACGAGTGGATCAAAGGATGAAGGAGGTGCTCTTTCCAAGGAGATGGGTCGCCTTCGATATCGTGATGGCAGCAGCCGACATGAGGTGTTGATTCTCCCTCGCAATGATGGAGGTGCTCATCGACCTTCGCCTGGCGTTTTCCTAAGATTAAATCCGCCGCATAGCCAACGGCAACCGCGATCACGAGCTTCAATCCAATCAAGACGAAACCCATGTACCACTTGCCGTGGAAATCACTAAAAAGGATAGGAAGGGCTTCATCCGAACAGGCAAGGAAAATCGCAAGAATCGTCCCCATCGTCAAGTGATCCTTAAGGTAAAGGTCAGCGCCGACGACGCTCGTTCCGCATTGGGGAACAAGGCCAAACACGGCGCCTAAGGCTGGCGCAAACCTTTTATTTTTCTCCAAAAGCGACGCAATCTTGCCCTCGATGAACGAAAGAAGGACGTGAAAAAGGAAGACCGTCAACAAGATGACCGCCGAATCTTTTAACGCATCGAGGAACACTTCAAACATACGCGAAGTAATATACTCCACTCTCCGTTTCTGTCCATACGCACGCACGAAAGACAAAAGCCAGGGTCCTTCCTAAAATGAACTGGCAGGGATCATTTATGGAATCAATTGACTTAACGCTTCATTATCCTTCTTTGAAGGGAGGGCGTCTCACGCCTTTCATACTCACTTCTCTTTACGATGGGGATGATCCCTTTTGGATCCGCCCCGCGGTTGTCGTTCTTCCCGGCGGAGCCCATGCCTTTTGCTCCAATCGTGAGCGGGAACCCGTTGCCGCGAAGTTCCTCGCCAAGGGCTATCAGGTCTTTATCCTTGATTACATGACGTCCACCCAAGGTGCCCATTATCCAGAACAATTTCTTGAAGCGGGATGTGCCGTCGATTTCATTAAGGAACACGCTTCCGACGATCACGTGAATCGTGAAGAAATTTTCGTGATCGGTTTCTCCGCGGGAGGGCACCTTGCCGCGAACCTCGCTTGCTGTTATGGGGATCTTTCTTCCTTCGGTTTGGAAATCGACGCTTCCTTCACCGCATTAGGTTTAGGGTATCCCGTCATCAACCATCATCTAGGATACGATGAAACCCATCGGAACCTTCTTGGGGAAGACTTTGAAGAAAAGGCAGACGATCTCGACCTTGATTCTTTGGTCAAAGAAGGGCACGTTCCTACCTACATCATGGCAACCTCCAACGACAATTACGTTCCTTCCCAAAACGCGTTGGCCTACGCAAAGGCCCTAAGCGATCACCATGTCTTCTATTTTTTTGCATATGTATCCCAACGGGGAACATGGCTTCGGCACCGCCGACTTCGAAGATGCCCCTTACCCAAGCTATACCAAGAATCGTTACAACGCTTCTTCTTGGATCGATGAATGCGCGGACTTCTTCCGTTCCTTTTGCAACGAGCCTTTCTAATGCCTTCCAACGCCAATGGGCGTTATAATACGTCCGTTATCCGAGGTTCCTATCTATGTCAGAAGAAATCAATTCCAGCAACTGCAACCACGATTGCTCCTCTTGCTCGGCCAACTGCGCCGAGAGGGGCATTCAAAAAGCGCCGATGAACGCGCTATCAAACGTCAAGAAAGTGATCGCCGTTATGTCCGGAAAAGGAGGCGTTGGCAAATCGCTGACCACTTCCCTTCTCGCCATCAATGCCGCAAGAGCGGGCAAGAAGGTCGCGATCCTCGACGCCGATATCACCGGTCCTTCCATCCCAACCATCTTCGGCTTGAAGGGCATGGCCCTGGGCGATGGGGAGAACATCTTCCCCGTCGAAAGCAAAACCGGGATCAAGGTGATTTCCTTGAACTTGCTTCTTGATGATCCTAGCGACCCCGTCATCTGGCGCGGCCCGATCGTTGCAGGACTCATTCCCCAATTCTGGAGCAACGTCGCCTACGGAGAGATTGATGAACTCTATGTCGATATGCCTCCTGGAACAAGCGATGTCCCGCTCACCGTCTTCCAACAGCTCCCAATCAATGAAGTTGTTGTCGTCACTTCTCCCCAAGACCTTGTTTCTTTAATCGTCGAGAAGGCCGTGAAGATGGCAAGCAAGATGGACATCCCCGTCTTGGGCGTTGTTGAGAACATGTCCTACATCCTCTGCCCCCATTGCCAAGAAAAAATCTATCCCTTTGGTCAACCCTCCGCGGAAGTCGCTTCGAAGTTTGGGATCCCCGTCTATGAATCCCTTCCGATCGATCCGAAGCTTGCCGCCCTATGTGACGAAGGCCGACTTGAAGATCACGAAGGCCACTACTTAGAGAGCCTAAGCGAAGCCATTCACGAGAATTAACCCCCCATTCAAACGCCGTCCATGCGATGGCGTTTTTCTTTGCAACATACAAGAAAACACCCAAGTTAACATACAAGTTATTGCGCGAAGCACCTGTTTTCTTTGTTCTTGGCTTATGGACCCATATCAGCCCGAATTCACCATAACCAGCGAAATGTTTCTCTTGGCCGAGAAGATATCTGAGAACCTTGGAAAATTATCGACCTTAAGCGTTTCTATAAAAAGGAAAGAGGAGGCAAGAATTCGCAACATCCAAGCCTCCTTGGCCATCGAAGGACATTGTTTGTCGCTCCGCCAAGTCAAAGACCTTGCAAATGGAAAGGACGTGCCGGGAAGACAAGCAGATATCCTTGCCGTCAAAAACGCAATCAAGTGTTATGAGAAATGCAAAGGTCTTGATCCTTTTGACGTCGAAAGTCTTCTGAAAGAGCACGGAATAATGATGGAGGGATTGGTAAAAGCCCCCGGGGAATTTCGCCAGTCAAACGTTGGGGTCGTGGATGCAAAAGGCATCGTGCTTCATCTCGCCCCACCTCCAAAATTCGTCCCTGAATTGATTCAGAAACTCTTCGATTGGCTTCAATCAACAGACACTCCGATGCTTATCCGTGCTTCCGTCTTCCATTACGAATTTGAATTCATTCATCCCTTTATAGACGGCAATGGGAGAATGGATAGATTATGGCAAACCGTCTTACTTCAAAATTGGAAACCGGTATATGCATGTCTTCCTATTGAAACCACGATAAAAGAACGTCAGCAGGAGTATTACAAAGCGATCCATCCATCGACGAAGGAAGGCAGCGCTAACCCTTTTATTCTCTTTATTCTTCATTGCATCAAGGGTGCCACGGAGAAGCAAATCGAAGAAACGAAAACAGGAAGGGATCAAGAGGAAATCTATCGCGCAAAACTCCTGCAAGTTATGGATTATTACCTGCAAACCTCAAACGAAATCATGAAACGGCTTCATCTAAAATCAAGGCAGTCTTTTGTTAAAAACGATCTGAAACCTGCCATGGAAGACGGGGCAATCGCCATGACCGAACCTGATAAACCAAACAGCAGATTCCAAATGTACGTCCGAAAAGATTAAGGATTTATACCTCCTAATCCTTACAGATCATTGAAAACAAAAATTGGAAACTCGATTCCTTATCGCATTTCCTTTAAGGTGCGATAAAGCTTCTTGAACGCACGACATTTCCGCTCGTAATAAGCATGCATTTTCGGATTGGGAACACAGGTTTCCGTATCCCAAATCAAGCGGTCCGCCGCTTCTTCAATCGAAGCAAATTTATGATCGGCGACCATCGCAAGAACAATCGCGCCGAGGGAGCCACCATCATTCGTGTTGATCAAGGAAATCTCGTGATTGAAGATGTCCGCCATGATCTGGCACCAGGCCGGAGATTTGGATCCTCCTCCGATGATGCGGATCTTATGAACCTCTCCTACCGTTTTTAGAATCTCTTTATAACTATCGTACAAAGCTAGACCGACGCCTTCGATGACCGCTTTTTTCATATATTTCCGGTCATGGGCAATGTTGATCCCATAGAAGACGCCTTTCGCAAATGGTTCGTTGATGGGGCTTCTTTCGCCGTTAAGATAAGGCAAGAATAAAAGGTCTCCCGTATCCAAAGCGTCAATCCCTTCCAATTCTTTGGCAACGGAAGAAGATTCAAGGACATCGTCCGTCCACCACGCCAAAGCGCCAGCGGCATTAAGGGTCACGCCCATCAAAAGATACTTGCCGCTAGCTTCCGCGAAATGGTGAATCGCCTGGTTCTTATTCTCTTTATAGCTTTCTTGGCAAACATAAACAACGCCGCTTGTGCCAAGTTGGATGTGCATCGTCTTCTCTTTGATGGTGCCCGTTCTTAATGCGCCCATCGCTTGATCGCCTCCGTCAACAACGACTTTCGCCTCAGGGTTAACCGAAAGAAGGGACAAGAATTCTTGTGACGGAGTTCCCGCGACATCGACGCTTCCTAGAATTCTAGGAAGTTTTTCTTCGCCTATTTCTGCAATTTCTAACGCTTTCTTTGCATAGCAATGATTCTTCACATCGTAAAAGAGGGTGCCGCTAGGCTTTGTGACTATCCTGAATCCAAAATTCTCCATCCTTTTCTATCGTTACTTTGGTGTTCGGGAGAAAGCCAATATCCTGATTCACAATCACTTTCGCGTTGCTGGCAATAGCAATATCCATATTATGCGTAATGGGTATAATAAAATCATTGCTATCAATGGACACGGACTACTTAACCGAAAGGTTCGAGATGGAAACGATGCCTTGATTGATCCGAACTTCAAATTTGCCGGTAGATGGATTAAATTCCTTTGTAATGATCGAACCATTTTTCATCTTAAAAGCGATAGATCGCTGGAATTTTTCCCAGAAATAAGGGCTAAACATGCAGAATTTTGTTTACTAGATGCATAAACGGAGGCGCAACACTTCTCCGTATCGCCCGCTTCCAATGGAGACGATCACGACTTCCCAGACTTTCATCTTCAACCTCTTGCGAAGGAAGAAGAGCCAAAGGAAGGTCAAAACAAAGGCGATGCCAAGCGCAAGATCATCAAGGGGTACCAAGCGGCAAAGAAGTCCGCTGCACCCGTCAATAACTTCGTTCTCGTAATCCTATCGAATCGTCTCGTCTCGAATTACAAAAAGGATGGACTACCCCTTTCTTGGGGCGAATGATAGCCAACCCATTTCAGGAATGCAGCCCGTATACATGAATGTATACCGCTGAAATGGCTTCGCCAAGATGACGAAAGGCGCGATCCTCTGCTCCCTTTTTCAATCTTGAACACAACTTTTTCTTTTGTTCAATAATGCTGTTTTGCCCTTGAAGGATGGAAAAATGAGCCTATATTGAAGACAAAGGGGGAACGGAATATGAAGAAAGAACACTTCGCCGGGACATACTTCAAAGGAATCGCAAGCGATGGCTTTCCCTTTGCGATCATCCAAAGCCATTCTTCGGTATCGGGAGATGGGCTTCAATTAATCTTGAAAGACGCTTCTTACGACATCGAGGATCCATCTTCCGCGATCCGCGAAGGGGATCGCTTGACCCTGAACATCCATCAAGGGGATCTATCCATAGAAGGCACCCTTGAAATCAAGGAGAAACATCCCTTATCCCATCACGCGATGGGACCCTTCAAGATCTTCTCGATGCAATGCTGTCACGAAGTCTTTTCGATGTACCATGAGGTACATGGAAGCCTAATCGTCAATGGGATAGAGCACTTCTTCAATCCCGGGATCGGATATTGTGAAGGGGACTCTGGGTTATCCTTCCCTTCCGAGTACTTCTGGTACAACGCGATAGGAACCGATTATGGGGTTACCCTCGCTTATGCGACGATTCCCTTCGGTCCGATCAAATTCCGTGGTCTATTAGGATTCATCAACGATGGGCATAAAGAATATCGTCTATGCACTTACACCTTTGCCAAGGTGACTTCATTGACGGATAACAGCATCACCCTTAAGAAAGGGCGATATACCTTTAAAGCAACTTGGGAGCCCTTTGAAGGGCATCCCTTGCGCGCTCCCCAAGACGGGAAAATGGATCGGACGATCCTGGAGTCATTAATCGTTCCTACGTCCTTTGAACTCAAGAAAGGAAAGAAAACCATCTTCACGAAAGAAGCTTGTTTAGCATCGATCGAGAAGATGGATAGAGAGGCGTTGAAAAACAAGAAAGCGAAGATTTGAGAGAGGATTTACGACGAAAATAGTTTTGAACAAAATATGGTTTCAAAAAATTCGATGATACGTTAATCGTGGGAAGCCGTCAAATAAATCGCATAAGCGGGCATCGCGAACTGGGAGGAGTTTGTTTGGTCTTTCCCTGTAGCCGAACAAGAGGTTCTTATAGATCTATCTTCGTTTTTTGCAGTCATCGTAACTTTGTGATCCTCCTTAGTCCAAAGGAATCCGGCTGTATATCCTTTCACATATAAAGTCACGCTTGCCCCCTCAAGAACATAAGCATAAAGAGCGCCGTTCCCACCATTGCCGGAGCCTTGGTCGATTTCGCACCTTTGTTGTCCGCTATCTTTGCCAAAGCCACCGTCGCTAGTATCCGCAATCAAGCAGCTCGAAACCATGCAATAGACATCAGCATCACTATTGCCGAGATCCGGCCTGGATCCGTCTTCCCACGCCACAAGATAATAGGGCTTAGAGGCAACAATTCCATCGACCGGCCGAATTTCGATAACACTACCATCTTCGCCGACAACAGTGGCATTGCTAATATTTCCAGTCATCTTTTGGCCATCCGAGAAGGAGCCATCGGAAATAATTTCCCATCCCGTAACGCCCTTTGTCAAAACATTAACTACGCGATTAGTCCCGTCTGCTTCCACATCAAGTTCCGGATCCAAGGCAGGATAAGAAGGGAAGGAGATATCCGCGACAGTGGAATCGAAACATTGCTCGCTGTAAAGTGTGCCGTTCCTTTGAAGAAGCCTTACCACAACGCCGGGTAAAACCTCATTCCACTTCACATAAATCGTCAAGTTGGTCCCGATAAAGTAATTTGCGATTTCATTGTAGGAAAACTCGGCAATTACAGTCGTGAAAGAAGAATCAAGATAAAACCCACCAAAGGTCAAATCCGAAGCGGAGGAATTCACTTTCCTGTATGTGGGGTCCGATAGAAGAAAATGACTTTGAGGACTAACGTAACACCGATTTGGATTATCAAAAACATAGTACGAAGCGTTTGGATTGGAGCCCGAAAACACGTTGGCATAATGAATGGTGTGCGAATAATATCCGAAGTCATTAAGATTGTTGAATTTAGAATGGTATTCCCCTTTCGCAATCGGGTTTACGTAAAAAGGGTTTCATTCGAGACATAGTCTTTTATCGAAAGCGCTTCAACAATAGAAATTCATCCTTGGAAGAGAATTCGTAATGAATACCCGACCTCGCACCCGTTCCATTGCATTCAATCGCCGTTACGCTTTGCGTATCTGCGTTAACCGACAGCGTGCTTCCTTCGATTTGAGAACTAATCTTTGCCCCGGCCTTCGCACTAGAACCAAATTCACGGTTCCGTTATTGATGAAAAGAGCAATGCCAGTAACAGCGGCAGATCCACCTGGCGCTCCCACCAAGTATTTGTTGCCCGGCTTTGGATCCGTCCAGGGCCGAGTATAAAAAATTACGCTTGATGTTGCGTTCACTTGCCCGCCTTGTTCAACAAGTAAAGAAGATCCATTCGTAAATTTGATTGGATTTGGCAAATTCAATACCCCGCCGTTTTTGACAACGATCGAGTATCGATAGCTGACAGGAAAAAGGATTTTCGAGGTATTAATGGCAATCTTTAGAATTTGCGCATCCAACGACATCTGCAAGGACTGATGAGTTACGGTCCCGAAAATCTCAATCTTCGTTTGAGCCTTGTTCCACGTGCAAGGCGTGTATAGACAATCGTCAACGTTCTCATATTTAAAACGTGCATAACCGCTAGAAATGGAAAGAATTGAGCCACTGCTGCCAATCAACGTCGTAGTAGAAAGATTGTACGATGGCGCAATCGTGACCCCCGAGACCGTGAGCTCGCCCGTGGAGAGCGACAAATAACCCGTAACGGTTGCGCCAGAATAGATATCGGCAATAATTTGCAAATTTGGCGCATCGTATACGCGGAATGGGCAAACATAGCCGTCAGTCGTAACAGTTTTGTTTAAGTCAGTAACACCAAAAGAATGGCCGGCAGCAAAAATACCGCCCGTCGTATTACCGCCCTGTTAATCACAGATTACAAACGGCAGTTTAATTTGAAACCCATTATTCGCCACGACTTTTGGAGCATGGGCATCCGGCCCCTTCACATCTTTCTTGATGTAGCCTCCAGCAAGATCTAATATGCCGCCGGAATAAAGAAACAAAGAGGCGGGTTCCACGCCAGCGTTTCCCGCTTTAAAAAGCATCTCAGCATAATGGCCGGTGGTTTGGCCGCTCAGTCCAATAGACGGATTGTTCAAAACACCCCCAATGGTCAACCTGCCATAAACAGAGATGCTCACACCAGGCATTACCGTGACCAACGAAGTCCGATTCGCTTTGACCAAAGCTTCCGTCATATCGGCAAAGGCATTCGAGGAAGCCGGACCTTCCCAGCTAACACAAGTTTCGCCTTCGAAAGGCAGATAAAGAGTATCACCAGCAGCAATCTCGCATTTTCTGCTGATCACCCGACCCAAGCCAGGAATCACGTAAATTTGATTTTTCGCGGGGTCCGCTTTCGCGACTTCCAAGGCCTTTTCAATGCTCGTGTAATAGGTCTTAGACGTTTCGGAATACTTGATGTAACAAACCGCCTCGGTTCCTTCTGAGATTGTTAATCCATCTTTCGAAGCATCGCCTTTAACGATAAAAGCACCATGGCCAACACCAAAAAGAGTCGCCGCGCCTAGGACGGCAGAGAGGAAGATGGATTTTCCCTTACGACGTTTCATCGTTATGCCACCTCTACCCTAAGGTTGAACGTCGGACGCTTTGAATAGCAATCCTTGATGGTCCCGTCATCCTTCACCGTGTAAGTGATCGTTGCTTTCGTCAAACCAGCCGACGAATCCGGCGTAAAAGTCAACGTCGTGACAACCGTTTTTTTCGGCATCAACGATCGCGTTGTTAGAAAGCGCTACGCCCTCAAGGCAGGTGCCGTCGCAACATATTTTTGCAAAAAGGCCAAGTCGGTTGATTCAAGCTTCGTTTTAAAACTCATCGCCCCGCTACTAAGATAGGTTCCAGCCAAAGCGTTGTCGATATAGAACTCTGCGACGATGCTTGCGGAATCGACAATGGTCTCGTCGGCGACAATTCCATCCGGTCCAAGGGCGAACATATCCACCTTGGAAATATTGAAGACGTTGCTATTTTGAACATCGGCAACCTCGATATCAAAATCCAAAGAAGCTGAAAAGGACACAGAACCAACGAAAGATCAGAACCCAACGCCAACCAAGGCAACATTGCAGAAGACAAGAATGCCCATCCGCCCAATATGGGTTTCCTTTGAATGTTGAAAAAGCTTCTTTGGGTTTTTCATACCGCTGAATATTTTTTACCATCGCATTCTTCCTTTTCTAGTTTTTCTGTGCGCGCGCCATCCCATTGCGCGCATGTAAAGAGGGCTAATGCATTCCCTTTTTGCATTTAAATCACAAAAGTCTCAAAGAAAAAGTAAGAAAAAAGCAGACGCAAACATTCCTTTGATCGGCGTAATTCTTATCGTTGCTCTTGCATATCCCCGTGATTTCATCACGAAATCTTCGCGAGAAAGGAATGGTTCTTGTTTTAGCTTCCGATTGAAATTTGACTTCAGATTTGCGCTTCTTCCGGATCATTTTCGTTAAGCGCTTTACCTGCCCAATCCGTCCTTCAAGGCACGTGCCAAACATCGAAAAAGGCCATTCCCAGCCTAGTGACGGCATCAAGAAAAAGTAAAATTTTTAAGTCAAGGAGGGTCTGCGAAAACGATTAGGAGGCTTTCTTGGTTTCCTTTTTCGCCCTTCTTCTTTCGATCAAAAAGAGTATCAATGAGGTGTATCAATTTATTTGTCCCAAAACCAAGGAGGCAAATAAATGCGCCCTCAAAATTACACATTCGAGCAAAGAAAGGAATGGCGCGAGGCCTATCTGAAGGGCGAACACGTCCCTACGCCCCTAGGGGCGCGACGCGCGACCTTTATTCGCGAGCTCAGGGATTGGGCGAGGAAATGCAAGCGTTTTGGCCCCGATTCTATCGACCCTTCGGCAAAGAGAAAAGACTCTCCGATAGCCGTCATTCTTGCCGCCGCTTCCCTTGTGGCGTCCGACGAGATGTCGACGAAGGAGGCGGCGCGACAATTCGGCGTCAAGGACATGTTCACGGGCGAAATCATCTCATACGACCTTTCCCTCCACCCCAACATGGCACAGATAACCAGAATGCTGAAGAGTGCGTTTGACGCCCATCCGGATTTGAGGGGGCTCATATTCCCTTCCGACCAGGGGTGGCAGTATATGAACAAAAAATACGCTTCCAAACTTGCGGCGAAAGGAATCTCCCAATCCATGTCGCGGAAGGGGAATTGCTACGACAACAGCATAATGGAATCGTTCTTCGGCGTAATGAAGAACGAAATGTACTACGGATTAGAGGATACCTATAAATCCTTCTCGGAATTCAAAAAGGCAGTCGATGAATACATTGTTTGGCACAACAAGGAGAGAATACGTGAAGGGTGCGGGTACAAATCGCCCATCTTCTTCAGGGCGGAATGGACCAAGTCACGGCAAACTATTCAATAGGTTAAGCGGGACAAAAAAGTTGACACATACCATTGCATTTCAAAAAGTCGGTTTTTTTCATACGTTTCGCAATTTACAACATATTTTCACAAATAACAAAACTCTCACGAAAAGCGCGAAAAAAGGCCCGATTTCTCGGACCTATCTCATCAAACTGGGGCGCGATACGGGAGTCGAACCCGTTCATGTTCGGTTCACAGCCGAATGTGTTCACCGTTTCACCAATCGCGCCAGCGGATATAAATATATGCGGGCGACCGATAGAAAGCAAGCAACTTTTGACGCAAGCGCACGCGTAAGGACCCAATGCGCCGACATTTGCCTTGTTCTTCGATAGAAACAAGACTTATTCGCCTCAAAGCCCGAGATCTTTCATCATCTTCTTCGCTTCAAGAAGGATAGGCAATTCGCGATGTTTCACGAGGCCTACGACCCCGTGATCGCTCATGTTTTGATAGGCTTCAATCGCTTCATCAATCGTTAAATGTTTCGTTTCTTGAATCACGAGATCGCCCTTCGATTCAAAGTGTTTTCCAACGTACTCTGTCGCTTGGCAAAGGAAATAATGTTGGATGTTTTTTCTTTGGATCAGGTTATAGGCGTCGATTACTTCCCCGATGGGCGAAAGGATCTTTACGCGATACCCGGTTTCTTCTTCCACCTCGCGAATCACGGCTTGTTCGAAGGTCTCGCCTTCATCCACTCCCCCGCCTGGCGTTTCAAGGTAAATCGTTTTGCCAAAAGCATCGTCACGGTTTAAGGAATGAATCGCGATCTTTCCATCGGGCAGCAAGATGATCCCGCGAGCAACGTTCCTCGTATGGGTAAAACCATCAAATGGCCATTCGGTATCCTTCAATTCAAGATGAAGCATGGGTGAAGTCTACCACTCCTTCATGCATTCTGAAAGAAAGCCACTATAATAAGACCGCTATGCTCGTCATCCGCAATCGCTTGATCGCTCTTCTCTTCCGCCTCTGCGCCTTCGCCGTCTTGCTTTGGTCCTTGATCTCCTATTGGTCCACCTTGCCCTATGCCTATACCGCCTTCTGCCTTTTGGAGATTCAAACAGGCTTGGCTTATCTTGCCGCTTTGTTCTTGCTCATCATCTTCAACGCGATCGATCTTCGCCACGGGATCCATGGGGCCGCGGCAGGAGGCTATATGCCGGCGATGTTAGGCATCGTCGCCTATACCTCGATTGGAGGAGCCGTCGCCTTAGGCTATAGCCTTCCAATCCATAACCTTTTGAATCCCTCTTCGATCCTTTATTCCGCTTTATTGATTGCTTTGCCGATCGCGGAATGGCTGCTCTTTGAATACAAAGGCAACGTGAGGTATTACCACACCATCACCTGGACGATTTACCCCGTCTTCTTCATGGTTTTCTCGATCCTTCGTGTTTTGATTTGGACAGACGCCCCCTTGTTCCAAGATGGACGCGACTTTGAATTCCTTTTCTTAGACTTCTTCGCTGAACCCGTCCATTGGGTCTATTCCGTGATTACGGTTCTCGTTTGTTACGGTTGGGGCGTACTCCTAAGCTTCATCGATCTAGCGATGGGACGCAAATCCAGGGAGCAAAGCAACCTTCTTCAAGATTGAGGCTTTGGCCTCTTTTTTTCTTTGGGCGGAATTCTTCGAAATGGCGTAGCAAGACCTTCCTGCACTTCTTGGAAATTCTCCAGACTCATCAAGGAGCGAAGCACCCAACGTTTTGGGGTCCCTTCATGTTGGAAGCGGACCACCATTGCATAGAAATGCGCCTCCCGAAAATAGACGCGCACATACTCTAAATAAGTCTCTCGTTGCTCCATGCGCACGAAATCCGCGTTTTGGATTAACCGTTTCACCTTTTCGAGTATCTTCAAATAATCGTCTGGGTGCCAGGCCGCCATCCGGTTCAAGGTCGCTTCTTCTACGTAAAGATGGATATCGCTTGTCAGCGATACCTTCAGCCCTTTTTCTACCTCCCGGCTGATCTTTCCAATGCGGATCGAATGTTCTTCCATGGGTTCCTCCTTCTAGGTTATTCGCAAACAAGGTGGCGGAGTTGCAATCTTTTTTATCATGCACCATCAAAGATCGGCGTTAGATCGAACCTTTTTCCTTCTTCTTTTCTTTACATTCTTATCTTGGCAAAGCCAAGGCGCCTTTCGATAATATGAATATGTTCAAATACGAAAAAGACGGTTTAACGAGCTACGCCTTGGGAACGCAGGCGACGTTCTATCTATTGGAAGCGAAACCAGAGATCGCGAAACGAATCTACATCTCCCCAAAGCAAGTTCGAGACGAGACCTATGAACGTTTGATCGCGCTTGCCAAGGCGAACAAAATCCCCGTCATTGAAAACAACGAGAAGATCTTCAAAGACCTCTCAGGTAAAGAAAACACGATGGTCATCGGAGAGTTTTTGAAAGAGGAATCTCCTTTGGATCCCCTTGCCTCTCATGTTCTGCTCGTCAACCCTTCGAACGCTGGAAATCTAGGATCGATCTTTCGCTCCCTTGTAGGATTTGGCTTAAAAGACATCGCTTTAATCACCCCGTGCGTTGATCCTTTCGACCCCAAGGTCGTGCGCGCTTCAATGGGCGCTTTGTTCCATTTGAACTTACATCGTTATAAAGATTTTGAAAGTTATCATCTAGACGCAGGAGAACGTTCCTTCTTTCCCTTTTTGTTGAAGGCTAAGACCCTCCTTCAAGATCATCCTTCTTCCGAACGTTTTACCTTGATCTTTGGGAACGAAGCGACGGGCTTGCCGGATTCTTTCTATGAAGTTGGAACCCCGTTGAAGATCCCTCAAACCGAGCTTATTGATTCCTTAAACCTCAATAACGCGGTCGCGATTTCCCTATACGAATTCCAAAAAGGAAAGGTCTCCTAAATGAAGAAAGCCTTGGTCTTTTATAGTTCCGCCTCGGGACATGGACAATACGCGAAACACCGCTCCGCCGTCCTCGCAAGACTTCATAATTCCTTTGATGTTGTCGATGAGTTCTATTCTCATAACCTTAAAGAAGGGAACGAGGAGATCCTGGGCCATGCGAGCGAATACGACGCCTTCATCGTCGCAGGAGGCGATGGAACCTTGAACATGGCACTCAATGCTTTGATGAAGCTAGAGAAACGTCCCGTCGTTGGGTTCTTTCCAAATGGCACTTTAGGTGATGCGAGGCGCAACCTCGGCTTGCCCCGTTCTTGGAGCAAGGCCCTAAAAACGTTTGAAGAAGGATATAATGAGCCCTTCGATCTCGTGAAGCTAAACGATCGATACTTCTTCTATATGGCGGCGATCGGCGCCTATTCAGATATCTCCTATATCGTGAAACGAAAAGACAAGAAGCGTTGGCATCGCCTTGCCTATTACTTCGCTTCCTTGAAAGAAGCCTTTGCTCCTATCGAAGTCTCTTATCGCCTTGAGACCGCGCGAGAAACCAAGGAAGGGAAGTCCCCTTTCTTGCTGCTCCTGAACGGTTCTTACGTCGGAGGATTCAAAATCCATCGAAGAAGCGATATGCACGACGGGAAGGTCGAGCTCTTCTTGACTCCAAAAGGGCCGTTCAACGGTTTGCTCTCCTATTTCTTTGCAAAGAAGAAGGTCCCGTGTTTGTCTTTGGACCACGCCTTGATCCATATCGAAAACCCATCCTCTTGGTGTCTTGATGGTGAAGAAAGGGAAATGGAAGACGTCGAACTATCCGTTGTTCCAAACGCGATCCGTTTTTACGTCCCACAGAAAGGAAATAAGCAATGAATCATCCTTTTCGCTGTCCCAACTGCAAGGAAGAGCTTCTCGAAACCGAGAACGGATGGGAATGTTCCAATCGCCACCATTTCGATAAAAGCCATTATGGCTACGTCAATTTGATGCTCGCAAACCAAGGCAGGCACAGGGAGGAAGGTGATTCCAAAGAAAGCATCCTCGCAAGGAAACGCTTCTTATCGAAAGGCTATTATGAATCCCTCCAAAAAGCCCTGTGCAAAGAGATCGAGAAATTGAACCTAACAAGCCTCGACACCTTCGTTGATGTCGCCTGCGGGGAAGGCTATTACACCAACGAGGTTGCAAGGCACTTCCCCTGTCTTTCTTGCCAAGGCATCGATATCTCCAAACAAGCGATCATTGAAGCGTCAAAGGGCAAGAACATAGACCATCTTCCAAACATCGTCTACGCGATCGGGAATATGGATTACTTGCCTTTGCTTGATGGGTCCATCTCCTTGCTTTTGAATTGCTTTGCGCCAATCAACGAAGGAGAATTCGCCCGCGTTTTGCGCGAGAACGGCTACTATCTGCGCGTTTTACCAGGAGAAAAGCACCTCTTGGAGTTTAAAGAAATCCTCTATCCTGAAGTCCGGCTGAACATTGAAAAGGAAAAGGAAATCAAAGGCTTTTCCTATGTTGGGGAACGCCACGTGGAAGAAACGATCCGCGTTCAAAAGGAAGATCTATTGAATCTCTTCTTAATGACCCCATACGCCTACAAAACAAAAGAAGGCCAAGAGAAGGCGCTGCTAGAACGCCCCTGCTTGGACCTTCAGATTTCTTTCGTGATTCGAATCTACCGAAAGGATTAAAGCACTTCTTCCAAGGAGTCTTTCAATTGACCGCGGAAGAACTCAAGAATCGTCCTGCGACGGATGATGCCCATGAACACCTTTCGATCATCAACGACAGGGATGAAGTTTTGCTCCATCGCGAGATTCACAAGCTCATCGAGGGTGCTATCCATCGACAAGGATTTATACGATCTTCTTCTATCCAGAGAAGAGATCAGCACATCTTCCCCCTTCCGTAATTGGAAATCAGAGGTCGCATGAATGTAATGGAGGAGATCGCCTTCCGAAAGCGTTCCTAAGTATCGCCCTTGATCGTCCAAGATGGGGATTGTCGAGAACCGATAATGGTCCATTTTCTCGATGCCTTGACGGACGGTATCGTCCGAAAGAAGGTATTTGGTCTCGGACTTCAAGGTCAAAAACGGAAAGACGTTCATCTGCTTATCTCCTACGAACAGAACTCAAAGGATGAGCCCTTTCGCATATTATAACGTTTTCCAATTTGGAGATGAACTAATCGCCACTGCCGTTGTAACCAATATAGAGAGGAACCCCACGTCCATCGCGGATCACATAGACATAAGGCTGGTTCAATTCGACTTTCCAAAGGTCGGTTTCCGCAGGAGCGGGAGCCCCAGCAGCCATGGAAAAGAAACTCAAGCTCGTCGCGGTGGTTCCGTCTTCGCGAAAGGAAATGTGGTTGATCTGCTTGGCCGTCTCGACCGAAATGGATGCCCCGCGGTCTCCAAAAGGCCGGTTGAAACGAACTTTTTTCCAATCAAAGAGATCACCTAGGCCCATTCTCGTCAGGACTTCTTTCATATCCACCTTGGCAATACTTTCAAATTTGGGGACGGAGTAATCGATCTTGAGCACCGTTTCCATCCATCCATCGCCTTGCTCAGGGATGTATTCTTTCGTCCCGTCCTCGATCAAGAAGTTTCTTCCTTCATCGGAAAGCAAATCCAAAATGTTTTCATTCACCGATTTCGGGATCAGATATTGAATGGTCCCTCCTCCATAATATCGGTCATAGGCCGAAACATAACTTCCGTAATCGTAAAGTTTTACATCGAGCACTAGGTGGTTCATATAGGTAACATCCTTCTCCTCTCCGTTTGAAAGATAGAAGGGAGCTACTTCGTTGTCTTCGGTCTTGAACACAGACCCCCAACGGACGTTGAAATTGAAGACATTCGCAAGGAAGAAGGCCGTGTCCGTATCGAATTTCGGAAGGTCGTCCCCGGAGAATAAATCCGGATCTAAACTGTTCCCTTGCATCCAAGAGAGCAACGCCGAAACATCATTTTCGTTCTCAAAATCCAAGGCATAAGCTTGAATGTAGTTCTTCGTCATGTCACTCAAGAAATTCGGAGAAACCTCCCCGAAGTCCCGATCAAGGAAGATCGCGTCGCGCATCTCGTTCCCGTTTTCCCCGGAAAGCCAATTCAATCCGCGATAAAAATGAGTTCGATTGAATTCGCGAAGCCATGAGCCTCCCAATGCGCCCGAAAGCAAAGAAAGCGTTGAAGCATCGTCGCTGCAAAGAGAAAGATTATCCAAAAGACGATAGAGACTAACCGGGGAAATAACCCCCGTATCTCCTGCTTTCCAATTCACACCCTTATAGATCTGATAAGCAAAATCGTTTTGAGCAACAATGTATTCCTCTGGGAGCGAGCATTTGTATACCGCCTCGTCGGAACTTTCCAGCATCGGCTTCTCTACTTCGTTTAACGCTTCCAAGGACTTTTGGTCGAAGGATCCATGAACGCGATGGGCGCTATAAAGGACGTCTCTCTTTTCGAATTTTGTAAAAGGGGAAATCACAAGCAGAACGATAAAGCCGATGACGCACGAGGCGGTAACGATCGATGCTTTCCGGACCCACGTCTTGGATTTATGATGCTCTCTTGAACCTTCTTCATAGATCCTTGGATCGACCTTCAAATCTTCGAAACGAAGTTCTTCTCCGTCGATCTTGGAATCGACATATTCTTCCAATTCATCTCTTTTTCTACGTTTCATCGAAAGACCTCCTTATGAATTCTAAGTTTCTTCAAGGCGCGGCTATAGATCACCGAAACATTGCTGCGGCTCTTCTGCATCATCTTCCCGATTTCCTTCGAGGCATACCCCTGCAAGGAAAGGAGGACAATCGAAGTCTCTTCGACGCTTAAGAAGGAGAGAAGATCCGTTTCGATCCTTAGGTAGCTTGGACTCGGTTTAGCGGGAGCCTGTTCCAAAAGACCATCGGGATCATCTGCTTTTTGCTCTTCTCTTAAGCGATCGTACGCTTTATTGGTCGCAATTTTCAGCAAATACGCCTTGGAATTGCGGAGGATTTCACGCGGTTTGTCGCGTTGAAGTAAAGCATGGAAGAAAGAGGCAAAGGCTTCATTAACCACTTCCTTGACGTCTTCTTCGTTACTTAGATGTCGTCCAACGGTGAAGAAGCAAAGGCGCTTATGACGTTCATAAAAGCATTCGAAAGCACGCTCTAAAAGGGCGGGGCTCCCGCTTTGCAGGCCCTTTAGAAGCAAGGCTTCATCCGTTCGCTTTTCTTGGCCGTGGCTCTCTTTTTCCATGTCCATCCACTATATAGAACGAGCGAAAAGGGAAAAATGCTACAAAAAGTTTCTAAACCTTTCCACCATTTTATATTCAAGCAGACAAATATTAAGCGATATCAAACCCTGTAGTCACAATCGCAAAGCATCGCGAGAATATGGCCTTTCTTCTCCTAACCCCGTTTTCGCTTGAAGGATTTCTCCCTTGGGATCTTTCGTTTCTTTGCAGTTCACTGAAAATTCAAATTTGTATTCTTTTTTTCAAATATTCGTTTAGATGGTCTCGAAGTCAAAAAAACGAAACAGCGCTTTTATAAGTCTACTCATATCGACATTTTCTCCGTTTCCTATTTTCAAGGTAATTTGTTTCGGGTTTTCGAGGAAGTTTGTTTCGGGTTTTCAAGGAATCAGCTAGGTATTTTAAAATAATTTCAAAGGATCAAATCCATAATGAAATGGGCGCAAATCGAAACATTCGGACATTTATTCAGCTGTCCACAAAATGAGGACAACTGAAATCCATTCACAAAGCACGAAAAAAGAGGATATTTTCAATCCTCTCAATCGTTATGTTGTCTCATGTAAGAGGTTTTAATACAATTTTAGCACCCCTACCTTAAATCGTGTAAAGTTTATCACCCTTTAAAGCAAATCGTGTAAAAATTAGCACCTTTTAGCACCCTTATACTTTCTGCATTCCTTTTATTCTCTCTTCGATATTTAAAAGTTTTTCAATTGCACCATTTTCTAAATCTTGAATGTTATAAACTGTATCTAAAACATCACAAGTTTCTTCCAAGTTGTGTCTTGCACTATTCCATCCAATACCATCAGTGAACCAAACAAATGTAAAGCCGCTTATATTTTTAGATTCTAAAGCCAATGTTTTGTAGCTTCTAGCAGTTTCATTTAACTTAGAACCTCCACCGCTATAAAAATTACATTCACATGCATATATTTCTCCGAAAGACCCTTTAAAAACAAAATCGAATCTCTTTTCAGTTTTATCTTGATTACTAATTGCAGATAAATCTAATCCAAACTTTTTTTCAACTTCAGATTTATTTAATTCTTTAAAATATGTTTTATCTTTTTCTAAGCCAGCTCTTATAAGATAAGATTCAACCAAATCTTCCATGGCATCACCGGTTCGATTCTTTCTACCATTTGTATCCATTCCAACTTCAACACCCAAGACATAATCAACCAGATTATTAATAATATGGTTTTGAAGCAAATCAAATAGTCCACAATTCTTCATAAATAAAGCATATTGATCAACTGAATAATTCATTTTTATAAAATTGAAAACATATGTTTCCTTAGAATCAATAATCTTTATTTCTTTTTCTCTTTTTGCTAAAAGAATAGGTATTGCTTTAATCACCTCTGGATATTTAATTATCAGAGATTTAAATTCGTTTTCAATATTTCTTGATCCAATAAGTGAGTTTAAAATATTCAACTCGACTTTCAATTTATTTACATTTTCATATACTTTTTCAAAATCAGTATAATAGCCCCAAGTAGCAATACTATCTTTCATAGTTAATAACCATGATTCAAAATTCTTTTTCATTTATTTAACTCCTTTCGCTTCTTGATATCTTTTTAATGTAACGTCTAAATATGCTTTTTCAATATCAATTCCAATGTATTTTCTATTCAAAATTGAAGCAACAATACCAGTTGTCCCACTTCCATTAAACGGATCTAAGATTAAATCCCCTTCTTTTGTGGAAGCTAATATTATTCGTTCAAGAACTGATATTGGTTTTTGCGTTGGATGCTTTCCATATTTTTTCTCATCTTTTTTAGGAAGATTTAATGTCCATACATCCTTCATTTGCTTTCCGTTATTTATTTCTTTCATTAATTCGTAATTGAAATAATGTTTTCCTTTTTTCCCTTTGTCACTGATTTTTCTAGCCCATAAAATTGTTTCAGTCGAATTAGTGAAACATCTACAAGCTAGATTAGGAGTTGGATTTGGTTTTTGCCATGTAATGTTGTTAATAATTGAAAAGCCTTCTAATTCAAGCGCCACCCCAACTGAATAGATATTATGAAAAGTCCCGCTAATCCATATAGTTCCATCATCTTTAAGAACTTTCCTGCAAGCTCTTATCCATTTTCGATTAAAATTAAGTTTCTCTTTTGACGAAATACATTTATCCCATTCGGCTTTATCAACTGATACTTGTCTACCAGAGTGGCAAGAAACGCCACCACTAGATAAAAAATAAGGTGGATCAGCGAATATCATATCAATAGATTTTTCACCAATCTTTTTTAATACTTTTAGGCAATCACCAAAATATAAAGTAAAATCCTTATCTTTAAAATAGATGTTATTCATAATTAGTAATAATCACCTCTTTAACATTGCCTCTTCCATCAGCTTTAGAATTTATCATTCTTTTTGCTTCTACAATATGAATGTTAAAATCTTTGTACAATTCTCTAATAAAATCTGTGTTGTGATTACTAAGCATCACATATACTCCTTTATTTGATAATGCTTTATATACATTTGATAAGCGAACTTGTTCATCTTTTTCAAAAGGATTTTTAGCATAAGAAGTGAATGAATTTTTATTATCCCAAGTGTCATAAGGTGGATCAAAATACACAAAATCACCCTTTTTTGCATTTCTTACAGCTTCTTCAAAATCACCATTCAAAATTTCATAGCTCGATGAGTTGAAGAAATTATATAAATCATTAAGATTAGACTCTTCAAAACATGTTACTTTTTTCTTTTTTCCAGAAGGAACGTTAAAATAACCCTTAGCGTTTACTCTATATAAGCCATTGAAACACGCCTTATTTAAATAAATCATTCTTGCCGCTCTAGCATGGCGAGGTAATTCAACAAAGTCTTTTGATTTATCTAACTCTCTAACTTGATAATAATGTTCTTCTGAATGTTCATTTTCATGAACTTTTAACGATTCTTTTAGAAGTTCAAAATCGCTTTTATTCGTTAATGATTTATATGCCTCAATTAATTCAGAATTAAAATCGTTAATCGTAAATTCTTTTGGCTTAATCTCAAATAAAAGAGCACCACCACCAACAAAAGGTTCAAAATATCGATTGTATTCTTTTGGCATTAATTCCTTTATTTTAGATAATAACTGGGTTTTCCCACCAGCCCATTTAACAAAAGGATGCATATTATAACGCCTCCATATCTATGTTATTTTCTTTGCATATCTTAGCAAGTTTACGCTTTGCTTTCATAGTCGGTTCAAAATGACCTTGTTCCCATCTATTAACTGATGCAAAAGATACCTCAATCATCTCAGCTAATTCTTCTTGAGTTAAAAACAATTTACTTCTTAATGTCTTAATTATTTTTGGCCAATTCATTATTATCACCTACTCGTAAATTATATAACACTTTTATAATTATTTAAAGACTAGCAAGTAATTTATCTTAAATATTTTCTAATATCAAAATCACCAATATAAGTCGAGCAAAATCAAATCGTGTTAAATCGTGTAATTTTTAGCACCCTTGCTTGTAATCGTGTAAAAATCTTAGCACCCTTAAAGCAAATCGTGTAAATCATAATAATTGATTATCATCAGACCCCTGCGGTTCAAACCTTTTTGATAGAAAAAATGCAATTTTATGTTGAAATCCTTTATTTTTCCATAAAAAAGTCCGATATTATCGTATCAGACCTATTTGCATCAAATGGCAGGAGCAGAAGGAATCGAACCCTCGTTAACGGTTTTGGAGACCGCTGTTCTACCATTGAACCATGCTCCTAGGTCGGCTTTCGCCGAGCGCTATTATAAGCCTTTCGCGATTTTGCTGACAAGACCCATGTCGACCAAGCCATCGTAATTCGCTTTGAAGTGTTTCATGACGAAGGGAATCGTCTTGTTATCCAAACTATCGATAATGGAACGAATCTCTTCTTCGCTAAGCATCTTCGGCAAGAAGGAAGAGATCGCGTCGTATTGACGTTGCGTGTTCGCCGCATCTTCTTCTCTTCCCGCGGCATGATACCCGTTCTGCTCTTCTTCGAGTTCTTTCGCGAACTTTTGGATCATGCGCACAATATCCGCATCGGTGATCTCTTTGTTCGAACCGCTTGTGAGCGCTTCTTGGTAACGCGAGATGAGGATGCTATAGGCGCCGCGGACGACGCTGTCCCTAGCCTTTAAGGCCTCCATCGAGGCTTTCTTGATTTGATCGATCAACATAAAGATCTCCTTTTCTTAAGATGGTTGCAGATTTGAATGCTCCGCCTTGCGCTTTCCGCGAGCGTATTTGATCTCTTCCCCGACGTTAGAAGCCGCATAGAAGATCGGCATGATCTCCAAACGTCCAAGGAACATACAGATCGTTAAGATCCAAATCGTTAAGTTATAGGCCCAGCTTTGGGCACCGAAGATCGCGCGATACGCGAGGAAGTCGCTGACGCCATAGCCGGTGTTCGAGGCCGCCGATACCACGTTATAAAGCACCGTCGGCAAATCCATTTGGGTATAAGGCTTATCCCCA
Source organism: uncultured Mollicutes bacterium (assembly GCA_945936135.1). GTDB lineage: Bacteria > Bacillota_I > Bacilli_A > RFN20 > CAG-826 > Alloenteromonas. Next base: position 109,403 of record CAMESG010000003.1, read on the forward strand.
TCCGGGGCCAGCACGCCAAGCAAGGTCGCGCCAATCACGAGCAGAAGGAAGAGCAAGCCGTAATGGTAAGCTTCCGAAACCGTGTCTTCGTCGAGTTCGTTTCGTTTCCCATAGCGATAGGTCACTTTAGGACGAAGTTGATGGGCGCTTAAGAAGCGATAACGCAAGGAATAATACAAAGACTTGATCGTGACGACCACGCGGTACTGTTTCAAGCCACCGCCCGTGGAACCGACGCCACCACCCATGAACATCATGAGGATCGAAGCGAAGAACAAAGGCTTCCCTAACGCCATGAAGGTTGGAAGATCCGTATTCGAGAAGCCTGACGTTGTCGCGCTTCCCACAAGATAAAAGGCCACGTGCATCGCCGCTTTATCCAAAGGAACCTCGGGGTTTTGATGCCATTCTAGAAGCAAGAAGCCCCCGAATGAGAAGGCGAATAGAATCAAGAAGGATAAGATCCCAAAGATCGTTTCATCATCGCGGAAGAATTTCTTGAACTTGCCCGAAAGGAAGAACGTATGAAGAACGAAGCTCACCGCGGAAAGAGTGACAAGCACCATCATGGTAATCTCAACCCCAACAAAATTCATGGGGAAGACGGCTCCGTTGCCGTATTCCATCACGCGAATCCCGTTCTCTAAATGATAGTTGAGGATCTCGCCTTCATAAGCTTCGTAGAAGGCGATGTTGCTTGAACGCAAGGAAAGACCGCCGCTAGATAAAGCGCACATCGAAATGTTGAAGGCGTCAAATAATGGCAAGCCAAAGAACCAAAGAACCAAGGCGCCAAGGACCATGTAAACCGAGTAGATTCCTAGAATAACTTGGGTGGTTTTACGCAACGAAGCAAGGATGCGATCGTTATGTCCTTCCCCTTGATAGAGCGCCATGGAGGTATTGCCGCCAAGCAAAGAGGCGAGGATCAAGACAAAGCCGACGCCGCCAATGAATTGGAACCAGGAACGGGAGAAAGTATAAACGTGGGGACAAAACGCCCCCGGCGTATCCAAGAAATCCTTGAAGACGTTCAAGCCGGTCGTCGAATAGGCAGAGGTAACTTCAAAAACGGCCTCGCTGAAGGTCATCTCCATCTGTCCGCGAATTCCGGCGATGAACATCGGGGCAGCACCACTTAGGATCGCGATCAACCAGACCAAAATCAAAAGCATCGAGTCTTGGTGACGGGCGAACTTCGCGCGGCGGCGTTTGAAAAGGAAGATGAAATAAAGGATGGTCCCGAGGACGATATCAATGCCTACGGGTAAAAGGAAATTGAACCAGCACTCCCATTCCCCAGGATAGAACATCATGAGCATCGGCACCGCGGAGATGATGCCGACGAGGATCATGAAAACCCCTAGGTAGCCTAGGACCATAGAAGTTCCGGACGTCTCTTTCCTCACTGCTCCGCCTTCTTTCGAGCGCCAGCTTTCTTCTCGACGGCTTTCTTCACTTTGGTAGGCATAGTTTCCATTGAGAGGAAACGAGAGACTTTTGCACTATTTTCAGGTGCGCAAACGTAAAGCAAAACGTCCATCGGCTGCAAGACGATGTCGCCGTTAGGAATGATGACTTGATAGTCTCGCTTGATCGCGGCGATCGAGGCAATCTTGTTTGGGAAGCGAATATCGCGGATCTTTTGATTGGCGATGAAGTGACGAGAGAGGACCGTGAACTCCGTGACGTTGATCTTGTCATTATCGATGGACAAGGTCTTGACCAAGGATTCCATGCTCGATTCGTTGCGGATCGATTGAGCGAGAAGATAGGTCGAAGAAAGAACGGAATCGATGCCCATCTTCTTGTAGATGTCGACGTTCTTCGGGTTGTTCACGACACAGATGCATTTCTTGACGTTGAACACCTTTTTAGCAAGCAAGCAGGAGGCAAAGTTATCCGTATCAACGGAGCAAAGGGAAATAAAGATGTCGGCATCATAGACGCCCGCTTCTTCAAGGATGTACTTCCGCCACGGGTCGCCGCAAGTAACCGGGACGCAGCAGCGCTTCAAAAGGAGATCCGTCACTTGCCGATTGCCATTAATGACGATCAATTCGTTTTCCTTTCCCTTGAACATGGAAAGGATGAATTCGGCTTGGGAATCTCCGCCAGCGATGACGATTTTCATTCTTCTTCACCTCCGGTTTTATAGGCGTTATAGCGCGACCGCGAAAGCTGGAACGGATAGATGGCCTTAACTGGCATCCCTTGGACGAGATAGCCTTTGTCCGGATCATCGAAACGAACGAAGATTCGCGGTACTTCGTAATGTTTGGCGCAAAGATAGGTGACCAATAGGTTGATGTTGTCGTCGCCCGTGGTGATTACAACTTCCCTCGCGTTTTGGATCCCGGCATCTTCTAAGCATTCCAAAGAGGTGCAATCCCCCGTGGAGAAAATACCAGAAAAAGAGTCATCCAAGCGCGCTTGGGAGGCCTTGTTGCTATCAAGGACAATGACGTCCTCTCCTTTGCGAGAGTTCTCATTGGCGATGGAAGAGCCAAGCCTTCCGCAACCAATGACGATCGTCTTGTTTCTCATAGGGCGATATTATATATCGGTTTTTAAATTAGGCAATGTACCGAACAAAGGGAGGGATTCTCGGATCTCGATTTCCGGCGTAACCTTCGATATCTCCTCGTATTTTGCTTTCGTGATCTTCTTCTTCAATCCCTCGAAACCAAAATCCGCATATTGTTGAAGGCACCATTCGATGAACGTTTTCGACCGCTCGGTCATGATGTAAGCGTCTTGGTATCTCCGAAAATAGGCAACAGGGCGAGAGGGTTCAAAGTCCTTTGGGGAATAGCAATACGAGGCGCTTAAAACGTCGGCGACATATTCCATCGCCCAGTTCCAAGGCATGGACTTATTGATAATTCGCCCTGCGAAAAAATCCGTCCAATATTCCCAGTGGTGTTTGTTTCTCCGAACGTGATGTTGGCAGACCGTGGAGAAATAGTCGTTGCGCAGACGCTCTTCGTAAACGGGGCTATGATCCCCGACGTAATACTTCGCCGAAGTAAGGAATTCCGTCTTGCCGAATTTCGAAAGGTCATGCCGTAACGCTTGGAAGAAAATGCCAAAATGGGCAGCGTTCACGATCACGTGATGACGGTGCCTGCAGACAAGGGAAAAATGCTTCCAAACGTGACCCATAGATCGTTATTTTCTTGCAATATCTTCCTGAATTTTGGAAACAGGGAGACGCTCAAAGGTGATCATATCCACAAAAGGAAGGACGTTTTGCAGCTTTTCTTCTGTGTTGATCGTCCAGGTGTTGATATAACGGCTTTTCGCTAGACGAATCGTATCCGAATGATTGACCAAGCAATCTTCCACATCCAGATAGTCGAAGCATTTGGCGAATTTTTTCAAACCGAAATGCTCTTTCCCAAGGAGCAATCCACGCGTGAAGCGCCTTCTTCCAAAACCTAAGAGAGAACGCGGGTCAAATGAGATGATGGTGTAGCGTTTCTTATCTTTCACGCCCTTCAATGCCTTGGCAACCGCAGAGCCAACCTTCCAAGTTTTTCCTTTAAACGGTTTAAGTTCGATGACCATCGGAACTCTTTCCTGGCACATGGCCATGACCTCTTCCAAGGTCGGAAGATCGCTTCCGTCCCTTAACTTATAAGAGGTTCGGATATCGTGAAGGGTTAGATTTTCGATAATGCCATTCTTCCCCGTTACACGTTCCATGTCCGAGTCATGACAAACGAGCAACTTGCCATCTAAGGTCAAATGCACGTCCAGTTCAAAGGCGACATTTGCCTGAACCGCTTTTTTGAAAGCGGCCATGCTATTTTCCGGCGCTTCTTCATCGTGCAGACCGCGATGGGCGATCCCTTGAAACAAGAGAGGATCGAAGTTTCTCAATTTGCGTTTGCTCATGGGAAAATGATAGGCTACACCCTTTGAAAAGGCAAAGAAAAAGGAGCCTGGTTAAGGCTCCGATTCTTTCGAACTTTGCAGTTCGAATTGTGGTTTATTGGTGACCCGTATGCGGTTCGAACGCATGAATGTATCCTTGAAAGGGATATGAGTTAACCACTTCTCCAACGGGCCAGATGGCGCTCAGCATAGGGCTCGAACCTACAACCGATCGGTTAACAGCCGATTGCTCTGCCATTGAGCTAGCTGAGCGCATACGCGAACTTCGCGCTTGAAAATAATATACACCTATCCCTTTGGTTGCAACTACTTTTTGAAATTCGCACCGTCCAACTTGTCTTTTCCGAAAAAGAAAAGGCGTGACGCGCATTTATTGATGCTGAAACGCGAAAGAAAAGGGCCCGTTTGGGCCCTCGGCGTTCGAAGTTTGAATCAAAGATGCGACTCGATGACGGCGTAAAGATCCGCAACCGTTTTGATGGTCGGAAGCTTTTCGGGCTCCAAGATGATGCCGAACTTATCTTCCAAATCGAAGGAGAGTTCGACAACGTCCAAGGAATCCAATCCGAGATCTCTCAAAGTCTTGGTTTCGTCAACCGACGTCATGCCAAGCTTCTCCGCAAAAAGTTTTTTGATTTCTTCAAGTTTTTCGTTTGCCATTACTTTTTCCTCACAGGTCATTATAGTTTGCTCCTTCTTCTTGAGGCAAGAAAAAGAGGTGCAGAGCCTGCACCCCTTCGATCATGGCTTTATGAAATTACATATTCTCGACCATACTGACGACTTCGCTGTCTTTGGCAGCGATACGGCCTTTATCTTGTTGGATGTTCTCGATGCAGGCAGTCGCGATAGCGCCGAAGACAGCCATCGAGAGGAAGAGCGTAAGAAGGGCTCCTTTGATTTCAGACATTGTTTTTATCCTTTCATATGGGTAGATGATATCCTTGCGGATTCCCCTAGATTTCGTTAGCCGCTCGACGTGACCGGGATGGCTTCGTCCACGCGCTGTACGACGGCATCGCGCGTTTTTTCAAAGACGGCAATCAAGCTTCCGCCTACGACGCCAAAGATGGTCAACACCAAAAGCAGTCCTAAGAGCTGACCCTTAATTTCGGACACAATTCTCACCTCCTTTCATGAAATTGGCCTATAGAAACCCACAATGCAACTCCGCACGACGCGGACGTTGAAAGGGGATTTCTTCATAATGATCGGCGTATAGGTTTTCTGCACCGCGAAGGTGAAGGTTTCTCCTACCGCCGGGGTCGAGGAAGACTCAAGGGTTAAGGTTGCGCCTTGCTTGACCACGTATTCTTTCGTCGCGGGCGATAACCACCCGTCGTACGACACGCGATTCCCAACGTACATTGCGATCGCATCCAAGGTTTGATAGGTGGCGTTCAAGATGAGGAGGTCCGCCCCGAAAAGGAAGACGGACATCAAGAAGACGACCGAGAGAAGCAAGCCCATCTTATACGACATATAGCGATCCCTCCATGATGCTTGTTAGCGATAGCGACAAGGCGATGATCGCAATCCCGCTTCCCATCAGGGGCAAGGACGAAAGCGTCTTCAAACGTTCGTGCCACTTCTCCACCTTCATGCGATGCTTCTGTTCGCTAAGTTGCCCAAACAGACGTTCGAACTGTCGAACGTAAACCCCACCTTGCCCATCATCAACCATTTGATAGATCGAAAGCATGACTTGCTTAATCGAGATGTCTTTGAAGGCGTTCGCAAACTCTATAAAGGGTTCCACGGACTTATCTTCTTCAATCCCGGAAGAGAGCTTCTCCAATCGCCCCTTCATTTCTTCGCTTGCAAAGCCCGTGATTTCCTTCAAGGCGGAATACACATTGAATCCATCTTGAACATAGACGCCGAAGAAGGTGAAGAGACGGACAAACTCTAAGGTCATCTCCCGATCTTTGCGGTCTAGCACCCTTCGAAAACGCCCAAGATAGAAATAGACCGCCATCATCCCGGCCATCACAGGCAAGATGAGATAAAACGACGGGCCAAGAAAGAGATAGAGCAAGACGGTGACCAAAACCGACATCGTGCCCAAGACAATCGCAAAGGCGATTTCCCTGCTAACATTTAACCCGGCTGCCTCAACCGATTTCTTCCATCGCTGAATCATGATTTTCCTCCGTTTCAAATTCCCGATCCGCCTCTTCTAACAAGGCGACATCTTGATCACTTTCCTTCTCCTTCTTTTTCTTTCGTTTTTTCTTCTTCTCTTTTTTCTTTGAAGAAGCTCTTTTTGGCTCAGCGACCGTATAGGCGAACGCCAACAAGGAAAAGGCCATCAACAGGAAGAAGAGTCCTACCGAGCCTAGATAGATCGGCGTGTTTCGAACCGAGTCGAAGAAGGCACCAAGACCAAAACGAAGGAAGACGAGAATCGCGGTAGATAGCAACCAAAGAAGGATGTTTTGCACCATATTTCGCGCGGCGGTCTTCTCTTTTTCGCGTTGGATCGATTCAACGCGGTTCAATTCTTCGAGAAGGTTTCCGCTTAATTTCAAGATGTCCCCACCTTGATTGAGATAGAGGTCTAGAACGCTAAGAAACATGTCGTAAAGATCGCTTTGGAAATACCCGGCCATGAATTTCGCCTTCTCCAAAGGATCCATCGTCGAAGCGGATTCCATGGTGTTCAACAGCTTTCCTTCCGCCCCTTCTTGGGAGGCAAAGAAAGCTTTTTCCAAAGAGGCGTTCGCCGACAAGGAAATCACGTAAGCGTGCACGAAGCGGTAGCATTCGTGTTGGCGTTTCGATCGATCAAAGTAATTCTCCAGTACGGGGCGAAGCAAGAAGAACGATCCCCCGAAATAGAAAATGCCAATCGCCAAGCCAAGAAGCAATTGCTCCGAGCTAAAATAAGCAAGAAGTCCCGCGATGACGGAGATGATAAAAAAAGGAATCAAGAACTTCATTTGTCTTCCGCCTTTCGTTTGTAGATCAATTCCACACACTTCCTGCGCTCGTTGCTTTTGGCGATACTATCGATGTAACGATAGATCCTTCCTTCTTTGCATTCCTTCTTGAGGTAGATGAAGAACGGGAAATGGTGATAGACATCCTTTAACGTTTCCCCGTAGACGAGTTTTTCGCCCGACATCATCGCCATGCGGGCAATGCGAGAAGGGATCGATTGGATGTCTTTTGCGTGTAGAGTGGTCAGGATGGGATGCCCGCTCATGACGCAATGCAAAGCTTCCAACATTTCTTTCCCGCGGCTTTCCGCCACGATCAGATAGTCTGGGTTGTTGCGCAAGCCATTTCGGATCAAAGAGGAGAAAGAGGCATCTTCCATTCGTTCGTCGACGAGCCAGCTCGTCATATCGAGATCGCTAGAGCCGCGGCTTAATTCCAATTCTTCAACGTTGTCGATGACGATCACCCTCGTATAGGGAGGCAAGGCCGAAAGGAGGTACTTTTGAAGTTCCGTTTTTCCTGAACCCGTCTCTCCGGCGATCACGATGGATTTCTTTTCTTGAAGGGCCTTCATGACCAAGGGTTTGGCTTCGCCCCAAAAGGCGAGATCATCTTCTTTGATGGCGCTTCCTTCCTTGCCGATTCGCAAAGAGAATGAATAGGATTTTTCATCCTTTACCCTCGTCAAGGAAAGGAAGGTCGCGTTCAGACGGTAGCGTGAAAAGGATATGTCAAGGATCGGGTTCATATAGGAGAATTGCTTCTCGGAATAGTTCGCGATCTGGCGAAGGAACCGTCCGACGTCCATGCTTGTCACTTCCATTTCAAAGGGGTGTCTACCCGTCGAAGAGTCCTCGAAAAAGATGCGCTCGCCGTTATAAGAAATGTCCGTTACCGTATCGATTTTTAGCAATGGGGAAAGGAAGGAATCTTCGAGGTAGTCCTTCAATCGCTCGTTCATCGTGCTCATCCGATCACCTCCTTGATCGTAAAGGTCGTGCTTCTTGAAATCTCATTCCAACCAAAGTTGGCTTTGCATTGAAACGAGAGGGTCTGGAAATGCCTTGAACCGCCCACAGGGTTCTTGAAAAGCAATTTGACGGACATCGAAACGCAATGAGGTTCGAGATTAATCTTTGCGTAATCGCGCAAATACGCCGTCGATAGATCGTAATCAAAATAGGGACGCGTCAACGTTTGCTCATTATCGTAATTCACGACGCAAGCGGCCAAAGAGGATGGAGACAAAGCAACATAAGCCCGATTCCAGGCGCTCCAATTCAAAGAAAAGGTGAAACTCGTCAAGAAGCCAATAAGCAGGACACCACCAAAAATCATCTCGACCATCAGGATATCTCCATATCGATGTAGTAACGATTCCCACCCGGGGCAAGGCCGTCTTTCTCGTTCTTCTGCGTGGTCAAAAACGCCCAGTATTCTTTATCCATCTTGAAGGTAACCTCGCAATCATAACGGGCATCCTCTCCTTGGACACTTAAGGGCATCAAAAGCTCTTTGGTTGCAATTTGGCGTTTCGCATCTTTCAAAGTTTTTGACATCTCGCAAGTGCCCTTATCGATATAAAGCGATCTCTTCAGCAAGAAACGAACGGCATCATTCTCGTATTGGCTTACCAAATCGAAATAGACGTCGCCCGTATTCGCGTCCGCTCGATCGGCGATATTCTTGAATTCCCGATAATGGTTCTTAACCTTTAACGTCACGTTGGTCGCGTAGGTCATAATCGGCGATGAATCATCTTCATAACGTTTCTCGAATCGGGCGAGGAAAGGAGCCAAAACCTGCCCACTATGATCATTGGATTGAGCGAAGCAGTAGTAATACTCCAAACAGGAATCTTTGCCGACCATTTGAGGACGAGCAAAATCATAGCTCGCTCGATGCGGGTGGTATTCGGTTCCGGGGACAAAATAATAAGGGTTGTCTTTGGTGTGGTATGGCTGCCCGCCTCCGCTCATCTTCTCGAAGTTGAATCCCCAAGAGCCACCCGCTTTGTTCCGAATGATCAAATCGACGTAATATGGGGTCCCAGGCTCCGCATCACAAAGGATTTCGCGATCCAAAACAAAGTGGTTCCCCGAAGTCACCGTGAACATCGTTTTTCCGATTTCTCCCACCCTTTCATCAAGATCCGTGACCATCACGTTTCCAACTTTGCGCCGAATAAGCAGCGTGTAATAGGTGATCTCAATGGTCGTCGAAGAGGTCAACCAAAGATCGAAAACCCAATGGAAGGGCTGGCGATAAACGATCTCCGTCGTGTAGCACGTAAAAGCGTAGGACCCTCCATTAAACGGAATGGCAGAAAGGCAACCTAATGTTCCAGGGACAAGAAGGAACCAAGCCTGCTGTTGCGTCTTCATAAGAGCCCTTCTTTCTTCGCGTCTAGGAAAACAGGTTCGCAAACCCTCTTCCGAAGCCTTCGATAATCGCGATCCGAAAGGCTAGACACATACCAAAACAGATAATGGAGACCACGTTCCAAGGCTTCGCTTACCAGAACACGACGTTCAAACGGATCGAGCGTTGCGTAGTATTCGCTCATATCCAAAAGGAAGCGGCGTTCTGGGGAATCTTGAAGCGACAAGAGTTCCTCTTTCGTTAACGAAGATATCGGCGAATTCGTCGACATGCCAAACTTCAGAAGGCTTTTTCGATAGGCGCCGCGCAAGGCTTCGGCGTAGGGGCGAAAGGCGTATTCCGTGATGATTCCCATGAAAGCGATCCTCCAATTTAGGGTTCGCTCTCGTTATTAACGAAAGAAAGGCGGCGAGGACGAAAAAAGAGGATCCGACAACGAAGAAGTCGCTTCTTATTCTTTCGGCCCCTTGCCGTCTTTTTCTCCTTCAAGATTTTTGTTTTCCCTGTAACAGAATTTGCATTTTCTTCCGTTTCTTTCTCTTTGGGCTAGGGGCAAAGCAGATTTTGGACTATTATCATTCCATGATTCTCTTAATCGGACCTTCCGCTTCGGGAAAAACCGAAGTCGCCAAACTCTTAATGAAAAGCCACTCGATCCGCAAAGTCGTGACGCATACGACCCGGCCGCCTAGGATTCATGAAGTCGATGGCGTCGATTACCATTTCGTCGACATCCCAACCTTTGAATCCTTAAAAGAAAAGGGAGAATTCGTCGAAACGACGTTTTTCTCAGGGAAGTACTATGGTTCCAGCAAGAAAGAAGTCGCCGACGACAAGGTCTTGATCGTCGATCCCGCGGGGTTAGATTCCTATCTTGCCTTGAAGGATCCTCGTGTCATCTCCTTCTATCTCAATACGTCAGAAGAAATCCGCAAGCAAAGAATGATCGAACGTGGCGATAAGAAAGAAGATATCCAAAACCGCCTTCTGAACGATCGAAAGGCATTCGCCAACGTCGCTCCAACGACCTTCACGTTAGAAAACGAAAGCGGATCGCTCGAAGAATTATCCGAAACAATCTACGATCTATACCAAAAGGAATTAAAGAAACTCAATCGCGTTTCTTCCTTCTAGGATGATAGGTAATTTCCGTTAAGTCGACGGTGTAAGCCGTCACTTTTTTTACGCGAATCGTGACGCGTTGATAGTCAATGACGTCGCCTTTGCGCGCAAATCGGCCAAGATGATCGTTGATCCAGCCCGACAAGGTTTCGTAATCTTCATCAAGCGATTGACGATCCAATTGGAAACGCTCAAAGAAGTCCTCGATGCTCATCGACCCGCGGACGAGATAAACGTAACGCTTGTCCGTCTTCATTACTTCTTCTTGGACGGTGTCGCTTTCATCCCACATCTCGCCGACAAGCTCTTCAAGGATGTCTTCGAGGGTGATGATCCCTTCCGTTCCCCCGTATTCGTCTTTGACGACCGCGATGTGGTGATGAGAACGTTTCATCATCTTCAAGATAAACGAAATTTCGCACGTTCTAGGCACTTCAAGGATCGGAAGCATCAATTCCTCCACCGAGAGCCTTTTGCCGTTTAGAATGGCTTTCTGAAGGCTCTTGACGGGGATATAACCGACAATGTGGTCGTAGTTCTTTTTATAAACGGGCAAGCGCGAGTAAACGAAGGCATCCTTCTTGACGATGAAGCGCTCCAAATTCTCATCAAGAGAGACCCCTTCGATCTTGACGCGCGGGGTCATGACTTGATAGGCGCAGGTGTCTTTGAACTCGATGGAATTCGAGATCAATTCGCTTTGGGATTCATCGATGATCCCTTCGTCTTCGATGTCATCGACCATGGCCTGCAGTTCTTCATCGCTTGCCGCTTCCGAGGCGATTTGCTTGGCCTTGCGCGACAAAGGCTTCGTCAAAAGCATCGCGAATGCGTTCATCCCGCGGGCAAAGGGGAAGAAAGCGATCTCAAAGAAGCGCAAAACGTAGGCGGAAAGCAAACACACGCGATAGCTATAGACGCGGGCGATCGCCTTCGGGAGGATCTCCCCAAAGATCAAGACAACGAGAAGCAAAATCAAGGGGATCAAGGTTTCCCAAAGGGATGGATCCAAGGTGAACGGAGGTTCTAAGACAAGGATCGCCGCCAAAGAGGAGGCCGAAATATTCACGAGGTTATTGCCAAAGAGGACCGTGATGATCGTATGGTCATAATCCTTCGCGTATCGATAGGCGAGTTTCGCCACCTTCGATCCTTTCTCGGAGGCGGTTTTCAATCGCCGTTCATTGACGGAGGAGAAGGCCATGTCCATCGCAGAAAAGAAGGAAGAGAAAAGCAAGAGGACGCCGATCGCGACAAGGTAGAGAATTGCTGGGAGGCTCATAAAGACGCCTCCACTTCGACGTTGCCGTCTTCATCGATACTGCCGACCAATTCTTCCAAAACATCCTCCGTCGTGACCATGCCGACGACCTTGCCTTCGCTTCTTACGATAGCGATTTGGGTGTGGTGTTCACGGAAGCCATCCAAAAGATCGTCGATCTTGATGCGCGGGGTCACAAAATACGGCTTTTGAAGATAGGAAAGGTAAGAAACCTTCGGGTCTTGGAAATAAGCCGAAAGGAAGTTCTTTACGACCAAAACCCCCACGATCTTATTGGGACTCTTGTAGTACAAAGGCACACGGGAATAAGGACACTTCTTCAAGAATTCAAGCAAGGCCGAAGTATCGAGCCCATCGACATTCAGCATCGTCATCTTGTGAAGCGGCGTCAAAACCTCCCGGACGCTCGTCTCGGCGAAGTCTAGGGAGTTATAAAGGATATCCGATTCATTGGATTCCAAATCCCCCGCCTTTTCCATGCGCTCAATCTCTTCGGCGATATCTTCCGTTTGAACCTCAGGCTCGGGTTTGCTCGGGAAGATTTTCCTGACCAATAGGGTCAAGCCACGGAAGATCAAGTTGATGGGATAAAGGAGGATCGTGAGGATCATCAAGGGCCAAGAAGCGACCCTTGCGATCTCATTCGGGAAGCGTTTTGCCAAGATTTTAGGGAGCGTATCCCCGAACATGAACGTCAAAATCGTGATGACGATGGAAGCGATCAAGGAAACGATCGTGTTATCGATCTTAAAGACCTCAAACCATTGAAGGAAAAGGATGGTCGCAAGCGAGGACATCGCAATCGCGACCGCGTTATTCCCGATCAAGACGGTAATCAGGGTCGTATCGAATTTTTCGTAAAGATGAACGATCAAAGAAGAGGTTTTCTTCCCGTTCTCGGCTTCGACTTGGAATTTGTATTTGTTGAGGCAGGCAAAGGCGGTTTCGGAGGCGCTGAAGAAGGCGCTAAGCAAGAGACAGCCGACGATAATAAGAATTTTTATAACCATAGGTTCGGTCAAAATTCCGAAGTAGATCCCTGCCTTTCTGCCAAGATATTGGCATTTCATATTTTAACATAAAGCAAGAAACCATTAAAGACCTTCCACAAGGCAAGAGAAAAGGGCCCCTTGCGGAGCCCTTGAGGTTCAGAAGTTCTTAGTCCTCGGAATCGTCGCCGTCTTTCGCGGGCGGGATCTCGGCGACCCAGTCACGCGGTTCGACTTTGCCTTGTTCGAGGCCGTTCTTCTCCATGACGTTCGCGATCAATTCTTTGGCGCGACGGACAGAGAGCTCGCTCTTGACCTTGAAGACGAGCGGGATGTCTTTGTAGACGCCCTTGTGGCCAGCATCCTGGACCGGAATCGGCGAATTCTCGTAATCCTTCGGATCGAGGGCGAAGTAGAGCTTGAGGCTCTTGCCAGCGATCGTGATGCGGACAAAGGTCACTTTGTGGAGGCGGAAGGTATCGCCCTTGTTGGAGATGCGGCTCTTAACGCCGTAGGACATGATTTCCGACTTGAGGTCGTTGTAGTTGTCCTTCATCTCTTTGTCGGCATCGGCCATTCTCGTTTGGAAGGGGATGCGGACGATCTTCTCGTGGGGAGGAAGATCCGGATTGACGGCGCCGACGACGCGAGCTTTCGGCTCTTCGGGGACGGGTTCCGGTGCCGGTTCTTCTTTCTTCACTTCCGCCGGAGCGTTGGTGTGGACGACGACAGTGATGGTCGGGTTGGTCGCCGGAGCGGGAGCGGGTTCTTCCTTCTTCACTTCAACGACGGGTTCTTCCTTCTTCGGCTCTTCCACCGTCTTTTCTTCTGCCGGGGCTTTGACGACGACGGTTACCGGTTCAACCTTCTCTTCTTTCAAAGGTGGGACGACGATCATTTCTTGACGAATGATTTCGCGGATAAGATCCGGGGTCAATTCATTCTTCGGCTCGGTCGGTTCGCGACGAGCGAGTTCTTCGTTGATGATTTGGCGGATTTCAAGGGCGGTGAGAGCGGGTTCCTTTTCTTCCTTGACGGGTTCGGGTTCCGGCGCTTTTTCCGCGGCTTCCTTTTCCGCGTAGAAGGAACGGATTTCGGTTGCGACGACATTGCGAACATCTTCTTCACAAAGTGGCTTTTCCGGTTCGGGTTCCGGTTCGGGTTCCGGCTCTTCCACTTTCTTGGAGGCGGCGAGCTCTTCGGCGATGATCGCGCGAACTTCTTCGGCGGTCAAAGCGGGAACGGGGGTCTCTTCGACCAAGACGTCACCTTCATCAGGGGTCAAGGTTTTGGAGAGTTCTTCCGCGAGAATGCGGCGGACATCTTCCGCGGTCAAAGCCGGAGTTTCAGCTTTTGCGGGGGAAGGAACAGAGATGACGATCGGTTGCTTCTCTTCTTCCTTCGGGGCCATCTCTTCGCGGACGATCTTGCGGATGTCTTCAGCGCTCAAAGGCTTCTCGCCAGTGATGGCGCCTTGGATTTCAGAGAGAGGAACTTGGCCGTTCTTGCCGCGAGCATTGGTTTCTTGCTGCGCGGGGCTATAGGTATTGATGTATTGGACAAGGAGCGGGCCTTGGATGCCTTGGGCCGTGGCATAAGCCGGGCCGGCGGCAGCGGCAGCGGCATCGGTGCCAGTGGCGTTCTTGCCATTGGGCACAGCGGCGACGCCAAGAGCAGCGGCGATTTCTTCTTCGCTCGCGGGAGGAATGACCTCGTCGTCATGGACAACGACGACATCGTCTTTCTCCGACGGGAGCAAGTCGGCTTTGCCCGCTTGGGCAGCGGCCTTCTTTTTCGCTTTGGATTTGCCCGTGACCATATCTTCAAAGGCACCGATGATGCCCATGACGTAGCCAACGCCAACAAGGAGAACGATGAAGTAGGCGAAGAGGGAGATCAAGAGAACGGGAACATTGCCCGCGGCACTCTGAAAGAATTGGGTGCAAAGGTCGAACCAACCCCATTGGCTAGAAGCATGATAGGAACCATTGACGACGGTGAACGGTTCAGCGACGTGGGGGTGCAAGAGAAGCGTGAAACCAACGATCGCGATGACCGTGTCAAGAAGCAAGAAAAGGCTCGGGAAAAGGCCCGAGGGGCGCTTCTTGGCGATGCAGACGATGAACGACGCCAAGAAGATCAAGACGCCGAGCCCGCCCAAGGCGAGGATCAAGATTTGCGGCAGCACAAGGCTTGAGAAGTCGAAAAGACCTTTCCACGTGCTGACCAAAACGCTCCACGTAATGCCTTCAAGCGTGTAGAACGTGGCATTCGGGAACATCATCGGGAACGTATAGAAAAGCGCTCCACCAATCAGCATGAGAACAAGTCCGATCGAAGTGAGAATCGAAACAGATTTTTTCATGGATTACCTCCGGATAGCGTCATTATAAATGAGGGTTGCGCCCACGTAAAGAAAAAGAAAACACCGCAAACCCCTTTTATTCTGTCTGCGGTGTGAGATTTATGGATTCGATTTCGCGCAAATCTTAATGTCGATGTTGAAGCGAAGCGCGAATGAACCCTGCAAACAAGGGGTTTGGACGCATCGGGCGCGAGGTAAATTCCGGGTGGAATTGGCAGGCGATGAAGAAGGGATGATTCGGCAATTCCACGACCTCCACGAGGTTTTGTTGGGGGTTGATGCCCGAGAAAACGACGCCTGCATCTTCAAATTCTTTGCGGAATTTCGAATTGAATTCATAGCGATGGCGGTGGCGTTCCTTGATGTAGGCTTTTCCATAGCAAGCGTAAGCCAAACTGCCTTCTTTTAAAGCGCAATCGTATTCGCCAAGGCGCAAAGTCCCGCCCATTTCGATGCCGGAATATTGATCGCGGAGCAAATCGATGATCGGCGCAGGAGTCCGCGGATCGAATTCCGTGGTGTTTGCTTCCTTGATCCCCATCACGTTTCGCGCATATTCCACAAGGGCAAGCTGCATGCCGAAGCAAATACCAAGGAAGGGGATCTTATGCTCTCTTGCATAACGGATCGCGGCCATCTTGCCATCGGC
Organism: uncultured Mollicutes bacterium; assembly: GCA_945936135.1. Classification (GTDB taxonomy): domain Bacteria; phylum Bacillota_I; class Bacilli_A; order RFN20; family CAG-826; genus Alloenteromonas. Next base: position 125,035 of record CAMESG010000003.1, read on the forward strand.
CCCGCGCTCGCCAAAGCCGCCAGGAACGAGGATGCCGTCCATCGAAGAGAGAAGAGAATCGACATTTGCGTCGTTGACGTCCATCGCTTTGATCCAATGGACCACCACTTCTTTTCCTTCCGCGTAGCCCGCGCTTCGCAAGGCCTCACGAACGGAAAGGTAAGCATCGTGCAACTCCACGTACTTGCCAACCAAGCCGATATGGACTTCGCCGTCTAAATGCTTCACGCGATCGACGAAAGCGAGGTAATCGTCCATCTCGATCTTCCGATGTTCGAGTCCGAAATGATCAAGGACGTATTCATCCATGCCTTGCTCGTGCAAGCGCATCGGCAAGTCGAAGATGCAAGCGCAATCGTCGGCTTCGAAGACACCCTTCAAAGGAACGTTGCAAAACAAGGATACTTTTTCTTTTGTCTTCTCATCCAAGGGCACTTCGCTGCGCAAAACAATGGCGTCAGGCTGAATGCCCAAACCCGTCAATTCCTTGACGCTATGCTGCGTCGGCTTGGTTTTGGTTTCGCCCGAAGTCCGTAAATAAGGGACGAGGGTGTTGTGCAAGAAGAAGGTATCCTTCGGGCCAAAGATCAAACGGGCCTGACGGATCGCTTCCAAGAAAGGAAGGGATTCGATGTCGCCGACGGTGCCGCCGATTTCGGTGATCACGATGTCGGCGCCGCTGCGGGAGGCGGCCTTTTGAAGACGGGAACGGATCTCATCGGTAATGTGGGGGATGACTTGAACAGTCGCGCCCAAATAATCGCCGCGGCGCTCCTTCTGGAGGACGGTGTTATAGACCTTGCCCGAGGTGACGGAAGAATACTTCGAGAAGTTTTCATCCATCCAACGCTCATAGTGCCCGATGTCCAAATCGGTTTCGGCGCCATCCGCCGTGACGTAGACTTCGCCGTGTTGATAAGGCGACATGGTGCCAGGGTCGACGTTGAGATACGGATCGAATTTCTGCATGAAGACCTTGTAGCCGCGGCGCTTTAAAAGCAAGCCAAGGCTTGAGGCGCTGATGCCTTTTCCTAACGAGCTAACGACCCCGCCGGTCACGAAGATATATTTGGTACCCATAAGCACACTCCTAAAAACACATCGGTCATTCTAAGTGGAACCGCCCCGACAAGCGATATTTAAATTCAAAAGATTAGGCGATGACTTCGGCCTTCTCGATCACGACCTTGGTGAGCGGAGCATCCATCGCGTTCGTTTTGACCTTAGCGATCGCATCAACGACGTCCATTCCCTCGACAACATGGCCAAAGGCCGCATATTGTCCATCGAGGAACGTGTCGTTCGCATCGCAGATGAAGAATTGGCTTCCCGCCGAATCCGGCAGGGAAGAGCGGGCCATCGAGATCGTCCCCCGAAGGTGGGAGATCGGGTTCTTCACGCCATTGGACGCAAATTCGCCCTTGATGTGGTAGCCAGGTCCACCGGTGCCATTGCCCAAAGGGCAGCCGCCTTGAATCATGAAACCACGGATCACGCGGTGAAAGGTCAAGCCGTTGTAGAAGCCTTGACGGACGAGTTTTTCGAAATTCTCGCAGGTGATCGGCGCGTGTTCCTTATCCAAATCGATAAGGATTCGACCGTAATCTTTAATGGTAAGTTGAATCATGTTTCTTTTCCTTTTCGTTTACCGCTTTACTATACGCTTGCTAGTGCTCGTAATCGATGAGGAGGTTGCCTAATTCGAAGGTAACTTTCGCTTTCGCTCCGACTTTGATCGGCATCGAAGGAGGGATGTGCCCCAAATCCACGTCCATGAGAATTGGAAGTCCTAACGGAGAGAGGATGTCTTTCACCGCGGAATACTTGTCGATCCCGAAATCCAAACGGTCTTTGCACAAGGGACGGCCGATCAAGAAGCCTTTCGCGTTGTCGAACCATCCAGCCTCCTTCAATTGGAAGAGGCCACGTCTTATGCCTAACGGCGAAAGATCGCAGGCTTCAAGAAACCAAATGATCCCTTCTGGATGTTCCTTATTGAACTCCTTCATGCAGTCGAATTTCGTTCCGCATAAGGTGAGCAGGCAATCCAGACAGCCCCCAAGGAGAGTCCCTTCGATCGGCTCCTCATAGCCTTCGCAAACGATGGTCTTTTCTTGGGTCAAGCGGTATTGCCACAAGGGATGCTCCGAATTGCTATGGGTGATCGAATATTTCGGATAGCCTTCAACATGCATTTCGCCTTCAAGCAAAGCAAGTGCGTCTTTCTCGGCGCAACGCCAAGACTTCGGATAAAAGCTAGGCAGACAGGGTCCATAGATCGAGACAACACCCGCCAACGTTGCCAAAGGGAAGCAAAGGTTTGTGTTATCGCTGAAGCCCATGAACCACTTTGGAGGCAAGGAAGCGATCTTTTGAAAATCGATATAGGGAAGGATGTCGACCATCGTTTCCCCACCTCCAACACTAAGCAGGAGTTTTGCGTCGCTTTGATAGGCGTCCATGATTTCTTTTGCGCGCTTTTCAGGGGCCGCGCTCGACGCAACGCCTTCTTCAAGATGGACGCAAGGCCCTTCTTCGACGATATATCCGTGCTTTCCCCAAGCCTTCTTTGCTTCAACGTAACGCGTCAAATAGGGCTCGGTCGTAACCCCAAAGGATGGGGCGACAGCAACGATCTTCTCTCCCTTTTGCAGGGGTTTTGGTTCTTTCAATCCCATAGAAGTTCTCCTTCTTTTGGCAATGCTTCTTCCGCGTTTTCGACTTCGACGCAATGGCTCTCTAAGTAAATCAGCTTCCCGTCTTTGTACAGAAAGTTCTCAAGACGATAATTCAAACGGAGCTTCTCTTCGTGAAGCTTGGCCAAGTAGGCTTTAAAAGCCAGCTTGGCTTCCGTCAGGTCCTTCCCTTCCTCTTTTTCTTCCAAAAGGGTCTTCCCGGGGATGTATTCTCGACGGATCCTCCCCTTTGCTTCATCGACTTCATAAAGCGCAGGCATGACAATCCCCACGCCCATCAAGGAAGCATAGGAAGCCTTGGCCTCGCGGCACTTCTTCCCTTCTTCGCCGTCTTGGTGCAAACACTTCAAGACGCTTAAGACACCTTTTCGCGACACCAAGAAACATTGCCCGTGTTCCCCGGCCTTGAAGCCATCTTCCAATTCATAACGTTCCCCGTTGACCAAGAAAGAGGTTTCCACCACTTCTTTTAACGAGATCTTGGTTAGAACGGGGCGTTCTTTGGAGGTCGAACAAACGCAGAGGCCGTAGCCTTTCTCGAAGGCGTAATGATGGAAATAAAGAGCGGGATCCGCTTCAAGAAAGGCGAAATCTTCTTTCTTTGCATAGGAAGAAAAATCAACGCTCGTCAAAGGCTTAGATAAGCCGACGCCCGTGTATTTCAAATAACTTTCTTTCTCCGTCCAATAACGGAGGAAGGCGGCTTTGCGCTCTTCTTTCGAAAGCAAGGCAAGGCTTTCTTGCTCTTTCAAGGTGAAAACCTTTGTCTCGATCCCTTCGACGTGAGGACGATCTTTCTCAACATCGACGCCAATTTCCCGTTCATCGACCGCCAACACGGCGTAATCCCCGGAATGGGAAAGATTGAACTTGATCTTGGCATTTGAAAAATAGGCTTTCCCGTATTCGTTATAGAGAATCTCGTCGGTGATGCCCTCCTTCTTTCTTAAATAGGAAATAAGAAGGCCAGCGCCTAAGCCAAGGCGCTTGTCCTCCTCCTTCGCGTAACGGTCGACCCTCTTCTTCCGGAAGTCGTCGATGCGGCGATACCCTTTCGCAAAAAGGGAAGAATCCCCGAAGGGGGAGCAATCAAGAAGGAATATTCGTGGAGGCATGGAAGAATGATAACATGAAATCACAATTCCAAAAGGGATAAGAAAAAGCCCCCGCGCGAAGCGGAGGCCAAGTCACCAAGTGGTGACCCCAACTGGAGTCGAACCAGTCATTGAACCTTGAGAGGGTTCCGTCTTAACCGATTGACCATGGGGCCAGAAACGGCTTAGAAATTAAAGCATGAACCCAAAGGGAGCGCAAGCGCTTTTTTACTCAGGAAAAAGCCCGTCACGAAGGACGGGCGAGAAGGCCATTAAGCCAAATGCTTTTCGACGCTTTGCAAACGCGCAACGCAGGTATCTTTTCCAAGGATCTCGATGATCTCATGGAGGTTCGGCGATTGCGTGGAGCCAACAAGGGCGATGCGGACGAGTTCCGCGACATCGCTCAAGGAACCAACATAGGCTTCCGGGTTTGCCTTGTAGTCTTTGTTGGAAATCGCGAAGCCGTGGCGCCCACCGACTTCCTTGATCGCATTGAACCATTCGTTCTCTTCAACGCCAAAGGGCATCGAAGAAGCCGCATCGTTCAAGGTCTCGACAATCAGCTCTTTGGAGAATTTCTCTTGAAAGGGTAAGCCGTTTGCGGCGATCTTTTCGTATTCATCGTCGTAGAAGAAACGGATAAGAGGATAGATATCGCTGTATTTCGCGTAGTCTTTGCGCGGATTCTTTCTTCCTTTTTCGATGTTCAGGATCTTCTTGAAGTAGGCTTCGTTGCTTTCGATACGCTCTGCAAGGGGAACGTCGAACTTCTTGGCCCAGGCAAGGACCGCAGCGAATTCTTCTTCAAGGGGCTGCAAGGCCATCATCTCTTTGGCGAAATAATTGAGCTTGCCTAAATCGAAGAGCGCGCCATCCAGGGACATCTTCTTCAACGAGAAGGGGAAGGCCTTGAGGTCGAAGCTCTTATGTGCGATCGTCCATTCTTCGAAGTTCGAATTGGCGATGGACATCAAATAGACGTTGAGCGCTTCCGGGGCATAGCCTTGTTCGAGGAAGTAGGAAACAGCGGCTTCGGCGTCCTTGCGCTTGGAGAGTTTGCGCTTATTGCCGTGATCAAGCTTCATGATCGAGGGGATGTGCGCGTATTTTGGGGCTTTCCAGCCCAAGGCGCGGAACATATCCAAGTGGATCGGCGTCGAGGGGATCCATTCTTCGCCGCGGGTAATCAAGGTCGTGCGCATGAAGTGATCGTCGCAGACGTGGGCGAAGTGATAGGTCGGAAGGCCGTCGCTTTTGAGGATGACGACGTCCGAATCGTTGTCTTGAAGTTCGATCTCTCCACGGATCGCGTCGGTGAATTTCGTCTTCTTATCGTGGTCACCCATCGATTTGAAGCGGATGACCCACGGGGTGCCCGCTTTGATCTTCTCAATGCGCTCGTCAACGCTCAAATTGCGGTCGCGGGCATAGACGCCATAATACCCGGGTAACACCTTGTTCGCCTCTTGGGCTTTGCGGATCTTGTCGAGATCTTCCGGGGTACAGAAGTCGGGATAGGCTCTGCCACGACGGATCAATTCCTTGATGACCGTGCGATAGATGGCGCGACGATCGCTTTGCTTGTAGGGGCCATAGGCGCCGACGTCGCCATCGGGGGTATAACCTTCATCCGAGCAGATGCCGAATTCACGAAGTTGAGAGATCAATAGATCGCCCGAACCTTCGATCGTGCGTTTGGTGTCCGTATCTTCCAAACGGAAGAAATAGACGCCGCCCGTGGACTTCGCGACGGTATAAGAAATCAAAGACGTAAACAGACTTCCCGTGTGGAGGAACCCCGTCGGGGAGGGAGCAAAACGCGTGACTTGCGCTCCTTCTTTTAGACCGCGAGGAGGGTACTTCACCTCCAAATCATCGATGGTTTCGGTGACGTCGGGGAACAACAGATTCGCTAATTCTTCATTGGTAGCCATAAGAAAACCTCTTTTGAGAACGTCGAAATTATAGAAGATACGCCGTTTTCTTCAACCTGCAAAAGCAGGTTCCCTCCGTTTCCAAGAAGTGTTGGAAGAAAGTTCATTTTCCTCTTGCAAGGGGCAAAGGGCTTATATATAATGTCCGAGCCTTCGAAAAGAGGGTCATGCAGGCGTAGTTCAATGGTAGAACATTACCTTGCCAAGGTAAATACGCGGGTCCGATTCCCGTCGCTTGCTCCACTTCAACGATATCCCCGATAAATTCGGGGTTTTTTCTTGCTTTCTGTCAAAGAAAAAAGAAACAAGCGCCAGCTCACTTCTTCTCTTCGCTATTTTCCGAAGGCGATTCCTCTTTCTTTTCTTCTTCGGCGTCTTTCTTCTTGAGCGCTTCGCCGAATTGTTTCACCGTTTCTTCCATCGCGGCGATTTCCGCTTCGCTCGCTTGATGGGTTCGCTTGAGTTCATTCAGGGATTGCTCTAATTTCTGATGCATCTTCTCCCCGAGGTCAAAACGGAACGTCCCAAAATATAGCCCGACCCCCGCGCCATAAAAGGGGAAATAGAGCATCGCGAAGGTCAAAGACAACGCAAGAGCCAAAGCAAGATAAAGCCCAGCATAACTTGGTGCAAGGACGAAACCTAGGTAACCTCCAAGGAAAAAGCCAACAGTCGCTAAAACATAAATCGGCCAGAAAGTTTGCCAATAGGTCTTCCGGAACGAGCGGTTCCCGCGGATGGCATCGCGATAAACGAGGTTCATCGCCCCGGGCATAGAAAGCTGGAACACGCTGCGAGAATAAACGTTCATCCCATAAAGCAAGGTGTTATGGAAGAAAAAAATGAACCCAAAGAAAAAAGCAAGGAGAGTGCTGATTCCAAGCGCGCTCAACAAGGTTGAAGAGCCGTTGAGGTAAGCAACGACCTTGCCCATGTTCTCGGTTTGCATAAGATTCGTCATGGTTTCAAGCTCAGCGTTGAAATCGCTCCAAATGCTCGGAGCGATGCTGACAAACGAAGGAATCACGAAGATCGTCGCAACCCAAAAGGCGGCCAAGCCCTTCATTAAGCCCATGGAGAAGCGGAAACAACCACGGAATTGCGGGGCGAAATAACGAGAAAAGAACGCCCAAGAGGTTTTACTTTCCAAACCGAACGAATCATCTTGGCTTAAGCCCCCGAGAATCACCAAATATTGATATAGGGCAGGGGCGAAAAGGAAGGGGACGGTGATAAATAAAAGCAAAGGCGTGATCAAACAAGGAACAATGGCAACGATGCAGAGCATCCAAAAGGAAAACGTCGCAAGAACGACGGATCCTGGCTTCTTCTTTAGCCCGTCGAAGGATGTATGAAATAAGCTAGTCTTGGGGGTCATGACGGTTTTTGATTTTGGCTAAGTCGTTGGCGAAGGATTGGGCAATCACGGGATCCAAGGAAGGAATGTCTTCCTTTTCACGGATATCGATGAAGGCGCCAAGCTGCTTCAAGGAGAGAAAATATCCCGCTTCATCGCTTTGCTTGAAGGGATTGTAATAGCAATCGTCATTGACCAAAACGATGGGGATGACGAGTTCGCGATCGATGGGGGCAATGAGGCAAAGTCGCTCGACGCGATAGCGATTCACGGAAATAGGGTTTGGGATTTGCGTCACTTTTTTCTTTCCCGTGTAAAGGGTCCATTCTTCATCCAAAGGATTCGAGATCAAGGTGCCAGGGTAATAACGATCGCGGATCGCGTAGACGTATTTATCGCCAACGATGATGTGATCGATGTGGAACGTTTCCGAATCCACGACGCGGCTTTGGAACGTATTGATCAAATAGAAATCGTGGTCCAACACGATTTTCCTTACCTTGCGGTAATAGAAACGAACGGTGAAACGATGATAGAGAAAGTGATGGATGGGAGTATAGAGGATCCACACCAAATAGAACAAGGTAGTCAGGATTAAACTGACGATGAAAATCGTGAGTTCGAGTTCGAAGCTCATCGTCAATATGGAAAGCGTGGATCTCCCAATCATCAGGCAAAACGCTCTGCGGTCGCAAGGGCGATCTCCGCCATGGCCACCAATCCGGTCTGGCGCTCATCGCTGCTCATGATTTTGGTGTCGACGAAAGAATCGGAAACGGTGAAGAGGCCAAGGGCTTTCTTTTTGCTCACCATCGCGTTGCAATAAAGGGCATAGGATTCCATTTCAACGCCAAGCACGCCAAGGGCGGCCCATCTCTTCCAAAGGTCTTTATCGTAATCGTAGAAGACATCGGCGGCCAACACGTTGCCGACGTGCACGTTCTTGCCGTACTTCTTCGCTTCCTCTACGGCAGCAAGCAAAACGTCGAAGGAAGCGACAGCGCTTAAGGTGCCGCCATTGAGATCGAATTGGCTCGACCAATTGGAATCGGTGCAAGAGCCCTCCGCGAGAATGATATCCCCGACCTCGATGCCCTTTTGATAGGCGCCGCAGGTGCCGATGCGGATGATCGTTTCAACGCCGTATTCTTCATACAATTCATGGCTGTAGATGCCAATCGAAGGCATGCCCATACCCGAAGCCATGACGGAAACGAGCTTCCCGTTTTTCGTCTTTCCGGTGTAGCCGAAAACGTTGCGGACCGTGTTGACTTGCTTCACGTCGGTCAAGAACGTTTCCGCGATCCATTTGGCGCGGAGCGGATCTCCCGGCATGAGAACGACTTTGGCGAAATCGCCAGGGGCGGCATTAATGTGGGGCGTCGACATAAAAATCCTCCGATTTGATTGCTCATAATGTATGCGAGTTACCCATATTTTGCAAGGAAAGAGGACAAGAATTTTGAGCTTGCTAGGGGTTCCTTTCTAAAAAGAAAAAGAGAGCGATTTGCCCTCCTCGGGGTTTTCCTTAGTTTGCCTTCTCGTTGATCGCTTTGACGATCGTGTCCACGGCGTCAATGCAACGAAGCTCATCCAAGGCCTCCGCCATCACGCGAATCAAGGGTTCGGTGCCGCTGCAACGGACCAAAACCCTTCCCGTATCGCCAAGCGAAGCATGGACTGTGGCAATCAAATTCTTGATCTCGGGATCATTCAAGATCGCGTCCATTTTGGCACGAGATTCAAAGCGAAGATTGACCAATTTTTGAGGATAGCTCTTGGCTTCTTGGGCTCTAGCGAGGGTTTCCGGATCTTCAACCGCGATGTTCATGAGATTGATGCAAGATAGGAAGCCATCGCCCGTATTGAGTTCGTTAAGGAAGATCACGTGGCCGGATTGTTCTCCGCCGACTTCTAAGTCCTTCTCTTTCAAGCAGGCTTGGACGTTTTTATCGCCGACGGCGACGATTTCCATTCCGATGTTTGCTTGTTCCAAAGCCTTGCGAAGGCCGTAATTGCTCATCACCGTGATGACGACGCGATTTCCTTTCAACGCTCCTTTTTTATGGCGGGCAAGGGCGTTGAGGTAAATCAAGCGATCGCCATCGAGGAACAAACCATCTTTTCGGAAGGCGAGAAAGCGATCCGCGTCTCCGTCAAAGGCAAAGCCGAAATCGTAATCGCCTTCCTTCAAGGTGCGTTCAACCGTCTCCAAATGGGTGGAACCGCAATCGCGATTGATGTTTTTTCCATCGGGGTTAGCGAACATGATGGTCGCTTGAACTCCTGCTTTTTGAAAGAATTCTGGTGCAACCGTCGAGGCGGAACCATTCGCGCAATCGACGAGGACTTTCAACCCCTTCACCCGGGGATCGACCTTGGACAAAAGCCAGTTGAGATATTCTTCACGAAGGAATTCGCCATCGAAGCATTTGCCTTCGTTTCGCGGCAAATCGTCCATCTCTTGATCCATATAGGACTCAATGCGCTCTTCGACTTCTTCTTCAAGCTTTTCGCCAACGGAATTGAAAACCTTGATCCCGTTATCGTAATAGGGATTGTGAGAAGCGGAGATCATCACCCCGAAATCGAAGCGATGCTTTAAGGTCAAATAGGAAATGGAAGGAGTCGTGCAGACGCCTTCGTCGTAGACTTCGCCTCCGGTCGTAACGATCCCCTCAATCAAGGCATCCTTCAAGGCAGCGCCGGATTCGCGGGTGTCGCGAGAAAGAACGATTTTTGGGGCTCTTCCATCGATCGACAACCCTAAATAGCGGCCGATGCGATAGGCCATCTCCTTTGTCAGGCCTTCGCCGTATTTCCCACGAACGCCATCTGTTCCAAAATGATGCAAAGCCATAAGCACTACTCCTCACCTTCAACGGAAGGAGGCGTCTCCATTCACCATCGATAGGTATTCCATTAACGTATCAAAGAATTGGTCGGGAAGAACCGAATTAAGCTCTCCTTGGTAAGCGATCGAAATGCGCCCGGTTTCTTCGGAAACGATGACCGTAACCGAATCGGAAACTTCACTGATGCCGATCGCGGCGCGGTGACGGGAACCGTATTTTCCGCTTAAGGGGCGGGTGGTCGGGGTATAGAAAACCGCCGCGGCGACGATCATGTCGTTGCGGATAATGACCGCACCGTCATGAAGACGGGTGCCGGGATAGAAAATTGTTTGAAGGAGTTCAGAGGAGATCGGGGCGTTGACCATCGTGCCGGTCTTCATTTGATCCGCCAAAGAAACTTTGCGTTCAAAAGTGATGATCGCGCCGACCTTCTTTTTGCTCATGGCCAAAACGGCATCGCGAACGCGCCCATAAACTTCCTCGCGATCGAAAAGAGCTTCGCCTTGACGCTTCGATTCCCGGCGGGATTTCGCTCCAAACAAATTCTTGAACGGGTTCATCGCTGAAGCGTTCAAGCCCACGAAGGAGCTGGTCACCAAGGCATAGCAAAGCGTGACAATCAAGGCGGCGAGGGCTAAGTAGAACAAGGGGTCGATGCCGAAGAGATAGCCAAGGAACAAGCAAATTTCCGAGATCAAAACGGAGATGCGAATCGGCCAGCGGCGGAAGAGAAAATAGCCTGGGATATCCAAGACCGCCGGAATAAGAAGGCAAAGCAACATGCTGGCCAATGTCACGGGATCGTCGAGATTCCAAACAGGGATCGATGAAGCTAACGGAACAAGAAGACGAAGCATATACCAACCCTCAAAAGTAGACTTCAATAAATATACTCAATACGCGGGAACGTTGCAAACGCAAGCGCGAAGAATTGGAGCCAATTTGACGGCTTTTTTGCTCCGTTTCACCACGTCTTCACGAACATCGGACGGAGATTTGCGCGTTTCAATGCCCTTTAAGGAGTCAAAAGAAAAAACGAAAACAATATTTTCTGTATTGCTTGCAACAACGCCACTTCTCGAACAAAAAAAGAAAACTCGGCCACCAAGGGCCGAGACTTCGTAAATCGTGGAGCACCCTGCGGGAATCGAACCCGTGTATTCGGCTTGGGAAGCCGATGTTCTACCATTGAACTAAGGATGCAACACGACAATTATATACAGATTGGTTTTACTGTCTACTTCAATTTGACGTAGCGCATTTGCACGCGGCGAGCGGCGGCGACTTCTTTGGCAAAGGCCACGGCGCATTCCTTTTTCTCAAAGGTGCGAACGGCCTTTTCGCATTTGGAGAAGCGAACGGCGAAGCGTCCTTCTTTGCAGCCTTCATATTTCTTGAGGATGCGTTCGATCGGGTCGGCGTAGCGGCAGCAGGGCTTCTCTTCGACGACCGGTTCTTCTTTGACTTCTTCGACCGGAGCGGGCAAGGCAGCCACTTCCGCTGCTTTATCCATCGCTTCATTGGCTTTGATTTGCAAGGCGTTCGAGATCTTGAAGAGCTTACGGAAGGCAAGCCATGGACCGATGATGATCAAGCTGCCGATCAAAAGCCAACAGATGAAGTTCGTGCCGGTGAGCTTTGGTTTTTCCATGCCTTGTTCACGGCCAAGTTCGCCATAGCGACCAGCAAGGCGGCAAAGCCAGACAAGGGGAACGATGCCAAGAGTGATCCAACCGAGGAAATAAACCCCGACATAGGACATTTGACGTTTGATGCCTTCTTTGTCCGCGGTCATGCGGTTGTATTCCTTCCGCATGCGTTCGAGCGTGACAATGCTCGTGATACCAAGCGTCAAGCAGGCATAGAGAAAGAAAAGAAACGAAGAGCGTTTGGTGTGTTTAAATTTTTCCATGGAAATTACCTCTTTGAGTATTATAGAGTATTGCGCAAGAAACAAAAGAAAAAGCCACCTCAAGGGTGGCATCGCTTGCATCATGGTGGGTGCTACAGGGATCGAACCTGTGACCTCCTGTACGTCAAACAGGTGCTCTCCCAGCTGAGCTAAACACCCATGTCGCGTGCAAGCGCCGTCTTCTGACGGCTTCGCTATTATAGAAGAGCGCTAGATTCGTTTCAACAACGAATTTCATAATTTTTCGGAAATCGAGAGATTGCCGAAGCAGGGCCTACTTCTTCACATTGCGCGACACGCTCTTCCACCCGGCGTTTGTCAAAACGCCCCAGGTGATCGACATCGTGTTCAAGAGCATGAACAACGGGGAAAGGATGATCCCTCTTTTGTAGCCTTTCAAATTCTTCAAGCCCAATTTCTTCTTCGAACGCATAACAGCGATCCAGGTCTGGAAGGGATAAACGAATAGGAAGACGCCCAAGACAATGCAAAGGGTCGGAATCATCGTGTTAATGAGCAAGGAGGCGGATGCTTCCGCAGTCAATAAGGTCCCGTCCAAAGCATAGATATTTCCAAGCCATTCCGGCCCAACCGCGTTGATAAAGTGGGCGATGATGTAGAAGATGTAATATGCTGGGAACCAAAGGCAGCAAAGCACGGCAACGGGGATGAAGAGCAATTGGACGAACAAGTCGACGTTGCTCCAACGGCCGGAGATGAAGAAGTGGCCAAGCATCTTCCAGCCATCTTGGAAGAAGACGCGGTTCAAGCCGTTGCCCATACGCGCATTGCGAATGTGCGTATCCTTCAAGGTAGAAGGCATATCTTCATAGACCACAGCGTCGCAGACGTAATGTACACGGCGCTTCTCGCAAAGACGCTTGCAGGTGAATTCGGCGTCTTCGGAGGCCGTAAAGGCATCCCAAACCCCGATTTCTTCAAGCATCTTTGTCGAAAGCATCATTCCTGCACCCGTAAGCATCGAATCCAAATGGAAGAATTCGCGGAAGTTACAGGCGATCATGGAATCGCGCATATAGTAGGTCGCCGAGACGGTCGCCCAGGAATTCTGGGTCGGGTTCCTAGAAGCTTCGTACGGACGAGCGATTTCAACGCCGGAACAGAAAGCATCGTTCATTCTGCGGAAGAAATCTTTGTTCAAAAGGTTGTCCGCGTCGATGCGAATCACAAAGTCGTACTTCTTCATCTCAAGGATCTTGCGCAAACCGAATTCAAGAGGATAGGCGACGCGATGGTGCGCCGGGTTATCGTCGGTATGGACAAAAACCGTGGCGCCGGCTTTTTCCGCCAATTTCGCGGTATCGTCGGTGCAATTGTCCGCGACGACGTAGATGTCGTATTTATCCTTCGGGTAGTCTTGCTTATCGAGAATGTCACGAACCGTTTCCCCGATGACCGAAGCTTCGTTTCTCGCACAGACGATCAACGCAATGCGATGAAGATCATCGGATTTCTTGAAATGCTTTTCTGGCAGCCAGAAGAAGAGAATCATGACGAGTTGGAAGATCATCGCGAGCGTGCAGATGACGATGACCACGTAATTGATCACCTCAAGGATTTGATAGAAGATTTGCATAAGATGCCAGTTGTTGAGACGTTATGATAACCTTACCCTTTGCGCGCGAGAGTTTCAACGCAAAATAGGGAAATTTGGCGTTCAAAAGTAAAGAAGGCGATCAAGTAAGGAAAAACGAGAAACGAAGATTGGGCGCCGAATGAAATTGTGGCGAAAATTTCCTACATCCCTCGCTTTGCTTTTTTTCCTTCAACGCGCAAAACCCGCTTCGATAAGCAAGGGAGATAGGAACGAAAAAAAGCCCGATCCGAAGACCGAGCTTATGCTGTTTACGTGGTGCCGACTAGGGGAATCGAACCTCTAACCTACGGTTTACGATACCGTTGCTCTGCCAATTGAGCTAAGTCGGCGCATGAAGAAATATACACGCTTCCCAGGCCGTTGGCAACAAGGCAATATCAATTCGTCAATCCCGGCGAAGACGCTCAAAAGTGAAGATAACGGAAACGGCCATCAAGACATCCGAGAGGGGCAAGGCGAAGAGGGTTGTGTAGAAGTAAGCCGCGGTCAAGGGTTCAAGGGAAGAAACGGAAAGCGCTTCAATAACGATCCAGAAAACCACGTTAGCACCAAGAAAACTCGCGAAAAGGATGGAATAGAGACGAATTTTCTTGAAGTCATCGAAGATCATAATGCGATACGCGCGGCTATAACGATAAAGCAACACCCCGACAACAATCTGAGCGATCAAGAAGGCCAACTGAAAGAATGAGAACACAATCACCCACGGGTTCATCGTCAAAATGCTTTGAACGGAGAGGATGAATTGGGGCAAGAATTCAAGAAGTTGGGAGCAAACAATCATAAATACGAACATAGCGATTCCTCGATAGGCCGCGTTGTCGTTCGTGATGTTGCAATAGAAGATCGTAAAATAGGCGATCAACACGACGAGGAAGTTCCAGAATTCAAAGGGGTTTTTCGTGAAGAAGGAAAAGCCATTAAAGCCAACTTCGAAGCCGTAATAGACGAAAAAGAAAACCAAGGCCAAAGCCGAGAATCCGACCGCCAAGATCTTGTTTCGATGAAGTTTGAAATAACGGGTAAAAGACATGCCTATATCTTAATGGAAATATGAGGTTTGGAAAGGTTATAGTTAATAACGATGATCAAACCCGTCTTTACTCTTGGCACTTCGCTTGAAGCCAAGGAAATTCGTCAAGAAGTGTTCGTGCAAGAACAAGGTTTTCAAAACGAGTTCGATGAATACGAAAAGACCGCCACTACTCTTGTCCTCTTCTTAGACGATATTCCTATTGCGACGGGAAGACTCCGCACCTTGGATCCAGAAACCTATAAGATCGAACGCGTCGCCGTGAGAAAGCCGTATCGCGGAAAGCGCATCGGAACCTACGTTGTGAAATTTCTCTGCACCAAAATAAAAACCCTGGGTGGAAGGAAGGCGGTCCTCCACGCCAGGGTCGATGCCATCCCGTTTTATCAACGTCTAGGCTTTATCGTCCTAGACGACGGGGAGATTCTTTATGAAGAAGGCATGCCCCACGTTGAGATGGGGAAGGTCCTGGTCAAAGCGCAGGAAAGTCAGAGGCCGTATAAGCGTTAGATCGAACGGAAGACTTGGGCAAGAACGTCTTCTTTGAATTCATCATTCTCTGTGCTTTGCACGGTTTTCATGCCGTTTGCAATCGAAAGTTGTTCCGAGAATACACAGGTCAAGACCTCAACGCCAAGGTTCTTGACACCGTCATTATTCACGATCAAATCGGCGTACATGGAGGAAGGAAGGACGATCTCGTCATACATCGGTTGAACGGTCGAGAAGTATTGTTTGACGATGCCTTCGAACCTTCTGCCTCTCTCTTTGGAGTCGCGGATCATGCGGCGAAGGAAACGGCGTTCTGCACGCGCGGAGATGAAGACGCGAAGATCCGCCATATCGCGGATTTTCTCGTCGACCAAGGCCATGATCCCTTCGACGATAATCAGATTCTTCGGGACGATTTCTTCCACGTTGTCGCTTCTTGTTTGATGAACGAAATCGTAGACAGGCTTTTTGATGGTCTTGCCTTGTTTCAAAGCGGAAAGCTGAGCCCGCATCAAAGGCCAATCAAAGGCTTTCGGGTGGTCGTAGTTGATATTCGCTCTTTCTTCAAGCGTCAAATCCGCTTGATCCTTGTAATAATCGTCCAACGTGATTCTCGTCACGTTGTCTTCTCCCAAGTTTTTAATAACTTGTGCCGTGAGATAGGTTTTGCCAGAAGAGGAGCCTCCGCCCACCAGAATAATTCTTGCCATAAGATTTCCTTTCTTTCATAAAAAAGGGCTGAAAAATCAGCCCAGTTCGTTTTGTTATTCTTCCGGAGTTAGCTCCACTTTCGTGAGGTCAACCGTTTTTGGATCGCCAGCGAGGAAGTTCGCGGCGCTATTAGCGGCGCTTAAAGCGGCGTCTTTGGAGGGATAGGTTTGCCCAAGGACAAGCACCATCCCGTTATCGCTATAGACCTTGAATTGATAGAGGCCTTGCTTATCGCAGATGATGCTGACGTTGCCGTTAGCGACCTTCTCCTTGATGGAGGCAATGCCGGCATTCAAACCCGCCTTGCTGGCGTAAGAAACCGTTTCAAAGAGGGTTTCGCCATTGGATGCGCGAAGGCGCGCGGCGTACTTCTTCTCCTCGTTTAAGAACATCTCGATCTTGCCGCTGGAGGTGGGTTTCACTTCGCCTAAGTCCGCTTTCCACTCGCGGATTTCTTCTTCAGGGATCTCATCGAGTTTCAAGACTTTCTCGGAAGCGTAGAAACGAAGGACGGAGTCCAAAGCTTTGGTGGCGCCAACAGCATCCGGATAGATTTCGCCAGCAACAACCAAACGAGCATCGTTGGCGGTGAAGATGCGGAATTGTCCGCGCCCTTTCTTGTCGACGACGACGCGATGCGTGCCAACTTCCACGTTTTTGCGCAAAGTTTCGATGCCGCGGAGTGCGCCCGCTTGCGTCTTATAAGAATTCGAAACAAGGAGAATTTGCCCGTTGTTCGCTTTAAGGCGGAATTTAAAGAAACCAGCTTCGGGGAAAACTTCATAACGGCCGTTATAATTTTTCGCCGGGGCAGACGCGTCTTCTTCTTTTTCGCCTTCTTCTAACGTGATTTCTTCCTCCACGCCTTCGGAAGCAACAGGTTCTTCTTGAACCTCTTCCCCTTGTTCTTCGGAGGCTTGCTCCTTCTCCTCTTCGACAGGCTGCTCTTCTTCAGAAGGTTCTTCATCCTCGACGGATTCTTCCATCATTTGCATGATTTCTTCGTCCGCGATTTCGGACTCATCTTTTTCTTTCTTCACGAAGCCTTTGCCTAGATCGCACCAAAGAAGGGCGTAACCAACAAGGCCGACAACAGCAACAACAATGAAGAAAATCAATGCAGAAGTCTTATAAAGATCAAAAACAAGACCATTGCAGAGAATACAAACCAAGTAGCCAATGTAGATCCCACATAAGGCAAACAGGAAGGAAGTCAAAACCCGTTTGGTCTTCTTTTTCGCGCTCACAACCATGAGCACGACACCCGCAAGGACGAAAGCGATGATAAGGGACAAACCAACAATACCACCGATTGTCCCAGCTTCCCCGCGATCGAAATAGGCGCCATCTTTCGGGGCGAAGGCCAAGATCAAGGCGTAAAGCGAATCCAAGATACCAAAGCGGTGTCCGTTACTGCTGCCAGACCATGGGACGACTTTGGTCAAGGTGCCGATCATCAGCGAAAGAAATGAGATGGCGAGAAGGCCGAAACCCACGATGAATGGCATGCGATTCTTCAGTTTCGAATGTGACATGATTACTCTCCTAAAAAACCTTATCTATCTTACTCAAGAAAAGGAAAAAGGGAAGGCTTTTCCTTCCCTTTTATCTAAAGATAAACGCCGGAGGTCACGCTAAGGCGCGAACAACAAGCAAGACAAGCGCCGCGATCTCGATGAGGAGCAGCGGCAGATAGAGGATATAGTCCCAACGCTTGTGGTAATCCTTCAAAGCCAAGGGTCCTGCGAAAAGGAAGATGGCGCCGGAGACGATCAAGGTGTATTGGTAGGTCGCAAAGAAGGAGAGAACGTCGGGCACGATGTAATAGGCAAGGGCAACGGCGCCAAAGATCAAGCCAACGACGCCATAAACCCTGCGAAGTTTCGCCGCGGGACGTTCGTCTCTTCCGCTGAGCGCAAGCACCATGACGATGCCAACGATCGCGATGACGGCAACGGGGATCGCCATCATCAAAGAGTAATAAGGAACCTCGGTTTGGAAATGATAGAGCACATAGCCACCGGCCAAGGCGCAGAGCAACGGCAAAACGAAGGCCAAGATCCAGAAGCAAGCCGTGCATCCAACAGGAACCGGTTTGACAACCGTCGTCTTGGCTTTTTTGCCAACCGGTTGAACGGGCTTTGCTTTCGGGTTCTTAAGTTTGCGTAGGCTGACGTTCGTCGTCTTACCAACAACGCGATGGGCCTTGGTCCCGCGGAGCAAGCCTTTGATAAGCTTTGTCGCGGGCTTTTGAATCGCTTCCGGGGCATTCGTAGACAAAGCAAGGAGATCTTCGCCACGGGCCTCCAAATCCAAGGAACGATCCTTCATCGAATTCGCTTCTTCGAACAACGCGACGATGAGTTCTTCCGGGGCGTTTTGTTTCAAAAGCAAAACAATGAGTTGGATTTTGCGCGCAAACGGAAGATATCCGTAAAGGCGATTGAGCAAGAGGCTCTTTTCTTGGCCAAAGGAATCGACCATATACAAAGAGGCCATCCATTCGGTGATGTTATCCCCGGAGGTTGCGACTTCTGGTTTGACTTCTTCAATGTGGGCGGCGAATTGCTCATCGTTCTGTTGGATGCTCACGTTCTTGAGGAAGCAAAGGCGAAATTCTTTCTCGTCCGCGGGTTCGCGGAAGAGGGAGAAGGAGATTTCTTCTTCGTTCAAATTGGAACGGAGACGGAATAAGGCAAGGGCTTCATCATAGTTTGCGTTCGCCGAATCGAAGGAATAAGAGAGTAGGTTGAAACCATCGACCGAGGCTTCGCGAAGGTTCGCGAAGCTCTTTTCAACCTGAGGATCGTGTTCATTTTCCAAACGAGCGTAATCACCAATCAGGGCAAACTGGGCTTCGAGATCCGCAGCGCATTTCGGGTAGCCCCTCGTGAAATAGTAGCCAGCAACAAGGCCAAAGCACTTTTCGATAAGAGCGTTTTTCTCTTCGGACGAATGGAATTCTAAGGGCAAAACTTGCACTTCTTCTTTGGCGGCAAGCAAAAGATCCAACGCCAAGGGTTCTCGGCCATTCGCAACGCGATGCATTTGATCGGCCATCACGATCTTAAGAGAAGTCCAAGCAAGGATTTCTGAAAGCAAGACCTTAAACTTCGCGTCGAACCCATAATCCATATTTATATAGGATTGGAGTTCAGCAATCGTTTTGGAGGCGTCTTCATAAGCAGAGGCTTCCGTGAAGAGGCGGGTGCGGTAAAGGATATCTTCACACGCTTTTTCCATCTCGCGGAAAGCATCCAAGGAAGCAGAAACTTTTTTTGCCTTTTCAACAAGTTCCTTCATTTGGTTGCCATTCGCAGTCAAGGCATCCAACGAGGAGGTGATTTTCGCTAACGATTCTTCGGCCTTGGGCAATTGGATCGTGTCGAATTGAATCGCATCAATCGTTTCCTTGCGCTCCGTTTCCTTGCGTAGGTTTTCCATCGCCACCTTTTTGTCGGCGGTCGCTACTTCGATCTCTTCTTTGATCGGCATCTTCTTAACTTCGCTCATTTGGAACAGCCTCCCAAAATTTGATCGATGGCCGCATGAAACTCTTTCGAGGCGGCATTGAAGGAAGAGACTTCTAAGGAGAAGCGTTCCATCACTTCTTTTTCTTTCTCGGAAGCCTCGGCGGACTTAGCGTTCGCCTCTTCGATTCTACGGAGATAAACCACGGGGATATCATCGCGGATCTCAGCCAACCGATCGTTGTTCTTCTTGGAAAGATACTCGGTTTGCACAGTTAATGCTTCCGTTTGGGAGCGGAGAGCAGCAAGTTCCTTTTTCTTGCTCATAAATTGTTTCCCTCCTCCAAGGTAAGGTAGAAACCAAGAAGACGATCCGTAAGCTTTTTATCGGCATCTTGCAAGGATTTTTCCGTGCATAGCTTAAGCGCGTTGGAGCAATCGCCAAGTTCACGGGTCGCAGCGTCCAAAACACGCTCTTGTCTTGCCGCATAACCATTGATGTGTTCCGCCAAAGCTTCATCCACATCATTGGAAATCTTGGCAATATCTGCGTTTTTCTTTTTGACATCCTCAAAAACGGTGTCTAGAGGAATCGACGAATGTGCAATATTTTCCATGTGGATATATTAAACTCGCCGCCTTGTCTATGACAAGCGAAAAGATTGAAAATTTCGCGTAAATTCCCAACCAATTCAAAATCCTGGGTTCACCGTTGGTCGAAATAGGCCCTCAAAGCCTCGGGCAAAGAGGATAGAGAAGGAAGGGCGACAGCAGGTTTCTCGGCCTTGCCAAAGCCGTATTTTGCATGGAAAAAGGGGATTCCGGCCCGATTTGAAGCGTTTTCGTCACCATTTGTGTCCCCGATATAAATTGCCTTGCTAATATTTCGCTCTTTCATCAAACGGCGAATGGTTACTGCCTTTTCGTCGTGGGTATCGCCCCAGCAAAGATGACCTTCGAACAGGGTTTCCGGAACCAGCGAAAGGAATTTTTCGATATAGCCAAGCTGGCAATTCGAAACGATGAAAAGTCGGTATCCTTCTTCTCTTAAAGAATTCAAAGTCTCTAATTCTTCTGGAAACAGGACACCCGGATGATCCACAAGATAATCATTCTCAGAGAGCAACAATTCTTCCCCAATTCTTGAGCGCTCATCCTCGGAAAGTTTCGGCGCGATCGAAAGAAGGATGTCTTTCATGGTCTTTCCCATCAATGCCTGAACGTCTTCTTTAGTTAAAGAAAAATTAGGATCGATGGATTTCTTGCCTTTGATGGTCCAAATCTCAGCGACAGACTGGCTTGAATCCCACAACGTGCCATCAAGATCGAAAATTAGGGCGGTTTCTTTCATAACGACTCGATAATAATCCGAAAGCAATGGAACGCAACATGAAAGTTCGTCAACGTATAAAAAGGGGAGTAAAATATCGCCAAGGAGACACATGGATACCGAGTTCAATGAATTTCCAACCGATTCCTTGGATGGAACCTTCAATTCATCGCCAACCAACATTGAAGTGTCCGACGAAGTCCAAGCTAGGGAAATTTTTGACTACCAACATCTTACCAAATATGCCTCGGTTGGCAGAACTGTTTCCAAAGGCATCATCGGTCTAGCAAGCCTTTCGGTTCTTGCTGGAATCTTGATGGGTGGAATCCAGTTAGGCGCAGGTAATAACATCTACCCTCGGGTGAACGATTTGTCCTTAACTACCTCGACTATCGATGACAGCATCCACTACTCTTTCTCCATCGATAACCCAGAAGAAAGCCTTATATATTTCGTAGTTGAATCTTCCAAAAAGAAGGAGGAATTCAACGTCTCATTGTCCATCAAATATGAAGGAGAAGTCGTTGATCTAGGCTATGATTTAGATGTCGTTTGCACGTTCGAAGTTGAGACGAGCGAAGGAGTCCGTGAACAACGAAAAACCGAAATAGTGCGCACCATTTCAACAATGAATTCCAAAGAAAGGATCTATAACAATGGAACAAAATAACATGCAAAACCCAGTTGAAAATTCTAATTCCGTTCAAGGAAAAGAAACGAGAATGTCCACGTGGAAAAAGAAATCTCCGGGCAAGAAAGCCTTCCTAATTCTACGAATTTGCTTCCTTGTTTTGGGTATCGTCGGATTGGTTCTTTTCATCTTTGGTCGGCAGGTTTTCGGCGATGCTTGGGCCAATGAAATTTTCGGTCAAGGAATCGATGGCTGGACCTTCGTTTGGAATGGGATCACTTCCACTTCTCACGCCTGGTTTATGACCCTTGTCTCCTTGGCCGTTGCTTCCGTTGTGTCCATGATTCTTGATTTCGTCGTTCGCGTTGCAAGCCCTCGTACAAGGCGAGGAAAGACCGTTATGTCTCTCGTACGTTCGTTGATCCAATACGCTATCGCCATCGTTACTTTGGGGGTTATCCTCACTGCGTGGGGCGTTAACATCGCAGGCATAATCGCAGGTGTTGGCGTTTTAACGTTGGTCATCGGCTTAGGGTGTCAATCCCTCGTTCAAGATTTGGTCAGCGGCATCTTTATCGTTTTCGATGATTATTTCGCCGTTGGAGATACTGTTGTGATCGACGGATTCCGTGGAACCGTGATTTACGTTGGTCTAAGAACCACCAAAATTCAAGACGCTGCCGGCAATATCAAGTCGATGAACAACTCCTCGATTGAAAGCGTTGCGAATTTAGGTAGACACGATTCCACGGCTACTTGCACCATTGAAGCTTCTTATAACGAGGACGTGCACCGCGTGGAAGCCGTGATTGCAAATAACCTCGAAACCATCCGCAAAAAGATCCCCGCAATCACCGACGGACCCTTCTACAAGGGAATTTCCACTTTCACCGATGCCGGTGTTGGCTATTTTGTGATCGCGAAGTGCAAAGAGGACGATCGTTTCCAAGTTTCGCGCGATCTAAACCGCGAGCTTTACCTTCTCTTTGTTGAAAACGACATTATCGTTCCCTACAACCAAATCACGATTAATCCCGCCGATCCATCCGACCGCCCCAAGCCAACGAAAGCGGAATTGGATGCATCTAAACGAATCACGAACGCCAATAGAGGAATCGGCAAAAAGACCACAAGCAAAACAACGGAAAAGAATATCGTTAAACGCATCGGAAAGAACGTTCAGCGAGCCGCCATTGAAGCATTGGAAGACGAGGAATAACCCCCCCCTCTTCGTCTTTTTCTTTGCGCGCCCAACCAACTGGCCGAAATTGGTTGGGCAAAGGACGCATCACATATCTCCATTGCGGGCTTAGCCCGCTTTTATGTGCCTTAAGAAAACCATCCGATGGTCTCCATTAGCGATTGCACAATCGGGCCTCAACATTGTTTCTGCGTTCGAATTGATAGGATCCATATACCGCATTTTCAGTCCTCAGAAGAGGGTTTGACGACTATGCTAAGGTCGTTTCAAACCGCTTATTTGACCATCAAAACGCCTGTCTAAACCACCGCGCTTTCCGTTGAGTTACTAGTTTTCAAATACCATCATCAACGGAAACCAAGGAGGGAATCAGAATCCTAAACTGCCCATTCTTTTGTTCTACTAACCCGTGGCGGTTCTCCTCTTGTGGAAAGCGTTTACCAAATAGAAGTAAGACATTTTCTCCTCCGAATCATCTAATCCATTTTATTTTGTATATGTGTTTTACTTTTTATTTTGTCTTTCATTTTTTATTTATTTTTTATAATACTTTTACTATAATACTCTCGTGAATAATTCCGACATTAAATCCGATAACATAAAGGCTGTTCAAAGTTATTTCCTTGACCACGACACTGCTACTCGCTCCATCTTGGCCAAAGAGCTACATCTTTCAAAGATGACAGTCACAAATATTGTGAACGGTTTATTGAAGAATGGTTTCATTGAGGAGATTGCTCAAACTCCAGCCTCAGGCAAAGGAAGACCGGCGAGTGTTCTTCAAAAAAGAAACGTTTCGCCACGTCTTATCAACCTCTATCTTGGGCTTGGTTCTTTCAAGATCTCCTACCTAGATTTTGCACTTAAATCCTTTTCCGACACCGTCATTCCCACCCAAGGGAAAATCGCCAAGGATCTAGTAAGCGAGATAGATGCTGAAATTAATAAATTGGCAAGAGAACACCTCAATGAGCAGATTGTCGGAATTGCTGTCGGCACAGAAAGTGATTTCGACGAAAAAGATCTCATTAATACCGAAACCTCCCTTGGAATCAAGGATTTTTGTATTCTCCAACACCTTAAAAATACTTATGGCTTGCCATTAAGTGTTTCTTCTTCATTGGAATGTTTGGCCCTTTTAGAAAACAGGCTCGGTAACTTAAAAGACACCAAGGAAGCCTTGATTTTGCAATTTGGATCCCACATAAAATCCGTAATTATTCACGAACGCAAAATTTTAAAATGCAATCGAAGGGAAGAAGCAAGATTCGGTCACATTTCCATCGATTACAACGGGCTTTCTTGCGAATGTGGAAACCGCGGTTGCGTGGAAGCCTATGCTTCTGCTTCCGCTATCGAGAAAAAACTAAGGGACATCACGAAACTAAAGTTGGATTTCCGCGGCTTTTGTGAACTCCAAGGGAAGAAAAACGATTCGCGAATCGACTGGGCGCTCAAGGACATGATCGACAAATTGAGCGTTGCTCTCATTGCGTATTCTAACCTTTTGCATCCCGAGATTATCGTCATCGCCGGAGAAGCTTTCTATCTCCCGGATCGTTATTTAGCACGCCTCCAAAAAACGTTAAAAGAGAAAGTAGTCTCCTCCAACCAGGAAGAAATCAAAATCATCAAGTCCCACTTCAAGAATCAAGGCATCGAAATCGGAAGCGCACTGCCCTGCATTGAAAACTACGTAATTAATAATTAGTAAAGTTCTTTTATTTATTTAGTATATTGCTTTTATTTATTATAGCCATTCTTAACTAAAAGTAACTTTTTTTGAAATCAATATTTCAAGACCCCAAGAAGGCAAAAAAGCCTCTGACACCCATCGGCATCCGAGGTTCATGTTTGAGATAGAAGGAAACTTATTGAATGGTGACGGAAGATCCACCCACATCAATTGATGCGTCAAAATAGGTTTGGATAAAGCGGATCATCGATTCGATATCTTCTCTACCACAAAGCTCAACTGCACTATGCATCGCAAGTTGGGGCAAGCCAATATCGGCTGAAATTAGGCTTGTTTGAGCGTTGGAAATATTGCCCAAAGTACTTCCGCCAGGCAAATCACTTCGATTGGTATATTCCTGCACAGAAGTATGGGCTAATTGGGCGATCTCTTTGACAATTGCTGATGCAAAAGCGTCCGTTGTGTATTTTTGTGCGGCGTTATATTTGAGAACAATGCCCCCATTCAAGGTAATTGCGGTGGTCTTATCGCTCAATTCAGGGTGATTCGGATGGTTGGCATGGGCGTTATCCACACTCAAATTGATGCTGCGGGCCAAGGCAACCTTGCGGGTTGATACGTCTTTGAAAAGATCCGCGGAAACGCGTTTCAGAACATCTCTCAAGAAGGTGCTATCCGCTCCTTGACGGGTCAAAGAACCGACTTCTTCATTGTCGAACAAGGCAAAAACATCGATGGCATCTGTGCCTTTCGCATTCAAGAACCCGTTTAACGCAGTATAAGCCGACGAAAGGTCGTCTAAACGAGGCGATGAAACAAGATCTTGTTCCAATCCAACGAGCCTTGCGTTTTCACGAGTATACAAGAACAGATCGTGGGAAATAACGTCTAGAACCGTCGGGTCGTTGAGACTGGTTTTTAAGAAAGAATAGAAGCCATCGTAATTTTTGGGATTCCCGACCACCGGGATTAGATCAACCGCGGGGTTCCAGCTATAACCTTTGTTAATCTCGCGATTCATATGAATGGCGACGTTTGGAATCGTCAAAAGGTCAGAATCTATGTCCAGTAAACGCGTTTCAATGCCCTTTTCGGTGCGAACCATCACGCGTCCCGCAATTGAAAGCGGACGATCAAGCCAAGTGGACATGATCATTCCGCCATAAGGTTCGACGTTCCAGCGCAATGGATTCCCGGGCAAATCCGGATTCGGCTTTAGTTTGAACGTAGGGGAATCGGAATGGGCAGAAACAAGCTTAAATTGAGGCTTTGGAGATACGGGGATCCTAAAAGCAATCAAACTCGATTGATTTCGCATCACGAAATAGGATTTTTCGGCCTCAAACGAGATGGGGAAAGTTTCTTTCCATTCGATGAAGCCGGCTTTTTTAAGATCTTTGACGCATTCTTTTACCGCGTGAAACGGGCTATGTGAACGATCCAGCTGTGCCAAAATATGATCAATAGACATACATCATCTTTCCTTTCCGTATTTTTTATCTTCATACAACATACGCGCGTCCTCGACGGCCGCATAAAGGGTATAAAGCCACGCCTTGTCTTTCTTTAAGCGGTCAACGCACATCGCATAGCTGGCTTCAAATTCGTCAGGATCCGTTAAATAGCAGAAATGCGTGTACACGTTATGCGCGTACTCATTGCGCGTTTTGCTAACCAAAAAGAGGAATTGATAGTCTCTAGGAGAGAAAAACGGTTTGCCTCTGCTTTGATCCAAGTCTTTCATAAAGGTAATGACTTGGCCAAGAGTTAAACGTTGATCCTCGATATCCAAGCGATTTCTTTCCGGATTGCCAGATTGCATGTAAGAATAAATCCGTTTGACGTTTTCCTCGATGCATTGGCAATACATCATGATTTCGCCTACAGATTCGTTAAATTGTTCGATGGGAAATTCCATATCAAGTGAATTCTAATGCAAAAACCTTTAGAATAACCAAAGAATTTGAGGCCACTTATGAAATTAGCATCCTTCAACGTCAACGGCATCCGCGCCATCCTCCAGAAAGGGTTTGAAGAAACCTTCCATTCCCTTGACGCAGACATCATCTTCCTTCAAGAGACGAAATGGAGCGAAACATCGCACGATTCCTTTCCTTTTATGCCGGAAGGCTACCATGTTTATTGGACAGTTTCGAAACTTAGGAAAGGCTATTCCGGGGTAGTCGCCTTCGCCAAAAAGGAGCCGCTAAGCGTCCATTACGGCCTTTTGGATGGCAAATACGACGAAGAAGGGCGTGTGATCACCCTTGAATATGAAAATTGCTATGTCGTCGGCGCCTATGTCCCCAATAGTGGAGATGGCCTCAAACGCCTGGATTTCCGTATGCAATACGAAAAAGACCTCTTGGAATACTTCAAAGTTCTAGAAACGAAGAAACCCATCATCTACACGGGCGATTTGAACGTTGCGCACAATGAAATCGACCTCAAAAATCCAAAATCCAACACCCAAAACCCTGGTTTTACCAAAGAAGAACGCAACGCCTTCTCAACCTTGCTTTCACAAGGCTATGTAGATACTTTCCGTGAATTGCATCCGGCCGAAGTAAAATACTCGTGGTGGAGTTATCGCTTCTTTGCCCGCCAAAAAGGGATCGGTTGGCGCATTGATTATTTTGTGACGTCTGCATCTTTGCTTCCAAAGGTTCGTGCAGCCGAAATCCACGATGAAATCTTAGGAAGTGACCATTGTCCCGTCACCTTAGACATTGATATCTAAGCTATCGGACACTCAATGGAGGAAGGAAAAATCCTTCCTTTCTTTTTTTCGTCTTCGAAGATAAGGTAAAATATCCGTTATGGAAAACGGCAAATTTCTTCAAGCAAACATCAGCAAGATCGGAGATCGAATCTTGCAAAGAGGCAGACAAGTCTACGAAAACGACGCTGTCACTTTCCTTTCCTTTGAAGATGGCCACTGCGAGGCAGAAGTCCAAGGCACGGATCTTTACCACGTCGAGATTGATTACAACGAACATTTTGTTATCACAAATTCCTCGTGTTCTTGCCCTTACGGACAAATGTATAACAACATATGCAAACACCGTGTCGCCACGCTCATGAAAATGGATGAAGGCATATCATTTTATGATTACGCATCTAGCAAGCACCAGCCGAAAGAAGAGAATCCGGAAACCACTTTACCCCTAGACGCCTATGTAGAAGCTTTAAAATCAGAGCAAGGAATCATCTCGATTATCAACACTTTCCTCAAAGGCGGATTGCAACGAAAAACGATTGCAAACTTTGAACTTTTCGTGCAAATCGCGTTTAAAGCTTTCGAATACGGCAATGGAATCGCCTTCATCGAAGAAAGCGAAAAAGCCTTTAGTCAAAGCACGATGGTGCGTTTTCTTGAACACTTGCTCCACCTTCTTAAGTCGGAGGACCAAATAGAATTTTTCCGATGGATGATCCAAGACCGCACCCCGGAAGATCCCTACCGCCTTCTCGCCATTCGATTCATGCGAAAGCAATCGAGATTCATCGCCGGCGAAACCTTTGAAGCCGTCTATTCTTTCTTTAGCGATCAGGAATTAGCGATGCTTTTTGGCGGTGATACGTATCCGTCCACGGCGTTGGTTTCCTTCGCCACAAGGCACAGTTATCTAAAGACGCTTATCGAAATTCTCCGCCGAAATCTCTATACCGGAAGCGCGCCTTGCCTCGTTCCCCTTTGGGATTCGATCGATCAGTTAAAACCCGATGTCACTTTTTTCCAAAGACTATTAGGCAGCTTTCAATATCACGAACTTCCCGTTAAGGCCCTTTCCTATTTCACGAAATTCTCAAAAGAAGAGCAACGCGAGATCCTTCGTAGCATCCCCTCCTATCCTCCACAAGTCAATGCCAACACTTTGCGGCTAATTGCCGGCGAATCCTGCCCGCAAACGCAAACGGAATTCAATGGGTTATCCCTGCTGGCTTTACAAATCTGCAAGCCACAAATCGTATCCTTGTGCGATCGAGCAAAGCTTAAGAAGTTCCTTCCGAAATATTTTGAACAAGCCATAAAAAAGATGAGGCAAACCGGTATGGCGAACGATGAGACTCTCCGCAATCTCTTTGCGACCATCAAAGCCTATCTCGATTTCCCAGAAGTCGTTCAAATCCTAAAGAATCCAACCTTGGACGATCTGTCGCTTGAAGGTTCGTCCTTATCGCGAATCGCCTATCTTTCTTTGATTCAAGACATGCCCGCTTTCGCCGGCTTGAGGAGGTATTGATATGTTAACGTCCTTGATCCCGGAAGAAATGAGACTCGACTTTCAAAAGCAAGTCCATGGCGACGCGGTTCTTTCTGCCTATCTAGAACAGCTCCAAAAGGGAGAAATCAAAATTCTCTTTTCCATCATCGCCGGTCAAATCATCCGTTACGAAGCCTTTAAAGAAGGCGAGAAACCTTTTTACGCCTGTGTGGAGGTGGGACCTTCCTACCCGACGGGCTACCGTATCCGATCCTTTCAAAAAGAGTCGGCATTTGCCTTGCTTTGTTTCCTCATCGAAGACGAAGAAAACGCCACCGAGGAAGCATTGGCAGAACGTTATGGTTCAGATTATTACTCCCTTAGCAATTTGAGAAAGCTTAAGGGAAAAGACCTTAAAAAGTATTTAAATGCGAAGAGCGCCCTTGCTTGTTTGGTGCAAAAACTGAAGGATCAGCAACGGGCGGAAATTGTTTCGCCGAAACCCGCCATTACGATTGCGCCAAAACTTGAAATCGCCCTCCAAGAAGAGGATGGATACTTCCACCTTTTCTTGACGGCCATCGGTAGAAAGCGTCATCCCATCAACAAATTGAGTCTCTTCTTGAATAAAGTACGCGAAAACAGCCTCGTAGCCGATGGAGGAGGCAACTATCTCCGCTTTGGCGTATCCAGCTGGTCCCGAAGAGATCAAGCCCTTATCTTTTTCCTTTCGGACCTCCAAGATAAAACTTCAGCGTCCTATCGTTACGTCGATCCTTTGGATCTGACCAATAAAAGCCTTTTCCAACTCCTTGAAATCATCGCCGGAGAAAACGTCACCTTTAATGAGCAACCTTATCAAGTCGCGGAAGATATCAAAGAGATCAACGTATCGATCAACGAAAATGGGAGCATCTCCCAAGATGGGCAATTCGGGCGCGAGATTGCAACCGAGGGTCTATTCACGGCGACCGTTTCTCAAAAAGCGAGACAAATTCTTCGCTTTCATTACCGAAACGGGCAAGAAAAGGCACTCGCCGATTTCATTGCCGAGAACCCAGACATTCCCTTCGATTTACTGCAAGAAGAAATCAGTGCCGAAGTGCTCCCTGTGTTAAATAAAGACGTTGCTGTATCCGGCGAATTCCGCAAAAAAGCGCAGGCATATCGCAGCGATATCGCCTACTACTTAAGTTACGAAAGCGAAGAAGATACGCCACATTTGCACGCTGAAACGAAATTTTTGATGCGCGGAATCGAAGTGACGAAAGAAGATTATTTGCTTTCTGCTAACCCTCATTACGATGAATTTATCCAAGAGCTTGGACGCCTGGGATTAATGGAAAATGGGGAAATCACGGACGATCAACAAATTGGGACAATTCTCGAAAGCGATTTTTCCAATCTGAGTTCTTGCTGTTCCCTCTATCTAAGCGACAACATCTCGCCGACCTCCGTCAAGCACTCAACCAACATTTCACTCCGTACCGTCAGCGGCCTAGATTGGTTCAGCGTTTCCTTTGAAAGCGACACCTTAACCACGGACGAAGTCAACACCATTCTCAAGGCTTATCGAAAGAAGAGAAAATACGTTCGAGTTGGTTCATCCTTCTTTGCAACGGATGATCAAGCCTTGGCCCAAGCCGTAAAAGATTTCGCACCCGAAGACGAAAAGGAAATCAACAATTACCAGTTGCCGCTTTATCAAGCTTTAAAGTTGCAGACCGGAACGACCCTTCGCGTCTCCATCGATCAACAGCTACAATCCCTTTTCCAAAGCCTTTTGAACTATCGTTCCACCGATCTCAAGTGCAGCGCGAGTCTCAAAAAAGCCCTCCGCCCTTATCAAAAGGATGGGGTCAAATGGCTTTTGAACCTGGCCTCCCATTCCCTTGGAGGCATCCTCGCGGACGACATGGGTTTAGGCAAAACCTTGGAAGTCATCGCCTATCTTAACGCCTCCTCGAAGGATCTCCCTTCTTTGATCGTCGCGCCGAAATCCCTTATCTATAACTGGGCAAGCGAATTCGCCAAATGGGATCCTTCTCAGCACACCTCCATTGTCGTCGGCGACAAGAGCGAACGAAAGAATCGAATCCAGAAAATGAAGAAAGGGATCGAAGGCGTCTACATCGTTTCCTATGATTCTTTACGAAACGACGAGGCCCTTTATCGCGACATCCCCTTTCAAAACGTGATTTTGGATGAAGCGCAAGCGATTGCGAATGCCGCCGCCTTAAAATCGAAGGCAGTCAAAACATTGAACGCCAAGCAGCGTTTCGTTCTAACCGGCACGCCGATCCAAAACTCTTTCATGGATCTTTGGTCGATCATGGATTTCTTGTTACCAGGGTATCTAGAAGGTTATAAGGCATTCCATATGGTTTACGGCAACTACAGCGACAACCTCGAAGCGGAGATCCACGCGCTTGAAGTCAGGGTGGCCCCCTTCTTACTTAGAAGGACAAAAGAGGAAGTCCTCAAAGACTTGCCGCCCAAGAGCGAAGAAACCGTTTTTATCGATTTAGAGACAGAAGAATCAAGGCTCTATAAAGCTTATGAAAAGAACGTCCAACTCACGCTTTTGAACACGCAGCAAGATCAGAAAAACCGCATCGCCATTCTCGCGGAATTGACTCGTTTGCGCGAACTTTGCGTCGATCCTTCTATCTTTGTCAGCAATTTCGATGGCACTTCTTCCAAGCTGACGCGTTGCCTTGAAATGATTCAAGAAGCCGTTGCCGGCGGGCATAAAATCCTGGTGTTCTCTAGCTTTGTCACGGTCTTGAAGCATCTTCAATCCATTCTAGATCAAGCTAGCATCACCTCTTCTTTGATCTATGGCGACACCCCGGCGAAGGAGCGCGTTGAGCTCGCCAATGAATTCAACACCTCCGCGGATTGCAAGGTCATGCTCGTATCCTTGAAAGCAGGCGGAACGGGTTTAAATCTCATCGGTGCGGACATCGTGATCCACCTCGATCCTTGGTGGAACGTGGCCGCGGAAAATCAGGCGAGCGATCGCGCCCACCGCATTGGGCAAACGCGTCCGGTATCCATCTATAAGTTCGTCGCTCACGATACCATCGAAGAAAAGATCTTGAGCCTTCAAGAGCTCAAAAAAGGTCTCTCCAACATTGTTCGCGTCGCGGATTCGTCCGGAAATTCTTTGACGGAAGAAGATATCCGTTTCCTCTTGCTCTCCTAAACCACAATAGAAAATCGATAGCTTTATGATGATTGATATGCCAACCATGCTCGTAACAAGCGCATCCATGGCCGTAGACGCCATGACGGTCAATGCCACGAACGGTCTAGAAGAAAAAGACATTCGCGTCCCCAAGATGCTTTTGATCTCTTTCTTGTTCGGGCTTTTCCAATTGGGCATGCCCGTCATCGCCTATTTCATCGGTCATAGCTTTCAAAGCTACGTCGAACCCTATATTCCTTGGATCGGCTTCGGTTTGCTTTCTTTCCTTGGTTTAAAATCCCTCTTCGATTGGATCAAGGAATTCCGCGCTCGGAAAAAGGGAGGACAGGAAACGCAAGAAGAAAAGAAAATCGGCGTCGGAAAAATGTTTGTCGAAGCCATCGCGACCTCGATCGACGCTCTTTGCATTGGCTTTGCTTATCTCTATCTCCCGATTGGGGATGCGATGCTATTCTTTGGGATTATTGGGATCGTGACGTTCGTCTTTAGTTTCTTGAGCATCTTCTTTTCCAAATACTTGGCGCGTTTCCTCCAATCCTGGGCAGGCCTTATCGCTAGCATCGTCTTCTTTGCCGTCGGTTTGAAGATCCTTCTCGAAGGACTTTTGGGCTAAGGCAAGTTTTTGAAGTAAAGGATCCCCTTGCGATTTTCGAATTGCCCGAATGAGGGGAATGCTTAAGAAGGCAACGAGCGCACAGGAAACAACGCTAGAGACCATGCGCACGCCTAAGATAGCCCACGTCACCGCCGGATCGTAACCGATAATCAAGGCATCAAGCCATTCTGTTCCCGCGTTCGCCAAAGTGACAATGGCGCCCGCCAAAATGCTCGCCAACGAATAGAAGAGAATATTCTCGTCCAAGTGTTTTCCTTTTTTACGAAAAGGCAAGTCAATAAGACCAAGGGTCAAAGCGCGAAACGAAGGCGACCAAAGCCATAACGGAGTCGTCGGACCGATGCCGTACGATGAGGTCAACTGAATGATTGTTTCCCCCAAGATTGCAACGATCAACCCATCGCCTAAACCGAAATAGCAAGTCGCAAAAACCGTGGCAAGCCCAGAAAAAGCAATGCGAATCGGGCCTGCTTTGATCGTTAATTTGGCAAGCACAACGAAAATGCCGATCAGCATTCCGTCCATGCACATCCTTTTGATTTTCGAATTTCCCATAAACAAATGACTCCTTGTTCTGGGAGGTTCCTACAACAAAATAAAATTGGATTTCTTTGTTCCAAGCGGCTGCGACGGGGTACCGCGGAAAGATCGACTTTCCTTCGTCCTTGGGCGACCTCCCATCCCAAGGCACTTGACGCACCACGCCTACTCTTGGCGGTAGAGCTTCGTATTCGAAGCCCCTATATCATAAGACAAGAAAGAAAGAAAGAAAACGAAACGAGGACTATTGCTCGTTCGAGGGCTCTTCTCCTTTCACCGTTTCTTCAACAGGCTGATCTTTCTTTACTTCTTCGCGCTTTTCTTCTTCGATGGCTTCTAGAAGCATCGGCACAGGATGCTTGTAATGGTAGAACCCTTGGAAGGCGTAGATGACACCGTAATAAAGCAAGGCGATGCCGATCGCAAAACGGAAATACACCAACCCTTCCTCGGTTTGAAGCCACCCAGAAATGAAGGCGATGAGGTCAAAGACGAAGACCGCCAAGGCCATCGGGAAAACCATGATCTTGTCAAGAAGGCATTGCTTTGCCCTGCGCTTTTTCGAGACCAAGGTCCAAACAAAATCGATCATGAGCCAAAGGCTGCCAACAAAGGTGAGGATCGAGAAAACCCAACGCTTCCAATCGGCGACGCTGATGACGTCCGCCACAAACAAGGAACCAAGGACCAGGAACAAAACGCTAAACGCGAGAAGTTCCCCCGAGTACATCAACTTAACTTTCTTTTCCGGATCCATTTTGGTTTTCGCTTTCATGCTTTGTTCCTTTCGCCGCTTCTTCGGCAGCAAGTTCGCTCCCCTTTTTTACGAAATGGTGATCAATGTGTTTCCAAAGTGGATTGATGAAGATCGACAAAGCCGAAAACACGGGATCCATAACGTTATAAAACGGGAAGAGGAAAATGAAGAGAACCGTCTTCCAAAAGGGGAGCAAAAAATGTTTCCATTCGCGAATGATGACGACGAGGTTAATCGCGAAGCCCGAAAGATAGGCGCCTGCGAATAAGGTGATCGCGTAATTGGCGAAACTCCACCAATTGAAATACCCCGAATCCCCAACAGCGAGGAATAGGATGATGGAACACAATTGGTAAAGGAATCCAATCCAGAAAAAGACAAAACTCAACGGGAAGGTCTGCCAGAACATGTCGTACTTGCTCCACGTCGGCTTTTTGCAAAACGACTTGAAGAGTTTCCAACCATACATTTTAAAAGCCAAAAGGCCGCCTCTTGCCCAGCGAACCCTCTGGTTCCAAACCAAGCGCATGGTCGTCGGCTGCTCTTCATAAAAGACCGCTTCTTCACAATACCCCGTCTTATAGCCTCGTGCCGTTAAATCCATGAGGGTTTCCATGTCCTCCGTAAGCGAAGTCCACTTCCACCCGCCTTCCGCTAATACATAGTTCCTTAACGTGGTCGAGGGGCCATACATTTCTTGCGAGATATTGAGCATAGAACGGGCGCGAAGTCCATTGACCGAATGTCCGAAGGCCTGTACGCCGCACATGGCGCTAATCCAATTTTCCGAGAGGTTCTTGCTATTGCGGTAGGCAACGCATTCATCCGCGCCACTCGCTTGAAGGCAGTTGTTAATTTTTGTCAGGTAATCCGGCGCCGGAACGTTATCCGCATCCAACGTGGTATAGGCATAAAAGTCGTTCAGAATATCAATGTCCTTTGACATCTCTTGGACAAGATAATGAAGGCCGAATCCTTTCGAGCGCTCTTTCGGGTTGTTGTGATAATAAACATGAGCGCCCTTTTCTTCCGCGATCTGCCCGGTCTTATCCGTGCAGTTATCCGCGACCACGAAAATCTCGATCAATTCTTGAGGATAGTCCATCGCCCGAATGTCATCGATCAAATTGCCGATAACCAATTCCTCATTCCAAGCGGTAATGATGAAAGCGTAGCGCTTATCTTTTGGCGCTTCTGGATAATGACGGGCATGGCCAAAGACACCCAAAACGAAATACAAGAAACGATATGCCGTAAAAATACCAAGCAAAGCGAGAATGCCGGAGAAAACCGCTTGCAAGTAGCCTTGAACAGGAACGGGTTCTCCCTTGCCGAGGGCATCCATAATAATGTCGATGCCGAAAAAGCCATAGATCCATTGAAGAGTCGCATCCCAGAACGTATTCGTAAAATTCGCAAGCATAAGAAAGCGGGCATATTATAATCACCAGTGCCCCTTAGAACAACCAAAGGGATAAAATCCCTTTTGAATCGAATTAGTTTTCGCCGTGATCTTTTGCGGCTTCTTCCGCTGCAAGATCAGCGCCACGAACAACATAATGGTGATCAATATGGGCCCATTTCGGACGAATAAACACGGCTATTGCAGCGAAAATTGGATCAATGAGGTTATAGATGGGGAAAAGGAGCAGATAGGAAAAAACCTTCCAAGGAGGTAATAAAATGTGTTTCCACTCACGGATGATGGTCAGAAGATTCGCGAAAAAACCGCCTAGATAAGCGCCCGCGAACATCGTAATCACGTAATAGCCAAAACTCATCCAAGAGAAGTATCCGGAGTCCCCTCTCGCAAAGAAAAGAACCAAAGACACGAGTTGATAGGACAAACCGATCCAGAAGGTTACAACCGCCATTGGGAAACCATTCCAAAAGATATCGTATTTGTACCATTTTGGTTTCTTAAAGAAAGATTTCAATAGATCCCAACCAGGGAGTTGGAAAGCCAGCAATCCTCCCCTGGCCCAGCGCAAACACTGACGCCAAAGAAGTTTAAAGGTATTGGGCTCTTCGACATAGCAAGTCGCCTGTTCGGTGTAACCTGTCTTGTATCCGCTTGCGGCTAGATCGAGGACGATCTCCAAGTCCTCGGTCAAGGACGTCCAACGCCAACCGACCTTCGCCAACACGCGGGATCGAAGGGTGCAAGAACAGCCATAGACTTCCCGGGAGATATTAAGCATGGAACGGGCGCGCAACCCGTTCACAGAATGTTGAAAAACTTGGATGCCACACATCGCGCTCACCCAATTCTCCGAGAGGTTCTTGCAGTTCAAATAACCAACGCATTCATCGACCCTGCTTGCTTGGAGGTAGTTATTGATCGCGGCGATGTAATTCGGATGCACTGTGCTGTCTGCGTCCAAAACCGTGAAGGCGTAAAAATCCTTTTCGATGTCGTATTCCTTCATCAATTCTTCGAAGAGATGTTTCAAGGCAAAACCTTTAGTCCTCTCGTTTGGATTTGAGAGCTCATAGACCTTGGCACCCGCTTGCTTCGCTGCTTCCGCTGTTTTGTCCGTGCAATTGTGGGCAACCACAAAGATATCAATCAACTCCTGAGGATAATCCAAAGCACGAATATCACGGATTAGATTCGCGATGACCTTCTCTTCATTCCACGTCGGAACCACGAAGCCATATCGTTTATCCTTCGGGGCTTCCTCGTAATGGCGGGCCTTTCCGAAGAGCCCAAGCAACATGTAAATCAAACGATATGCGTCGAGGATGGCAAAAGGGCAAAAATCCCCGAAAAGACCGCTTGCAAATATCCTTGGACAGGGATCGGCTTCCCTTGAGAAACAGCATTCATGATGATGTCGATGCCAAAAAATCCATAGATCCAATCAAGAATCGCGTTCCAGATCGTTTCCCAAACATTCGTTGAATTACTATCCGCAAATAAGAGCCCCATACTTGAAGCGGCTTAATTTACTGAAGGCATAAGAAAAGGGCAGCCCAACATAGTTGCCCTCTTTGTCTTGAAAGTTTATTTCTTGAAGCGGTTGCCGCTTTGATAAGCCACCGCGACAGGTTCGCCAAGTCTGCGGTAAGTTCTTGATTCGCCATCGAAAGAGACGATCTTGGCTTTCGCTAGATCGATATGGCCATTCGCATCCATCACTTCTTCTTTCGCGTGGATCGCCAATACCTTTCCATAGATCATCCCCGTGTCGGGCTCTTCGTGATCGAAGACGCATTCCATGCCAATCGAATACTCTTCGATGATCGGACAATGGCACTTCTCCCCATCGCGAGAATGATAGCCAACCGTTTCAAGCTTGTGAGGATCCTTGTACCCAGACACCAAGCCGAAGTAATCGGAGGCTTCAATCGTATCTTCCGTCGTGAGGAAGAGGCTGAAGGCTTTCTCCCGATGGATGTTCTCGACCGTTTTATGGTCGGAAGAGAGGCAGATGCCCACCATATCGCTATCGATGGGGCAACCCCAAGCCGCGAGCATCGCGTTGACCGAACCATCTTCGTTATAGGTCGCAACCACCAACGCGGGCAAAGGATAGATCAAGGGACGAGGCGATAGAATTCGATCCATATCGATTCCTTTCTAGAGGCTTATTCCGAACGAAGCGCGTTGACGGGATCTTGCTTCGCCGCCGCAAGGGAGGGAATCAAGCCCGCGATCATCGTGAGCACGACCGCCACGGCGAGAATGATGAGGGCAGTCCACCAATGGAGATTCGCGATCATGCCGAGATTGAAGCTCACGCCAAGGGTCAAATTGAGGATCAATTCCATGAGGTAAGTGATTAGCAAACCGAAGGCACCACTTCCAATACCGATCATGAAGGTTTCCGCGTTAAACAGATGAGATACGTCGGATTTGCGTCCTCCTAGAGACCGAATGACGCCGATTTCCTTAATGCGCTCCATGACGGAAACATAGGTGATGATGCCGATCATGACCGTCGAAACGAGCAAACTCAAGGCCGTGAAGCAGATGAGCGCGATCGTGACGATATCGACGACGCCGGTAATGACGGAGATCACGACTTCGAGGTTATCGGTATAGTCGATGTCCGTTTGATCCGCGACGAGGATCGTTTCGCCGTTTGAAAGTTGAATGTCGCCCTTGCCCCATTTGTTGAGGTAATCTGTGACAAGGTATTTGTTTTCGAAATTCATCGGATAGATCATGATCGACGAGGGATAATCCAATCCGCCGACATCGCGCAAGGTAAGTGTTGCGGTACGCAAGATGCTCAAGCCCGAACCAGCGCCAGCGCTTCCGGATCCTCCGCCTCCGCCCATGGAGGAAATCAAATTGCTAAGACCGTTTTGAAGACCAACCAAGCCATAGCCTTTGTAAAGTTGATCTTCAAAGAAGAAGCCGTAATCGTAGCCAAGGCCATTGATCAAGGTGACAGATTGATCGCCGATCTTTTGACGAAGGACCATCGAGGTATAGCCATTGATCTTTTGGCTATCGCCGTTGGTGACGAAATCGTCAATGAAGGTAGCGATCTCGCTCTTGAGGTTGTCTTTGATGAAACGAGCCGCGAACTTCGGGGTGTAATAAAGGCCGTTGCTCAAGCAGCCATAGGACGTCGTCTCTTTCGGAGCCAAGACGCCAACGATCTTCATCTTCATGCCGTTGGTCCAATCGTCTTGGGCAAGGTAATCGTAAAGATAAGGTTGATAGCATGTGACGTCTTCAATGTAGTTTTTGCCATAGCCCGGATTCTTGGTGAACACGGTCTCGTTCGGGTAATAGTAATATTCCTTGCTAAGGAAATCATCGAGGCCGATCTGTTGTTGCTTTTCCCACATCGCCGCGTCAAATTTGGGATTATCCGTGAAATGGTAAGCGGCGTTCGTGAAGTAATCTTGAGAATATAGACCGACGAGGGTGAGGATGAACTCACTGATCTGGTTGCGGTGGTTCAAGACCACGATCATCTCGTCTTCTTCCGTCGCGTATTTGCCAGCGACGACATCGTATTGGCTCAAGACATATTCTTCGTTATCTAGGCATTGCCCGATGGCGTTGGAGAATTCATCGACCATAGAACTATAGGCGGCGAATTGGCCATCCTCGATGACGTCGAGCATGTTCTGGCAGAAATTTGTGATGCCGGAGATCGAATAGAGGTCATCTGGTTGATGTCCGCGAAGTTTGACGTCACATTGGGTATAGAGGTTGTTTTTGACGTTGACGCCGTATTCCTTGGCGATCGCTGCGTAGTATTCCTCCGGCAAATCGTCGATGAACTTTTCGTATTCCGGCGTGATCTCGTTGCTCACGAGCGTAGAATCGAACGTATCGTCTGCCTTAATCAAGGTTTCGACCAAAAATTGAATGTCGATCTTGCCGTCTTTGATCGAGGATTTGATCGCGCTCATCTGCGTGGAATGGGAGGCAAGCGACATCAAAGAAGCAAGGCTAAAGCCCGATTCGCTGATTTCGATCGGGTTGCCAGAAAGCATGTCGTCTTGCATGCCTGCGATGTAGCCGTTAACACCTTGCGACAACGCCAAAACCGCGGAAGTCCCAACGATGCCAATCGAGCTAGCGACAACGATCAAGGACGTCCGGCGCACCTTCGACCAGAGGTTGCGAGCAGAAAGCTTAAAAGCGGTCCACCAACTCATCTTGGCTTTTTCTTGAATCGAAGGAGCCTCGCTCTTAACAACGGCGCGTTCCGCCTCTTCTTCTTCAATCGTGTAGGGGTTGGAATCGCTTTCGACTTCGCCGTCAAGCAGCGAGATGATTCGGGTGGAATATTTTTGAGCGAGATCAGGGTTATGCGTAACCATGATGACGAGCTTCTCTTTCGAAATTCGCTTAATAAGATCCATGATTTGCACGGAAGTCATGGAATCTAAGGCACCTGTCGGCTCGTCTGCGAGGAGGATATCCGGCTCGTTCACCAAAGCGCGAGCAATGGCGACACGTTGGCATTGACCGCCCGAAAGTTGGTTCGGGTGCTTGTTGTACATGTCCTTCAAGCCGACGTTATCGAGGGCTTCTTTCGCGCGACGCGTCCTTTCCTCTTTCCCGATGCCCGCGATCGTCAAAGCGAGTTCAACGTTTTCAAGGATCGTTTGGTGGGGGATGAGGTTATAGGATTGGAAAATGAAACCGATCTTGTGGTTGCGGTAAACATCCCAATCGCGATCGGCATATTGCTTGGTCGATTTGCCGTTGATGATCAAATCACCATCATCGTAATGATCAAGACCGCCAATGATGTTAAGCGTCGTGGTCTTGCCGCAGCCCGAAGGCCCAAGAATCGAGACGAACTCGTTTTTACGGAAGTTCATCGAGACCCCTTTGAGGGCCGTTACATTGACGCTTTTGGATTTATAGATCTTTACAATATTCTCTAGTCTAAGCATGGGAGTTTCTCAGTGTCCTTCGTGAATTCAAGGGCGGAAGCCAAACACTCGATGGCGCATTCC
Source organism: uncultured Mollicutes bacterium (assembly GCA_945936135.1). Taxonomy (GTDB): domain Bacteria; phylum Bacillota_I; class Bacilli_A; order RFN20; family CAG-826; genus Alloenteromonas. The sequence continues at coordinate 164,838 of CAMESG010000003.1, forward strand.
GCTTTTTGAGGCCCTAAGTAGGCGAGCAATTCCGCGATGTAATCCAACAGTTGATTAAATCGCGTTTCGGTTTTACTTCGTCCTTTTCGCGTGAGCCTAGCGAAGGTATGCAGTCGGTCGCCTTCTTTTTGAAATCGTTCCGCCGTGCCTTCTTCCTCCCACGATCCAATGATCGCGGTCACCCGACTTGGGGCGCAGGCCGCGGATGAAGCAAGATCCGTCATCGCGATCCCCTCTTTATGCCGATATAGCTGAGCGGCAATGAGCATGCCGGAAGAAAAAGCACTTTGGAGACGAATGAATAGCGAGGCACTCACGTTGTCCGCAAACATCTTGAAGATCTTCTGCGCTTGTTCCCGTTCCTTCTTGTTGCCCATATACTTCACCCCGTTAACTCTTCACCATATGAAATATACCTAAAGCGTTTGAAAATCAAGTAGAAAATGCTTTCAGATTTCGAATATTATTTCGTTGCTATCCCTTTCCTTTTTCGTAAGAAGGGAGAATAGAATAAACCCATGAAAAACAAAGCCAATTTAGACCAAACCGTCATCTACCAAATTTTCGTCCGCAACTACAGCAAGGAAGGAACGATCCGCGCCGTTATCAACGATCTTCCTCGCTTACAAAGATTAGGCGTCGACATTCTCCAATTGCTGCCTGTTCATCCAATTGGGCTCAAAGGGAGAAAGGGAGAATACGGCTCTCCTTACGCCACGACCAATTATCGCGAAATTTCTCCAGATCTTGGGACGATGGAGGATTTAGAAGAGCTCTTCGCCACCGCGCATCGCCTTAACATGAAGGTGATCATGGACATGGTCTTCAACCATACCGCGCGCGACGCGGTCTATTTGACGACCCATCCTGAATGGTATTACCGCAACGAAAAAGGGGAATTCGCCAATAAAGTAGGTGATTGGAGCGACGTCTACGACTTCGATCACGAGAAAGCGCCAGAATCCTTAAGCGATTTCCTTATCGACGACGTCTTGGGCTTCTACGTCAAGAAAGGATGCGATGGCTTCCGCTTTGACGTAGGAAGTCTCTTGCCGAAGTCCTTCTGGATCAAAGCGCGCGAACACCTCAATAAGATCAATGACGACCTCTTTTTCCTCTGCGAAGCCGTCGATTCTTGCTTCGTCCTGTGGAATCGAAGCCAAGGCATCGCCTGTCTTTCAAACGCCGAATTGATCGATGCAGGCTTTGATGCCTTATACCATTACGCCTCTTTCCAGTGGCTCGGAGAATACTTACGGGAAAAGGACCCGATCAAACTCGAAATGTATAAAGCGGCGTTCAACGTTGAAGCCGCCCAAAGCGGATCCTCCGCCTCGATAGTCCGGGCGCTAGAAAACCACGATCAATTACGCATCGCAAGCTACGGCGACATCCGCTTTACAAAAGAGCTGCTTCGTTTCACGTTCTTCACCAAGGGACCCGCCTTTGTTTATGCCGGAGAAGAATACGGATTGGCCCATAAGCCGGAACTCTTTGAGAAGGATCCCTTAGATCTAACAAAAGGGAATGAAGAAATCTATCAGCTCGTCGCTTCCTTAATCCAAGAAAAGCATCAAGAAACCGACTTGAGAACCAGCGAAATCCTCGCTTCTCTTTTGGGAACTCTTCGCGTGAAAAACACCTATGCGGATCATGAAACCATCCGCGATTTCGATCTCCGATTTGACAAGTAGCCCTCATGTTTGAAGAGATATTCCGTAAAAAGAAACCCGTTTTTGCAAAGCTTTTGAATTACGGCTTTCAAAAGTCTCCGGATGGGTATCAATACGAAACGACCTTAATGGATGACGAATTCCGCTTCTTGGTCCACGTCGATCTTCAAGGCGCGCTTCGCCTTTCTTGTATTGAAAACGCAACGAATGAAGAATACGTTCTTTATCGCACGTCCGCCCAAGGGAGTTATGTCGGTTCCATCCGCGAAGAAATGAAAGCCATCTTGGAAGATATCGCCAATCAATGCTTCGTCTCCTTTGTCTATCGTCAAGACCAAACCTTGAGACTCCTAACTTACGTTCAAGAAAAATATGGCGATCCTTTTGAACGCCTCTGGGAAAAAACTCCCGACTGTGGAATATGGAGAAGTCAGGGAAGCCAAAAATGGTATGGCATTATCATGGCGATCCCGAAAAGCAAGTTGGGCTTTCTCTCCGACGAAATCGTCGAGATCGTTGATCTACGCACGGAAAAAGAAAAGATGAATAGACTCTTAAAACGCGAAAACTATTACCCGGGATGGCATATGAACAAGAAAAGTTGGTTCACGATCATCCTAGACGAAAGTATTTCCGATGAAGAACTCTTTCTTCTTTTAGATAATAGTCGCGCCTTGACAGATAGATAATTAGAAAAGTTGGCGATACCCAGAATGCGTCTTTTTCCATTCCGCAATCGCGGTTTCAAAACGGCGTTTGGCATAGACAGGCTTTTCAAGCAGACCAATGTCCTTGCCTCCTCCGCAGATTGAAGAAAGCAGTTCGTTCAAAGAATAGACGGAAACGTGGCAATGCCCCGCGAGAACGTTCATCGCACGAAGCGCGCTAATCGCATTTTTGACATCCGAATCCAATAGGTGCATGACCTCGATCACGGCAGGATCGGGATTGCAATAGGATAGGTTCCCGAGCCATTGGAGCCATTGGAGCAATACGGACATCGGAACATTCGGCATCAAGGAAAAGAGATATACCGGCAAAGCAACGCGGGTGTCCGGGGTGCCTTGAAAACTTTCCACGAAAGAAAGAAAGGCTTGTGGGGTCTTAAAAGAGGCTAAGAACGTCGCGCCATCCATGATCGCGGAGGCAAAGCGGTGAAAGAAATCGCTCCATTCCTTATTGCCAATCAAAAAGATATGGGAGAAGCCTTCGTATAAGGCGCCTGCGTTCAGTTTCGCAATTTCTCTGGGGTCATAGCCTTTCAAGAGTTTCTTCATGTCGTGGGCGTGCTTGCTAAAGCGAACCGCCATCGGGCAGAAACGAGGATCCCTTTCCAAACAAAGAAGCAAAACGGTAAAGAAGTTTTCAAAGGTTTTCGAAGGCAAGGGCTCATGCTTTTGAATGCGCGCCACCGCCGCGTCCTTTGCAAATCCTTCGGGTACATCACCGAAATGATAATGGTAAGCAAATTGATAAAAATTCATAAATGGGAGTCTCGGCTTTCCGAGCGCGGACATTTTACCACAAGCCCGCCTAGATTGAAGCCAAGCCTACCTTCGAAAGAAGGGCGGAAGGCCTCGCCCCATAACCGAGGCCTTCTCCTTCTAGGATCAAAGACCGTTACTCTTTGATTTTCACTTTCCAGGCGCTAAGCGCTTTGATGATGAGATCTCCTGGCACATCGAGCTTTGCAAGAAGCAAGCACGCCTTCTTCTGTTCATCGAGGCTTTTCGCCGTCACTTCATCGCCATAGCAAAGACCAAGATCCCAAAGTTCCTCTTCTTCTGCGTTGCCGCAGACAAGGGCCTTTTGGGCGTCGAAGTACTCGCCGGCAAGGCGAACTCCGTCTTCATCGTTTGCTTCGATGATGGCAAGACCTTCAATGAAGGCCTCGCGGGCTTTTTCTAAGATGCGATCTTTTTCCATGTGCTCCCCCTCCTTTATCGGGATGCAATGTAGAACAATCGTCCTACACTTTTGTTATTCCAAAGAAAGGAGAGGATGAGCGAACTTTCGTTTTCAAAAACCCATACAGTGTATATTTTTGAAAAGTTTCATTCGATTCATTCAGGACAATTTGTGAAATAGAGAAAAAGATGCGATTGTTACAATTCAAAACGAGAATTTTTGGTAACAACTTAATAAGGGAGTCAAGGCATCCTAGAAAATCCACTTGGAATGTTTTTGAATTTTCTTGAATTTATTGGAGGTATATCTCTATAATGATCGTGAATAACGAAGGCCGATCCCTTCTTCTTCCCGCGCAAATGAGCAACGCAAAAACTATGAACGAACTCAATATCCAGCATCTTTGCAAGGAATTCGATTTGAATTCCAAGCAGCAAAAATCGAGGAAGACCGATAGCAAGGTCTTAAAAGCCGTCGATGATGTAAGCTTTTCTCCTCGGCCCGGAGAGATCTATGGTCTCCTCGGCCCTAACGGAGCGGGCAAGACCACGACCCTCCGCATGATCGCGACGATCCTAACACCCACGAGCGGGTCGATCTCCTTTAACGGCAAAGACATTCATCAAAACGTCAACGATTACCGTCGCAAGATCGGCTTTCTTACAAGCGAATTGAAATTGGATGCCTTCTTCACCCCGGATTACACCTTCCAATACATGTCGCGTCTCTATGGGGTCGACGAAGAAACGATCACCAAACGAAAAGCCCTTCTTTTCGGGAAAATGGGCATTGAGGAATTCAAGGACGTGAAGATCAAGAACCTCTCCACCGGGATGAAGCAAAAAGTTTCCCTGGCGATCTCCCTTGCCAACGATCCCGACGTCATCATCTTCGACGAACCGACGAACGGTCTAGACATCATCGCCGCGAAAGCGGTCGAGGATTACCTTCTCGATTTAAAAAGCGAAGGCAAGATCATTATCATCAGCACCCACATCTTCTCCCTCGTCGAGAAGCTCGCGGATCGCGTCGGCATCTTGATCGATGGGCATATGCAATTGGAGGGGTCTTTAAAAGAGATTACGGAAGAAACCTCGTTAGAGAACGTCTTCTTCGGTCTTTATGACCGCGTGAAAGGGGGAAGGGTAGAATGAAAAACTTTAGAACCATCCTTGGCAAGGAATTCCGTCGCGTCTTCACCGATTACCGGATGTATCTCGCCTTGTTCCTTCCTGGCTTCCTCATCTTCTTTGTCTATACGATCATCGGAAACGTCGTCTCGGATACGATCGTGAACCGCACCTACGAAGAAGTCACCTATCGCGTGGCCTATTCGGATAATCATGGTTCGATCCTTCCTAACGGCGAGCCCTCGCTCCTAAACGCGATCACCTCTTATGTAAATGCGTCCGAGACCGAAAAGGGTTGCAAGGTCGAGTCGGAAAGCTTCCCCGTGTCGGAACTATCCTCCTACCAAGACAAACTCATTAACGGCGAGTTCGACATCGTCATCGCCTTCGATGATAACTTCGAAGCCCTCGTTGCAGCCTCTTCCGCGGTTCATCCAAACATCAGCATCTACTATAACGGCAACAGCGATAACGCGACCCACCTCTATCAAGTCGTCTCTTCGATTGTCCCTACGCTTTATAACACCTACACGGTCAACATGGAGAACGGGGAAGACATCGATCCAAATATATCTTCTGGCGATTCAACGGCCAGACAAGTGATGTCGATGATCTTCCCCATGATCACGATCACCTTGCTTCTTAGCAGCGTCATGAGTTTATGCCCCGAATCGATCGCCGGAGAGAAGGAACGCGGAACCTTGACGAGCCTATTGATCACCCCAACGAGGCGCAGCGACATCGTCTTAGCGAAGATCACCTGCTTAAGCGTTACTAGCCTTTTAAGTGGCCTCGTCTCCTTCCTTGGGGTGGCATTAAGCCTCCCAAAGATGATGAATGGGTTATCTTTCACCTTCCCCATCGAAACCATCATCGCTTTGTTTTTCTTGATTCTCAGCGTCTTGATCTTCTTCGTCTTGATAGCAAGTCTGGTAAGCGTCCTTGCCAAATCGGTCAAGGAAGCAACGGGTTATCTAGGGCCTTTGATGGGCGTCTTGATCTTCCTTTGCATCCTTCCTTCCATCGCGGATATGAGCGCTCTTGGATGGGCCTTTGTCCCCTTGTTGAACATTGCGACCAGCATGAGCCTTCTTTTCACCTCTCCCGCGGCGAGCGTCGTGTTCTTCGTCTGCACGATTCTCTCGAACCTCGTCTACAGTGGTCTCTTGCTTCTTGCGATCTCAAAACTCTTCAACAACGAAAAAGTCGTGTACTCCAATTAAGGAATCACGACGCCACGAGAGGTGGGCTTCGGCTCATCTCTTTTCTTTTGTCACGTAATAACGATCGTGAGGCATCGATACACCTCGATAGAATTTCACAATAGAGTCGCCTTTGATCATCCCGTTTCGCAAGGCAACGCGTTGGGAAGGGAAGTTGCTATCACGAACAATCGAGCAGACTTCTGCAGCATTCAGTTCGTCAAAGGCATGGTTTTTGCATGCGCTCGCGGCTTCGATTGCATAGCCTTGATCCCAATACTCTTTCGCGAACATGTAGCCGACTTCAAGGATCTCTTCCCCTTTCCAAGGCTGATAAGTCAAGCCGCATTGACCAATGAGGCAATCGTCTTCCTTGCGGATAACCGCCCACCATCCAAAGCCCCATTTCTTGTAGCGATCGATTTGACGGTCAAGCCAAGCATGTGCTTCTTTTTCAAGAAACGGGCCTTCGTATGGCTTCATGACCTCTGGATCGCTTAACATTTCGTAAATGCCGAGGAAGTCCTTTTGCTCAAGCCTTCGAAGATATAGTCGTTCCGTTTCCAAAATTCTAGGTTGTTCCAAGGCGAGAAGTCTCTTTTTCTTTTCAGCCCCAGCGACGTATCCTCCAAGTTTTCCTTTGCACCCTACCACACGGTGACACGGAAGAAAAAGCAAGATTGGATTGGTCTTAAGCGCGGTTCCGATCCTCCGAGGCGATGTTTTCTTTCCCATGACTCTTTCCACATCTTTCGCAAGCTCTCCATAGGTTCTTTTTTGGCCATAAGGAATTTTGGATAGGCAAAGCAAAACGTTGCATCGAAAGTTAGAACAATGGCTTAAGGAAATTTTTGGCAATGGTCCTGGGTCTTCGGAGGAAAAGAAGCGATCGAGCCAAGCGAAGGCATCCAAAAAGATCGGAAGTTCGACATGTTCTTTCTCTTCCAATTCGTTTTCCTCGAAACGAACCGAAGTCAAAGTCTCGCCGTCGCTTTTTAAGACGGTGGTCCCCAAGAACGATGGATATCGGGCTTCATAATCCATAAATGAAATCTCCTTAATCGTCATATGCGGGCAAAAGAGGATAAAGAAGTTTTGAATTTCTTGGGAAGCAACTTAACCTAGCAAAAACTCGGAAAACACGGAAAGTTAGACTGCTTTGTATATTTTCGAAAAACAATTAAAATTAAGACAAAGAAAGCAGGATCTCGAAATGATGACGACGAATGATGATTTTGGACCAAAAAATTCTAAACTGGCAATTTTCGCGACCATATTCTTCGGCGCGCTTCTATTAATCGCTATAATCGCGGCAGTTTATTCCTTGGTAGCCCATTTTCAAACGGCAGAACTCGGTTACTTGCTGACTTTCGTTTTTTCGCTCTTTACCGCCATTGCTGGCGCCGTCCCGTTTTTCGTTGCCTTGACAAAAATCCAGAAAAAGCAAAAGCCTTTAGAGTGATCAGAAATCCGGGGAATCGGAATGCTCTGTTCCCATTTTTTGCGCAATGAAAACACAATCCCGTGTCTAAGAGTATTTCAAAACAACCCAAGAAGAAGGGTTGTTTTGAAAATAAAAATCCGCGTCTCCAATAATGTGGACCCCATGTCAAGGACACATTATAGCAGGCGGTTTTATATTGTCCCTTACGGTCCACATAAGAAAAAGGTTTGATGCAGTTGCATCAAACCTAACTTTTCATATGGTGCCCGAAGCCGGACTCGAACCGGCACGTCCTCATCAGACATTGGATTTTGAGTCCAACGCGTCTACCGATTCCACCATTCGGGCAATGAGGCGATGGCATCGATTCATGCCATCGAATTGTCAAGATCCCGTCCTGCTCGCAAGAAGAATCTTGACGATCCTTGTACTTGCCACTTGAGTTTCCGTCCCTCCTAGAACCGAGGGGTTTCTTCTCCGCTGGTGCGGGTGCGCTCCTATTTGGGCGCTTGAGAATTATAGGGCGGGGGCGACTCCTTTTCAATAGCGGATATTTCAGGTGCGACTAACCTGCGATTCCTTCGCGTTCCCAGAATAGATCCAAAAGAACTGATAACGGAAATTTGACCCGCGCCCCTTTCTTCCATCCTTCGGCGTGCTATCATTGAACCACGTTATGGAAAACGTCATTCGGACCTTAAGCGAGAACGTCTTCAAAGGAAAGGCGGATCTCATCTTCTTAGTTCTTCTCTTTATGTTCTTGGTCGGCTGCATGCTCGGCTATGGACTCGAAGTCCTTTTCCGAAGGTTCTTCTCCGCGAAACGTTGGGTCAATCCAGGTTTCATGAAAGGACCTTGGTTGCCTTTGTATGGCTTTGGACTTGTCTTGATGTTCGTCCTTTCTGGGCTCTTCTATGACTTCTTGCCAAAAAGCATTGCCCTTTATAACCCAAATGGCGATCTCTTTGGAAAAGGCATCGCCTATGGGCCTCAAGTCGGGGATCTTATCCCGATCTGCACCATCGGAATTGGAATGACCTTGCTAGAATTCCTCGCAGGTTTGATCTTCGTCAAAGGTTTCAAGGTCCGTCTATGGGATTATTCGAACATGAAAGGGAACGTGATGGGCATCGTCTGTCCTCTCTTCTCGATCATTTGGTTCGCGATCGCGGTTCTTTATTACTATGCGATCAATCCCTATGTCTACACCGCAACCAAGGAAGCCTATGCCTTTATGTTTGGAGATTCCGTGGGAGGGAAAGCCGCGAATTTCCTCTTCATCTTCTTCCTCGGCGTGGCCTTCGGGATCATGTTGATCGACTTCGTCACTTCGGCGAACCTCTTCTCGAAGATCGCGAAATCGACGAAGGAATCCGCGATCGCCGTTCGTTACGAGCACTTGAAGGAAGAGCAAAAGAAGGCCAAAGAAGAATTGAAAACGAAGTTCTACGATTCTTTGCCCGAGGTCATCAAAACGAAGGTAGAGACCGTTCAGGCGAAAAAAGGACAGCCTAGTGGTATAAACCACTTCTTCCGCACGGTTTTCTTGATCAATCCCGACAAGAAAAAGGACACTTCTTCCAATTACGATGAGAAAGGAAGACCCATCAAGGAAGAGGAAGAGAAAGTAAAATAAGAAAGCAAATCAAAAATGTTCGATTATTGCTATTCTTTTGTCTAGCAAAGTCGAGGCCGTACTAAAAAACGCAAGGTATCGGCCCTCAGAAATTCCCCGATTCATAGACTCAATCTATGTGATTATGACAAAAACTACAGTCTTGAGCTTTCTTTTCTAAAGAAAGCCTTGAAGTCCTCTTTCCTTTGGCTATGATATTCGCCATATGAAGTTCTGGGCGAAATTCAAACACCTCTTCGATCCTCGCGATCTTACAAGCGGATCCATCTCCAAAGGGATCTTAGTTTTCGCCTTTCCGATCATCCTTTCCCTCTTTTTCCAACAGATCTACACCTTGACCGACGCGGCGATCGTTGGACAAACGCTTCAAGAAGCCGAGATCGCCGGCGTTAATAACACCGGTAGTTTGGTCTTCGCCGTCTTGCAATTTGGCTTTGGCTGCACTTCTGGCTTCAGCGTCATCATCGCAGAAGCCATCGGAGCGAAGAACAAGGAGAAAGCCCGTTCTTCCTTCTATCTCCAGTTGCTTCTCGCGACGATCATCTCGATCCTTTTGACCGTCTTAGGGATCGTCTTCCTTCCAAACCTCTTGGGGCTTCTAGGCATCCATCCAAGTTCTGACCCCTACATGCAGCAGGTCTATGAATCCGCCTACACCTATCTAGCGATCATCTATGGAGGAATCCTCTGTCAGATCATCTATAACTTAATCGTCGCGACGCTCCGCTCCTTAGGAGATTCTTTCTTCCCCTTCCTTTTCTTAATGGGCAGTACAATCTTGAACGCCGCCTTGGACGCCTTGTTCATCATGGTTTTCCATATGGGCGTCGCGGGAAGCGCAATCGCGACCATCGCAAGCCAAGGCCTTGCCGCAATCCTCGCCTATATCTACGCGGTCAAACGTTATGAGGTCCTCCGTTTCAAAAAGGACGAAACGAAATTCACCTGGAAAGGCGTAGGAGCCCTTCTTAAGAACGGCTTGCCCCTAGGTTTTCAATACAGCATTCTCTCCATTGGAATGATCGTGATGCAGGCTTCGATCATCGCCTTCGACATCACTTTAGGCGGGGAGATGAATCCTGCAATGCCTGCCCAATTAGGGTATGCAGCCGCCTGCAAAATCATCAATCTCTTGATGGTTCCTTTAAATGGATTAGGCATGGCTTTTCTCTCGTTTACGGCGCAAAACTTCGGCGCAAAAGACCACATTCGCATTAAGCAGGGTTTGAAAGCCTGCACGATAATGGCGGCAATCTCTTCTGCGATCGCCTGCCTTATCGGTCTATTGCTCACGATCGGCGGTGCCTATCAATACATCTTCCTTGCAAGCGACAAGATCACCGATCAATCCATTGCCTACGGAAACCTCTATCTTTACGTAAGCTCTCCGTCGCTGATCTTCCTCGGCCTTCTCTTCCTCTTCCGTTGCGCCCTCCAAGGACTCGAAAAGCCTTTATGGCCCTTTCTCGCAGGCGTCGCGGAGCTCATCGTGCGCATCTTGATCTGCACCCTCTTGCCCGCCATCATCGCCGGAGGGCCCATCCACGCAGACGTTGGAACCTTGCCCTTCCTTGGCGCGGTCTTAGGTGATCCCTTGGCATGGATCTCTGGCCCTCTTATCATGGGCATTCCCTTGATCCTTACTTTAAAGAACCTTGGCAAAGACGAGACCGAAGAAAACCCCGATGCGTAAGCACCGCGGATTGCTATCACCACTTCATTCACCATCCAAACAAAAAGCCTCGAATCAATCGAGGCGATGGATGATGTGGCGCGCCCGAGGCGATTCGAACGCCTGACCCCAACCTTCGGAGGGTTGTACTCTATCCAGCTGAGCTACGAGCGCGTGCTTTTCTCGCTTATTGCTAAGCCCGCTTATTTTATCGCGCATAGGCGCAAAATCAACGATTATAAACCCCGATCCCGATTTCCATTTCATCCTTGGTGTATCCGGCGTGCGCCGCCTTTAGTAAGTCTTCTTCCGCCACTCCAGGATAGTCTTTTGACGCATATAACGCATAAGGCGTAATCGACACGGACACGAAGTCCCCGATGGCTTCATCAAAGATAGGATGTTCTTCTCCTAAACCAAAGAGATGGATGTTCTTTGCTTCTTCTTTGGTCAACAAGACGTAATGGTCTTGGTAATAACGATGGAACAAAGAGGCAAACTCCTCTTGCTTCCCTTCCTTTACGAAGAAGGTAGAAACCCTTCCTTCCATCGAAACGGGACGATAAAGAAAGGAATAGAGATCTGGGTGATCACAGAGATCCTCAGAGATAATGTCCACCAAGCCATGATCCGCGATCGTGAGGAAAAGGGTGTCTGGGTGCGCCTTCACAAGTCCCTTCACGAAGCGTTGGATCTTCAAGATCTCACGATGGACCTTTTTAGAAGTGACTCCAAACTCATGCATCGAGCTATCGGGTTCCGTCCAATAGACATAGCCAAAGGCGTCCGTTGCATCCTTTAGATGTTCATCAATTCTCTTTCGATAGTCCTTTAAGGTCGAAGGCATCTTGGGCAGGATTCGAGAAGGGAAAACGCGGAAGAGTTCTCCTTGAAATCCTCCATCCCTCATTTGTTCAAAGATCGAAGCATAAGGTGCGAGGCGTTCCAAAATATTGTCTTTATGAGGGAGGATCTCTTTCCCGGAGTTATGGTCGCGGTTCGTAAACCCTTCGACGTTGCAGCCATACCTCTCGACCCATTGATCCCAGGCAAGCCAGCCATTCTCAATAGGATAGAGACCACTTAAGAAGGCGTTCGTGCTCGCCACGGTCGTCGGAGGGAAGACCGCTTCCATCGTATGGAACAGATGGGAACGAAGATACGAATATTCTTTCAAGTGTTTCTCGATCATATGCTGTCCTAGGCCATCGAAAAGCAAGACGACAACCTTGCGGTGCCCTTTTAAGACTTCGTCGATCATGGGCATGGTCGGATGCTTCGGAGCCGCGCCAAAATGCGCGAGCAAGGAAGAAGAAAAGGAAACGATGTTGTTGGAGAAATCGAACGTCAAGCAGGAAGACTCGGCCATGGATGTCCCTCCGTCAAACCCATTTCGGGTGAACGTCAGTATATAGGACAATTGGGAATATCTTCAACAATTCGTTGTCTGTTCAAAGCGGGTCTTCAAACAAATTACCCTGCGATTCCTTTAAATATTCTTGCAATACCCTATTCCTTGGCCTGAATCTCGATTGTCTTGGTCGCGATCTTCTCGCGGAAGGTATCATCGTGTTCCACGAAGATCATCGTCGGACGATAGTCCAGGATCAAATCTTCGATTTGGATTCTCGAATCGATGTCGAGGTAGTTCAAGGGCTCATCCCAAAGGTAAAGATGGGCTTGCTCACAAAGACTTTTCGCAAGCAAGACTTTCTTCTTTTGGCCTTCCGAGTACCCTTCAAGCCTACCCTCGAAGGTTACGCGGGCAAAGCCCATCTTCCGTAGGATCGCCTTGAACAAGGTTTCATCGATCTTCGTTTGTTCGATGAACTCCTTCAAAGTTCCCTTCAAGAAGGAAGTATCCTGGGCAACGTAAGAGATCTTCAAGGATCTCCCTCGTTCAAAGGATCCTGAATAAGCAATTCCTTCATCGAGCCATAGCTTCAATAGGCTCGATTTTCCTGAACCGTTCTCTCCCGTCAAGGCAATCCGATCTCCTTGCTTCACGACAAAGGAAACAGGAATCGAAATCCCTTCCCCGTCATAGGTCGGGGAAACTTCTTTGAATGTTCCTAAAATATCTGAATGGAACGTCAAAGGAGATAGCTTTAAGGATTCGCTTTCTTCAAAGTCCTTTAGAAGAGAGGATTTCTCATCGATCGCCTTTTCTTTCCTTGTTTCGATGTTCTTGGATCGTTTCATCATCTTCGCGGCCTTATGCCCGATGTACCCGCGATCCACGGGTCCGTTCCCGTACTTGGCACTCTCGGTTTTATTCGCCCAATCGGAAGATCGACGCGCGGATTCTTTTAACCCCGAGATCTCCTTCTTCAGTTTTTCGTTTCGAGAACGTTCGTTCTCCTGACGAGCATCGAAGTTCCCTTTGTACGAAGAATAATTGCCCGTCTGGATTTCGATCGTTTTCTTATTGATCGAAAGGATATGATCGACGCAGTCATCGAGGAAGCTTCGATCATGGGATACGAGGATGAAGCCCTTCTTTCGTTTTAAGTATAAAGCCACGGCCTTTCTTGCCTTCGCGTCTAAATGGTTCGTTGGTTCATCAATGAGAAGGAAGTGCCCTGGATTTAAGAACAACGCGGATAAAAGGACTTTCGTCTGTTCTCCGTTAGATAAGGTCGAGAAAGTTCGATCCAATATCCCTTCTCGGACTTCTAAATATGAAAGTTCTCGTTCAAATTCCCATTCCTCGGCCTCCGGGGCGATCTCTTCTAAAATCTTTAATACGGTTTGTTCCTTGTCCTTCACAGGATAAGGGAAGTAATCAAAGGTCACCGAGGCTTGGATCTTGCCTCGGTATTCTTCTAGGCCTTGCAAGAGACGGAAGAAAGTCGTCTTCCCTCTTCCGTTGCGTCCAATAAAGCCTAGCTTCCAATTCGTGTCGAGTTGAAAGCTCACGTCTTCAAAGACGTCTTCTAGAGATCCCGGATACCCGAAGGTTAGATGTTCTATGTTGATTAATGACATATGGATGGTCCTCCTAAGAAAAACAGGAAGGCCAAAAGAAAAGAGAAGCCTTCCTTTGCAAGAAAACGTCAAAAAGGGTTCTAGACCTTCGTTGAACATTTTTCTTGCAGAATTAGAGCTTCATTGGTGGGCGTTAGTTCTCCTTGAAGAATATAGCAAACCCAACGTACAAAAGCAAAACGATTTTGGTTAATCCGACGACAGACCGACGATTTCATTGATCCGGTCCATGTAGAAATCCTTGCTTACGATATAGAAGGCGTGGTTCTTGGTGACGACCATGTCGTTACTAATATGGAGTTCGCCATTATCGTAAGTTGCAAGGACGCGTCCCGAGACGTAATCGAGCAAGCAATAGATCGAATGGCTGTCTTTATAGAGGGGCTTTCCCGTTCCTGCACCCGTTCCTTTCTCGCGTTGTTCGCAGAAATACTTAAAGACCTCGGATAAAGGTAAGGTCATTAGATCCAGGTCTACGTCGTCCCCGTTCACGATGCCGAATGTATCGTCGCTTCCTAGCATGGGATCGATGCCTTTGCCGATGTAAAAACTTCTCGTGTAATAGGTGACGCCTTCGGGAGCGCAATTAAGGAAGCTATCGTCCCCGATAACAGGGCATTCATCAAAGATGCGGACGAAGATGTTCTTCCGGCGGTGACAATAGATATTGTAGATGACGGTTCCGTTGCTCTCGGTACGTTCCAGAATAAAGTTGTAATAACCTCTGCAGGTGTCCTTCCCATCCTTCTTCAAACGAAGGGCACTTTGATTATTGATCTTCACCCCGTACACGAATTTGGAGGCGTTAACGTAAAGCCAAGTATCGTCTGGAACGGTGATTTGACCCTCCCCGTTCCATAAGGCGTCGTTTGCGTTGGCGTCGCGGAACAACGCGGCGTTCGCATCACTTCCTAAAGGATCGAGGTTATAGACGATCTCTTTGCCGGAGTCCTTCCCGGTTCGAAACTGGAGGAACAAGCTTGATACTTCTGTAAAATCCAAAGAGTCGACACGATAGAAATGGGGGTTAGCATCAACAAGATTTGTGCCACTTCTCGTAAACGTTGGAGCTCCATCAAAGCCTGTCGTTGTTCCTTTATAGAGAGGCTTGCTTTGACGGGTCAACGTAACAAAGGAAGGGTAGTTGTTCTCCAAATAGGAATTAAAAGAGGCGCTTGTGTAGTTGGTGATCTCACCAGGTTTATAGCCAGGGTTTTCAGCGTTAAGAAGGGAGTCGTCAACGTTTTGGTTTTCGTTCTTGTCGATGCTAATGTTGGTTACGGCTTTAAGTTCGGTGACTTCTTCGTACATTATAACGTAAGCGCGGACGCCTGCAGATGTTTCATTGTAGCCATTCCAAGACCAAGAAACATCCGAATGCCCTATCGCGTGAATGGTTTTATCTTTCATGCTTGAATAATTAGTTATTACAGGGATGAGTTCTTTTCCTTTCAAAGACGAAATTTTCCAGTCTGTTCCATTGCTTTGCACCAATTCCATTTCGGCCGTTAAAGCGTCTCGGGCATCGGTAAAAGAATTATCATCTCCCCACGGGCGAGATCTGCTGTAACTGTTGGTTGTAGTGAAAATATAAAAATAAAACTCTTAATTGCACGTAAGGGATGAAACCCGCACAAGCAATTGCGGTGTAT
>CAMESG010000004.1 GCA_945936135.1 uncultured Mollicutes bacterium
ATGCCTTCGCGGCCACCTCACCGAAAATCAATTCAAAATAATAGTTGCATGTGTACCACAGGATTCGCGATGCTCTCTTAAAAAGTCGTTAAAACGTTAAAAAGTTGAATAATCGTTAAATAGTTAAATGTAAAAATAAAAAAAGACCAGATAATAGCTACTTAATTCACTACTTCTGGTTTCTGAAAAACTGGCGGATAGGATAATTTCCTCTTTCTGCCAAACAAAAAAAGGTCTGACACTACTGTATCAAACCTATGCTTCCTATATGGCGGAGGTGTGGAGATTCGAACTCCAGCTGGACCTTACGACCCACTTTCGGTTTTCAAGACCGACCCCTTCAGCCGCTTGGGTACACCTCCGAATGCGCTGGTGGTCCATCGGCGGCTTGAACGCCGAACCTGGCGATTATAAGTCGCCCGCTCTGACCAGTTGAGCTAATGGACCGCTATTTGCGCGTTCCCCATTATAGGAGCATTCATTCCTCTATGGAAGGCGGATTTATCACGTAGCCCTTGCCGTATTTGGAGGTAAGGGTATAGGAATATTCGCCCAATTTCTTTCGTAAACGGGAGATGTGGACGTCGATTGCGCGCCCTTCTTTCGCTTCGTTTTCATCGAAAGCGTTTTGGCTGAGGTCCAACCGGGAAACCGGACGTTTGACGTTGATCAGAAGACAGGTCATGATCCGTCCTTCTGTCTCGGTCAACGCGACCTTCCTCCCATCAGGAAGAAAGAGCGTCTTCAAGCTCGGATCAAGGTAGTAGCCCGCTGCGATGATCGGTCGAGAGGGAGATGAAAATTGGATGTGATTCATTGATTTCCTCCTTAGTGTATAGAATGAATCGACTTCCCTGGTGGCTTAAGTCTAACTTGTTTCCAACATTTGGAAAGAGGGAAATGTGAAGAAACGAAAAGAATGTTAAACTTTCTCCGTCATGAAACGTCAATTTATCTTCTTGGACAACTTCGGGGTGATTTACGAAGAGATCGCCCCTTTCGTCTTACGCGATGTCTACGGCGAGGAACTAGGAGCCAAAATCAAAAACACTTATTTCCCTGGATTAGACCTAGGAGAACGAACCCTCGAAGAAGGATTAAAAGAGATCGTGGAAACCTACGGGGGAAGCTTTGAAGACCTTCAAATGCGCTGGAAAAAGCAGACGAAAATCCGGAAAGGATTCGCGCAATTCCTTGCAAATGTCCCTTCTTCCATTCATTTGGTCCTCGTAAGCAATGCCCCAATCGGGGTCATCGAATCCATGTACGAAGAGAATGGTCTTGCCTCCAAATTCGATGGCATCTTCTCTTCGAGCGTCTTCCATCTAGGGAAGCCCAGCAAGGAATTCTTTGATCTTGTCGAAGAACGTCTAGGGATCACCAAGGAAGATCAAATCCTCTTCGCCGACGACAACCCCAAGAACCTTGAAGCAGGCAAGGCAAGAGGCTACGAAACCTTTCTTGTCGAAAACGAAGGCAGTTTAAAAGATTTAGAGAAAGAGATCCTAAGGAGGGCGTAAGCATGTGTTTCTTCAAGAAAAAGAAAAAGGAAGCCAAAGAACCCGTTATCTCTTCCTATGAAGTCGGTCAAAGGGTTGGGATCATCCAAAAAGACTTCTCCTCCATCCCCGGGGTCGTGCACGATATTTACCTAGGTCCCAACAAGGAAGTCTTCATCGACGTCCAAGTCGGCGGCGAATGCCCTTACGTCAAAAAAGGCTTAAAGGAATACGAGATCAAGGCAATCTAAAAAGGGGCGAGACGATCGCTCCCCTTTCCTTTTACCAGCGATTGTAGACTTTCTCCGCAAAGCCAGGGCACGCATCGAATTCGATGATCGTCTCCCCGACGCGGATTGTTCCTGTATACGTCCCGAAGACTTGATTCTGCTTGGAACGGATCAACAAGGCGTTCGTATCCGAGTGACGGTTATAAACCGGAGTGAACGTCAGCTTGATCGCCCCATCTTGGCTTCGAAAGTTCCAAGGCGAAAGATAATCGTCCTTGCCCATCGAAGTCAGAGGAATATCCATTCTCACGTCGTCTAGCTTATAGGCCTTCCCATCATAGAAAACCATGTTCTCGCTGGCGTTAGAGGTATCTCCAAATCCATAGCCGAGATTGAAACTCACAAGATGTCCCTTGCTCATCGAAGAGCAGCTGGCCCAATACCAGGTATTCTTATAAGTCCAGACGCCTCTTCCCCAATCTAAGACCGCGAAAGAATCCTTGTTGAAGTCTAGGTAGGTATTCCCGATTTTCGCATACCCGCTGGCCTTAAGGGCATTGATCTTTTGGTTGTAATAGAAATGCCCTTCTTTCTTCCAGGGGATTGCGATGACCATCGATTCTTCGGTTGTTGGTTCTAGGAGGACATCACAATGGAAGGTTTGGCCTTTCTTCCCGAAGTTTTCCATCCTCGCGACGATGCGACGTTTCCCTTCTTCGTGACGAAAGGAAATCGAAAAGCCCTTCCGTTCATAGACGAGATCCCCTGCTTTGGAGGTCGAAGGGAGTTTTAGTTTTCCAAACGTCCCCCATTCGATGGGGGATTTCGTGATATCGAAGGGACGAGCGGAGCGGAAATCGAGATAAGTGATCGAGGCCATTGCCATATAGGAATTGTCCGCGATCGTCAAAGCGATCCCGTAGTCTTTATTCCCAATGTAGTAATAGTCCCATTCCTTGATCCGGCTTGCCTTAGCCTTGATCGCTTCTCGCGAATAGGTTTTGACAAGCGACGTTGCATAACCTGCCTCGACGAGGTTTCCTTTTTCGTCGAGCAACGGTCCTTCCTTCAAACGATGTTGTTCCATGGACCTCCCTTTAGGAGTTCAACTCCTTGTATAGTCCTAAGTATAGTTCTGCGCTATAACGCCAGCTATGATCCTCGTTCATCGCATTCTTGCGCATGCAATCGCACAAAGCCTTGTTCTTGTAGATCTCGAAAGCCTTGGAGAAGGCATAACGGAACCCTTCTTCGTTATAGTCGTGGAATAAGATGCCGGTGGCTTCGTCGGAACGGATCCTGGAGTTCGCCGAATCCTTGATGGTATCGTGCAATCCTCCGACATCGCGTGCCACGGGCAAACTCCCGTAGGCTTCCGCGAGCAATTGGCCAATGCCGCACGGCTCGAAAAGCGAAGGCATCAAGAAGAAATCGCTCGATGCGTAGATCTTATGGGCGAGATCATTGCTATAGCCTTCGTACACATAGACTTGGCTCGGATGACGCTCTTGTAGCCATTTGGCCTTCTCTTCCAATTCTTTGTCACCCGATCCGAGGATCGCGATGAGCCCGCCGCGAGCAAGGATCTCTTCCGCGCCGTTTAGGACGAGATCGATTCCTTTTTGATAGGTAAGGCGGCTCACGAGCCCGAATAAGGGTCCATCGAAGGTAGCGAGATGGTTCTCTTTCAAGAAGGCTTCCTTGTTGGCTTTCTTTCCTTCCTTCAAAGTCGAAGCGTCGTAGTTCTTTACTAAGCGAGGATCGGTTTTTGGATTCCATTCCTCGATGTCGATTCCATTGATGAAACCGCAGAAATCATAGGCGCGCATCCTTAAGACGCCATCAAGCCCGAATTCGGATACAGGAGAAAGCAATTCTTCGCGATGGGTCGGGGAAACGGTCGTCACCTTATTCGCGTCTACGATACCCGCCTTCAAGGTCGAGACAACGCCTTGGAAACGGGCGCGGCCATTCTCGTAAAGCTCATAAGGAAGGTTGTAGAGGTCAAACAAAGAGGAAGGATCCAAGATCCCTTTGAAGGCGGGGTTATGGATCGTCAAAACGGTCTTCGTCTTCTTGAAGGTCTCATCGTGAGAGTGAGCGACCTTCAAAAGCGTCGGGACCATGCCGGCTTGCCAATCGTGCGCATGGACGATGTCGGGCTGAAAGTTGATTCGCTTCATGGCTTCGATCGAGGCCAAAGCGAAGAAAGCGAAGCGCTCTCCATCATCCTCATACCCATAAAGCGAGTCCCGTGCAAAATAGCGCCCGTTGCCCACAAGGTAGAACCGCACACCTTTCGCAACGCAGGTCCAAAGGTCGCAAACAGGGCGTCTCCAATTCATGGGAACCTCGAAATTTGCGACGAATTCCAAAGGATAGCCAAGTTTTGCGATGGTTGCGTAGTAAGGCAAAATCACAATCGCCTCTTCGTCCATCTTCCCAAGTTCCTTGGTGAGGGCGTAGACGACATCGGCCAAACCGCCGGTTTTGCAAAGCGGGTTCGCTTCGCTTGCGATCATCGCGATCTTCACACGATCGCTCCTTGATGCAAGTAGAGAGGGTTCTCTTTCGTCCCGCCGATCTTCTTCGAACGGGTGATCATCGAATACTTATCGATCAAGGCATCCTCGATGAGGGCGTTTTCCCCGATATGGGTCGAAGAGAAGATGATCGCGTTTTTGACGTTGGCCCCAGGAGCGATGCGGACATTACGACCGATGATCGAATGCTCGACGTTGCCTTCAATGAGGGCGCCGTTAGCGACCATCGAATCTTTGACGGAGCTTTTCGCGCCATAGAGGGCAGGCGGGGTATCGTGGGATTTCGTATAAATCGGCCAATCGGGACGGAAAAGCTGTTCGGCGATTTCCGGATTCAATAGTTCGAAGGAATACTCCATGTAATGATCGAAGGAATCGATGCAGCGGGCATAGCCTTCGTAAAGATGGAGGTGGCATTGGTATTGCCCTTCTTCCGCGGCCTGGTAGATGAGCTTGCGCAAATCCAAAGACGGGTTTGCCGGCAAGAAACGATGGATCATATCCGCGAGGACGGTGCGGTTGATGATGTAAATCGCCATCGAGAGGATGGCCGGCCCTTTTTCATCGCCAGGGTTGGGATAATTATCATAGATGCAGCCATCCTTATCGGCTTTGAGGATGTTTTCGCTTAAGAATTCCTTGCTCGCATCTTTGACCTTGGTCCCGACGACCGTGATCTTTTCGTGACGGGCGATGTGCTCAGCGAGAATCGGGCGCAAATCAAGAGAAGCGATGATGTGAGCGGGGGCAACGACGATGTAGTTGGCGTTCGAATCATAAAGCGCCCAGTCGTTCTCCTTGATGTTTTGCAAGTCGGTGTTGCAGGCAAGATTCTGGTGTCCTGGCTCGTTGTACATGATGATACGCTGGCTAGTCTTGGTGTTTCTTGTCCAAGAATCCAACGATCCGACGTGCTTCAAGATCGAGCGTTGATGGTCTTTGACCAAGAGGCCGATCGTGTCGATGCCCGCATTGCAGAAAGCACTGAGAGCGAAATCGCAAAGGGCATAGCGGCCCAAAAAGGACGTTGAGCCCAAGGGGCGGTTGTCCGTTAAGGGCGAAATTTCCGGGCTTGAATGGAAATTGATCAATCCAATGACGTTTTTCATCTCTTATCTCCCCAAGGCTTTCTTGTTGCTGACCAAGGCGATCGTGCCCTTTTCGGGCTTCACCTCTTCGCCTTCTTCGACCAAGGCATGAGGGCCAATCATCGCGTCGACGACTTTGGCGCCTTTTTCGATACGCGCGCCAAGCATCAAGACGGAATTGGCGACGCTCGCGCCTTCTTCAACGATGACGTCGCTTGAGATCACGCAATGATCGACGGAACCATAGACCTTCGCCCCTTGATTGATGAGGCAGTCTTTGACCGTCGCTTTCGGACCGATGAATTGAGGCGTCGCGTGGTTGTCCTCGCTATAGATGCGTTGGCCCCCAGTCATCGACATCAAATTAATCGTCGGATCGCCACTAAGAAGGAGATCCATGTTGGCTTGGTGCAAACTCGCGATGGTTCCGACATCCTTCCAATAACCTTTATAGGTATAGGCGATGAGCTTCTTCCCGCCTTCAAGCATCGAGGGGATGATGTTCTTCCCGAAGTCATGATCGCTGGTTTCGTCTTTCGCATCGGCGACTAAGGCGCTGCGAAGCGATTTGTATTTGAAGATGTAAATGCCCATTGAAGCAAGGTTGCTCTTGGGTTGTTTTGGCTTTTCTTTGAAGGCGAGGATGTTGCCTTCTTCGTCGGTTTCCAAAATGCCGAAGCGGGAGGCTTCTTCCCAAGGAACCTCGCAGACGGAGATCGTGCAATCCGCGTCTTTTTCCTCGGTGAGATTCAACATCTCGTTGTAGGTGCAAGAATAGATGTGGTCGCCAGAAAGGATCAAGACGTACTCGGGATCGATTTCATCGAGCCAATCCAAGTTCTCGTATATGGCGTCCGCGGTCCCGCGATACCAAGAAGACCCTTCTTCCGTTTGCTTCGGGGTCAACACGGACATCAAAGCGTCTACGCCGTTGATGCCCCAATTGCGGCCAGAGCCGATGTAAGTGTTGAGCTCGCTTGATTCGTACTGCGTTAAAACGCCGACATGCGAGATGCCGGAGTTCGCGCAGTTAGAAAGAGGAAAGTCGATGATGCGGTATTTTCCGCCATACGAAACAGCGGGTTTGGCCGTTTTCCGCGTCAAAGACTGAAGGCGAGTGCCTTTGCCTCCGGCGAGGATCATGGCCGCGATTTTGATGGACATGAACTACTCCTTAACGATTCCCTTTGATTATAGCCAAACTCTCCTTGCTTTCCAAAGGAAACCCGCCAAGAAAGCGAGATTTCATCCCCGAAAACAAGCGTGCCGCGGGAGGTATTGGAAACCTTACCGAAAGAAGCAAGAAAAATCTCGACAATGCGCGCGCTCTATGGTATATTCCTAACCGCGCTTGTAAGCGAAACCCATTAGCGAATAGAAAGAGGTAAACATTATGTCGAAGTATTGCCCCATTACCGGTAAAGGACCGATGACCGGAAACAACCGCAGCCACTCCCTCCGTGCGACCCGTCGCCGCTGGAACGTCAACCTCCAAAAGAGGAAAGTCATGATCGACGGCCAAGTTGTTACCATCCGTATGTCCAACCGCGCCTACCGCACGATCAACAAGACCGTCAAGGCCGCGGAAGCCGCCAAGGCCGAATAAGTCTCGGACTTTCTTTCCTATCGGGGTCCTTGTCAGGGCCCTTTTCTTTTCCTAATAAAAAAGCTCCCGCGGAGGGAGCGTGGATTGCAAACGAAGATGCCCTTAATCTAAGAACTCGGCGATCTTCAAGAAATAGAAGAGCAATGAGGACGCAAACAAGAGATCGCAGAGAACATTAGCGAGAAGGGCGAACCATTCGGTGGCCGCGAGGATAAAGAACTTCGGGCGCGTGCAATAGGTGCTACCGTCTTGGTTCATCGTCGAATGAAGTTCCGCCCACTTCCCCATCTGCGGGCTCATCAAAAGCACGGCGAAGCCAAGGGCGAAGACGAAGAGCGGGATCAAGAAACCAAGGGCGTTACCCGAGGGGACTTGATAGCCTTGGAAATGGTGGCCGACGTTGATAATGATCAGCCCATCGACGACGAAGCGGATAAGCGTCAATCCTCCATAAATTGTGAAAATCAACGTATGGCGCTTTGGATTGATCGCCGAGACGATCGTAAGATAGAAATTCAAGCCAACTTCGCCTGCCGTTAAGAGAAGATGCACCAAAAAGAGCGCAAAGAAGCCTTCAAAGGGCGAGAATTTGCAAAGCAGCAGCGGGAAGAAAGCAAAGCCAAGCGCCGAGGCCGCATAGCCGATCAAGAAGCCTTGCCCGACTTTCGACTTCGCGTCCCTTGCTTCGTATAGCTCAAAAGGAAAATCCGAGAGATACGAATAACGCTTCCCCTGATGGGAACGTCGGAAGCTTTTCCTCGGCAAGAGGATCGCGACGATCAACGAGGCGATCTCCAAGACCATGAAGATCATGAAATAGGCAAAGTAGGGCCCGGTCGTTTCGTTTAACATTCTTTCAATCCTTTCACGCGTTTCGCGTAATCATCGTGTCCATAAAGGTAGCTTCCTGCCACAAGAACATCGGCTCCCGCCGCGCAAGAAACCCTGCCCGTATCTTCATTGATGCCACCATCGACTTCAATAAGGTACGAATGGTTCTTCTCTTTTCGTTTCTTCGCAAAATAAGCGATCCGCTCTTCCGAATTCGGCAAATACCCTTGTCCGCCTTTCCCTGGTTCGACGCTCATCACGAGCACCAAATCCAATTCATCAAGGTAGGGATCAAGCGCGGTGATGGGGGTATTCGGTTTGATCGACATCCCGGCTTTCGCGCCGCGAGAATGGATGAATTGAAGAAACCGATGCCCTTCTTCTTCGTCTTTCAAGGCTTCGACATGGAAGGTCAGCCAATCAGATCCCGCCTCCAGAAAGGCGGGGATCGCCGTTTCGAGATCTTCGACCATCAAATGAGTATCGTTGTTCTTCAGGTGATACGAAACCACCTCTTTCACAAGATCTGGCCCGAAAGTTGTCGCCGGCACGAAGCGCCCATCCATCACGTCCAAATGGATCCAAGAAGCACCCGCTTCTTCCATTTTGAGGATTTCGTGTTTCAAATTCTCCCGATCCGCGGAAAGAATGCTAGGGGAAACGATAGCCATGTTCACTTAAACCCAAAGAGGCGCGAAAGAAAGCCTCTCCTTTCCTTGAAATTGTCCCGATTGGAAATCAAAGATTCGATCGCCGCGTGGAATTCATCGGCGTTGATGTAGCGTTCGCTTGGGTGTTTGCGACAGGCGGTCGCAATCACCTTGTTCACGCTTTGCGGGAGCGAAGGCATAATCTTCGTCGCTTCCGGGAAGCGGTTCTTAACGATGTGGGAAGCCACTTCTTCTGGATTTTGCCCCTCGAAAGGGACCTGCCCCGTCACGAGCTCATAGAAGACGACGCCCATCGAGTAGATGTCGTTCGCGATCTCCGCGGGATTGCCCATCAAGACTTCGGGTGCACAATAATAAATCGTCCCTTGAATCGCCTCTCCCGGCGGCATCGTCCCAATGGGGATCGAGATGCCGAAATCGGTGACTTTGACCGTGCCATCGCTTAAATAGAAGAGATTATCCGGCTTTAAATCGCGATGGACCAAGCCATGGCCATGGATGTAGCCAATCGCGCTCGTGAGCTGAAGCATCACTTCGCAAGCATCCGAAAGCGACATGTTGACCGAGAAATTCAACTTATCGCGAAGGGTCTGCCCCTTCACGAATTCGGTCGCCATATAAGGGCGGCCTTCGATGAAGCCTCGCCCATAGACGCGGACGATATTCGGATGGTTAAAGCTCGCGGCAACCGCCGTTTCGTTGGCGAAACGCTCGACGTTGCGCGGGTCGCGAAGCAAGGATTCCTTCATGATCTTCAAGCAGACCACGCGCTTCATGATCAAATCGTTGGCTTCATAGATATCGGCCATACCACCGGTCGCGACGCGGCTTAAAATGCGGTAGCGCTCGTCAACCTTGTCCCCGATCTTAATCATGGAAGGCCTCCCAGTAGGCGATGCCGATATTGTCGCTCCCTCCGGCGGCATTCGCGTCCGCGATCAGGTTCATGACCTTCTCATCGGCTCGTTCATCCGTCCCCAAGATCGCGCGGATCTCGGTTTCCGAAAGGTTGTTATAGAGCCCGTCGCTGCAAAGGAGGATGGATTCGCCATGATACGAATGCACCGCGACGTCCATCGAAGCGCTAGGATAGATCCCAAGGGCATTCATTAACACGTGACGGTCGGGATGAACTCGCTTCTCTTCCTTTTCGATCTTCCCCGTCCGTTCAAGGTAATCGACGTAGGTTTGATCGTGGGTCATGCACTTCATGCCGCCGAGTTTGCTATAGACGTAGCAACGGCTATCACCGATATTCGCCAAATAGAGTTTGTCGTCGATCAATAAGGCGGCGACGATCGTCGTCCCCGTGCCGGAATAGGTGGAATTCGATTCCGAGCGGGCGAAGATCTCGCGGTTCGCCTTCTTGATTTCGCGGTTTAAAAAGCGGCGAGGGAAAAGAATGCGAGAACGGGAAGAAAAAGCTTCGGTCACGGATTTGATCGCCGCCTTCGAGGCGTAGTCGCCCTTTTTTTGCCCGCCCATGCCATCGCAGACCACGAGCAAAACATCACCGCGCTCGTTGGTGAGCGCCGCGCTTTGGTCTTCGTTGCTTAGACGGATCTTGCCGCGATCGGTTTTCGCGGCGTATTGCCCGCGATAATGTTTCATGAGCGCTCCTTCTGCATGACCTTAGCGCGCAACTGGCCACAGGCAGCGTCGATGTCGCCGCCAAATTCCTTACGGATCGTGGTATTGATGCCCTTCTTCATCAAACGGTCAGCAAAGGCTTTGATCGCCGTCGAAGAAGAACGCTTGAAGGGTTTTTCTTGCACTTCGTTATAGGGGATCAGATTGACGTAGGCGAAGATATCGTACTCGCGGATGAGGTTCGCCAAGGTATCGGCATCCTCCAGCGAATCGTTGATTCCCGCAAGAAGAATGTATTCGAAGGTGACGCGACGCCCGGCGTTCGCTTCGTATTCATGGATGGCTTCAAAGAGTTCGGGGATCGCGTAACGCCTTGCAATCGGCATGATCTTTTGACGCACTTCTTGGCTCGGAGCATGGAGAGAGATCGCAAGATTGAATTGAAGCCCTTCCATCCCGTAACGGACGATACCTTCAGGGAGGCCGCAAGTGGAAACGGTGATGTGGCGGGCGCCGATGGCTAGCCCAAACGGGCTATTGGCGCATTTCAAGAACGATAAAACGTTGTCGTAATTGTCAAAAGGCTCGCCGGTGCCCATGACGACGATGTGGGTGACACGTTCGCCGCGTTCTTGGAGGATGGCATTCATCACCAGGAGCTGGCCCATCATCTCCGCCTGGGTCAAGCCGCGTTCCTTGCGGTGGAGCCCCGAGGCGCAGAAGGCGCAAGCCATGGAGCAACCGACCTCGCTAGAAACGCAGATCGCATTGCCATAGCTATAGGGCATCAAGACGGTCTCGACCTTCGCTCCGTCTTCCATTTCAAGAAGAAGTTTGACGGTTCCGTCTTTTGAAACCTGCTTCCGATAAATCGAAGGCAAGGCCAGGGAGTATTCGTTTTTCAAGACCTCGCGAAAAGCCTTGGATACGTCGCTCATCGCGTCAAAATCGTAAACGCTCTTTTGATAGATCCAGGAATAGAGCTGTTTTGCGCGGTATTTGCTTTCCCCGCGGGCCATTAGCTCCGTTGTGAGATCCTCAAGCGTCACCCCTAAAAGGTTCTTCATGCCGCTTCTCCTTGCTTTGCAGAATAAGAGCGCGTTCTCGTTTCGCCCATTTGCTTCACGAGCAAGGGCGTTGGGATCTTAAGCGGTTCGTGCTCCTTGCGGAACTCCGCGTAATAGACGCCGCTAAAGCAGGAATCTTCCTCAAAGGGGAAGTGTTGTTTCGCCTCGACTTTGGTGAACTCTTCATGACGGGAAAGGAATTCCCCGATCATCTTGCTTCCTTCTTTGCGGGAGATCGTGAAGACCATGTAGATCAAGGTTCCGCCGACTTCGACTTGGGCGGCGGCATTTTCCAAGAGCTCTTCTTCTCCTTTCAGCAGCCCATCCATCGATTCGCGATCGAAACGGAGGAGGTAATCCGGCGTCGTTGGGATGTCGTCGAAATTGGTGGATTTCGGGGCGAGGATCACGAGATCCTGTTTACAGGAAACGGCGGAGGCGAAGCCATCCCCGTTGGGCGCAGAGAAGAAATTCACGTTTTTTAGATCCGAATTCCGGATCATGCGAGTGACTTCGGGACGAGCCCCGGTATCGGGAACCGCGAGGTTCAAGCCGAGATTCTTGCCGTAGATCGAAAGGAGGTCTTTTTCTAAGCCGAGGTTCTCGTTTCCGTTATAAAGCAAGATCTGGCCAGGGGCCTCGACACGATGTTCTTTCAACACGCGATGGGCAAAGGGCTTGAGGCCAAAGATGTCGCCGGCGCGATAGGAGGCAAGCTTCGCCATCGCGGTTTTGCCAATATGGTCCGCCATTTCTTCGGGGAACAAGGCATTCGGGGCGAAATCCCCGTCTTTGCAAAGTTCTTCCATCGAGATCTTGCCCGGTACCAAACGAACGATGTTTTGCCGCTGACGGGCGTAGGAGCGAAGGATCTTGTAGGTCAGGCCATAGCCAAAATGCTGGAAGATTTTCAACGCCCATTCCGGGGTGTTGTAGCGAAGGGACAAATAGAGGTTGGACGCATGGTTCATGTTCGCGGGCAAGAGGTCTTCCGGCCTTTTGATGCGCTCAACCATCTCCAAGTAAACATTGACGTTCTCTTCGCTCACGTTTTCCTTCAGGTGCTTCACGACGTCTTCTTCTTGGAAGCGGCGGAAGAAATAATGGTTCGCTAGCGCAAGCGAAAGAAGGCGAGCGTCTTTTTCGTCTTTAACGCTGTCTTTTAGAAGGTAAGAAAACATCAAATGGTGGCGAAGCTCGCAGCCGACAAGCGCGGCGACGTTCTTGCGCAGCGGGCGCACGGCGAGATCGCTTTGGAAGCGGCGACGAAGCGCTTCCGAAAAAGGGACCTTTTCATCAAGGATGGTCTCAAGAGTGCTCAAAGCGAGATCGATTTCTTGCATACTGCTCTCCTCGTGCCGGCTTATTTATCGCCTTGCGCTTTGTTGAGGCGTTCTTCGAAACCTTCGAAGGCGTTGCCGGTGTAGAGCTCTTCTTCCTCGGATTCAGAACCATGGCCGTGATCGCAAGCGCAGCCTTCTTCCTCTTCGTCACCGACCTCCGCGGTCACTTCACGAACTTGGTCGGAAGTGATGAAACGCGGGTATTTGTCCGAGATCGCTTCGTAATAGGAATGGTCGTGGAAATAGACGAATTCAACCTGCAAATTGATGGTATAAAGGTTCAAAGTCCTCAACAGGTAATCGGCGACCTGGCGCTCACAGGCCTCGTATTTATGCGGCGCACGCACGATGATAAGCGCGTTCCAGCTGGATTGTTCCACGCCGCCATGGAAATAAACGGCGTCCCCGGAAAGGAAGGAGACATTTTGCTCTTCCGTTTCAAAAAGCTGGGCGAGATTTTCGCCATGCTCGCGGGAATATTGGCCAACGACGAAGTTGTCGAGACCGAGAATTTGAATGGTGATCATATCGAATCGTTACCTCTGCGCACGCATTATACCATACGCACGCGCAAAAAGCGCCTACGAGGAGTGCCAAAAGTTGGCGTTTCATCTCACGTTTGAAAAGATAACGAAAACCTAAGCAAAAGATAGGCAAAGGCAAGGATCAATAATCCAAAGCGTCGACGTCCAACGAGAGGCCGATCCCTCCCTTTCCATCAAGATCATGAAGCAAAGCATCCAAGAAAGGCTTGATCCGATCAGAGCTTCGATATTTGATGAGCAAGGTGCGTTTATGCATCTCCCCAACGATCGCATAATATGGGGTCATTGGCCCGATCGAATCGACGTTTTCAAAGCGCTGGTCCAAGATCTGCATTTTGATTTCATAGGCCGCTTGGGCAACTCTTTCTTCGTCTTTTCCCGAGAGATGAAGGCAGCTTAAATAATAGTAGGGCGGGAAATGGGAAAGGTGGCGTTCTTGCATCTCCCGACGGTAGAAGGATTCATAGTCCTGCTTCGCGGCCAACGTAATCGCATAATGCCAAGGGTTGTAGGTTTGGATCATCGCTTCCCCTTGTTTCGATGCCCTTCCGCCTCTGCCGACGGCTTGGGCGATCAATTGGAAGGTCGATTCACTTGCCCGGTAGTTCGGGAAAAGCAAACCGGTATCCGCCATCAAGAGGCCAACCAACGTAACGTCAGGGAAGTCATGCCCTTTGGCGATCATCTGGGTACCTACCAAGATGTCGTACTCCTTGGCCTTGAAGGCGGACAAGGTCTTCTCCATGGCCTTCCGCACACGCGTTACATCCGTATCCATGCGGGCGATCCTCGCGTCGGGGAAGTATTCCTGAAGGACTTTCACCGCGCGTTCGGTCCCGAAACCAACACGTTTCAACTTATCCGATCCGCATTTCGGACAGACTTCTGGATAATCCTCAACGTAACCGCAATGATGGCACTTCAAAAGGCCCTCTTCCTTATGATAGGTCAAATTCGATCCACAAGTTTTGCAGGTCAATGCCTCGCCGCATGCACAACAAGTAACGAAAGAGCAATACCCCCGGCGATTGACGAGGAGCATCACTTGTTCTTTCTTCTCCAATCGATTCTTGATCGCGCCGATCAATTCTTTGGAGAAGACTTGGTCGCTTGCCATGCGGTCCTTCGAATTTCGCAAGTCGATGATCTTCACGGGAGGCAAGGGCTTTTGGTTTACGCGTTTGGTGAGTTCCGCCAATCCATAGACCCCTTTCCGTGCCCGAGCCTTGGTTTCAAAGCTTGGGGTCGCGGAGCCTAAAACCACCTTCGCTCCAAAGTGCTTTGCGCGCATGATCGCGACTTCTCTTGCGTGGTAGTAAGGCGGAGTATCTTGCTTATAGGTTTCGACGTGCTCTTCGTCCAAAATGATGAGCCCGATGTTCGATAATGGCGCAAAAACGGCACTTCTTGCGCCAACAACGATACGGGCGTCTCCACGGGCAATGCGGCGATATTCGTCGTATTTCTCCGCCGGAGTCAAAGAACTATGCAAAATCGCGATCTCTTTCCCGAAGCGTCTGGAGAAGTATTCGACCATGACGGGCGTCAAGGAAATCTCGGGGACGAGCATCAAGATGTTCTTCCCTTTCGATAGGTAACGCTCGCTTAAATGGAGATAGACTTCGGTCTTGCCAGAGCCCGTCACCCCTTGAAGGAGGATGACTTCTTTGGGGGAAGATAAAATCTCATCGAAGGCTTTTTGCTGTTCGAGGCTCAAGGCGTGCGCCTGTTCTTTTTCATATTCCGGAATCACGAAACGAACGCGTTCTTTTTGAATCTTGGCGATCAAGCCCTTTTCCAATAAGGCTTTGATGACGCTTAAGGAGCCCGCTTCTTTCTTTCGGATCTCGCCGTTGAATTTCACGAGTTGGAAGATCTCCCGTTGCTTCGCGGTTAACTTTTCTTCCGGGTCCTTTATGTAGACCAAGTAGTCTTCATAAGCGATCTTTGGTTTGTTCAAGGCGCTATACGAAGGCTTCAAGGAAGGAGGAAGCATCGTTTGGAGGACGCTGATCATTGGGGAAAGGTAGTAAGCCTTCACTTCTTTCGCTAACGTATTGAGTTCTTCCGTCAAGAGGGCTTCTTCATCGACGACGCTTATTAAAAAGGAGTATGGGAAGCCGTTTTCTTCTTCGAGTTCCTCTCTGCTCTCGCTTGTTTCTTGCACGTGCAAGACAAAGCCCATCAAGGTTTGGCCATTGAAGGGGACGAGCACCCGAAAGCCAACGTCTACCTTTTTCTTCCCTTCATATAAATAAGTAAAGGGGCGATCGAGGTTCGATTTTCCGTGTTGGATCAAAACATCTACGAGCAGCATCTTCTAAAGTATAAAGGCAAAACGAGAAAAGAAGAGAAGACAAAAAGAAAAATCGCCCGAAGGCGATTAAGAAACGGAACGGATGATCGAGGCGATCTCACCCGCGGCGCGTTCCACGGAATCGTTGCAAACGCGGTGCGCGTACTTCCCTTCCATTTGGAGTTCGGAACGGGCTTTCGCAAGGCGCCTCTGGATCGTTTCCTCTCCTTCGGTGCAACGTCCACGAATTCGCGCTTCCAAGGCTTCAAAAGAAGGGGGATATAGGAAAATCGAAATGGCTTCGGGGCATTTCGAAAGCACTTCCATCGCCCCGTTGATCTCAATCTCAAGGAGG
The DNA here is from genome assembly GCA_945936135.1 of uncultured Mollicutes bacterium. Taxonomy (GTDB): domain Bacteria; phylum Bacillota_I; class Bacilli_A; order RFN20; family CAG-826; genus Alloenteromonas. Next base: position 15,665 of record CAMESG010000004.1, read on the forward strand.
ACGTTTTTCCCGCTTTCAAGCATTTCCTCGACTTTATCCTTCGGGGTGCCATAGCAATTCCCCACGAATTCGGTCCATTCGAGAAGGTTTCCGCGCTTGACGTTATTTTGGAATTCTTCGCGGGTTACGAAGTAGTACTCACGTCCATTTTCTTCGCCCTTCCTCGGTGAACGGGTCGTCATCGAAATGCTATAAAAGAGATGCAGATCGGTTTCCTGCATCAGCACTTGGCGAACGGTCCCCTTGCCTACGCCGGAGGGGCCAGAAAGAATAAAAAGATGTCCCTTTTTCATCGCTTGCTATTTTAGCCAAATTTTCTTTTAAAAGAAAAGCCCCTAGAGGTGTTTTCCTAAATTCCTTCCTCTAAGACGTAGCCATAAAGCGTTTCATCGAAATCCTTTTGAAGGAATTCAAGGAGTTTCCGTTTGAAATCGATCGACAGGGAAGAGAGTCTCCCTTTCCCCTTCACGTAAGGATCGATATAGCGCTTTTTGGTTTTGATTTTTGCCGAGAACAATGGTTCGATTCCAGGTTTTGGTGAAGTCGTTACTTCGTAAAGGCGTTGATATGTTTTGAATAGATGCGCGCTAGGAGAGGAGAGCCACTTCTTCAAAAAGATTACCTCGTCTTCCATTAAATCGGACTCGTTTAGATCGCCCTTTCGAAGGGCTTCAGCGATTGCTCGGGATAGGGCTTCCATGGCAAAACGGTCTTCGTTTCGCGTGTACATATCCGCGTTCACGAGCATCGCTTCCCCGAACTTGGACGCGGACTCCAACGAAGAAAACATGATCTCTTCCTCGCCAAATTCGTTCTTTTCAAGGCAAAGATCGTCCAAAAGACCTTTCACTTCGTTTAATGACAGAACATGGAAATTTAAGAAATTCGAAAGGGAATACTCCAGCCGATCGCAGGATAGCTCGGGGGCATCGTTATCCGCGATCGGGTAACGATGGTAATCCTCGACGTCTTCGACGCGTAAATGATGCTTTTCTAGATAGGCCATCACTTCTTCGTCGTTTCTTATTAACGCCGAAGTCGGCGCTTCGGTCGCGTCTTGTTTTTCATAATCCCCACGAAGAAAGTCGATCACGTGGGCGAAGACAGGCGTTGCGACATCGTGGAACGCCGCGGCTAAGGCGATCTTCGAATCATTAGAAAAACGATAGGCAAGCAAGGCGCAACCCAAAGAATGCTGATAGCGAGAATAAGGCAGGACGGATTGGAAGTAAGGGAAGGAAGAATATTCAAGGCCACAATGCATCCCGACGTGTTTTAGCCGAGTTAAAGCCTTCAAGAAAAACGCTTCTTCCAAAAAGGAAGGAACAACTTCGGGCAAATAGGCAGGAACTTCTTTCTTCATCGCCGTTGATTATAGGCTTCCTCCCTTTCGTTTTCATCGAAGAAATCCTATACTTCCCTTCGTGGGGCTAAACGCTTTTCAACTTGAAAAATACGCTTCTTGCCTGCAAGAAAGAATCAAGGGCGAATACCTTTCCAAGGCGGTCATGATCGAGGAAAGCGCCTTTTCCTTTTCCTTAAGCCGTTCCGGGCACTTGCTCATCGTCTTGGATGCGAATGACCCCTTCGTTTATCTATCAAGCGAACCTCTTGGCGTAACTTCGTTAAACCACCCCTTGGCCTCTTTCTTCCGCAAAGAGTTTTCCCATGCCCAGATCCTAGACGTCCACACGGAAAAAGAAGATCGCATCCTCTATTTTGAATTAGAAATCGTCGACGATATCTTCCAAAAAGCAAGGCGCACCCTCGTCATTGAATTGATCCCCCATCGTCCGAACCTTTTGGTCTTGGACGAAAAAGGCAAGATCTTGATCACAAGGCGCTACGGATCCTTAAGCGATCCTCGGCCGATCTTGAAAGGCCTCGTCTATGAAGCCCCCGAGAAGAAAGGCGACCTTTCCAAGCTCTCGCACGATTTTTCTTATGAAGCCTTCCTTTCTTCTTGCCTTGAGAAGGAAACAAGCCTCAAAGACAAGCGGAAACACACGAGGTTCAAAGACCTTCTTTCCGAAGCCCAAAGCAAGATCAAGGCAAGCGATCGCAAAATAAAGGCAATCAAAAAGGACATCGAGCAAGCGAAGCTCCATCTAAAGGACGGGCAATACGGAACTTACATCTATACCTTCCTCCCTTCCATCCATCCCGAGGCGAAAGAGATGGACTATTATGGCGAAATCATTCCCCTAGATCCGCGCAAAAGCGCCATAGAAAATGCAGAATCCTTCTTTTTGCGCGCAAAAAAGGCAAAGGTCGCCGTAACAAAAGGGCAAGAAAACCTTGAACGCGCCCTCAACGAGAAAGAGAAATACGAGACCTTATTAGAAGCCATCCTTTCCAGCGAAGAAAGCGCTCTAGAAAGTCTCGCGAAAGAATACGGGATCGATAAATCAAACGCCCTATTGAAGAGCCCATTGACCGAGAAAGGCTGCCTTCCTTACGCCCTGACCTATCAAGGTGTCACCTATCTCTTCGGGAGGAATGCCATTCAAAACGACTACCTCTCCTTCCTTTATGCAACGAAGAAAGACCGCCTTTGGTTCCATGTTAAAGATCAACGCGGTGCCCATTTGATTCTACAAAAAGATCATCCAACCAACGAAGAAATCCAACACGCCTGCGAATTCGCCCTTCTCGCCTCCAAACTTGAAAGCGGCGAAGTCCAATACACCGAGCACAAATTCGTAAAGCGGGGTTCCGTCAAAGGCCAAGCCGTGTTAAAGACGTACCAAAGCGCCTTGATCCGCGAGATTCCTGAAGAGATCAAAGAAGCCTTCCTTCAAGCCAAGAAAGCCAAGTTGAAATAAAAGACGGGGCCGGCGCGTTAGCCGATCCCGTTTTGTTTTGGATTTATTTCGCGGTGAATTTCTCGTCGTAGCGCTTGCGGCATTCGGCGATGACTTTCTTCGCTTCGTCAACGCCCATGAACCCATCGATCACGGTGTCTTTGCGGTGTTCCAATTCCTTGTAGTGCATGAAGAAATGGGAGATCTGTTCCAAGATGTGGGGCGGGAGATCATCCAAGGAAGTGAAACTGTTGTAGAAAGGATCGTTCTCGCAGACCGCGATGATCTTTTCGTCCACTTCCCCGCCATCGTTCATCTTGAGAATGCCGATCGGCTTGCAACGGATCAAGGACATCGGGACGACCGGCTCGCTCGTAAGGACCAAAACGTCAAGAGGGTCGTTATCCAAACTCCATGTCCTCGGCAAGAAGCCGTAGTTATGGGGGTAATGGGTGGCGGTATAAAGGACACGGTCAAGGATCAAAGCCCCCGTCTCCTTGTCCATCTCGTATTTGTTCTTGCAGCCTGCAGGGATCTCGATGCAAGCGATAAAGTGATCGGGCGTGATTCTCTTCCGATCGATCGCGTGTAGAATGTTCATTCCGCTTCTCCTATAAAATTTCTAGGCATATTGTCGCCATTGTAAGAAAAAGAAACAAGGGAAAAATCCTTTTTTCCGAATTTCCCTAAGCCAAGGTGCATTCTTGTTTCGGCTCTTTATAGAGCGCCTTAAGCAAAATCGGGGTGAGGAAGGAAGAAAGCAGGATCAAGATCAAGCAGAACGGAACGATATCGTTGGAAATCAAGCCGGCATCCACGCCTTTTTGGGCGCAGACGATCAAAACCTCGGCGCGCGCCATCATGCCAACGCCGATCTTCAAGGCGTCCTTCCCTTTGAATTTGAAGCAGAGGGCAACACCGCTGCAACCAAGCACTTTGCCAACGAGGCCAAGGACGATCCAAAGGCAGCCAAAACCGAAAAACGTCAAGAAAGCAGGGTCCGTGAAATTGAAATTCGATTGGTACATGCCCAGTGCGATGTTTCCAAAGAAGACGGGAGCGAAAAGGTAGTTGTTCGTCGTTTCTGCGCGGTGGTCGATGTAGTTATGTTCCTTCGTCGAAGAAAGGATCAAACCCATCAAATAGGCGCCAGTGATATCCGCGATGTTGAAGTATTCCGCGACATAAGCCCAAAGGAAGCAGAAAGCCAACGAGAAGATCGTGTTGCGGATATGGTGGGGATATTTCTCGCCCATCCAGTTGAAGAATTTGCGAATGAAGATGCCTAACCCAATGGTCAAACCAAAGAAAAAAAGCATGAAGATGATGATCAAGGCAAGGTTCAAACCCGGGGATTGGGCTTCGTGAGGCAAGGCGTTCATGATCAAAGACGGGATGTCGCTCCCCGAATAATCGGCATTGTCAGAAGAAGAAAGCGAGATCACCAAGGAGAGGACGATGATGCCAATCACGTCATCGATGATCGCGGAAGATACCAAGGCCGAGCCAATCTTCCCGTCGAGCTTGCCAAGTTCCTTCAAGGTAGCGACCGTGATCGAAACGGAAGTCGCGGTCAAGACTACGCCGTAATAAAGTTCCGTAAAGATGGGGTCAACGCCAGGCAAGGCAAGGGCGTTGCCCGTGCACATATTGATGATGTGGGCAGCCACGAACGTTAAAAGCATCGGGACAAACACGCCGCCCAAGGCAATGAAGATCGAAGCCTTGCCAACTTCTTTGATCTTTTTCAAATCGGTTTCAACGCCCGCGGAGAAAAGAATCAAGATCACCGCGATTTTCGAGAAGAACCCAATGCCATTCGTAACCGTGTAATCCGTCAGGATCGTTTGCCCTGGGATTAAATAGATAAGACCGACGACGAGACCCGCACAAAGAAAGCCAATGACCTGAGGCACCTTAATCTTATGAAAGAGCAAGGCAAAGAGCTTCGCCGTCAATAAGATCAAGCCTAGGGGCAAGAGGATTTTGAACGCCTCGGGATGGGGATCCGTCGGGATATCAATCAACGTTTTTAAATACATGAATCGTCTTCTTCCGGTCGCTTATTCTAGGACGTTCAAAGGAAAAGGGAAGGACGAATTCCATAAAAGCGGTTTCCTTATGGAAAAATCCAAAATCACCTCTTCACCTTTCTTCTTTCCCATAGTTAAATAAGCCCATGCGGCATCGTTGGTCACTTCTTCTCATTCTTCCTTTCCTCACCAGCTGTTTCGAGGATGCCTCGAAGGTGGAATTTTCTCCTTCGAACGAGGAAGGGAAACCGAGTTTTTTGCGAAATGGTGACCTCCTTTTTGAGACGACCTTTACCCAGCCTTTGGAAACTTATGTTCGAGATACCAACGCCGAAGATATGGCGGAACGCGTCAAACGAAGCGAACCATTTTACGTCTATTTGACTTCGCCTAGTTGCGCCCATTGCACCCGCGCAAAAGACGCCGTTTGCTCATTTTTGCAGCAAACCCGGCTTGAATTTCTCCATTTAGAAGGTTCTTCGATCCTCCAAGAGACGATGGAGTTAAAGAATGCAATGCCGAATCTTGACATCCCTAAGATTCCGGGAAGCCCCTATCTTTTGCAATTTGATGGCGCTTCTTTCTCGTTGCGTGAAGTAAGTCCTTACGCTTCTTCTCCCCGACAATTCGGCGAGCATGTTTTAGAAGGAATCAACGTCTCAAACGTCTTTACCTTCCGGCGAACCGAAGCCTTTCCCCAAAGTGGTTTCACCTCTTACTATTGCACGTCCGACGACGATCCATATCGGGAAAAGATCCAATCCGAAGAGTTACGATTCTCGTTAAAGGAATTCGGGATTCTCGAAATGGATTCTAAGACCATGAATCTCCCTGAACAAAGCGTGGGAACCCTCGTCCTTAACGGCGTAGCCTACGACCTAACGAAAAACCCCGAAGGCGGTTTCAAGGCCTTCGAGGATTTCTTGAAGTGACGTTATTCGTAATGGACTTTTTCACGGACGAAGGTGTCGAATTCGAGTCCTTCTTCCAAGGTTTCAAAACGCGCATCGTAGAATTTATCTGCCATCGCGGCAGCCATCGCCGCGGGGTATCTTCCCCAATGGACGATCTTATCGCCATATCTTGCAAAGATTTCGGACTCGCTATGCTCGTAGGCAAGGGTATCGCGACGATGGGTCGCCAAGGCATAATAGACCTTCGGATAAGGGGTGACCCTCGATTCGTTATAAGCGATCACATCCGCGTAGATGTCGTAGACGCTTAAGGAGTTGCCATAATCGATAAGGTCCGGCGTATCGCCTCCTGGCGCGCGCATATTGCATTCCAAGGCAATGAAGTCGCCCTTCTTTCCTAAGCCTTCCTTATCTTGGTTCAAGACGAAGAACTCAATATGGAAGAAACGCTTCTTGATATTGAAGGCCTTCACGACTTGGCAACCGACCTTGTAGAACTCTTTGGCGTTGATATCCTTCATCTCCAAGGAGAAGGGAACATCGTAATAGTAATAATCAAGCTTCTCGTTCACGATCTTTGCAATGGGGACGGGGAAGTGATCGCTCGTCGCGAAGACGACCTCGCTTTGATCGTTGCAAATGCCATCGAAGCTCACGATCGAGCCATCGATGTATTCTTCCATAATGTAGGTCTCCGGCAATTCGCGGGAGAAGAAACGGTCGAATTCGTTTTCGCCGTTGATGCGATAGGAATCGTTCGCGCCAACGCCGATATTTGGTTTTACAAAGACAGGATAACCGACCTTCTTCACGAATGCCGAGGCGGCTTCTCTATCCTCAGGACCCTTGACTAAAAGATAACGAATGGTCTTCGCTCCGCCGAGTTCAAAGTAATGCTTCATGTCGCTTTTCGCCGTGAGACGATCCATGTCGGAAGGCAATAACCCAGGGATTCCGAATTTCGCCCGAAGTTTCGCATCCATGCGAAGCCACCACTCGTTCATGGACTCAAGATAATCGATCTTTCCGTACTTCTTTTCGAAATACTCGACAGCACGCGACATCGCTTGGAAATCGTTCATGTCGGGAACGAAATAATATTCGCGCATCGAATGGATCAAACGGGAATGTAGGCTTTCATAGGGCGCATCGCCGATCACGAGGACATTGAATCCTCTTGCTTTCAGGGCTTCCGTCCATTTGAAGTAGCGTACCGGGTAGTGTGCGGAGACAAAGATAAAATTCATATGCGAAAGAATACCACAAGAAAAAGAATGTGATTCAACAATTTTTAAGAAAAAGCGGCAAGTCGCCTTGCCGCCAAGCGTTATTCTTTCAAACCTTCGCTCAAGGTCTTGGCCTTGATGCGAGCCGTTGCCTTCGCCAAAGAGATCTCCGCATAAGCAACGTCGAGGTTGTCTTCTTTCCTCGCGATGATGTCGAGATTGCGATCTCGCGCGGCGATCGCGCGAGCCATATCGAGTTCATAACCGTCCTCGACAAGTTCCGCTAAGAAAACGATCTTGTCAGCCTTTACGTGAGCCACGCCATGGAAAACCGCGTAAAACTTGGTTTCTTTGGCGAAATTCACCTTCAGGACGCCGGCTTCATGACAGGAGACGATCGAAGGCGTGATCCCTTTTTCCAAAAGCATCGGCCCGTTTTTCGCCGGGATCAAAACGGACACGACTTCTTCGTCGAGGAAGCTGCCTTCTGGGGTGAGGATCTCCAAGCGGATCATAAATTCTCCGCCTTGGCCTTGACGTCTTCGATGACGCCGCAATAGAGGAAGGCGCTTTCGGGGTAGTCATCGTATTTGCCCGAGAGTAATTCCTTGAAGGAACGGATCGTTTCTTTCAAGGGGACGTAAACGCCAGGGATACCAGAGAAAGTTTCCGCGACGTGGAAAGGCTGAGAGAGGAAGTTACGCACGCGGCGGGCTCTAGCGACGACGAGTTTATCTTCTTCGCCAAGTTCATCGATGCCAAGAATCGCGATGATGTCTTGAAGTTCCTTGTAGCGTTGGAGCAACTGCTGCACGCCACGGGCAACTTCGTAGTGTTCTTCTCCCAAGAGGTTCGGATCGAGGATGTTCGAGGAGGATTCAAGGGGGTCGACCGCCGGGAAGATGCCCAAGGAAGCGATGTTGCGATCCAACAGGGTCTTCGCGTCCAAATGGGAGAAGGTCGTGGCAGGCGCAGGGTCGGTGAAGTCGTCTGCAGGAACATAGACGGCCTGAACCGAAGTGATGGAGCCATCTTTCGTCGAAGTGATGCGCTCTTGGAGTTGGCCCATCTCGGTCGCGAGGGTCGGTTGATAGCCAACCGCGCTAGGCATACGGCCCAAAAGGGCGCTAACTTCGCTGCCCGCTTGGGTGAAACGGAAGATGTTGTCGATGAAAAGCAAAACGTCTTGATGTTCTTGGTCGCGGAAATATTCCGCCATCGTCAATCCCGAAAGGCCAACGCGCATACGGGCTCCGGGCGGTTCGTTCATCTGGCCGAAGACAAGGGCGGTTTTTGCCAAAACGCCCGACTCCTTCATCTCGTGATAAAGGTCATTGCCTTCACGGCTTCTTTCGCCGACGCCGGCGAAGATCGAAGTACCGTTATGCTCGGTCGCTAGATTGAAGATCAATTCTTGGATCAAGACGGTTTTGCCTACGCCAGCGCCACCAAAAAGGCCGATTTTTCCGCCTTTGACGTAGGGGCAAAGGAGGTCGATGACCTTGATGCCGGTTTCAAGGATTTCGCGTTTCGTAGTTTGTTCTTCAAAAGTCGGTGCCGGACGATGAATCGGCATGATCTTCTTCGCTTCGAAAGGCATCCCGTCAATCGGGTCGCCCAAAACGTTGAACATACGCCCTAAGGTCTCTGGACCAACCGGAACGGAAATCGGGGCTTCGGTCGAAACGACGTCCATCCCACGGACGATTCCATCGGTTGCGCCCATTGCGACGCAGCGGACGACGTCATCGCCGATATGCTGCATGACTTCGATGGTGAGTTTCTTTCCATCCGGAAAAGTGACTTCCAAGGCGGTGAGGATTTCCGGAAGTTTCTGTTTAGGGAAACGCACGTCGATGACCGGTCCTACCGCTTCGACGATGGTTCCTTTTGGAGCGAGGTTCTTCTTTTCTTCCATGGGTTTCTCCTTTACGAGGCGTTGGCCCCGTTGACGACTTCCGTCAATTCCTGCGTAATCGCGGCTTGGCGGGCTTTGTTGTATTCAATGGTCAATTTGCCGAGCAATTCGTCCGCGTTATCGTTGGCGGATTCCATCGCGGTGCGGCGGCTAGCCTGCTCGCTAAGTTGGCTTTCAACGAGCAAGGCATAGAGCTCGCTGCCGAGGTATTGGCCCAAGATATCGTGGATCATCTCGCGAGGTTTCGGCTCAAATAAGGGCGGGCAGAATTCTTCGCTTGGGTCGGGGGTGAAATCGATTTGGACCGGAAGCAAGGTGCTGGTCGCAGGTTCAAACTTCAACGAATTAACATAGCGGGTATAGACCGCGACGACTTTCTTGAACTTCTTTTTGCTGAAGTCGTTGCGCATCGTTTTCGCGGCGTCGAAGATCAAGCGCGAATCCATGGACAAATCGAGACCCGCGTAGTCTTCCAAGATCTTTCGTTCGCCTTCTTCTCTCGTGTAATGGGCGATGCCCTTTTCCCCGATAAGGGCAAGGGTATCTTTCTTCGGATCAAAGATCGAATCCAAATAGCGATAGAGGTTGGCGTTATATCCGGCGCAGAGACCGAGGTTCGAGGTGATCAAAAGATAAAGCGTCCCTTCAACGTCCTCGTTTTCTTTGCTGTAATGGCTAGCGGAGGCTTTATCGCGCAAGAAGGCTTCGCCCATCACTTCGCGCAGCTCTTCACGATAACGCGAAACCTGCTCAAAGCCATTCTTAAAGCGTTTGAGCTTAACGGTCGCGACCATTTCCATCGCCTTGGTGATCTTCTTCGTCGAAGTCACCGACGCGATGCGGCGCTTGGTTTTGGTTAACCCGCTTGCCATTCGTCAATTCCTTTCGGCGAAATATTCCTTGATGGCGGAATGCATCTTCTTTTCGAGTTCTTGATCAAGGGCCTTCTTCGAGACGATGTCCGAGAAAATATCGGGGTGGGTGGAAGCGACATAGGCATCCAAATCCGCAAGGGTTTTGCCGACCAATTTGCGATCCAAATGATCAAGATAACGGTGTTTTACGGCGAAAAGCTCAAATACCTGTTTCTCGACCGGATAGGGTTGATATTGTTTCTGTTTCAAGGTTTCCATCAAAACGGCACCATGGGCGAGAATCTTCTTCGTGGAGGCGTCGAGGTCGCTGCCAAACTGCGAGAAAGAAAGCATTTCGCGATAGTTCGCAAGTTCAATCTTAAGAGAGTTCGCGACCTGTTTCATCGCCTTGATTTGGGCGCTGGACCCAACACGGGAGACGGAGAAGCCTGAATCGATCGCAGGACGTTGTCCTTCCGCGAAGTAATCGGTCAAAAGGAAGATCTGGCCATCGGTGATTGAGATGACGTTCGTCGGGATGTAGGCGCTGATGTCGCCCGCTTGCGTTTCGACGATCGGCAAAGCGGTGATCGATCCTCCGCCATATTCCGGGGAGAGACGGCAAGCGCGTTCAAGCAAACGAGAATGGAGGTAGAAAATATCGCCAGGGTAGGCTTCGCGTCCAGGCGAACGTTTCAAAAGCAAAGATAAGGTACGATAGGCAACGGCGTGTTTGGAAAGATCATCGAAAACGATGAGGACGTCTTGCCCTTGCTCCATCCATTCTTCGGCAATGGCCATGCCGGCGAAAGGAGCGATGTATTGTAGCGGCGCGGATTCGCTCGCCGAAGAGGAGACGATCGTGCAATAATCCAAGCAGCCGAGTTCGCGAAGGCGCTCGACCAACACCGCGACAGAGGAATTCTTTTGCCCAATCGCGACGTAGACGCATTTCACGTTCTTGCCTTTTTGGTTGATGATCGTATCCATAGCGATCGCGGTTTTTCCGGTTTGGCGGTCGCCGATGATGAGTTCCCGCTGCCCACGGCCAATCGGGATCATGGCATCGATCGCTTTGATGCCCGTTTCCAGCGGAGTATCGACCGATTTGCGGGTCATGACGCCCGGGGCGATACGTTCAATCGGGCGGGTTTTGGTATAAGGAACCTTTCCCTTGCCATCAAGCGGGGTGCCCAAAGGGTTGATGACGCGGCCAAGCAAGCCATCGCCAACGGGGACTTCCACGACCTTGTGGGTACGTTTGACGGTGTCGCCTTCTTCGATCTCGGCATCGTTGCCAAGCAAAACGGCGCCGACGTCTTCGCGATCGAGGTTCATAACCATGCCCATCACGTCGTGAGGGAACATCAATAGTTCGCCAAGCATCGCATCTTCCAAGCCATAGCAAAGGGCAATGCCATCGGCGACCGTCAAAACGGTACCGACATCGGCTTCTTCAAGGCGTTCTTCGAATCCCTTGATTTGGGATTTCAAGATCGCGGCGATTTCACTGGAATCGATTTTCATCGGGCATTACCTCCGGATATTAGTTGAGCGCGAAGCTCTTTCAAGCGATGGCGCAAACTGCCATCGAACACCTTGCCGTCGATCGCGACTTTGATGCCGCCCAAAAGGTGGTGGTCAAGAACGACGCGCAAGCTGGCTTTCCGACCCAAGCGTTCGGACATCGCCTTCTCGATCGAGGCGACTTCTTCTTCCTTAAGGTCGAAAGCGGTATAGAGAATTCCTTCAAGCGTTCCCCTTTCTTGGTTCAAGAGGCTTTGGAAGCTCGAAGTGATTTCTTCCATTTGATCGAAGCGATGATTCTTCGCCACGATGCACAAAAACGGAAGGAAGTGTGGGATATTGCTTAGCGAAGCGAAAATGGTCTGGATCGCCTTTTCCTTTTCATCGAGCGAAAAGGAAGGGGAACAAAGAGCAACGCGTAACTCTTTAGAGTCGCGCAAAGCCTGCAAAACGTTTTGAAAACCTTGCAAAGCCTGCTCTTTTTCCTGGCCTTTCAGCAAATCGAAGAGGGCCGTCGCATATTGGTTCGCTAGCTCGTTCATCCTTATTCCCTCTTCAAGTCATCCACGAAAGAAGAGACCATTCTCTTGTGGTCTTCATCTTCTACGCTGCGCCCTAGAAGTTGTTCCGAAGCGAGCAAAGCGACGTTAACGATCTCGTCGCGGACTTCATCTTTCGACTTTTCTTTGGCAAGAGCGATGTCATCGTCTGCCGCTTTCTTGCGGGAAGCGATTTCAATATCGGCCTCTTCCAGCAAGCGGGCTTTTTCCGCTTCGCCTTGGGCGATGGCCTTCGTAAGGATCGCTTGCGCTTGCGCCTTGCCTTCATCGATCAAGGCAGCGCTTTTCGCCGCAGCGTCTTGCGCCACTTTATTGGCGGCTTCGGCTTCGGCGATCTCGTTGGCGACATGCTCTCTTCTTTTGACCACCATCTTCTTCACGGGTTTATAGCCAATGAAAAAGACGAACACCAAAAGGACGACGAACGCCAACAATTGGATGATCAAATCCCAAAAACCATTAGGGAAGATCTTGTTGATGAAGTCTTCGCTTTGAAACGGAGCATCATCGGCGAGGCGTGCGACGGTATCGAAACTGTTTTTGATCCAATCAAACATTTCGATCCCCAATTCTTTAGGCCTTGGCGCCGAGGACGAAGATGATCAAGATCGCGACAATAAGTGCGTAAATAGCGCAGGATTCGTCAAGGGCGACCGCAAGAATCATCGTGCTTTGAAGCTTCTTCTGATTTTCCGGGTTGCGGGACATTCCGTCGATTGCATGGCAGCAGATCCAGGATTCGCCAAGGGAGCTGAACCCACCGGTGATAATGGCGATGCCAGCGCCGATCGCAATCAATCCGAGATTGCTGTTCGCCGTCTCGACGAGAGCGGCAAGACTTGAAAGGATACCCATATTCTTTCCTCCTATAGGGCTTTCGTAGTTTCCTTGTTCATCGGGCGAGTCACTTGACGATCGGTACCCATCGGATCGTCTTCCGGCATCTCCTGGCCGATCCAAACGGCATTAAGAGAAGCGAAAACGAGGGTCTGAATCGCCCCCGAGAACAAACTGAAATAAAGGTTGAAGACCCCAATGAACAAGGGCCCCAACACGATTTGGCCGGCTTCGCCCATGAAGCCAAAGATCGCTGTCGACGCCATCTTGGTCGCCCAATTGACGAGACCGATGACGACACTGCCCGCCAAGGCATTGCCGAACATACGAAGCGAGGTCGAAATGATCGGGGTCCACATCGTGATCAAGTTGATGGGAAGCCAGGGGATGACGGGTTCGATATAGCGATGGAAATAGCCCCACTTTTGGTAACGGATGGCCGTCGCTTGGATAAGAATGAACATCACGATACTCAACGTAAGGGGGATAACGAAATAATCGATGACCGAAGGAAGCCCGGTGATCGACCAAATGAAGGATAAGAACAAATAGATGAAAAGACCCATGAAGTAACCGGTGAATCCACGCGGCTTTCTGCCCATGATGTCGGTTGCCCAGTTTTCCACCCACTCATAGAAGCTTTCCAATAAAAAGAGCGGGCCTTTGGAGGGCTTGAGAGGATCATGGAAATGGGCCTGGATGCCAGCGATCAATACGAAAATCGCGATCAGCGCCATAATAATTAAAGAAGAAATGGTCGCGCCCGTGATGCGGAAGGAAACGTCCTTCATCGACTCGATCATGTCACCCAAGGGGTCGTTGGAAAAAAGAAGAATGTTATTCCACATCTTTCTTTTCCTCCGAAGTATCTTGTTTTGCTACTTCTTCTTTCTTCGGGGCTTTTTGACGAAGCGAAGCCAAATTGGTGATGATTAAGATCGCGAAGAGAGGCATATACCCCGCAAAAACCGTCCAAAGATTGCAATATCCATGGGCCGAACTGCCCCAAACATAGGTCGCAAAACCGCCTAGCACGAGGCCGCCAGCATAAAAGGCAAGGCGGAAGATGCCAAACGCGGCGCCCAAATAGCCGAACTTGCTTTGATGTTCATCGCCACTTAAAAGGAACCGCGCGCCCCAAACAATGGTCAGATAGCAAAAAGCGCTGATCGCCGAGCCAAGGATCCAGCCGATAACAAGGCCAGGATTATCAACGAAAAAGCCAAACGACAAAACCAAGCAACCAAGCAAGCAGACGCAGCCGAGCAAGAAGAAATTCCTCTTTTCTTCCGACCATTTTAGATACGCGCGTGACAAAGACATAGCAACATGTGTAATTGTATCGAGTTTGTTCATAATTTCAACCCATGAAAAAAGCAAAGGCGGGAAATGCCGTTTCCTTTTACGGGAAGTCGGGATTTCGACACCGAAATATTCGAAATTCAACACGGATTTTTCTTCTGCTTTTCTTAGCTTTTCGCCTTCTTTTTACGAACGATTTTCCTTGTAATGTAAGCCCTTACATTTTAAACTAATGGGCTCAAGGACATTGAGCCGAAACGAAGCAAAAACCGCTTTTATCGTCCCTACTTACGAAGGAGATCCTATTATCTAATGAACCCATTCAACGTCACCGCGTTCGGAGAAACGACCCGTTACGATCGGAAAGTCTCTCTCCTGGACGTCATCGGAGATCGCGATCCCGAAAAGCAAATCATCGCGTGCCGCGTCAACAACCGCGTACGCTCCCTCACCTACGAACTTTATTCCGATTCCCGCTTGGACTTCATCGGATGCAAGGACCCCGAAGCCGTCAAAATCTACGAAGCTACCCTCCGTTTCATCGTTGCCATGGCTTTTCATCGCGCCTATCCCGAGCAGAAGATCCGCTTCTCCTACGACGTTTCGCGCACCATCTCGATCCACTTGATCCAACCCCGTATCAGCGCAACCACCGCGATGCTCCTTCGCGTCAAAAAGGAAATCGAGAAGATCATCGAAGCCGATTATCCGCTCGTCCGCCACGTGGTCTCGGTCGAAGAAGCAAGACGCGTCGCCGAAGAAACCAATCAACCGGATAAACTCGACATCTTGGAATACCGTCCGGAAAAGACGGCTCACCTTTATTCGTGCGATGGCTACCAAAACTACATGTACAACCATCTCGCTCCTTCCACGGGTTACATCCACGATTACAAGTTGCGCCTTTACGCCCCGAGCCTACTTCTTCAATATCCGCGCGCGGAAACCGGCGGAACGATCCCCGAATTCGAAGACGCCCCGACCTTCAACCGCACCTTGAAGGAATCTCACGATTGGGCGAAGATCGTCAATTCCTCCTCGGTCGCCGGGGTCAACCACGAAATCGAAAAGCTCGGCGCCGTCGATTACATCAACCTCTGCGAAGCCCGTCATAACCGTCAAATCGCTGAACTTGGCGAATTGATTCAAAACGACATCAGTTCCATCCGTTTGATCTGCATCGCCGGTCCTTCTAGCTCTGGCAAAACCACGTTCGCGAACCGCCTTCGCATCGAGCTCATGAGCCGCGGCATCAAACCGATCCGTATTTCGATCGACGACTACTACCGACCGAAAACCGAAATGCCCTTCGACGAAAACGGCAATCCTGACTTCGAGCACATCGACTGCTTGGACATCCCTCTTTTCAACCAGAACATGCTTGAATTGATCTCCGGACAGGAAGTCACGCTCCCGAAGTTCGACTTCAAGCTCGGCCACCGCGTCCCTGGCCGCACCTTGAAGATCGGGCCGAATGAACCGATCATCATCGAAGGAATTCACGCCCTTAACGACGCCTTGCACGTTGACATCCCCAAGGCTTCGAAATTCAAGATCTTCATCGCCCCGCAGGCCCAGATCAATCTCGATGATCATAACCCGCTTAGCCTAACCGATCTTCGTTTGATCCGCCGCATCGTGCGCGACTATCAATTCCGCTCCTCCCCCGCGGAAGAAACGCTCCATATGTGGCCAAGCGTCCGTGCCGGCGAGTTCCGTTGGATCTATCCCTATCAAGAAGGCTGCGATTACGTCTTCAACTCGATGCTCTCTTATGAATTGCCCGTTTTGAAAAAGTACGCGCTTCCACTTCTTTCCAAAATCGACGCAGAATCCGATGTTTTCCCCGTCGTTTTGCGCTTAACCCGCATGTTGAAGTTCTTCATCACGCTTGACGATGCATGGGTGCCAAACAACTCCCTCATGCGCGAGTTCATCGGCGGATCCTGCTACGCGGACGTTTGATTTCACGCTTATTGATCAAAAAATCCCAGGCATCACGCTTGGGATTTTTCGTTGTTCTTGGCTAGGCTTGCGAAGATCTTCTTCGACATCTCGTAGGCGGCGATCAATTCGCCGTAATAGAGCTTTCGCATCCTCGTGTAGCCTTCTTTTTCCTGCTGGCTGATCGAGGAAGTGTAGAGGGTCGTAAAGATCTGTTCCAATCGGAAAAAGGATTCATAGAGATTAAGCAACGTAAGATAGAAGAAATAGTTCTTCTTGCTGTAGATGAGGACGGGGCTAGAATGGGTGACCTCGCTGCTCATCTCATAGACTTTGCTATATTGCGATAATCCGGCGACCTTTTGAACGCCGTCTCGGAAATTGAATTTGAAGTCGGGAGTATCCATGACCCCGTCGATCCCAAGCAACCATCCGTATTCGATGTAGCGTTTCATGTCCTTGGACTTCAAGCCCACGGCCTTCATGTTGTCCTTGATCTCGACGAAGATCGCATCGGTCGCCTCTTTGCTCCCTAAGCCGGAGCGGAAAGCAATTCCGTATTCGATGTGACGGAGGTAGCGGTCCATCGTCTTCTTCCCGGATTTTACCAAGCAATGGAGGATGCATTCGTTCTCGTGGAGGGTGCGCCAAGTGGAGAAAGCTTCGGTTTCATGTCCTCCTTCGAGGAGTTCGGCAACGCATTTTGCGACGCTGAAACCTTTCGAGAGGATATCGACAATAAGGGTGTGTTCTGGATCCCCTTTCTTATAACGGGAAAGCATCCCGAGAATGAAGTTCAGATAAAGATCCAAGGTCGACATCAAGGGACTATAACGCGAAGCCAACGTCCCCGATTTATAGAAGAGACGCTCGTTCGTAAAGTATTTATCGAGGCTTACCGAAGCAAGAAAAGAAAGATACTCATCGCTTTGGGCCAAGGCTTCCTCGGTATCTTGGGGATGGGTCGATAAATAAAAGGAATGTTCGTTCACGAGGTACAAAACGAGTTGGACCCCATTGATGCCTAGATCGGCCAAAGAGGCATTCGCCCCGCGCATTTCCTTCGCGCCTTCGATGCAGGCTTGATACGCTTCATAGAGAAAATCAGCGTTCAAGCTGTCGGGAACGCCAATACGTTTCAAAAGGGAAAAGAACGCGGTTTTTTCTTCCATCGGCATAAGTCTACTTCATTCCCCCGTTTTTGGGTAGATTCGAGGAGATCCCCTTGCGATACTCATCAAAGGAAGGAAGGCAGAGTTCTTTGATCTCCGTTTCGCTTAAGGAAGAATAGAGCTCTTCTAACGGAGCAAAACTAAGGCCCCTCTCCTCTTTGAATTCTTTTAATGCCCAGGAAGAAGAAAGATTTGGGATGTGTTGCATGAGCGCGGCAAACACCTTTCCATAGATCGCAGGATATCCCATGTAAACCACGTTTTTCCCTTTAAAGAAGTCTTTATGAAAATCGGGTTTGACAAGAGAAGGAATCTTATTGGCCTTTTGGAATCTTGGGCTTTCTAACGATGAAGAAAGAAGGCAAAGAAGCAATTTCCAAGCGCCTTCGGAAAGAGGGATGATCTTCTTCAAATCGTCGAAGAGTCCCTCGCCGATCGATGGGCAGAAAAAGCCGATGAGTTCTTCTAAATTGAATTGTTTAAAAGAAACTTCCGGATGCTTAACCCTGTAGTCATCCAAAGGGAAATATTCTTTCGGGGCGACAACGAAAGCCCCGTTTAAAAGGTCAAATCGATTCATCTTTTCGGTTTGAAGGCCATCGAGGCTTTCACGGCGCAAAGCCATCCATCGTAACGATCTTTGGCTTCTTCTTCGCTCATCTTCGGGGTGAATTGCTTTTGGAAGGCATGGTTGCATTCAATCGCGTCCTTCGAAGCGTAGAATCCGCAGGCAAGGCCCGCGAAATAAGCCGCGCCTAGCGCTGTGGTCTCTAAGCAATAAGGCAAATGGACTTCGCATTGGAGAATATCACTTTGGAATTGCATCAAGAGATCGTTGGCGCTCGCGCCTCCATCGACGCGAAGGGCGCGAAGCTCTAATCCCGCTTCTCGTTTCATTGCCTCGATCACGTCTTTGCTTTGATAGGCAATCGATTCTAAGCCCGCTCTTGTGATGTTATGGCGTTCCGCCCCGCGAGTAAGCCCGAAAATCGCGCCTCGCGCTTCATCATCCCACCAAGGAGTGCCTAAGCCAACGAACGCGGGGACGAAATAAACGCCCGCGGTGTCTTTGACCTTCTTCGCGTAAAATTCCGAATCGCAGGAATCCTCGAACCAACGGGTCTGATCGCGCAGCCATTGGACGATGGCTCCACCGATAAAGACCGAGCCTTCAAGGGCATACGTCGTCTCGCCTTTTTCGCGCCAGGCGACGGTCGTCAGAAGTCCTTCTTTCGAAAGAATCGGGGTTGATCCAATGTTCATGAGCATAAAGCAACCCGTTCCATACGTATTTTTCGAGTCGCCTTTATGGAAACAGCATTGGCCAAAGAGCGCCGCTTGCTGGTCGCCAGCCACGCCATAGACATGGACGTGTCCCGGGAAATAGGTTGCTTCGCCATAATCCGCAGAATTGTCTAACACCTTCGGAAGCATGCACGTGGGAATGTTCCAAATCGAACAAAGGTCTGGACACCATTCCATCTTGAAGATGTCGTAAAGCATCGTGCGGCTTGCGTTCGTCACATCGGTATAATGATTGCCTTTCGTAAGCTTGTAGATCAGCCAAGAATCAATGGTTCCAAAGAGCAATTCACCCTTCTCGGCACGTTCTTGCCCATTGGGAATAGCATCAAGGATATAGCGGATTTTCGATGCAGAGAAATACGGATTCAAGCGCAAACCCGTCTTGCTTTGAATGAAATCTGCGTAGTTTTCCCGTTCATCGCAAAGGGCTTGGGTCTGCTTGGATTGCCAGACGATCGCATGGTGAACCGCATGCCCTTTTGCCTTATCCCAGACAACGGTCGTCTCGCGTTGGTTCGTGATGCCGATGCCGGCAACATCGTCCATCGAGGCGTCCGCCAGAATCAAAAGTTCGTTGATGACGTCAACGACCGAAATCCAAATTCGGTCCGCGTCCATCTCCACCCACCCCGCTTTGGGGTAGATGCAATCCACGGGACGTTGGGCTTTGAAAACCGCTTCTCCGTGGTCGTTTACCAAAATGGCGCGGGTCGACGTGGTTCCCTGGTCGATCGACAGGATATATTTTTTGTTCATGAAGAGATTATACGCCTAAGGCTTTTCTTTGCGAATGGGGAAACCTTCAAAGGATCAGCGGTAACGAGAAGACAAGAATGTTTCGATGGCATCGGGATCCTTCATAATGCCTTCGCTGAGGTTCTCGCAGCCGTCCTTCGTGATCAAAAGATCGTCTTCGATGCGGACGCCGATCCCGAGATCCGCAAAATATAGGCCTGGCTCGTTGGAAATGATGTTTCTTGCCTGGAGCGGTTTGTTGCGATCCCCAACATCGTGGGTATCCAAACCGATGAAATGCGAGACGTTATGGAAGTAAACCTTTGATAGATCCTCGGGTTTTTCAATCAAGCCCTTGCTTACGCATTCGTTGGCCATGAAAGAGATTACCATGTTTTGCAATTCCTTGATGGTGAGGCCGGGACGAGCGATGCTAGCGACCATCTTGTTCGCGCCCAAAACGATTTCGTAGATCGTGCGTTGCAACGGGGTGAATTTGCCGTTCACCGGGAAGGTGCGCGAAATGTCCGCGCAATAATATTCGTGGCGGGCGCCTAAATCGATAAGCAACAAGTCGCCATCTTTGCATTCGCCTAGCGGGCGAGGATAGTGCAAGGTGCAAGCATGGTCCCCGCTAGCGATGATCGAATTAAACGACAAACCGTTGTAGCCGTTGTCATCGTTGATCACGTGTGCGAAAACGTCGGCGAGTTCATACTCTTTGACGCCGGGATGGAGTTCCGCCATCAAGGCGCGGATCCCAAGGTTCGTGGTTTCGATTGCTTTGGAGAATTTAGCGATTTCATCGTCGCTTTTGATAAGCCGAAGTTCGGAAATCAAAGGGTGGACATCCAGGATACTGACGCCGGGAAACTTCGAAGAGAGGGTCTTCGAATAGGAACGGGTGCTCATCTCTTCTTGGATCTTAAGTTCGGGACTTAGATCAAGGTAGACCTTGTCGACGGTCCCGAAATCGCTATACGAGCCGGAAAGCTCGCTTTCAATCCTCCGTTCGAGGGAAGAATCGATCAAGACGTTGCGAATGCCAGAAAGCGATGAAGCCTCTTCGATGCTCAAACGTTTGCCATACCATTTGGCCTTCGTTTCATCAAAGGGAGGAATAAAGAGATATTCCTTGCGTTCCCCTTGGTTGCTTACGAGCATCAACACGCACTCTTCTTGCTCGATGCCCGTTAGATAATAGAAGGAATGATTGACTTCAAAATTGAAGTTCTCGTCCTCGCTTTTGATTTTCGGATAGCCGGAGAAGATAAGCGCAACGCTTCCATCTTCCATCCGGTCCAACAATGCCTTGCGACGCAAGGCCAATTCCATGGTTTTCATTCGTTATGCCTCCACGATCCAAAAGATCTCTTCTTTTTCTTTCAATGTATGGGCCAAGCCCAATTCTTGGAACGCTTCTTCCAGCGGTTTCTTGGCAATCAAGGTCAAACGCACTTCGTCTTGGAATTCCTTTTCCGCGATTTGGAATCCCATTCGTTGCGAGAGTCGCTCCAAATCCTGATACTCGGAATACGTTGCTTGTGCGAGGTAGCGAAACCGCGCCTCCTCGATGCCGAATTTTGCGTTGGCAATCGCATCCTTTCCGGCTTCCACGAAGCAACGGCGAAGGTTCCCTACGCCTAGCTTGCTTCCGCCGAAATATCTTGCGACCCCAAGGAAGGCGTTATCGATGCCTTCGCTTTCAAGAAGCGTCAGCAAGGGACGTCCTGCACTTCCTCCAGGCTCCCCGTCGTCGCTCGATCGTCCTTTTCCTTCCACACGGCAGGCATAAGGGTAATGATCGGCTTTCGGATAGGCTTTTTTAAGTTCCACAAGAAGGGCGGGTGCCTCTTCCAAGGTAGAAAGCGGGGCAAGGACCGCTAAGAAGCGCGATTTGTTCAAATCCGTTGATCCAACGCCTTTTTGAAGCACCCGTTTCATACCCCGGTATTATCGCCTTTGCCTTGATCCCTTTCAAGGGATCGACACAAGGAAAGACGAGGGAACGAAGATGACAATTCTTCTTCATGGTGGTAAAGTCAGGGCCATGAAAACGCGTTTTCAATCCCAAATCTGTTCCAAGTGCAGCACCGTCTATGATGGGCTTGCCTCCCGCTGCCCTCATTGCGACGAACCTTCGTCGGATGAAGGAACAAAGAAATTCGATCACTTTCTCCATCCCCCCTTGGTCCGACAGGTCGGTTTGTTCTTCCTGGGGTGGGCGGGATTCCAACTCATCGCGGTCATCCTCTCGTTGATCTTCCAAACCGCTTGGGCTGCGGCGAACCCAGGCTTCACCCCCGAGATGGCGGAAGAATACGTCCACAGCGCCTCCTATTCCGCGCCCGTCCACTTCATCGCCTACACCCTCCTTTTCGGTTTTCTTACCTTGCTTCTTTGGAAGGATAATCTTCTCGTCCTAAAGTCGTTCAAGAACAAAAAGGGATGGTTGATTGGTCTCTCTGGCTTTGCCGCATTGTTCGTTTTTCAACTCGTTTACAGCAATGTCGTTTCCTTGATTTTGAAAGCATTCGGCTTGGAATTGCAATCAAACGCGAACGAAAACGCGTTGAATGTCTTGACGAAGGCCTATCCCGTTCTTTCCGTTTTGATCTTTGGTTTTGTTGCCCCCTATTGCGAAGAGCTCACCTATCGCGCGGGCCTCTTCTCCTTCTTTGGACGCATTGGAAAATGGGCGAGTTACGTCTTAAGCGCCTTGGTTTTCGGCCTCATCCATTTCGATTGGACGTGCTTTGGCGATACCGATGCCCTGCTCATCGAGCTTTACAATCTGCCGGTCTACATCATGGCTGGCGTCATCTTGGGTTACGTCTACGATAAAGGCGGGTTCAACGCCAGTTTGACGACCCATGTCTTGAATAATCTCTTGTCGACAATCGCCACGATCTTCGCGGAGTAAACATGGAAATCGAACGCAAACTTCCTCTTTCGGGTTTCGTCCTCAAAGTGATCGCTATGGTGCTTATGACCATCGATCACATTGGGGTTTTCATGCAAATGGAAAGGATGGGGGATCCGGTCTTTGTCACGGTTTTGCGCATCATCGGTCGCCTCGCGCTCCCTATCTTCCTCTTTCTATTCATTGAAGGGGTCCGCCATACCCATAGCCCTTATCGCTACCTTGGCCGAATCGGGATTCTCTATGTGCTGCTTTCGACCTTTTCCGCGATTGCGATCTACGGCTTTAAAGAAGCGATTCCCGGCAACATTTTCACCGATCTATTTTACATCCTCGCCTTCTTCGTTTTCCTAAGAGACAAGGGATGGCGAAAACTTCTCTGTTTGATCCCTTTAACCTTCATCCTCGGGGGTTATATCTGCGATGTCGTCGAGAAATTCACCGACACAACCATCCTTTGGTATCCGTATATTTTAAGACCCTCTTATGGTCTTGTATCCTTCTTAATGGCCTTAGGCTTTTACCTCGCCCCGAAATTCATCGCGCTCCTCACCAAGCAAAAAGATGGAGGCGAATCCTTTACCGCTTTCTTGGAAACTTCCCAAGGAAGGAAAGCGGTCAACATCGCTAGCGGCGCCTTCCTTTTCGTCATCGTCCTTCTTCTTTGGGGCATTAGCTATGCGACCCCAGGGCGGGAGTTAGGCGGTTTCCTCGACATGTCTCTTGAAACTTACAGCCTCCTTGCAATCCCCTTTCTCTATTTCTATTCCGGTAAGCGCGGCTACGACTCCAAGGCCTGGCGAATCTTTAGCTACGCCTACTTCCCCGCGCACCTTGTCGTTCTCTTTTTGATCTTCGCTTTAATCTAAGGAAGCGTTTCGTTTCCTAATTCCTTTTTCTTCGTCTATCATTCTCTCGAAACAAGGAGGTAATCCCATGGAAATGGAAATCACATCATACGAACAATTCAAAGAAGCGATTAAGGAAGGCGACGTCCTCGTGGACTTCTACGCCACATGGTGCGGACCCTGCAGGATGCTTGGACCCGTGATCGCCGAAGTTGCCGAAGACCACCCCGATCTCAAAGTCCTTCGCGTTGACGTCGACAGAGTCGGTCAAGCCGCGGCCAATTACGGCGTTTCCTCGATCCCAACCCTCGTCCACATCCAAGACGGAAAGACGGTCAATCAAACCCTCGGCTTCATGCCGAAAGCGTCCGTCGAAAAGTTCCTCGGCCGCTAAAAACAAGCCTCTCCTAGCCCTGGTTTTCTTCGAAGTCGGGGCTTTCTTTTTGAAGTTCGAAAAAACCTTTGGCGTATTCCTGTCGTTGTGCTATATTATCGTCCGCTGGACCATTGGTGTAGCGGCCCAACATGCTTCCCTGTCACGGAAGAGATCACGGGTTCGAATCCCGTATGGTCCGCCAGCGATTCGCAGGTGTAGTTCAATGGTAGAACACCAGCCTTCCAAGCTGGTTACGCGGGTCCGATTCCCGTCACCTGCTCCAAACGAAAATTAGGCGGCCTTGGCTGCCCTTTTTTGTTTTCTTCTGCCCAAGATTAAGCTTTCGCGGGGGCGTTTGTTTCCATCTGCGCTTCTCGATCGAGTTTTTTAAACTCCTTCTTTCGCAAGATCGGCAAACAAATGAAATCCGCGATAACGGCGAGGATCCAAGAGAACGGATAGACGCTATATAGCCATAAAAGGGTGCGCATCGATTCGATTTGGAGAACCAATCCTTCGATCATCGCGATGCGGAAGACGGTGCAGGTAAGCGCCGTAACGATCGCGGGCGCCAGGGGATGGCGCATTCCCTTCATAGAACCGCTACTAACATCCATAAAGCCGTCAAGGAAATACGTTAAGCCAACAATCCAAAGGCGGTCGCGACCCGCCATGATGGCTTCCATGTTATCGCCGTCAACGAAGAGGGAAAGCAAGGGCTGGTAAGCGAAGAGAATCAAAAGGCTATAAAGGACTTCGGCCATCATCGTCCAAATCAAGCCGTAGTGGAAAACCTCCTTGATGTTTTTCTTGTTTTTCGCGCCATAATTTTGGGCGGTAAAAGCCATGGTCGCGCTCGATAAAGCCTCAATGAAGGCGTAATTGTAGTTGTTGATGTTGTTCGCGGCGATCGCTCCGTTTTGCAGCGAGATGTTATCGGCACCGATTTGGTAAAGAGCGGATTGGATGAAGGTATTCGGCAAGGCAAAGAAGAAACCCTGAAGACCTGCGGGAAGACCCAATTTCACGATTTCGACCAAGGAATCTTTATCGATCTTGAAGGATTTCCATTCCAAATGAACGAAAGCCTTCTTATGAAGGAAGAAAGAAACAAGGAGAAACAAGGCACTTACGGCCTCCGAGATCACGGTCGCCCAGGCAACGCCACGGACATTCCACTTCAAGGCATAAACGAAGATGAAGTCGAAAAGAACGTTCACCAAACCGGAGATCACAAGGGCCAAGAAAGGCGTCGAGCTATCCCCGATCGCGCGGTGAATTTGCGCGGAATAATTGAAAAGCATCAACAAAGGCAAACCGATGAAATAGATTCGCATGTATTGCGTGGCTTCTTCCATGTATAACGGCTCGATATTGATGAGTTCAAGGAAGAGAGGTGTGCAGGAGAAACCGAAAATGCCGACGACAATTCCGCAGATAAGAGCGAAAATCAACGAGGTATGAAGAACCTTTTGCGCGTGCTCCTGCTTCTTAGCGCCGACGGCAATGCCAATCGCGACGTTGGCGCCAACGGCCATGCCGCTGAACATAACGACGATGAGGTTGATAAGCGCACCATTCCCGCTGATCGCCGAAGCACTTGTTTCTCCTCCGCCCCACAAATGGACGGAGATGAGGTCGACCGTCGTGTAAAGCAATTGAAGGATCGTGGTCAAGGCCATGGGAAGGGCGAATAGCCCAAGTTTCCAAAAAAGATTGCCTTTGGTAAGATCCATCGAGCGAATTCTTGAGAAGAGCCCTGGTCGTTTTATCGTTGTCGCGGTCGGTTCCTGATTCATAGCGGGCACTATTTTAGGAGGATCTTTGCGAAAGGCAATCCCAAAGGGATATGATTTTTTGGAAAGCGTTTTAGCCAAAGATTCTTGTTAACAAACGAGGAAGCAATTTCTTGCCGAAACACCTTCCTTTTTGTCTCCTTCTTCCTTTTGTTTCTTTGTGCTATCCTAAACCTCAAAGGAAGCCCTTATGAACAAAGAAATCGTGCTCGCCACTTCAAATCCCGGAAAGTTAGAAGAATATCGGGAAATCCTCGCTCCGATGGGTTACATAATTTATTCTCCAAAAGATCTCGGGATTGAATCCGATCCGGAAGAAAACGGAACGAATTACCGCGAGAACGCCTTTATCAAAGCCAAAGATCTTGCGAACAAAGTAAGCTTCCCAATCATCGCGGACGATTCCGGGTTAGAAATCGAAGCCTTGGACAACGATCCTGGTCTTCGCACAGCAAGATACGCGAAAGAAAACGGGGGTTTCCCTCGCGTTTTTGACGTGGTCCTTTCGCGCTTGAAAGGACAAAGCAACCGCAATGCCCGTTTCGTTTGCTGCATCTGTTATCTTGATTCCATCGACGCAAAACCCCTCTATTTTGAAGGAATTTGCCCAGGAACCATCCTTGAAGCACCACGTGGGGCGCATGGATTTGGCTATGATCCCATTTTCCATAGCGAGGAAGCTGATATCGATTTCGGCATCGCTTCCCCTGAGATTAAAAACAGTTTCTCCCACCGGGGAAAGGCGATTCAAGCTTTAAAGGTTTACCTTGCCATCAAAGGGTAAGAAGGAAACCTAACGTCACGAAGAATTGAGCCGAAAGATACGTGCCCATGATATAGAAATCGCTTCTTTTGTCGTCTTTAATAAAGATGGTTTTCACTAAATAGATATCCGACGATAAGAAGAACAACATTCCAATCGCGTTCAAGAGGAAATAATCCCAACGCCCGAGGATCAAGGCCACGAAAGCAAAGAAAGCATCCGCGAAGATAACGGAGAAATAAAGCACCCCTCCAAAGGCGATCTTCTTTTTTACGCTCTTGCGAACGTAGAAGAGAATTCCGACCATAAGGATTAAGGCCACGACAAGCCCGACGATCAAATAAAGATACCAAGCAAACGCGCTTCCGAACCAAACAATATATTGGGCGATAAAGAAGAAATGATTGACCATGAAGCAGATAGTCCCGATCGTCAAAAGGACTTCCTTGTCTTTAAAGATCAAGAAGATGTCACCAATCATCCCAAGAAACAAACCGATGTAGACCAAATAGAGATGGGGCGCGGAAACCAAGACGGCCAAAGCCAAGAAGAAAACACAAAACGGTTTCGTAATCTTTCGCCACTTCTCTTGTTCCAAAAAGCAAAAAATTAAATGTGCGATCGAAACAATTCCGAAAAGGACGAGGAAAGCAATTCCTCTGGCGCTGATGTTCGAAGCAAAAAGTTTAAACATTCGCGATATTTCTGCTTTCATAATAAGTATATTATTTTGATATGAACAAAGCAAAACGCAGAGAGACGTTCCGTCGCATTGGGGCGATTCTTCTCATCGGGTTGATTGGGCAAATCGCCTGGGCGATCGAGAATAACTTCATCAACCTTTGGGTTTTCAGCCAATCCCACGATGTCAATCACATCAATTGGATGACGACGGCAAGCGCGGTCGTCGCCACATTGACGACCTTCTTTATGGGCGCGCTATCCGACCGCTTGGGCAAACGAAGGATCTTCATTGCCTTGGGCTATACGATTTGGGGCGTCTTTGTCTTCCTCTTTGGGGTTGCTTCCTTCTCTAACATGGAAGCCATCGCCGGAGGGGATCCCGCCACGGCCATTCTTCTTGTTGGCGTCTTCAACGTCAT
This sequence comes from uncultured Mollicutes bacterium, assembly GCA_945936135.1. Lineage (GTDB taxonomy): Bacteria > Bacillota_I > Bacilli_A > RFN20 > CAG-826 > Alloenteromonas. The sequence goes on from CAMESG010000004.1 coordinate 42,605, forward strand.
TATCGATTGTTTGATGACCTTCTTTGGCTCGACGAGCAATGACGCGGCTTTCAATGCCTTCGTCACCGATCAAACCTCCGAACAAGAACGGCCTCTACTTGAAAGCGTTCTTTCGGTGATGCCCTTGCTTTCGTTGGCGATCATGATGCTCATTGGCATGGCGCTAGGCATTCCTGACGCGAGCAAGAGCGCCGCAGAAATCGCAGGACCATGGTTCATCTTCTTCTTGATCTTTGGAATTCTCATAACGTCGATCGGCATTCTTAGTTTTTTCTTCTTGCCAAAGGACAACGTCATTCCCAACCGCGAAGAAAACTACCTCAAGCATATGGTTTCGGGTTTTCGGCCAAAGAACGTTAAGAAGCATCCTTCGTTCTACATCGCCTTGTTGGCCTTCCTTTGCTTCAACATCGCCGTCGATGCCTTCATGCCCTATTTCATGGTCTATTTCCAAGGCATGAGCACTTTCTCCGGGATGAACTTCTACATTGCCCTGGGATCCATCATGGGCGCTGGATCCATCTTCGTTATCGTTCTCGGCCTCTTCATGGAGAAAATCGGAAAGATGAACGTGTTGATTCCTGCGATCGTCTTGATGGCAGGAGGCGCATTGGGCCTCTATTTCTCGGGCGATAACTTCGCGTTTTGCATTGTTTTCGGCATTCTCTTGATCGCAGGTTACCTTGTCGGGACAGCTTCTTTAAGCGCCGAAATCCGCGATCATACTCCCCAGCAAGAAGTCGGCGCCTTTCAAAGCGCCCGCATGGTTTTCGCGGTCATGGTCCCGATGGTCATCGGCAGCAACATCTCCAATGCCGTTTTCGCCCATGAGTACACGGATGAATTCGGGCAACTCGTCAAAGCACCGGACCGCAATATGTGGTTGGTCGTCCTTGTGGCAGCTATCGTTGCGCTAGCCCCCATCCTTTGGCTTCTCCTTTATACGAAAAAGAGCAAACTCGCCAATCTCACGGCACCCCAGCAAAACAAAGAAATGGGCACCGAAACTGATGAATCAGCAAAATAATCCCGACGAGATATACTCCTTTCTTGCTCTTCCTTTAAAGGAAGGCTATACTTGCACCCGGTAGGTTAATAATATGAAAAGTTCGAAAATGAAATTATTCCTCGGCGTCGTGGTTGCGATCTGCGCCATCGCCGCTATTTTCGGTCTCTTCGGCAACGCGTTTGCTGATGGCAAGACCCCCGATCCCCACGGTTCGATCTTTGATTTGATGCTCCACGCGGAACAACACGGCTACAACGACATGCCTCTCTTCGGCGTCGCTTTCGGCTTCTTGATCACCGGAGGGGTCTTCGGCCTCGTCGGCGCCTTCCTTCCCCGAAAAATCGGTGGCTTGTCGCTTGGCATCGCCGCTCTCTTCCTCATCGGCGCGATCGTCATCCTCCTCAACGCGAAAGAAATCCTCGTCTCCGCGGGAACCATCAAAGATGGGCTAGAGATCATCGATGCAGAAGGTCTTGGCATTGGCGTCATTCTCCCGACCGTCTTCGGCGGACTTGGCGCGTTGCTTGGCGCCTACGGCGCTTACGTCGGATTCAAAGCCTAATTCGCTTCTTCTCCATCCATTTGCCAGGCTTCATGCCTGGCTTTTCTTTTGAATGAAAAAGCTCGCCACGGAGGCGAGCGAGTTAACGTAATCTCTTATTCGAGTTCCATAGCCGCGGCATGATCGATGATATACTGCGGAACATCTTCGAAAGGGATATCCAAGCTATAGGACAATTCCCCATAAATAATAGGTATCGCGCGTGCGACGAAGAGGGCATCCATGCTGTTGAGATGGCCATCCTTGGCTTTGCGCTGGAAGGCACCTTCAAGCAACGGGGCGAGTTCTTGGATCAAACCACGTTTCAAAGAAAGGTCATAGGCGTTCTTGCGCTTCTTTGAATCCTTCAAATACAGATCCTTGGAAGTGTCTGGCCATTCTTTGACGATTTGCAACGCTTCTTTCTTCGTCAAAGGAATCATCAAAGAAATCGGGTTCGCCAAAGGAACGCGAACGATGTTTCCCTTATCGTCTCCATATAAAGGCTTCAATACATAATAAAGAAAAGACGCATCCGATCCGCTTAATGGGGCAATGTCATCAACGTAGCAGACCCCACAATGACTGTGAAAGACGTGTTGGCCGATTTTGTATTCCATGCGCTTCGTTGCCTCCTTTTCTTCGTGTATGGCCCTTAACCTTCCCTATTATAAGGGAAACTTCGAAAAAATTATAAGGGAAACCTCGAAAAAATGTAAGCCTTTGACTGTCTCACATATGAATGTGAGTCATGCAAATGGAGAGGGCGGCCAGCCTTCAAATCAAGCGATTTTTGACGTGAGGCCCACCTTGATATGATAAACAATTTTGCATTTTTTGTTCAAAATTGTAACAAACGAAAATTCTCTTGCTTTGAGAAAAATAGAAAAATAGTATCGATAGCGCCGAGTATATTTCCAATTCTCCCAACAAGAGAATCCATTTCTTTACATGCGAGCGCGTAAAAAAGGTTCGTAGAGTGACTTTGACATCGCTCTTCCTAGAATGACAGTTGTCCAAAAGGGCAGAAAAGGAGAAACCGCAATCGATGAACTTCTTAACAAAAAGTTTCGAAATCCCAACGTTGTTCTTTCTCGCCCTCGCTTCTGGCTCCACCGCAGGCTTCATCGTCCACGATTCGTTAAGAGGAACGCTCTTCACCGTCGAGGGAGACGCTTCGGCCTTCGCCATGGATAACAAAGCCGCTTACGAGAACTACGAAAAGGCCAAGAAAGCCGGCAAGGATCTTGCAACGGCATTGACGCCAAGCGAATTGATCTCCGTCGCCTATACCAAACTTGCCCAACACGAATACATCTATAGCGAAGCGCTTGGGAGTTCGAAAGCCATGGGCTTGGTTGATCAAACGATCCAATCACGTGCCATCAGGGACAAGGACGACTACTTTGAGGAATCGAATTCCTTCTCCAACTTCGTAAAAATCTACAATCGCATGTATCAAACCGGCGATGAAACCACAAAATATTGGGGCAGTTCACCTTCCTATCAAGGATATACACCGGTAAAAGTAACCAACGAGACGTACGCCGAGGAGATGGGGCGAACCATCAGCGAATCCTTGATCTATCTCGTTTCTCCCAAAACCGAAGGAGACACCGATCGCTCGGGTTTGGGTCTTACAAAGGTCACCAAGACTGGATCGAATCTTCAAATCGACTTCGAAGCGAATCCCGCGAAATCGACGCTTCGCTACGTAAAGCAGATGAAGACGATCTCGAACTTGAAGGAATACCCATCCTTCTATTACGTCCATCTGCAAGTCGTTTGCACCCAAGATCTCGATCTGCTGTACATGAAATCCTTCGAGAAATACCAAGCGACCCTTGCAAGCGGAATCGGATCCGCCTGCGAAGGCACAATGACGACGATCTATCAAATCCCAAGCAATCCACCCGTCCTTCCTAAGCCCGATGCACCAAGCGAAGCCTACGCGTCCTCGCAAGACGATCTGCTCAAGAAATACGGATACGACAACATTCAGTAACAAAGGAGTCATTCTATGAAAACCAACCAGAAAAAACGAAACGAAAAAGAAACGTCGCGGAAGCATGCACTGCTTCTTCTTACGGCTTTCTTTGGGACCTTCGGCGTTTCGGCCGGCACGGTCTTCTTCATGCTTCCGCAACGTACGATCACCGATTTGCTCACGACCTCCGACGATCCGAACATCGACCCTCCAACCCCTTCGCAAGCCTTCATCAACAAGCTTCTTGAAAGCGCAAAGAGCGGTCTCACTTTGGACGTCAATCACTTGGATTTCAATATCCCGGGGGCCGTTAAAAACGTCGAAGGAACCGAAGTCACCACGGAAAACCGCATCACGAATATCGAAGGAAAAAACCCGCAAATCGCCCTTAGTTTGGAAGAACTTTCCTTGCAAGGCATCAATCTCCGCGCCGAACTTCCGCTCGCCTACAATGGCTTGAAGCGCGAAGTAGACCTTGGTTTGATGGGCAACGGCGAGGTTGACAAGAACCTCTACATCGGCATCTCCGACATTGATGGAGACGCCAAGGATTGGACCGCGGGGTATCAAGTTGACGTTAAGCGTTATACCTCGGACATCATCGACGAAGAAACCGGCGGCAAAATCGGTTATGAATATGGTCGTCTTTCCTTCATCTTGGAAGACATCCTCGAAATCTTGTCGAAGGGCGGTATCAACCTCAATACCTACGGCAAGATCGGCGGGGCGATCACGGGATCAAACGGCAGCGGCGCTTCTTCCGATGCCTCTTCCTCCTCTTCCATCAATACTCAAGACCTTCTTGACGCGTTAAACAACATTCAAGAAAGCGTCTATGAAGGCAACACCTACTTCACCTTGAATTTGCCTTTGGGCGGCATTGAATTTTCCATCGGCATGGGCGCGGATAAGGACTTCAATCTTTCATCCGTCGACATCCCATCCAAATTAAGCACCGAAACCACCCAAAAGCTCTCCGCGACAAACGACATGACGCTCGCTTTGAACGCAGATGTTTATACGGTCGCTAGCGGCGAGTCCTACGACTGGGTCGTTCCCGAAGCCTGGAAGTCCTACAAGAAACTCGATGACTCTCTAGCGCTCTTTGAACGCGTTGCCAATCTCGTCGTCGATCCTAAATTTGGTTTGCAACTTGATGTCGAAATGATTCATTCTAAGAGCGGAAAAGAAGGCACCTTCACGACTTTCTCTCGAAAGCCGATGGAGCAAGCCGCCCGCCTTTCTTTGAATGGCGATGTCGACCTTTCCCTCAATACGTTGGATGGCGCGATCACGGGCGTGAACTTCAACTCCGCCGCTGCAGATTTGGCCTTCACCCAGCTTCAAAAAGATGAAAATGGCAAGTGGGTCGATAGCACGGCCAAGCAGATGCTTTCCGCCTACATCGATAATACCGATTCGAGCAACGCTGCCGCCTACATCAATGTCGCGGATACCTTGAAAGTCCGCACCACCAAGTCCGTTTTGGACGAAGTCATCGGCAAATTCCGCTCCGAAACCGTCCCAAGCGATCCGGTTGAAGGCGCTCAAGAAGAAAAGACCAACATCCAAATCGACAAAGTCGTTGACACCTTGACCCAAGTCATTGGCATCCTCCAAGGGCAAGACAACTTCGAAACCCCTGCGCTTCTTGCCGGCTTGAAAGAAAAGCATTACGAAGTAATCGTTGATATGATCGACAAGGTCGAAATCGACGACAACAAGATCCAAATCGATCTTTCCCTCGCCGGTCTTGGCTTCAACGATGCGATGATCTCCGTGATCCTCAATGGTTCCGCTGATCATAGCCTTGCCTCGATCGAAATCACTTCCTTGAAACTCAATACGTTGGAATTGAACCTCGCTTTGAAGACCACCGGCCATACCGCCAAGACCCCGGAAGAAATGGAAACCATGAACGAATGGGCTTTCATGAACAAACTCCCGACCTTGATGGACCCGATCGCCGAGATCGCGAAGAACAAACAAATCTCCCTCGGCTTGCAAGGAACCGTTTCCGACCGTGGCACGATGGACGTCTATCAAGACGTCGCCAAAACCGCCGGCATGGACATCAACGGAAGCATCAATCTCGACTTCTCCAAAGAAAAGGCCGAAGGCGCTACGAATCCGGCCCTCCTTGATGGTGCCATCGATTTGACCCTCACCGAGAAGAACGCTTCTTACTACCAAGATCACAACATCAAATTGGACGTTGCAAATAGCGCAGAAGATCTGACTTCCACGCAAAACGCGGTTTATTTGCACTATGATTCGAGCAATCCCGCCAATAGCGCAGACGTTGAAAACCGTACCAATCCCACCAATAAGGATGGCGTCAACGGCAAGTTCTACATTACTGATGCCGCCGATATCCTTGAAGGCCTTATCAACACCATCACGGGTGCCGATGATCGTTTTGGACGCATCTCGCGCTTGATGGCTGCTCCTGCCGAAGCGACCTTCTTAAGCGAACTCACCTCGGGCAACTACGTCTCCGCGATTGCCAATTACAGCATCCTCAAAGAAGCCACAATCGGCGAACACCGCGACGTCATCGTCCTCAATGGTTCTGCTCTTGGCATGGATTCGGATTTGACCCTTGCCCTCAACTTCTCTTCGGATGCGTCGACCTTTGATAACATCGAGATCGGCCTCTCCACCGGCAAAGACGAAGCAACCGCTACGGATATTTCCTTCAAGCTTTCCTTCGACAAGGTTACCGCCGATACCTCCTTCTCCTGCTTGGACCACGAAGCTTCCTACGATGATTTCTCGGGCATCTTAAGCCTTGCTGATTACGCTGTTTCGACTGCCCTCCTTGGCTTAGAAAACGGCGAAGGTGTCTCGACTTACGATATTGAAGGCATCGCGAAAATCGCTCTTGGCAACTACGAAGCCGAATTGGCGCGTGCTTCCATGCAAGCTAGCGTTGAAGGCGCGAGAATCAAGCTCCATGGCGAACTCAATGATATCCCCGTCATCCGCGGCATCAACGCGCCGGATGATGAACGCTACTTCCGTCCGTTGGAAATCGGTGGCAACCGCGATGCCTCCTTCTACTACTATTCGGATGGTTTAGAGAATGAGGATGGCGAATTGACCACCGAGTTGCTCATGACCCGCCATAGCGATTACGGTCGCCTTATGGACGTCAATGATTCCGTGAAGCTCAACAAAGAAGGCGCCTTCAAGGACGATGCCTTGAGCTACCTCCTCCAATACTTCCTCGGCGTGGATGAATCGCTCTTCGCAGACAATGGCAACGAAACCGTCGCTGAACCTTCTACGGACGCGAAAGCCTTCCACGTTGAAGATCTCTACCGCGGCTTCACCAAGACGGTTGATGGCGATGACGTCAGCTTCGAAATCCGCGTAAATCTCAATTCCTTGATCGGCGTTTCGATTCTCAATGACATCGTTCTACGTATCGATGGCGGTACCTTCGGCGGCTTCAAAGCGCTCAATGGCATCCACGTTGATACCGGCGTTTCCCTCTTCGGAAGCGAAGGCGGACGCATCAAACTCGTGGGTGTTTCCTTAGATCTTTATTTGAACAACCTAAGAGATGGCGAATACCTCAATGGTTGGGAGAAAGGCGAAGAAGCCTTCGAGGCGAACTTCCTCCACTTCGAAAACGATGGAAGTTACAAGGAAGTCGGCGTCTATGACGATGCCAGCCGCACCAAAGCCTGGCATCATGGCGTTGATCCAGAGAACGCGGGACACCGTAACTACTACCTTGGCTTAAGCCATTAATCCAACGCTTCTATGGGTCCGGATTTATCCGGGCCCTTTCTTTTGCCCTTCCCCTTCCCTTGACTTTTGCCTTACAATTGTAAGCATGGAAAACATCTCAGCCATCGTTGGAGCCAATCTATCTGCCCTTCGCAAAGCCAAGGGGCTCACCCAGCAAGAGCTTGCCAGCGAAATCCATTACAGCGACAAATCCATCTCCAAATGGGAGCTTGGCTATTCCTGCCCAAGCGTCGACGTTTTGATGGATTTCGGCGCGTATTTTGGAGTTTCTCTTGAATACCTCGTCTCCACCCACGAAGAAGGCGAAGCCGCGGATGCCATCGCTCCGATCGAAGAGACGAAAAATAGCCCGTTGATGACAAATAAATTCGTCATTCTTGGCCTCACTATGGCTGTTGTTATCCTCGCGGATCTATCTTTGTTCTTCACCCAATACCTCTTCACGGGCAAAGAGATTCCACTCGAAGCCTGGTCCATCTTCCCTTGGGTTGTCCCGATCTGCTCGATCCTCGCGGCCTTGGAGGTCAAATTCTTCTTCCGCGACCGGTTCTGGATCACCATTCTCCTTTCCGTTTCCGTGTGGAGCCTATTGCTTTGTCTCTGCCTCCATCAAGCCGTTTTCTTCGGCGGCAATCAATCCATTTGGTTCATTCTGATCCTCGGAATCCCCATCCAAGCGATTCTCGTCCTTCTCGCGAATTGGAAGAAGACGCCCAAGAAAAAGCCGAGTCAATCGAAACAATCATGAATTCTCCTAAATGGAGAATTCTTTTCTTCTCGCGTAGGCGCAGGAATAGAGGCGCTTTGCTTTCTTCATGCATATAATGCATGCTAGGTAGGTAGTCCGTGAAAAAAGAAAGTTCCTTCGCTCTACGTTCCATCCTCGGGATCACGCTCGGGGCGGTTTTGCTTGCTTCCTGCTTTCACGTAACTCGCCCTTTCACCCCCTCAGAAAAAGAGGACGATAACTCGACGGCTTCTTCTCTTTCGCCAGATGGAGAAGAGGGAAAACACCGCTTCCTTCAAAGCTTTTCAAGCCTTGCAAAAGGTGGTGTCCAGTTAAAGATCGATGAGGGGTTCTATACGATTGACGCGAAAGTCGAAGGCAAAGAAAACCGAATCGATTTTCAAAACGCAGAACTTCGTTTTGCCTTAGAAGGGTTTTCCCTCCATGACCTTTATTTATCGTTGGACGCCCCAATTTCCTATAACGGTGTCTCCCGTTATCTCGGATTATATCTTGCAAACGACGAGCTCTATTTCAACGTCGCTTCGCCAGAATCCAACGAAGGTCAAGGCTTCAAAGGGCCTTCCATCAAATACAAAACGGACCTCACGCCTTACGTCGGCGAATACGATGATCCGACAGGTGGGACAACCCAATACGAATACGGGCACCTTTCCTGGATCATCGAAAACATCCTGGAAACCATTCAAAGCTCCACGGGATCGGCCGTCTCGATCCCCAAGAAGGATGGCGAGGAAACGACGGCCATCGATTGGACTCATGTTTTATCTTGCTTCGATACAATTGAGGAAACAAGGGTCGATTCCTTGCCTTACTTCACCCTCAATCTCTCGTTAAAAGAGGGTGGAATCGTTTATCCGATTGGTTTCTCGGCGGACGCCAACTTCGCTTGGACCGGGGTCGATTTCCCCGCAGCGACTTCTTCTACCCCGGAATTCTCCTTGACGCCTACCAGCCGAATCAAACTCAAGGCCTCGGTTGATAGCGAGGCTGCGCCCGTCGACTGGAAAAAGCCAAGCGACGAAGGAAGTTATCTTCCTCTCCAAAACTCTTTGGATCTCTTCACGAGAATCACCCGTTACATAAGCAGCGCCTCGTTCAACATCGATCTCGACATGACGATTCTCCATCACGAGGACGAAATCCCGAGCACCCCGACTTCTTTTGGACGCGGTGAAGTCGACGAAGGACTGAGCCTGAAGGCGAACGCATCCGTCGACACGGAAGGTGCTTCCTTGGATTCTATCGGGGCGAAGCTCCAGATGGAATATCTTAAACGCCAAGTCGAAGGAGATCTCGTTCAATACCTTCCAACAGGCCAAACGAGTTCCATCGATTTCGAATACGAAAGCGCCGCGATTGATCCCAATCATCGCATCTTTGGACGGCTGAATAACGCCACGGCTTTCCGCACCTCAAAGACGGTGATGGATGCCTTGGTTGCAAAGTTCTCAGGGCTCAACGTCGGCAAAGCGGATAACGCTTCAAACGGCATGTTCGCCGGCTTGCTTTCTTCGATGGATGCGATTGCAGTTCAAATCGAAGAATTGAAGAAAAGCGCCCTTGGCTCTGGGTTGATCGATGGGCATTATGAATCCGTCCTTGAAATTCTTACGGGCATCGAGATCTCGGATAACCTTTGGAAATTGACCTTGGACCTTTCCAAAGCCGGACTTTCGGGCATGATCTATCTGACACTTTCCGGCAAAGAAGGAGATTCCCTTGCAAGCATCGTCTTCGAGAAAGCGAAGTTCGCCTTCTTCGAATTCTCGGGAACGTTAACCGTTGGGGAATATCAAGAGATTGCCATTACGGACAAGGATTCGTTTAACGAATTGACCCACGTTCCCTCGATCAGCGATCAACTCGGCATGCTCGTTTCTTCCAAGCAAGTCCAGATCAATTTCTCGGGGTATTCTTTGAAAGAAGGCACGACAGCGACCAACAAATACACGGATAACACCTATCAGAGGACGGAGGAAGGCAGTGAATTCAGCGGCACTTTTGCTTTGGATTTAGAGAAATCCATGGGCGCCGGCAATCTTGCCATCATCAACCGCATGGCCAATTACTTTGAAAAGCACTACGTGGATGTTGACGTCAGCGGACCGGCGATCGATGGAAGCGACGCTTCAACCGACAATCAAATGTTCCTCCGCTACCATAGCGACGGTGCAAGCAACGGACCTTTGATGGGTCGCATGTCGATCACATCTTTAAACGAAGTGATCCAATTGGTCTTGAACCTGACCCAAAGCAACGACCCACGTTATAAACGTTTGGGCAACCTTTTCTCTAGCGACGGCGCCACTTCTTTGATCAGCAAAATCCAGCAAGGCAAGTTCTTAGACGCCCTTTCTAGCGAACTTGTGAAATCCCTCTCCATTCAACCCGAACTCACAACCCTTGTCCTGCCAAAATCGATGCTCGGCCTTTACGACGATCTAACGATTCGCCTCCACTTTGGGGACAAGACCTTCCATAGCGATGATGAAGGCAACGTGAACATAACCAATGCCTTGAACACCATCGAAATCGAGACAAAATCAGGCAGCGAGGAAGCGATCAATGACCTCTACATCAAAATCGATCTTATTGAAGTCGATATCAATGAAACTGCCGTTGACCCCGAAACTAATAACCCGATTCTTTACCGGAACTTTGGGCAGAATCCGAACCTTGGCTCTTTCACGGACTTCACTAGCCTTTCTTCGTTAGTAGAACACCTTCTAGGAACAATCTCCTTGGGCGTCACGGATACGAACAACCTGACGACCTACCATCTTTCGGGAAACGTGCAATTGAAGGCTCTCGGCATCAATGCAGGCAACGTCGGAATCGATGCCTTCATCTCCTTAGACGGCATTCAAGTCAACGTCTATGGTCGTATTCACACGCCGAAAGTCATCGTTGTCGCCAATAGGGAAACCTGGACCGACTTCTTCTACCACACCGATGGAAACGATCCAACAGGAACGCTATATTTCAGGCGTTTACAGAAATGGACTTCTTGGTTTCAAGATCAATACGAACTCACCGAACACAAATTAACAGGAGAGTATTTCGCAGAAAACCTTTTGGATTGGGTGTTGTTCTACATGCTCGGTTTAAGCAACACCATCTATGATGCGGTCCACAAAGAAACCAATCCTTCCGAAGGCATTAACGGGGAAGACGTTTTAACTTCTTATGGATCCAAAGGCACCGCGGAGGAGCCGATTTGGTCTATTGGAATGAATATCCAAGAAGTCGGTCAGCTTTCTGTCTCCATGAACCTTGACGCCGATCTTTACGGAGCGAGAATCAACGCCAATTCCAACGCCGATCATGCGATTCGCAGAATGACGGGGAAACTCACCGTTCTTTCGATCATCACCATGAACCCTGACCTTTCCGTGACAAACCTCACCTCCAATGGGGATGGTTATGCTTATCACGATTCCTGGACGGACACCGCATATAACCAAGCCACCGTTGATCTAGACAAAGGAAAAACCCAGACTGGTGGCGTCGACTCCTTATTCCATTCCTACTTCTACGACGAAGGCAATTCCGCTTACATCGCGAAGATCCAGAACATGGGCTATACGACAGCCCTTCCGCCCATCAATTGATTTGGGCAAAAGAAATGGCCGACCCAAAGGTCAGCCATTCGTTTTATGAAATTTCATCCGATAACAATCGTCATCCAAAGACCATATAAGGCATAAGAACTTTCGTTCCTAATCGAGATATACGTGTCATAAACAGGGAAAGACACTGCATAGGTTTTCTCGTCAGAAACCACGGGTTCTGCATCAATTTTTGTATTGAAAGCGCCCTTTTCGGTCCCTGCATAGGCGGTTAACGCGCCCGTATATTGACCTTTATTTAGATAGAAGAACGTCACAGACCCAGAGAGTTTCTGGTTGGATGTGATCTCGGAGACGCCCTTCTTCATTTGGAAAACTGGGGTCGCGTTGCCTTCGATATCCTGGGTGTTTCCCTGCATGACGTAAGAGGTCGTGAAGGAATATCCATCCTTTTCAACCAAGGCATTCTCAGGGTAGGTGTTATTCGCTTTCTCGGGGAAGTCAGAGATGTTGAAGACGTACTCATGAGCAAGCAAGGTGGAGGATTGATCCGTATCGTCTGAGCCCGTTGGCTCTTCCGACGTGGAACTTGGTTGCTCAGAAGTCGTGCTGGATTCATCCGAGGTTTCGCTAGATTCATCCGGACTTTCAATGACCGATGAACTTGATTCGAAAATCGAAGAAGAATCTTCTACGGACGAAGACTCGTTAGAAGAAGATGTCCCGCAGGAAGCAAGAATCCCCGCGGTCAATATGAGAAGGGAAATGTTTTTCATATACCAACATTATAGATATTTCCTTACGCGATAAGCCATCCTAAAAGCGTTCCTATAGGAACAAACCCCGGCTTTGTTGTAGACTTATCCACGAAAGGAAACACATTGCTTTATGAATCAAAACCACAATTGGGATCTTACCTACTTCTACAAAACCGAAGAGGAATTCCAACGGGATCTTGAATCCTTCAAGAAACTCATTCCTTCCGTTGCTTCTTTTCAAGGAAAGATCGCTTCGGAAGAGGGACTTACGGGCTATCTAACCCTCGATAAGGAAATCACGAAGATCTACATCAAACTCGCCTTCTATTCTTCGATGCGCGCCGACTTGAACCGCAAAAACTCGGAGAACGTCGCCGCGGAATCCAAGGTTGAATTGGTCCTTCAAAACCTCATCAACGTTTCGAGCTATTTCGAACCGGAGCTCCTAGCCTACGGCAAAGAAAACGTCGAAGCCTTCTTGGCCAAGCACCCCGAATTCGACGAATACTCCTTCTCCTTCGAGAAGCTTTTCCGCGGCCAGGCCCACGTCTTGACCGCGGATAAAGAAGCCCTTCTCTCCGCGTTTAGTCCTTTGAGTTCGGAGGCCGGGAACCTCTATTCCATGCTGACCGTCGCGGACTACAAACCAAAGAAAGTCACGTTATCCGATGGATCCGAAATCGAAGTCAACCTCTCCAACTGGACCTCGATCATGGGGAAAACGGAAAAGCCAGAAGACCGTCAAGCGATCTTCGAATGCCTCTATTCGTATTATGATGACCGCAAAAACGTCTATGGAGAGATCTACAATACGGGACTTCAAATCCAACTCGCCAACATGCGCACGCGCGGGTACTCTTCTATTTTAGAGGAGCATCTCTTCCATAACGCGATCCCAACCTCCGTCTTCCATTCCTTGGTCGACGTCGCTTCTAGCGATGAAGGCACCGCTCCTCTGAAGCGTTATTATGAGCTTCGCCGCAAGGCTTTAGGTCTTACGAAGCATCGCTCTTACGATCGCTTCCTCCAACTTGCGAAGTCCGAAAAGACCTACACCTATGAAGAAGCGCGCGATCTCTTCTTCTCCTCGATTGCAGGAATGCCAAATGATTTCCAAGAAAAGGCGCATGAAGTCTTAAAAGAAGGCTTTGTTGACGTCAATCCCGCCCCCGGCAAGCGCACCGGCGCCTATTCCAACGGAGGCTATGACTTCCACCCTTACATTCTTTTGAACTTCCAAGGAGAATTGGACGATGCCTTCACCCTTGCCCACGAAGCAGGCCACTCGATCCACACCCTCTATAGTGAAGAAGCCCAAAAGACCTTGAAGCAAAATTACACGATCTTCGTCGCGGAAATCGCCTCGACCTTCAATGAGCACAACCTTTTGGATTACCTCCTCAACAGCGGAACCCTTTCGAAGAACGACCGCATCGCTCTCCTTCAAAAGGCGATTGATGAAATCTGTTCGACTTTCTACCGCCAGACCTTATTCGGACACTTCGAATACGAAGCTTCCCTCCTCGCGGAGAAAGGCGAACCCGTTAACGCAGACGTCCTTTCGAAGATCATGATCGATCTCTATGCCCGTTATTACGGTATCGACATCAAGGAAGAGAAGGTCAAGCCCTTGGTCTGGGCCTATATTCCTCACCTCTTCTACACCCCATTCTACGTCTATCAATATGCGACGAGTTTCACGAGTTCCATGTTGATCTATGAACGCGTGAAAGAAGGAAGGGAAGGCGCGATGGATGGCTACCTCTCCTTGCTTCGCAGCGGCGGAAGCGATTACCCCGTCGAGCAAGTCAAAAAAGCAGGCGTCGATCTCACAAGCAAGGAACCCTTCCTCGCGGTCGTCAAACGCATGAGCGAACTCGTCGATCTCCTTGCAAAGGAACTTGGAGAATAAGGCTTTCTAGATCCAACAAAAAACGGCGCATCTGCGTCGTTTTTCGTTTGTTTAGGCTTTTTTCTTCCAGGCTTCGCCAATCTTATCCGGAGCCGGGATTGGGCTGACATCGGTCTTGGTGCGGTCCATCGTTAAGTTCGAAGCAGGCTTCTTTAGAGGCGCAGGCCCCTGAACGATGATCGGCGTCGCCGGAGCCTTCTTCATGGCGAGCAAGGTCAAATCTTCTTTGGCCGCCACTTCCCCAGCGTTGCTCAATTTGTTTTGTTGAGCGAGCATGTCGAGGATTTCACGCTGGACAGGGAAGTTTGCTTGACCATTCAGATAGCCAAATTCCTTTTCGCGGATCGAATGATCCACCTTGCCGACAAAATAGGCGAAGTAGGTTAATTCGTCCTTTGTAAGGGGCGAGGTTTTTACTTTCTCGAAGACGTAGGGGTAGAGCAAATCCAACATCTCGTCGTACTTCTTCTTGCGGTAAAGCTTGAAGAAATTGTTGCGGACTTCCGAGGGCTTCGGGACGAAAGGCTCGCCGAAGTGTTTGGAGCAATAACGGATCGAACGACGACGCATCGAATAGATCTTACGGTACTTGAAGGGAGGGATCACGCAATAGAGAATCTCGAAGATCGAGGCGGCACCGATGAAAGCGAAGTCCGCGTAAAGGGCAAGGCCAATCCAAGTGTTTTGCATTTGGCTCACCAATTCCGGATTGAATTGCGCGGCAACGGGAGGAACCAAGAAGAGCGCCCAGAAAACGGGGAGCACCCACTGGAGGGCCCAAATGGGAATCGCGAAGATAAGGAAGATCGCGCGTTTCATGACCATCTTCCTCGCCATCGAGGCAGGAACGATCAAAAGAATGCAAGTCGCCGCCAGGTGAAGGGAATAGTAATTGATGAAATCCACCAAGGTGGAATCCGCGTTAGGAACATGAAGAACAATGCCTTCCATGAAGGTGAAAAGCTCCGGCTTATAAAGCCAAGCGAAGAAGAAGCCCATCGCAAGAGCGAGGAAGATCAAAGAAACGAAACCTTGGACGACGACAGAAGTTTTTGGGCGACTGCCATAGCCCTTCTCTAAAAATGCGCGGTTAACCATAGCATTTATACTATAGAGGAAATTTTCCTTAAAGAAACGCCTTTTTTCCATAAGGAAAAGGGGATTCGCCTCAAGGCAAACCCCCTTTAGGAAAATTTCGCTTATAACACGGGTTTAATCACGAGCTTTTCGCCATCGCGATCAAGGATCATATCGTGATCAATCGGTAGGGCACCTTTGATGATTTGCTCCGCCAAATAGGTCTCAACTTGATCTTGAATGAATCTTTTGATTGGACGAGCGCCGAATTCTTCGTTGTAGGATTCGTCTAAGATCCAATCCTTTAAGGCATCGGAGAAGGTAATCAAATAATGCCCTTCTACCAAACGGGTCGAAAGCTCTTGCAGCATCTTGTCAACGATCTTCTTTTGCGCTTCCTTCCCTAATGGGTTGAAGTAGACGATTTCATCGATTCGGTTAAGAAACTCGGGCTTGAAAGTATGGGCCAAAAGTTCTTGTGCTTCCCCTTTGTTTCCTTCAAGCAAGGCTTTGGAACCAAGGTTGCTCGTCATGATAATAACCGTGTTCTTGAAGTCGACGATATGGCCTTGGCTATCCGTGAGTCTTCCTTCGTCAAGCACCTGAAGCAAGAGGTTGAAGACTTCGGGATCCGCCTTTTCAATCTCATCGAAAAGAACAATGGAATATGGGTTTCTGCGCACTTTTTCGGTCAATTGACCGCCTTCTTCGTAGCCAACGTAGCCTGGCGCAGCGCCAATCAAACGAGAGACGCTGTATTTCTCCATGTACTCAGACATGTCGATGCGGATGATGTTGTTCTCATTATCGAACAAGGCTTCCGCTAACGCCTTCGAGACTTCCGTTTTGCCTACGCCCGTTGGACCGAGGAAAAGGAAACTGCCAATTGGGCGATTCGGGTTCTTAATCCCGGCGCGTTGACGGAGAATCGCGTTGGAAACCAAGCGGATTGCTTCGTCTTGCCCAATGACACGCTTCGCTAAGGTATCGCGAAGATCCAAGACCTTTTCTTTCTCACCTTTCGCGATTCGGGCAACAGGAATGCCGGTCATCTTGGCGACGATCTCCGCGATTTCTTCTTCATCGACGACTTCGTTGACCAAACGATCCGTTTCGGCGTTCTTCTCCTTCATCGCGCGAAGTTGAGCTTCAAGCTCAGGAATGACTTGGTATTGAAGTTGCGACGCCTTTTGGTAGTCGCCGTTTTGGAAGTTCGTCTGGAGATCGAATTTCGCGCGTTCAAGTTTTTCCTTCAAACCTTTCGCGTTCGCGACATCTTTCTTCTCTTCTTCCCAGAGGTTCATAAGGCTTTGAAAGTTCGCCTTTTCTTTGTCGAGTTCTTGTTCCAATTCTTCAAGACGCTTCTTAGAACTTTCGTCCTTTTCCTTCTTGAGAGCTACGCGCTCAATCTCCAATTGACGAATTTTGCGGTTGGATTCATCAAGTTCCGTCGGCATCGATTCGATTTCGACCTTGATGCCAGCGCAGGCTTCATCCAAAAGGTCAATGGCCTTATCCGGCAAGAAGCGGTTCGTGATGTAGCGATTCGAAAGGGTGGCTGCGGCCACCAAGGCGCCATCGGTGATTTGAACGCCGTGATAGGATTCAAAACGTTCCTTCAAGCCGCGAAGAATGGAGATCGTATCCGCAACGGTGGGCTCTCCGACCATGACGGGTTGGAAGCGGCGTTCTAGCGCGCGGTCTTTTTCAATGTATTTGCGATACTCATTAAGCGTGGTCGCGCCAATGCATTCGATTTCGCCACGCGCAAGCAAGGGTTTCAGCATATTGCTCGCATCAAGGCTGCCTTCCGCGTTGCCCGCCCCAACGATCAAATGGATTTCATCGATGAAAAGGATGATCTTTCCTTCCGATTCCTTGATCTTGTTTAAAACCGCTTTCAAGCGTTCTTCGAATTCGCCGCGGTATTTCGCCCCGGCGACAAGGCTCCCCATATCGAGTTCATAGATTTCTTTATCCTTCAGAGAAGCAGGGACATCCTCTTTTACAATGCGTTCGGCCAAACCTTCAAGAATCGCGGTTTTGCCAACGCCTGGTTCGCCTAAAAGGACAACGTTGTTTTTCGTCTTGCGCGAAAGAATTTGAATGACTTTCCGGATTTCGTCGTCGCGCCCGATCACGGGATCAACCTTGCCCGAAGCGACGAGTTCGTTGAGATTGCGCCCGAAACGATTCAAGATTTCGGGATCGTCCATGTAATTTTCTGGACCCATTTGTTGAAATTGCATCGAGATTACCTCCTATAATGCAGCTGCCTCTTTTCTTGAGGCCTGCTATATTGTAGCGCACAATTTAGCACTCGCAAGTATTGAGTGCTAAAAATGGAAAGGAAGTAAAATAATGCCGATCCGTTCGAGTGTTTCTATATACGAATTTTTACCAACGGCAAGTTTTATCGATTAAATCGGCGAGTTCTCGACCGCTCGTGATGGCCGCGGCGATGTTCTTGGGTCCGTAACGGCAATCGCCGTTCACATAAATATTGGAGAAAGGATGGGCGATGTCGGTCGCGTTTTCAAAACGTCGATCCAAAGAAGAGAGGATCGATTTCTGCCCAATCGCAAGGATCAAGCATTCCGCGGGAACCTCCGTCTCGCTCCCTTCCACTTCAACGGGTTTTCTTCTTCCGCTTGAATCGGGCTCGCCAAGTTGCATTTTAACGATTTCGATCCCTGAAAGTCTTCCTTCGTCGTCCTTCACAGATTTCACGTTCGTCAAGAAAGCGAAATTCACCCCTTCTTCTTGGGCTAATCTTATCTCTTTTGGGTTTCCGGGCATTTCTGCTAGCCCACGACGGTAGAGGATCGTCGCGTTACCGAAAAGTCGTTTCGCCGTTCTAGCGCAATCCAAGGCGACGTTGCCGCCGCCCCATACATAGATCGGGGAATCTTTCGCAAGTTGAAAGTCGTGCCCTTCATTCGTATAACGGAGAAAATCAAGCCCACCATAGATCCCTGGAAGCCGAGGCAAGTTTCCGAAATTTTCCTTTTCGGTTCCAATGCCAAGCACAACGCCGTCAAATTCTTCTTCCAAAGCGGCAAGGGTGATGTCGCTTCCAACGTCGCATCCATAATGGAACACTCCGCCAAGATCCTTAAGGTCGGATTCGATGTTTTTTAAAACGTTTTTGTCAAAACGCCAATCGGGGATGGCATTAAGGATTGCACCGCCCAAAGACTCATTCTTCTCAAAAAAGTCGACGTTCCAACCGCGCCTTAACAAATAGTAAGCGGTCGTGAGATTCGCAGGTCCTGCGCCAACGAAAGCCAAACGACCCTTTAACATCCTCACTCTCCCCAAGAAACGATGCCCAATAGATGCAAGATGAGCCTCGATCGAAGGGAAATCGACGGGTTCGTTCTTATTTCCCAAAATGCAGTTGCCGAGACATTGACGTTCCGTGTCGCATAAAGCGGACGTTAGTTCCGGAAAGGGGTTGACGGAATACAAAACGTCAGAAGCTTCATCCACCTTTCCCTCTTTCAGCAAACCTAGGATCTCCTTAATTTTGATTTTCGCGGGGCAAGAAGACTCCGCTAGGCAATGCAGACATTGAAGGCAACGATTGGACTCGTTAAGAACATTTTCCATAATGCGCGTATTCTAACGCCATTGCGTGCGCATGGGGAGAAGAATAAACTTCCTTTATGGCTATCGATCCCTATTTCTTGCCCCATCTCCAAGACTTGAACCGGCAAGCGCAAAAGCAGTATCGCACCATAGGTAGCGCCTTTTTGACGTTAGAAGAGGCGGCTTTTGCAACGAATTTCTTCCAAGGGAAAGCAAATTTTAAGGTAGACGGTGGTTACGAAGAAGCCGAAAGAGTGCGTCTGTTCTTCGCTCCGGACGGGGAAGAGATCATCTCGGATTTGGTTTTGCTTAAAATCTCGCCAAAGGGGAAAAGACTTGGGATGGCGCTAGCCCATCGGGATACCTTAGGCGCAATTATGGGCTTAGGGATCCGCCGAGATTGCATCGGAGACCTCGTTATTTTTGAAGGCGAAGCTTACCTCTTTGCTTTGCCTTCTTTGAAAGATGATCTTCTATCGTTGAGCGAAGTTGGGCGTCAAGCCGTAACCGTAGAAGAGATCCCTTTATCTTCGTTCGCCTTTGCTCCGAAGATCGAAGAAAAGAGGATCACCCTTTCGAGTCTTCGCCTTGATCTGGTCGTTTCGGCGGCATTCAGCCTAAGCCGAGATAGCGCGAAAAGAGCCGTGGTTTCAGGCTTAGTGACCCTCAACGGCGTCATCGTTCAAAAACCAGATCTCGAACTTCAAGAAGGCGATCGATTCTCCTTGAAAAGTAAGGGCAAGCGAAAGGTCCTGTCTCTTGAAGGCGAGTCGAAAAAAGGCAAGGAAGTCGTGATCCTTGGCTATTATCGTTGAGAATAATTCGGATCTAAGCGATCCAATAAAGCAACAGAAGCTTTCGCTGCCTCTTCCCTCGATAAACTATCCTTTCGGAAGATGATCCGCGCATAGATGCAAGCGATGCCGGAAGCAACAATTTTTAGTTCGGTTCGTTGTTCTTCATTTTCGGGGTAAAAAGCATCTTCGAAGTGGCGAAGATTGATTTTCGTGATCGTGTCTTCAAGCCCTAATCGGAAGTTTTCGGGCATGCTTTGAGAAAGGGCGAGGGTTACTTTCTTGTTACTCTCAATGGCTTCGCTCACCGTTTCGAAGAAGCGAACGCGAAGTTCGTGTGTTTCAAATCCGATTTCTTCGCAGGCCTTTTCCAAGCGACCGAAATATTCCTTGGCAATGGCCATTGCAAGATCCTTCATGTTCCGATAATGGTTGTAGAACGTGCCACGATTAACGCCCGAAGTTTCGCATAGCTTGGTGATCGTGATTCTGTTGAAAGGGACGCCGTCCTCCAAGAGATCCATCAGCCCTTGACGCAATTGTTCTTTGCTCCGTTTTGCATTTGAATACTCGTTTCTCATTCGTAAAGTTACCCTTTTCTTGTTTTACAGGATACCACAAAATTCGAGGCGGAAATCTGTTTCTAAATCCCTTTTCGTTCTCATATCCCCATCCCCTCCTTTGCGGTAAAATAGAGCAAGGGAAACGACAATGGATGATCTTCTTCTACGCGCGCTAGGTGAAAACTTGCAATACGTTGGCATCGCCGCCGAGGTAACCAACGCTTTAAACGAAGCCATCGATAAGCGCCATTACGATGTAACGACGGCGACGCTTGTCGGCAAAATGCTTTTGTTGACCGCGATGCTCGCAAGTTCGTTGAAAGGCAACGATTATTTGACCCTCTATATCCGCGATCCCGAAGGGCGATTCGCCCTCACCGCCGTCGCGGATGCAAAGGTTCAAATCAAAGCTTCTTCTAATCTTCAAAACGGCACCCCGGACAAAGGGAAAGCTACGTTCACGCTCGCCAAAGATCTAGGACTAAAAGAGCCTTACTCCTCTTGCATCGATATGGACCTGTCCGATTTCGAAAAGGCCGTTTCTGACTATTTCAAGCAAAGCGAACAGAGCCTCGCAAAAGCCTGCCTTCACATCAATTTCGATGAAACAGGTCACTGCACTCGCGCCTTCGGCTACATGCTTCAAGCCCTTCCCTTCGCGACTTTAGAAGCAACAGACCGCCTTTTCAGCCGCTTTGACGGAATGTTGAAGGGCGAGTCCATTGAATTCCGAAACATGGGCATGAGCGATATCCTTGACGCCTTATTCCGCGGATCCGATCATCAAATCATCGTCGAAAAACCCATCCTTTGGCATTGCGGATGCAGCAAAGAAAAAGCCGTCAATTCTTTACGCGTTTGCGGCTCAAATGTCCTTCGTTCGTTAATCGCTGAAGGGAAAACCACCCACGTAGACTGCGCTTTCTGTGGGAATTCCTATTATTTCACCGTAGATGATCTACGCGACATTCTAAAAGAAATCGAACCAAACAAGGCCTAATCTTGGCCAATGAGTGCCAAGTAGCGTTTCAAGATTACACCAGCGGCGGCGCTATCGATGCACCGCTTCTGCTTTTTTGCGTTCAAGCCGATTTCATGGAGCAAGGCTGCGGCTTCCACGGTCGAGTTTCGTTCGTCGACCTTCGTGATTTTTGCGTTAGGAAAGGCGTCTTGAACCTTTGGAATAAACGCTTCGACAATCGGGGTCATCTCACAAGGATCGCCAC
This sequence comes from uncultured Mollicutes bacterium, assembly GCA_945936135.1. GTDB lineage: Bacteria > Bacillota_I > Bacilli_A > RFN20 > CAG-826 > Alloenteromonas. Next base: position 64,142 of record CAMESG010000004.1, read on the forward strand.
TCGGATATAAAGGCCAACCTATCGCAATGTTCTCAATGGTCTCGCCGAAAAGAGCATCTTTGAGTCCTTGGATCGCGCTTTTATAATCGCCCGCTTTAAAACGGAGTTCCGGAAGCAAGTTCACGAACATCCCCGAACGGCTTAAGGCAATGCCGAGGGATCCCTTGCCTAAATCAAGCGCCAAAATGTTTTTTTCCATCCGGTTCATTCTACTTCTTAGACCCCTTCTTTCCTAGGGTCTTATCTTTACGGAAGCCACTTTCGTTGCGATAATACCGGCATGGAAAACAAGAAAAAAGCATTGTCCAACGAAGGTTTGGCCTTCATCGTTCTTATCGTTTTGGCCTTAGTCGGGGTGGTCGTCTTGTTCTTTCGCGGTCTCGCCCCAGAAGCAGGTTATCCTTTCATCCTCCCCTTGCTTCTCCTTTCCGCCTCGCATCCCGTCTTGGTGATCATCGCTTCTTTCTTCCCTTTTCAAAATGGTTTGGGGCTTGAAGATAAAGAAAGGAAGAGCCTCCTTTATCTATCTTGCATCTCCTTCTGCATCTTGCTTGTACTTGCCTTGCTTTGCGAATTTGGAAGCTTTGGCGAGGAAATGAAAAACTTCGCGCCTTTGTTCGCGTTTGCTTCAGGTTTCCCCGCCTTTTTAACGCACGCCGGTCTATTGCTCTACAAGGCTTTTAAGAGCAAAGAAGAGGATTCTGCAAAGAAAACGATTCTCACTGTCGTGATTCTTCTTGTGACAACCGCCGATATCATCGGTTTAATTTTCCTTGGTTTAGGTAATTTCGCCTTTGGCTATTTACTGCTTGCGAACATCTTCTTCGCCTTTCTTTTCCCCAACTTGGCTTAAGGCTGCTTTCTTCTTTTCTTCCAAGCGGTGGAGGCGAAGATTCGAGAGGTTGACCGCGATCCACCAGATCAAAAGGAGCATCGGCAGCACCATCAAAATCCAATAGGTGATGTTGGCAAAATCGAAAGGCGTATACGGCCCTAGATCGTTTTCGAAACTCGAAACATAGCTGACCGTGGCGATCAATGCCGCCATGGTTCCAATCGCCATCGCAATGAGCCCCGGGAACATCAAGGCGTTCAACTTTCCGCAGGTGCGAAAGTTTGGCTTGAAGGCAACGAATACGCCAACGAAGCATAGATACGCCCAGGAAATCACCGTAAGGGCAAAAAACGTGGCGCTAAGAGGCGAAGCAAAGATCAATTGATAGCCCGATAACGAAGAGGCGGCAATTCCTTCGCCGACAAGGATTTCTGGCGCGACCGGAAATAAAGGAAAGGCGAAGCTAATCGCGAAAAACACGGGGAAGAAAGCCAAACAAATGGGAACCCAGTAAAAGCCTTTGTTCTTTTCCGGCAGGTTATGATCCTTGTCTTCCATCGAATCGACGTTGGTATAGCTGTTCTTCATCGAAATCTCTCCAATAAATAGCGTAGCATAAGCCTCGCGGTCAAGGGCACGACATAGTGCGCGGTATCTTCCAAAATGTTTGGAATTTCCTTCAAAGGAACAAGGCGGCAGCGGATGTCTTCAAATTCTTCGAGCCGTTTCTCTTTAAATTCAACAATGCGAGCAAGAAGCAAGGAATCGATCTCATCGCTTAATCCGCTAGAGGTAGGCGAAGGAGGAGAAATGACTTCGATATCGTCGATCACAACGCCGCTTTCTTCCAATGCTTCTCGCTTTGCGGCTTCGATTTCGTCTTTATCTTGAGGATCAAGCAACCCCGCGGGGAAACTCGTCAGGTATCGTCCTAAGGCAGGGCGAAATTGAGTCGTTATGATCACTGAAACTTCTTCGGTGTTCGGATCTTGGTAATAGAGGCAAAGGACGACGGCGTCAGGGCGATCGAAATGAGGATTCTTCGCCTGCAATTGGTCAAGTTCATTCCTAGAGGCGACGAAGTAGGGATAATGGGCGATAGACCCATCCTCTTTGGTCACTTCATAATGCAAGGTGAAAAGGTTCAGGAATCGATGATCCGTTTCCTTGTCCGCTGAAAGAAATCGCCACTGCATGGCTAAACTATACCCTTCTTTAAATCCTTCACCAATAGTAAACTATTGAGGTATGCCACTCTATTATTGCAGACACGGACAAACGGATTGGAACATCCAAGGCTTGGTTCAAGGACGAGTGAACATCCCCTTGAACGAAATTGGAATTCAACAAGCCCAAGAGGCGAGGGAGCATTTGAAGGATCTTCCAATTGATCTTGCCTTTTGTTCCCCGATAGGGCGGACCATGCAGACCGCGGACATCATTCTCAAAGGGAGAAACATTCCTCTTCAAGAAGATCCTAGACTTCTGGAGTTCTATTACGGAATTTATGAAGGGAAGAGCATCAAGGACGAGGAATTCCTTGCGAGAAGGAAAGCCCACTTCAAAAGGGTCAAGGGCGCCGAAAGCTATTTCGACGTTGCCTATCGCGTTTATTCCTTCCTCCACGAAATCGAAGAAAAGTATCCTGACAAGAACGTTCTCGTCATCGCTCATGGCGGTCTATCCCGCGTCGTTCAAAGCTACTTCTTCGATATGGAAAACGAGGAATTCGAAACCTTTCGAATCGGCAATTGCGAGGTTGTTCGATACGATTGGCCGCACCGGGATATTCCGCAATGCATCGAACCCTCTGCATATAAATAAGCGCAAAAATCCTATATCGTTATCAAATTGCGGGTTTTTATCCCGCTTAGCATTAGAAAGGAAGTAACATGAAACAAGAAATCACACCTGAACTGCTTGCGTCGTTTGAAAAGGAAGCCGATTGCACTTCCACCCACGCCGCCATGCGCAGCGTTATGGCCCATGGTTTATCCGCTAGCGCCGTGGACGAAGGGAAGAAAAGAACCAACCCCATGGTCTTCAACCTTGAATTGAAGGCAGGAGATGTTTGCAATCAAAAGCAATCCGGCCGCTGCTGGATGTTCGCAGGACTTAATATCCTTCGCATGACCGCGATGGAAAAACTCAACGTCAAGAATTTTGAGTTCAGCCAGTGCTATCTCCAGTTCTTTGACAAACTTGAAAAGGCGAACTTCTTCTTGGAGAAGGCTCTAGAGCGCAAGGATCGCCCGCTTGATGACCCGGAGCTCGTTTATCTCTTCGATCACGCGATTGAAGATGGCGGCCACTTTGCAATGTTCAAGAATCTTGTAAAGAAATACGGCGTTTTCCTTCTTCCGTCATGCCCGATAGTTCCGTTTCCTCAAGCACAAAGGAACTAAACGCCTTCCTCCATCGAATTCTCGCGGCGGATTTCCTTGCGTTAAAAGAAGCCCAAGATCCCAAAAAAGAAAAGGAAGCGATGCTTCAAGACATCTATCGCCTCCTGACGATTTGCCTTGGCGTTCCGCCGAAGAGCTTCGTCTATGAATACACGGACAAAGATGAGAAGGCTCAACGCATCCAAACCACTCCAAAGGAATTCTTCGATACCTACGTCGGAGAAGAATTGGAAGATTGGGTGAGCCTCGCGCATGTACCGATGCTCCGCTTCCCGCCTTACGAGAAAGTTGGCGCCCCCTTGGTCAATAACGTTGTCGAAGGCGAGCACGCCTTCTTCTTCAACGTTAGCATGGACGAATTCAAGCATGCCGTCCTCTCTGAACTCAAAGCGGGTCGTCCCGTTTGGTTCGGCGCTGATGTCGGCGCGGAATCGCTTCGCAAAGAGGGCTTCCTTGTCAAAGACGTCCTTCGTCTTGACGAACTAACGGGAATTAATCCGAACATCGATAAGGGCCAATTGCTCGACACTCGCGTCTCCCATTGCTCCCACGCGATGGCCTTCACGGGCGCAAACATCGAAGAGGGCGGCCGCGTCTCTCGCTACAAGGTCGAGAACTCTTGGGGCGAAGAAAACGGCAAGAAAGGCTTCTACGTCATGGACGAGGCTTGGTTTGAGACGTACGTTCACCAAATCTTCGTCCGTCGCAGCTCCTTGCCGGAAGACCTGTTGAAGAAATACGACGAAGCGAAAGTATCGGAGGTCGGGCCCTTCAATACGCTTTGGTTACAAGACTAACAACGTTGAAAGCGCGGTCATATGTCCGCGTTTTCTTTTGCCTGGCGAACAATCGTTTCCAATTGATCCAACTTAGCGGAGAGCTCCGCGATTTCCTGTTCGTCGCGAAAAGTGGATTTCCTCCACCTTTCTAATTGCTCCCTGGTTTCTTTTTTGGTGGGCGAAAGCCCTTCTTTTACCCCGTCTAGAACATAGCCTGCAATCGAGAGAACAGGCCCAAAATATTTAGAAACATTGGTGTCGTTATGATCAGCTGCGAGGATGAAAGGATATAGGTTCAAAAAGGCGTCAGCGTAAGGGTAATAAGGAACAGAAGATAAGTCATTAGGATCCCACTCCGGCAAATCAAGAGTTTCCGTCGAACCAGGCAGTTCAGCTTTCCGACTGAAAAGCACACTCAACGTAGAAGTCATTCCCGCCGTCCACATCTCTTGGGAAAAGCCAGGACCCGTAAGATAGGAGGAAACCAGAAAAAGAACATAAGGAGCAAGACCGCGAGCCTTGCGTTTTTCAGCGCTCTCAACTTCCATAACGTGGGAAAGGCCAACGCAGAACATGATGGCGATTTTTTCGCAAAGCATAGGGTTTAAAGTTACGGTTTCGTTCATGGAAAAAAGTATATAGTAAAGCAGAACAAAACATGAAACGTTTAGGAAAAATTCTTATACTTTGAAGGTATACATTTGCTTGTGCTTTCATTTAAACATTCTTATACTTTGGTTAGAAAGAACAAAAGAAACAATGGAAAATCAAATTCTCTCAAATTCTAAGTCACCAACGGTATTTATTGGTGAATCCAAAGTTAACATAGACTTGATTTTGGAATGGATTTGCGCCGCTAGAAATACAAACGATATTACTCTATACATTGGCTTTGAAAATCAAAATGGAAAGATCGTTTTAAAAGGTGTTGAGGAATTTGAGAGTGTGAAAAAATCCATACTGGATATCCTTCGCTGCGATTCTCGCATCTCATATCACTCCTATCTTTCTTCTGATTTAATCGTCAAAGAAGACAAAGAAAAGAAAGGTTTGATTCTCACTGTCCGCGAAGCTCCCTCAGAAGAAAAGCCCGTCAAAATTTTCGACACTCTTTCCTATGCTTTTACTCCAGCAAGCGGGGTCCATGAGATTGTTTCAAAAGACTTAAGGATCCTTGAAAATATCAAAAACCCTTATCGCGCAGACACCTCAGAATTAAGTCAATTTTCCGCAAGTATTTTGCAGACAAATGCCTACCTCAGTTTCCGTGAAATCTTCTTTAAAAATCATGGGGACTATCGTCACAAAACGCCCAAGGAATTCATGTCCTTACTCTCATTTGGAACCGCTGATTTTCACCCTACTTATGCAGGTGCAATTTTCTTTGGTAACGACGCTCTTCTTCGCGATATCCAGCCTGGCTTAACCTACAAACTTATCATTTTGAAAAACGCTGGTTCCCAGGTGTTTTCGCCTCAAGATGGTTCTTTTGAAGGTGGGGCGCTTTCTTTTTATCAATTTGCGATCAAAAAGTTTAAAGAAACCTATCCAAAAGAATCAGACCGCGAATTTTCTAACGCTTTATGCTATGCAATTACGAATGCTAATTATGAAGAAAACGAGCCTTTGATCGTTACTTTTTCAAAGGAAAAGGCAGAGATTTCCTTCCAAGGAATCCGTGGATATTTCCGCCTTCCGCTTCACCCTTTGCTTTCGAATTGGTTCTTGATGATAGGCGTTGGAAAACCCTATTCCGCATATAAATCTCCCTACGTTTTTGATTCGCTTAATTCTACTTATTCAACGATCTTCTCCTTTGAAAAAACCAAGGAAGATTCCGTAAATGCAAAGGCTACATCCCGTCGAAAAGTCGAAGATGCGATTTACAAGAAATACGCCTCCATCTTTAAAGAACCACTGGTTTCCCATTTGGCCCAATTTGAAAAGGAAACCGGCGTGAATGTCTTTGGACGCACGGAAATCCTAAATGCCACCAAAGTTTCCCCAGCGACCGCGACCTCCATCATCAAGAAAATGGAAAAATCAAAAGTAATTAAGCCAATCAAAGGACAAGGCAAAGGAAAATTTCGTTTCCATTAAGCCTTTCTCTTCTTGGTTTTTTTGGCCTTCTTGCTCTTTTCGTAATAAGGACCAATCACTTCGGCGAGCTCATTGTCATGATAAAAGAGGTCTAATCGGAAAGGTTTCGCCGATTTTTGATCTAGCAAAGGAAGAAAAACTCTGTCACCTTCCCATAAATTAAGGTTCATCATATCTTTCTTACATACCCAAAGAAGATCGCCTTCATCACACGGACGAAGTTCTCCTTCAAAGGATGTAACCTTGTAAAGATACATGCGTTCGGGCGGAAACAAATCGTTAAGGAAGTCGATTTTCCCTAGGTAGTGATACTTTTTTACAACGAGTCCGGTCTCTTCCAAGATCTCGCGTTTCATGCAGGCAATGGGGGATTCGCCCTTTTCGAGGTGACCTCCTACGCCAATATATTTCCCTTCGTTGGGATCTTGTTTCTTTTTGACGCGATGTAAGAAAAGGTAGCGATCGCCATCTTCTATGTAGCAAAGTGTCGTACAGGATTGAATCTTCTTTTTTAAATCGAGAACCCTTTTCCTTGTTTCAATCGCTTCTAGAATCGTCTCTACAACGCCTTCGAGGTTCTTTTCGATCTCATTGCCCCAAAAGCGGAGAACCAAATAGCCATCCTCTTTCAAGGCGCGATTCACCTCTTCGTCTCGCTCGATGTTCCGACGAATCTTTGGAATCCAATAAGAGGTGTTGGTCTTTATCTTCTCAAGGTTTTCTTCAAAGCGGTAGCCATGCCAAAACTCCGAATCGCAGAAAATCGCAATCCGGTATTGTTCTAAAAGCAAGTCAGGATGGCCGATGACGGAGGAAGAATACAAACGGTAACGGACGCCCTTTTGGCTTAACGCTTTCCGGAGTTTGATTTCGATGCCCGTGTTCTTCCCTTTGATTCGTTTCATGATTTTCGAAGACAAAGCGGGATCGCGCGGAGGCATAAATTATTCCTCAATTCCTTCCGAGCGAAGCAAGGCGGCCTCTTGGAGGCGGCGATAGTTTAACGAAGGATCCTCAAATCCTACGTTGCCCAAAATCACGGCAAACAAACTAAGCGAAGCGCCGAGGAAGCGAATCACCGCGCTTAGCGTCAGATCTTCTTTGTTTAATAGCAAAGCAGAGCTCATCTTTCCTGGCTCACCATAGAAAGCGACAACCATCCATTCATCGGAATGGAAAGAGGAAAAATGGTCATAAACCGAAGATCCCTTCTCCGGAAGCAAGGGAGAAAAAGCCGTCGTTCCAAGAATCTCCAAAGATTCAAATTTGGAGAGGCGATCCAAAAGATAGGATTCCCCATAAACAAAGGAATCGTCCGCTTCCAAAACGGAATGGAAGGCCAAGGCCGCGCTGTTTAAATTTCGATAGATAAAGAAACGATAAATCGGAGAGAGCCCGGTATTCTTAGGCGTCAACACATCCTCCTTCGTAGGGATGGGAGAAGAAACGTTCTCGCTATCAGAAGCAGGTGCCTTATTAACGGGCGAAGAAGGCGCTGGAGCTGGAGCTTTTTGTTCGACGTTCGGCTTCTCGATTTTCGATTCGGCGATCTTTGGTTTTTCTTCGTCTTTCGCCTTAATTTCCGGAGCCTTTTTCTTCGATGTTTCTTTGCGCTTATTCAAATCCTTGGGCTTCTTTCCATTGCCTTGGAAGTCCCCTTTGAACGAAGAAACATCGACGATCGTTGGCTCTTCTTGAACGTCTTCTTTTTCGATTTCTTCCTTTTGAAAACGATTCGGTTCAGGACGATGATCGCGCAAAACCATCGGCTTTTTGTTTGAATTGCCTTGGAAATTGCCTTGGAAAACAATGAGATTAACTTCTTGAGGCTCATCGTTTTCTTCTTCCTCCTCGGCTTCGATAACCTTGCTAGGCGAGGGGGCGAATTTCTTCTTTTTGTTTCCTTCGAAACTCGGGCGGGCTACCGCAGCGATCGCTTCGAAATCGACGTCGTCTTCTTGCTCGATTGGTTCAGGAGGAACGTCCAGGTTCACCGGCTTGGTTGTCCTCTTCGAAGGCTCAAAAATGGGTTTAGAAATCACGGACTCTTCCTTGTATCCGATCGTTTCCAAAAGAGTGTCGGAGTCCAAGACTTCGCCTTCTTCTTCGACGCCGAACGCCCCATGGATTTCCGCTTTGATTTCCTTGGTTTTCAAATCGATGACCAACGCGAAGCGGCGATCGTTTTTCTTTAAGAGAAGAACGGAAGTCACTTCGTCTTTCAAACTCGCGGCGAGAGGCTCCCAAGAAGAATAATCAAAATGTCCCGTCGCATCCAAATCGACATTCGTCGGTTCATAATCCTCGGGCAAAAACAAGCAATCTCGGCTCCAGGCGAGCATCCTTAAGGAGGACAAGGCCTCATTGACCTCTTCCTTTAATTCGTTGACGAAGGGATCGCCAGATAGGAAGGCAATGACCTCTTCTCCTTTGGAGGCTTCGCCCCGATAAACATAGACCATCTTGCGCATGGGCTCCTCCTTTTCCTTTTTCCGGAATATCGTATTATGATACCTGAAGGCACCGCTGTTTGGTAGAAAAAAGCTATGATGAGTCTCAAAACGAGAAGGATGAAATCAATGGATCTCGAAGCCTTGAAGCCTCTTTTCTCGCGTTATGCCTCTTTCTTAGCGAACAAAGGCATTCAGTTTCCCCTTCCTTCTTCCCTTGAAGATCAGCCCTTCGAACTACTTACGATCGGCAAAGAAATCATAGGAGTCTCCCTTATCTCTCAAAACGCCAAAGAAAAGATCTTCGATGGCAATCTATCTTCCTATTACACCTTCTTAGACGAAGGAAACCCAGGTGACCGTCCCCTTTACCTCATTGAATCTTTCTTCATCGATCCGGGCGTGAAAGACACGTCCGTCAAAGAACTCTTTTGGCAGGATGTCTCACGCAAAAGGAACGGAGGAGATTTCCTTATCGAATTAGATCAAAAGGACTTAGAAGCCATTTCCTTTTACAAGGATCATGGTTTCTATCAAGTTCCTTCGCTTTTCGTTCCCCATGCAAAAGAAGGGAAAGTCCTCCTCCATAAGCCCTTTATTCCCCAAGGTCTATGCAGTCTAGGAACTTGGTAACTAAGCAAGCTGAGAACGATAGAGATCGGCGAAGAAGCCGTTTTGTTCCATGAGTTCGCGGAAGTTTCCTTTTTCGATGATCGTCCCACCGTCCATCACCAAGATCAAATCCGCGTTGCGGATCGTCGATAAGCGGTGAGCGACAACAATCGAGGTTTTGCCCTTCATCAACTCATCGAAGGCATCGCTAAGCAAAAGCTCGGTACGAAGATCAATGTTCGAAGTGGCTTCATCCAAGACGACGATTTCGGGTTGGATCAAGATGATTCTGGCGACACAAAGAAGCTGCTTCTGGCCGGTAGAAAGCCCAGAATCATTGGAAATAATCGTGTCGTATCCATTCGGCAATTGACGGATGAAGTCATCGGCTTTCGCTTTCTTGGCGGCGGCGATGATCTCTTCTTTGCTTGCCTCAGGTTTGCCCATCGCGATGTTCTCGGCCACGCTGCCTTTCGCAATCCAGGTCTCTTGAAGCACCATCCCAATATGGCTGCGCAATTCTTTCTTCGGAAGATCGAAGGTTGAAATCCCGTTGAAAGAGAAATGCCCTTTTTGAGGATCGTAGAAACGCATTAGCAAATTGATGATCGTGGTTTTGCCGCAGCCCGTCGTACCAACCAAAGCGATCTTGTGCCCTGGGCGGATATCGATGGAGAAATCCTTGATGATGTCTCTAGATTCGTCGTAGCCAAAGGTCAGATGCTCCGCCTCGATTAAGGATACCGGGCCATTCAAGTTCTCTTTTCCTTCGTCGATATCCTTTGGGGCGGTCACGAGCTCGCTAACACGGCGCAAGGAAGCGCGCGCTGAAAGGATCTCACCCATCGCGTCCGCGATTTCGTTGAAAGGCGTCATGTATTGATTGGAATAGGTCAAGAAAGAAGAAAGCCCGCCAACGGTAAAGGAGACATGCACCCAAGAGGGGGATTTCAAAAGCAAGGCGATGCCAAGGCAAATGACCGTGCCGTAAATGATGTTGTTCACAAGACGCGTGCAGGGGTTGATCCAGCAGGCGGCAAAGGTTGCCTTGAAGGAAGATTTGCGCATGGATTCATTCCTCAACGCAAAGGATTCGTGTTTTGCGGGCTCTAGCCCATAAGATTGCAAAGCCTCAAGATTCTGAATGCTTTCCAAGGAGAATCCATTGACTTCGCCCATGCGCTTCGTTTGGTCTTTGAAGTATTTGGCGTTGTGACTGGAAATGAAGCGGCTGACCAAAACCGAGATCGGCGTCAAGACAATGACCGTGACCGCCAAGGCCCAATGAAGGGTGAACATAAAGCCGATCGTGATCGCGATCTGAACCGCGCCTTCATAAACCGCTCCGACGCCCATGACAAGGCCCGTGTGGGTCGTTTCGATATCGTTCGTAAGGCGAAGCATGAGGTCGCCTTTTTCTCGGGCATCCAAATAGGAAACCGGGACTTCAAGCAAGGAAGCATAAACATCGTCACGAAGCCGCTTCACAAGCTTTTGCCCAACCGAGGAGGTGCAATAATCGAAGAAGTAACGGAAGATCGTCCCGATGAAAATGAAAACGAGAATCAGCAAGACGCAGATGCCGACTTGATGAAGGATATCGTCCGTGAAACCATGTTGTTCCGCGCCGAGAATCAAGTCGATCGCCTTGCCGGTCACGAAAGGAACGGCCATCTTGCTTACGACGGAAAACAAGGCGAAGATGAAGGAAAGGAAGGCTTCCCAATAGAGGCCCCGTCCATATTTCTTTAATAATTCAAACGTCTTCATTGGGCATTCACCTGCGCTTCGTAAATTTCGCGATAGATATCGCACGATCCAAGAAGTTCTTCATGGGTTCCAACCCCCACGATCTTCCCGGCGTCTAGCACATAGATGCGATCGCAATCCTTGATTGAGGTCGCGCGTTGAGAAACAAGCACCGTCGTTAACTCTCGTTTCGCGATGTTCCGGCGGACCTTTAGATCGCTCTTATAGTCCAAGGCGCTCGTCGCATCGTCTAGGATCAACAAAGGTCTCTTCGAAAGCAAGGCACGAGCAATCAGCAAGCGCTGCTTTTGACCACCGCTTAGGTTCGCTCCGCCTTCTTCGACAAGATGATCCAAGCCATCCGCATAATGACAGAAATACTCGCTGCAAAGAGAATCCTCAATCGCTTCTTGGATCTCGGATTCGCTCAGGTTTTGCGCGCCTAAGGTCAAATTATCACGCAAAGTTCCTTTGAATATTTGCGGCTTTTGTGAGACCAGGGCAATCTCGCTGCGGAACGTAGACAAGGCATACGTTGGCAAGGGCTTGCCTCGATATAGCACTTCTCCGATGGTTGGATCATAGAAGCGCTCAAGCAAAGAAAGAACCGTGGATTTGCCAGAACCCGTGCCACCGATGAGGCCAATCGATTCGCCTTCGTTGATCACGAGGTTGATGTTCTCAACCGCGTACTTCTCGCCACCGAAGGAAAGGCAGACATCGCGAAGTTCAAAAATCGGCGCATCGGGATCTTCGCTCTCTTTGCCACCGATCCCGTCTTGAATCGGCTCTTCTTTCGCGAAGAAGGCATCGACCCTGCGTTTGGAAGCAAAGGCCTTGCCCATGCTCGTGACCAAGCGGGTAAATTGAAGCAAGGCTGATAAAGACTGGGTCAAGAACGAAATCAAGGCGACGATCGAGCCGACGCTCAAGCCCGTTTTAGGATAAGCAAATGATCCAAGGTAGATCATCGCGACTACCGCGAGATTCACAAAACCAAAGGTCAAGGGGTTAATGAAGGAATTGATGCGATTGATCGTCTTCGAAACGCGGCGGTACTTCTCGCTTTGCTCCTTGAATTTTTCCAAGGACGCTTCTTCTTGGTTGAAGGCGCGCAAAACGCGAGAACCGCTTGTCGCTCCATCGCCTAAGGTCGTGATCGCGTCGAGTTCTGCGTTAAGCAAGGCGTAACGTTTCGGGGTGCAACGAAGCACAAAGAAGATCGTGATCGCGCAGCAAAGCAAGGCGATCGAAATCGCGATGCCCGCGTAAACATTGACAAGGAAGCCCGCGACCACGGATCCCACCACCAAGAAAGGGGCACGGACCATCAGACGCATGAAAAGCTGGACGCCAACCTGCAAGGAATAGCTATCGACCGTGATGAGATTGAGGATACGGCCCTTGCCGAATTCATCGATCGTCTTGGAGGAAGAAGCCGTTAACTTTCCGTATATCGCTTTCTTCAAATCATAGGCGTAATCCGTTGAGACCTTGGAAGCCAGGTATTGCGAACACATTGTGAAAAGGAAGCCAAGGACCGCGAAAACGAAGACCAGTGAAGCAAGGGTGAAGATGTAGGTCGTGTCCCCATAATGGGCGCCGTAATTCATCCCGGGAACCGGCTCGGTCAAACCTTGGTCAATGATTTCGCGAACCAGGAAAGGAACGGCAAGTTCCATGGTGCACTCGATGATTTTAAGTGTCGGTGCCAAAAAGACCCAAAATAGTTTCTCTTTTAAAAAGGACAGGGCATTTATCGAAGCGCGTTTATTTTTCATGCTTATCCTCTAAAATCTCGAAATCGAAAACGACGTATTCTTGGTCCGTATTCGGATCAAGGGCGTGGAAGCAAATGTGATCTTCTGGGAAGTCAAAGGAGATAATCTGAGCTTCTTTCCCCAACTCCCCTTTGACCAATCTTGCGTGGAAAGTCCAAGTAATATCCATCGGACCATGGGCGCTTTGCAGGCCATTGGTATCCACCAATAAAGGCGCGAATTCCGTGAAACGCGTCTGAACCTTCAAGGTCTCCGCTTCTTCGTTTTCGATCTCGACTTTGGCAAGGCAAGGGAAGTCAATTGCCTTGAAAAGAAAGCCAAAGGAATCCATGAACGTATAGTAATCGTATTGAATCTCAGGCGCTTTCTCGTAATCGAGCTGTTTCGCAAGAACCGCGATCTGTTCCTCGCAATCCGTTTCTTCGGCAATCTTCACGCCGAATTCATCCTCGATGACCTGCTTTACCACAAGATAGTGATACAAGGCGGAAGTAACCGTAGTTTCGGGCTTATCCGTATGGGCGTAATAGTAGAGCAATTCGGAGTTCGCCTGCAAAAAGGCTTCCAGGGTCATCTTACGATGGACGGGCGAATAGCGCCTTGAGAGGAGGTAACGATGGAAAAGAAGAGGGTAGCATTGGCGCATGATCGCGTAGAAGATATCAAAATCGACGCGAACATGCGTTCCCGTTAGATAGCACCTTGCTAGCGCCGCGGAACTTAGTAAGTCCCCTAACGCGCTGCCACGAGACCAAAGTTCATAGGTTCGTTTCTCAAAACCGGCGCCCTTCTTCTCCTTGGCGAGTTCAAAGGCAGCGGTGCCCGCTAAAAAACAACAAAAAGGATCGGCTTGAGCGATGGGATCTTTCAAAAGCTTCCACGCCGCGTTTGGATCCGGGGTGAATCCGTTCCCTCCATAGAGGTTGTTGAAGGCCAAAGAAATCAAGGCTTCGACATCGCCATATTCCCTTGCGAGACGATTAAGAGAAAGGTAATACAATTCCTGGTGCTCTTTAGAATCCGTCGAAATCATTCCATGTTCATAACGATCGACGTAAGAAGAAAGGAAAGAAGCCTCATCGTCGGCGTTAATCGAGCAGATGAATTCCATGTGGCCGCGATCTAAGTTGGCTTTCGTAAACGGAATTTTGCCGTTCGCATCACCCATGACCGCAGGAACGCCGCAACGGGGACAGACGGCTTTCGTCTCTCCGCCCTTGCTCTCCCAATCGTTCACTTCTTTCGCAGGGAAGCGGCTATCGCAGAAAAGGCAATAAGCTTCCTTGGATTTAAGGATGGTGGCCTCGTTGTTTTTCGTTAATTCTAGATAATCGGCGTACTTCGGGTATCTCATAACGGCATGATTATAACAACCTTCCTTTTCTACAAAAAGGAGGAGAGACCACAATCCTCCAATTTGAAGGGCTCTTAGATTTGGGGTATCATTTGCGCGGAGATATCCTATGAAAATCATCTTTGACATCCTCGGGGGAGACAACGCCCCTTTAGCGCCCTTAGAAGGCGCAATCAAGGCAATGAAGAGCCATCCGGATCTGACCTTGATCCTCGTCGGTCCAAGGAAAATCATCGAAGAAGGCCTCATCAAAGCGAAAATCGAACCGTCCCGTTATGAAATCATCGACGCGGAAGAAGCCGTCCTTAATACCGATCATCCCGCCGATTTCTTGCGCACAAAGCCTAATTGCTCGATGGCGCAAGCCTTTCAGACGTTGAAGAATCGTGGCGACGTCGATGCCTTCCTTAGCGCGGGGCCCACGGGCGCCTTGCTTAGTGGCTGCATCTTCAAAGCAGGCCGCATCAAAGGAGTCAAGCGCCCCTGCCTTATCACGACGCTTCCTAGCAAAACCGGACAACTCGTCCGCATCGCAGATGTTGGGGCCAACATGGACTGCAAAAGCGAATATCTCATGCAATTCGCCAAGATGTCGAACGCTTATTTACAAACGACGGGCATTGCTTCTCCGCGCATCGGCCTTCTCTCCGTCGGCATGGAAGAAGGAAAGGGAAACGAATTGACCCGCGAGGTTTATGGCCTATTGAAAGAGGATCCGACCTTGAACTTCATCGGCAACATCGAAGCGGATAAAGTCCTCGATGGCATCTGCGACATCGTGATCTCGGACGGCTTCTCCGGGAACGTGTTTGTGAAATCCCTTGAAGGCGCCGCTTATTACGTCAGCGATCTCTTCAAAGACGCGGTTCTAGGCAAGTGGTGGCGGGCCATCGGGACGATCTTCCAAGCCCATGCCTTGATGAACGTCAAGAAACCCTTCAAGCTCGCGAATGATGCAATCGCCCCGCTTCTAGGATGTTCTCGCCTCGTCGTGAAGTGCCACGGGAAATCAAAAGCGTCCAACTTCGAAGGCGCCTTGAACGAGACGATAAAACTCGTGAACGAAAAACTCATAGAGAACGTTCAAAACGCGATCAACGAATCCTTGTTGGAAGCAACACCTGCCGCTGAATAAAAATCGCGGGCTCCGATTTGGAGCCCGTTTTTCATTCCTTTTCTTCAACCGGAATGCCTTTTTTCTTCTTGACGTAATGGACGATCTCTTTAAGGCCAGGGAAGATCAAGCCCGTGGTCAAGAGTTCGAAGAAGAGCAAGATCACGTGCGTGGAAGCGTGATGCTCGGACGGATTGATAATCAAGAGAATGGAAAGAGTAATACCGACCAAGGATTCCGCGATCGAGAGGAAAACAGGTTCCTTATGGAAGATTTCGATCACGCTTTCTTCGAGTTCAAGGGATTCGCGAAGCATCGACCAAACCGCCCAAACCACGCAGACGGAGGTATATTCAACGGAGCCGGATTCCCCCAAATCTCCAAAGCAAAGAACAACGATGCCAAGCAAGATCTCCAAGAGGCCCCAAAAGAAACGATTGTTCTTTTTGAAGCTCTTCTTAAGAACCAAATGAAGGACACAGGCCTCGACGCCATAAACGACCATTAAGGATCCGACGAGGTAGTTCAAGCTATGAACAAACTGTTCGCGGAACACCAAAACGAGGATCGCGGCGATCGTCCAAAGGACCGCTTTGACGGGTTTCCATATCTTCATTACCATATTTTTGCTTATCCTGCTTTCTAACAACCGCGCAAATTCGGCTTATCTCTTCCTATTCTACTCTTCTTTGCCAGCAATGCTAGGATCCGCCATCAAGTAGTCGACTGCCGATTGCAAGGTCTTCTCCTTGCTCGATTTTGCATACATATCGACTTCCGCGGCATCGCGCGTCGCATGGGTCAAAGCCGCCGGGCCGCCGATGCAACCACCCGGGCAAGCCATGCCTTCGATGAAGTTTCCCTGCAAGCGGTTGCTGCGCGCTTGGTTCAAGGCCATCTTGCATTGATCCAAACCCGCGGCTTTCACAGGCTTCACTTCAAAGGTGGACCCTTGTTCCTTCAAGGCTTGCGCGACCGCTTCGCTCACGCCACCAGAGCGGGCAAAGATACGCCCGAAGTAAGAGGCGTTATCCAAGGGCGATTCTTCCAAAGTTGTTAAATCGATCTTCTTCGCATCGAAAAGAACCATGAGTTCTTCGAAAGTGATCACGCAATCGATATAGGGGGCGACTTCTTTTTCCATCGCTTCCATCTTTTTGGCAATGCAGGGCCCAACGAAGACGACCTTCGCATTCGGATCCGTGGATTTGATGTACCGTCCAATCGCCGCCATCGGGGAATAATTCGAGGAGATCTTATCCTTCAAGGTCGGATAGGAGATCTTGACGTAACGGACGAAAGCCGGGCAGCAAGAAGAGGTCAAGAAACCTTTGGAAGAGAGTTCTTTCGCCTCGTTCATGGCGACCAAATCGGCGCCGACTGCCGCTTCGACAACGTGGGTGAAACCAAGTTTTTTGCAGCCCGTGATCACCTGGCCAAGCTTCGCAAAATCAAATTGGCTGGAGATCGAAGGCGCCGCGACCAAGTAGACATTCCTGGAAGGATCCGCTTCTTTTTCCTTTAAGAAATCGATGCAGCGCGTGATGAAGCTCTTGTCCATGATCGCGCCGAAGGGGCAAGCGTAGGAACATTGCCCGCAACGGGTGCACTTCTCTTCATCAATTTCCGAGATCCCATCTTCGCGAGCGTGGATCGCATTGACCTTGCAAGAGACCTCGCAAGGACGACGGCGATTGGCGATCGCGCCAAAAGGACAAGCCGCGGCGCATAGGCCGCAATTGACGCAAAGGTTCTTATCAATACGGGCGTGAAGGTCCGGTCCAAAGGAAATCGCGTTGCGGTGGCAGGCTTGCTCGCAGCGGTGCGCGATGCACCCGCGGCAAAGATCCGTGACTTCAACGCCGGAGAAAGGGCAAGAATCGCAGGCGGGCTCGATGACTT
Organism: uncultured Mollicutes bacterium; assembly: GCA_945936135.1. GTDB lineage: Bacteria > Bacillota_I > Bacilli_A > RFN20 > CAG-826 > Alloenteromonas. Next base: position 81,223 of record CAMESG010000004.1, read on the forward strand.
CCAACAAATTGGGGTTCTCGGGATCCCCGCCCAAGGCAAGCTCGATCCGTTCCCGAACGATCTCGCGCTCCTTGTAAATGCAGCAGCGCATCGTGGATTTTGGGCCAGGCGAGATGATCTTTGGGATCTTGCGTTTCTTTTGATCCAAGGTGCCTTCCCAATAATCTGTCGCGACTTCGAGCAAGACGCGATATTTCAAATGTTGCACATAGGTGTCGAATCTTTTGTCCATAAGTTTTCCTCAATAATACGAAACCGTGACGTTCTTCCCCATGGAACGGAGTTCATCCGCCAAGGAGTGAATGATCAACATCTTCATTTTGATGTCGATGCCCATGCCCTGCTCTTGATGGGAGGGATTCACCGCGCAGCCGACGGAGAAGAAGATATCCGTGGCTTCTTCGAAAAGCTTCCTCGCAAGCAGACTCGCGCCATCTTGACGGAAGCTCCATTCGAAGTAGAACTTGTTTTGTTTTTGGTAATCTTTGGCGAGTTCCAAGACCTTGTTCAAGGTGATTATCCCCTCGGTCACGAGGTCGACCCCTTCAATGTAACTGATCGGAGGAATCGTGGAATCTTCGAAATCCAGACTTCCTTGCACGGGCTCATTGAGGTAGTCCGCGGCGATCCTCGCCGTCGTGCCTCCGCAGATCACGTGAGGTCCTTCTTTTTTGAAGAATTCATCGAGCCTCAAAATGTCGTCTTCTTTTCTCGTCGCTGGGCCAACCATCAAATTCAAAGGGCTTCTCGACCTTCGCTTGATGGCGAGGCACGTCGTATCGTCCCCAGGGTTTCGGTTATAAAGAAGATCGCATTGATCGACGAGATAGGTCGCGAGATTCTTCGCGCTTAGCCCAGGGTGGCAAAGGGCTTCGAGATAGGCGATGATCTCTTCTCTCGTCCAGCCGAAGTTCAAGCTTTCCCCAATGCCCGCGTGGATTGCACCGTCGGAGAAAATCGCCATCACATCCCCAACCTCAAAGGCAAAGGAAGCATAATAGATTTTCTTGCCTTCGATCTCCCTCATCTGGTAATCGAGTTCTTCGTTAACACCGTTTCGCAAAAACACCGGCGTTGGGTTATCGAAGTTATAAACGGTCGCTTGGAAATCCTTGTCCACCCGAACGATCGTGAAGGTACTATAAGCCACGTTCCCGCGGTCTTTGGCAATCGGCAAGGTCTTGACCAAGGCGTCAACCCCTTCTTCGATGGAAAGCCCTCTTTCGATCATCTTGCAAAGCATGGTCGAAGCAAGGGTCGAAAGGATGCTCGCGACAACGCCAGAACCAATCCCATCCGCCAAAACAAAGGTATAGGCGCCTTCAGAATCCGCGCTAATCTCCACGTGATCGCCGCAAAGCTCCTCTCCTTTGTGATTAATCGAGAGGTAGCCGTATTCCATCATGGAATCGATCTCGCCCATATTCTTTACTTCTTTTCACCCGTTAAAACGCGGGAAAGGTTCGTCAAGGCGACCTTCGTCTCCGCGACGCTTTGACCCAAGAGCTCCGCGATTTCTTGAACCGCACGCATGTTCTTTTCAATGACTTCTTTGGTGACGCGATTCGCCTCGGCGGCGGTTTCTCGTTTCTCTTTCATTTCCAAGACCGTGTGGGTGCGGTCGCGGAAGGTTCCGATCACGATGTGATACCGCTCGTCGTGGCGGACGGTCGCTTCCAAATAGAGATTCCTATCTTCCCAGGCGATATGACGGCTCACGCTATTTCTGCCTTCCAAAGCATCGAGGAACAAGGTCGGATCGATAAAGTCGGAAACGATGTTCCCAATCATGGCCTCGGGCGTTGATCCCGCCATCGAGGCAAGGACGGGGTTCGCGAGTTGGATGCGAAGGTTCTCGTCGATGACGATGATCCCATTCGGCGAAGATTCAACGACGTCGTTGCTGAAACTCATCGCCTTGTCCATAAGATAGGGGAGGCACATCGAAACCTGCGCCTTGCCTTTTAACACAGCTTTGGCCTTCTCTCGGCAGGTCAAATACCCGCAGGAACCGCAATTGAGTTCATCCTTCTTGGTATATTTGCCCATCAAATTCAAAATTCGTTGGATGTCTTCTTTCTTGAAGTCTGGTTCATCCGTAGGGGTGGATTTCAATTCTTTGGAGAGCTCCTTTAAGGAATAGGGAACCGTCTCAAAGTCTTCGTTGCCCGTCAAGGCACGGACGCGAAGCGAACTCTTCAAGGCGTTTCGCTTATGCAAAACAGGCCCGTTGACGCAGCTGCCTTCGCAGGCGCTTACTTCCAAAAACAAGTGATGGACATCGCCCGAGGCGACGTCGCTTAACGCGGACATCACTTCTTCCATCCCCGAGACGGAAACGTATTGATAGGATGGATTCCGTTTTTCCATCGTTTTCAAGATGCCGCCATCGGTTGGGAAGATGCGCGCCCTTGATTTCTCCAAATAAGCGCTCTTCTCTTCTTTCTCGATAACGATGCCTTTGGATTCAAGCATTCGATTCAGTTCAAGGAAGGTCAAAGCCAAATCAACGTCATCGTCTTGATCCGCTTCGCCTTTCTTGGCGATGCAAGGCCCGATGAAGATCACCTTGGCGTCTTCGTGGCGGCGTTTGATGTCTTTCGCGTGTGCGATCATTGGAGAAACGACCGGTGCCAAGCAATGGGCGATGTTCGGATAGAATCTTCTTACGAGGTCATTGACCGCCGGGCAGCAGGTCGAAAGGATCACTTCCCCTTGGGCTTTGTCAACCAATTCATCGTAGGCTTTCTTGACGATCGTCGCGCCGATCGCGGTTTCTTCAACGCCGGCGAAACCAAGTTGCTTCAAAGCTTTTTCAAACGTCGCTAAACTCGCATTTGGGTAAGCGCCTAAGAAGCTAGGCGCCAACGAGGCATAGCAATTGCCTTTTTCCAAGAGCTCAAAGGCGCGTTCCGTATCGTCGCGGATCACCTTGCACCCTTGGGGGCAAACCGTGTAGCAGCGTCCGCAAAGGACGCACTCTTCTTGGATGATGCTCGCTTGGTTATCGTGAAACGAGATCGACTTTGTCGGGCAAGAGCGAATGCATTTATAGCAAGAACGGCAATCGTTTTTTATCGAGATAAGAGGACGGTCCATAAGTATGGCTCCTTTCGTGCGCACGCACGGGAAGAAAGCGGAAGCCCATTGGCCTCCGCGAAAAAGATTAACCCAAGCGAGGAAGGATGACTTCGTCCACGAAGGAAGGGATCTTTTCGGGGGTTAAGCCCGAGTAGACGTCCTCGCCAACGCGAACCGAAACCCCTTCGGATCCGCAATGGTTCAAACAGAAAGCGGCTTTGAGATTCACCTTGGAAAGCAAATCCCGTTTGGAAAGTTCTTCTTTCATGGCGTCAATCACGGGCTTCGAGCCTTTCAAATGGCAAGAGCTTCCGACGCAGATGGATACATCGATCATATATCAATTCCCTTTGTAAGCCGCCTTCAAGATCTCGACCATGTCGGGGACGAGCGGCTCGCGAGGGTTCGCTGGTGTGCACTGGTCCTCGTAGGCCAGGTAAGCGATCTCCTCTAATTTGCTATTATACAGGGCTTCGTCGGGGACGAGGGAGGAGAAATTCATGTCGATTCCGATGTCTTTGCCCAAATCAAGAACGGCTTTGGCAAGGACATCCTTCGCCTCTTCCTTGTTCTTGCAAGGCAAATCGAGGATGCGGCAAACCTTGTAATACTTCTCATCGCAGCAATAGGTCTCGTACTTCGGCCACAAGGCGAGCTTTGTCGGCTGGGTGCCGTTATAGCGGATCACATGAGGAAGCAAAATCGCGCAGGTCTGTCCGTGGATCGTATGGAATTCGCCGCCCATCTTGTGGGCCAAGGAGTGCGTGATGCCAAGGAAGGCATTCGCGAAAGCCATCCCGGCGATCGTCGCTGCGTTATGCATTTTCTCACGCGCCTCGGGGTCGTTCTTCCCATCGTGGACGCAACGGGGAAGGTACTTGAAAACCAATTCGATCGCGTGAAGCGCCAAGCCATCGGTGTAATCGCTCGCCATGACCGAGGTATAGGATTCGATCGCATGGGTCAAGACGTCCATGCCCGTGTAGGCAGTCGAATCCGCAGGAATGTTCGTCGTGAACTCCGGATCGACGATCGCGATCGAAGGCGTCAACGAGTAATCGGTCAAGGGATATTTCTTGTTGTTTTCCTTATCCGAGATGACGGCGAATGGCGTCACTTCCGAGCCCGTTCCCGAGGTCGTCGGGATGCAAATCAATTTGGACTTGCGGCCCAATTCCGGAAATTTGAAGGCCCTTTTGCGGATATCCATGAATTTCTGCTTGATGTCATCGAAGTTGACTTCGGGGTGTTCATAGAAGATCCACATGCCTTTTGCGGCATCCATCGCGGAGCCTCCGCCAAGGGCGATGATCGTGTCGGGAGAGAATTCCCTCATCAAAGCGACGCCGCGAAGAACGGTCTTGATATCGGGATCTGGTTCGACCTCGGCGAAAAGCTGATACGTGACCGGGTTCCGGCGATGATGGAGTTCATCGGTGATCTTGCGCAAGAAGCCGAGCTGGACCATCGAACGGTCGGTGACGATGAAGACTTTCGAAATGTCTTTGGCAGACATCAAATATTGAATCGAGTTGCGTTCGAAATAGATCTTTTGCGGAACCTTGAACCATTGCATGGTGTTTCTCCTTTTGCCGACGCGTTTGATGTTGAGCAAGTTCACGGCGCTGACGTTGCCGCCCACCGAGTTGCCGCCATAAGATCCGCAACCCAACGTAAGGGAAGGAATCAACGAGTTATAAACGTTCCCGATGCCGCCGAAGGTCGACGGGGAATTCCAAAGGATGCGGATCGCTTTGACCTTGTCGCCGAAGGCATCCGCCATCTTTTGGTCGTGGCAATGGATGGCCGCCGAATGGCCTAGACCTCCGAATTCAAGCATCTTCTCGCATTGCTCAAAGCCTTCTTTTGCATCCTTCACTTTATATACAGCGAGAATCGGGGAAAGCTTCTCGCGGCTCAAAGGCTCGATCGAACCAACCTCGGTGCAGTTTACCGCGATAATTTGTGTGCCCTCCGGAACGTCGAAGCCCGCGTTCTTCGCGATGTTTTTCGCGGACATCCCGGCGACTTCGCCGCGGAGTTTTGCCTCGTCTTCTTTCCCACACCCTTTGGTCACGCCAAACATATAGGCTTCAAGCTTTGTCTTTTCTTCTTCGTTTGCGAAGTAGACGCGGTACTTCTTGAAAAGATCGATCGTTTGATCATAAACGGAATCGTCGATGAACACGGCGGATTCCGAGGCGCAGATCATGCCGTTATCAAAGGACTTCGACAAAACGACATCGTTGACCGCGCGAGTCAAATCCGCGGTTTCGTTGATGTAACAAGGAACGTTTCCAGCGCCGACGCCAAGGGCAGGCTTGCCTGAGGTATAGGCAGCTTTCACCATGCCAGGTCCGCCCGTAGCGAGGATCGTCGCGACGCCAGGATGCTTCATCAAGGCGCTTGTCGCGTCAATCGAAGGATGCTCGATCCATTGAATACAGTTTTTCGGAGCACCGGCTTTCACCGCGGCATCCAACATCACCTTGGCCGCTGCGACCGAGCACTTCTGCGCGCCGGGGTGAAACCCAAAGATAATCGGATTTCTCGTCTTGATGGCAATCAAGCTTTTGAAGATTACGGTCGAAGTTGGGTTTGTGACCGGAGTAACGCCGCAGATGACGCCAACGGGTTCCGCGATTTCCGTGATGCCCGTAACCGGATCTTCCGAGATCACGCCCACGGTCTTGAGGTGACGCATGTTGTTCACGACGTATTCGCAAGCGAAGAGATTCTTCGTCGCCTTGTCTTCGAAAACGCCACGGCCAGTTTCCTCAATCGCCATGCGCGCAAGGATACCATGGTTGTCCAATCCGGCGACCGACATCTTCGCGACCATGTTATCCACTTGATCCTGGGTCGCCGTGGAGAATTCCTCCAAGGCGATCAAGGCCTTTTTCACCAACGAATCGACTTCTTTTTCGGCCGCGGCTTTTTGAGCCGCCTTTTCCTCTTCGGTTAAGATTTTCTTCTCTGCCATCGTTACGCTCCTATCGTTCCATTTTCAAACCCCGTTCTTTCTTCGGGTCATCTCCATAATATTCAAGAGGTAACCCAAGTCAAACTTTTAAGTAAATATTTACCGATATAAGGGATTGAAAACGCTTCCAAACTTTTCCCGATCTTGCTCCGTGTGTTTATTTGGAACAAGAAGGATGAAGTTTGGAAGAAAAGATTAGGCGTTTTTGTCCATTTCGTAGGCGCCTTACAAAGTTTCGGATCCTTTGATCTCACCTTGTTGATATACGCCGTTGCCGATAAGGTCCCTTTGACCACGCCGCCTTGCACGCAATCGACATAGCCTTGCATGTCGGCCAAGGTGCGATTCGCCGATTCAAGATCTTCATCCGCCATCGTGACGATGAAGTAGAATTCCTTGTTCTTCACTTCAAGCCAACGGGCAACAGTGCGATCGATGACCGCCTTGAGTTGAGCGGTGATCGAATAGAAAAAGACGGCGCTAGATGGCACGATGACATCCGCATTGATCATCTTTTGAAGGACGTCCGCCATCGCATCTTTTTGCACGCATTCCCTATGGTGTTCGCGGCAGTAATAGCAAGCTAGGCACGGGGCGATCTTCTTGCTCGCGACATGGATCTTTTCAACATCGTTTTCAGCCTCTTTCGCACCGCGGGTGAACTCATCGCAAATCAAGTCCGAGTTTCCTTTGATTCTCGGAGATCCCGAGAGGACTAAAATCTTTTTCATATACGTTTCCTTTCATTATTGTTTGCCTATGCCAATGGGGGTACTGATTCGTTGCAAGGCTTCCGACGAAATACGCATTGATCATATGGATATTGAAAGCCCTTGTGTTAAGGAAGAATTTGCCGGATTCCCGCCATTCCGAAGTTCATGAGCAAAGCCCATAATTAATCCTAGCATTCCCCGAGGGTTTCATGTATATTAATGAACGCGCGGAGACATACCCAAGAGGCCGAAGGGGACGGTTTGCTAAACCGTTAGATCGGGAATCCCTGGTGCGAGGGTTCGAATCCCTCTGTCTCCGCCATTACGTCAATCCGCCTCAATGTTTATTGGGGCTTTTTCTTTCACGCCCGGAGCGATGGCTTAAGGCCAACGTGAAGATCGACGAGATTTCGGACTTCCCGAAACACCGTTCTCTTTTAAATCAATAATTTTTCGTAATATTTGAGGTGCATTTCGTTAGAATTCAGGAAGGCGGAGAGAAATATGGATCTAAAGAGTTGCGAATACGCCCCCGGGCGCATTGATTTTTTAGGCCTACGCAAAGTTCAAGGAGAATCTTGGCGATGGCTTATTCTATCAGGCGGAGAATCTAGAAGAAATCGACGTCCCCTCTAGCGTTATCATGATCGAGCCGGAAGCATTCGCAGGTTGCGTGAATCTAAGGCGTTGCGAACTGTGTTCCTGCAACATTCCCAAAATCTCCCCGAACACCTTCGAAGACTGCCTTTCTTTGGAGGAACTCCGCCTTCCCGAGGGAACTCTCGTCGTTGGCTCCGATGCGTTTAAAAAGTGTTCTTCTTTGAAGGCCCTTTCCATTCCCGATTCGGTTCGGGTGATTAACAAAGGCGCGTTCGAAGGATGCGTTTCCTTAGCTACAATTGACCTAAGCGACTCCAAATGGGAATATAAGGGCCCTTTTGGTCCGATCTCTTTCACCGGCTATTACTCAACTAGCCCCGCTCAAGCCGCTGCGGATTTGGTCTCGAAATATAGAGGCGTCTGCAAGAAATTCAAGTGAACCGATGAAGAGTTCGAGGCTTTAAGAAATCAAGATAGTGCGAAAAACAGAATGCTCTTGAACATCTATAACAGCAGTCTTAAAAAAGAATAAAAAGGGCGCCTTCTCCCTGTCCTAAACCTAGAATCATCTTCTGCAGATGTTTTGCCTTCGAGGTTATCGGTTAACTCGCTTATCGAAATAACGAAGAGACAATCGAAAAGGGGGAGGTTTCTTTGTTTAACAATGCATCTCCCCTCTTATAGCCTTGTAAGAAATCAAACCAATGAAAATACACCAATAGTGTATATTTTTTCTCAATAAATAATTTGTATGCTTTTCATATATGCAAAGGCAAGATAGCTTTTACCCATGCCTTCTTGATAATCTTGTTTTGCGAAAGGAATTTGAGTCATGCTTAAATTAAAAACCAATGAAGAAATAGGTGCATATCTAAAGAAACTAATTCTAAAAAGATATAAAAATTGCAGGCAATTTTGCCTTGCCTATGCCGCGTTGAGTAATGTTCCGCCGGATCAACGAGACGGCGAGGTAAAACGACTCGCGAACAGAATGTCGCAGATCTCGAAGGGTAAGAAGGGCATTCAAATCTACGATTTCCCCATCTTCTCGGAACTTTTGGATGCATCTTGCGAGCAAATTCTTTCTGCAGGGGAACTTTGTTTTCCCCGCATGAATCGAAAAACCAACTACAGCATTGCCTCCTCAAACAACGAATCCGATTGGATCGAATATCTAGAACGAAAGGATTGCGCGGCTTCTTATCTCGACGAATTCGGCAAATCACTAATCGATTATGCAATCGAATTCAAAAACTATGCTTTGATTAAGTTTCTGACAGAAAAAGGATATATCACCTTCGTTGAAAATGACGCGGAGTATCCAGACTTGAACTTCGGGGCGACCACTTCGCTGCAAACAAGGACTGAAGTCAAAACGTTAAAGGACGAACTTTTCGAAAACAAAACGCTTCGGACCAGCATCATAACTCTAGCTCTGGAAAAGAACGACTGCAGCGTTTTGGAAAAAATGAAAGCAAGGGAATTCCCTCCTCAATCGTTCATGAATGGAAACACCAATCTAACGACCAAGATCGCTGATTACTACGATGAGCAATATCTTGAGACCATTTTGCACTCGAACGCCAACGTGATCCGTTATTTCTGCGAAGAGTATAAAGTGAAGCAATATTGGCAAGGCGATGAAGTTGTATGGATGTTTCCGTTCATGGGAACGCTTATCGCCAAAGCCGTGAAAGAGAACCACGAATATGCGGTCCCTTTGTTGGATGCGGCAATTAAGCACAACGAGGATTTTTTCAGAAAATTGAAAACGGCGGTACTTCACACAGCCCAACGCATTAAGAAAAACGAAAGACCGGGAACTGAATTCAAAGAAGTGATCATGGGCGTTCTTCATTACTATCGAGTTTCAAAGGAAAACGACTTTGTTTGCTTCTGGTATCCAGGGTTCGAGGAAACCTCCAAAGCGATGACAAACGTCGTTATCGCGAAGGCTCAATCGGAAAACCCTGAAATCCAAAGGAAAATCGACAGTCTAAACGATTTGTATTCTCAATCAATAAACCTTGAGGATTATTTGTTCAAAAAGACAACGGCTCGTTGAAATACTAAGGAAGGAATGAAGATGTCAAAATTCAAAATAGTCAAAGTCTGGGATGAGTTATATCCCAATGAAACCGAACTCTACGATTACGCAGGAAGGAAAATGAAAAAATCCGCTTGTGGTAATCTTCAAAGCTCATATTGTCCAACAATCGATCACATCCGCCCTCTTTCCCAAGGCGGGAAAGATATTCTGGGAAATATTGTGATTTGCCACCGTGAAACCAACGCGGAAAAAGCGGATTCATTCCCTCACTGGAAAGCAAATGGGAAAAGATTCAAGGCCATCCGCATCAAAGGGACCAAAGGCAAATACAAGATTGTCGAGGATGAATAAACCGAAAAAACGCCCTTTCAAGATTTGACGGATTTCAATTCGTAAAAAAAGCCCTTCGAATCAATCGAATGATCCAAAGGGCTTTCGAAGGCGATTACTTACGCGTCAAGCGGACGTTGTCGAGATAAGCGATGGTTTCGCCCACGCTTCCGCCCGGGAAGAATTGCAAGACATCGATTTGGCCAGCGAGTTCAAAATCCATATTGAAATGGTGCACAACGCCCACTTCGAGATTTGGGAAAGCTGGATCTTTGAATCCTCCGTTCCAGAAGAACTTCAAATACATCGTGTCGGTAAACTTTTCAATGAGGTAATCGAACTCCAAAGTATAGGTGCCCGCTTGCATAAGAGCTTTGTCAAAGGGAACCAAATAGACGCCGGCATAGCTCCCGTTCGAAACGATTTTGACAGAGCTTCCTTCGATTCCGTCCGAAACGACGCTGGAAGATGGAGCAGGCGCAGCATCGAGACGGAAGACTTCGTTCGCAGGATCCCCGAAGGTTTCTAACATCGTGTCGCCAGCATTTGACATGGAATACGGTTTCTCATTCGTTTCCTGCAAGACGTGAGAAACAGTGAAATTATCGATGGAAAGACTCGTTTTCCCTTGAGCCCCTCCCGGGAAGATTTGGAAAAGATCAGAAGCTTCGGTGGCCGTATACATCCAAGAGAAATGCTGCACGCTTCCAACCAAAGACGGTCCCCCGAACTGCGTGAAGTGATTCGTGGCGCCCGGGACTTGGAAATATAGCGTATCCACGAAATCATGAATCAAATAATCAAAGGAAATCGCATAGGTTGTCCCGACTTCCATCGCAACGAATTGCTTTAGATAAACGCAATTAAAGGCGCCCGAGGATTCAACATAAAGATGGCCGGTGCCATCGATCGCTGTTCCTGCCTCGGTGGAGACTTTTGAATTGGGGGTTTGAACATTGTCGTATGCGATCATCGGATCGTGTCGGAAATCGTCGAAAGTCGCGGTTTTGCTCTCGCCAACCTTCAAGGCTGTGGCGTCGGCAGGCTTAACGACATGATAAGTCAATTCCGTCGTCGCTCCAAAGAAGTTAATGGCTGCGCTCTTCGCGCCCGGAGACGAGGTATCCACGCCTTTCATCAACGAAGCATCAAGGGCGAGATCCGCCGAGGTGCCATCTTTATAATTTACGCGCAAAACCGCGCCTTCCGTATTCAATTTCGCACCAACAAGGGTATCGTCAAGCGTTCCTTGGACAGCGATCGAATCGACGAGATTCGCAATGCAGGTGTATTGGATGGAATAGGCGCTGACCTTTGCTTCCGCACCTTCGTTGACGAGCACGAGATAGGCATAAGGTAATGAAGCTTCATAGCTTCCGCTCCCGTTGAACGTGTGGAGCTTTTGATCCAACGAAGTTCCGTCCTTCGAACCGTAGAGGGCGAGTTTCGCTTCTCCATCGGCTTCGACGTTCACGCGACGGATGCCCGTGACTTCGCCAAGGTTCGCGATTCTGCCTTCGCCGTTGCCCTTCAACACCGCAACGCCGTCAGACGATGCTTTCGCTTGAGTGAAAGCGAAGGAGGTGTAACGGGAAGCCGCGGTAACGCTGTCTTGATAATCCGTATCAAGAATCGGGCGGTTCGTTTGGTCAAACGAGATTTCGTAGTTACCCGTCACGCCATAGAAATTTTGAACCGGTGCTTTCCAGTTCGGGCTCATAGCCATGGCAACGCCGCCAATCATCATCGTGGCAAGAGCGCCTGCGCCAAGAACCAATTTTGTCTTCTTGTTCATGTCATTTTTCCTTTCTTAAAGTTTATTTTTAGACGCTTAAGCAGAGCGTCGAATGACTAAATCGTCGAGGATGAAGCTCGTCGTCCCGCTCGCTCCTCCGGGGAAGATCTGGATCAAGCATCCCGCGGAGGTATTGAGGGTGAATTCGTGATCAAAGGTTTTGACTTGTCCGATCTCGGAAGGTGAGCCAAATTGCTCGAAGACCGAAGGGGAACCGAAGAATTGGAAGTAGATCGTGTCAACGAAGGTCAAGACCTTGTAAGAGAAGGTCACGTGATAGGTCGCTCCCTTCACGTATTCGATCCCCTTATGGATCATGAGCGTTTTGTAGCTGCCCGCGGATTCAACGTAAAGGTAGCCCGTTCCGTTGATCCCGTCGTCTCCTTGCTTCACGCCGCTATTGGGCGTTTGGGCGTTATCGATCCCAAGTTTCATCGCATTCGGCGAATCGAAGGTTTCGTGGATTTCATCGCCCACTTCGAGCAAGACGTTCTTAATTTCCGCGGTCGTGCCTTCTTGGCGTTCGATCTTGAGGTTATCCAAGACCATGTCGTAACCCGTTTGGGCCGGGAAGAGCATGAGTGCGTAATCATCAACCCCATCAAGGCGGAAAATGTATTCGAAGCGATAGTCTTCTCCAACCTTGACTTGGCTTAGGTCGATCGGCGAGAACTTGTCGTGGTTATACCCTCCATTCAAGGAACGAAGCTGGACATAGCAGGTCTCGCCCTTGCTGAAGAATCGATAATCGAACGAAAGCTTGTAGATTCCATTCGAAGCGAAGCGGATGCCCGAGAAGTAAGTCGCGTTATAGGAACCGGGTGACTTCAAGCGGAGCGAAGAAGAGCCAGAGAGCACATCTTCCGCTTTCTGAGTGATGTAGGCTTCCGATCCTTGCTGCGGCGCGAAGTAGAGATCGCCACGCGCATCGCCTTGGGGTTCGAAGTCCTCGGTGAAGGATTCGCCATAATCAAGGGTGATTCTCCGACCCGTGTCGATGCCGATGCCGCCAATCGGATTGGAGGTATAGACGATCGTTGGAAGGCCGATCGCTTCTTCTCCTAGCGATTTGCTATACGCCGTGACGGAGATACCGACGTACCATCCGTTCAAGTCCTCGGTGATTTCCAAGGAATTGCTCGTTTCATTGAGGTGCGTTTGGTTCAAGCCATCTTTATCCAAAGCCGCGATCCAGGAATATTCGATGTGGTCGAGTTCATCCCCTTCCGCATCGTAATAGCCGTGTTCGAAGGAAAGCGTCTTGCCAACTTCCGCTTCACCCGTAAGGCGAAGGTTCGTCACGGTCGGGCGGGAGTTGTTGCGCGTGATCGAAATGTTGTCGATCGCCATGCTCGCGGCGCTCGTGCTCGGGAAGAGCATGATGCGGTAATCAGAGAAATTCGATAGGTTGATATCGAAAGTCTTATGCATCTTCGCCCCATTGCCACCATCGAATTGGGCAAAGACATCGCTCGCCGTGCCACCTGTTAAGGAACGGAACTGGAAGTAGAACGTCTGAGGGACATCGATGCAGCGGTAATCCAACGAAATCGTGTAGCGTCCAGAGGCTGCGAAGTTCATGCCGCCGAAGGTCACCCCGGCGTAATTGCCTTCGCTATGGATGATCAACGTGTTGTTATCGATCCCGAATTCGTGATCATTCGCGACTTCGTAACTTGCACCGCTATCCGCGGAAACCGGGCAGATTTTCGTGTGAATTGCGTCCTTTTCGAAATCTTCGACGTAGGTTTCACCAGAGTTTAGAACCCTCTTCTTTTCCAAAAGAAGATCGTAGAGAGGATCATCCGGCGTACGATTCTCGTTCGTTCCTTCAAGCTTTGTTCCTTGACCATTCGGGTCGTTATTGAGGTCGCGGATGATCGAGGCTTCGTCAAGACTAGAAGAGGACGAAGAGGAACTCGCTTCTTGGCTCATCGAGCTAGAAGACGAGGAAGAAGATGAAGAGGGGGAGTCTTGGTCTTCTCCGCAGGAGCATAAAGCCAACGCGGAGAAGGCGAGAAGGAGGATGGGCTTAAGTTTATTCATGGTCCGCTCCTCCCACTTTGAAACGGCTCATCTTGGCTGGAACGTATTTGTTGTACTCAACGGGGTTCAAGCAGGTCGCGCTTTGGACGCGGATATGCTGACGGTCGAGGTCGTTGAAGTTGACGGTCAAGGCGAATTCTTCGCCCGCGTCGATCTTGGCTTTAACACCAGGGATGACCTCGAAGGGGATGTAAGCCTTGCCGACGTAGCCATTGCTCGCGCTATTCTCAACGAAAGACATCTTGATTTGGTCCTTCTTCTCCATGATCTTTTCCGAGGTGCGGAGCGAGATCACTTGGTTCCCGGATTCTTGGTGGCCGGAAAGGAAGAGCTGCAAGCAGGAATCGTCGGACATCTTCAAAACGTTCAAGGGGTCTTCGCTTTCCGTATCCGCGGAAAGGAAGATTTCGACGCCGTCGCCTTCCCAATAATTGGAGCCGCTATACATGAGGTCGTCGTCATGGACCTTGAAGCCAATGTAGAGGCCATCGTCCGAATAGGCGACTTTAAGCCCTTCAACGTCAAACGATTCGGGATCCGGCGTCACTTCGTTAAGGTCAACGTCCGCACATCCTTTGATGGCGACATCGCCTCCAATGGCAGCCCAATCATCAAAGCCCAAACCATCCGTGGAGAGTTTGCCTGCAACCTTCGGAAGATCGAAGACCACAGTCGAGGTCGTTGTGGAGATATCGTCTTTGGAGAAGCCTTTGTTGTTCAAACATTCGACCAAGGAAGAGTTGATGCTCGGGCCGACGCGGATCGCCTTGTAGGTCAAGGACGAAGGAGGGACAACGGAGTTTCCGATGAGGGAAATGTTGTCAGAATAGGCAACGTAGATCCCGGACTCAAAGGTCGGATTCAGTGGCAAAAGCCCGTTATTCGCAATCAAATTGTGCGAAATCGACAGACCCGAAACGGAGTTTGCGTAGACCGCGGCATTCGCCCCGGAGCCAAAGAAATTGTTCTCGATCGAGACGTTCTTGACGGAGCCGATAGCGCCGAGATTGTAGCCTTTGCCAAACGGGGTGATCGAAATATCGCCGCCCGTGTTGCCGATTGCGTAGTTGCAGCGGAGGAACTTGTTATTTTTGATCGTCACATCTTCCGCGGGCAAGGATTCGTACCAATCGTTGGCGTCGGCGGTCAAAAGGACGCCGCCATCGCTAAGGTTCGCGAAGGTGTTGTTCGCGATAAGGGCATGACGGGTTTGGACCAAGACGCCGCGGCAACGCTTGTTGCGGGCGATGTTGTTCGTGAATTCAAGTCTCGGAGTCCGCGTGATGTTGCCGATCACTTGTCCCGAGGCAACCTTTGGATCGACTCCTTCTTCAAAGGTGAAGACGAAGCCGCCGGAAGGATGATCTTTGACCGTTTTGACGGTAACCGCGGAAACGAGGCCGAGGTCCAAGGAGGACAGGATTTCCAATTTGTCCCCGACGGAGGGTTTGAAGTTGTAGCCTCTTGGGTTCACCGCCAAGACCTTGTCGCCTTCGACGGATTGGACTTCAAGGAAGGCACCGTGGACGTTCACCGCGTCATCGCCGCAGTTCTCAAAGAGGGAATTTGTGATCTTAAGATCGCCCAAGCAATCCATGAAGTGAAGGGCGTCCGCCGTGACGGTCATCAAGCGACCGCTATTCGGCTTGATTTTCGTGTTGAAGCGGTTGAAATAAAGATTCTCGGAGCTATGGACGCGAGCGGCCATGCCAGGAGCGCTATAGATGTTCACCGTTTCGAAGTGGACATCTTTTGAACGATCGATAAAGATCGCATCGTATTCATAAAGGTAATGGCGAAGGATGACCAAGGTTCCTTTCGGTGGGATCGAATAGGTGCCATCGAAGGTGATCGAGAGGACGTTATCGCCAAGATAGTTCGTCGAAAGGACGTTCCCGTAGATGTCGTTGCCTCTCGTTCTTGGGGCGAAAGACATCGGAGAATATTCAAGGAATGCCGAGATTCTCGTTGATCCATCGACGGAATAGCCATCGTTCACCTGGACTTTGAAAGTCGTGCCGTCGCTTTCAAGGATCGTGCCGATCGAGAAGGGAGGAATGCCGTAATCGAGGTTCACGTTCTCGAAGTAGACGTTCTCGCATTCTTCGATCTTTATGCCCGCGGTCTCGCCATGGAAATAAAGGGTCGTGTTTTGCCCAGAGAAAACGACGTTCTTCAAGCCTTTGAGCATCAACCCGAATTCGAGGTTCAAGGGGTTCGTCGATTCGATAAAGTCAAGTTCGCCTTTCGGGAGGATGACTTTGGTCATCGCCCCGTTCTGCTTCTTCACTTCTTCCAAGACCTTGTTCCACGCATCAACGTCGTTCTTCTTGTCTTTGCCGTTGAGTCCGAAGTCTGCGCCATTGATTTCGTGAGCGATCGTCAAGGATTCCGAGCCATACTTACGTTCGTTCTCATAGGCTTCTTTATGCACGCCAACATCGCCATAATCCAAAAGGCCCGGGCCTTCGTTGATGTCGCGGGTTTCAAGGGCGAATTCATCCCTCTCCATATCTTTGTAGAAACGGTTGTCCATCTGATTTGCATCCTTTCCGCAGGAAACGAGGGCGAAGCTCGTCATCAGCAAGCCCAATATTCTTTTCTTGTGTTTCATTTCACCCTCCGATCGTAGGCGGCCTGAGTAATCTCTTTGAGTTTCGAGACTTTGATCTTCTCGAGGCTCGAAAGGTGCTCGGCCCAAGTTTCGTCGTCCAATTCGACCTTGCCCGTGATAACCTTCTGTTCGAAGACGGAAGCGTAGATCTCAAGGTCAGTTTCGATGATCGCCTTGCCGTTTCTTTCTTCGTTGGTGAAAACCAGTTCGGGCATAGGGATTTTCAAGCAATCCATGTAACCGGCATCTTCGACGTTTTTGTTGATTCTGCCGGTGTATTCGTTATCTTCCTTCAAAACGAAGTCCTTGCTCCAATAGCCGACTTGCCCAAGGCCAACCCCCGGGGTAAGGGTGCCGCGGAACTCTTCGATCGACATGTTGTCCGGGACATTGAAGGTGAAGGAAGTTTTCGCTTCGTCTTTCCAGGTGAAGTCGATGCCTTCTTCGCCGAAGGCTTGGAGTTGAATGCCTTCTTGCGAATAGAGGAAGTCCATCCAACGGACGATTTCGCGATGATACGGCGAAGACTTCGGAACAAGGATGGCGCTTGGAGAAACGGTTGAGTTGAAACCAAGCCACATCTTCTTTTGGTTCATCGAACTCGTCAAAGGAGGCAGAGCGACGTAATCCGCGTCATTGGCCATTCCGGCGACGAGGTAGGCGGCCGCTCCGTCAAAGGAACCAAGGAGGTCGCCTTTCGCCGAGAGACCCGCGTCGTCAATCAAGAAGGTCGAGTTGTCCAATAGCCCGTCTTTGTAAAGCTTCGCTGCGTATTCAAGGTAGGCGCGATAGTTGTCCGTTTCCGGAACATAGACGACTTTCCCTGCACCATTAACTTCCAAACCTGTCGAGACAAAGCCAAAGGCGGACATCAAGAAGTTGCGCGTTTGGTTGAGCTTTGCGCTGGAAAGCGGTACTTCGTCCGGTATTCCGTTCCCGTTTGGATCGTTTTCCTTAAAAGCTTTCAAGACCTTAGCGTATTCTTCAACGGTCGTTGGCATCGACAAGCCGAGGTTATCGAGCCACTTCTTGTTGATGAATTGCTTGAAGGTCTGATCGCGCGGAACATCGTTGATGCTCAAGAAGGAATAGATCTTGTCATCGAAGCGTTGGAGTTCGTCATACCCTTCGTGGGCAGCGACTACCGCGTTATAGTTCGGGGCGTACTTCTCGATGTCTTCGGTGAGATCGTGAACCAGGCCGCGTTCTCCGTAATAGGAGACTTCCTGGATCGGGTTCCAGAGGAAGAAGGCGTCGGGTTTGTTCTTGCTTTCCCATTGGGCGCTGCGAAGCTCATCGTAACTGGAGATCGAGCCATACTGCCAATTGATGTGGATGTTGGTCTTCTCTTCCATTTTCTTGAAGAGTTTCATCTCGTTCCAGCCATCCTTGTGATGGAGAGGATGAAGCGGCGCAAAGAAGGTCAAATTGATTTTCTCTTTGACGATCTGATCGCCGGTTTCGAGGAAGTTGTTCGGATCGTAAGCTGCGCCATTGTTCCCTCCACAGGAAGCAAGGTTTGCCACCGTGAGGAGGCTAAGCAAGACAAGGCGTTTCGAATTCTGCATAGGTTTATCCTTTTATTGACCCGAGTAGGGCCCCTTTCTCAATGTATTTGCCGAAGAACGGTGCGACCAAGAGGATCGGCACCGAAGAAACGACGATGGAGACGTATTGGATGGAACGGAGGATCTTCCCCTGGTCGATCATGGATCCCCCGATGCCGAAGGAAGAGATGTCGTTCGAGATCACGATGTCCGAGAGCACCCTTTGCAAAGGGAACAGGTTCGGATCGCTTAAGTAAAGCAAGGAGTTGAAATAGGAATTCCAATATCCAACCCCATAGAACAAGGTCATGATCGCAAGGATCGGCACGGACATCGGAAGGACGACGTGGATGAAGATGCGGAAGTCGCCCATCCCATCGATCTTCGCGGCTTCATAGAGTTCGAAGGGAATCGTCTGGGAGAGGAAGCTTCGCGCGACCATCAAGTTCCAAACGCTTAAGGCACCAGGGAGGATGAATCCCCAGATCGTGTTCCTTAGTCCTAAGCCATCGACGACCAAGAAGGTCGGGATCATGCCACCACTGACGAACATCGTAAGAAGGAAGATCGCACTGAAGAATCCCCGGTGTTTGAAGTCCTTTCTCGAAAGCGGGTAGGCCGCCGTGAAGGTCAAGAACAAGCTGATCGCCGTGCCCAAGACCGTATAGAGCAAGGAATTCAAGAAACCGCGCTGGACCAGAGGATTTCCCAAGACCATCGCGTAGATCTCGAAATTGAAGGAAGTCGGGATCAAGCCAACCTTCCCCGCGGCGACATCGGCGTAATCCGAGACCGAGTTCGCGAGGATGAAGAACATCGGAACGAGGATGATCACGCCAAAAAGACAAAGGAGGACGTAAACGGTGGCGTTGAAGCCATGGTTTTTTCTATCGCAGTTTAACATCTTCTTCCTCCTTTCTCACAAGATCGATTCCTTGGTCAAGGCCTTCGAAATCGCGTTCGCGCCAACCAAGAGGATGATGTTCACAACGCTGTTGAACAAACCGACCGCGGTGCCGAAGCTCATGTCCTTGACGGTCACGAATGAGACGTTATAGGTATAGGTTGAGATGATTTCGCTGACTTCGCGGTTCGCGGGGTTCTGCATCAAGAAGACTTTTTCAAAACCAACGTTCATCACCTGGCCCATGGCCATGATCGTCAAGACCATGATAAGGGGAAGAATCGAAGGCAAATTGATGTGGAGGATGCGCTGCATCCGGCTTGCGCCATCGACCGCCGCGGCTTCGTGCAAGTCCGGCGAGATGTTCGCAAGAGCGCCAACGTAGATGATGGCCCACCAACCTACACCTTGCCAAAGACCGGTGAAGACATAGGTCGTGGAGAACAAAGCAGGATCGCCAAGGAAGTCAACGGGCGGTAGCCCTAGCCCCGTGATGATCTGGTTCATGAACCCACCATCGGTACTTAAGAACATGTTGAACATGCCAACCAAGACGACGAGCGAAATGAAATAAGGCATGTACGAAAGGGTCTGAATGAAGCGTTTGAAACGAACGGAGGCAACTTCGTTGATGAGCAAGGCTAGCAAGATCGGGAAAATCGTGTTCACGACCAAGGAATACAGCGAAAGCACCAAGGTATTGCGCAGAATATCCCAGAAATAGTAGCTTGAGAAGAACATCTCGAACTTATCCCAACCAACCCACGGGGAATCAAAGAAACCTAACGCAGGAGAATAATCCTTGAAGGCGATGATGATCCCAATGATCGGGACATAGCAAAAGATCAAGACATAGGTCAAAGCAGGGATGAGGAAAAGATAGAGCACCCAGTGCTTCTTCATTTCAATGCCCAAACGCTTTATGCCAGACATTCGATAACCTCTTCTTTCAATGTTTCTAGATCATGAAGGTTCAAGGCGACTTTGTGCTTGCCTTGGCCTTCGCGGAAGACGGTCTTCCCATCGTTCGTCGCTTCGATCCTCCCGGTCGCGAACTCGAATCGCTCCGGATAAAGCAAGGCATAGGGGACGGCGACGTCATAAAGGATGGAACTCGACGATTTCTCATCGTACTTCAAGGCTCCCCCGACGTAAGAAGCGTCCCAAACGCGATAGTTCTCCAAGACCGCTTGGCCCAAGGGGGAACACCCCTCGCAGAGACGTTGATAGAGTCCGCCGTCGATAATGATGTCGCGACAGACGTCCAAGGGGATAAGGGTGATGTCTTCAAGGTGATCGAAGAGCCAATTCGAGGCATCGATCGAACGGACGAGGTTCGATTCTGCGCCAGGGGCGGATTCGTTGATGTAGCCCTTCTTCACGGCGCCGGCCATGTAGCAAATCGAATGGCTTGAAACAAGATCGAGGTGCTTTCTTGCGAAAGCGGAAAAATCGTTACTGGGTCCTAGAAGCAAGATCTTCGCGTCGGGGTATTTTTCCAACGCGTTTTTCATGCCTTCTTCGTAGGTCGAGAACTTATGTTTTTGATTCCAACCTTTCACCCAATCTTCTTGGGGATGAACCCCATCGGTGTGGTAGATGCCGACGGAAATCGTGGCGCTTTCTTTCTTGGCGATGGCAAAAAGGCGATCCAAGATCTTGGCCTTGTAGGAGGTTTCGCCCGTCGTCGCGCCGACGTGGACGATCTCGACGTCTGGCCTCGACAAAAGGTAGGCCACCGCCCACGTATCGTCGATGTCGTCACCGATGTCGGTATCTAGGATCACCTTAATCATCGTCAGTTCCAATCCGGGAGATAGTCCTTCTCCACTTCAAACATCTCGTTCACCAAAGCGCGGATATCATCAAGGGAAAGCTCGCTTAAGGTGTGAGGATCTAGGGCAGCGGCGTGGAAGATCATTTCCTTGTCGCGGTGATAGGCGCCTTCCATCGCAAGAATCTGAACGTTGATGTTCGTGCGGTTGATGGCGGCGCAGACTTCCGGCAATTTGCCAACGCTGCACGGCGTGATGCCGTTTTTATCGGCAAGGCAAGGCACTTCGACGCAGGCTTCACGCGGAAGGTTGGCGATAAGGCCATTGTCGTTCATGACGTTGCCATGGAAACGATAGGGTTCATCGGTTTCGCAAGCGCGGATAATCCTTGAACCGAACTCGTTGGACTTTTGATGTTCCAAGGCTTTATCGCCGATCACTTCTTCGCGCATCGTCTCCCAATCCTTGATCTGCTTTTCGCAGCGACGCGGATATTCATCGAGGGGGATATTGAACCGTTCGATGAGTGCAGGATATTTGGATTTGATGAACCAGGGGGTGTATTCGGAGGTGTGCTCGCTGGATTCGGTGATGTAGTAACCAAATTGCTTCATCATCTCCAAACGGACGAGGTCCCACTTCTTATCGTATTTGTCGCCCTCTTCCAGGTTTCTGCGCTTGATCTCAGGATAGAGGTCGTTGCCTTCCGCGTCGCGGACGTCCAAAAGCCAAGCTTGGTGGTTGATGCCGGCGATTTGGTAATAAGAACCCGGGAGTTTGTCTTCCATCTTGAGGGTGGTAAGCAAGCCTTTCGTGCAGGCCTGCACGCTATGGCAAAGGCCAACCGTGCGGATCCCAAGGTATTTGGAAAGATAACCGGTGACCATCGCCATCGGGTTCACGTAGTTCAAGAACAAGGCGTTCGGGCAGACTTCTTTGATGTCTTTGGCGAAGTCTTCCATGACCTTGATCGTGCGAAGGGCGCGGAAGATGCCAGCGACCCCAAGGGTATCGCCGATCGTCTGCGTAAGGCCATACTTCTTCGGGATTTCAAAATCCCAAACGGTGCAGGGCTTGTAACCGCCAATTTGAACCGCGTTGACGATGTATTTCGCGCCGCGAAGAGATTCCTTGCGGTCGAGAAACTTCAAGATCGTCGCTTTGCCGTGATGATGCTCGTTGATGTTGCAAAGCATCTGATAGGAATCTTCAAGACGTTCGGGATCGATGTCGTGAAGGGCGATTTCAAACTCGCCAAGCTCGGGCGTCAAAATGCAATCCCCGAGGATGTTTTTGGCGAAGATCGTGCTCCCCGCCCCTAAAAAAGTGATGCGAAACATATTTCTTACCTCGCCGAAATCATAGAATGTAAGCCCTTACATCAAAAGAAGCCAGCGTTGCAATAAATTGTTTAAATGTTGCTTTCAGTTTCAAAAGGATCTTTTCGATATTCCTTGGGAGAAACCCCGAACCGCTTTTTAAAACCCTTTAAAAATGAGGGGTAATCTTGAAATCCAGCCTCAATCGCGACCTCTTTTATCGTTTTTGTTGTGTCTTTGAGTAAGATTGTCGCCCGTTTGAACCTTGCATCAAGAATATAGTCTTTTGGTGATATGCCCATCTTGTTCTTAAACACGCGGAACATGTGCGAGCGATCGACATGGAAAAATGTTGATAATTCGGAGATCCGGAGATCTTGATCCAAGTGATGATCGACGTAAGAAAGAATCGCGTCAACAAGGTCGGGTTTCTTCCCTTCTCCTAAAACCGGCGCCGTTCCAAATTGACGGACGAGCAACGAGAAAATCCGATAACAAGCGGAAAGCAAGGAGAATGACATTGAGGAAGGATTGGAGTCCCCATCCTGCAAAGATTCAAAGATCTCTTCCATTCCCTTCTTATCCTCGACTTCGAAGGTATAAAGCGAAGAGATCCCAAGCTTCTCCAACGTGTCTTTCGCTTCCGAGCCGTGGAAACCAAACCAATAATAGACCCAGGGATCCTTCGCATCGGCCTGATAATAGGTTGTTTCCCCTGGCTTGATTTGAAACATCATCCCAGGGGTCACTTCATAGGTTTTCCCTCCAACGCAATAGACGCCTTTTCCTTTGACGATGTAATGAAAAAGATAGTGTCTTCTTGCCGTCGGCCCAAAGGAATGAGAAGGCGCGCAGCGTTCAAAACCCGCCTCATCGACCCCGATCGACAAGGGTTCGAGTCTAGCGTTGTAGAAGAGTTGGAAGTCGAGCGCTGCCTTTTTCATATCGTTTCCCCTTTACTTGAAATAACGAACGACTTCTTCTTTGGTTGGAATCGAATCCGAGGCGCCCATCTTGGTCACCGCCAACGCGCTAGCCTTCACGGCCAAGCCGAGGTTTTCTTCGATGGCTAAGCCGGAAGCCAAGGAGGAGGCGAAATACCCAAGGAAGGTATCGCCTGCGCCGACCGTGTCGACGACTTCGACCTTTTGACCAGGCAAGGCAAAGGAATGTTCTTGATCAAAATAGGCAACGCCCTTGTCCCCAAGGGTCATGACGATGCCTTTCAAGCCAAAAGGAACAAAGGGATCAATCGAGGCAATGGTTTCTTCCTTCTGCACCAACCCCATGATCATCCGTCCTTCTCCTTCGTTGACAACAAGGTAATCGACCAAAGAAAGAAGTTCCTTGTTCATCGGTTTGATAGGAGAGGGGTTAAGAATCGTGATCATGCCTTTTCCTCTCGCAAGTTTCAAGGCGAACGCGATCGCCGAGAGGTTATTCTCTAAGGCCGTGACGAAGATGTCCCCTTCTTGGGCGCTTTCTAGGAAGCAAGATACTTCCTCTTCGTCAATTTCAAGGTTCGCGCCTCCGATCACGATGATGCGGTTATCGCCCTCATGAAGAATGATCGAGGCCATACCCGTTGACGAGCCATTTTCCAAAACGTGGAGATCCGCGCCTTCGAGTTTTTTCAAGGAGGATCTTGCCAAACCGCCGAAAGCGTCGTTCCCAATCTTTGCAAGAAAGTGGAGATCGCCTCCGGCTCGATGGATCGCAATCGCCTCGTTCATCCCCTTTCCACCGATCCCTAAATGAAAGGAATCGCCGTGCACCGTTTCCCCTTTCATTGGGAAAACGCCCGTTAAGACGCTGACGTCGACGTTGATCGAACCAAGACAATAAACGCGTTTCATAACTTACCTCTTTCTTTTCTATCATAAGCATGAAAGAGGCTTTGTCAAAAAAGGCAATTCGCTTCTGCTCTCTTCGGAAATTCATCTTTTGAAATTAAAATTGCGCGGTTTTGCAAAAGAAAAAAGCCCGTGCAAATCCATGCACAAGCTCTAAATCCATGCAAATCTATCTTATTTGCGTTTCTTTTTGAGGAAGTGAAGGGCGATCGCCGCTCCGCCACCGGCCACACCGACAACACACACGCCGCCAAGGGTCCACCATAACGGGGTAAAGGAATGGGCGGTCGATGGTTGTTCGCTAGATCCACTCGAATCGGAAGAACTGGGCAAAGAAATCTCGGAGGAATCTTCCGAAGCAATCGGATTGGAACTCTCGCTAGCGATCGGCGCCGAAATTTCGCTGGAAACGGGTCCCGAACTTGAGGATTCTTCGGGATCCACCGGCTTTTTGGGAAGCGGGTTCTCGTTTGATAAGGTGCGAAGGATCAGCTGGGCGTAGAGGCAAACCAAGAAGTCGTTCGGGTGGTTGATGTTGTTGCCCGTCATATCCGCGTAACGCTTCGCATGAAGCAAGGGGGGTGCGCCGAATAGACGTCCGCGCAGGCAACACCTTCGCCTTCAAGACCAAGAAGCTGTTCCGAATACAAGGGGATGTTTTTATAACATCTTGGTTCATGAACGCTTCAGGATTCGTCAAGAAGTTCGTGACGAGGATGAACTCGCAATCTGGATTGGCCTTCTTGATCGCGTTCATGGAACGGAGGATGTTCGCCATATAGGTACGGGGGGGCGAGGTCCTTCGTTGCCCGCGAATTCAATGATCACGAGGTCAGGATTCAAAGCGCCGGCGTTCGGGGCTTGTTGGAGACCCCAGTTGCTGTCCATCCCGCCCTTCGCATAATCGACGTTCAACTCAATGTTGTCTTTCTGATAGATGTCTTTAAGGCGGTTCACGACCATGCTCGTCCACTTATTGATGTAGGGGGCCTTGATGAGACCCGTCGCGTTCGCGCCTTCCGAGACAGAGTCCCCAAGGACCGCGATCTTCATCGGTTCATCGCTTTGAAGCTTCGCCATCGTCTTAGGTAAGAGCCTCGCCTTGCCGAAAATCGGATAATTGCTATCCCAAGAATCCCCGTGCTTGTAGGTGATCGCGACCTGCATCAAAGGGAACATGTACTGCTCTCTGAAGGAGACATAGCCTCCGCCAACCTTGTCCATCGTCCCGCCGAACATGCCCGTGTTTGGGCGCTAGGATAGTAGTCTTCGTATTTGACGACGGGGATTCTCGTTCCTTCTAAGAGGTGGATTTTCCCATCGACGATCGCGTAGTCGACGCCTTCTTCAAACTCGAAGAAGAGATCGCTCGAACGGAAGGAAACGATTTCCCCGGGGCTATCCTTGGTCAAAGGAACCGCCGTATCGCCCGTCGGGACTTCGTCTGCGTAAAAAAGCATCTCGAAGCCCGCTAGATTGACGTCAGTGAGAGCCTCGTCTTTCACGGCGACATCCACGAAGATGTTCCCCGAAACATAGCGGATCGAGAAACGGGCATCGATCCCATCTCCATTCAAGACGTTCTTTTCCATCTTATTGGAAAAATCCGAAAGCGACGTAGCCTGGACCGCTGGAGCGGGTTTGGCAAGCAATCCTCCTCCAACGCCGAGGCTCGTCGATAGCAAGAATGCAAAACAGCCAACAACTTCTTCATTCTTTTTTCCTTCCCGAAAGGGCGATGCACCCCTTCCTTAGGTTCATCGACATTTAAAAGAAAGCGCTTTCTCAGTGAAAGAAAATTAAAGGAACTAGCAACTATCTTTAATGTTTCGGCAACAATATTTAAGGCATCGCCTTCTCCCTTCTCTCCTTCGAACGTCCATCCCAAGAATTTCGAAGAAAGGATTTCGTAAAGGAGGCGATCGAATACATGGACGAAGAATTCTCTTCCGGGATCTCGATTTCCGAAGTCGCGAAGAAAATCCACGTGGAACGTACCTACTTCTTCCAGCGATTCAAAAAGGAAATCGGGGTGTCGCCTTCCGATTACTTGTTAGGCGTTCGTCTTGAAAAGGCAAAGGATCTTCTTCGGAATCCCAACCTATCAATCGCATCCATCGCGAAAGCCGTTGGCTATAACAACTACGTGACCTTCACGGAATCCTTTGCCAAGAAGATGGGTCTACGCCCCTCCGAATATCGAAAGAAAGCCTTGCCGAAGAACAATGGATAGAAAAAGCGCCCTCGAATCTCTTCAAAGGCGCATTTTGTTCGATGATTAATAGGCTTTCGCGAAGTAGGCGATGAGCTTTGAAGGCTTGCCGCAGACAGGGCAGATACTGCCTTCAGGCGCAGATTCTTTGTAGATGCAGCGCGCGGTTCCACCATTGGTGTAAGCCTTGATGGCGTCTTCGCATTCCATCTCGCCACAGAAGGCCATGCGGGCGTAGCCGCCCTTTTCAAGGGCTGTTCTAAGTTCGTCCAAGGTCTCGACGTCCACGATCTTCGTGTTCAAGAAAGCGAGTGCCTTTTGATACATCTCTTCTTGGATCGCCTTAAGCAAGGAAGGAATCTCGTTTTCGATATCCTCGATGGGCTTCGTGAGTTTCTCGCCGTTATAGCGTTTCGCGAGGGTCATGACGCCTTGGGCAAGGTCGCGAGGACCGATTTCAAGACGAAGAGGGACGCCTTTCATTTCCCATTCAGCGAACTTCCATCCAGGGGTATGGTCGGATTCATCGACCTTAACGCGGACGCCCAAGCCTTTGAGGACGCTTTCGATCTCGTGACACTTCTCCAAGATGCCTTCTTCTTGTTGGCGGACCGGGACGATCACGACTTGGATCGGCGCGACTTCGGGAGGCAAGACCAAGCCGTTGTCGTCACCGTGAACCATGATCACCGCCCCAATGAGGCGAGTCGAAACGCCCCAAGAGGTTTGATGAGGCGCATGGAGTTTGTTGTCTCTTCCAAGGAAAGAAATTCCGAAAGCTTCCGCGAAACCGGTGCCCAAGTAATGGGTGGTGCCGCTTTGAAGGGCCTTGCCATCATGCATCAAGGCTTCGATCGAATAGGTCGCGACCGCGCCGGCGAACTTTTCGTGCTCAGTCTTCTTGCCTTTGACGAAGGGGATCGCCAAAAGATCGCGTCCGATGGAATCGTAAACTTCGAGCATATCCATCGTGTTCTTGACCGCTTCTTTTTCGGTTTCAAATAAGCAGTGGCCTTCTTGCCAGAGGAATTCCGAGCCGCGAAGGAAAGGACGGGTCGTCTTTTCCCAACGGATGACGGAGCACCATTGGTTGTAGATCTTCGGCAAATCCCGATAGGAAGAAACGAGTCTCTTATACATATCGGAGAAAAGGATTTCGGAGGTTGGGCGGATGATCAAAGGATCTTCGAGCTTCTTGTTGCCGCCGATCGTCGCGACCAAGCATTCTGGGGCAAAGCCTTCGATATGCTCCTTCTCTTTGCCAAAAAGCGAAGAGGGGATAACGCAGGGCAAATAGACGTTTTGGGCGCCGTGTTCTTTGAACTTCTTGTCGGCGAAAGCTTGGATCTGTTCCCAGATCGCATAGCCATACGGCAAATAATCGATGAAGCCTTTGACCGAGCTATAGTCCATAAGCTCGGCCTTGCGGCAGACATCGGTATACCATTGCGCGAAGTCAACATCGCGCGAGGTGATCGAGGCGTTTTTGATTTGTTGTGCCATAATCGAATTTCTCCTTATCAGGATTTCATGTCGTGGATTTTGCGAATGGATTTGCTTGTCGGCGGATTGAGCATGGGGTCGTAGGGGGCGAAGGCGTCGCTGGAGATGAGCGAGAGGCCGCTGCGGACGATGATCTCAATCGCATCCCATCCTTCGATGTCGCTTGCGATGATCGGGCGGCGGTACTTCAATAGCTTTTCGACCAAGCTATGGAGCTTCGAACGGATCTTCGCGTCCATGCTCGTGGCGCTGCCGGCAAAGCCGAAGCCGCAAACGAAGAAATCATAAGCGCTATAGAGGTTGCTAGGAAGAGACAATTCCGCATTTTTAAGGAAAATCGCGACTTGATACCCTTTCGCCCGGATTTCACGCATCATTTCCATCACGCCATCCGGGTTATTCGGATCGAAATGGGCGCGGATGTCGTCCTCATCGAAGAGGAAGACCGCGTTCGTCTTCGCGGCGTCTTTATACCGAGAGAAAGACGGGAGCAAGAAGCTGCGATCCTTGACGTGGACGCGAAGGAAGAGCCTCGCATCGTGAACGCGCAGCTCGCTTAGGTAGGTTGGGACGGTGTTGCGAAGGATCATCGATAACAAGGCGCGGTCTTCGCCCGTCTTGTTCGCGTAGTCGTAAAGATCATTCATCGAATCGAAATAGGTGTTGATCGGGGTGGCGGTAGAGAGATAGCCGAAGATCTTCTCCTTCCTCACGTCGTAGACGGGGCGGAACTTCACGGAGACCTTGTTCTCGTGGATGATGCGTTCGACTTCCGTGCGGTAGGAAGAAGGATCGTCAAAGAGCGTGAAATTCTCGTTTCCCTTCTCGTAAACCGTGACCTTGGTCGGCTCGGCGAAAGCGTATTGGGAGGCCTTCTTTCCGTTTTCTAGGATGGCCGCGGCATCACGACCGAAGAGGCGATGCTCGATGGCCAGGACGCGGAAATCGATGCTCGATACATAGCCATTTAGGGAAAGATAACGGGATATTGCGCTGCCAATGGCTTTCGCGAGACGCAAACCTTCGGGTTTTGGATTGAGGTGGAAATCCGCGATCATCATCGTATTCTCGTCAAGCCGGAGCAATTGACGACGATTGATCACGTGGGGGAACAAGGCGTTCTTCACCTGGTTCATGATCAAAGGCGACATCGCTTCGTCCTTTCGCTGGATGCTTCGATAGGTAAGGCGAACGATGATCGAAATGCCCTTTCGTTTCGAAGCTTGGGCAAGGCCTTCCTGGAATTGTTTCGCGGAAGAAAAGCCGTGGGCTTCGATGCCGTTTTTGCTCTTCTCGACCAAACTCTTCAACAAGTAGGATTGTAGATGGATGATCCCGGAAGTCTTATCGACCGCGTCGACTTCCAACATCGAGAAATAGGTGTGTTTCCCTTTTTCCACGCGGGTATCGATCTCGAAGAAATCGGGCACGTCTTCTTTCTCGGGATCGACCAAATCGTTGATCCAAGCGATCACCGATTGTTGATCCTCGCCGACGAAACGCCCAAAGAAATCGGTCAAAGGGAGCAAAGAAGAGATGTCGGAAGGCGACATCACGTTGAAATAGCGGACCGTTTGATGAACCGTGTCCAAGACATAGATCCGGCTCGAATTCATCGCGTTCTGGAGTTCTTCGTTGAATTTCTTGTGCTTGGATTGCGAAACAAGCAAGGCGATAAACACCATGAGGATGAACGCCAATAGCAAGAACAAGGAAACGATGATCGGCCAATGGCGGAGAAAGAGATCGAGAATATCGGTTAGCAAAACCATGGGAATACAATACCACAAAGCGGGCGCTTGGACATAAGGCAAGTGCGCCTGCGCCTGTAGGCTCTCGCGAAAAGTTGCCCCTTGTGCCACCTTCTTGAGAATGCTATTATTGCCACCGGACTTGGAGAAATACCCAAGTGGTCGAAGGGGGCGGTTTCGAAAACCGTTAGTGGGGTCATGCTCCAGCCAGGGTTCGAATCCCTGTTTCTCCGCCAATCGTGTCCATCCCCGAATCGCATGGTTCGGGGTTTTCTTTTACTTCAGCAAGTACGCGATCAAGAAGGCGATCGCGGCGCCGACAATGACCGAGCCGATCCCAACCCAGATCCTTGCTTTCTTCGGAAGGCTGTGCTTTTGTTCTTCGATCTTCTCTTCCTTTTCGACCATCAAGGCGTTGTAGATCGAGACCAAGGAGTTCAAAAGATAATTGAAGGCTTCGATCGTTCGCGGGTAAACGGCAGCGCAATCCTTCAGATGGTTCCCGGCGTCCAAGAAAGATACGTGCAAGCGTTCGAAGAAGGTGCCATAAAACTCGCTCCGCTTCGTTAGATCCTTGATGGTCGGCAAAGAAAAGATCACCCTCTCGACCTTGTCTTCGACTTTCTTTAACCAGCCCGCGGCTTCTTCGTCTAAGGCCTCGGTTGCCTTAAAAGGCTTTTCTTGCTTTGCTTCGTGGGCGAGCTCCGCGGACAAGCTGCGCACCGCCCAAATAAGAGGTTGAAGCTTATCTTCTTCCACCCCATCGAATTGCTCAATGGCTTCTCTTAAAGCCACAATCGTCGAACGTTCTTGTTCTTCATTCATGGGGATATTTTACACCTTGAACCGCGTTCGTTTACAAAAAAGCGTGACAAAGCGATAATTAACCCATGAAAGAAACGACGTTCTCCGCCTTTCAATCCCTCATCGAAGTCCTGGACTCCGATCCTAGGATCTTGAATCTCAAGGCCATCGAAGAAGAGATGGAACACAGTGATGTCTTAGCTTCTCTGTCGTTAATAGCGAAGCAAAAGGCAAAAGAATACGAGGTCGAACTGGAAAAGGACGCAGATTCAGATGAAACGAAAACGGCGCAAAAAGCCCTCTATTGTGCAAAAAGAGCATTGGATCAGCACCCTTTGACGCGGAAATACATGGAAGCGTACGCGCCCATTCGCCTTCTTTACGCCCAAATCGATGAAGCAATCTTTCATGCCTTTCGGAACACCCCTCCTTGCAAGGAGAAACCAAAATGCTAAGAGTCATCGCAGGCACCTATCGTTCGAGGAAACTTGAAGTCCCGGAAGAATACACCATCCCAACCAAAGATCGCGTGCGTGAAGCCTTGTTCTCTTCTTTGGGAGACAAAGTCCATGGTGCTAGAGTCCTAGACGCCTTCGCAGGGTCGGGCGCTTTAGGCATTGAAGCGTTAAGCCGCGGCGCAGCCTTCTGCTTATTCTCCGACATCCACACCGCTTCAATCGTTCAAAAGAACCTTGATACCCTAAACGAGACCAAGGCCAAAGTCGAATCAAGGGACATCCTCGAAGTATTGAAAACGGAAACGCAACCCTTCGATCTCATCTTCCTCGATCCGCCTTACGCCGAGAAAGAGATCTATCAAAGGGTGATTGATCTCTTAAAGGCAAACAATCTCCTAAACGAAGGCTATCGCATCGTCTTGGAATACGAAGGGGATTATCCCATCGACCCTTCGTCATACGCGTATGCGCGCGAAAAGAAATATGGATACAGCAAGATCCTCGTGATCGGAAAGGAATAGTCTATGAAGATCGGCGTTTACCCTGGATCCTTTGATCCCTTGACCAATGGACATATGGACATCCTTAAACGGAGTCTAGAAGTCTTTGACAAGGTCGTGCTCCTTCTTGCCGTCAATCCGAGCAAAGCGAGCGTCTTTTCCGTCGAACAACGTTTAGCGATGATGAAGGAAGCCGTCAAGGATTATCCTTCGGTCTCCGTAGACTACACGCCCGGCTTGACCGTCGATTATTGCCGAAAGATCGGCTCGAAGCACATTATTCGCGGTCTTCGTGCCGTCACCGACTTCGAATACGAATTCCAGCTTGCCGCGGCGAACAAGTTCGTTGGCGAAGACATCGATATGGTCTTCTTCATGGCGAGCTCTTCCACGACCTTCATCTCCTCTTCGACGATCAACGAGATGGTCGCGTCGAATGTCGACGTCTCTCCCCTTGTCCCTCCTTCGGTCATCAAGGCCTACGAAGCGAAGAAAAGAAAATGACGCCTCCGCCTGGAAGCGTCATTGCCTAACCATCGATTCGCTCAACGAAGGATGCCTTCGATGATGTTCTTTTCCTTATCTCCGCGAAGGGCGCTATAAAGAAGGGTTGGGTTTTCAAAAGTGTCGTAATCGCTAATAAAGATGTTCTCGGGCTTCACGCCAAGGCGACGAAGGTAAAACACCGTAACCATCTGAGGGTCGATAAACTTCACCCCAGAGGTGCCTTTGCACGCCAAGCGGAGCCCATCCTTATACGCTTTCTCGACCACCTCTTCCGAGACAGGGCAATGGGAGAAGGTAAGGGAAGGCCCTAAAACCGCTTCCACCTTTGAAGGATCGATCCCATCTTGTTCAAAGGCCATCTTGATGCGTGCGAAGACTTCGCCTTCAAGCGCTTCTTCTTTGGAGAAGGAAACGCCATAGAGCCAG
Organism: uncultured Mollicutes bacterium; assembly: GCA_945936135.1. Lineage (GTDB taxonomy): Bacteria > Bacillota_I > Bacilli_A > RFN20 > CAG-826 > Alloenteromonas. Next base: position 112,994 of record CAMESG010000004.1, read on the forward strand.
CTTCCCTCCACCCCAAGGAACAAAGGGATTTCATCCGCGACGGAAAGGCGGATGGATTCGCCAAGGGTACGGACAACGCCGATCGAAGAGACTTGGACGAAGGGAAGGTTTGAATTCCTCCCGAAGGTTTTGACTTCCAACGCGGAAGGAGAGAGAAGATCCATAGGGTTCATAATAAAGAGGCCTTTCGATAAAGAAATGCCCGACCGGCGTCGGGCAAGGGATTTTACTTATTGTAGTAAGAGGAGAACGGGTTCGACACGCTGCTGTTGTCGTAGTTCCACATGTTCATCAACAGCTCGGCTTTTTCGTAGTTGTTCTCGCCACTGATGGTGAAGAGGGCTTCGATCAAGCCGAACCGTCCAGAATCCCAAGCGGACCTCGAGAAGTCAACAAGGAAGATGGTCGGGGTGGCCCAGGTTCCGGCGTCCGGTGTGGTGATGTTGTCGTAGCTGCTATCGGCGATGCCCGCATTCATTTTATAGGCGGTATCGTCTTGGAGCGAGGTGCCGACATACGAGAAGAAGTCCGCGCCGCCATTGCCGCCATTCCATTTTTGGAGGTAGCGGGAGAAGGCTTTCTTGTCCTCTTCCAAATCGTAATCGTCATCGTTCGTCGAGGTGTCGTCGGTGAAAATCGCATGGAGACGGAATTCTTCGCCGGCGTGGTATGGGAGATAGGTGCCGGTGCCCCAGACGCCCTCCAAGGTTTCGAAGGCTTCGGCGGCGGTCGAGACGGCGGAGGAATCGCGATCGACGTAAGCGAGGTAGTACTTCTCGCCGTAGGTCGAGATCACATGCTTTTCTTCAAGCGCGGCGCGATAGGCATCATAGCTCGCGAATTCGTCTTTCGCGACGAATTGGTAGGAATATTCGTAGAGCGTGCGGGTCAATTCATCGGCTTTGGAATCGCGGATGTTGCCTTCGTTATCCTGAACGGCGTCTTCTCCTTCAAGCGAGAGTTTGTAGGAATTGAAATAGCCTTTCGAGCTATCGGATCCCATAGCGCTGAACCAGGTCGAGAACTTCGGGATCGAGAAGATGATGGCGAAGATGCCACCGACGATCAACAAAGGTTGCACCCAAGCGGTTTCGCGGATCCATCTCCAGAAACGGGAGAAGGCATTGCTAATGGATTTTAGAATGTACATATAAGCCTCCAAAAAGGACGTGTCTGCGTTTACAGCGGGTTAATCATAGCACTATGAAAAACCTCGGGCAATGCCTTCTTACTATGTAAGAGGGCTCTCGAGCAGGGTTTTCTTTCCCTGCTTTTAGATTTCAAAGATGGAAAAGCCAAAAACCTTCGATGCATTCGAAGAAATATTAGGTCCGAAACGAAAGAGAACATTGCCCCTTCAGCCCATTGGGAATCGAGCTCATACAATTGATCGAGCGTGACGCTTTCAACGTTTTCGTTTCCCTCGTAATGCATTCCGCTTCTCGTGACGAAAACGTATTTATAGCAGGCAAAGCCCGTTTTCTTCACTTGTTCGATCTCTTCTTCGACCTCGCGATTCGACAACGGGTTTTTCTTGAATTTCACCTCGTAGAAAACGAAGCCTTCTCATCTTGCGACACGATATCAAACTCACCGTTCGTCTTGTTCTTTGGATCGTTGTAATAATACTTGCCGATTTTTTCGAGAACCGGATCGAATTCTCCCCGACGATTACGTTCGATAAGATACTGTTTTGCAATTTCTTCGAACTGATGCGGGACGAATTCAGTCTCGAAATCGGGCTCGATAAACCTGTTGTAGAACGCTTCAGGGCTCAGGACGCTTCGCTGCGAGAAATATCGATAAATATAACGATAATAAAACTGCGATAGGTTGTCCTGAATGTAATACTCTGATTTCCGCTTGTTGTTTTCATCATTTCACCCGCCACATTGAAAAACCCTTCCCTCCTTATGTTCGAGAGGCCCCAGCCCATTTCGAGGCCAACGGACGTCATTACCTCTTGACCTCCGGCACCACGGGCTACTTCCCCAAAACCTCTAGAATTTATGACATCACGGACATCGAAGGCACCTGGATCGATCTCGGTGACCCCTGCGTCAACGACATTCATCAGGATTCCTTCCGTTCCCAATTCTCCAGCGTTTTCACGACCCGAATCGCCCGGGCCTTTATATCGCCCTTGGGGATCGCTGGCTCGTCGACTGCGTTGAAGACCTGCCCAACATGGATGTGGCTTTCATCGAGAGGTTCGATCCTTCAAGAAAAGGGAGGCCTCTTACCCTTTACGCGGAAAACCTCACCGACGGCAACACTTCGTTAGCGACCTACGTCTGGCTGCCGATCTCCTTCAAGGAAAACGGCACGCCGTATATCGCTTATAAGCGTAAGTGGAAAGTCGATCGATAAAAAACGCAAAACCTGAATCAATCCAACGTTTTGCATCGAAAAGCGAATCCATCGTCCCATTTCTTTCGCATGGCTTCAAGAATTCCTTTTCGGAATCGAAGCGTAACCCCCTTCCCATTTGCCTTGGTTTGGCACATAATTCGGCGTCTATTTATGGATAAAGAACATTCCTTGCCTCATAAAATCCAGCAGCGCCTCTACGATCACCCAATCCTAAGAGAGAGTCTCCGCAACACAGGTGCGGTCTTTATCCTCATCGTCTCGGCCTTCGCCTTTGCTTTGGGCTATAAGTGCTTCCTCGTTCCAAACGTCTTGATCGAAGAATCTAACGGCGCAGTCATCCGCCTTCTTTCCGGCGGCATCTCGGGTATCTCGCAGTTAGCGATCATGATCGTCTCGATGTTCCCCGTCGAGATCACCCCTCAAATCCAAGACACGGTCTTCTCGATTCTCTATTTTGTCCTTAACATCCCGATCTTCATCCTCGCGTGGAAAGGAATCGGCAAACGCTTCACGATCTTCACGATCCTTAACGTTTTCCTTTGCTCCTTGTTTTCAAACCTACTGGGCATTTGGGATCAAGGTTGGATCAACGATATTGCAAGCTTCGTGAACCGCAACGGCGGCCTTCTCTCCCGCGCAATCTTCGCGGGCGTCTGCACCGGGCTTAGCAGCGGTCTCTCCTTCAAAGTCGATGGCTCCAGCGGCGGCATTGACGTCGTCTCCTACTACATCGCCCTTAAAAAAGGCGTGTTGGTCGGGAAATACACCGTTCTCATCAACGCGGTTACCCTTACGATCTACACGATCCTTGGCACCATCCAATTGGTTTCGGGCATGATCACCGTCCCCGATGGCAACAGCATGGAATTCGTGACGATGGCCCTCTACTCCATCCTTTATTTGATGGTCACTAGCAGCGTCGTCGACGCAATCAACTTGCGAAACAAGAAAGTGAAGATCGAAGTCGTCACGAACTCGCCAGACCTTGCCAAGATCATCATCAGCGCGCTTCCTCACGGCGCGACCGTCTTCCATGGTCAAGGCGCCTTCACGGGCAAGGAAAAGACGATCATCGAAATCGTCGTCTCCTCTTACGAAGTCAAAAACGCGGTCAAGATCATCCGCGAGGCTGACCCCTCCGCTTTCATCGAGATCACCGAACTCAAGCAAATCTACGGGCGCTTCTTCTTGCCTCCCGTGAAATGATCCGACGGCTTCGGCCGTCTTTTTCTTTCGGGGTGCTTCCCTTGTAAAAGGAAGGCTAAATGGCTATCCTTTTTCTTGCATCCTCATGGGGAGGTTGAATTCATGCTCAAAATCGTCAAAGACACCGATCCAAGAATCCGTCAAAAATGCGCGGAAGTCCCACTTCCGTTAAGCGAAGAAAACGAGACCTTAATCCACGAGATGATGGATTACCTCAAGAAGAGCCAGGATTCTGAGTTCCGCGAAAAGCATCCTAGCGTCCGCGAAGGCGTCGGGCTTGCGGCGCCTCAGATCGGGAAGAACATCTGCATGCTCTGCGTCTATTACCCCCTAGACCAAGAAGGCAAAGAGGTCGTCGAGCTAGAACTCGTGAACCCCAAGATCGTCTCAAACTCGGTCCGCAAAGCCTACTTAGAAGGAGGCGAAGGCTGCCTCTCGGTGGATAACGAGCACCCAGGGCACGTGATCCGCGACTTCAAGATCAAGGTCAAGGCCTACGATGCACTCGCCAAAAAAGAGATTGAACTCGTCGCCCGCGGTTACGACGCGATCGTCCTCCAGCACGAAATCGATCACCTCTCCGGCATCCTCTATTACGATCGGATCTCCAAGAAAGATCCCTTCCAGGAAATCCCGAACGCCTACGTGATCTAAGAGCAAAAAGAAGACTCGCGAACTTCCCATTACGGATTCCATTCGCGAGTTTTTTTGTTTGGGTTTTGCCTTAGTTTTCTTTCTTCTTGCGGAGGATTACGCAGGCAGAAGCCGCGATGATCGCGACGGCGAAGACGCCAATCGTCGTAAACATGAAGATCGAATTCGATCTGTTGTTGCCAAGGTGGAAGACGCCTTGCACGGTCGCGCCAGCAATGAGGCCAAGTTGTTCCATGATGGCCGCGTAGGCGACATCGCCTTCGCCAGCATCGACGTAGGTCTTGGTGACGCTGGTCGCGAAGAGGCTCTTGTCTTCGAGGGCAGCATAACGATCGTAGAGCGTGCGAGCCGTCTTTTGATCGATGCCGCAGATGGAACCAGCTTGAACGGTATCAGAGGCTTTGACCGCTTTTCGGGCTTCTTCGACGTCCATCATGAATTTGATGGCCGCGCCTTTGGCGGCAGAGCCTTCCTTATCCTCGCTTCCCAAATAGGCTTTGCCAGCGCCAGTGGTAAGGACGGCGTTGTTATCGAGAACAATTTCAGTCACATCGGTCGGATAAACGACCTTCACAACTCTTCCCTTGCTCGAGTCAACGCGGAGATCGGTCGTGATACTTTCCACCGGGGTTGGAAGATAGACTTGTCCGCCTTCCACAACAACACGATAAGTCGCAGGAATCTCATCGTTTTCATCGATGACGTAATAGAGTTCGCCATGGTCGGATGCAACATTCGATCCGAGTTTCAAATCCGCGGAGAACGAGGTAACAGGGCCAGAACCCCAGCCGCCGATTGCGCCAGCGTCATAATAGTCAATCGAGAAATTGATTAAACTACCTTCGACCCAATCCGTCTTTAAGCCATAGCCAAGGACGAGGGCATACGTGCTCGATGCAGCATCGTAGCCCATTTCCGTCTGAACGGCTTCGCCGTAATCTTTCGGTCCGTTAGCGGGGAGCCAATTATCGAAATTGCCGAACTGGCATTGGCTCTTGTCGCCAACCTTGATTTTGAAATCGACTTTATCGGTGTCGATTACGCCCGTGCTATCGACCATCTGCAAACGGAAGAAGAAATTGGTTCCAATCAAAGCAAATTGAATCGTTCCATTATTCGCGCCAGTTATCATGTGAGGAGCAACGTTGGACCAGGAGATCAAATTGGTTCGACCTTCCACGTCGCCTTTGACATTTATCACATCAATCGCTGAGGTTTCTTCTCCTGCCAAAACGAGATCGGAGGCAAAGGAATTCGCGTTCCCCGATCCCCACTCGCCTTCTGCGCCAGAATCTTGAAAACCGACAGACACTTAGAAAATCAAGCCAACTTCCCAATCCGTGCCCATTTCAAAACCAGTAACGAAAGTGTACATCCGGGCGCTCTCGTCATATCCGAAATCGGCTTGGACGCAATTTCCGTAATCCAATCTGGGGTTCGGTTGCAGCCAATCACCGCGGATGCTTCCGATTTGTGCTTGAACCTTGCCACCCACCGTGAACGTATATTCAAGTCTTTCTTTATCTGCGCGATGCGTATCATCGTGAATGGTGAGTTTCATGAAAACGCGCGTATCGATCGAGGGGAATTGAAGTTTGCCTTCGTTAACGCCCGTCATGGCAGCTTCTTCTACGCCTTCCCAGGATCCATCGTTGGTAATGCCATTCACACCCACGACCTGTTTGACTTCATAAGGCGTTCCCGCCGCCTTGCTTTCAATGGCATCGTGGTTTAATAGCCTCGCCATGGCCGCGGCGGACATCGCCATAACCGCGCCAACGCCAAAGAGAGAAAGAGTTTTCTTCTTCATGATAATTTCCTTTCTCGAAGGCCCACTTCTTCGATGATCTTCTTTATGTATTAGGACACTTCAACGTGGACGGTTTTGAAGCGGCATCCAGAACGGGAACGCAGGTAGGTTCGCTTTCCTTCTCCACAAAAAGGCAAACGGAAAAGGAAAGACTGAACCCTTGTCACCAACGGCTGTTCCTTTTGAATACGAAGTTATTAAAATATTACCCCCCGTCTCAAAACAGACAAATGTTGTTTCAATGGCTGTCCTTTAGCCGAAAAGCTTCTTGAGGTTTCCTCATAGTTAAGCGCTTACATTAATTGTTGGCGAAAAACGATGTTTCATTTTGTTGCAACTATTGCGTCAGCTTCTTTACAACTCACTTGTACATGCAGTTCATTCCACGAGGCGCTAAAATATTCTTGTCTATCAAGACGTATAAAGGAGCTTTATATGAAAGCACGCAACCTAATTCTACCAGCGATCGCGGTTTTCGCGCTCGCTTCTTGCGAAACAACGATCGATCTTGACACCGCGAAAACCCGCTTCAACGCCATGAGCGAGCACGTTGAAGATCCGACGTTTGAACTCCCGACGGATTTCCGCGCGACCGGAACGATCCATTCGGATTATCAAGGGGTAAAAACCGAGCTCTCCAGCGAAACCATCTTCTATCCGAGCAAACAATTTGTCGCCGCCACGGTCGATGGAATCCAAAACAATCAAAAGGCTACCATGAGCGCCTACATCTATGTTCAAGGCAACCAGCTTATCACCGCGATGGATATGGGTGAGCAAAACCGCTTCTACACCGTTTTAGCGCAAGATTCCGACACGGAAGCCCTCAAGAAGATTTATAACGAGGCGCTCAGCCAAAGCACGCTTGGCGATTCGCTCACCGGGGTGATCAAAGAGAATTACTCGATGATGGAATTCTTCTTTGAAGCCGCTGACGGAGGCGAATCGGATGAAGAGATCACCAACATTGATGTCAAGGTAAGCTCCAAAAACGAAAGCCACCTCAAAGTCGTTGCCAAACTCGAAGGGACGAGTGACGGTGATGAGATGTACCAAGAAGCGACCATCGAAATCGACAACTATTTGCCGGTGTACGAATATTCCTTCGCCAAGGTTAACGGCGAGGACGTCAGCCGCTCTGAGAGCAAAATCACCTATGGCGTCGGTTCCTTCTCCTATCCGGATCTCACCGGCTGGACCGAGATGAAGGCCTAAGGAAAACCCACCTACCCCAAGAAGAGACCATTCTTGGGGTTTTCTTTGCCCGCAACTACCGCGATTCATGAAAAATTGGGTCTCGCCTCATCAAGGCTCTTTGCAAATCGCGAGAGTTCCTTCCCGGAAGATCTCGGAACACGGGCGGATCAAAGCGTCATCGAATTTGACAATTACCTTCCCATTTATCAAAGCACCATCAACAAAATCGACGGCGTGGAAATCAACGTTTACGAAACCGCGTTTTCATATGAAGTCGGTTCCTGCTTTTATCCAGATCTCAGCGGTTAGGAACGGATGCGACCCTAACGATAGAAACAATAAGACCCCTAGGTAAACCTGCCCTTCTTCCCATTGTAACCGTTTTCATAAAATACCTCTTTGCAAGAGATGGTTTTAAACGTATATTTAAGCCAACGGATCCTTTCTTACGAAAAGATCAATTCAACTTGAGGAGCTCAAATCAAATGAAAGATTGCCCTATTAATATCTTTGCACTCGGTGGGCTTGGCGAAGTCGGCAAAAACACCTACTGCTTCGAAGCGGATCGTTCGATGATTCTGGTCGATGCCGGCGTCCGTTTCCCCGAAAGCAACCTTCCTGGCGTCGATTACGTCATCCCCGATTATACCTACCTCAAAAGCAACCGCATCAAGATCAAGGCCTTGTTCATCACCCACGGCCACGAAGACCATATCGGCGGCATCCCTTTCTTGCTGCGCAGCGTCATGGTCCCGGTGATCTACGCCCCGCGCCTTGCCGCGGCCTTGATCCGCCATAAACTCGAAGACGCCCGCTTCCGCGAACCCGTCAAGATCGTGGAGATCGATGAGAACTCCGTGATCAAGATCGGCGATGAATTCGAGGTCAGCTTCTTCCGCGTCACCCACTCGATCCCCGATTCCTTTGGTCTTTGCATCGATACCGCCTCCGGACGCATCATCGAAACCGGCGACTTCAAGATCGACTTGACCCCAGTCGGCCCCGGCTTCGAACTCGATAAACTGGCCCGTTTGGGTGCGGAAGGCGTCGATTTGCTCATGGCCGATAGCACGAACGCCGAAATCGAAGGCTATACCCCAAGCGAAACGGCCGTCCGCAGCGGCGTCGAAGAAGTCTTCTCCAAAGCCCCTGGCCGCATCATCGTCTCGACCTTCTCCAGCAACATCAACCGTATCCAGCAGGTCGTGGAGGTCGCGATCGCCCACGGACGCAAGATCTGCGTCTTAGGACGTTCCATGAAGAACGTCATCGGCATCGCCAGGGAATACGGCTACATCAAGATCCCGGAATCCGCGATCATCCAAGAGCAAAACCTCCGCGATCACCGCGCCTACGAAACCTGCATCATCTGCACCGGCAGCCAAGGCGAAGCGATGGCAGCCCTTTCCCGCATCGTCGATGGAGATAACCGCTACACCTCGATCCTCCCTGGCGATACGGTCGTCTTCTCCTCGAACCCAATCCCCGGCAACGGCGCCTTGGTCAATCGCCTGGTCAACAAGCTCGTCAAGCTTGGCGCAGACGTCAAACAAAACTCGATGGCTTTCTCCCTCCACTCTTCTGGCCATCCTTCAAAGCAAGAGCTTCGTCTAATGCAACGTTTGGTCCGCCCAAAGTACTTCATGCCCGTCCACGGGGAGCATCGCATGTTGAAGCTCCACGGCGAGATCGCCGAGCAGCTCGGCACCCCGAAAGAGAACATCTTCATCTGCGATAACGGAAGTTCCTTGATCCTCTATCACCACGAGATCACCCGCGGGCCTTCCTTCCCCGCGAACGACATCTACATCGACGGAAACGATCTAGATGGCCTCAATAACGCCGCAATTTCCGAGCGTACGATCATGAAAAACGACGGCATGGTCTCCGTGATCCTCGCCGTTGATTCCCGAAAAGGTAAATTGATCTTCGAGCCGCTTCTCTATACCAGGGGCTTCCAAAGCGAGGCCGATAGCCACGTCATCCGCCACGCGGAGATTAGGGCAAGGGAAGCCGCGAGAGAAGTCGTAAGCAAGCCAAACTTCAGCTTCGCTGAGTTGAAACTCGCCTTGAGGGAGAGCATCTCCAAATACATCGAACGCAAGACGGATCGCCGTCCGATGATCGTTCCCGTGATCATGGAGAACGAACGCTGATGATGATCCTTGCCTCAGGGTCCCCAAGAAGGAAAGAACTCCTAAAAAAGGTAAGGAAAGACTTCACGATCGTCGTCCCAAGCATCAACGAAGACTCCTTGCATTTCCTTCCTGCGAAAGACCTTCCTTTGGAAGAAAGCCGATTGAAAGCCTATTCCCTTGCAAATCGATATCCTGACGATGAGATCCTTGCCTGCGACACGGTCGTGGTTTTAGGGAGCGAGATTCTAGGAAAGCCGAAGAACAAGGAAGACGCGAAAGCGATGTTACGAATGCTTTCGAACAAAAGGCATACCGTCCTCTCGGGCTATACCTACCTATCCAAAGGGAAAGAAATCACGCGGACCGTCAGCACCCACGTCTACTTCAACGAACTAAGCGAGGAGCAAATCGACGACTACCTCGAACGATTCCACCCCTTCGACAAAGCAGGATCCTACGGGATCCAAGACGACTTCCCTCTCGTTCACCACATCGAAGGAAGCTTCGATAATGTGATGGGCCTGCCTACCGAAGACCTTCTTCTCCACCTTCCGCATTGACAAAATCGAGCCTTGGAACACTTCCTTGGCTCGTTTTCTTTATTCTCCAAACAAGGCTTTTTCAACGCCTTCCGGGTCTTCTTGGATGACCATGGTCATCTTATTCGACATCAAGACGAAGGAGGAAACGCCCATCGCCTTGAGGGCTTCTTTGTTCACGAGTTCGGCGTTTTGAAGCTCGATCTCGATTCGATGCCCCTTCCTTTGATGGCCAAGGACATTTGCTTTTCCTCCCAAGGCTTCCATTGATGATTCGGATTCAATCTTTAAAGGCTCTTCCTTCTTCCCTTTCTTCTTATGGGGAGGGAGGAGCAAGAAAAGCAAGACAACCCCGAGGATGAGAATGGCGACCGACAAGGCCATCCACCAGGCATTTTCCTTAAGGAAGAGATTGAATTCCGCGCTGGAAGCGAAGGAGAAATAACTACAAATCATATCGGGAGTTAGTATAATACACGGCAGAGGTATTACAAATGTCGAATGCGATCGAAATCGAAGCCAAAGCCCTTGTCCAGGCCGAGGATTACAAGAAACTAACCAAGGTCTTCCGCGGTTCTCCCCGTTACGTCCAAACGAACCACTACATTGACACGGAGGATCGTTCGTTGGCGAAAGAAGGTCTGGCCATCCGCATCCGCGAAAAAGGTCAGTCCTATGAATTGACCTTGAAGACCCCGCTTTCCGAAGGGCTTTTGGAAAAGAACGCGCCCATCACCTACGATCAATTCGTCGAGTTCCGCGATTTCGGCGACTTCCCGAAGACCGACATCACCCGTTTTTTGCTCCAACTCGACGTCGATGTCACGAAGCTCAAAATCCTGACCTCCCTCACGACCGAACGCGTAGACGTCGAATACGAAGGCGGCCTTCTCTCTTTGGACCGCAACACCTATTCCGGCAAGACGGATTACGAGATCGAATTCGAGTACAACTCGATGAACGGCGCCCAGAAGATCATGAAGGATCTCTTCGACCAGCACGAAATCCCTTGCCACTTCTCGACCGCGAGCAAAGTCCAACGCGCAATGGCAGCGATCGGAAAATAAGCCCGCAAAACGGAATCAAACCAAACAAAAACCCTGCAATCGCAGGGTTTTTATATCGATAAATGCTTAGTTCTTCTGTTCGGAGACGCAAAGCTCGCAATTGCCGCAATTCGCGCAAACCATGTCCGCATAGCGGCGCGCAAGAGGAATGAAGGCGCTGATTTCGTCTTCGTTGTAGCCAACCTGCAACCTGCGGTCATCGACGATGATTGGGCGCTTCAAAACGCTGGGATTCGCTTTGATGAAGCGGACGAGTTCGCTGATCTTCATCTCGTCGAAATCGATGTTGTTCTCTTGCACGATCTTCGAACGCGGGGAAATGATGTCGTCCGTCCCATTCTCGCTTTTGGTAATCAAGGTACGAATGTCCTCTTCGGTGAAGTCACTTGAAAAGATGTTCGTCGTTTTGTAAGGGATGTTTTGATCATCGAACCACTGCTTTACCTTGCGGCAACTTGAACAAGAGGGGGAAACGTAGATATGGATCATGGAAATATTCTAAGCCCCAAGAAAGAGAAAACAAAGACGGAAGAAGAAAAAAGGAGAGGGGGTTTGCCTCTCCCTGGAGAATTTCTTTACTTCATGGCCGCGGAACGAATTCCTTGATCGAGTTTCTCGACCAATTTGAGAAGCCCTTCTTTTTGTTCGGAAACCGCTTCAATGTAGAATTTGACCTTCGGTTCGGTGCCGGAAGGACGGACGCAGACGGTTGAGCCATCCTCAAGGAAGTACTTCATCACATCGGATTTCGGAAGCCCGAGGATCGTTTCTTTCTTGCCGGAAGCATCGATTGTTTCTTGGGCAAGATAGTCCGAAGTCTTCTCAACTTTGATCCCCGCGATTTCCGTCAAAGGACTCACGCGGAGCCCTTCCATCATCGCCTTCATCTTGCTTGCGCCTTCCATGCCTTCGAAGTAGGCGTCTTTGGTAAGGGCCAGATGGTAGCCGTGCTTTTGTTGAAGCCGATCGAAAGCGACATCCAAGGGGATGCCAAGGCGATGGTAATATAGGGCCATCTCGGTGTAGAGGAGGATCGCTTGCAAGCCATCTTTATCGCGGACAAAGGGCTTGACCAAGCAACCATAAGATTCTTCGTAGCCAAAGACAAAGGTCGGACCCTTTCCAAGCTTCTCGTAATGGGCGATGCGATCCCCGATGAACTTGAAGCCCGTGAGGAAGGATTCGCTTTTCACCCCATACGAAGCGGCGACAATCCGGCCAAGAGACGAGGTCACGATTGTATCGTAGATCACGGCGTCTTCGGGCAACTCGCCCTTTTTCTGCATGTCATCTAATAAATAATCGATGAGCAAGGCCGCGGACTCATTGCCCGTGAAACGCTCATAGGTGCCCTTGCTCGATAGATAAGCAACGCCGCAACGGTCGCCATCTGGATCCGTCATCACGCCTAGATCCGCGTGGTTTTCCTTCATCGTCTCAAAGACTTTTTCCCAAGCGACAGCCACTTCGGGGTTCGGAGATTTCGTTCCTCCAAAGGCAGGATCGTGGTTGCATTGGCTTTCAACCGGAATGATCTCGTAACCGCAATCCTCAAAGACGCGCATCGCGTTCTCGTAGCTCGCCCCGTGTTGAGGCGTATAGACGACCTTGAATCCCTTCTTGTCTAAATCCGGGTTGCGTTGGCAGGTCTTAACCAAGGCGCAATATTCATCGTCGACCTTGGAAGAAAGGATGATGGTCTCGCCTTTCTTCTCAAAGGCGGGGACTTCAAAGGATAATTCGTCCGGCAAGGAAGAGGCGCAGCGAAGCATTTCTTCCGCCTTGCTTGGGATCAATTGGCAGCCCGTCTCGTCGTAAACCTTGTAGCCGTTATATTCCTTGGGGTTATGGCTCGCGGTGATCATGACGCCGCCTTGCGCGCCAAGATAGCGGACAGCAAAAGACAACTCCGGCGTTGGGCGGAGCGCGTCAAAGAGATAGGCTTTGAAGCCCATCTCATTGAAGATCTTCGCGGAAAGCTCCGCGAACTCGCGGGAAAAATAACGATTGTCGTGCGCAATGACGATGCCTTTTTGCCTGGCGTTAGGATCGGTGGAAAGCACGTACATCGCAAAGGCGACGGATACGCGCCCCACCGTATGGAGGTTCATGCGATTGGTGCCGGGGCCAAGTTTTCCTCTCATGCCGGCGGTACCAAGTTCCACGTCTTTGAAGAAAGCGTCGTTCTTGCTTTCTTCGTCCATCGATAAAATCGTTGCTTTGTCTTCGTCCGATACGCGGGGCGAAGCAAGCCAACGCGAACGGTTATCTTCAACAATGTTCATATGAATTTCTTCCTTCAAGGACATTATGCCCCAATCCTTATCATCCAACAAGGAGAGCCCCTTGTTATCTTCTGCCTTTCGTTAAGGCTTCAATCACCTTTTGGCGGTCGCTAGGCAAGGACGAAACGATGGATAATCCGCTTAAAGCAGATAACGCCCCATCTAACTTCCCGAAATGGAGTTCCGCGGCATGGAGTACTTGCCCTTCATTCCCCGTAAGGCTTTTGACCATTCGATTGTTCTCAAAATCACCATACTTATCATCCCCGACGATCGGGTGGCCAAGCAAAGATAGGTGAACGCGCAATTGATGGGTGCGCCCCGTCAATAGATGGAGGCGAAGCAAGGTATAGGAGCCATAACGCTTCACGACCGAATACTCGGTCAAGGCCGTCTTCCCGCCTTGCGCAAGGGGGCATTGAAACACCCTTCCCTGGATCGGATCTTTTTTCAAAGGGATATCGATTCTCCCTTTGTCTTTTTCGACATCGCCTACGACCAAGGCAAGATAGTACTTCTCGATCTCGGTCCGTTCCTTAAATAGATCGGTCAAAGCCTTCAAGGCCGCATCGGTTTTGCCATAGCAAACTAGCCCCGATGTATTGCGGTCCAATCGATGCGCAGGGGAAGGGGTGAAGGAAGAATCCTTGGGATCGTATTCTTCTTTATAATATAGATAATCCAAAACGGCGTTCCCTAACGTCTCTCTCGATCCTTTTTGGTCCCCATAGACAAGGAGACCTTTTGGCTTATCGACGATCAAGACGTTCTCGTCTTCATACGCGACCTTATAAGGAAAAGGTTTCTTCTCGACAGGCCGTGGCTTTTGGAAGTCTTGAAGTTGGGCGTCTGTGACGTAGATCCTAACAACGTCCCCTTCTTGAAGGACGTGATCTTTTTTGACCCAATGTCCGTTGACTTTGACATCCTTCTTCCGGAAGGCTTTGTAGATAAAGCCCAAAGGGGCTTCGGGCAAGAACTTCTTTACGAATTTCTCGATTTTTTGTCCGGCGTTACTTGCGGTAATCTTCGCTTCTTTCATGGGCACCATTGTAGACCAAACAGAGATAGCAAATCCATTCTAAGGAACTAGGTTCCTTTGGGAGTCGGCGAACTCGTAAATACTTCTTGCGTCCCTTCTTCCCTTCTTCTATAATCCTTCTTGCGCGATTTAAACGCGTTACCCTGGAGGAATACCCAAGTGGTCGAAGGGGCGGGCTTGGAAAGCTCGTAGGCTTGTAACAGGGCGCTGGGGTTCGAATCCCCATTCCTCCGCCAGTTCGAATCGGTACGAACACTGTACTGCCATCAGACGGGGTTCGTTGTTGCAGGCTATCTTCGTAATAGAAGGTAAACCAAGAGAGTCATCCGTATTGGGTGGCTTTTTTCTTTATAATATTGTGTTATATTGTTGTATAATCATTTTATGGAATATAAAGATGCAATAAAAGAGCTGCGGAAACGCATGCTTGTCAGCCAATCAGAACTTGCCGAAATACTTGGCGTCTCCTTTGCAACCGTTAACCGTTGGGAACAAGGATTACATCAACCCACATTCGCTGCAAAAAGAAAACTGAAGAAACTTTTTAATAAGAACAAAATAGATTTGGAGGGCAACTGATATGGCAAAGGGAATCATCTATTTGATGTCTACGGCGGTTCAGGGATTGATCAAAATCGGGAAGACTCAGACAAGTCAGTATGAAACACGTATGAGATATCTTGAAAGCAACGGTTATTTCAATGTCGTTGGTCTTAAACGCGAATTTGCAATCGAAGTTGATGATTACGACGAGAAAGAGACACTCCTTCATGACATTTTCGAAAGAAGCCAGGTATCCAATTCAGAACTGTTTTCCGTAAACCTTGGCATGGTCAAACAACTTTTGGCTTCTTTTAGTGGGAGAATCGTTTATCCCAAATCCACATCTGCAGAAGCTGAATTCAATAAAGCGGAGAACGAGGTTAGTTCGACTTTTTTCATCAATGGCAAGTCGAGAAAAAGCGGTAAGGAATTCTGTGGAACTTTAATCATATCCAATGGAAAGTTTATTCTGAAAAAAGAATCGATTATCGCCGATGTTAGTGAAAAGTATCTAGATTCCGGCTGGGCAAAAGCAGAAAGGCAAATGAAAATAGATGGCAATGGTATTCTACAAGAAGATTGTGAAATCTCTTCTCCTTCGGCCGCGGCATCCATTGTTACAGGACGCAATGCCGATGGTAAACGGGAGTGGAAGAATGCTAGTGGTAAGACATTAGGCGAGTATTTGGAAAAGAAAGAGGATTGATAAAATGGTCACTGGTGAAATTAAGAACAAATTAGACAAACTTTGGGACCGTATGTGGTCTAATCAGATGACGAACCCTTGGATTGATATCCAACAGGTTACGTATTTGATTTTCATCAAAATGTTGGATGATCAGCAAATCCGCCAGGAAGTTAAAATTAACGACCAGATCAAGCACGGCATCTCCGCCGCGGAAAAGCAGAAGGAGAAGCTTCTCTTCAAGTCCGGAAACTACGTCGACGAGGAAAACGGAATCGACGTTCCTTACGCCGATCTCCGCTGGTCCCACTTTAAAGAATTCGCGCCGCAGAAGATGTTCGAGAACATGAAGAAGAACGTCTTCCCTTTCATCACAAAATTGGACTCGACCGGAAACACCGCATTCGCCAAATTCATGAAGGATGCCCAATTCACGGTCACGAACGCTTATATTCTCGACGAATTGGTTAAGGGCCTTTCTGATCCGGGATTGGGTTTGGATAGCAGAGACCTCATGGGTGATTGCTATGAGTATCTCCTTTCCAAGATGGCAACAAGCGGCGACAATGGTCAGTTCCGCACCCCGCGTCACATCATCGACATGATGGTTGCTTTGGCCAAGCCGACCCTAAAGGACACGATTCTAGACCCTGCCATGGGCACTGCCGGCTTCTTGGCCTCTTCCTCTAGATACATTCAGGAAAACTACAAATCCGAATTGATGAATATCGAAAACAATAGGCATTACCACAATGACGAATTCACTGGATTCGACGTCGATACCGACATGCTTCGCATCGGAAGCATGAACATGGTTTTACACGGCGTTGAGAACGCGAACATCTGCTACAACAACTCTCTTTCCGAGGATTACACCGATCACGATAAATTCTCTTTGATCCTCGCCAATCCGCCTTTCTCTGGCAGCTTGAATCCCGATACTGTCGCTAAATCCCTCAATCAAATCAGCGGAGGAACGAAATCCACTGAACTTCTTTTCCTTGCACTGTTCTTGAGGGTCCTTCAGGTGGGCGGCCGTTGCGCTTCCATCGTCCCTGTCGGCGTGGTCAACAACACCAACGAAAAAGCTTATACCCGCTTGAGACAGGAATTAGTTGACCATCAGAAACTTCAGGCCGTCATCTATATGCCTTCTGGCGTTTTCAAACCATACGCTGGGGTTCAGACCGCCATTCTCATTTTCACCAAAACCAATAGCGGCGGAACCGACAAGGTTTGGCTTTACAATATGGAAGCCGACGGTTTCTCCCTCGACGATAAGAGAGTCGCAATCAAGGAAAACGATATTCCAGATATCATTGAGAGATTCAATAATCTTGACCGCGAAGTCGAGAGAACCCCATACGATAAATCCTTCTTCATCACAAAAGGTGAAATCGTCGCGAACGATTATGTTTTGAGTTGGAACAAATACCATAAAGTCCACATCGAAAAGAAAACATATAGACCGGCGAAGGAAATCGTGGAGTCCATCGAGAAATCAGAAGCGGATTTCCAGGATTTGATGGCACAAATCAAAAAGGAGCTTGAACAGTAATGGAGAAGTTTCTTAAAGATTTAACCATCCAAGTTAGAGGCGTTTCATATAAACCTTCTGATTTGAGGGATGCGAACACAGGCATTCCTTTATTGAGGGCCAATAACATATCAGACAATCAGCTCACTTTTGATGACGTCGTCTTCGTGGATTCAAGCAAGGTCTCCGAGAAACAATATCTTCAAGACGGAGACATCGTTATCTGTGCGTCATCCGGAAGTAAAAATCTCGTTGGGAAAGCGGGGGTTTACCATGGTGAGAGAAGAAAAGTCACCTTTGGCGCCTTTTGCAAAGTCGTTAGGCCAAAAACCAATGAATTTAAAGATTATCTTTCTTTGTTTTTTAAATCTCCAAAATATCGCTTGGAGATATCTGAAAAGTCACACGGCGCGAATATCAACAACATAAAAACCGAAGATATCGACGAAATGTCAGTGCTCGTTCACAACGAAAAGACTATCGAGACCATTTGCCAACAATTAAATTCAATAATCGCGGGGTTAGAAAACAAGAAAGCATTATTACTTAATCTTGATTGTTTGGTCAAATCGCGGTTTA
>CAMESG010000005.1 GCA_945936135.1 uncultured Mollicutes bacterium
GGAAATTCGTTATCAAGCCCAAAAAGAAGTAGAAACAAATTACCTTATAATGACACCTTCGGAGGCCGTGTTTGCCACTAGAGCGCAGCTTCCCAAATATCCAGAAGACGTTCAAACGAGAAGGCGGCATTTGCCGGGCTCGTCGAAGGTAGCGAAATCACCGATATGTCCGGATGCATTGTCAGAAAATCACTTTGAAATTTGTAGAACAATTCTTCCGCTTTCCGCCCGTTTAGCAAGATCTTTCGAATGTTCGTTCCTTGGCAAATTTCAAAAAGATTCGATGGAATCGCACTTTTTATCGACGAATCGGAACTGCCGCGGATTTCGCAAGATTCAATAACGTCATATAGAGCAATGTGATGAAGTTTGCAAAAAATGATTTTATTTTCGATTGTCGTTAAATCATTCTCTCGCAAGATTTTTGCCAAAAGGGGCCAAAAACGGTTCTTTGGGTTGCCGTAATAGAACGAAACAGCGCGGGAAAGAACGCTTGGAAAGGAACCAAGAATCAAAATTTCAGAGTCAGGGAACACCAAAGGATCTAATGTATGTTCGATTCTTTTAGCAGTTGCCACGTTCGATAATCCCTCTAAGAAGGCGGAATAAGTGATCTTGAGTATTAGTGTTCATCGCAATCTCGTTACGGATTTTCTTATAACCCGGGAACCCAGAAAAGAACTTAGGAACAATTCCCCTAAGCTCACGAACCGCAACAAACTCACCTTTTAAATCAATGAGTTTTTGTGAATATTCCATTGCCCATTTCGCCTGTTGAACAACGTCAGGATCCGGAAGTTCTTCACCTGTTTTCAAATAATGATCAATTTGCGTTACAAGGAACGGGTTTCCAATTCCACCCCTTGCGACCATGACGGCATCAGCCTTCGAAATTTCCAAAGCCTCCTTTGCTTTTTCGAGTGTAAAAATATCGCCAGAAACACAAACCGGAATAGAAATTTCTTCTTTGATTTTGGAAATTATCGAGTAATCCGCAACGCCAGAATAACCTTGAGAACGGGTGCGACAGTGAATTGTCAAAAAGGAAACTCCGGCGTTTTCTAAGCGTTTTGAAACCTCAATGACATTAATGGAATTTTCATCCCAGCCAAGGCGAATTTTTGCCGATACTGGTTTCGTGGATTTTTCGCATATAGCTCTCATGTAATCTTCAAGAGCTTCTGGGTCTTTAAGCCAAGCAGATCCAGCCCCGGTTTTAACCACCTTCGTCACAGGGCATCCTAGGTTAATATCCAGGATGTCGTACTCAGCATTCGCCTCCAAAATTTCTATTGCAGATATGGCATTTTCTTTGCAATATCCAAACAATTGCAATCCAATTGGACGATCAAGATCACTGGTTTTTAAATATTCATAAGTTCTTTGGTTCTTATAATTTAACCCGCAGTCAGAAATCATTTCGCTGTAGCTTAAACCCACGCCAAACGGTTTCATAAATTCGCGATATGCTAAAGTCGTGACGCCTGCCATTGGTCCTAAGATAACGCGTGATTTCAAATGAATATTTCCGATTAATAAATCTTCAGATAACATATGGAAACTCCTATTTAATATAGTCAGATAGCTTTTCAAAAATTTCAGCTGGCAAATTTTCTTGAATCAATTGATAAACAAGTCCATCAACCTTCCGTCTTTTCGCATAATTCATGACCGTCGATACCTTGAAGTCATAACGAGATATCAAATAAGAAACTTTAGATGTTAAGTCTTCTGTTGGAAAAGCAAAATTCAAGAATGAATCACACAGCAAATCTACAATAAGTTTCTCTATGGTTATGCTTCCGTTCGATTGACAAGGTGCCTTGCTGAAGAGCTTTTTAATGACGATTCCGCTATCTTCGAAATACATTTCTAAATCACGGTTCGAAGGGCTTAGCATCGCCCTTCTACTATTTGAATTGTGAAGTTCGTAGTACAAAGGGAAGGTAAGATCTTTAGGCGTCTCAAGCACCGTAGCTTTTCGAAATTCTTCTATCATAAGAGCGCTAGCTAACGCTTCTATCGAGTATATACAGAACGGCTTTTCTCTCGTGATAGATTTCGTTACATCCAACAGCTTTTTAGATGGCTTCCAACTTTTTAACTCATTGAATGGCTTGGTCAACCTTTTGTAATAGCCATAGCCTAGGCCGAAAATCTTTTTTTCTTGAGTCAAGACACCCAAGGCCCACTGGCAGGACGCGGGAGAAAAATTCGGATGAAGCCGAAAAACGAGATCAAAGAACTCGTCTTTCGTATAAATTCTTTCGTCCATTATCGAAAGAATGTCATCAAATTGATTTTTCACGAACATATAATACTACACTTAATATATTTTGCCATTTTTCAATATTGTGTCCTTTTATATCTTTTGCCAATTTCAAATTTATCCCTATTAATCGAATGTTTTCGCTTGTTAGGTATTCCAGAAATCTTCAAGTTTGTGTTCTCTGTTTCTTTTCGAAAATCAAATGAAAAGCGGCCTATATATCGCCACTTCCCACGAATGGAAAGTTCGTTGATAGGCCGCTTTCGCTTTTTCAGTTATCGAAACGATGGAAACCGTTTTTCATCCCGTTTGAAGCTTCTTGCAAAACCAAACGAAGCGTTTTTTTCGTTTCCTTTTGAGCCATCTCGGCTACTTCTTTGTTGGCTTTTTCAAGGAGAACTAAATCATTGGATTCAGCGAATAAGGCATCATAATGGTTCAAAATTGCTCTTCCTTGATTCATCGTTGAAGATTGATAACGCTCAATGTGGATAATGGAGGTGCCATAGCTCACGTCTGCGAGCACACCCAAATAACGTGAACCCCAATATAGGTTCCTCGTAATATCCATTTCTTCGGTTGTGCCAGAGAAATATTTGGGGAAAGAAGGCACGTTCACATAAAGCGGGAACATCGAATTGAAGGCGTTGGAAGCGAAACAAATCCATTCAACGCCTTTGATTGCATCGGGTACCCAAGAGCGAATTTGAAGCACCGCCATGACGCTGGTGCGATTAATTCCAATGGATCGGTAAATTCCCTTTCTCGGGTCGTTTCCGCGCCCATACGGGTTATATGGCGTTCCTTGGTAGTAAGACGAAAGAATATATTTCACCTCTTCCGGCGAAATTTTTCTTTCCGGAACCAAAGCCCAGGGAATATCGTCGCTTTCAGGCGTATAATCGGCGTTTTCTCCATCCCAATAATACGTCCTTGGATTGAAGTAGCGCGCCATATACCAGCCGCGAGGAGTGTTATAGACATGATCCGCATCGGTATGAGATCCGAAAATCAAGCGTGGGTTGATTTCATCGCTGATTTCGTCCGAAAGGCGATATTTTTTAATGAAATCCATAAGATCTTTGGAGCAGAGATTCTCTTTTCCGTCGCCAAAAGCGTCTTTAAAGTCAAAACGATCCAAACCGAATTGGTTCGGCATAATCACGTATTCCTCGTCTTTAACGCGGCGCGCCATCCAATGGTGCCCGCCAATCGATTCAAGCCACCAGACTTCGTTTTCATCATTAAAGGCAATTCCGTTGGATTCATAAGTGCCATATTGTTCAAGTAAGGCGCCCAAGCGAAGAACGCCCTCTCTCGCGCTGTGGATGTAGGGCAGAACCAAAAGGACAAGATCCTCTTCCCCGATGCCTTCTTTAACATATGGATCGGCGCCCATTACACGCGGATTGCTGGTCGTAGTTTCCGTTGCGGTCATGCCAACATTCGCGGAATTGATGCCGTTTGCGGGCCAAACGCCGGCTTTGGCCGTGACGTTCGGAGTCGAGGTATACCTCATTGGGTTATCCGGCAACTCGACCGTCAATAATTTGCTTTTGTTTTTGTAGATTTTCGGTTGTTTCGAAGGATCGACGACGATGAGCTTTTTCGTATCAAAACGGCCGTCGTCGTTGCGCGCGATCATCGTGGAACCATCCACGGAAGCCTTCTTGCCAACCAATATTGTTGTACAGGGCATACTAAAACCTCCTATCGGTGTTTCATTCTAAAAACACACCGAAGAAAAGCAAGAAATACGAATTATCACTTTAAGGAATCAAGCCAGAATTTTAACGCTCCATAGGCGTATTGATTCCAAGCGGACTCATGGTGAATGGCATTTGAATCGTAAACAAACGCGGTCTGATCGCGCGAGAAGCCTTTGGAAAGTAAATGCTTGTACACAAACTCCGTCGGGCGGGGGAAGATGCGTTCGAATCCTTTTCCGCCGGAGTAGAAGTAGATCATTCCGTATTCTTTTGGATCTGGATTCCAAGCCTTGATCGCCGCTTGGAATTCCGGCTTCCTGTAGATGCAGAATCCAGGAGAAAAGCACAGGCAAAATCCGATTTTCTCGCGGTGGCGGACAAATCCGTAAAAGGACATAAGCCCACCCATCGAAGAACCACCAAAGCCCGTATATTCTTTTCGTGGGTCAGTATGAAACATGCGATCAATTCTTGGTTTCAGTGTATTGAAGAAGAAGTCCACATAAACTTCGCCTTTCAAATCGTAATTGGCCAAGTCCTTCATGGAAGAGCGAAAAATGCCAGGAACGGCCATTTCCGAAGCCCTCTCCATCTCCCCACAAGGGCAATCAACACCGACAAGCAAGAAAGGACGGGCGCCTTTGAAAATCAAGCGTTCTGCAACCTCATCAAGATTCCATTCGCCATAAGCAGTTGTATATTCGTCCACCATGTTTTGCCCATCACACATATAAAGGGCGGGATAACGGGTGGCCGTATCATTTTCATCATAACAATCCGGTACCCATACACGAATCGTTCTCTTTTTGTTATCAAAAGGGACATCCATTTTTGCCGTGTATAGTCTCCCAAAAGAAATCGCATTCGGTTTTTTGCGGTATAATTTGAATTCTTCCATTTCATCCCTTTCTAAAACCGCACAAAAACCCGTTATCTTTTTTAAAACAAGCGTAAATGAGCGACTTTGATCACGTTTTAATTGTAGCGGATTTTGTAAAAAGAAAAAGCATGAAAGCATGAAAGTATTTATCAAAACAATCTCATTTGTTTCACTGTGATTATCAAAGAATAGAAAATTCATCGGTGAGTTTTCAAATTCGTTTTCTAGCGATAGATTGAGGAGAACCGCGCTCATAAAGACATATCGCAATGCGTTGTCTTTTATCGTATATAGGAAACTTTCCTGAAAATTTTCATGCTTCTTGCTTTGCCTTTTCATAATGCTTGAAAAAGTCTAACAACACAAAGCATTTGTGATCATTGATTCATTTGAAAAGAAAAAGAGGCCGATCGTTCAGCCTCAGTTCTCGCGCAAAGTGCGCGGTTGTGTCAAATTGGTGGAGTCGCGGGGAATCGAACCCCGGTCCGAAGGACATCCCTCAATGACCTCTACAGCTTAGTTCCGGTCAAATCACCACGAAGCTGGACCGGAACAAGTAGACTTCGTGGTTTGGCTTAGGGTTTTTCGTCCCTCGAAGCAGCCAAATCGAGAGCTTATCGCTTTTTGTTGCCCCCAATTTCGCCAAAGCGAGAAACGCGAAGAGGGAGGTGCTCGTCCGCTAAAATGGCGCGGAACCGTTTTTCAGGTGCAATTAGGCGCGAGCGAGGACGCGGGCGTTGTTGCCGAGCATCCAAGGTTTGACAGTGTTGTCAGTTATTGGTTTTTGGCGGTAAGTCGCCACCTTGCTGCAATCAAAGACAGACGTTCCCCCGTCAAAACCAGTACGGCCCCAGGAGAAGTACCAAGCAACACTTCTTGGCGCTTCATTATAGGGTCCGACCTTTAAAAATGGAAGAAATCCGTTTCATTTTTATATTCGTTCCGAAGGCCACGTTCGATTCTCTTTAAACCAATCCGTTTCCTTTAGAATCGTGTCGTTGCTCGAACCATGAACTTCAAGATCCATGCCAAGCGAAGTGCAAACGATGTTGCCGTTTAAAGAATCCGCGCGATCTTCGTGCCAAAGCGAGGTTACGTAAATCTTTTCGGTGTATTTCCCCATGACATTCACCGTGGCTTGAGCAGGGAACTCGTTTCCAGCGGTCGGACGGAATTCCTTGGTGCCAGCACAGCAACAAATACAGATGACTTCGGGGCGAATCACCGAAAGCAATGCATCAGAATTCGCGGTGTAAGAGCCGTGGTGAGCGCCTTTAAACAACGTGACTTGAGGCAATGTGTTAGACGCCACCAAAGAAGCCTCGCCTCCCGCTTCAAGATCGCCCGTGAAGAGGTAATGGTTCTCTCCTTGGGTAAAAAGCAAGCACACCGAATAGTTATTTTCATCGCCTTTCGCGCTTTCGACGTAATACTTGTGATAAAGGATCTCCATGGTGATCCCAGAGGCGATTTCGTACGACTTCTGGGCGCCTTCTTTCGACTCGTTCCAGCACTCTAACGCAGTGAAATGTTTCGCTCCGCTTGCAACTTCGGCGGTTCTTTCTTCTACATAACGATTGTAAATGGAAGAGGTGGTGTCGGTCTTTGGGAAGTCGATGATCGTGCCGACGTCGAATTGTTTGAAGATGCCGGGGGCGGCGTTCGTGCCAACAAAGCCCGCGATATGATCCTGGTGAGCGTGCGTTGCGACAACGTACTCAAGTTTATTGTCTTCAACCAGACCGGGTTGTTTTAAGTATTTTCCAATCGTCCCAGCGGAATATTGGCGGCTTCCGGCGTCAATCAAAATGTCGGTTTCGCCGGCCTTAATGTAGACGGAGTCGCCGGTATATTGGTTCCCAAGCTCAAGGAAGTGGATTGAAATAGAATCGGCGGTGATCGAAGTTACAACAACAGATCTTTCCAAGGATTTCACCAATTTTTCGTGTTCGATGGAATAGGTTACTTTAAAGGTTGCTTCCTTTGAGGTATCCACGGTTGGAACCGTTACGCCATCGCACGTGTAAACCGTTTTGATCTCATTGGAAATGTCTTTGCCTTCGTAAGTTGCTTTGGCGCCCTTTTCAACGTAGGCCGATTCCAAGGCCACGGAATAAGAAGAAGGGCCATTAAGCACAAAGGACATCTCGGGTTCCGGCGGGAAGAAATATTGCCGCGCAAAATATCCCGCGACCCCAAGAGCGATGATCGCGATCACCGCCAGCACAAACGCAACAGGATGTTTTTTCCTAACTTTCTTGATCTCTTTTTTCGCCGTCTTCTTTATCTTCTTTCCGGTAGAAGACGCCTTTTTCTTTTGAGCTGGTTTTTGCTCTGACATAACGTCTCGCCTCAACTTGTTTCCGAAACCATAATAAAGGATGAAAACGCCTTTCTCAACGGAAAGAAGAGAGGATTGAAGAAATATTCAAAAACAGAACGTTCGTTGGCTATTTGCGCCGTCTTTTACGCCAATAGCGCTTGGAACGAACAATTAAAATCACCAAGAAGAGAATGGACAGAACGAAACAGAAAACCGCGAGAAATAATCCGTAGTCATAGCTAACATCCGCGGCGTTCATCGAAGGGTTTCCTAAAGCCAAGAATTGAGGCGAAAAAAAGAGGGCGATCGTTCCCGCGAGCAATAGGAAAAGCCCAACCGTGAGGTTAGCTGGGGTGTTCCTGCCAAAGAGAACGGCCAAGAAAGCCAAAACGAAAACCGAAAGAAGAACTAAAAACCAAACATTGAAGGAGAAGGGGAAGGTGACACGAACCCCGTTAACCACTTCCATTTGGAGACCGCCGAAATAGACGTAGAAAGAGTGAAGCGACACATAGGTGCCGTCGCTGGCTCTCGTCCCTAAAATCGGCAGAAAGAGAAAGCCAATGCCAACAAGCATCAAAATCGCGACCAAATAGCTTGGCCAGCCTATCGTTTTTTGCTTTCTTTTATCCTCGTCCACGTCGGTAATTATCTATGGTTTGGCCATTTGAGTAAACAAAAAACGAAAACACGGTCCTTCCGGCGAACCATATTATGGTTTTCAAATACCTTCAACTCGTGTATTGTTTACTTTGCTTAAGCAAAAGAGTACCGAAATGTCGAATAAGAAGAAAAACAAAAACAAGAACCAAGCGGTTAAAGCAACGCCCGTCAAAGCGAAGAAAAACCGCAAGAAAATGGATCCGAAGAAGAAGGAGATGGTAAAAGTCTCTTTCATGACCCTGATCAACAACGACGCCTGCCTTAAGGTCGCCCGTGAATATCGCGGCGCTGGTTGGGCTGCGCTCGCCGTTGGATTGGGCCTTCTTTCCGTGGTCCTCGCTGATGTGCCAACCCTCTCCTCACAGCTTTCCGTCAATTTTGGCGACAGCGTCCTCGGCGCCCCGAACTACTCCCTTGATCAAGAACTCGCGACCTTCTCCAAAGAACTCTCCGAGAAGGGCGTTACCCTTGAAATCAAAGACGGCAAACCCTCGGTCCAACACTGGGACAATGTCGTTTACACCGTTGAGGGTGAAAACGGTCCCGAAAAACAAACCTGGTACGCCGATTATTCTTCCTCTTTGGATAAAATCGTCTTCGAAGTCTTCGTCAACAGTGTCGACGCTGGTGGCATGACTGTTGAAGACTCCGTGTTCTTCGCTCGCATCACGAGCGCAAAAGACCCCCTTACGGGCAACGTCCGTCCTGGTTACGGCGGAAGCGACGCTTCCTACGCGACCAATTTCGTTGCTTTCGGCCAAGAAAATATCATGGTCGGTCGTTATAACGAAAACGGAAAAGGATCCACCATTACCGGTATCACCGCCGATTTGGAAGGCACGAAGTTCTCGGAATTCGCCAACGAAACAAAAAATGGTTTGGGCGAATACCCCGAAGAAAAGGAATTTGTCCGTGCGATTACTGCAAAATGGAAGGACGTCATCGTCCGCTCAACCGATCGCCAAAAGATCAGCAGTTCTTGGACCATGGCGGGCATTACCGCCGCAATCTATGTCGGCATTGAAGTCCTCTTCGGCTTGGTCGTCTTCTTGTTGACCCGCGGCAAGCGTAACCCCTTCCGTATTTACACCTTCTGGGAAACGCAGAAGATCTCCTATTGGGCCGGCGTTGCTCCTGCCCTTCTCTCCTTGGCCTTTGGCTTTGCCATGCCAAGCTTCGCTATGATGTCGTTTATCGTCCTCTTCGGCCTGCGCCTCATGTGGCTTTCGATGAAGACGATGCGCCCCGCGGCGTAATTCTCAATCAGCCTTGCCTGCCCACGCGGCAGGCTTTTTTGTACAAAAATGCCGAGCCTTTCAGCCCGGCATCATGGTCTTAGACATCCGCTCGATAGGTATCCGCGGTCGATGGATCATAAACTTCGCTGATCCACATCAAGGTATAAGAGTCTTCCGTCCCGATGTTTTTGATTTCGTGGGTGTATCCTACTTTGATTTCCACGGGGTCCGAGACGCCGCCTTCAACGATGTTTTCGAGCATCTCATTTGTCTCGATGTTTCGTTGACGAATTAAGCACCTTCCCTTCACCGTGTAGAAGATTTCTTTCTTATAGGTGTGGTAGTGCCCGCCTTTCGTGATCCCGGGGAAGGAAACGTTCTCGCTGATTTGGCCATGAGCTTTAGATTTATAGAGTTCCTCAAAAGATCCGCGCATATCTGCGGCGAAATTGAAGGAATAGCCATCCTCGGATAAATAACCGCAGAAGGTTTTGAAAAGTTTTCGTTCAAATTCGCCCGTGACTTTTGGGAAGTGTTTCGCGGAGCAAATCCCTTCTTTGAAGGAATGGAGGAGGTCGGCCAAATGGCCAAGCGAACAATCGTCGGTGATCGAAATCGAAAGGGTGTTCTTCGCGCCTTCGTGGCAAGAAGAGAAGATGACTTCCATCCAATCCGAGACGATGTCTTCCACGTAGTTGTAATGGACCACGTAATCGCGATCGCGAATGGTAATCGAAAGGCCGTGAGCAATGTTATAGCAGAACGTCGCAGCGGCACTGTTGTAGTTCGGGCGGCACCCACGACCATAAACATTTGCTAGGCGGTAGACGTAGACAGGGAGGCCAGAGGCGAATAAGAAATCTTCGCCCATCTTCTTTGACTTCCCATAATCGTTATCCAAGGTCGCTTGGATGGAACTTGAGAAGATGATCGGCGTTTTCTTCCCGCTTCGAAGAACGAGATCAACGAGTTTTTTCGTCAAATTGGCGTTGCCGTCATAGAACTCCTCGACCGTTAAAGGGCGGTTAATGCCCGCGAGATGGACAATGAAATCGGCTTCGAGAACAGCTTTTTCAAGGAAATGTGGCTCGGAATCAACATCAAAAGGAAGGACTTCCGCTCCTTTGCGTTTTAAGGCCTCGCAAAGGTGCTTTCCGATGAACCCCTTGGCGCCGGTAACCAAAACCTTCATGGCTTAGGGTTTCCTCCAAACCATCTTGTTGACGACGCCGGTATAGGATTGGATCAACTTGATCACTTTATCCGACACATTGAGGTCGATGTAATCACGGACGGGGCGGCAACCATTTTTGTTGTTGATGGCGACTTCGACCGCTTGAAGGAGGTTCTTCTCGTCAATCCCAGCAAGGACAAAGCACGCTTCGTCCAAGGCCTCCGGACGCTCCGTAGAAGTACGAATGCAGACCGCGGCGATAGGCTCGCCAATCGAGGCATAGAAACTGCTTTCTTCCGGCAAAGTGCCAGAGTCGCTAACGACACAGAAAGCATTCATCTGGAGATTGTTGTAATCATGGAAGCCCATCGGCTCATGAAGGATCACGCGCTCATCGAGTTGGAAGCCGGTTTGATCCAATTTCTTTTTGCTTCTCGGATGGCAAGAATAGAGAATCGGCATGTCGTAGGTCTTCGCCAAAGCGTTGATCGCGTTGAACAAAGAGAGGAAGTTCTCATCCGTATCGATGTTCTCTTCCCGATGAGCGCTCAAGAGAATATAACCATTCTTTTTCAAGCCAAGACGTTGCAAAACGTCGCTGTGTTTAATGGATTCCAGATTGTTGGTTAACACTTCAGCCATCGGGGAGCCCGTGACATAGGTGCGTTCTTTCGGCAGCCCGCAATCCGCGAGGTAACGTCTTGCGTGCTCCGAATAGGCGAGATTCACATCCGAAATAATATCGACGATGCGGCGATTTGTTTCTTCGGGCAAGCATTCATCCTTGCAACGGTTTCCGGCTTCCATGTGAAAGATCGGAAGATGGAGACGCTTTGCTCCGATCACCGATAAGCAAGAGTTTGTATCGCCAAGTACCAAAACAGCGTCCGGCTTCGTCTCGACCATCGCTTCATAGGATTTCGCGATGATGTTACCCATCGTTTGGCCGAGGTTATCGCCAACGACGTTCAAATACGCGTCCGGTGCCTCAATGCCCAAATCCTTGAAGAAGACGCCATTGAGATTGTAATCGTAGTTTTGTCCCGTGTGGACGAGCAACGTATCGAAATAGATGCGCGCTTTGTTGATGACCGCCGCAAGACGGATGAGTTCCGGGCGGGTGCCCACGATGATCATGAGCTTCAGCTTGCCGTTGTTTTTAAATTGCATGGACGCCTCTCCTTATGGAATTAATCGTGTTGACGGACGGGGCCGCCGAAAAGTTCGAGTTTCTTCAAGAGTTCCTTCATTCCCTCAACATCCAAACGATGGGTGTTGTGAGATGTGTAGGATTCGCCAAGATTGAGCTTTTGGTTTCCTGCCGTAAAGTACTTATCGTAGTTGAGGTCGCGATTGTCGGCTTTGACGCAGAAGAAGTTGCCCATGTCGATCGATTTGAGCATTTCTTCTTGCGTGACCAAGGTTTCATAGAGTTTCTCGCCGTGGCGCGTTCCAATGTAAGCGACGCCCGTTTTCGCTTTTTTGAGTTCCAAGACCGCTTTCGCGAGTGTCTCGATCGTCGCGGCAGGAGCCTTCTGGACGAACAAATCGCCCTGCTCACCGTTTTCAAAGGCGTAGAGGACCAAATCGACCGCGTCGTCCAATGTCATCATAAAACGCGTCATCTCAGGGTTCGTAATGGTGATGGGCTTGCCTTCTTCGATTTGAGAAAGGAACAAAGGGATGACCGAACCACGGCTTGCCATGACGTTGCCATAGCGCGTTAAACAAAGAACCGTGTCGCCCGGGAGCAATTGACGGCTGCGGGCAATGACGTTCTTTTCCATCAAGGCCTTGGAGATCCCCATCGCATTGATGGGATAAGCGGCTTTGTCGGTAGAAAGGAAGATCGCTTTCTTGACATGGTTACGAATGCAGGCGGTAATGACGTTATCGCTGCCAATGACGTTCGTGCGAACGGCTTCCATCGGATAGAATTCACAGGAAGGAACCTGCTTTAAGGCCGCCGCGGAGAAGACGTAATCAACGCCACGGAACGCGTCCATGATGGAATTTAGGTCGCGGACATCGCCAATGTAGAATTTGAGTTTGTCGTTGTGATACGCCTTGCGCATATCGTCTTGCTTTTTCTCGTCGCGAGAAAGGATACGAATTTCTTTGATTTCGGTATCCAAGAAGCGGTCGACAACCGCGTGGCCAAAAGAACCCGTGCCACCGGTGATCAACAAGACTTTGTCTTTTAGAATCGAGGTATCTTTCGCGGCGTGTTCCAGAAGAATTTGCTTCATCCGTTCGAGTTTTAACGCATTAGCGTTCTCTTCCGATTTCTCGTACTCGCTGTAGGTTCGCAGGGCGACATCGACGAGCTCTGCCGCCTCTTTTTGCGTTAAACCGGTTTTCGTGCGAATTTCTTTTAAGGTCATAATATTATCTCCTCTTGCCCATAGTATCCTTGAATTTGCATATAGGTGCAAGTATTGCTTATCGAAAGACACATTTATCCGATATTCAAAGAAATCTATCCGCGCAGATAAGCAATTATTGCCGAAAAGAAAACCGCCCGGTTGGGCGGCTATCTTATTCTTCGTCTTCAGCCTCTTCTTTAGGCTCTTCTTTTTCTTTCCCTTCTTCAGGGGCGGTTTCCTTTTTCGCCTCCCAAGGCAAGGGGTAGAGATCCCAAGAAGGATGTAGTTTTGCAACAAAATCCTTGTCGTGTTGGAGCAAAGCCTTTTCCGATTCGAAGAAGACTTCTTCGTTTTTGCGAAGCGGCGCGATCACCTTTTCGACTTTATCAAGCGCGTAGTTGGCTTCGCCTTCGCTTTCTTCGACGCAAGCGCTAATTAAGAGATAAGCGCGAAGCGCGGCAACCGATCCGATATCGCTGATGTATTTCTTTTGCTCGTCGGTGAAGTCGGCATAATAGGCCTTGCCTACCGTCGTTTTGCTAGAAGCAAGAAGGAGACTGAGTTTGAAGCAGGAGGCTTCGTTCTTCGCCGTGGCGCTGACGCCTTTTTCGGCGTTGATCACGCGGTCTAGAAGGGCATTCGCTTGATCGAAATCTCCTTTGCGGACGCAATCGTAGATCACGAAATAATTAAGATAAGAGGTGAAGTCGGTTATCGCTTCAAAAGAGCGAAGCTCTGGGGCGGGCTCGCCCAAGAATTTGGCTTTTTCGACGTTGAGGTAGTAGTTGTAAGCAACTTTGTTTTCGTTCTTGGAAAGAAGCAAGAAGAGGTAGCCGTCGTTCATCGAATCCAAGCGGAAGGGGAAGATGTCGTAGAGGAAGACCATGCCTCCAACCGCCAAAATCGTTAGGCTGAAGACTTGGAGCCACGCCATTTCGGGATGCGTTTTCAATTGTCCCGCAGCATAGGAATTAAGGACCATCAAGACAATGGCCTCGATGAGGTAGAAGAAGATTGGAAGGAAGGCGTAGACCCCAAGCGAAGATTTCTCTTCGTCTTTTGGAGCGACTTTCGTTTCGCCCGTCAGGCCATCATAGGAATAAACGCCGAAGTGGTATTTCCCTTCTTTTTTGCGGACGCCGATCATGAACATAACGCAGGAGAGAACTTCGTATTTCCCAACCTTCGCGCCAAGTAAGTGGCCGGCTTCAAGAAGGATCCCGTTAATCAAAATGCCCGCGAGCAAGGAGAGAACCACCAACAACACAAAATGAAGCGGAAGTTTGTCGCTATACTCCATCATGATGGGTCGAATCGCCAAAAGGCCAACGCCCAAAGCGATGCCGAACATCAGCACATAGACCAAAAAGGTCGCAAAATCGTTTCGTTTCATAATTCCTCCTTTGCGAGTAGACGCGAATAGATTGCTTCAACATCCTCGCGATCCAATGGTTGGGGGTAACGACCAACCAAACGTGTTCCGTTACCCGTAGCAAGATCGACAAGCGGCGCGAGGTCCAAAGAAGTCAACCCGACTTCCCCGAAGGAAGAAGGCATTCCGATCGATTGGAAGAAGGCTTCCATCGCTCGGATACCCATTATAGCGGTTTCTTCTTCGTTTGCACCTTCCAAAGAGAAAAGTTTTCTCGTAAGATTCGCGAATTTTTTGAGATCTTTCTTAAAGACGTGCTTCGCCCATGCGGGATAGATCAAGGCGACGCCTGCGCCATGAATGATAGAAGGACAATAGGCGGAAAGCGTATGTTCCAACGGATGAACCACCGTCGAGAATTTCTTTCCAATCGATGTGAAACCATCGTGGCTAAGCGAGCTGCAAAGCATCAAAGAGGCTCTTGCCTTCTTGTCGTTTGGGTCTTTTAACAACGCTTTGCCCGCTTCCATCGTCGTTTTTACAACGTCCAAGGCCAAATTGTCCGCAAGTTCGTTTTCATCACTTGCGCAGAAATACCGCTCGAGGCTATGCATCATGGTGTCGCTAACGCCAGCAAACACATGAAGCGCAGGAACGCCTAACGTCAGCGCCGGGTTTTCAATCGCGAACAAAGGCCGAACCACATCCGAATTAAAGCCTTGCTTGATTTGCCGTTCATCGTCTTGGATCACGCAGGAATTGCTCGATTCGCTTCCCGCGCTTGCAATCGTCAAAATAACGCCAACGGGCAACGTCTTTTTGGGCGTTGCTAAATGCAAATTGAAATCAAAGGGGTCGCCTTCGTAGTAATACGCGACGCCAAGCGATTTCGCGGTGTCGATGACCGAACCACCGCCGACGGCGAGAAGAAGATCCACAGGACGCTCCTTGATTTCTGCAAGGGCCTTTCTCACGAAACCGATCTCGGGATTTGGACGAATGCCGCCCATCTCGCGATAGGAAATGCCGACACCTTTAAGCGATTCACGGATGCGATTCAACAAGCCCGAACGTTCCGCGCTTCCTCCTCCATAGAGGACAAACACGCTAGAAAAGCCATATCCTTTCACGATATCCCCAACTTCGTTTTCCCTTCCTTCTCCGAAAAGAAGGCGGGTGGGGTTATAAAAATCAAAACGGTCTTCCATCAGCGGTTCAACTCCTGTTTCGAGAAGCTCAAAACGGCAGGTTCGAGGACATCAACGGCCAAATCAATGAAACGGCTCATCGAATTCTTAAAGGAGATCGGCGTAAGGGTCGGATCCTTGAAACAGAACTCGAATTCATCCGAGATGAAGTGGGCGAAACGCCGTGCGCAATTTCGCAAGACATCAACGTCTTCCGTCGGCTTGCTATCTTTCGTCCAAAGTTCGAAAAGAAAGGTCGTCAATTTCCCAAAGATGAAATCATCGGTCAGATCTCGCGCCGCGGAATTGTAGGTGGAACGAAGAAAGAGAAAGTTCTTCGCAACATAATCCACGAAACCCCTAAGAACCGATTTCGTGTCCTTCGGTTTCTTTTTGAACCCAAGATTTTCGTTAAGGAAAATCGCAGCGATCAAGTCATAGATGTCCGTGTAGTGATAATAGAAGGTCTGGCGGTGGATCCCACATTTCCGACACAAGGCTGTGACATTGATGTCTTTCAGCTTCTTGGTCTTCATCATGTCCTTCAGAGCAATCTTTAATTTCGCTTCGGTGATCATTGTTTTTTCCTTAAGGAAGCATATTCTGCGGCGATTTTCGCACCAAGTGACGCGTTATTGATAACGAGGTGGATGTTGGAGTCCAAGGATTTCCCGCCGGTGAGTTCAACGATTCTCTTTAACAAGAAGGGCGTGCTGTCTTTGCCGTGAATCCCCGCTTTCTCTGCGTCGTTGACCGCCTGATCAACGATCGCATCGATGTAGGAGTGCGGGAGCGCGAATTCTTCAGGAATCGGATTGGAAATAAGGATTCCGCCGCTCAAGCCGAGATCCTTTTTCGCAGCGATGATGGCAGCCGCGTCTTTTGGATCTTCAAACACAGCGTCGACCGAGCCGTTCGAAGAAACGCTATAGAAATTCGCGAAAGTCTTTGCTTTATAAGAAAGGATCGTGACTCCTTCCGTTTCAAGATATTCGAGGGTTTTCGGGATATCGAGAATCGCTTTCGCCCCAGAGCAAACGACCGTCACGCCGACTTCACCAAGTTCCTTCAAATCGCGAGAAACATCCCACGTCGTTTCCGCGCCGCGATGAACGCCACCGATGCCGCCGGTAACAAACACGGGGATTCCCGCCATAGAGGCAATGAGCATGGTCGCCGAAACCGTCGTGGCGCCCCATTCTTTACGAGCAACGACAACGGGAAGGTCGCGCTTAGAAACCTTCGCGATGCCTTTCCGCTTTCCAAAGGCTTCAAGTTCGTTATCGTCCATCCCGACGACAATCTCGCCATCGATGATGCCGATGGTTGCAGGAATCGCGCCATTATCGCGGACCGTTTTCTCAACGGCGCGTGCGGTTTCAACGTTCTTTGGGTAAGGCATGCCGTGGCTGATGATCGTCGATTCAAGCGCGACGACCGCACGACCTTCTTCTAACGCCAAACGGACTTCTTCGTTAATTTTCATCGCTCTTTCTCCTTTGCAATTCTCTTTTCGATATAACGGAAGAGAAAATCAAAGCCAAGATAAACGACGCCGGAAATCCCTAAACATGCGGCAAGCATACCTATGGATCCCCAATGGAGTGAGTCGTAGGAAACACGGAAAGTGAAGCCAAAGTATTGCAACAGCCCGAAACGATCAAGGATGAAAGCGACGACCCCAGCCACAAACGCCAAGGCGCAGACAATGATTCTATATTTGTTCATCGGCAAGCAAACGCGAAGCAAAATAAAGAAAGCAAACGTCGAGAAAGACAAAACGGAAAGCGATACGGCGGCTTGCCAGATATCCGCGGGGTTCGTCGCAAACGTGAACGTCTCTGGGGCCATTCTCCAAAGGAAGAGAGGGATCAAAGCGCATAAGCACTGGGCGATGCCCGCAGGAATCGCGCGCATCACGATGTTCGTCAAGAATTTTCCCTTCAGGCGTTCGGCACTAGGTTGCAAGGCCAAGAAGAACGCGGGGATCCCGACAAAGATGCTTTCCCAAACAAAGAGGTTCGGGGTCACGAAGGGGAAACGCATGCTCACCCCGGCAACCGATTGAAGGATCAAGAAGAGGATGGAAAGGATGACGGAGAAGAAGGTCTTGTTCAAGAATAACGAGCAGGTGCGCTGGAGGTTGTTGATCACGCGCCGTCCTTGGAAAACGACGTCCGGCAGCTTGGAGAAGTCATTATCTAGCGAAACGATGTGGGCAACGCTTTGCGCGGCGGAAGAGCCGGAAGCCATCGCAATGGAACAATCCGCAACTTTCAAGGCCAAGATATCGTTGACCCCGTCGCCCGTCATAGCAACTTGGTGCCCTTGGTCTTTGATTGCGGTGATCAAAGCTGCCTTTTGCTCGGGAGACACCCGTCCAAAGACCGCGTAATCATCGACAAGCGCCTTGCATTCTTCCAAGGTCTTTCCTTCAAGGTTCATGTATTTGTCCGCGTTTTTAACCCCGGCGCGTTTCGCGATTTCCGAAACCGTCCGTGGGTCATCGCCCGAGATCACGCGAACGCGGACATCGTTGCTTTGGAACCAAGCGATATTTTCCGCGGCATCTTCCTTAATGTGATCGCTAAGCGAAACAACGCCGAGCAACTCCATTTTGGAGGTCAGTTTGCCATCGACAATCTTCTCGTTGCTCTTTCCAATCACCAAGACGCGATAACCTTTCGAAGCAAGGGAAGAAACCAATTCGCGAAGGCGATCTGACGCATCCAAAGGCAAGAAGCCAAAGGCCCCAAATCCATAGGTCACATTTTCGAATTCTGCGGCGCTGTATTTCGAAGAAGAATCAAATGGCAAGGCCTTCTTCAAAGTTCCCGAGAAGGAATCACCGCAAGCCTTTCGCAAGGCTTCCGCCGTCGCGTTTTTGTCTTTCGTCGCACCAAGAATGGAGGCAATCGCCTCTTTTAAAACTTCGACTTTCGCGCCATCGAACGGGATGAATTCCCCGACGCTCATCGTTCCATCGGTCAAGGTTCCCGTCTTGTCGAAGCAAATCGCGTCGACGCGGGCAAGCGTCTCAATGCAATAGAGCTGCTGAACAAGCATCCGTTTCTTTGAAAGAAGGATAACGCCGACCGCCAGGGTGGCAGACGTTAACAGGAACATCCCCGTTGGAAGCATGGACACCATCGATCCCGAAACCGATTCGACCATTTTTTTGTTGGTAAAGAAGCCCAGCCAGTCGCCCGTAGATGCGGCATAAACAAAATACATCGCCGCGCCAACAATCAACGCAAAAGTGCCAGTAACGCACACAAAAGCCGTAATCGAGCGGCGGATTTCGCTTTTCGGCTGTTGGAAAACCGACGCAGAACTGCGCAAAGACTCCGCGTAGTTCGCGGAACCTACTTTCGTTACTTCCACTTTGACGTGTCCGCTTTTAAGGAAGGTTCCTGAATATAGGATGTCCCCGGGTTTTTTGATCACTGAATCGGATTCGCCCGTAAGCAAGGATTCATCGACGTGGCATTCGCCTTCGACCACCCTTGAATCGCAAAGGATCTGATCGCCTTGCTCAAACAAAACGATGTCGCTTAAGACAACCGCCGCCGCATCGATTTCTTGAACGCTTCCTTCGCGAAGGACTTTCGCCTTAGGGTCGGAAACAACCTTCAACCGATCCACTAAAATTCGGGCGTGGATGTCTTGGTAAAGGCCGATCGCAATGTTAGCCCCGAGAATCAGCATGAAGAAGTACTGAGAAAAGGGCAAACCCGCGATCAACATCAACACGAAGACGCCAAAAAGGATCAGGTTGATGTAGTTGAATAAGTTATCGAAGATGATGCGTCCGATTGTCTTGGTCGGATGCTTTCCGACCTTGTTGACCAAACGACGCTTAGCGCGTTCTTCGACTTGTTCGTTCGTTAAACCTTTGCTGGGATCGACATTGTATTTTGGGGCGGAAGCAATGCGTTCTTCCATTGCCGCGGTCTTCTTCATTTTCTCGCTCCTTTGGAAAAGCACTCCAAATCAAGCTTTTTCTATAAATAGAACGCCCCGATTCGGAACTCCGCCTGATTTTAGCACAGGAAAAGAAGGCGTGGGGAGAATCCGAAGAATTTATTACAAATGCAAAAAGGAGTTTAACGAAGTTTCGCGAAGAAATCCTTCAGAATTCCTTCGCACCCTTCTTTTCCTTCGCCCCGATAGACAAGAAGGTGGTTTTTGACATGGATATGATAGGCAGAAAGCGCGCCCTCCGAAGGATCGTCCGCCCCATAGACAAGGGTAGAGATCCTTGCCTGGAAAATCGCGCCAAGGCACATTAGGCAAGGTTCTAAGGTCACGTAGAGCAAACAACCTTCCAAACTCCAAGAGCCAAGGACGTTCGCCGCTTGGCGCATCGCCTCGATCTCCGCGTGGGAAGAGATGTCGTTTTTCGCTTCGCGGTGATTGTGGGCGCGGGCGATGATTTTGCCGTCTTTCAAAATGACGGCCCCCACGGGGATTTCGCCTTCTTCTTTGGCTTTTTGCGCTTCTTTCAGCGCCTCGATCATTCCTAATTCCATGGTTTAAAAAGACCACCGCACAGGGGACGGCGATTTAAGGCTGCTTGGTTCCCCACCTGACCTGGTTCGTCGTCTTCCCCTCGCGATGGCGAAAATACGATAGCGCGTCTACGCTTTCTTTTCAATCTGCCTTTTCCTTCTAAGACAGGGGAAGACAAAAAGAAAGGAGCCAGTTTCCTAGCTCCAATCGAGGTTATTTCTTGACGGGGTAGATGTATTCCATGCCGTCCATGTACTTGCGGAGGACTTCCGGGATCTTGACCGAGCCGTCTTTTTGCTGGCATTGCTCCAACAAGGCCGGGAAGACGCGAGAGGTCGCTAGACCAGACCCGTTGAGGGTGTGAACGAATTTCGTCTTTCCGTCTTCATCCTTGTAGCGCATCATGCCGCGGCGAGCTTGATAATCACGGGCGTTCGAGACGCTGGAGACCTCTTTGAAGATCTTCATCGACGGGATGTAGACCTCGATGTCATAGGTGCGGGCCATCGAGTGGCTGCAATCGCCGGCGGCAAGCTTGCTGAGGCGATAGGTGAGGCCCAAGCCTTGGAGGAGGGCTTCGGCTTTCTTGACCATCTCTTCAAACGCGGCGTCGCTTCCTTCTTGCGTCGTGTATTGGACCATTTCGACTTTGTTGAACTGGTAGCCGCGGATCATGCCGCGCTCTTCGGTGCGATAGGATCCGGCTTCGCGGCGATAGCAAGGCGTATAGGCGAAGTATTTGAGAGGCAATTGATCGAGCGGGATGAACTCGTTGCGGTGCAAGTTCACAAGCGCGGTCTCCGCGGTCGGGAGCATGAATTTCTTCGGCTCGACGCCTTCGAGGTAGAAGACGTCATCGCAGAACTTCGGGAATTGGCCGGCGGTATAGCCGGAATCGTAGTTCAAGAGATGCGGCGGGAGGATCATCTCGTAGCCATCTTTCAAATGGGTGTCGATGAAGTAGTTGAGCAAAGCCCATTCAAGACGGGCGCCGAGATTTGTGTAGATCCAGGTGCCGGAGCCGGAAATCTTCGCGGCCCTCTTGTAGTCGATGAGGCCAAGGGACTCTGCGAGTTCCACGTGATCCTTCGGCTCGAAGTCGAATTGCGGGATCTCGCCAAAGCTGGAAATCGGCTGGTTCGCCTCTTTTCCGCCAGCGGCCAAATCGTCATCCGGCAAATTCGGAAGGACTTCGACGAGGGAGCGGATTTCCGCTTCGATCTTCTTCAATTCCTCCTCTTCTTCCTTCGTTTGGGCGGCAAGGGCCTTGACGGAAGCGAAGATCGCTTTGACGTCGCCCCCTTCTTTTTTAACCGCGGGAACGGTGGCGCTAAGACGGTTTTGCTCCGCCTTGGAGGCTTCGACCTTTTTCAAGAGCTCCAAACGGCGAGCGGAAAGATCGATGATGGGCTTTGGATCGAAATCCCAAAGCTTCTTTTTCAAGCTCGCGACAACGTAATCGGGTTTTTCGAGAATTAATTTGATATCGACCATGGTCGTTCTCCTTCTAGGCGTGCTCGTAGAGCAGCTTTTGATAAATTCGTTTCAGTTTGAGCGCGCTGCGTTCAATGGCGCGTTGTTTTGCCACTTCGTAGGCGCAAGACACGGTACTTTCCTTTTCGCCTTTGGTCAAGGCTTTCAAGCAGTTTGCGACTTGCTCGACCGACGTCGCGACCCAAGCGGTCGCGCCATCTTTGATCAAAGGTTCATAGGGATGATCTTCCATCGCGATGACCTGCGTCTTCGCGGCGAAGGCTTCTAGCAAGGACACGGAATCCGTTTTGCGGGAATTCAAGGTCAAGTAGGCATCGGCGCGAAGCAGGGCGCTGCGGAATATGTCATCTTGCACGAGCGATTGGAAGTGGAGGTTCTTCGGCGCATTGCTTTGAAGGGCGAAGATCGGAAGGGAGGAGGGGAGGCGCTTCGTTGACCCGAAGAAGTAGAACTCCAACTCGGGGCAAAGAGAAGCGATCTCTTGGAAGAGGCGGATCGAATGATGATCGCCGTATTCTCCCGTCGCAAGGACGATCCTTTCGTTTGGGCGGATGCCGAAGTAACGAGGGAAGATATCCTGCTCAATGGCATTGTCGTTGAACCTTGCCAAATTGATGGAGGTCTCGTGGATCCGAATCGGGGTTTTCACGCCCGAAGAAAGGCAGAGGTTTCGCATCACATCGCTTGGAACAAGGACGAGATCTGCGCGGTTTAAGAACTTTACGGCCTTTGGCTTTAAGGCGACTTCTCCCTTGGCCCTTGAATCAAGGAAGGCGCCTCGCGGCTCGGATTCGCAATAGAAGGCGGAGAC
This sequence comes from uncultured Mollicutes bacterium, assembly GCA_945936135.1. GTDB lineage: Bacteria > Bacillota_I > Bacilli_A > RFN20 > CAG-826 > Alloenteromonas. The sequence goes on from CAMESG010000005.1 coordinate 21,999, forward strand.
GATCACCGGGATTTTGCGCCAGTGCATATCGACGATCGTTTTCTCTTCTTCCATCGAGATCAAGTGAGCGATTTGCGGTTCCCTGACGACGTTATCGACCCACTCGATGCCCGAGATCTCGCACTCCCTTTTGAGGGTCTTCCTTAAGCGGGAGACCTCAAAGGTTTGGCGGCTGTTTTGCTTTTTCCCATAAGGGATGAAGACTTTCATTATTCTACGGTGTCCGGGGTGAAGGGTGCTTCGTCGACCAAGGTTTCGTCAACGGTCTCGGCGCCTTCTTCAATTTCTTCCTCTTCAGGATCGGCGTGAGGAACGATCGCAAGGGCCGCGACGGTGTCGCGTTGATCGAGGTTGATGATCTTAACGCCTTGGGTGTTGCGCCCGGCGATCTTGATCTCGGTGAGCGGGGTGCGGATGATGACGCCTTTCTTGGTGACGACGAGCAAATCGTCTTCCGTCGAAACGGCCTTGACCGCGACGAGGTCGCCGACCTTGTCCGTCAAAGCGATCGTCGTAACGCCTTTGGCGCCACGAGCGGTCAAGCGGTAGCCATCGTAATGGCGAACGGTGCCGTCAGCCAAGGTGACATCGGTGTCTTCGGCGTAGGACATCTTGCCAAAGCCTTTGGAGGTAAGGGCAAGGAGCATATGGCCTTCGAAAGACCCGCTGACGCCAACGATTTCGCTGCCATCGCTTAAGTTCATGCCGCGAACGCCGGCCGCCGAACGGCCCATCGCGCGGACCTCGTCTTCGTGGAAGGAGCAGAGTTTGCCGTTGCTCGCCGCCAGGGAGATGATGGATTTGCCATCCGTCCGCTTGACGTCGAAGAGGGAATCTTCCGTTCCCTCTTTAAAGACAATGGCTTTTTTGCCGTTGGTGTGGATCGATTCGAATTCCTTGAGCGAGGTGCGCTTGACGATACCAAGCGTCGTGACGAAGAAGAGGTAGTTGTCTTCGGGGTAATCGTCGCAAGGAACGATCGAAACCACGCGTTCGTCCTTTTCAAGGGGCAAGAAGTTCTGCGCGGGCATGCCCTTTCCGGTGCGTCCGGAATCCGGGATTTGGTAGCCGCGGAGACGGTAGACCTTGCCATAGGTCGTGAAGAAGAGGATATCGGTGTGAGTGAAGGTGTGCTTCAAAAGCATGACGACGTCGCCGTTGGTGGTCTTCATGCCGGCGATGCCACGTCCGCCGCGATGTTGCGCAGAGAAGGTGTCATCGTCCATGCGCTTGATGTAACCGTTCTTCGTCAAAGCAATGAGGATGTGCTTTTGCGGGATGAGGTCTTCGTTTTCGATGTTCGCCGCTTCGTCGGTGATCTCCGTGAGGCGGTTGTCGCCGAACTTGTGCTTGATCTCTTCGAGCTCTTGGACCATCAATTCGACGATGTTGTCGCGACTCGAAAGGAGGCGGTTGTATTCGGCAATGTTTTTAAGAAGCTCAGCTTTTTCAGCGTTGAGTTTATCTTGCTCGATGCCTTGCAAACGACGGAGGGTCATCGCCAAGATCGCGGCGCATTGCTTTTCGCTCAACCCGAAACGTTCGTTGAGTTTTTGCGTGGATTCCGCGTCGTTTTCGCTTGAACGGATGATGTGGATGACTTCGTCAATGTTGTCGTGGGCAAGCAACAAGCCTTCGACCAAGTGGAGGCGATCGCCGTCTCTCTTGAGGAAGAAGCGGGTGCGGCGGGTCAAGACATCGACTTGGAAATCGATGTAATCCTTGAGCAAGGGAACGATGCCAAGCGTCTTCGGGGCGCCATCTTCCAAGCAGAGATTGATAATACCGAAATTCGTCTGGAGCGAGGTGTGCTTAAGGAGGTTGTTGACGACGACTTCCGGGATCACGTCCTTGCGGACTTCGATGACCACGCGGAGGCCTTCTTTGTTCGATTCGTCGCGGACGTCGGTGATGCCGTCGATGACTTTGGAACGAACAAGATCCGCGATGTTCGCGATCATGTTCGCCTTGTTCACTTGGTAAGGGATTTCCGTCACGATAATGCGCGCTTTGCCGTTTTCCATCTCTTCGATGTGGTAGCGAGAACGGATCGTGATCGTGCCAATGCCGGTTTCATAGGCATCGAGAATGCCTTTGCGGCCAAGGATCACGCCGCCAGAGGGGAAGTCTGGACCGGGCAAATAGCCTTGCATGATCTCAAGTGCGGTAAGTTCGGGGTTGTGCGCCAAAGCGATGACCGCATCGATCGTTTCGCCAAGGTTGTGCGGCGCCATGTTGGTCGCCATACCAACGGCGATGCCTTGCGAGCCGTTGACGATGAGGTTCGGGAAACGGGAGGGCAAAACTTCTGGTTCCACTTCGGTACCATCGTAGTTCCCGACCATATTGACGGTGTCGCAATCGATATCACGAACCATCTCAAGGGCGAGGCGATTCATACGGGCTTCGGTGTAACGCATAGCGGCGGGTTCATCGCCATCAATGGAACCGAAGTTGCCATGGCCATCCACGAGCGTATAGCGGAGCGAGAAGGGCTGCGCCATGCGAACGAGGGTCAAATAAAGAGCGGAGTCGCCGTGGGGGTGATATTTACCCATGACGTCACCGACGATACGAGCGCATTTCTTATAGGGTTTGCTCGGATGCATGCCCATTTCGTTCATGCCGTAGATGATGCGGCGTTGAACCGGTTTCAAGCCATCGCGGACATCAGGAATGGCGCGAGAGACGATGACGGACATCGAGTAATCCAAGAAAGCCGTTTGGACTTCCAAGGTGACATCGCGATCCGTAAGGCCGGGGATGATGCCGGAACGGGCGGCTTCTTCGCCGAAGACGGCGTCGGCGCTGTTGGCGTTTTCCGCCGAAGTCGCGGAAACGGTTTCGGCTTCTTCGTCATTCGAGGTCTCAGCGGCCTCTTCGATTTTCTTTTCGTCGTTTTCCATGTTTTATGCCTCCGGATTAGATGTCGAGGTTCTTAACGAACTTCGCGTGTTCTTCGATGTATTTGCGGCGAGGTTCAACTTCGTCGCCCATCAAGTCGCAGAACGCCTTTTCCGCAAGGGCGGCGTCATCGACGGTGATGCGGATCATCTTGCGCGCGGCGGGATCCATGGTCGTTTCCCAAAGCTGCTGCGCGTCCATTTCGCCCAAACCTTTGTAGCGCTGGAAGGGGTAGCCGGGCTTCAAGCCAAGTTCCTTTTTCAGGACTTCGAGCTGCGCGTCGTTATAGGCGTAGTAGGGTGAGCCTTTGTAATCGATCTTGTATAGCGGCGGTTGCGCGATGTAGACATAGCCTCCATCAAGCAACGGGCGCATGAAACGATAGAAGAAGGTGAGGAGCAAGATGCGGATGTGGTCGCCGTCGACGTCAGCATCGGTCATGATCACGATCTTGTGGTAGCGGATCTTCGAGACATCGAAGTTCTCGCGGATGCCGCCGCCGATCGCGGTGATCATGTTGCCGATTTCGGCGTTGGCCCAAATCCGTTCTTCGCGGGCTTTTTCGACGTTCAAAATCTTGCCGCGGAGTGGAAGGATCGCCTGGGTTTCGCGGGAGCGGCCGTTCTTCGCGGAGCCGCCTGCGGAGTTACCCTCGACGATGTAGAGCTCGCACTTTTCGGGATCGCGGCAGGAGCAATCCGCCAATTTACCCGGCAAAGTCGTAACATCGAGGGCGGTCTTGCGAACTTTTTCACGAGCAAGACGAGCGGCGTCACGCGCTTTGGACGCAAGACGGATCTTTTCGATAATCGCTTTGGCTTCGTTCGGGTTCTCGTGGAGCCAGGTCAACAAGCCCTCGCCAACCGTCGTGGAGACGATTTTGCGAACTTCGGAGTTTCCGAGTTTCGTCTTCGTTTGGCCTTCGTATTGCGGGTTCGGGTGTTTGACGGAAACAACGGCGGTCAAGCCTTCGCGGCAATCTTCGCCAGAGAAGTTCTTTTCGTCTTCCTTGAGCAGTTTGAAGGAACGAGCGTACTCGTTCAAGGTACGGCCCAAAGCGAGGTTCAAGCCTTCGACGTGGGTGCCGCCTTCCTTCGTAGAGATGTTGTTGCAGAAGGAGTAGATGCCATCTTGGGAATAGCCATCGGTCCATTGGAGGGCGATCTCGCTATAGATGCGAACGCGGGTTTCACCATCCGCCAAAACGACTTCTTCCGCGCCTTGGCAATAGATCGGGGCAGGGTTGACCGACACCTTGTTTTGGTCAATGAAGGAAACGTATTCGCGGATACCTCCATCGTATTTGAAGGTTTCGCTGACAGGGAGTTCGCCGCGCTCGTCGATGAGCGTGATGGCGATGCCGCCGTTAAGGAAGGCCATCTGGCGGAGGTGATTGCGGATCGTTTCGTAATTGAAGATCGTGGTTTCGGTGAAGATCGTCGGGTCGGGTTGGAAGGTAACAAGGGTACCAACGCCTTCTTGATCGCCGATGCGTTTCAAAGGAGCGACGGCATGTCCGCCGTTTTCAAAACGGATGTAGTACTTGCCGCCATCGCGGTTGACGACAACTTCAAGCCAAGAGGAAAGCGCGTTAACGACCGAAGCGCCGACGCCGTGGAGGCCGCCGGACACTTTGTAGCCGGAATCCCCGCCGAATTTTCCGCCCGCGTGGAGGATCGTGTAGACGGTTTCAACGCCCGACATTCCGCTTTTCGCGACAATGTCGACGGGGACGCCACGTCCGTCGTCTTGGACGGAGACGCTTTCGCCCTTGTGAATCGTTACGATGATGTGGGTGCAATAACCCGCGAGGGCTTCGTCAACCGAGTTGTCGACGATTTCCCAGACGAGGTGGTGAAGACCAGCGGCCGCGGTCGTCGCAATGTACATACCGGGGCGCTTGCGGACCGCCTCAAGGCCTTCCAAAACCTGAAGGTCGCTCGCGCTGTAATCGGCCTTGGCTTTTTCGAGTTCCTTTTCGTTGGTCACATCTTCCTTGGTGTATTGGAAGCGGTCTTCTTCGCGGATCGGTTCCGCTTGGCCAAGTTCGGTGGATTTGGTTTCATCTGCCATGTTCGTTTCTCCTTGTGGCTTTATTCGACGCGACGTCGATGTAAGTCGCGTTTTCGATCGTTATGTCGGTGGTGGTGAGGAAGGTTTGGTGGAAATCCTTCAGCAAGGCGAGGAGGTTTTCGATCTTTTTGGCGTCGAGCTCGCTCGTGACGTCGTCAAGAACGCAAATCGGTTTCCTCTCCTCTTTTTCGATGAGGTAATAGGGGGATAGCTTCAGGGCTAGGGCCGCCATGCGGTTCTCCCCTTGGGAACCATAGGTCGCGACATCCTTTCCGTTGAAGCGGAAGAAGAAGTCCTCGCGATGCACGCCGACGCTTGTCGAGCGATGAAGCAAGTCGCTTTCCTTGCTCGCTTCGTAAGCCTTCTTCGCCCGTTCTTTGAATCCATCGCCCGGCTTGACGAAGGGACGATAGATCAATTCGGCGCCGGTCGCTTCGCCTCGGAGCCTCGATAGGACGCCAGGAAGCGTGGATTCGAGGTTCGACAGGAACAGGGATCGATAGGAGACTAGAGGCTCCTCCAGGTCGATCAATTGATCCGTAAGGACGTCAAGCAGCGCGAGGTCGGGCTGCGCTTGCTTAAGCAGGGCGTTCCGCTCTTTCAGCGTAGCCCCGTATCGCGAGATCAAGCGGAAGTAATCGCTTGATTGCTTCGAGAGGCTCACATCCAGGAAGTTCCTCCGTTCGGAGGGGCTTCCCGTAAAGAGCGCGACGTCGCTTGGGCAAAAGAGCAACACATTGACCAAACGGCTTAACTCGCTTAATCGCCGAAGGGGCTTGCCGTTAAGCTTCACCCTTTTCGCGCCTTTCCCGATTTCGATCTCCAAGGTCCTTCGAAGTTCGCCTTCGGAGATCTCGGCTTCGAGGACGGCGGTTTCGCACCCGTGACGGATGAGTGGCTCGTCGTCCGAGGAGCGGAAGCTTCTTGCCAGGGAAAGGTAGTGAACGGCTTCCGCCAAGTTCGTCTTCCCCGACCCGTTGCGGCCAAGAACCGCGTTCACCCCTTCGTCGAAGGAGAGATCCAACGATTCGTAATTCCGGAAATTAAGCAGCCTTAGACGCGTCAGCGTCATGAGATGAGGTATCCCGATCCTTCGATCTCGACCTTGGTGCCGGGACGGAGCTTTTTCCCACGACGATTCTCTTTCTCGCCATCGACAAGGATTTCGTGTTTCTCAAGGAAGGGTTTTGCTTCCCATCCTTCGTCCACGATCCCCGCGAACTTGAGAAATTGACCAAGCGTGATGTACTCGGTCGTAATGTGAATGATTCTGGTTTCGCTCATAAAAATCGGGCCTTTTTCACCCGAAAATAGTTTACTACGAAGTAGTAAAAAATAGAAGGCTTTTTTGCCTTCTATTTTTCGATTTAAGAGCGATTGTGACGCTCAGTATGTCCGCATGGGGGTGACGATCTCAACGGCGCTAGGATCCTTGGGATTTTTGACGACGAAGGGCTTCATCTCTCCGACGAAACAAAGCGTGACCTCTTCGGCGTGGAGCGCCTTGATCGCGTCAATCATAAACGCGGGGTTGAAAGAGACTTCCAAAGGCTCGCCGACAAAGTTATACGTTTGGATCTTTTCATGGCCCGAGCCCGTAGCTTCGCTTTTGCCATAGACTTCGACAGCGTCATCGCTCATCGAGAGTTTGACGCCGCAATCTTTTTCGGCGGAGAAAATGGAGAGGCGTCCCATGGCGGACATCAGCTCTTGGGCATTCACTTCCAAAAAGTAGTTGAATCCGGAGGGGACAATGCTCTTGGTCACGGGGTAATCCCCGGCGATCAAGCGGGTGGAAACAAGGGTGTTGCCGAAGTGGAACAAGGCCTTCTTGTCGTCGATGGCGATGCGCACAACATCTTCGTTTTCAAAGAGGCGCACGACATCGGAAAGGATGCGGGCGGGGACGTTCGCGGAGAAGCGGGCGTCGCCCGCGATCGAGATGGTCTTGCGGGCAAGGCGGGCGGAGTCCGTCGCGGTGCCGGTCAATTCACCTTCATTCTCGGTTTCGAGGTGAACGGCGCTCAAAACAGGTTTTTGCTCCTTGGTCGAGGCGGCAAAGAAACTTTGCTCGACAAGATCGGCGAAGTCCGAAACACGCGCTTCGAACACGTGGCCAGATTCTTCGAGATTGAGATCGGGGTATTCTTCCGCATTCGCGCAGAAGAGCTTGAAGGAGGAGCGGCCATCGTCAATCTTGACCATTGCGTTGTCAATGACTTCAAAGCTGATATCTTCTCCATCCATGCGACGAATCGTCTCGGTGATGTAACGCGCGTTGACCAAGGTTTTGCCTTCGTTGGCTTCGCGGATGATTCTGGTTTCTCCGATTTGATAGGGGGTGATGACGTTGATGGTCATTTCTCCGTTGCTACCAGTAAGTTCAAGACCCTTCTCGTTCAAATCAATTTTAATATTCGCCAAAGCGGGGACGGCGGATTTGACAGCGGCGGCTCTGCCGACGGTCAATAAGGCTTTGAGGAAGGGTTCTTTTTGGATATGGAAGCGCATTATTTAGTTCTCCTTATTTATAAAGAAACGGATTATTTATATTTATATAGAATGTGAATTGCGTGGGTTGTGTGGATAACCTTCCTTCACGTAAATTGATTTTACCATTGTTTCGCGAAGTTGGATAGTTCCTTATTTATTATATAAATAACTTTACTTGACGAATCGCTTTTTCAACTCGTCGAGCGATTGGCGGGCCATCGGATCTGTTTCCCTCATGTTTTCCACTTTCGAAATGCCACTCATCGCAGAGGTGTGGTCCTTGCCGAAGGCTTTCCCGATCTCGGAGTAGTTCATTCCGAGCAAGGTCTTGCATAAATACATAGAGATGTGGCGAGCCAAGGCAATCTGCTGAACGCGGGTCTTGCCCATGATCTGGGTCGGCGTGAGACTATAGAAGTCTGCGACGACCGAAACGATTCGGGAAACGCTTGGCTTTGCGAGTTCTTGCTTGGCGCCTTGGATGTCGCCGAGCGCCTCTTTCGCGATGCTGAGCGTGACTTGGCTGCAAGGCCCGAAGGTGATGGTGTGGAAGAGCAAACGATTTAAGGCGCCTTCCAATTCGCGGACGTTATCCCCGAATCCGGCGGCGATATAGTCGAGTGCATCGTCATCGAAAGCGCAATTCTTTAGATCCATGCTATGGATTTTCGTTAAAAGGATGTTGCGCGCGGTCTCAAAATCCGGCTTTTTGACCATAACCGGGAGGCCTTTGGCGAACCTCGTCTTCAAACGTTCGTCCAAGCCGTCGATAAGGCGCGGATCTTGGTCGCAGGTACACACGATCTGTTTATTCGAAGGAACAAGGATCTGGAAAATGTTGAAGAAGGTCTCCATCGTCTTTTCCTTTGAACGGAGGAATTGAATGTCGTCGAGGAGGAGGACATCAACCTCTTCGCGGAAATAGCTGGAGAAGGTTTGACTGCCTTGATGGCCGGTGACGAAGGTGACGAACTGTTCGACAAAATCGTTTGCGGAGATGTAGAGGACCTTCAATCCCGGGTGACTTTTCGCAATCGAGTTTCCAATTGCTTGAAGCAGATGAGTCTTTCCTAGGCCGGAGTCCCCATAGATCAAAAGAGGGTTGAAAACACCGCCGGGTTTGGAGGACACATAAAGCGCGGCCTGCAAGGCCTCGCGATCGCTTTCGCCAGAGACAAAATTTTCGAAGGTGTAATGAGGGTCTAAATGCGCATCTTTGAACAAAACGGGTTTGTTTTGCGTCTTTATTAGATTTTCTGATGCGACGGAATCCATGCTTCCGGGAAGGGCGATTGCAATCTTGAAATTCGTTCCCGTTACATTGCGGATGACGTTATCTATAAGCCCGGAAAGGTCCCCTTGAAAAAGGGAAGAACCCAATTGAGAATTGGCTTCTATCGTCATTGTGTCGCCTTGGACGCTTTTGATGCGAGTTCCCGAAAAGAACGTCTCGTAGAAGATGGGATCCATTTCTTTTTTGAACTGATTCTTGGCCGCTTTCCATATGCTATCTAACTCGTTTTCCATGGGTTTCCCTCGTCTTCTTCCGGGTAGATTATAGGAGTTTTCCACAGATAAAAAAGGACGAATTTGAGAAAAATTGAGTTTTCCACACCAAAAAACATTCGATGGAATCTAGATTTAGGTCAAAATATACGCACTTATCCCCAAATGGAAAACGGGGAAAACATGTGGAAAACTTTTTTGAAACGTTTGCCTGTGGAAAACTCTGATTTTGTAAGCGCTTACTCACGGGCGAATCTTCGGGGGATAATCCGCTTGGCTTCTTGTGTGTTCTGCTTTTCTGCTTGATGAGGGGAGAAAAGTTTTCCCAACCTTGGGTAAAACCGGAAACTTTCGCGCGCTTTAACCTGCTTGCACCTGCGCGAAAAGGTGTTGCCCTTGGTGCCTGCCCTTTCTATAATTGCTCTTGCTTTAGCAAAAAAGGAGATTTTACGTATGGCTAGCAAAAGAACTTATCAACCTTCCAAAGTGAAGCATGCCCACCGCGCCGGCTTCCGCGCGAGAATGGCTACCCACGGCGGTCGCAATGTCCTTGCCCGTCGTCGCGCCAAAGGCCGCAAGCGCCTCGCTGCCTAATTCCGAGGGTCTTGCCGTGAAGAAAGAGAACACGGTCAAGTCCCACGCGGAATTTGATCGCATCATTCGTAACGGCGTCAAAGTTAAGTCGACGCGCTTTTCCCTGTTTGGCATACGTTCCGATGCTGATTGTGCTCGGGTTGGAATCGCGGTAGGGAAGAGCAACGGCAAAGCGGTCACCCGCGTTCGCATCAAGCGCCAAGTTCGCGCTATGGTTGCCTCCGCGATGGATTGGTCGCTCCCCGTAGACCTCATCATCGTGGTTCGCCCTTGTTATTCCACGGACGAATTCACGGAAAGCGAGCAAGAGCTGCACACCTTGCTCGGACAAATAAAGGAATTACTGCATTGAAAAAGAACACGCGCAAAAAACTTTTGACCGGCTCATTGCTTCTTGTCGGCGGGCTTTTCCTTGCGAGCTGCACCGCGAACTTCTGCTCCTCTACGGACCAGGCCGCCATGGCCTATCCCTACGATCAGGGCGTCACGGTGTACGTGAGCAAGGCCGAGTTTGAAGCCCTCAAGACGCAAGAGAGCACCAAAGGCATCATTGAGCAAGAACTCAAGTGGTCAGAAGAGGCGAAGGCTTATGGCCTTCCCGCCATCGCCGGACCTGCTTTCGGCGACAAAAACGACGATGTCTACAAATACATTCCCTTCTCGCCGAAGATGAAATCCACCACCGACGGGGAAGGAAACGTGGAGGAGAGCCTTGACCTTACGAAGGATGGTTCCCTCAAAGTTGAAGATTACACGGCGAAAAAGTACGTTTCTTCTGTTCTTTCGAGCGTTATCTCGCAAGCAAAGAGCAACGGCTACATGACGCCGAGCATCTACTATTTCGGTTTGCTTGACGATTATGCTTTAAAAGCATCGATCATCGAAACCGACACCACCGGAGTTTACGGGGATGGCAAGTATACCTCCGTTTCGGATTGGGATGCTTACATCGCCGATCCGAGCGGTTCCGCCTTCGTCGGTGCTTTGAAAGCTACCGCCGAATCAAGCGAAGGAACTTCCTGGGTCGTCAACCCCTACACGGTTTCCGACACCAACGGCGAAGATGGAGAATCGGTCGAATATTCGGTTCTTCGTCAAAACGGACGCCTCAAATTCTCTGGCGTCGCGCACGTTGACGACAACGGTGGGAGCAACCGCGAGATGTGGGAATTCTTCTCGATGTGGAACGAGGATCTTTCCGAGAACTACGTCGGCAAGGTCGTGGACGGCAAAACGTTCTCGATGTTGGATCGTTACGCGATGCCTTCTTCGGACTTTGAATCCCTTTACCGCAACGGGATCAACAACCAGGTGTACAACCTTCGTTCTTGCATTGCGACCCGCCTTGGTGAATACGGCCACTACGGTCCGAACGCCGATTGGCGCGTGCCGATGGAAGAGAAGACCTGGGGCTATGCTTGGAGCAAAGGTTTCCTTGAAGGCTTGCTCGTTTACCCCGTTTCTTGGTTGACTGACACCTTCGCGATTGGCATGGATCCCTTACTTAGCGGCGTTGGACAGATCTGGGCGATCATCTTTGTCACCCTCATCGTCCGTTGCTTGATGCTGCTTGTGAGCCTCCGTTCCACGATCGACCAGCAAAAGATGCAGGCGATCCAGCCGGAACTTGCGAAGATTCAGGCGAAATACCCGAATTCGAACGAGAATCAAGCGGAACGCCAACGTCTTGGCCAGGAACAGATGGCCCTGTACAAACGGTACGGCATTCGTCCTTTCCGTCAGATCCTTGTGATGATCGTTCAATTCCCTGTCTTCATCTGCGTTTGGTCCGGCCTCCAAGGCTCAGCGGCGCTTGCGACAGGCGAATTCCTCAACATGTCACTCTCTGACCCCATTAACCAGATCCTCTTCAACGTGAGCGGAACGTGGTACCTCAATACCCATGGCTGGTGGACGGCCTTGGTCTTGTTCATCCTCATGTCCGGTATCCAGATTCTTGCGATGCTCACGCCTCGCATCTTTCAGAAGATCCAGACGAAGAACATGCCGAAAACCGTCGTGAACAAAGCGGCGAACCAACAGAACAAATCGATGAAGATCATGACTGTTGTCATGACCATCTTCACCATCATCATGGGCTTTATGTTGCCCTCCGCGATGGGTGTCTATTGGTTGATCGGCGGTTTGATCCAAGTGGCGCAAACCGTCATTACGCAGCTTGTTTTGATGAAAAAGAAACGCAAAGGAAATAAGTGATCATGAAAGAATATAGTGCAAAGACCGTCGAAGAAGCCGTCGCGCAAGCGGCCGCCGAACTCGGCGTTGAAGAAAGGCACCTCGTTTTCGAGGTCAAGGAAGAGAAGAAGTCGCTCTTCCGCAAAGCCGCGACGATTATTGTCTACGAAGAAGGGGATGCCGCCGCTTATGCGGAATCCTACCTCCATGACGCCATCGCTGCCCTTGGTATCGAGATCCAAACCTCTTCCGTGATCGAAGACTCGATCATCAAGGTTACGATCGATTCCGAACGTAATCCCGTTTTGATCGGTCGTGGCGGAAAAACGTTGCAAGCCCTCAATGAATTGACGAAACTTGCCGTTGGAAACAAGTTCAAACGCCGCTACCGCATCTTGCTTGATGTCGGTGGCTACAAAGAGGAGAAATACGAGAAGGTCGTGTCCATTGCAAAACGCGAAGCTTCCCGTGTTCTCCGCTCGAAGATCGGTGTCCAGCTTGATCCGATGACGCCGGACGAGAGAAGGATGGTCCATAACGCCCTTTCGGGAATGGAACACATCAAGACCGAATCCGTCGGCGAAGGCTCGGAACGCGCCGTCACGATCAATTACATCGACTAAACCAATGAGAGGAACCCTTCTGGGTTCCTTTTTTATCGATTCCGAGAGGCAAAATCGATATAATGGAGCCATCATGTTGCATGAACCGATCATTGCCTTGGCCACCCCTCCCTTCAAAGGAGCGCTGGCCTTAATTCGCCTCTCGGGCGAAGGTGTTTTCGAAATCACGGAACGCTTCTTTTCGAAACCGATTCAAAGCTTGACGAAGCAGACGCTTGTTTACGGCGACTTTTCAAAAGAGGGGCACCTCATCGATCAGGTCGTTTTGCTTCTTTACCCCAGGCCTCATTCGATGACGGGGGAAGACGTCGTGGAGATTTCTTGCCATGGATCGATGGTAATCGTGAACGAGATCATTGAAGCCTATCTTTCTTGTGGCGTCCGTTATGCGACAAGGGGCGAATTCACTTCCCGGGCCTTCTATGCCGGGAAGATGGATTTGGTGGAAGCGGAAGCGGTCAATGACGTGATCAACGCGACGACAAGAGAAGCGAAGAACATTGCCTTGCTTTCGCTTTCTGGGAAGACGGGAAAACTTGTTGCGCCCTTAAAGGAAGAAATCGCTTCGTTGCTCGCCTTGATTGAAGTCGGCATCGATTTCCCAGAATACGACGAAGAAGAAAAAGCCGACAGCGAGAAACTACATCAAGGTGTCGGATCGCTTCGAAAGAAACTATCGATTCTTATCGCGCGCGGAGAAGAAGGAAAGGTCTATCGCAACGGCGTAAAAGTCGCGATCATCGGAAAACCGAACGTTGGGAAATCCTCGTTGTTAAACGCCTTGCTGGAACAAGACAAAGCGATTGTTTCTTCGGTCCCCGGGACGACCCGCGATGTCGTTGAAGGCGACCTTTCGATCAAGGGCGTGCCGATTCATCTTCTTGATACCGCGGGCATTCGCGACGCGGAAGACGCGATTGAGCGCCTTGGCGTTGAAAGAAGCAAGAAGTCGATCGAAGAAAGTGATCTCGTTTTGTTTGTCACCGAAGCGGGGAAAGAACTAGACGAAGAAGAAAAAGGACTCCTCGAATTGATCGGAGACAAAGACTGCATCTATGTCGAGAATAAAGCCGATCTTCAAAAAGGGAACAAAGAAGGCGCGATTTTGCTCTCCGCGATTCAAGGGAACGTCGATTCCTTGAAAGAGGCGATCTTTGATAAACTCGGGCTTTCGGAGAACGCCTATGAGATTCCTTCGCTTTCCAACGCCAGAGAGCTTGCGTTATTAAGGAAGATCGATAACGACTTGAAGGAAGTGGAAGAAAACATCGGGCAAGGGTTGCCTTTGGATTTGCTTTCCGCGAGCTTGCTTTCCGCCTATAACGAAGCGCGCCAATTGCTCGGAGAAGACGCGACGCAAGATTTGACGGACGAAATTTTCTCCAGGTTTTGCGTAGGAAAATAAAAAAATGTACTGCGATTCTCACTTGCATTTAAACGACGAAGCCTTCGCTGAAACGCTAGAACAAACGATTCTAGAAGCAAAGAAGGAAGGCGTTTCGTTGTTCCTTTGCGCTGGGTATGATCTCGCTTCTTCAAAAAGGGCCGTGGAGATCGCTTCGCGATACCCTGAGGTCTATGCCTTGGTTGGCTTTCACCCCGAGAATTTGGAAGGTGTAAGCGAAGGTGCCTTGAAGGAAATCGAGGAACTTTCGAAGTCTCCAAAAGTTTTGGGCATTGGGGAAATCGGGCTTGATTACCACTGGTACAAAGACCCAAAGGATCACGAGAACCAAAAGAAGTGGTTCGTCAAACAAATCGATCTCGCGAACCGATTGAATCTTCCGATTTGCATTCACGCGCGTGAAGCGTATGGTGATTTGCTTCCTTTGCTTAAGGAACATCCCGTTCATCGTTCCGGGGTCCTTCATTGCTATTCGGGATCCGTCGAGATGATGAAGGAATTCGCGAAACTTGGGTTCTATTTCGGTTTTGACGGTCCGATTACCTATAAGAATGCGGTCACCCCGAAAGAATGCGTGAAGGCTTGTCCAATCGACCGAATTCTCGCGGAAACGGATTCGCCGTATTTGCCCCCGGTTCCGCATCGCGGGAAACAGAATAAACCCGCTTTCATTCCAATAATTGTTCGCCAAATGGCATCCCTTCGCGAAATCGATGAAAATTCTATGAAGGAGGCGTTGGAACAAAACTTTATGCGTTTGTTCCACGTGAAACATGGACAAGATTAAGTATCCCGCGGTTATCGTCGTAGAAGGCACCTCGGATGTTGCTTTTTTAGGCTCTTTCCTTGAATCAGAGTTCGTAACGACAAACGGGTCGGATGTTCCACGTGAAACAATTGAGTATCTAAAGAAGATCAAGGAAAAGAAGGATATCGTTGTTTTGACGGATCCAGATTATCCAGGGAAAAGGATCCGTGCGATCTTGGACGAACAGATCCCGGGGCTCCTTCACGCCTTCGTGCGGAAAGAGAAATCCATCAAGCACCATAAGGTTGGTGTCGCGGAATCAACGCGTGGCGAAGTTTTGATGGCGCTCTCGCACATCGTTCCTCAAGAAAGCGAAACCCCGGGGACACTCACGATGTCCGATCTCCAAGATTTAGGATTAATGGGCGGCGATCTAGCGAGCCTAAAACGAAAAAAGCTTCAAGAAAGCCTTTGTTTGGGCTTTGGCAACGCGAAAACCTTGTTGAGGCGTCTTAACGCCTTGGCGATAACGAAAGAAGAAATCGAAGA
Source organism: uncultured Mollicutes bacterium (assembly GCA_945936135.1). Lineage (GTDB taxonomy): Bacteria > Bacillota_I > Bacilli_A > RFN20 > CAG-826 > Alloenteromonas. The sequence goes on from CAMESG010000005.1 coordinate 37,090, forward strand.
GGTCTTAACCGATGGTGAGTGAAACGAAATTCTATGAAAACGTGGCTTCCTTGAAATTCTTGGCGAAGAAAGAAGTGGGGCAGAACTTTCTCGTGGACGCAAGCGTGTGCAAACGGATTGCAGAGGCCTTAGATCTCCAAGAAGGTGAAAAGGTCCTAGAAATCGGCTGCGGCGCCGGGAGCTTGACTTACGCTTTGGCGAACTATCCAAATGATCTCGACGCCATCGACATCGATGAAGGCATGCTTTTGAAAGCCACCGAAGACTTCAAAGAGGTTTCGAACGTTCGCGTTCAATACGGGAATGGCGCGAAATGGGATTATGGCCCTTACGATAAAATCGTCGGCAATTTGCCGTATTACATTACTTCTTTGTTGGTGGAGCAATGTTTCCTTGGACAAAAGCAAGCCAAACGGATGGTCTTCATGGTTCAAAAGGAGGCCGCAACCCGATTGCTATCTACAACGGGCAGCAAGGATTATGGCCCTTTGTCCGTTTTGTTGAGATTATCGGGAGAGCCGAAGCGTCTTTTTGGCGTTTCAAGGAACGCCTTTGTCCCCGTTCCACACGTTGATTCTTCCGTCTTTGCCATTGAAATGAAGCTGAAAGATACGAAAGAAGCGATCGTGGGAACCTATGAGATGGCGTTAAAACTCTTCTTGAATCGCCGAAAGACCTTGTTAAATAACTTGAAAGGCCTAACTCCGAAAGCGGAAGAGATCCTCGCTTCGGTTGGTTTGAAAGAAACCCTTCGCCCGGAGAACGTCACGCCGGAGCAATATCTCCTTCTTTGGAAAGCTTGGAAAGAGGTAAAATAAAACGCATGATCATCAAGTCTTACGCGAAAATCAATTTGTCGTTGAAGAACAAAGGCAAACGCCCAGAAGACGGGTATCACGAGCTTGAAATGGTGAACCTTCCTTTGGATCTTCACGATGTCATCGAAATCGATCGTCTTCCATTTGAAGGCGACACCTATATCACCTGCAACGATCTTCGTCTTTTAAGCGTCAAAGGGAATCTGTGCACCCTCGCTTTTGAAGCGATGAAAAAGAAGTACGGATTCAAGGATTCCTTCCGTATCGCGATTCATAAGAACATCCCTTTTGCGGCAGGGCTAGGCGGAGGGTCGAGCAACGCCGCCGCGGTTATCCTTGCCTTGAACAACATCTTGAAACTCCACGCAAAACCTGAAGATTTGCAAGAAATTGCATTGAGTCTCGGCGCAGATGTCCCTTATTTCTTGGATCCAAAGCCGATGAAAGTCACCGGCATTGGCGATGTCATGGAGCCGATCAGCGCGAAGAAAGGCCTTCTGTGTCTTGTGGTAAAACCTATTGAAGGCTTGAGCACGAAAGACGTCTATTCGATTTGCGATGATTTCCCTTTAGAAGAGATCAGCACAGAAGACGTCATTGGCGGGTTGAAAGACGGCGACTTGGCGCGTATTGAAAAGACGAGAGGGAACGATCTTTTCCCCGCTGCGAAACACCTGCTTCCAAAAGTCGAAGACATCGTGAAGAAAATCAAAGATAGAGGGTTTGAAGTCGCCGGGATGTCCGGGTCCGGATCGTCTTGTTTTGGTTTGACCTTCGACCATCGATTGGCATTGAAGGCGGAACGGCTCTTCATCAAAGAAGGTTATGTCGTTCGTCTTACGAAAATATTGAACTGAAAGGGTTAATTTATGGAATGCAACGTCATCCTTCTCGCCGCGGGAAAAGGAACCCGCATGATGAGCCACAAAAGCAATGTTTCGAAAGTATCGATGCCTTTGTTAGGCGTGCCGATGGTACGCTGGGTCATCGAAGCAACGAAGCCGTTGCATCCAGAAACCATCGTAACCGTCGTCGGCTATGGTGGCGACTCTATCCGCCCGTTGGTAGAAGGCGATGCGGAAGTCGTGGTTCAAGAAGAACAAAAGGGTACGGCGGATGCGGTTCGCTGCGCGAAATCGATTCTCAAAGATAAAAAAGGTGTGGCCATCGTCGTTTCTGGCGATCGTCCTTTGCTTCGCGATAAGACGCTTGCGGCTTTGCTTAGCGCCCACGAAGCCAATCACGATACCATGACTATTCTTTCTGCGTTAGAAGGAGAAGTCGGCAAAATCGTGAAGGAGAACGGACGCGTCCTCCGTATTACGAAAACCAAGAATGACCCGTCGGCAAAAGATTGTAAGGAGTCGAACCTTGGCGTTTATGCCTTTGATAACCAAGAATTGTTCAAAGCAATCGAAGCGTTGAAGCCAGGCGTCGGGGGCGAGTATCACCTCGCGGATCTCGCGGAGGTCTTCGCAAGCGAAGGCAAAAAGGTTTCCTCCTTTGTTATCGCGGATCCCTTGGAAGCAAACGGGGTCAACGATCGCCTTCAACTTAGCAACGCGATTTCCGTTTTACAGGATCGAATCAACCGTAAATTGATGCTTTCTGGCGTTACCATCGAAGATCCTAGAACGACCTATGTTGGGCCTAATGTCCGCATCGAACCCGATACCGTTCTTCGTCCGAACACCCATATCTATGGCGATTCTGAAATCGGCGAAGGGAATTCTATTGGCCCTGGAACCTATTTGGAGAACGTCAAAATCGGCGATAATAACGTCATCGAATATTGCCACCTTGTCGATACGATCGTCGAAGGAAACACGACCCTTGGACCGTATCTCCGGACGAGAAAGAACACGATCCTTCGTAACGGCGTCCACATCGGAAACTTCAACGAACTTAAGAACGTGGATTTTGGTGAAGGCAGCAAATGCGCCCACCTCTCTTATTTAGGAGATTCGACCTTCGGGAAAGAAGTGAACGTCGGTTGTGGCTCCATTGTCGCGAACTACGATGGCGTCAATAAGTTCCATAGCGATGTCGGCGATCACGCCTTCATTGGATCTGGGACGATCCTAGTTTCGCCGGTTCATGTTGAAGATTATGGATTCACGGCCGCGGGAAGCACGATCACGGAAGATGTGCCCGCGCATTCGATGGCCATCGCCCGGGCGCGTCAGGTGAATAAAGATGGCCTCGCAGACACCTTCCACGAAAAGGCGCTTGCGAAGAAGAGCGTAAAGAAGTAAAAAGAAAGCAAACTCAATGGGTATCGGTGCAAAATCGATACCCATTTTTTGTTTTCAAAGAAAACCAGCCCTTCCGAAGAAGAGCTGGCGTTAGAAGCTTTCGCTTCCTTATTTCTTGTGGGCGATGGCCGCTTGAGCCGCAGCGAGGCGGGCAAGCGGGACGCGGAACGGCGAGCAGGAGACGTAGTCGAGGCCGACTTCATCATAGAACATGATGGAAGCGGGATCGCCACCGGTCTCACCGCAGACACCGATCAAGAGATCCTTGCGGGCCGCACGGCCGCGTTCAACCGCGATCTTAACGAGTTCGCCAACACCATCGACGTCGATCGTTTGGAACGGATCGAATTCGTAGATCTTGCGGTCGTAGTAGAAGGGGAGGAATTGGCCGGAGTCATCACGGGAGAAGCCCATAGTGAGCTGGGTGAGGTCGTTCGTGCCGAAGCTGAAGAACTCAGCGTCCTTGGCGAGGTCGCCCGCACGGAGCGCGCCACGCGGGATTTCGATCATCGTGCCGACGTGGTAAACGAGCTTCTTGCCCGCTTTGGCCATTTCGTCTTCGACGGCGTTGACGACAACTTTCTTGGCCCAGAGGTATTCCTTGGATTCGCCAGCGAGCGGGATCATGATTTCCGGTTCGACATCGTGACCGAGTTCGGCGGAAGCCTTGATGGCGGCTTGGACGATGGCTCTCGCAAGCATCGCGTAGATTTCCGGATAGGCGACGCAGAGACGGACGCCACGGAAGCCCATCATCGGGTTGGCTTGCTGGAGTTGGTTGATGCGATCCTTGACCTTTTGCTCGGAAATATTGAGCTTTTCAGCGAGTTCTTTGATGGTCTTTTCTTCGTGGATGGCCGGGAGGAACTCGTGGAGAGGCGGATCGAGGAGACGGATGTTGACAAGCGAATCGGGGTTCGACATGTACATTTCGTAGAAGTCCGAAGCGAGGAACGGACGGATGCGCTCAAGGGCGGCTTCGCGTTGTTCGGTCGTGTCGGAGAGAATCATGGAGCGCATATTGAGGATACGGTCATCCGCAAAGAACATGCGTTCGGTACGGCAGAGGCCAATGCCTTCGGCGCCAAAGGCGCGTCCATTCTTGGCATCTTCCGGGGTGTTCGCGTTGACGCGGACTTTGAGACGGCGATACTTGTCAGCCCATCCCATCAAGCGGCCGAAGTCGCCGCCGAGGTTGGCGGGGACCATCTTGATCGCGCCTTCGTAGACGAGGCCGGTGGAACCGTTGACGGAGAGGATGTCACCTTCGTGGTAGACCTTGTCGCCAACTTTGAGGGTTTTTTCTTCTTCGTTGACGATGATGTCCATCGCGCCAGCAACGCAGCATTTGCCCATGGAACGAGCAACGACGGCGGCGTGGGAGGTCATGCCTCCACGAGCGGTGAGGATGGCTTCGGAGTTGACCATGCCGATGATGTCTTCCGGCGAGGTCTCGGTGCGGACGAGGACGACTTTCTTGCCGTCATCGTGCCAGGCTTTGCAATCTTCGGCGGTGAAGACGATGGCACCAGTGCCAGCGCCTGGGGAAGCCGGAAGGCCTTTGACGATCGGGTCGTGCGCCTTGAGGTCATCGGCGTCGAAGGTCGGGTGGAGAAGGTCGTTGAGCTGCTTCGGTTCGACGCGGCAGACGGCTTCTTCTTCGGTGATGAGGCCTTCATCGACGAGATCGCAGGCGATCTTGAGGGCGGCGCGAGCGGTGCGCTTTCCGTTGCGGGCTTGGAGGAAGTAGAGTTTGCGCTTTTCAACGGTGTACTCCATATCCTGCATGTCGCGGAAGTAGTTTTCCATGCGCTTGATGGTGGCCATGAACTCTTCATAGACTTCGGGCATCATCTCTTTGAGCGCATCGATGTGAAGCGGGGTGCGGACGCCAGCGACAACGTCTTCGCCTTGGGCGTTCGGGAGGTATTCGGCGTAGATCACCTTTTCGCCGGTCGAAGGAGAGCGGGAGAAGGCGACACCGGTGCCGGAATCGTCACCCATGTTGCCGAAGACCATCGATTGGACGTTGACGGCGGTGCCCCATTCGTAGGGGATGCCGTTCATCTGACGATAGACGTTGGCGCGGGGGTTGTCCCAGCTGCGGAAGACGGCGGCAACCGCTTCGCGGAGTTGGGTGTAAGGATCGGTCGGGAAATCCTCGTTGAAGGTCTTCTTGTAGTAGGCCTTGTAGGCTTTGACGAGGTCCTTGAGTTGATCGGTGGTGACTTCGGTGTCAAGCTTGTAGCCGTTGTCTTCCTTGATCTTGTCGAGCATCGCGTCCATCTCGGTGCGCGGATGCCCTTTGGCGATGTTCGTGAACATCAAGATGAAGCGGCGGTAGGAGTCCCAAGCGAAGCGTTCGTTGTTCGCGAACTTCGCGAGTTTCTCGACGACGACGTCGTTCAAACCGAGGTTGAGGATCGTGTCCATCATGCCCGGCATGGATTGACGAGCGCCAGAACGGACCGAAACGAGAAGCGGCATAACGCCCTCTTTCTCTCCGCCAAAGGATTTGTCGTTGGTCGCTTCCACTTCGTGGATGTGCGCCACAATGTCGTTCCACACGTAGTCCGGGATTTGCTTTCCGGAATCGTAGTAGAGCGTGCAAGCTTCGGTCGAGATCGTGAAACCAGCGGGAATGTTGACGCCGGCAGCCGTCATCTCAGCGAGGCCGAAGCCTTTTCCGCCAAGGATGTCCTTGCCAAGCTTCGCGGCGTGGGCTTCCTTGAAGGAATAAACGTACTTCTTTTCTGCCATTTTTTCCTCCTAATGACAATTCGTGGGGGGTTAGCCCCGACGTTGGTTATCCTACCATAACTTCGCGCGCACGTAAAAGCAGGAATATCGAAGAAAAAGCGAAATCGAAAATTGGATACCGATTGAGGCAAGGCCTAGTTTTTGGCGAGGATATCGTCAATGGCCTGTTCTAAGGTGGTGTAGATTTTCTCGGGTTTGGCGTCTTGACATTCTCTTGTTGGGTTCGGATCGCCGCCGAGAAGAAGGGCGGTATGGGTACCAGCATTGAGCCCGGTTTGCACGTCTTTCATGGTATCGCCGATGAACCAAGAGGAAGAAAAATCGATGTTATAGCGGGATTTCGCCTTCAAAAGCATGCCAATTTTCGGTTTACGGCAATCGCAAACTTGAGTGAATGTCGGGTTGGATCCCTCGACGGCGCGCGGGAAGTGCGGGCAGAAGTAGATCCCGTCGAGATACGCGCCCTCCTTGCCAAGCAATACTTCCAAACGGGCGAGGATCTGACGCATCGTTTCGATGGTTGTTTCTCCTCTAGCGACGACGGGCTGGTTGGTGGCGAGGATCGCCAAATGGCCTTCTTCGTTGATCCGGCGGATCGCTTTCGCGGCACCGGGGATTAAGACAAGCATATCCGGTTCGGTGACAAAACCTCCAAAGACGTTGATCGTTCCATCGCGATCGAGGAAGAACGCTTTCTGAGGGCGCTTCGTATTTCGTTTTTGAACAATTCCGCGCGAAAGATCTTTTTCAATTTCGTTTTTGCTTCGTTCATCTACGATGGCTTTTACATAATCGGAAGACTGATAGGCGAATAACGATTCGATGGCAAGAGAAGGTTCAAGGATTTCCTTTCGGATGTCCATGGGGCACGGGTCATCTTCATCCAAGGTTTCAAGAATGTCAGGAGAGAGGATGCATAGATCGGTTGGGATAAGGTTCTTGTAATAGAAATCACGTGCCGAGGTTGTTTCCTTCGGGAGGATGATGAAACCTTGCCCGTCGTTTCTCGCGACCAAGACATCTTTGCTTTCCGGATGGGGCTCTGGATGCGTGAAACACGTCATATAAGCGCCCTTTTTTTGGTGATATTGGAAAAACGGAGGGAGATTTACGTCAAAAACAAGATTGCCTGGCACGAAAAGAAGGTCTTCGTCCTTCGGGACAAAGGCCAGGGCTCCTGCGGTAGAAAGAGAAGCGGACAAAGTAATTAGATGGAGATCGTCATTCTTGCCGAAGGCGTCTAAGATGGCTTCTTGACCTTTCGGGATCGCGATGTAGATGCGATTGATTCCATTGGATCTCAAAGCTTCGACTTGATGTTCAATTAATGTTTTCCCATTGAGGAAATCTAGGCTTTTGGCAAAGCCATAACCCGCGATTTTTGGGTCCGCGTCATAGGCGGCAAGAGAGATGAAGGCGTTCATGTTGGCTCTATTATTCCATAAGAAAAGGTTTGTTTCATCTTGTCTTGCGTCCATTCTACTTTGAAGAGAAAGGGGATATTCCCCTTTTCATTTGTCCCGTTTTATTGATAATGGTAGGCATGGACAAATCCCCATTAATATTAGCCATCGACTTTGGGACTCAATCGGTTCGCGTTTCCTTGATCGACAAGAAAGGCGATTGTCTCGATTTCGAAAAAGAAACCTATGAGCCTGCCTACTACTCCCCAAAGCCAGGCTTTGCCGAGATGGATCCAAGCATCTATTTCGATTATTTATGTAAAGCCACCCACCGTTTGGTGGAGAAGTGCGCCGAAGAGATGAGCCGCGTCAAAGGCATCGTCCTTGATTGCTTCCGCGATTCCGCGGTCATGCTCGACAAGGATCGCAACGTCGTTCGCCCCGCGGTTCTTTGGCTGGATTCTCGCATGGCCAAATGCGAGAAGAAGCTTCCTTTGATTCGTCGCGCGATTTTCAAAATCGTCGGCATGGATTACGTCGTGAAGATGAACCGCCGCCGCACGGTGATGAACTGGATGATCGAAAACGAACCGGAAAGTGTCGCCAAGTGCGATAAGTATGTCTCTGTTTCGACTTATTTCATTTATCGTTTGACGGGGCAGCTTCAAGATTCTGCCGGATCCTACACGGGTCACTATCCTATGGATTATAAGAAAGGGAAGTGGGACAAAAACCCGGCGACTCATTTGACCGGCAGCGTCTTCAGCATTCGCAAAGACCAACTTTGCCGCATCGTCGAACCCAACGAAAGCCTTGGGAAAATCACAAAAGAAGCTTCCGAACTGACCGGCTTGCCCGAAGGAATGGAAATCCTGCTTTCGGGATCGGATAAATCTTGTGAAACCCTTGGCGATGGCGTCATCGATTCCACGATGGCTTCGATTTCTCTTGGCACCGCGTGCTCTGTTGAAACCACAACAAAGAAATACATCTCTCCGATTCCTTTCTTGCCCTGCTATCGTAGTGTCGTTGAAGGCGACTTCAACATGGACATCCAAGTCTATCGCGGCTTCTGGATGATGAACTGGTTCTTGAAGGAATTCGCCGCCGAAAAGGTCGACGACTTCTTTAAAGATCCCGAGCCTCAAGACTACGATTCGATGCTTGAAAGCATCCCTCCGGGAAGTGGAGGCTTGCTCCTTCAACCCTATTGGGGAAGCTTGCTGGATCGCCCTCAAGTCCGTGGCGCGATCATTGGTTTCAACGATTCGACGACCCGTGCGCATATTTATCGTTCTTTGCTCGAAGGCATTGGCTTTGAACTCTATGCCTCGTTGAATGGCATCCGTAAGCGCCTTGGCAAATTGGACAAGATCCAATCCTTGCGCGTCTCTGGCGGCGGTGCCAAGAGCGATGAAATCTGCCAAATGTTCGCCGACATCTTTGGCCTCCCGGTCACCCGCGTCCAGTCGGTCGAAACCTCTTCCCTTGGCGCGAGCATCGCGGGCTTCCTGCGTCTAGGCGAATTTGCCTCGACGGAAGAAGCGGTAAAGGCCATGGTCCATCCTCAGAAGACCTTTGAGCCAAACATGGAGAATCACGCGATCTACGAAGATCTCTTCAAGAACGGGTACTCGAAGCTTTACCCCCAACTGAAGGGCGTCTACGCCTATCTCTATAATTGGAGCCAGAAGTAAACAAAAAAATAAGCCGCTTCTGAAGTGAACCCCAATAGTTGGACAAAATAAGTCAGTTAGATTTTAAGGCTTGGCTCCTTGCCTCGCAAGGCGTTAGGCCTTTTAATCTGGCTTGAATTCGTTCCGTGTTGTAATAGGCAATATATTTTTCCATGGCTTCCTTCAGCTCATCCAGGCTTTTGAATTCATATTCATGCCCATAGAACATTTCGTTCTTCATCTTGCCGAAGAAGTTTTCCATGATGCAGTTGTCCAGACAGTTGCCTTTTCTGGACATTGACTGCACGATCTTACGTTCCTTCAGAATCTGCTGATACTGAGCCATCTGGTACTGCCACCCCTGATCACTGTGAAAGATCAGTCCATCCAGATGATTATTGGCCGCCAATGCCTTGCCGAGCATATCAACGGTCTGGGAAAAATCGGGACTTGCAGAGATGTTGTAGGAGATAATGGAACGATCAAATAAATCGAGAATCGGTGACAGATACAGTTTGCCTGCAGCGATATGAAACTCTGACACATCTGTGGTCCATATGCAGTTGCTTGTCTCCGGCTTGAAATCACGAATGTATTTAGTCGTGTGATTTACTGTATCCACTTCTTTATGCATCAGCTTATTCGGTACGGTTCGATGGAAATCTCCTTTGTAGGACTTGTATTTCGCACGCGGTGTCAGTCCGTAAAGATCCATCTTCTTCATCAGCCTCTTTACTGTCTTATGGTTTACATGTATGCCGTTATTACGAAGCTGAAGCACAATTCGGCGGTATCCATAGCGCTTCTTATTCTTCGTATAGATGGTACGGATTTCCTTCATCAGGCCGCTGTGTTTCGCTTCATCCGGATCCTTATGATTCAGCCAGTAATAGTAAGTTGAGCGGCTGATCTGAGGCGGTGAAGGCTGGGAAGCGATGGCCTTCATGATAAAGTCAACGCTCCTTTTCACTTCATGCCTCAGCTCCGTCACTGCCTGTGCGATTTCTTCTTTTTCCGGTTTTCCCTTTTCGCAGCTAAGGCGTCTAATTTTTTTAAGTATAAGTTCTGTATCATAAGAATCTCGTTCCGATTGCGAAGCTCTGCATTCTCTTTGCGCAGAGCTTCGTTCTCTTTCTGAAGATCCTCCGGCTTCTTCACTGCCATGCGGTTTCCTACCTTTCTCCCTCTCGATAACAGTATAACCGTTAGTGATATATTCCCTGATCCAGTTGACTAACATTCCATCGCTGGACAATCCAAGATCAACTGACGTTCGCCTTATCGTTTCGTGTTGAATCAGGACACGATCAATCGCTGCTTTCTTAAATTCAGGGGAATAGTAAGTCCAGGTATGCTTAAGCTTCTCTATACCCCAGCGCTCTACCAGCTGGCACATATATTGGATATTCGATTTTCTAATCTTATATTTGAGGGAAAGCTCGCGAAATGTTTTATGTTTGTACTTTCTTTCCTTGTAAATCTGTACTTTCTGTTCATATGTCAGTTTCATAAGAAAAACCCCTCCAGTTGGTTGTCCAACTATTGGGGTTCACTTCATTCCTGTGGGATTTGCGGCTTTTTTCGTGCAATAGGGAAGGTTATTCTGCTTTGATTTCAACCTTTTTCTTTTCCGCGTGGCGGATCAAGAAATAGGTTCCGATACCAGCGCCAACAAAGAGGATAGCGCCCACGAGGAACTGCCACCATTGATTGGTCGAAGGCGTTACATAGACTGTGTACATTTGGTTGTTCACGAACATCGAAACCAAGGAACCAAGGACGAACCCGACGACCATCGTAAAGGTACCGCGATGATGTTTTTCCATCAAACCTTTCATCGCTTTGGAGACGACGAACAAACCAAGGATGACCCCAACGAGAAGAACGAGGATCAAGAGAAGCCCAGGGATTAACATCTCTTGATTATGGAAGATCGAAGGATGGGTTGGAGTGGAGATGAAGAGGTTCACAACCGGCTGATAAAGGCCAAAGATGAACAGGACCATGGATCCGGAGATTCCGGGGATCAAGCAAGCGACCGCGGCAATGAAGCCGACGACCAAGACGATGGTGAAGACCCACCAATTTTGATACGGAGCATCAAAAGCGGCTTGTAAATCCAACTCCGGGAGGACGCCCGAGGCGCTTAAGAAGGAGAACACGCCGATCGTTGCGGCCAAGAAGAAGCCCAAGGCGATTCTTCCGATATCACCCTTGGTAAGAGAGTCACCCTTGAGTTCTTTGTAAAGTAAGGGAATACCTCCGGCGACGAAACCCGCAAGAACAGCGACAAGAATAAAAGGGAAGTAGACGCTTGCGACTTTTTGCCAAAAGACCAAAAGACCGATCGCAGAAACAAGGCAGCCGATCGCGATGGGGAGAAGCGTTAAAAAGCTACGCCCGAATTTGTGGCGCAAGCCATCGATTGAATCGATCAATTTATCGTAGACGTCAACGATGAGACCAACGGTTCCTACGCTGACCCCGGGGAGGATCCCCGTTCCTAATGCCGCGCCTTTGGCGGCATCGATAGCTTTTTCTTTGAAGGACATAGGGCAAGTATAAACGGATTTCCCTTCGTTTGGAACGAATAAGGGAAAGTGCCGTGCCCGGCTTCCGAAGGAAGCGGCATTGTGCTACGATTAACACGATATGCGTACCTTGGTTTTATATACTTCGAATACCGGCAACACGAAACGCTACGCCGAGCGGATTGCCGAAGGAATCGGCGCTGACATCCTTCCCTTCAACAAGCGGAAGTTCAAGAAGATGTCCTTGAAAGATTACGACACGATTGTCTATGGCGGCTGGCTTAGCGGAACGACCATCCAAGGCGTCAATGAATTCTTGGCGCGTTGGGATGATATGAGCGAGAAAAATGTCCTCATCTACGCCGTTGGCATGGGCGTTGTTAGCAAGGAGTCTCGCGATAACCTGATCAATAGCAATTTGTTGGATCTTTATCACCTTCGTTTCTATCAACTTCGCGGATCGTTTGATTACAGCAAGTTGAAATTCCCCTATACCTGGATGATCCGCCTTGGCATCAAGGGCGCGATCCAACGCAACGATCCTGGGACGGACGCCGAAACGCTTGGCCGCTTGATCGAGACCCCGCTTGAATACGACGACAACGATGGCGTGGATCGCGTGTTGAGCGTCCTCCACCGCCTTGCTTCGGAGAGTAAAGAGTGAAACTGATCGTTGGACTTGGCAACCCGGGCAAAGAATACGAAGGCACTCGCCACAACATGGGTTTCATCGTCCTTGATAAATTCGCGGAGCTTTGCCAGGTGGATTTGGATCGCGAAGGCTTCAAAGGGAAGTACACCATGGTGAAGCATCCTTCCTTCGATGAACCTGTGATTCTTTTAGAACCCCAAACGTTCATGAACCTTTCGGGCGAAAGCGTTCAGCCTTTGATGGCTTACTTTAAGATTGCGCCCGAAGATTTGATCGTGATCTATGATGATATGGCGATCCCTGAGGGGAAGATCCGCCTTCGTCCTTTTGGCTCCGCGGGGAGCCATAACGGGATGAAGAGCATTATCTCTCGCCTTGGCACGGATCAATTCAAAAGGATCCGTGTCGGGATTGGCGAGCCTCCGCATACAGGGGTTGATTACGTCCTCTCCCGCCCTAGCGGGGAATCGAAAGTCAAAACGGACGAAGCCTGCTCGCTTGCCGCTTTGGCGGTGCGCGACACCTTGCTCCATGGCTGGGATTACGCCATGAACCACTACAATCGATAAAGGAGCACCTTGCTTGGACGATCTATTGAGCTTGGTTCGGGAAACGCCTGCTTACCTCTCCTTAAAAGAAGGTAAAGGCCGTTTTATCGTTGATGATGCGCTTGGTCCGGGCTTGCTTTTCGCCGCCTTGTTCAAGGAATGTCCAGACACCTATTGCCTTTTGGCGAACAACCAATATAGCGCCCAACGCCTTTACGAGTTCCTCTTGAACTTCCTTGAAGAGGAGGACGTTCTCTTTTTGCCGTCGGATGAACTCTTGAGGGCGGAGACCCTTTCCGCGAGCCGCGAGCTTTTGTCTCAAAGGCTTTATGCGTTAGGCAACCTTCTTGATGAAAGCCGTCCGAAGATCCTCATCACGCATCCTAGCGCCTTCATGCGCTTCCTTCCGGATCCGGATTTATTCCGTTCCTATGTTCTTCGGTTTGAAGTGGGCGAACAGGTAAGTTTGCGCAAATTGCGGGCCAAATTGTTGAAAATGGGGTATGAAGCCGTCCATAAGGTTGAGCATTCGCTGCAGTTTGCGAGTCGCGGCGATATCCTCGATATCTATTCCGTTTCCTATTTAGACCCGATTCGCATCGAGTTCTTTGACGACGAAATCGAATCAATCCGTCTCTTCGATATCCAAACTCAAGAGTCGAAAGAAAATAAACAAGAAGTCACGATTTTCCCGGCGAGCGACCTTTTGCTTTCTGACGACGACCTCGCCTCTTTCCTAATTAAGGCTAAGGCGGATCTAGAAAGCCAAGTCAAAGGGTTTGCAAGTTTTGCCCCGAACCTTGCGGACGGCTTAAAAGGAGAGGTTGAGCAAGCATTGGAAGACTATGCCTCTTCGAACCTTCGTCCGGATCTTTATAAATACTTTGGCTACGCTTCAAAGCGCGATTTCAGCGTTCTTGATTACCTTAAGCCAAAGGCGATTTTTGTCCCGGATGAAGATGGTTTCCGCGAAGCCTCGGATCGTCTCGATCAAGAGGCGGTCCAATTCTACGGGGAACTCGCCAGCGGAGGGCGTGCTCTTTCAGGGCTTCGTCCCTTCCGTGCTTTCGTAGATTCCTTTGGGAGAAACAACACCATTTTGAAAGGCTCTCCTTTCTCGGAGAAGGAAGACGATCTTCGCTTCCCCGTCCATCGAATTCACGCGGTAGGGACGTCTTTGTCTTCGCTTCCTTTGACGATCCAAAGCTATCTTTACGCAAACGAGAAAGTCTTGCTTTGTTTACCGGATCCCCATCAAAAAGAAACGGTCACTGGTTTGCTTAGCGAAAACAAGATCGATTTCGAAGAAGTGGAAGGATTATCTTTGCCTAATGGTCGTCTGGGTGTATCGAGCGTCGCGATATCGGAAGGGTTTGAAGCGCCTTCTTTAAAGCTCGCCTTCCTTTCGAGTTCGGAACTTTTCCGCTCCCGTGCGACGGCTTCGCGTTTCGTCAGCAGGTTTAAAGAAGCTACGGTTCTTCGTTCTTATGAAGAATTGAAACCCGGAGACTACGTTGTCCATGAGACCAAAGGCATCGGAAAGTTCCTTGATATCAAGACCTTGGAAGTCGAAGGGGTGCACCGCGATTACCTCCATTTGGAATACGCGGACCATCAATATCTATATGTGCCTCTTGAGCAGTTCCGCCTGGTCCGTAAGTATTCCGGAAGAGAGGGCGTCGCCCCAAAGCTCAGCTCCATTTCGGGCAAGGATTGGAGCAAGAAGAAAGCCAAGATCAAAGAGAGGATCAACGAACTCGCGGATCGCCTCATTGCTTTGTATGGATCAAGAGCGAGGAACGAAGGCTTCTCTTTCCCAATGGATGATGAACTTCAAAAGAACTTCGAAGACGAGTTCCAATATCCTTTGACCCAAGATCAGGCGAAAGCGGTCGCGGACATCAAAAGGGACATGGAATCCCCGATCATCATGGACCGCCTCCTTTGCGGCGACGTTGGCTTTGGCAAGACCGAAGTCGCCTTCCGCGCGATCTTCAAAGCTTTATCGGCGAACAAACAGGTGGCCTTGCTTTGCCCGACGACCTTGCTTTGCCGGCAGCATTTTGAAGTCGCAAGTGAGCGTTTTGCTTCGTTTGGCATTCGAATCGCAATGTTTTCGCGCTTGATTCCGGACAAAGAGCAAAACGAAAACATCGAGAAAATCAAACGCGGGGAGATCGATCTCGCGATAGGGACGCACCGCTTGCTCTCCAAAGACTTTGCTTTCAAAGACCTTGGCTTATTGGTTATTGATGAAGAGCAGCGTTTCGGCGTTGAGCAAAAAGAGAGAATCAAGGAGATGAGCAAGGACGTCGATGTCTTGACCTTGTCCGCGACCCCGATTCCAAGAACCCTTCAGATGTCCTTGGTTGGCATTCGCGCGATCTCCGAGATCAACACCGCGCCTTCTAGCCGCATGCCGATTCAAACCTACGTCACGCCTTTCCGACAAGATGTCGTCGATGAATTGATTGAGCGCGAGCTTGCCCGTTCGGGACAGGTTTACTATGTCTACAATCGCGTCGAGACGATTTACGGGATTGCCCATAAGATCGCTTCAAGGATCCCTGGCGCCAAAGTTGGGGTTGTCCATGGACAGATGGATAAGGAAGAAATCGAAGAAGTGATGGAGCGTTTCTATGAAGGGGAGGTCAATGTTTTGGTTTGCACTTCGATCGTGGAAAACGGGATCGATGTGCCGAACGCGAATATGTTGATCGTAGAAAACGCGGACCACTTTGGGTTATCTCAGCTTTATCAAATCAAGGGTCGTGTAGGTCGTGGGAACCGCATCGCCTACGCCTATTTGACGTATCGAGAAAAGAAAGAGATGAACGAAGAGGCCAAGAAAAGGCTTCAGGCGATTCAAGAATTCACGGAACTTGGATCCGGTTACAAGATCGCTCAGCGAGATTTGATGATCCGTGGCGCGGGCGACATGCTTGGGCCCGAACAAGCGGGCTTCATCGATTCCGTTGGTTTGGATCTCTATTTGAAGTTGCTTAATGAAGCCGTCGAAGAACGCAAGACCGGCGTTCCCTTATTGCCTCCGAAGGAATCGAAAATGTTCAATGTCGATGCCTACATCCCCGGGGAATACGCTTCGGAAGAAGACAAATTGGCGCTTTATCAAGAGTTGGAAGACGCCAAAAATGAAGCGGATGTGGTGCGGTTTTGCAAAAAGATACGCGACATTTACGGCAAAATCCCGGAGGAAGTGCGTCTTCTTTCCGAAAAGAAAAAACTCGATTTGCTTTCGGATTTCGAAGAATTCGATTCCGTCAAAGACTATCCCGGAAGGCTCGATATCCTCATGGCCAATTGTTTCACCGCGGTCAACGGGATCGCGACTTCGCTCTTTGAAGCGATCGTGCCTTATCTCGATACGACCAAGGTTAGCTTTTTCCGCAAAACGCTTGTGATTTCGGTCGCCAAGAAAGGCGATTGGTTGACCAAGGCGTTGAAAGTGATGAAAGCCGTCCACAAAACCTACGCTTCATTACACAATGCCTAAAGGTATTGTGCTATGATTTTCTTCATGAGGATCGATAAATATTTGAAAGTGTCCCGACTCATCAAGCGGCGCGAAGTCGCCAAAGAGCTCTGCGATGCCTCCTATATCCTCCTCAATGGCAAGGTGGCCAAACCTTCAAGCATCGTTGCGCCCGGAGATCAAATGCAACTGCGTTTGGGACGGCATATGATCCTCGTTCGCGTGCTTGAGATTTCGCCCTGCGCCAACAAAGCGACCGCTTCTTCGATGTATGAAGTGCTCGAAGACCGCGTGGACGAAAGGACGGAAACATGCTGAATTACAAATTCAACGCCAACGCAGCTTACCTTGTAGCCGTTAGCTTTAGCGCCGATTCGATGGCCTTGCTCGACATGCTGCAAAAGGAAGGGATCAAACCGATCGTTTGCTGCGTAAATTACCGTTTCGGGCCCCATTGCGAATTCGATTGCCAAAGCCTGCGGTCGTACTGCGAAGAAAAAGGTTTGCCGTTTGAATATTTCGATACGGCGACGCTTCCGGAAGAAAAGAAGTACCATGAAGGCGATGTTTTCAGCGACTGGGCGAGAAAGGCTCGCTACGAATTCTTTCACTCGGTCTATGCGAAATATGACGCCGAAGCCTTGTTCTTGGCTCACCAAATGGATGACTTGCTCGAAGTCTATTTGAACGAAAAAGCGGGGAAGGGACATGCGAAATTCTACGGAATGAGCCCCGTTGCCGAAGTCGGAGGGATGCTCGTCATCCGTCCGCTGCTTGAATGGACCCATCACGACCTTGTTGCCTATGACAAGGAACACCGCGTTCCCTATAGCGAACGCAGCGAGCAATACGAAGAAGAGCACATCCGCAGCGACCTTCGCAAGAACGTGATCTCGAAACTCAATGCCGTAGATAGGGACAATCTACTGAACGAGATGAAGGCGAAAAAGGACAACGAGATCCAACTGACGAACGACCTTCGCAAGAAAGTCCAGGACGGGGACGAACTCGATATTCGCGCGCTGATTGCCTTGCCGCGCGATGAATTCGCCGCCGTTCTCACCGACTTCTGCATGAACTCGCCTGAACCTTATTTGTTGAAGGCCAAAGACATCAAGGCGATTCGCGAGTTCATCCTCTCAAGAAAAACCAACGACGCCTACCCACTTAAGGGGTCGACCTATTTGATCAAGGAGTACGACGTCGTGTTCTTGGGCAAGCAGTTTAAAATCTTGCCCTATACCTATGTTCTTGAAGCGCCTGGAAAACTCAGCAACGAGCATTTCGATTTGGATTTCAGCCAAGGGGCGGAAGACCGCGGAATCAAGGCGGAGGACTATCCTTTGACGATCCGTACGGCGATCCCTTCGGATACCTTTGCAAATCACGGCTATCTCCAAAATGTTTTGCGTGCGTATTCCGTTTGGAAGATGCCCGCGAAATTGCGTCACCTTTGGCCGGTTTTCTTGAACAAAGACGGGAAGATTGTCTACGTTCCTCGCTACGCGATGAACTTCCGCGAATATCACTCTTCCGTGCTGAAATTGCACATGCCCGAAGAGCTTTAATCAAAGCGGTTGACAAATATTATCCCTTTAGTAAAGTGCTCATTACGGCCTATGGGCCAACTCCAATCATAGAAAGGAAAAATCATGAACGACGGAAAGAAAAAAAGAAGCATATTCTCTTACATTCTCCCCTACCTATTGATCGGTGCGGTTGTCGGCATGTTCGTGTGGCTTATCGTGCGCAACATGTTCAACAACGTCGAAACCTGGAATCAATCGGATCTTGATACCTATTTAAAAGTAGATCTCTCGGGCGAGGGCACCCAAGATAGTCCCTATGAAGTGTCGACAAAGGGCACGAGCTGGGACGATTACACCCAAGAAAAAGGCATCATCTATTCTTATAGCGTTTCCGAAGGCCAGAAGACGGTCAACGTCAATGGTTATTACTTCGATAACAGCAACCGTTCCAAAGGCTTCACGGTCCGCGTCGAATCGACGGTTTGGAACAACGCCTTTGACGTCAACATCGAGATGGCCACGGGATCGACCTTCAAGACCGTGACGGCGAAACACTTGTCGTATCGTTCTTTGTTCGAGGCGCGTGTCGATCAAGGCAAGCTTCACGAAACGGACGAAAGCCGTCGTGCGGCCTACGGTTACACCGTGGCGGACGCCTTTCAAGTCTCTTGGTGGGATGCCTGGGGACCCACGATCATCTCCACCGGGATCACCCTCCT
Organism: uncultured Mollicutes bacterium; assembly: GCA_945936135.1. Lineage (GTDB taxonomy): Bacteria > Bacillota_I > Bacilli_A > RFN20 > CAG-826 > Alloenteromonas. The sequence continues at coordinate 55,474 of CAMESG010000005.1, forward strand.
TTTGGTCTTCTTCCTCTTCTCTCGCCTCAACAGCGCGATGAGGGATGGAGGACAAGGACCGCTCAATTCCTTCAACAAATCCCCGGCGCGTCGCGCGGATAACACGAAAGTCACCTTCGCGGATGTTGCGGGATGCGAAGAAGAAAAGGCCGAGATGCAAGAGCTCGTCCAATACCTCAAAGACCCAAAGAAGTACACCAAACTCGGTGCGCGTCTCCCGAAAGGCTGCTTGTTGATCGGCCCGCCTGGCACCGGTAAAACCTTGCTTGCGAAAGCGGTTGCCGGCGAAGCGGGCGCTCCGTTCTATAGCATCTCTGGTTCGGATTTCGTTGAAATGTACGTCGGCGTTGGCGCAGGACGTGTCCGCGACCTCTTCAAACAGGCGAAAGCGACCGCTCCTTGTTTGATTTTCATCGATGAAATCGACGCCGTTGGACGTCAGCGTGGCGCAGGCCTCGGTGGCGGCAACGACGAACGTGAGCAGACCTTGAACCAATTGCTCGTTGAAATGGACGGCTTTGAAGCGAACTCCGGTATTCTCGTCATGGCGGCGACGAACCGCGACGACGTCCTCGACCCCGCGCTTCGCCGCGCTGGGCGTTTCGATCGCACGATCACCGTTTCCCTTCCGGATAAAGCCGGACGCGAAGCGATCTTCAAAGTTCACGCCCGTAACAAAAACATCGATCCTTCCGTTGATTTCGAGGCTCTCGCCAAGAGAACCGTCGGCTTCTCTGGCGCGGATATCGATAGCGTCTTGAACGATGCTGCGATCCTCGCGGTTCGTAATAACGAAGAGAAGATCACCCTGAAAGACATCGACGAAGCCATCGACCGCCGCATCTCTGGACCGGCGAAATCGAGCCGCGGCATGTCGGAAGATGAGCGCAAGCGCGTTGCCTACCACGAAGCGGGCCATGCGATCATCGGCATCAATCTCCCGCACAGCGACAAGGTCCAAAAGATCACCATCGTTCCTCGTGGCAACACGGGCGGCCACGTCTTGATGACGCCGGAAGACGACCGCTTCTTGATGACAAAACAGGAGTTGATCGCTCGCATCACGGGCCTTCTCGGCGGGCGCACTTCGGAAGAAATCTTCTTTCAAGACGTCTCCACGGGTGCCTCGAACGACATTGAGCAAGCGACCCATTTGGCCCGTTTAATGGTCACGGAATTCGGGATGTCTGACCTTGGCCCAATCCAATACGAACGCGATACGGGCTCGGTCTTCCTTGGCCGCGACTACGCGAACACCCAAAAGAATTTCTCGACGCAAATCGCGTATGAAATCGACAAAGAAGTTCGCGCTATCGTCGAAACCGCTCACGAAAATGCGCGCAAAGTGCTTCTCGATCACAAGGATCAAGTGATTCTTGTCGCCGAGCGCTTGCTGGCGCAGGAAACGATCACCGCCGAAGAAATCGACTTCCTCTGCACCAACGGCTACCTCCCCGAGGACAAGCCGGAAGTCAAGGAAGCGGAAGTGGTCGACAAGCCCGCCGAACCTGCTTCCGAAGAGAAACCGGAAGAGAAAAAACCCGACGCGGAATAAACAACGTCAAACGAAGGGAACGCCCGAGCAGGAATTCCCTTCGTTTTTCTTTTGCTTTTTAAGCAAGAAAAGCCCGTTCACGCCTTTTCTTCTTGCTTCCTATAGGTAAAGAAATTATATTTCTTTTGTTAGAAAGAGGTTATCACATGATTGCAAAAATCAAAACCATTGACAAAGTGCCTCATCTTCTATCGAGCCGCGAGACGGTGACTCTCGACGCGCCAGCGTTTGTTTACCTGACGCTTGAGTTGCCTCGCGCTCCGAAAGTGGAGCTTTTTGTCAAGGAGGGCGACCACGTTTACTTCTGCCAAAAAATTGGCGTAAGACATGGCTCGTCCTTCGATCTACCGATTTTCTCGACGGTCAGCGGACAGGTGCTCGGCATCGAAAAGCACACGTCCAGCTCGGGAAAACCCGCGAACTTCCTGAAAGTTCAAAACGACTTCAAGGACGAATTGGATCCTGAAGCCAAGCCGCGCACCGCAGAAGAGATCGCGGCCCTGACCAAAGAAGACGTGTTCAACATCGTCAACGACTTCGGCCTCACCGGCCTTGGAGGCTCTGGCTTCCCGACCATCATCAAGTTGAAGTCGAGCGAGAAGGTCGATCACATCCTCCTCAACGGCGTCGAATGCGAGCCGTACTTGAACAGCGACCAAACGTTGATGCTCAACCACGCCAAAGAAATCATCGAAGGCGCCTTGATCTTACAGAAGATCTATGACTGCAAGGACGTGCGCATCTGCGTCAAGGGCATCCACCAAGACATCGTGGATCATTTGAACGAAGTGCTTGCTGCGGACTACAAGGATTCCGGCGTCACGGTTGCCTTGATGAAGAACTTCTATCCGCAGGGATGGGAAGTCGCTGAAATCAAAACCGCGCTGAATATCGAGGTTGCTTCGGGCAAATTGCCGTTTGCTTACGGCGTCTTAAACCTCAACGTCGCGACGGCGATGAGCCTCTACCGCGCCGTTGCCCTCCGCCTCCCGATGGTCGAACGCTATGCGACGATCAACGGCGATGGCGTCGCTGCGCCGAAGGACTTCTTGGTCCGCATCGGCACCTTGTTCACCGATGTGCTTCCCGTTGTGGGCGGCTACACCGCGGAAGAAGGACTCCGCATGTCGGTCGGCGGCCCGATGATGGGTTCCACCGTTCCGAATGACGACGTGGTGTTCTCCGACCTTGTGACCAACGTCCTCGTGACGAAGGATCACACCGTTGCAGAATCCCCGTGCATTCGTTGCGGATCCTGCGTCCTCTCTTGCCCGACCCATCTTGAGCCCGTGCTCATTATGGAAGCCGTCAAGAGCAACGATCGCGACCGCGTGAAGGCGTTGAAACCGTTGAGCTGCGTTGAATGCGGCCTTTGCACCTACGTCTGCACCTCGGGCATTCGCGTTACCGATTACATCAGGAGGGCAAAGATCTTAGCGAAGCTTTGATCGCAATCTCTATGAACTTTATTAAAGAATCTGCTCCCCACCTTCAGAAAGGGAAGAGCCTCGGCTGGATGCTTGGCAACGTCTTGATTGCGTTGGCCCCTGTGTTCATCTGGTCCTTCGTCGTCTATCCGATCCCCTCGCTTCAGATCTATCCGATCAGCATCGTAACCTGCTTGGCCTCGGAATTCGTCTTTATTCTCATCACCAAGAAAAAGGTATCCGAATTCAAGATCGAAAATATCTTGAGCGCCATCATCACGGGCATCATCTATGCGATGTGCTTGCCAACCGACCTTAGCTTCAGCAACGGTCTAGGCTACTTCATCGTCTTCATCGGTGCCTTGCTTGGCATGATCCTTGGCAAACTCGTCTTCGGAGGGTTTGGCAATAACATCTTCAATCCGGCGGCCCTTGGCATGGTCATCGTCCGCGCTGGTTGGGGTTCCAAATTGGGCGTTGGCGAGTCCGCCTTCCCCGATTGGGTCGAAGCCGGCGGAACCCACTTCTTCGGCGGTTCCTTCAGCGAAATCGCGAACGTGAATCTTCTTGATTCCTTCCTCGGTCGCGCCCCTGGTGCGCTTGGCGAAACTTTCGCGATTGCCATCCTCATTGGCCTAGTCTACCTCTTGGTCACCAAGACCATCGATTGGCGCGTCGTTGTTTCCTTTTTCGGAACCTTCGTTGTCTTGATGCTCGCCGCGGGCATCGTCGTCCAAGTGAAATTGCCGGAATCTGGCGTTAACGCGGGCAAATTCCTCCTCTATCAATTGCTTTCTGGCGGCGTCCTCTTCGGCGGCGTCTACATGATGACCGACCCAGTTACGGGTCCTGCTGGTTCTCCTGCCCGCTATATCTATGGCGCCTTCGGGGCCATCATGGTCACCTTCATCCGTCTCTTCATGCACGTTGGCGGCGTTGGATACTCCATCCTCTTCGCGAACCTTCTTGCCTGCGTGCTTGATTACCCGCAATGGACTTCCTCCCGCTGGAAGAAGTGGCACATCATCACCTTGCCGGTCATGATCGTGGTCGCCTTGGCCGCTGTCATCCTCGTCTTGGTCTTTAAGGAAGGAGCTGTCGCATGAGCAACGAACAAAGCAAAAAAGCCATGAATCCTTATATCAAGGCACCGCTCGTTCTCGGTGGCATCTGCGTCGTGTCTGCCCTCTTGCTTGGCGGACTCAACATGGCGGCGCAAGCCTACAAAAAAAGTCAACCCGCTGCCGCGCCGAAGAGCATTCAAGCCCTCGACCCGAAAGCGAGTTTCGTCGCCGTCGAAGGCTTCGAGCCTTACACGGATCGCGGATCGAACACGAAAGTCACGATCGAAGAAGCTTATCAAATCCAAGAAGGCGGCAAGCTTACGGGCTACGCCTACTCCGTGAATTGCGGGAAAGCCGTCAAGTCCGACATCACCTTCACGGTCGCTTTCAAAGGCGATATCAGCGAATCGACCGTCCAAGACGTCCAGCCGTTCAGCGCCGTTGCAACCGGCATGGGCGATCCCGGCTATGCCGATAACGCTAAGGCGTTGTTGGACAAAATCGCCGCCGGAAACGTGTCGATGAACGACGATTCCGCGGTTGTTACCGGCGGCACGAAGTCCCAAAAATTCGTTTTGGATGGGCTCCAGGTCGCACGCAATCTCTATCTAGCCCATTGGACGGGTGGATCGATCGACGAGAAAGACGAAACCCTCTCGGCGATCCAAAGCTTCTTCGAGGACGCTGTTTCCTATGAAGAGGAAGAAGCCTTCAAACCGCTTGCCTTCACCTATAAGGATATCGCGGATGTGAGGCGGACCGGGCACGTCACCAAGCGTTACGCCGTCACGTTGGAAGATGGTTCCATCGCGAGAGCCTACGTTGGCGACGGCAAGACGAAAGTCTCGCCCTATGAACCGGAGCTCTCCGTCGAACTCATGGTCGGCTTCAGAGGCGATGTTGAAGAAGGCAAAGAGAAAGCCGTCCAGCCTAAGGGCTACGCCGTCCTTTCCTCCGACTTCTCCTATTCGCAATGGCAGGAGAACTACCTCCCTGGCGTTGTCGATGGCTCGAACGACATCGACGATAGCAAGGCCGTGAACTGCGGCGCTACCGTTTCCGCCAAAGTGGTCCGTGCGATGATGGTCGCGATGCGCGATGATTACGCAAAGACCGTTATCGCCGAAAAAGCCGCAAATGTCGTGCTTGATTTCCAAAACATCTACGGCCAAGCCTTTGATTCCTACGTCAAAGACGAGGATTTTGAAGCAAAGAGCGGCAGTCTTGAAACCGTTACTGGCACGTATAGCATCGACGAGCGTTACACCATCGCCTTGACCGGCGGCGAAACCGTGAAGGCCTATAGAGGATCTGCGGCTTCGCAATTCGATGTCGGCGGCGAAGGCGAAAGCATGTCCACGACGATCATCGCGGGCTTCGATGCTTCGAACGCTGTGAAAGGTATCGCCGTCAAGAAAGTCAGCGGTTTCGACAACTGGGTCGATGGTTACGTCCCCGGCATCGTGGATGGATCGAAAGATCTCGATTCCCTCAATGACGTCACGGGCGGATCCACCTATTCCGCGAAAGCCGTTCGCGAGCTCTTGATTGCTATGCGCGCGGATTCCGCCACGCCGAAGGAGTAAAGACAATGGCTAACGAACAGAAAACAAAATCCAATCGCCTGGCGATCTTCACCGATCCGCTTCTTAAGGCGAACCCCCTCTTCATGATGGTTCTCGGCATGTGCCCTGCGCTTGCTGTTACCACCTCCGTTGAGAACGCCATCGGCATGGCGCTCCTCTTCATCTTCGTCTTGTTCTTCTCGACGCTGATCATCTCCGCCCTTCGCAAGGTCATTCCTGACGAAGTGCGCACCCCGGCTTACATCGTCATCATCGCGACCTTCGTCACGGTGGTGAAGATCTTGACCGAAACCTTCTTGCCGGAACTCTATTCCTCTTTGGGCGTCTTCATCTCGTTGATCGTCGTTAACTGCATTGTCCTCGGGCGTGCGGAAGCCTTCTCCTCGAAGAACGGTGTCGTCGACACGATGCTTGACTCCCTCGGCAACGGTTTGGGCTATGGCTGGGCCATCATCGCGGTCGGCTTGATCCGTGAAGTCTTCGGCAAAGGAACGCTCTCCTTTGGTCAAGTCTTTACTTTCGTTCCCTCGACCACGATTCCCGTCTTGGGCGGGTTCGAAGGCACGGACTTCTCGCTTGCCATTCCTCTTCTTGCCTCTCCGGCTGGCGGCTTCCTCGTCATTGCTGTGATCTTGGCGATCATCGCTGCGGTCAACAACGCGAAGCTTGCCAAGGAGCGTGCGAAGGCCCGCGCGGCACGAGCCGCGTCCGCCACCGCCCCGAAAGGAGATAAATAAACATGCCGTACATTGTTGCTTTCTTCTTGGCGATCATTAACTTCGCCGTCATCAACAACGTCATCCTTGCGCGTTATTTCGGCATTTGCTCCTTCGTTGGCGTGTCCAACAAGGTCAAATCCGCGGCGGGCATGGGCGTTGCCGTCGCCTTCGTCACCATCATGGCGGCCTTGGTTTGCTGGCCGATCTACCAATTCATCCTCGTCCCGGCGGGCATGCAATACATGGAGACCATCGTCTTCATCCTCGTCATCGCCTCCTTGGTCCAGATGGTTGGCTTCGTCATCAAAAAGAAATCGCCGTCGCTTTACAAAGCGCTTGGCATCTATTTGCCGCTTATCACCACGAACTGCGCCGTTTTGGGCGTGTGCTCTGGCAACGTCGGTTATGACTTCGGCTACGCGATGGCCAATGCTATTGGCACCTCGCTTGGCTTCTTGCTCATCATCGTCCTCTTCGCTTGCGTCCGCGTCCGTCTCGAAGGCAGCTCCATCCCCAAGCCGTTCAAGGGCGTTCCTATCGCTCTTATCGTCGCGGGGCTTATGGCGCTCATCTTCGGTTCGCTCGGTGGTATGATCGACCTCGGATCCTGGGGGTTGATGTAATTCCATGCCGGAGTGGGCTTATGTCTTGATCGCGGTCCTCTTGATCGCGGGCCTGCTCATCCTCTTCTTCGTTTCCTTCGTGCTCTACGTGAAAACGCCAGCACCCGCAGGATGCGAGAAGACCTATGGCCCGAATTGCGATCAATGCGATCAAGCAAGCTGCCAGTTCTATCATTTCAAAGAACAGGCCTTGGAAAAAACAAAAGAAGAAGAGAAACCTTTGGAAGAACAATCTGAAGGTTCCTCTTCCGAAAGAAAGGAATAAATATGTTGTTATTCTTAGCGGAAGCCGCCGAAGAAACGCCATCCTCCTTCGATCCGACGAGCCTCAACATGGTTTGGGCGATCCTCTTGCTCTTGGTGCTTGGCGTTGCCTTTGCTGCCTTGTTGGTTCTTTTCTCCAAGATCTTCCACGTCGAAGAAGATCCGCGCGTTGAAAAGGTCACGGAATTGCTCCCTGGCTATAACTGCGGCGCCTGCGGCAAAGCGGGCTGCCATGATTTGGCCGAAGCCTTGGTCTCCGGCGAAGTCAAGAACGTCACCGCCTGCAAGACCGGGAAGAAGGACAAGAACTACGATCCGATCATCGAGTACCTGAAATCCACCCCGGGTCCCGATGGAACGACCGTCGACGTAAAACTCTAATGGAAGCCGCCCTTAGGGCGGTTTTCTTTTGCGGGTGGCGAACCCACCCATTTCGCATATAATAGGCAACGATGAAAAAACACGCTATTTTCTTATTTGCGCCCTTCTTAGGGCTTCTCGCTTCTTGCGCGCAAGGAACGATCTACAAGGGCTATGCGACGCACACCTTGTTCCATTCTTTTTTTAGCTGGTGGTTTGAATCGACCCGCGGGGATTATGGATCGGATATCGTTGATCTTGCGACGAAGATCAACGATCTCACGGATCCTTACACGGAGCCTAAGGACGGCATGACGACCCTCTATACGGTCAACACTTCTTCGGATTGGGTCGAAGTTGACCCAACCCTTTATGAGGTTCTGGAGCTTGCCGTCGAGCTTCAAGAAAAGACGGAAGGATACTTCAATCCGTTTATCGGAGAGCTCACCATGCATTGGAAGGAAACGCTTTTTGGGTTGGGCGAGTTCGATATCAAAGATCCGACCTACGAGGAGATTGAGGAAGCAAAGGAAGAAGTTCCGGCGATGCTTCAAAGGATGAATGCATCCTCGTTGGAATTTAACGCAGAACGCCATGCGGTGAAGCGCAACGGCGAAGGCGCGCTTGACCTAGGGGGCCTTGTTAAAGGCTTTGCGGTCAACAAAACGAAAGAACTGATCAAGTCTCGTGGCGGCGACCGTTATTTGATCAACGGCGGCCAAAGCTCGTTGGCTTTAGGAAAACCTCAAAGCAATGAAAATTTCACCGTGTCGTTGCTTTATACGCTTGTCGAGAAGGAAATATCTTATGCATTAAAAGAAGTTGACTGCTCAACTTCTGCAATCTACGAACAAAAGGTCGATGTCGTGGCGCCCGATACGGCGAAACGGGTTACCTATTCCCACATCTTGAACCCGAAGACGGGAATGCCAGAAACCACATATTCGATGGCCTTCCTCGTGGGCGACGACTCCGCGCTTCTCGACGCGATGTCGACCTCGGTCATGCTCGCGGATTTGGAAACAACCCGCAAATGGGCACAAGCTTATGGCTTTGAATACGCCGTGTTCCGGAATACCGTCTACGATAAGGCTAAGCTCGTGGAACAAAGCCAAGGGTTAAAAGACGCGCAAATCCCATTGGAATCATAACGAAAGATGGAAGAACGAAAGCAGGAAACGACACAAAAGAGGGGCAAGAAGAATTTCTTCCTTACCCATCTTTTCGATTTCCTTCTTTTGGGTATCCTCGCGATCGGGACAGGCATAGGCTTAGGCGTCCAAATTCATCAACAAAACACGTCTTCTTCTTCGAGCCTCGTCGCGACCGTTCTTTATGAAGGGAAGCCGATGGAAATCCCTGACGCGCAAGGAAAGAACCGCAACCCCTTCGATTTAAGCAAAATCATTTCTTACGAAGAGATTGAAATCCAAGGCGCGAAAACCACGTTGACCATTGGAATCGACCATAACGCGATTGAAGTGGTGCATTCTGGTTGCCCTGGCCAAGAATGCGTCCATGTCGGGAAAGTCACGACGCCGAACCGTCCCATCGTCTGCGCGCATAACGGGATTTATATCGACATTCAGGGGGGCGATGACGACGTCATCATCATGTGACCTATGGATCGTTCAAACACCATTCGAAAACTCACGATGGTCGCTTTGCTCCTCGCGATCGCCTTGACCCTTTCCATCGCGGAAAGTTTCATTCCATTCGGCGTGCCTGGCATGAAATTGGGATTGGCGAATCTCGTGATTCTTCTTTCCATCTACTATTTCGGCTTCTGGATTCCTTTGGCGATCGATCTTGCCCGTGTTGTCGTTGCTTCGTTGTTTACGGGAACGTTCTTGGGAATGGGGTTTGTGATGTCTTTGTCTGGCGCCCTGCTAAGTTTCTTCTTGATGTATTTGGGTGCGCGATTCCTGAAAAAGGTATTCACGCCCGTCGGCGTATCTATTCTAGGCGCATACGCACACGCGCTGGCCCAGATGTTCGTCGCTGTCCTCTATTTAGGTTCATGGGGCGTCTTCTATTATTTCCCTTTGATGGCTTTAACCTCGCTTGCGACGGGGACGTTGAACGGTTTCCTTGTTGAGGCAACGCTTGCGAACCGATACCTCGCCCGCGTTGTTTCGACGGTTCGTTGGTATTCGCGCGAGCGATAAATCTACGTTTATATATTTTGATAATGAACATAAGAAAACCCGCCCCAATGAAGGAGCGGGTTTTTGACATCAAGAGAAGAAATTACTTGGCGTTGAGGGCTTTGTCCATCGCGTTCTTGATGAGCTGGAGGTAGGAGGTGGAGCCTTCCTTAACGGTGTTGAGGTCGGTCCAAGTCGCGCCAGTTTCGACGCCGTCGACAACCCAGTGCTTGCCATCGGAAGAGCCTTCCTTGGTCGCGGCAAGGGCAACGTCGATGTCGTAGTCCATGGCCATGGCAACGGTCGCGTCGCGGTTCATCTCCCAGTCGAATTTGGTGCCGCCGTAGCCGTTTTCGTCTTTGCTGAATTCAGCGTGGCCGACTTTGATGTCGCCACCAGCAAGCTTAACGGTGACAGCGTTGTTTTCGACAGCGGTGGCCCAGGCTTCGCAGCCTTCTTCGGTCAAGAAGGGGTTGGCGCCCTCGGCATCGGTGTAGGTGACTTTCTTGTCGGCAATGCTCGCGGTGAGGGTCGTCTCGCCGTAGGTCATCGTTTTGTAGAAAGTCTTTTGAACGTCATTGCCGTGATCGGTGACGGTGCCAGTGACATAGTCGGATTCGGCCATGCCGGTGGTGTCAGCAACGGTGATGTAGCTCGGGAGGCAGTACTCGTGGAGCGTGACCGCGGCAAGGGCTTTGTTGCCGTGATAATCCACGGTGTAGGAAGCGGTGGCTTTGCCGACGTAGCCAGCGCCGTGAACAAGGGCGTAAGCCTTTCCAACTTTGACGGCGTTGGACATGGAGACGTTGATCGTGACGTCCTTAGCCGGCATCTTGAAGATCGAAGCGGTCTTCATGGTGTTGTTGATGGAAGCTTCGAGGGTGTTCCAGGCAACGGTGGTCTCTTTCGAAGAAGCGGCATAGCCGAAGTAGCCTTTGTGGTAGTTTTCGAGGTCAGCGCCTTGGATCAAGAAGCCGCCCATCGCACCTTCGAGGATGTCAACAGTGTGGGTGCCTTCTTTGCCGAAGTAGGAATCAAGTTTGGAACCAGTGATTTTGGTCCATTCGTTAGCTTCGGTGTCCAATTTGTCGATGTCGACGGTCTTGTCGTCGATGGCAACCGTGACTTTGTGGGTCTTGCCATCGGTCGCTTTGGAGTGCAACTTAACGTTGGGGACAGCGCTCGTCATCGTGTATTCGATGTAGGGGATGCCTTCGAGGCTGAGTTCGCCCATGTAGGTCCTGACTTTGGTGTCAGCGGTGCCGATCTTCGCTTCATAGCGGGTGCCGTTGATTTCGGCGTAGTCCAAGGTGTTCTTGCCGGAGAAGGTCGGAACGATTTGGACCTTGGTGTTTTCGAGCGGGGTGTAGATGAACGCGCCGCTGTAATCTCCGAAAACGGAAGCGGTGAGCAAGTTGGCATCAGAGGTGTAGTCGATGACAACGCCGCCCATGACGGAAGCGCCCGGAACGAGGGACTCTTCAGTGGAGTCGCCCGGACCGAGGGACTCTTCAGTGGAGTTGCCCGGTTGATCACCGCAAGCAGTCAGAAGACTTGCCGCAGCAACGACGAGGAGCAACGATTTGAAATTCTTCATTTCTTTCATTTCCTTTCAATAAAGCCATTTCATTGAGGCACAGGGATTATACACACGCGCAAAAGCGGGCGCAAGCAAAGGTTAACGCGCCTCCATACCATTCGGTGAAAAAGCAATGATGGCATCGAAACAATTAAAGAAAAAATTACCGATTTATTTATATGAAGAAAGAAGCCAGGTTCCAAAATTCCGATGGCTTCTTAGAAAATAAACGGCTTTATAAGACCGTGCGAAGGATCAAATAGGTTAAGTAACCGGCGTAGCAAGCAATGAAAAGCCAACCAAAACTTTTCCGGATCTTCCCTGTGAAGGATAGACCGAAAAGAAGCAAAGCCGTTCCGCCCATGACGACGAGGTCAACCCAGATTTGTTGGCCGACGACCAAGGGGTTGACTGTGGAGGAAAGGCCCAAGACAAAGAGGATGTTGAAGATGTTGGAACCGATGACGTTTCCGAGCGCCATGTCATTTTGTCCGTGCATCGCGGCGCGGCAGGAAACAATCAACTCGGGAAGCGAGGTTCCGATCGCAACGATGGTCAAACCGACAAGCGATTCCACCAAGTCGTGATTAAGGTTCGCCACATCGCCGATTCCGATCGCGATGTTTTTTGCACCATAGACAACGGCTTCTCCGCCGATAATGACGCCAATCAATCCAAGAACGGCGCAAAGAATGGATTTCGCTGTCGACATTTCTTTGATTTCGGTCTCGCCCTCATCCATTTGAATCCCGAGTTTTTGTTGCTTTTTTGCCGTGACAACGAGATAGGCGACGTAACCGAAGATACCGACGACAAGGACGATTCCTTCGGGGCGAAGAATCTCATAGGAGCCTTCAATATTGCTCCAAACGAGCACGAAAAGGATGCACAGGGCGGTTGCCCCTAACATGACGGGCAAATCCCGTTTCAATACGTTTTTCTTTACGACGATCGGGGTGAATACTGCGGAGACGCCAAGGACGATTAGGATGTTGCAGATATTGGAACCGACGACATTGCCGATCGCGACATTCGCGTTCCCTCCGTCAATCAAACAGGCGATGGAGTCAGAGACCGAAACGGCGAGTTCAGGGCACGAAGTTCCAAAAGCTACGACCGTCAAACCGATGATCATCGTAGAAACTTTGAGCTTCTTTGCGATGGAGGCAGCGCCATCGACGAAGACGTCGGAACATTTCCAAAGGAGGATAACCCCAACGGCTAGGCAAGCCACGCAGATGAGCCATGACCACCACTCGGTCATTGGTACATCTGGGATAAGTGCGAGCTTTTGAATCGCGACGAAGTCAGGGATCATAAATGTTCCTCCGAAAAGCGGTTTATTATAACCTGATACCGCCTTCCTCCAAGGATTTTTTGAGTCTTGCCTTCGTTGACTTTATCTTTAGGTCCCGTAAAATACCCCTTCGAGCCCGGCAAGGGCTTTTTCTTAAGAAAGGAGACCATCGATGCACGTTGCCTTAAGCGAACATTTAACCGGAAAAAAGATTTTTCTCGTAACGATTGCACCCATCTGCATGATGGTTTTTTCCTCGCTCTATTCCGTGGTGGACGGCGTTTTCATCTCCCAATGGGTGGGGCTGGATGCTTTTGCGGGCAATAACCTCGTTTGGCCCTATATCGCGATCCTTTCTTCCTTTGGTTTAATGTTTGGAACGGGTGGCAGCGCCCTTATTGGCAAATACCTCGGGGAAGGAAAGAAAGAGAAGGCCGATCAAACCTTCTCCTTCATGATCATTGCGACGCTGATTCTTGGTGTTGGTCTCGGGATCCTTGGTTTCTTTACATCTGGGCTTTTCACCCAGGCGATGGCCCAATTGACCTCTGATTCGACGGAAGAGATGGTTCGGGCAGGGACGATTTACGGGAAAATCCTCTCCATTGGCGTCCCCTTGCTCATGCTTCAATTCCTTTTCCAATCCTTCTTTACGGTCGCAGAGAAACCTTATGTTGGCTTTGCCTTCATCGTGGGAGCGGGAATTTCAAACATCGCTTTGGATGCTTTGTTCATGGGTGTGTTCGGTTGGGGCATCGAAGGTGCTGCGGTTGCGACGGTTATCGGCTATTTCATCGGCGGGGCTGCCCCAATCCTTTATTTCCTCTTCAGCAAGAAAACGCCGATCCGTTGGGTGAAGCCCGTTTTCGACGGGAAAGACCTAGCGAAGGCAGCGGGCAACGGGATCAGCGAGCTCGTTTCGAACATTAGCGGTTCCGTTTTGGCGATGTGCTACAACGCCCAATTGCTCCGTTACGTTGGACAAGATGGCGTTTCCGCTTATGGGGTGATTCAATACTTTGTCTACGTCTTTATCGCGGTGTTCATTGGGTATTCAATGGGCGTCGCCCCCTTCGTTTCCTATAACTTTGGCGCACAAAATAAGAAGGAATTGCACCATATTTTGGTTCGATCGCTATGTGTTGTCGCGGTTCTAGGCGTGGATATGTTCGCGTTTGGCGAATTCCTCGGCCCCGTTCTTTCTGCGGCTTTTGCTGGTGATAACAAGAACGTTGCTGCCTTAGCAGGCCACGCGACCAGGATTCATTCTTTTGTGTTTCTCACCTGTGGCTTCTCGATCTTTGGATCCTCCTTTTTCACCGCCTTGAATAACGGCATGGTTTCCGGGGTGATTTCTTTGTTCCGAACGTTTGTCTGTGAACTTGCTTGCGTTTTCTTGATGCCTTTGATCTTATCGGTCGATGGCATTTGGGCCTCTGGGGCCTTTGCCGAGATTGGTTCCTCTGCTCTTACGGTCTTCTTCTATATATGGGGGAAGAAGAAGTACGGCTATTGATTCCTGTGGAACTTTTTGGGATTTCCATTAAAAAAAGATAGACAGCCTCTTTAAAAAAGAGTATCTTCCAAAAGCAATCAAAGCGGAAAGGTGGTGAGTGCAGAATGTCGATCAAAGTTGTGGTTCGCGAAGGTGAAACCCTCGATGACGCGATGAGACGCTTCAAACGTGGCGTCAACAAGTCGGGCATCCTTCTTGAATGCCGCAAGCGCGAAGCTTACCTCAAGCCGTGTTTGGCCCGTGCGATGAAGTCCAAGATGGCCCGTCGCAAGAAGTGGTAATTCGCTTCCGTTAACGCAATAGCAGCCCCAAGCGGGCTGCTTTTCTTATCTTCTTTGCCTTGGGAAACCATGGCATAATAAACCCGCATCGGAATCTCATATAGGAGGTTGGATTCATGCTTAGTGACAACGCCGTGCTCTTCTCCTTGTCCGCGAACGAAGAATTAGCTTCGTCCATCGCCAAAATTCTTGGCGTCCGTTTAGGAGAAAGACACCTTCACCGTTTTCCGTCCGGAGAAATCATCGTCGAGCCGATCGACACGGTCCGCGGGAAGAAGGTTTTTATTCTTCAATCGACCTGCCCGCCCGTGAACGAGAACTTGATGGAGGCTTTGATCTTCATCGACGCGCTTCGTCGTTCTTCTGCCAAAGAAATCAATTTGGTTTGTCCCTATTTCGGCTACGCTAGACAAGATCGCAAGTCGAAACCGCGCCAGCCGATCACCTCGGCCCTTGTCGCCCATTTGCTTGCGACCGCGGGGTTAGATCGTATCGTCACGGTCAACTTGCACGCCGCCCAGATCCAAGGTTTTTTCTCTTGCTTGGCGGACGATTTGACCGCGGTTCCCCTTTTGGCCAAAGCCATTCAAGATGATATTAAAGATTACAAGGATGTGGTTGTTGTTTCGCCAGATCATGGTGGTGTGAATCGCGCAAGAAAACTCGCGGAGATCATCAACGTTCCTTTGGCGATCATCGATAAGCGTCGCGGGAACAATCTCGAACCCGAGGCTATGAACATCATCGGCGAAGTCCGCGGAAAGAAGTGCATCATGGTCGATGACATCATCGACACGGGTAAATCGGCGGTCATCGGAGCGAACGCTTTGTTGGATGCCGGCGCCGTGTCCGTCATGATGGCGGCGGTGCACCCCGTCTTCTCCGATCCTTGCTTCTCGTTGCTCGAACATGGCCCCTTCGATGAAATCATTGTCACCGATTCGATCCCCTTGGACGAACGTTTCAAGAAACTATCCACGGTGAAAGTTGTGAGCCTTGCGAACCTTCTTGCCGAGTGCATCGAGCGCATCGACAAAGATGAGCCGTTGTCCGCGGTTTTCGCCGCTTATGGCTTGCATTCGAACTAAGAACAATAACGCTTTGGGAGGCTCGCCCTCCCTTTTGTTTTATCTTCATAAGCACCCCTCTTGGCGGTATAATTTTCGTATATGACAAGCGCGGGGAAATTGGATTTAAAGCAAAGGGTTATCCTAGTCGCGGAACGCGAATATCACCCGATTTTGCTTCGCCAAAAAGAGGCGCATCCGGAGTGGAACCTCAAGATCGTCACGCCGAAAGAATTCTTGGATTTGGCTTCGTTCCGTTATACGGAAGATCCAATTCCTGCTTTATTGAAAACGGGTCTTGATTATGATCGAGCGAAGAAGTGGCTTAAGATCCTTCGCCTTGCCCATGATGCGGATCACCTAAAGATCAAAGAATATTGGGAGATTGTTTCGCCTTTCACGACGATTGATCCCTATGCGCAAATCGAACTAAAACGGTGCAATCTCGTTTTTTTTGAATTGCAAGAAGATTGCGAATTGCACGGACTTTGCAAGCGTTTTGGTTACTCCTGCGTTGATTTAAGTTTTGAAGATCTAGGTATTGAGAAACAATTGGACGAAACAAAATCATGCCTTCCGATTGCTTCCTACCGGAACAAAGAAGAGCAATTTATTTCCGTGTTTTCACTCCTTCGAAAAGAAGTGCTCGATCACCCGGAGAAGAAAAACAACATCTGCCTTCATGTCGATGGAGCGAAGGACGAATTCCATTTAAGGTTTGTTTCCTCTTTGCTCGGCTTGCCTCTTTTCCTTCATGTGCAACGTCCCTTGCGTGCGGATGGCGAGATCGCGGCCTTGCTTTCAAAAATCTTCCAAGAGAAAAACCTGTCCTTAAGCGAAGAAGAACGTTCTTCTTGGGCGGGCGCGATCTTTCAAGGGATCATCGACCAATACGATCTTGCCTCGCTTCCCTTTGAGAAAGCCTATATCGATCTAGAAGAAGTTCTTTCTAGCAGGGTTACGGATGGCTTTGAAACCGAAGAAGGCTTATTGGTCAACGATCGTTTCGCGATCCTCCCGGATGAAGAAATCTACGTTTTGGATTTCTGCTTCGGAAGGTTCTATAAAAACTACGCGGACAACAACGTTCTTTCGGATGCCGAACTTGCGAAAATCGGGGTGAATCCAAGCTACGTTTTGACGCTTCTAGACGGAAGGAAGAAACGGAACTACCTCCGTTATTCAAAGATCGCTTTCTTAAGCCTTGTTCGCGAGCATCAAAGCGATAAGATCTATCCTTCTCAATTCGTAGAAGAGTTCTCCAAGGCGAACCCCCTTTGGCAGAAGGCAACCTATCGCGCGGAGATCAACGAAGAAGGTGTTTTCACCACGGAAGGGGCGAATTTTGCTTCGGCGAATGCCTGTGACAAGGCCTTTATCCGTTCTCCTTTGGGCGAATATCGTTCTTACGATCCTTCGTTCAAGGGGATCTCGGAGACGCATCGCCCGAAATTCGATTCTTGGTCGATCTCCAGGATCGAGAAGTATACGAAGTGCCCTTATTCCTTTTATATGGAGAAATTGATCCCCTCAAAGGATTCCGATTCTCATTACAAGTGGCTTGGGACGATGTTCCATAAGGTAATGGAGAGAATCTACGATCCGGATTACGACTTTGAAACCGCCTTCGAAGAAGGAAAGGAAGCCTATCGTAAGGAGATGGAAAAAGAGGGAATGGAAATCTCTCCCCAAGAAGAAACCTATTTCTTGGTTTACCACGAGGTGTTAAAGGTCGTCCTGGCTCATGCAAGAGCCATGAAACAGGAGATGAGTTATCGCTCCTCTTGGGCAGAATATTCGTTAGAAACCGATTTAGAAGACGGCGATAGGAAATATCATTTCAAAGGAAGCATCGATAAGTTGATTCTTGTTGGAGACGATGAGCGCTCTTTCTATTACATTGGAGATTATAAGACGGGCGCGACCAAGTTTGACCCGGACGAAGTGATCTACGGATCTTCCCTCCAACTCCCAATGTACCATTACGTTTTGGAGAAGATGAATCCTGATATTGCAAAAGATTGCGGTTTCGCGGGCTTTGGCATTCAACAAATCGACTTCACTTCCCTTAAGAGCGCTTGCGCGAAAGAAGGCTATTATTGCCTTAACAACTATATGAACCAGGCTTGCTTCTCGGGCGTTGGGAAAGAGTTAATCGACGCCTGGGCGGTTTTGGATCGAACTAAGTTGACGGAAAAGAACAAGAAGCCGGCGCTTGCGAAAACAAGCACCTATTTCAAGACACCCATTATGATGGGCAGCACCGAACAGAAGGCGAGCAAAGGAGAAACGGAACTGGATTGGTCGTTAAAGAGCCTTGAAGAAACTGCCTGGCAAGTATGCTTAGAAGTAATTCACGCGATAGAGAACGGGCAATATCCGATCGCTCCTTCTTCTTCGCCAAGAAGGAAGGCCGCAAGCTCCAGAGACATCGCTTGCAATAATTGCGAGTATCGCGATGTCTGTTATAGCAAAGGCATCAAAGATGCACGTCAACATTACGCTTACACGAAGATGAAGAAAGGAGGGGAGGAAGATGGGGTTCAACACGGAACAAGCAAGGGCGATTGAAGCCGGGATCGACGAAGACATCCTCATTACCGCCGGGGCGGGATCTGGCAAGACAAAGACCCTTTCGGAACGTGTCTACCGCATCATCTCCGACCCGAACATCGGTTTGAAGCCAAGCGAGCTTCTTGTTTTGACGTTCACGAACAACGCGGCATACGAGATGAAGACGCGCATCATCGCGCGCTTTGCCTCCGAGGGAGAAGAGAAAGCCGAGCTCGCTTCCGAGATGGTTTCTGCGCACGTTCAAACCTTTGACTCTTTCAATCAATATTTGGTTTCTTCCTATAGCGATGCCCTTGGCCTGCCTTCATCCATCGCGGTTGCAAACCCCACGGTTTTGGCGGTCAAGGCCAAAGAAACCTTGGATGTTGTCTTAACCTCTTTCTATCAAAACGAGAGCGTTCGTGAGGATCTTGCGCGGTTAATCCGTCGTTTTTCATGGAAAACGGATGATGCCTTGCGCAAAGAAATTCTTAATGCCTATGACCGATTAAGGAAGTTGACCCCGGCCAAGCAGAAGGACTTGCTTGAGCATTATGAGGAGCGCTTCTTAAGCGATGCTTTTATCGAGCGGGCTTATGAAGATTACGTTACTTCTATAAAGAGTGAACTCATCTCGATTCTTTGGAAGGCGGCTTACGTTGAGAAAACCAAACGAGGCGGAGAACTCGAATGCCTTGAGAATCAGGCGTTCTGGCAGAAGGACGTCGATCAATTCGCCTTTGAGGATTCCGAATATGCTGAACCTGCCTACGAGGGCATTCTTTCCTTGATCCAAACGCCGGATATCGCTTCTTTCGTGGAGGCGGCCAACCAATTCTCGATGAAGTACGGGAGGCTTTTCCCGAGGGTGACGTCTCGAAAGGGAACGGAGAAAGAAGAAAAAGATATTTTGGACGCGCCTTGGAAAGTCATGAAAAACGCCTATGGTCGTAAAGACAGCGTGATCAACCGGTTCCTGACCTTCCCAAGCTTAGAAGAAACCAAGGCGAAGAAGGAAAAGGACCGCCCGATTTATGTTTTGTTCCTTTCGATCTTAAAAGAATTCGCCAAGAAGATGGATGAAGTCCGCCGCGAGATGAACGCCTATGATTTCTCGGACATTTCGGCGATGGCGCTTGAGCTTTTGACTTTGCCGAAATACGCGGATATTGCCGAGGAGATCCGCTGCCGTTTCCGCTACATCATGGTCGATGAATACCAGGATACGAATGATGCCCAGGAAGTTTTCCTTGAAAGTCTATTGAAGGTGAACCACTTTGGACGGCGCGCCCACCTCTTTTGCGTAGGTGATGCCAAACAGTCGATCTATGCCTTCCGCAACTCGAATGTTGCCTTGTTTCGCGCTCGTCAAGAAGCCTATTTGAAGGGGCCGGGACACGAAGTCATTCCCATGAACAAGAACTATCGTTCAGGACCGGGGCTTCTTTCGGATCTTAACTATATCTTTACTTATTACATGACCCTTCAACATGGGGGCATTGATTATTCGTCTCCTTTAGAGCGCCTTGAATACGACCAAAAGGTGAATCTCTATTCCGAACCTTATTCCCATTTTGGGGTCGAACGTATCGCGCCTAGCGCCCCGCTTAGCCCGTTATTCAAACAGAGCGAATACGAGGCAAGGGCGATCGCCGCGGACATAAAAGAAAAAGTCGAAAGCGGTTATCTAGTTTACGATCGTTCTTCTAACCCTCACGTGAGGCCCTGCCGTTATTCGGATTTCGTGATCTTGATGGAGAAGAAAAAGAGCTTTGGCGCCTACCAAAAGTTCTTCAACCAACTTGGGATTCGATTAAACAATGTGATGACCGAGGATCTAAAAGAAGTGGGGGCAATTTTGCTCCTCCAATCCCTTTTGGGTCTTGTTTCCTACTTCTTAGGTGAGAAGGAACTCGATGCCCCTCACCTTTTCGCCTCTTTTTTACGCAGCTATGTCCTTTCGAAAACCGATGAGGAGATCGCAAAAATCTTCGCTAGAAAAGGAAACACCCCCGAGGAAAGATTCCAAGGGGTTGAAGAATGGGAGAGGGTCAAAGCTTTCTCGGAAACGCACGAGGCCTCTTCGTTTAAAACGCTTTTCATGGATCTATTGATCGAGTTTGGCTTGTTGGATCGTTTGCACGTTGTCGGCGAAGTCGAAGATCTATCCGCGAAGATCGAGTCGATGTATTTGGCCGCCTGCAGCATCGACGCTGTCGGGGAATCCGTCCACGGGTTCTACGAAATGCTAAGAAGCATCTCCAAGAACAAGCTTGATTTGAAGTCCGAGATGAACATCCAAAGCGAGGATGCGGTCACCCTGATGAGCATCCACGCCTCAAAGGGTTTGGAACAAAAGATCGTCTACATGCCTTGTTCTTGTTCCGGGATCCGAAGCGGTTCAAGCGAGAAACCAACCACCCTGTTCTTGGAGAAATATGGTTTCCAAATGAACGAGGGTTTCGATTTGGCAAAGCACATCATCCAAGAGGACAGCACGCCTAGCCCCGTCTATGGAATCGCGGGGCAGATGATCCTAAACGAAACCTCGAAACAGGCGGAAATCGATGAACACGTTCGTTTGTTCTATGTCGCTTTGACCCGTGCGGAGAATGCTTTGATTATCGTCGGAGACCCCTTCTATAAATTGGCGGGATCACCTTATGAAATGCTGGAATCCTGTCCGAACGTTTCCTTGCTTGATGTTGACTATTTAAAGCAAAAAGTTGAACAAAACGTTCTATCGGACGAAGATTTGCAAGCATATCTTGATTCATTAAAAGATTACCCTTCCGTCTCGGTTAATGTTTCCAAAGAGGTCGTGAGCAAGGAAGCCTACGCCGTGTACTTGGATGTTTTAAAGGATTTCCAAAACCAAAAACGAGCGGATAACGACCTCGCGGTCAAA
This sequence comes from uncultured Mollicutes bacterium, assembly GCA_945936135.1. Classification (GTDB taxonomy): domain Bacteria; phylum Bacillota_I; class Bacilli_A; order RFN20; family CAG-826; genus Alloenteromonas. Next base: position 76,420 of record CAMESG010000005.1, read on the forward strand.
ACCATCTTGATCAAACTCCTTGAAGGCTTTTCTTCTTCGCTTGGTGCCTTGCCAAGCGACCTCGATTTAGCGAGCCGCGTTGTTTTCGAGCTTGATCATCCAGGAGAAGAAGCGTCCCCTTCCTGGAACCTCTCTTCCTTCTATCAATGGTCGCTTGCTTCCGCGTGCTTTAAGAAAAACGAAGAGGAGGACGAAGAAGACGAAGAAGTAGACGATAGTGGCGAAGACGCGAATCCTTTCGGAGACATCAAAGGTCCCGATGCCTTCCATCGCCCGTTGGAACTTGAAAGCCTAGAAGCTTTCCAAGAATCCCTCCTCGGGGCGATCGAAGATTTGAAGACAATGGAGAAAAAGAAAAATAGTGATGAGGTTCAAGCCAAAGCCTATGCTAGAGCTTATTATTGCCTTCCAACGTTCGTAAAATATTTTGACCATCAAGTCTTCTCGCTTAAGCGGTCGTTCAAGACGGACGGCTTCGAAGATCGTGTGAAGTACTTTGACTTTGAACCGATGGATCGGGGGCAAAAGCAAACGTTTGTCATCCCCACCTATCAAGTCAACGACGATCCCATCGTCTTTGAACCCAGGGTCCAAGAAAGGGCATCGAAACGAATTGAGGAAGAAGATGCGGTTGATTCCTCCGTCCTTGACTATGGCACCCACCTCCATCGCTTGATGGAACTCGTGGATTGGAAGAAGAAAGACGCCTCCTTCATCTTGGACCCAAGGGAGAGGTCCTTGATCGAAAAGATCCTTGTGCTTCCCATCTTCAAAGGGCAAGAGTTCTATCCAGAATACGCCTTCTTTGATCCTATGATGGATTCCTCGGGGTCGATTGACCTATTGATCAAAGACGGGGAGAAGTACACGATCGTGGACTTCAAGGCCTCTTCGATCGATGATCCGGATTATGACCGGCAACTTCGAACCTATGGACGGAATGTCCAGAGGATCTTCCATGCCAAGAAAGAGAACATCCGACTGGTGCTCCTCTCGATCATGCACGCCAAGACACGTGTTGTTCCTTTTGATGAATTCAAGGCATAACCTTGCGATTTGAAGGTTTTCTCTTTGGAATTGCTTTGTTTCGATGGCTGGAATGGGCGGAATTTGCCGCCCATTTTTGCTTTATAAGCAATAGCTTCATCGACAAGAAAGCGAAAGGCTTCTATCATTATGCCAATGCAGATTGAAGATTTCGCGATATCCCCGGAGTTTGAAGAAGAAGCCCCTCTTTATGTCGACGCGAAGCCAAGCAGAAGAATCCTCGCCGGCTTGACCGATTATTTCATCGTTTTGTTCGTAGGGATGATCTTTTATTCCTTGCTCGTCAACATCGTGACCCATGGTCCTTTGGTGGCCAACGTCAACGAGGAAATGAATCTCGTTGTCGATGAGCAATTGAAATCCTATCTTTCGGAAGAGACAAACGAAGGAAGAATCAAAACCCCGGAGCAGATGAAGTTCACTTATGCGAGTCGTATTGCCGCTTACGGCGGAAGCGAAGAATCAAAAGACTGTTTATATCGCTTTTATTGCCTTTATGAGGCGGAAGAAGGCAAAGACCTTTGGACGGTTTCCGACTTCAATGAGCAAATCCTTAAAATTGGCGAACAAGATTCGTTGTTTGTTTCGATTGGGGAAGGCAAGCCAGGCGCGTTAAAAGAAGAACTACGCTTGCCCTTGCAGGTTTATGTCGCCGCGGAAGACCCAAGCCAAATCCAAGAAGCCGAGCCTTTGAACGCCTATCGGACCTTGATGGAATTCTATGAGCCGGCGTTCAATGACGCTTGGGCGATTTTGATGAAAAGCTCGCCGGTAAACGAGCATTTCATCGCCTATGCGAACGCTTCAACGATCTACTATTTAGCGCTCACCTCAACGGCGCTTGGCTCCTACATCCTTTCTTGCGCCATTTTCCTCTATTTGGTGCCCTGCATCCATAAGAAGGGCACGACCCTGGGCAAGAAAGTCATGAAACTGGAACCAAGAAAGCCCGATGGAAACCATGTTTCTTGGGGTTCGATCTTCCTTCGAGCGACCATGGATCTCTTCGTCTATTCTTCTTGCCTCCCCTTCGTTCCGATGTTCATTTATGGGGTTGATGGTTTCTCAATGCCTTTGATGGCGGTTGGATCCTTCGTGGTACGCCTTTCTTCGTTCTTCCTCTTTGGCCTGCTGTTCGCGGTTACGACCTTGCTTTTCACCCTTATTCGAAAAGACCATTGGTCCTTGTCCTGCATGATCTCCTCGACGAAGATCGTGACGACCGATATGAGCCTTATCTCCGCGGAACGAGAGAAGATCCGCTTGGCGAAAGAAAGAGAAAAGGAAGGAGGGGCGCATGGACGAGAAGATCGAGCTTGAGTATTACAAGGCCCCAATGTCCAAGAGGACCTTTGCCTTTTTCTTCGATTTCATCTGCATGGCGATCCTCGCGCTTGGTTTTTTTGTCGCCGGGCGATCGATCCTTGAAGGAAGCGAGTTCTATACCAGCGCCTTCGATACGTATGTAACGTTGTCTCGCGATTCGCATCTTTACGTTTACGAAGAAGCGGACGATAACCTGGTCACGATCACCGAGTATGCTTCGGTGGCCTTCGACGAGAAAAAAGAAGAACAGGTTTCTTTCCTGGAAGAACGCCTTTCTGCCTTCTATGTCGAAGACCCTCTTTCGATCTTCGATGGCCATGGGCAAGATGTCTATAACGCGCAAAAAGTGGGGGAATCCGCGATTTTGCGCGAAAACAAATTGCCGTATTTTGCCTTGAATTCTGCGTCAATTCCTGAGGCGATTGTCTCTTCCGAGGAACTTTTGCCCTTTTATCAAGAGGCGATGCTTTTGGCCCAAGGGCATCTTGGCGATAGCGATGAATATGCGACCGCCAGCCAAACCCTTTCTAGGGCCTACAACGTCTACATCATCCCCTCTTCGATTGCCTTGTCCTTCATCGTTTTCGAGTTCCTCGTGCCCCTTATTTTCTTCCGTCGTGGTTATGCGACCCTGGGGATGAAAACCTTTAAGTTGGCATTGCTTACATCCGGGGCCGTCTCGCCAAAATTCCCTCGATTCCTTGGGCGCTTTGCTTGGATGTTAATCGTTGAAGTTTTGGCGTCCATGATGACCTTTGGTGTGCCTTTGTTCCTCAACGTTGGGATGGCGTTCATCCGCAAAGACGGACAAGCCCTCCACGATTATATGGCGGGGACCTACATGGTCGATGCCTCCGATCAAAGCGTCTATTTCTCAAAGGAGGAATACCTCAAACTCAAGGCGAAAGCAGAGGCGACGGAATCGCGTCCCTACCTTTCGAGTTGGAAGGGGGATCATTTGGAGGACACCATGCCTCCGATCGCCCCCAATGAGGACTTATCCTCTATTGAGGAACGGAACGAAAGCCCCTATAATGGGAGTCACGAATAAGAACAGGAGTTCAGTCGAGATGGAAATTCGCATTAAAGACTTGACCAAGGTTTTCCCGGGCAACCCCAAGAAAGGTATTCCCGACACCTATGCGGTGGACAATTTGAATATCGTTGTCCCCGACGGCCAGCTTGTTGGCTTGCTCGGACCTTCGGGTTGCGGGAAATCCACCACCCTTTACATGGTTTCCGGCCTTTTGGAGCCGACCAACGGCGAGATCTGGTTTGGTGACGAAGACGTTACCGACCTTGAGCCGGAAAAGCGCGGCATCGGCTTGGTTTTCCAAAACTACGCTTTGTATCCGCATATGACGGTCTACAAGAACGTCGCCTTCCCGCTTACGAACCTCCGCCTCGTTGAACCGGTCCTTGGCGAAGACGGCAAGCAATTGATGAACGTCGATGGCAAGCCGGAATTCAAGAAGCGCAAGCTCACGAAGGACGAAATCGACAAGATCGTCCGCGAAACGGCCCGCATCGTCCAAATCGAACCCTATCTCGAACGTAAACCGAACCAACTCTCCGGCGGTCAGCAACAGCGCGTTGCCATCGCCCGTGCCTTGGTCAAGAAACCCAAGGTCTTGCTCCTTGACGAGCCGCTCTCGAACCTCGACGCCCGTTTGCGTTTGCAGACCCGTGAAGAGATCCGCCGCATCCAACAGAGCACCGGCATCACCACGATCTTCGTCACCCACGACCAAGAAGAAGCGATGTCGATCTCCGACAAGATCGTCGTTATGAAACTTGGCGTCAAACAACAAGAAGGCGTCCCTCAGGACGTTTATAACGATCCGTGCAACAAGTTCGTCGCGAACTTCTTGGGCACCCCGCCGATCAACCTTTTCAAGGGCTTGCTCAAAGATCACAAACTCTATATCGGCAACGACTGCGTCCGCGAAATCACCCCGGAAGAAGTCGAAGAAGCCGCGAAACTCGGTCGCGATCTTAACGATCAGGAAGTCACGATCGGCATTCGCCCCGAAGGCATCGTGATCGACGAAAGAGCGCCCGAAATGTTCCATTTCCACGTCAACCGCATCCTTACCATGGGCCGCGACATCATGTTGGTGAGCGACCACGAACAAAAGCTTTCCGACACCAAGTTCGTCATTGACGCTTTCACCAAAGTGAGCGTTGGCGATGTCGTTTGCGCCGTTAAGCCCCATAAGTGCTTTGCATTCTCTTTGGCGGATGGGGAGCCGCGTTTGATCTAATATGGCGCCCGAAAAGACCGCTCAAGAAAAAACGCCGTTCATTGCAAAGGCGAAAGGCTTTGTTGTCAACCTTTTCAAACCAAAAGAACGCGTGAGCGCTGACGCGGGTGAGAAGAACAACTGGAAGGCTTGGCTCTACCTCGCCCCCTGCATCATTCTCCTCGCCGTCTTCACTTTTTACCCGTTGATCAACACGATCGCCATCGCGTTCTTGAAGAACTACGACTACATCCAGCAGACTTCCGAAGGCTTCACCCTTGAAAACTTCGGTGTTGTCTTGGGCTTGGTCGGTTACACCCAAAGCGGCGACATGGTGATGCGCTGGAACTGCACCTCGTTCCGCTCTGGCGGTGTCGTCGGCTCGTTTATCGATGCCGGCGGTGTGGTAAGAGATGCTTACTTCACGATGGACGTCATCAAGTACGCCTTCCCGAACACCTTGATCATCACCTTCATCACCGTTCCTATCTCGATCATTATCGCCTTGTTCATCGCGATTGGCTTGAATTCGATCCCTGCGTTCCACAAGGCCTTGCAGACGATCTTCTTCGTCCCTTACGTCACGAACGCCATCGCCGTCGGCATGGTCTTCGCCGTTTTGTTCGACTATCAAGGTATCATCAACTACCTCTTCGGTTTGGGTTCGTTAACCTGGATCGACCAAGGCGCGCCGGCTTGGCGAGCGATGATCGCCCTTTGCGTCTACATCGTCTGGCACTCGTTGCCGTTTAAGATCTTGATCTTGCTCTCTGGTCTCCAGAACATCGACAAGCAGTACTACGACGCTGCAAAAATCGACTCTGCGAGCGGATTTAAGACGATGATGAACGTCACCGTTCCTTTGCTTTCCCCGCAAATCCTCTACATCATGATCACTTCCTTCATCGGAGCGTTCAAAGAATACACTTCGGTTGTCGGCTTGCTTGGCAAACCTTCGACCGATGGCGGCGGCACCAACAACATGTATACCGTCGTCTACTATATCTATGATATGGTCAAGGGCAATGTCCAATACGGCGCCGCGGCCGCGGTCTTGCTCTTCATCATCATCTTGATTTTCACGGGCATCCAATTCAAGGTGTCCAAGAAGAGGGTTCACTACTGATATGGCTTACGACAATCGCAATTTCATCCAAAAGCTTCTCAAGATGCCGACTGCCGCGGAAAAGCAGGCCGCTCGCGAAGCAAAGCCGGAATATCAGGCCATCAAGACCTCGGGCATGACCTTGACCATCAAGGATCGCGCGAAAAGCGCCGATCAATTGGCCAAAGCCCAGAAGGTTGGCCGCATTCTCTGGCTTGTCGTTGTTTACGCCTTCCTTCTTTTCATGGCCTTGATCGTCCTCTTCCCGTTCTACTGGATGGTCATCACCTCCTTGAAGTCGACGACGGAAATCCGCTCCCTCAACCAGACGTTCTTCCCGACGCACGTGTTGTGGAGCAACTACATCACCGTCTTCAATTCCTTTGATTTCGGCACGTATGTCGGCAACACCTTGGTCGTCGGCGTCATCTCGACCCTTGGCACCTTGCTCACTACGATTTTCGCGGCCTTCGCTTTTGCCCGTTTGAATTTCAAAGGCAGGGAAGCGATCTTCGGAATCTTGCTTGCCACGATGATGATCCCGGGCGAAATGATGGTCATCACCAACTACATCACCGTTTCCCGTTTGCCGTGGTTTGAATTCGCGAACGGCGGCGTGCAGATGATCGATGGCTGGTTGACGACCAAGAGCGCCGTCTTCGCGGCGATGATCGTCCCGTTCTGGGTCTCTGTCTTCTATATTTATTTGCTTCGTCAAAACTTCAAGCAGATCCCGAACGAACTCTATTTGGCGGCGAAAGTCGACGGCAAGTCCGATTGGCAATACCTCTGGAAGGTCATGGTCCCTCTTGCCTCCCCGACCCTTATCTCCATTTTCATCCTCAAGCTCATGGGCGCTTGGAACTCTTACGTCTGGCCAAACCTCGTCACGACGAACGATCCTTCGTGGCGTTTGGTCACGAACGCGCTTCGTGGCTCCTTCACCAACAGCAGCGGCGAGCCTCAATACGGCATCCAAATGGCGGCAACCATTCTTGTCACCGTCCCGTTGCTCCTCCTCTTTATCTTCTTCCGCAAATACATCATGCGTGGCGTTGGCCGTGCTGGTATCAAAGGATAGAAGCCTCGCGCTTTCACAAGCGCGTTTTCTTTTACGGGAGTGAAAGCCCTTTCTTCCGTAGAAAGTTCTCTTGACACGGGGAACATGATAAAATCAAAGGGCAATCGGCAATCGCATACCAACGCGGAAAAGGAGAACTAATGCCAAACAAAAAGACCTCGATCATTCTTGCGCTTGCAAGCATGACCATCCTCGCTTCTTGCGGGGCCCCGGGAGCTGGCGGCTCTAGTGCGAATTCTTCAGACAAATCGCAAGAGACGTCCGAAAAGACCTCGGAATCCGAGCAAAGCACGATGTCAACCCCCACTGAAGATGTGATTTTCGACCCGAAAGAAAACGTCGAAATCACCTTCTGGCACACGATGGGCAAGCAGAACCAAGAATATCTTGATCAGATGATCGCCCAGTTCAACACCATCTATCCGAACATCACCGTCACCCACGTCCAACAAGGTGGCTACGATGAAATCAACAACACCATCAACCAGAACCTCGCGACCGGCAACCTCCCGACGATGGCTTACTGCTACGAAGACCACGTCGCTGGCTACATCGACCACAACGCCGTTCTCGACATGACCCCCTACATCAACGATTCGACCTACGGACTTGGCCACAACCCCACGGGCTATGACCTCTTCGATGGCGGCGTCGAAGACATGACCGCCGGCTATTGGAAAGCGGGCTCGTCCTACGAACAAGCGGGCCACTACTCCATGCCGCACTCCAAATCGACCGAAGCCCTCTATTACAACAAAGACGTCTTCGAAGCGCACGGATGGACCGTGCCGAAGACCTGGACCGAAATGTGGGATCTCTGCGAGACCATCATGGCCGACCCGACCTATTCGGAAAACCCCGACTTCTATTGCTTGGGTTACGATAGCGACGCCAACCTGTTGATCAACCTCTTTGAGCAGAACAACTTGCCCTACACCACCGCGACGAAAGACCCCGTCACCGCATCGCACTTCGGCTTCAACACGGCGGCCAACAAGAAGATCGTCTCTGACCTCAAGGAATACCACGACAAGCGCTACTTGATCACCAAGGGTTCCAGCGCCAACAGCGCCTACACTTCCACCCTCTTCACCGCTTCGACCTGCTTGATGTCGATCGGCTCCACCGGCGGTACGAAGTACAACTACACCGAGAACTTCGTTACCGGCGTCTCCGGCGTCCCGCAAGCGGACCTCAATGCCCCGAAGATGCTCTCCCAAGGCCCGTCCATTTGCTTCTTCAAGCGTGGAACCACCCCGCAACAGCGCACCGCGGCCTGGCTCTTCTACAAGTGGCTCAGCAACACGGAAAACTCCGCTTACTACGCGTCCAAGACTGGCTACAACCCCGTCCGCGACTCTTCCTACAACTCGACCTTTCTGACCGATGATATGGCGAACGCCACCGGCGCTGATGGCCTTGTCCGCGACACCTTCCACTATGTCGGCGATCCGGATAACGGCTACACCGAAGGCCTCTTCACTTCCCCGGCCTTCAAAGGCAGCTCGGAAGCCCGCCGTCAAATGGATGGCTTGCTCTCTTCCGTCCTCCTTGGCACGAAAGACGTCGACAAAGCCTTCGACGACGCGATGCAAGCCTGCATCTTCGCTGAATAAGCGCCATCCCCTCTAAGGGGTTCTTAGGAGAATCCTTATGACCAACACCACCAAAAAGACATTGATGATCGGAATCCTCGCCTTGGTTCTTGCCTCTTGCAACGAACCGGGCGGGGAGACCCCCAATTCGTCGAACACCGGTGCCGATACCGGAACCAGTGAAGCCACGGGCGACCCGTTCGATCCGAACAAACCGGTCGAAGTGACCTTCTGGCACACGATGGGCAAGCAGAACCAGGACATCGTCAAGGCGATGATCACCGAGTTCAACCACGCCTACCCGAACATCACGATCAAAGAAACCTCGGCTGCTGGCGGATACGACGATCTTCAAAGCCTTATCTTGAACAACGTCGCAACCGGCAACCTCCCGACGATGGCCTTCTGCTATCCAGACCACGTCGCCGAATACTTGGATCGTAACTGCGTGCTCGATATGAGTTCCTATGTTGATGATCCGACCTACGGCTTCAAAGAAGAAGACGGCAAATCCACCGATGAATTCGGCGCGGTCCGCGTCGGCGTCAACGACTTCGTTTCTTCCTTCTGGCAAGAAGGGAAGGAGTACGTGAAAGAAGGCATCTATTCGGTTCCTTTCGCGAAATCCACCGAAGCGATGTTCTACAACAAGACCCAATTCGACGCCCACGGCTGGACCGTTCCGACCACGTGGGACGAGATGTGGGAACTCGCCAGAGAAATCCGCCAAGCCTATCCCGAAAAGGACGAAAAAGGCGAATACATCACCTATCCACTTGGCTACGATAGCGATTCCAACTTCTTTATCACGATGTGCCAACAACGCGGTCTTGATTACACGACCAATGACCTCGTGAATCACGATTCGCACTTTATCTTCAACAACAAAGGCGTCAAAGACTTGCTCGCCGAGTTGAAAGGCTACTACGACGAAGGGCTCTTCAAGACGAAGGGTACCTCCGCGAACTCGACCTACACCTCGACCAAGTTCACCGCTCAGGAGATCATGATGTCGATCGGCTCGACCGGCGGCACGACCTACAACCAGACTCAGAACTTCGAAGTCGGCGTGGCCGTTCCTCCTTCCGAAGATCTGAATGCCCCCGCGGTTGTTTCCCAAGGGCCTTCGATTTGCTTCTTCAATCGTGCAACTCCGGCGCAACGCACCGCAGCTTGGCTCTTCTACAAGTTCATCTCGAACGCGACCAACAGCGTCATCTACGGTATCTCCACGGGCTATCAGCCGGTTCGCTATAGCTCCTACGAGACCGAGTATTACACGGACTTCATTGAAGGCGACGCGGACAATTTGCTCGCAAAAGTCGCCGATTTGTCCTCCACGATGTTCGATAGCTACTTCACGAGCCCCGTCTTCGTCGGCTCTGCCCTTGCCCGTGACCAGGTCGGCAAAATGTTGCCCTCGGTCCTCCAAGGCACCAAGACCGTCGACAAAGCGATCGACGATGCGATGTCCAATTGCATCAACGGGACGCGCAACTAAGGAGAAACGAGCATGAAGAAAAAACTAACCTTCTCCCTTCTCCTTGCTGGCGCGATCTTGGCCCTCGCTTCTTGCGGCGGCAACGATGTCTCTTCCTCCGACGTTCCTAGCAGCGAGGCCACGAGCGAAGTCACGAGCGAGACGAGTTCTGCGACTTCGATTCAAAAAATCGACTATGTCGCTCAAACCAAGTTGCCGCAGGACTACAAAGGAAAAAGCTTCCTTACCAACGGCATCGGACAAGTCGACCTCGTTCGCAAAATCGATGGCGACACCGCTCACTTCTATCCCCACGGGCAGAAGAACAACTTGATCAAAGCGCGCTACAACTGCATCGATACCCCGGAATCAACCGGCACCATTGAGCCCTATGGCTTCGGTGCCAGCGATTTCAACGGCGAGATGCTCGCGAGCGCGAAAACGATCGTCCTCTCCACGGATCCCGCCGACCAAGGCGATAAGGGCAGCGTCCCCATCACCGACTCTACCGGCGGACGCTACCTCACCTACATTTGGGTGTCCGAAAAGGAAAATGCCCCCTATTACGACCTCAAGCTTGTGAACCTTGCCCTCGTCCAAGAAGGCTGGTCCAAGCAGAAGGGGTCGACCGGTAAGCAATTCGCCGATGCCTTCATCGGCGCCAACCAGCAAGCCATGGATCTTGGCCTCAACGTCTGGAGCGGCGAAGATGACCCCGACGAGCGTTACCAAAAGGCGAAAGCCCAAGCCGAACCCGTCACGTTGAAGCATATCGTCGAAGGGAAGAACTCCCTTGGCGAAGACTTCGACTGGGTCGGCTCCAAAGCGACCTTCGAAGCCGTCGTCGCGGCGACGGGCCCGGATACCGGCGCCTGCTACCTCAACGAAGACATCGATGGAAAGCGTTACGGCATCTACGTCTTCACGCAGTATAAGGTGCTTACCCCGCTTACGACGATCGGGAACCGCGTCAAGATCACGGGCATGATCGCTTCCTTCGGTGGCGATGAAGAAACCGGCGAAGGCGGCGTCCTCCAACTCGTCGACGCGAAGTATTCGCCCTTCCACCAAGAAGGCGACATCGAAATCATCGGAGAAAGAGGCGATGGCACCTATCAGGAGTTGACGGGCACGATCCCGGAACTCGCGGTGGAACAAAACATCAACGTCATCTGCTCGTTGAACAACTTGACTTGCTATGACGGCAAAGCCGTCCAAGACACGGCGACCGCGACGGCCTATGCCTTCACGCTCTATTGCCGCGATGGCAATGGCAACGAGATCAACATCCGCATCGATGACTCGATGGCGATCTATCCTGGCGATCAGCCGGGTGGCGATTCGAGCAAGGCGCGTGTCCAGAAGATCGATTACTTCAAGTCCGCGTCTTCGATCGACGTCAAAGGCGCGATGGTGACCTATTACAACCGTTATCAAATCAAGCTATGCTCCCGCCAGGGAATCACCGTTAAAGGCGCCGATGCATCGCTTGCCGTCTAATTTGTTATCAGTCTAGCTTCAGAAAGGAGAATTCAATCAATGAAGAAACTGAATTTGCTTGTTGTTTCCGCTCTTATGGCGCTCGGTCTCACCGCTTGCGGTGGCGATCCCGCTGAGTCGACTTCAAGCCCCGAAACCCCGACGACCTCCGAAACGACCTCGGAAGCCCCGGTTGTGGATTATGCCGCCTTGGCCGCCGAAGCCTTCGGCTACGTCTCCGCACCGTATGATGCCTTCTCGAACGGCATCGGCGCCGACCAAGACCTCGCTCCGACCTGCACTGCGCAGAACGTGACGTTCCAAATCCGTTACACGGTCTCTGCGGCTGCCGCTGCGCACCTCGCGCTTTCGGCCGAAGGCGACAAGCTTCTCGTCACCCAAGACATGGAAGAGCACGCCTATGTCAAAGCCTTGAAGGCCGAAGTCCTCCACGAAGGCGCCGTCGTCCTTACTAAGGAATACAACGTCAAGGTCGGCAAACTCGCCTCGATTGCTTCGCTTTATAGCGCCGCCGATGGCACCATCGTCACCACGGTTGGCAAAGTCGTTCGCGTCCGTAGTGATGGTAATGGCTTCCACATGGCCGATGGCGATCACGCGATTTACGTCTACAGGGGAACCCTCCCCGAAGGCTGCAAGGTCGGTGACACCGTCAAAGTCGCCGGCGAACTCGATATCTACAATGGGCTTTACGAATTGAAGAACGTCAAGGTTGAAGCGACCGACTTCAAGGTTACGGATCCGGAACCGGTCGAAATGAGAACGATCACCAACACCGGCGATGCGACCCTTGCTTCCCGTGAAGCGGTCTACACCAAAGGCTTCTTGCACGCCATCACTGGCTCCAAGAAAACCGCTTCTAGCGGCGGAGACTACCTCTGCGTCGAAGCGACCGTCGTTACCGACGATGCGCAAACGATCACCGTTCGCGCCGAAGACCGCAAGATGTCGAAAGAAGATTTCGCCTCTTGGGGCCTTACGACGGACGACAAAGGCAACTACGTCTTCACGAACAAGGATCTCAAGAGAGGTGCTGCCGTCACGGTGACGGGCTTCGTCGATTTCTATAACGGCAAAGTCCAAATCGGCGCGCCGGTCCTCAAGGCCGTTGAAACGTTCCAAGGTACGGTTCCGAGCAAACCCGAACCCGAAGTCAAGACCAAAACCGTTGGTGAACTTCTCGAATTGGGCGACAAGACCATCACGACCGAGATCTATGAAGTCTCTGGCGTCCTTGAAAACAAGGCTGATGATAACAAGTTCGGCGGCGCTTATTTGACGGATCCCGTCAGCAAGAAGACGATCCAGATCTATGGTTCGACCAAGACCGCTTCCGCGCTCGCTTGGAACGGCATCGATGCCTATACGTTCTCCAACCCCAAAGATGCTGTCACTTCGCTTGCCGACGTTAAGAATGGCCAGTTAGTGACCATGAAGGCCATGTATGCTCCGTTCAATGGCACGAAGCAAATCAATGGCGTCATCCTCACCAACGTGAATTCCGATGCTACCTACACGGCGGAAGTCGTCGCCAATGACACCTGCGACGTCACTCTCTCCAAGACCGAAGGCATCACCTATGGCGAAGAAATCACCATCACGGCGACTCCGAAGACCGATGGCCATGTTGTCACTGCTGTTACTGTCACGGATGCCCAAGGCAACGTGAACAAGGTTGACGCCAAGACGATGAAGTTCAATGCGAAAGCGGTGAACAAAGTCTCTGTCATCTGTGGTGAAAAAGGACCTGTCGTTGATGCTACCTTCGACATTGTTGATCTTGGCGTTCCTTCGAAGGACTACAGCGCAGTTACCGAGACGGAAATTGATGGACTTGGCACTGTTCATTCGCAAGGCGTCTACAATGGCGGAAGCGGTATCCAAATGAACAAAGGGAAAAATTCCATGATCTTCAACACGACCGCTGCGGATCGTGCCATCGCTTCGATCAAGATTGATTTCCTTGCCGATAAATTTGGGAACTATCCGACGAACATCAATAACGTTTTGGTCGAGACGGGTTCCGCCGCGTTCTCTGCCACTACCGCGCTGGATAACACCAAATCCATTTCGTATCAAGACGGCGTGTTCTCTTATACGATTCCCGTCCGCAACGCCGGCGATACCTTCTTCCGCATTGCGCACAGCAATGCGCAAGGAGCTATCTACATTGACTCCGTCACGGTCACTCTTGTCCCTGTTACCCCAGCGGCATAAGTAGATTCGTTACACCATGCCCCCGCCCACGCGGGGGCTTTTCTATCTCTCCCTTAGGGAGAAGGAGAACTTGGGGGCTTTCTTGCCGTCCCTTTTGCTTTATAATGGTGACATATGAAAAAGCATGCTTTTCTTCTACTGGGACTCGCTTCCTTGTTTAGCCTTGTTTCGTGCGCGGATAATGCGGGAGGAGATCAAAACTCTTCCGAGTCAGCTTCCTCCGCGGTGAGTGGGGGCAACACCCTTTCGAGCGTCTTAGGCTCCTTAGGCAAAAACCTCCGTACCAACACGATCTTCCAATACGTGAATTCCACTTCGGCGATTTCGATCATGACCGATTATGTTGAGGAGGGCTGCTTCTATACCTTCCGCAACATCGAAGGATCGCCCGAGAATTTTGGTTTTGTGAGCAAGGACAACAAAACCTATCGTTACACAGAAGATAACGGCGCTCTCGTCCTTGGCGACGAACTCTTAAAGAGCGGCGCCTCCGTTTCTTCCTTCCGTGACGTCTATTACGATCCTTCCTACGTTGGAGAGCACGTTTCGGATTACACCGCGGCGAATGTCTTCGTCCCGGCGATCGCGAACCAAACCTTCGGCACCTACTCGATGAAGAAGAACAAAGACGGGCAAGATAATGGCGTCCTTCTTACGAACTTCGCGAAGGCCCTTGGCGTTTATGAAACTGGCGCTGCCCTTGATCTTGATCTAGAAGGCGTCGACCTCTATTTCTCCGAGAAGGGCACGAGCTATACCGCGACTTTCACCTATTCCAAAGATGGTGGATATGATGGCTTAAAGGCGGTCACGACCATCAGCAATATCGGCAAGACGAACATCAAAGCCATCGCCGATTACCTTAAGTAATTGAACTTTATGAAATTCTTTCCTTGGGCTTTTGCGCTTTCTTCCCTCCTTTTGGTCGCTTGCGCCACGCCCGACGGATCTGAATCTTCTGCGGATCAAACGACGTCGGAATCCTCTTCCGGCGTTTTTTCGTCGTCTATTGAATCTTCCTCGGAATTCTTAGAAGGATCAAATGTCCTTTTCAGCGAGTTCTACCTTGGTTCTAGCGTCGGCACCCGCGCGGTTGAGATTTCGAATTACGGGACGGAAGACATCGATCTATCCGAATACCAAATCGAGATCTATCACGGGAATGCCTTAGAACCTGAATATCGCATTCCGTTACCAAAGAAGACCCTTGAACCGATGGGTGCCTTTGTCGTTGCCTACGAAGGAAACGCGGAACCCGTTGAAGCGGATTTGCTTTCCAAAGACCTTGTTTGCAATGGCTCTTGGCCCTTGGCCTTGATCCATAACGGTCAGAGAGTTGATACCCTTGGTCAGATTGGGAACGGTCAGCTTTTTGCAGAAGGGGTGATCCGTCGTAAAAATGAGCGCAGAACCGGCAGGGATCGTCTTTTCCCTTACGATTGGATCCATTTCGATGCAATGGACGCCTCTAATCTTGGCAATTCCGTTTGCCCCGTTTCGCTTGAGCGCATGAACGTCGGCCCTTTGTTGACCCAAGAAGACTTCGATACGCCTTACATGGATGAAACGGGCGAAAAGGGCTTAGGAGGAGCCGTTGAAGTTGGCCTAGGCTCTTTGGGCGATGGGGATACCACGACCTTTATCTATCCGTCCGAGCTTTCGAAGTTCCGCGGAAGCAGCTTCCGTTATCAAAACATCGATACCCCGGAAGTTCAACACGGGAACTCGATTCAAGCGCAACCTTGGGGTTATGCGGCGAAATATTGGAACAACGACATCCTCCGTTCCGCGAAACACATCGTCATTCAATCCGTCAAAGGAGGCTACCTCACGGAGACCTTCGGACGGATGTTAGGTTACGTTTGGTACACGAACAAAACCAATCCCGAACCGGAAGATTATCGAAACCTCAATTTCGAAACGGTGCGGGAAGGCTACAGCAAAGTCGCCTTCTCCAGTGTCGCGAGCGACAAGATGAAAAGCGATGGCGTTTCTTATTACGCGTATTTCCGCGACGCGCATTATGGCGCGGAAGAGAAAGGAATCAAAGTCCACGGCGAGAAGGATCCTTCCTTTTCGTATGGCCCCTCCCTTTAAGGGAGAGGGTGGACGGGAGCGGAAGGACTCCTTATAATCAATATACAGATGAAACACATTTGCCCTGATTGCCTCCGGAAACACGCCGAGGCAGGCCCTTGCCCCCGTTGCGGGAAAGAGGCCCCAAAAGTCGTAGACGAACTCGCGATCCGTTCGACGGTCCAGCGTTTGCACAAGAAAGCGAACGTTTACCGCGAACGAATTTCCGCCGGTCTTTCGTTCCTCGTGATCGGCATCACCGCCTTGATCATCGGCGCGATCTTCTTCCGCCTTTCCTATAAGCTCGACCACAGCGTCATTGACGAAACGATCTACATCTTGGTCACCTCCTCCGCGGAGTTCTTCGTCGCGATGTGCGGGTTGGTCGGCGGCGGCGTCAGCGCCCTTTGTGGCTTGGTTTGGAGCATCACCTGGGCATTTAAAAGACGCATCATCCTCCACGACATCAACGAAATGCGCGAAACCAATTCCTTTGAGGTAAGCCGCACCCCGACGATCTTCGAAATCTGGTGGGCGAAGCTCGTCTATGCAGTTCGCCAAACGATCTTCGTTCTTGGCGGACGCAAGAGCAAAGAAGCCAAAGGAAAGTAAGCGAGGACATTCTATGGAAGCACTAGCCAAAGAAAACAAAATCGCCGAGAAAAAGGAGCCGTTCTTCAAATTTGAGGCTTCGGCGCTCAAGCGCGTTGGCGTCATTCTCCGCCTTGTCGCGATTCCCGTCGCGATCATCGCCCTCATCGTCGCCCTTATCCTTCCGACGGTCGCGATCGATTACGCAAGCTATAGCGGATCCACGACCTTCCCAGCGGATCGCGCGGAAGCCTTCATCCCTGAATTGATCCCGGGCTATCTTTCTTTGTTCGGCGGGGATTATTTCTATTACTACCTTGAATTCAAAGACGGCCCGATCGTCTTGAATACGGCGCTTGCCCAATTGAACGTGATCCTCTTGGTTTCGATTGTGATCTTGTTCCTTAACATGGCCTTCAGCGTCTTGATCACCTTCTCCAAGAAACTCGACAAGTATTCCAAAGTTATTCCCTTGCTTTACTTTATCGTCGGCTTGGTCGTGTTGGCGTCTCCCGTCACCTTCATGGTGACCAATTCCTTCGGGAACACGGGCGCGGTTGGGGCAGGCGATGCCGCACACTACATCATTTACGATTCGCTTTATGTTCACTCCGCTTATGGAGCGATCATCAGCTTTGCGATTTTCTGCGTTTCCGCCGTCCTTTGGAGCGTCGGAACGAACTTCGAAATGGCAGGCGGCGACAATAGGAGTGGCGAAGAATGAAAAACGTAAAGAAAATCTTGCTTCCCTTGCTTTTGATCCCGGCCTCGACCACGCTTTTCTCCTGTGGCAGCCAAGAATCGAAAGCCATCGATTCCCTCGATGATTTCATTGAGGTCGCTTCGAAAGACGACGTCGCGATTATCGGCGTCAACGTCGTTGAAAACGCGAAAAAGGGCGACGAGACGAGCTCGGGCACGACGCGCAGAGCCAACCTCTACGCCGAAGGCAATTACACGATGACTTCGGGCGATAAGAACGTCATCGGTTACACCTATCACGCGCCTTCTGGCACCACTCAATACATCAAGATCGACACGCGGACCAAACGCGGCGAGATCTACGATGACGCCAATGTTTTGAACGACGATCGCGCCTTCGTCGAAAACCAACTTGATAGCGATTATGCAAAGCTCGCCACGGTTTATGACACGATGAAGGGCCAAGTCGGCAAAAGCGCCGAAGATCTTGGCTATGACACCTTCACCCTCGCTTGCAGCGTTGCCCCGAATGTCGCGGGTTACGTCTCCAAGGGCTTCAAGACCATCGTTTCTGGAGCGGTCACGACCACCATTGAAACGAATCGCTACCTCACGATGGACAAGATCGAGGGGAAGTGGTGCTTCACGAACTACGCGGAACGCATCACGACGACTACCGTTGAAAAGAGAGACGATGCCCCGGATATCAAACGCACGGTCTATGATGTCACGGACGTTCGCATCAACGTTTCCAAAGAGCTCCCAAGCCTTGCGATCAGTCTTGGTACCTACACGATTCGTGATTCAAACGCCACGGGTGACAGGATCGTCTTCGATGATGGCGTGCCTTCGAGCAAGAAATAACATTTGAATTTGAAAACGCGCGGGTTGCAAAAACCCGCGTTTTTCTTTGCACGGGCACGTATCTTTTTTCTTTGGTTCGGTCTATACTTTATCCGTGGATAACAAACCGACCAAAGCGCTCGCGAAACGCGTGATCTACGCTTTGAAAAAGAACAAACGGAAGTTCGTCTCCTTAGACGCCCTTTCGCGTGCCGTCGGGATCTATCCTGACGTCCTTGGGGATCAGCTCGTTTATTTCTCCCCGATGATCCGCATGGATCCCGAGGTCAATTGCCGTGATTTGCTACCCGACCTCTTGGAATACGTCAAAGAGCCCGTGAAAGAAGCAAAACCGCGCAAAACGGGGGTCCGCGTCTCGAAAAGCGAGATGGCGAGATATTCTTCGATTCCGGAATTCTGTTATCAGCGTCTGACGAGCGTTGGTGGTTTGGTCGACACCTCCGCGGAATTAAGCGACGTCGATTTAGAGATCCTCCGCCGCTTGGTGAACAAAGAGATCGCCAAACGGAAGAAGAAGCAAAACGGTAAATAAGTTAGGCCCTCGGACGATCCGAGGGCTTTTAACCCCTTAAGGGGTTCCCATCTTGAATATGGGAAACAAGGCCACTATACTTTCCTCGTTAAGGAGATTTCTTTTCAAAATGTCTGAAATCAAGAAAACGATGAAGTCCGTCGACGGCAACACCGCGGCGGCAATGATGAGTTACCACTTCACCGAAGTGGCGGCCATTTACCCGATTACCCCGTCTTCTCCGATGGCGGAAAATGTTGACGTCTATGCCTCGCAAGGCCAAAAGAACGCCTTCGGCCATCCCGTCAAAGTCGTGGAAATGCAATCCGAGGCCGGCGCTGCCGGCGCGGTCCATGGCGCTCTCCAAGGCGGCTCGCTCGCGACGACCTTCACGGCCTCGCAGGGCTTGCTCCTCATGATCCCGAACATCTACAAATGGTGCGGCGAATTGCTCCCGGCCGTTCTCCACGTTGCCGCTCGTAGCTTGGCGACCCGCGCCCTTTCGATCTTCGGTGACCACCAAGACGTTTACGCGATCCGTCAAACCGGCATCGCCATGGTCTGCTCCTCCTCCGTTCAGGAGATCGCTGACCTCGCTCCTGTCGCCCATTTGATGGCGATTGAAGCTTCTCACCCGGTCTGTCATTTCTTCGATGGCTTCCGTACCTCCCACGAAGTCCAAAACGTCGAGTTCGTCGACGCGGACGAATGGAAGAAACTCATTCCGATGGACAAGGTCGAGGCCTTCCGTGCCCGTGCCTTGAACCCGCACACTCACGCCGTCACCCGCGGTGGCGCGGAAAACGACGACATCTACTTCCAGGCCGTCGAAGCGCAAAACGGTAAGGTCGATGACGTCCTCGCCGCGGCGGAGAAGTACTTCGCCGAAGCGACCCGCCTCACTGGACGCACCTACGCTCCGTTTGTCTACTATGGCGCGGAAGACGCCGAACGCGTTATCGTCGCGATGGGCTCTGTCACCGAGACCGCAAGAGAAGTGGTCGATGCATTGAATGCCCAAGGCGAAAAAGTCGGCTTGGTCATCGTTCACCTCTACCGTCCGTTCTCCGCGAAGCACCTCGTTTCCGTGCTTCCCGCTTCCGTCAAGAAGATCGCCGTCCTCGACCGCACCAAAGAGCGCGGATCCGAAGGCGAGCCGCTCTACCTCGATGTCTTGGCCGCTTTGAAAGTCGAAGGCCGCGACAACATTGCCGTCATCGGCGGTCGTTATGGTCTCTCTTCCAAAGACACCCAGCCGAAAGACGTCAAGGCCGTCTATGACTTCCTCAACGCCGAGAAGAACTGGAATGGCTTCACCGTCGGCATCAACGACGATGTGACCCACCTCTCCATCCCGGTCGACGATTCCTTCCAAATCCCGCAGGATTACACGAGCTGCTTGTTCTATGGCTTGGGCTCCGACGGCACCGTTTCCGCCAACAAGTCCTCGATCAAGATCATCGGCGATGCCACGGGTCAATACGCGCAAGCCTACTTCCAATACGACTCCCGCAAGGCCGGCGGCACGACCCGCAGTCACCTCCGCTTCGGCAAGAACCCGATCCATTCCGAATACTACGTCAAGAACGCGGACTTCATCTCCTGCTCTCTTGACTCTTACATCTTCAAATTCGACATCATCGCGAACTTGAAGAAGGGCGGAACCTTCTTGCTCAACACCAACCTTGACGATGCGACCTTGATCGCCTCCATGCCGAACCGCATGAAGCACCTCCTTGCCAAGAAGGAAGCGAAATTCTACGTGATCGACGCCAACAAACTCGCCGCTGAAGCGGGTATGGGCCGTCACACCAACACCACCCTCCAAGCCGCCTTCTTCAAATTGAACCCGGGCATCATGCCGTATGAAGAAGCCGAGAAGTGGATGAAGAAATTCGCCCTCAAGACCTACGAAAAGAAGGGCATGGATGTCGTTGAGAAGAACTACAAAGCCATCGACACCGGCGCCCAAGGCCTCCGTCGCGTCGAAGTCGATCCGAAGTGGATCGAACTCGATACCAAGAAGGTCATCGTCGACACCGGCGACACCTATTACGACGAATACGTCTCCGTCATCGATCGTTTGGACGGCGATGAGCTTCCGACGAGCGCCTTCCTCAAGCATGAGCTTGCCGATGGCACGATGAACGAGAACATCACCTTCCGTCAAAAGAGAGCGATCGCGGACCGTGTTCCGTCTTGGAACCCCGAAGCCTGCATCGCCTGCAATCAGTGCGCCTTCGTCTGCCCCCACGCGACGATCCGTCCGTATTTGATCGACGAAAAGGAATTGGAAAACGCTCCAGAATCCGTCAAGGCCAAGATGCTCGACAGCAAGCTCGTCAAGGGCATGAAGTACCGCATCACCGTCGCGACGGAAGATTGCGTCGGCTGTGGCCTCTGTGTTGCCGAATGCAACAAGAACAAGACCGTCGATATGCTCGCTGCGAAAGCCGGCGCCAAACCCGACACCTCGAAGTACGCTCTCAAGATGGTCGATGCCCACGGCGAAAGCGCTGAGCAAGAAGCCGCGGATTACCTCTATCACCACTGCACGGATAAGTCCTCCATGTTGGCGCCCGCGATGCAAAATAACGTCATCGGCGTCGGCTTCAAGAAGCCTTACATGGAAGTCTCCGGCGCCTGCGCGGGCTGCGGCGAAGCGCCGTATTATCGCCTCGTGTCCCAACTCTTCGGACGCGACATGCTCGTTGCCAACGCCACGGGCTGCTCCTCCATCTACTGTGGCTCCACCCCGTTGACCCCGTTCGTCAATGACAATGGCAAAGACGGCGTCGCTTGGGCGAACTCCCTCTTCGAAGACAACGCCGAATATGGCTTCGGCATGAGAATCGCGACCGATCAAAAGCTCGCGGCGATCTGCTCGATCCTTGAAGGCGCGAAAGAAGAAGTCGAGCCCGAACTCAAGGCCTTGATCGAGGATTACCTCGCCAACATCAAGAACCGCGATCACATCAAGGAGATCGCGCCGAAGCTCGTTGAACTCGTCAAAGCCTCTGCAAACGAAGCCGTCAAGGGCGTCCTCGCGTATGAACGCGATCTCGTCGATAAGTCCGTTTGGATCGTTGGCGGCGATGGCTGGTCCTTCGATATCGGCTACGGCGGCGTCGACCACGTCCTCGCCAATGAAGCGGACGTCAACATCCTCGTTTTGGATACCGAAGTCTACTCCAACACCGGCGGACAAGCTTCCAAGTCCTCGCAGACCGGCTCGATCAACAAGTTCACCGCTTCCGGCAAGAAGGAAGCCAAGAAGAACTTGCCGCTCCTTGCCATGGCCTATGGCCACGTTTACGTCGGCTGCATCGCCTTGGGCGCGAATCCTCTCGCGGCCATCAAGGTCTTGAAGGAAGCCGAATCCTACAACGGACCTTCGCTCATCATCTGCTACAGCCCCTGCGCCGAGCAGCACATCAAAGGCGGTCTCGTTAACTCCATCAAAGAGGAGAAGGCGGCCGTGGAATGCGGTTACTTCAACTGCTTCCACTACGACCCGCGTTTGAAAGAGCAAGGAAAGAGCCCGCTTGTCATCGATGGACCCGTGGATCCAGATTATTCCAAGTTCCGCGACTTCCTCATGCACGAAACGCGTTACTCGATGCTCCCGATCATCAACCCGAAGGAAGCCGAGACCTTGCTCTCCAAGTGCGAAGCCTACGCCAAGGATCGTTGGGCGAACATCAAGAAGTTCGGCCTTTGATCGTTTGATCTAAAACCAACCGAAAGCCTCTAGAGTCCCTTCTCTGGAGGCTTTTCCTTTGTTTTGCGAGGTTTTTGAAACGAACTGCAAGGTTGTATAAAGAATTTCTTGTACAAAAAAAGTCCCCATTCGGAGACCTCTTAATGGATTTATTGTTCTTCAACGACCGCGTCTTCTGGATCGCCTACGGTGTAGATATCGTCTACGTTCTTGACGTTGATCCCAAAGAGCAGGTCGTGGATCGTCGCACGATTCCTGGTGAAGGACATCGACGCGACCGAGGCGAGAAGCCCGAAGCCGAAGGCAATGTATTCCCATCCGATATAGAGGGAGATGAAGGCGAGGGACAAATATTCGACGACGTAGATCAAGAAGAAGCGCCCGACGACCCTCATGGTCGGGATTGGAGTGCTATCTTCCTTCTTGGCCATTCCAAGGCGGAAGACCTTCATGAAGAGGGTTTGCCTCTTTTTGGTCGCGACGGGGATGATCAATTCGAAGATGATCATCGGAATGGCCATGCAGGCGGCGCGCATGAGGTTGTAGCCTGCGAAGAAGGTTTTGAAGGCGGCGTTGTAGTTCTCGCTTTTGGTGACTTCTTCGTCGATTTTGGTGCTGGCTTCATTCGCGGCTTTCTCCGCTTGTTCGTAGGTTTTCCCGGCCTCCATTTGGGATTTGATGTAACCGAGGTCATCAAACTGGTAGAAGCCGAAGATCTCTTCTTGTATATAAGGATAGCCGTGTGTAACCATGACGGTCCGATATTCTTCTTGGATGATGGAGATCTCGTTCGAGGTCGCGGCCTTCAAGGCGAAGTTTCCTGCGCCGTAGACCAAGCCTAGATAGACGCCGAAGACGATGAAGGCATCGAGGAAGAAGACGCCAAAGCGTTTCCAAAAAGAAGGTTTTCTTTCGCTTGGGTCGTTCATTCTTTTGCCTTTCCAATGGAACCAAACACCATGCAGCGGTCTTTGATGACCTTCGCGATGCCCGGGACGCCTGAATTCATGATTTTGCGGATATCGAGCTCGTTCGGATGTTCGATTAAGTAGGGACGCATCAGGTTTCCGAAGGCAATCAAGCAATCCGTGTTGACGTTGATCTTGCAGGTGCCGCAGGCGATCGCTTTCTTCAACTCTTCGTCAGGGATGCCGGAACCCCCGTGAAGGACAAGTGGCGCGTTCGTAAGTTCCGCGATTTCTTTCATTTGTTTAAAGCCGAGTTTTGGTTCTCCATGATAGATGCCATGGACGGAACCCAAGGCGGGAGCAAGCGCGTCGATTCCGGTTTCTTTGACCATTTGCGCGCATTCTTCGGGAATTGCATAGGCGGATTCAGCGACGATAAAGTCTTCTTGACCGCCGACACGTCCGAGTTCTGATTCAACAGAAGCGCCTTTTTCGTGTGCGTATTGCACGACTTTCTTTGTCTTTTCCAAATTGATTTCGAAGACTTCTTTCGAGGCGTCGATCATGACGGACGTGAAGCCTGCGTCGATGGCTTTAAAGCAATCCTCAACCTTGGTCGCATGATCCAAATGGATCGCGACGGGGATCGCGATCTCCATGGATTCCATCAAGTTCTTGACCATCGAGACGACGTTTTTGTACCCGCCCATATAGGCGGAGCCATTGACAGAGACCCCGAGGATCAAAGGGGTTTGGATTTCTTCGCACGTGGACAAAACGGTTTTGATCCATTCAAGATTCCAAACATTAAATTGCGGGACGGCGTAATGCCCTTTCTTTGCTTTTTGAAGCATTTCGGTTATCGGTTCCAAAGCCATGATGATTATCCTCCGATGCTTAGTATTTTCTTACGATTAAAAGGGAAAGTCTAAATCTTTATAAAAAATAGGTAAGAGAATACCGAAAATTCATGTTCCCAAAAAGGTAAGGTTCCATAATGTTTCAAAAATTTCGGATCAAACGCGAAGAAATTGCAATGTAAGCGCTTTACCAAGCCAAAAATCAAGCGTAGTATTTACTTAAGAACCAGAAAGGATTTCTCAACCATGGTCCTAAGACGTAAGTTTCTTGGCACCTGTCGGCGGGACGACTGAAGGTTCCAAATAGCTTGAATTAGGAGGACACAATTTAATGAAAGCTAAAAAGACAATCCTGGCGGTTGGCGCGTTGTTGCTCGCCACTGCCGCGATGACGGGTTGCGAGAACGGAGGAACCAATGACAAACCGGCCGCGATCAAAGACGCCGAGACATTGACGTATGCCCAACTCGTCGAAAAGGCGAAAGAAGAAGTTGGCAACAATGAGGTCTTGACCTTTGGCAACTCCTCGCAGCTTGAAAAAGCGTTGGCGAAGTTCACGGCAGACACCGGCATCAAGGTTAAGAACACCAAAGATGGCGACGCGAACATCTACACCAAATTGACGGAAGGCTTCAGCAACGGCAAGTACATTGCCGACATGGTTCTCTTGCAGGACGGCAACCGTCTCCAGACCGACATGATCAACCAAGGCTACGTCCATAGCTTCAACCCGCTTGACCTCAAGGACAAGATCGCGGCTGACGACAAGGAACCCTCTGCCGCGGTTTACCTCAACAAGGTCTTCATGTACAACAACACCAACTACGACGGCAAAAATGGAGAAACCGCTGTTGCTGGTTCGTTGAAGAACTACATGACCAACGTCTGGCAGGTTGCGGGCACCGACAAAGACGAAGGCCACATCGCCAACGTCTCCTTCAAGAACCCGTCCAACGAGAACGTCAATGCGAACTTCCTCGTCATGCTTACCTCGGATACCTGGGTCACGAAGTTGGAAGCCGCTTACAAGGACTTCTACGGCAAGGATTATGTTGCCGAAGCGAAGTACAAGAACATCGGCTACAAGTGGATCGCTGAATTCTTGACGAACCA
Source organism: uncultured Mollicutes bacterium (assembly GCA_945936135.1). GTDB lineage: Bacteria > Bacillota_I > Bacilli_A > RFN20 > CAG-826 > Alloenteromonas. The sequence continues at coordinate 101,360 of CAMESG010000005.1, forward strand.
CCTCCCGCACGATTCTGACGGCACCGCCTGCAAGAACGCCGCGAAAGGCGTCCAAGGTTCGATGGCCTTGGTCAACTTGAACAAGAACAAGGACCTCAAGGATACCGGCGTTGCCAAAGAAGACAAAGCCAACCTTTCCTATCCTGCCATGGAAGGCGAAGTGAAGGGCTTTGGTGGCTTCTGCTACAAGATGTATGCGATGATCGCTCACAACGCGAAGTATCCGTATGCCGCTTGCGCGATTGCCAACTACATCACCTCTGCCGCCGGCTATGAAGCTGCTTGGGGTGCCAAGGATGGCTACTACAGCGTCAATAAAGATGCCCCGATCGCCAAGACCGACAAGGAACTCTCTTGGTGGAAGGACCGCCTCGTCATCGAAGATCCCTCCTACGTCGCGAGCAACTTCGAAGACGTCTTCCGCTTCATCCAACAATACGAAGGCAAGTAATCGAATAACTTGTTGATCTACGGGGTCGGCGTTTGAACCAGCAACTGCCGGCCCCGCCTTTGTATAGGAGAATTATCGATGGACAATTCCTTAACGTTGCCAAAAGATAATCCTGAAACCACGCCACCGAGCAACGATAAACCGTTGACGCGGTGGCAGAAGATTTGGAACGCCATCAAGACGTATTTCTCGAAGCCTGCGAACATCATTCTCGTGATCTTTGCGGTGTTGCTTTCGATTACGGTCGTGCTTCCGCTCGCCTATTTGCTCTTCAATACCTTCCAGATTCATCCCGGCGAAGGATCGCTTGGCAAGATCGGAAGTTTGACGGCAATGCACTGGTTCAGGGTTCTCTTTGACGCTGAATACGACTATTCCGTAAATCTTTTTTGGAAACCTTTGGGGAATTCGATCGGGATGTCTCTTATCGCCTGTCTTATCGCCATTATCATTGGCGGAGGCATCGCGTACTTGATTACCCGCACGAATTTGCCCTTTAAAAAATTCATCTCCACCGTTTTTGTCTTCCCCTACATCATGCCTTCTTGGTCGATCGCGATGTTCTGGGAAAACTTCTTCAAAAACACCTCGCTGCCTGGCATCCAAGCCCAAACGGGCCTTTTCCAGGCAATGACGACGCTCTCGGTGCCTAGCGGATTCGTCTATGGCTTCTGGCCGTGCGCGATCTGTTTGGGTATCCACTACGCTCCCTTTGCCTACATCCTTATCGGCGGCATTCTCCGCAATATGGACGCAAACCTCGAAGAAGCGGCAACGATTTTGAAAGCTTCTCGCTTGAAGATCATGCGGAAAATTACGCTTCCCATTGTCTTGCCTGCGTTGATTTCCACCGTTCTTCTTGTCTTTGCAAGTTCCATTTCGAGCTACACCGTACCGATGTTCCTCGGCAAAGACGGCTTCATGACCATTTCCCTCAAGATGAGGGCGTTGTTTACGAAGTCGCAGACTATGGGTCAAGGCTACGTCGTCGCCACGATCTTGATGCTTTTCAGTTTTGGCATCTTGATGCTCAACCAATTTATCACGAACTCCCGTCGTTCGTTCACGACCGTCACGGGCAAGTCCGGGCAGGTGTCCTTGGTCCGCATCAAAAAACCAGCTCGCATCATCCTCACGATTGTCGTTCTCTTCTATGTCGGCTTCTTCGCGATCTTCCCGCTGGTGTCGTTCGCCCTTGAATCTTTCTTGGCAACGTCCGGCGATTACTCGAAGTTCACGACTTATTATTGGACCACAACGGATGAGACAAACCCCTATATCACGGGATCGGTGGGCATTTTGCACAACGCTACGATCTGGAATGCGTATCTCAATTCGCTTCTGATCTCGCTTGCCTGCGCCTTGATCGCCGGTACCTTCGGCATCTTGATCGGCTATGCGGTTGCAAGAACGAGAGGTAAACATCTTTCGAACTACGTAAGCAACATGGCCTTCTTGCCGTATTTGATTCCTGCGATGTCGTTCTCCACGATTTATCTTGCGGTATCAAGTGCGAAAGCCTTCAGTTTCCTCTATCAATCGATCTTCCTTCTTATCTTGGTCGGTTCCATCAAATTCACCCCGTTTGCTTCTCGAAGCGGCACGAACGCCATGCTTCAGCTCTCGGGCGAAATTGAAGAAGCGGCCATCATCGTTGGGGTTCCTTGGTGGAAACGCATGACCCGCGTCTTGTTCCCGATTCAAAAGTCGAGCTTCATCTCGGGTTATTTGCTTCCGTTCATCTCCTGTATGCGTGAATTGACCTTGTTTGTTTTGTTGACCGATTCGAGCCTCATTCTCACCGCGGTTCTTCAAAACTACGAGACCTACGACTGCACACAGATCAGTAACGGGATCAACCTCATCATTATTGCTAGCGTCCTTATCATCAACTTGGTGACGAACAAAGTCACCGGTGCCTCCATCGATAAGGGCGTCGGAGGATAGACTTATGCCAGAAATTGTATTGACCAATATCACGAAAAGCTGGCCGCGTGCCGGCGGTAAAAAAGGCGAACGCACCGTTGGTGTCGATAACCTTAACCTCACGATCAAAGACCGTGGCTTCATCACCTTGCTTGGGCCTTCGGGCTGCGGCAAGACCACGACGCTTCGCATGATCGCGGGCTTAGAAACCCCGACCTCCGGCAAGATCACGATTGGCGGCAAGGTCGTCTTCGATTCGGAGAAAGGCATCAACATTTCCCCGGATAAGCGCAACGTGGGCTTCCTCTTCCAAAACTACGCTTTATGGCCCCATATGACCGTTTACAAGAACATTGCCTTCGGTCTAGAGAACATGAAGTGGAAGAAGGAGGACATTAAAGCGCGCGTGACCGAATTGCTGGCCATGCTCAAGATCGACGAGTTGGGCGACCGCTATCCAAGCGAACTCTCCGGCGGTCAGCAGCAGCGTGTCGCCATCGCAAGAACCTTGGCCCCAAAACCCTCTGTTCTCTTCATGGACGAGCCTTTGTCCAACTTGGACGCGAAGCTCCGCCTTGAAATGAGAACCGAGCTCAAGAGGCTTCACCGCGATACGGAATCGACCTTTGTCTACGTCACCCACGACCAGTTGGAGGCCATGACCCTCGCGACGGAAGTCTGTTTGATGGAAAAAGGCGTCTTGCAGCAATACGATCCGCCTCTTGAAGTCTACGCCAAGCCAAACAACCTCTTCGTCGCGGACTTCGTCGGCAACCCGACCATGAACTTCCTTAGAGGCCAGGTCATAAGCCGCGAAGGAAACAAGGCCCAAATCAAATTCGACGAGACCTTGGTGGAATTCGAAGCGAACGACAACTTCGATCTTAGCGAGATCAATGAACAAGTCGTTCTCGGCGTCCGTCCGGAGTTCGTCGTCAGTGGCACCAGCAAAGGAAGAAAGGCCGAAGTCATCGCCTCCCTTCCTTCCGGCATGGAAACGACCCTCAAGGTCAAGATCGATGAAACGATCCTCACTTCGGTCGTCTTCGGCATTGTTGACTACCCGGTGGGCGAAAAGATCACGATCAATTTCGCCGATAATCACATCGTCCTCTTCGATGGCGTCACGACGAATCGCATTTGCGACGGCAAATTGGCCTTCGTGAAATAAACGCGAACCAAAAGCAATCGGGAACCTTCTCGGTTGCTTTTTTGTTGGGAAAATCATTTGTCCTTGTTTTGCAAGCTTCTCTTTTCCCATGGCCAGATTTTTCAAAAGAACTCTGTTTGGATTTTTGCGCGTTAATCTCGTTGCTTTCGTCGGGAAAACTTCTTTGGGTTTGATGAAATTTCTAAAGAAAAAATATTGCAATTAATTGCCTCGGTGGTAGGTTATTCTAGATTTCAACATGGATACGACCTTTAACTTAACGAAATTGCTTCGGAAAGGACTCGTTCTTGCAAGCCTTCCTTTGCTTCTTGCAGGCTGCGGAAACAACGATATTTCTAGCTCCGATCCGCTAGATTCTACGAGCTCTACGAACGAAAACACCAGTCTGACCATTTCGGAAAGCGAGTTTAAAAACGAAAGCGAATGGAACGATGATGTCGCTGCCGTTTTATACGAAGCCCTTGGCGATTATTATTCTTCCGTCCCTTGCTTCCATGCGGATAGCTACGACATCGGTTTGTTTGAGCAAAACCAAACGGGTATCCTTACCGCGGATCTTACCTGTTACGGGGAAAACGCCGCGCTTGCGATGCGGGCTTATACCGTCGCCTTGAAAGCGAATGATTTCACCGTTTACCCCTATGAAGATTACACGATTGCCTTCATTCAACCTTCCTTGATCGATACCTTGATCCTCCAATATGAAGCGGGCACCGAAGGAGACGAAGAATATGTCCGAATCTTCGCTTACGTCCGTCAAGAATACTACGAGACTTGGCCGTACGATCAAGTCGAGGCCTTCATTGGCATCGACCTTCCTTCTTTCGAAGATGCGAACCGTTATCAATTCGCGGTCACGACCTATGGCGAGACCGAGATTGGCATCATCGGGTGCTTCGACGTTGATGATCCGGATAACGCCGCGTCGGATTACGCGGAACTCGTCCAAGAATACGGCTTCTCGATCGTCGATCAGAATTCGGGTTTTTATTACACGATGGACGAAGAAAACGGCATCGAACTCGACTTCGGTTACGATTACGAAAGCAACTATTTCCACATCCAAACCTATATGTTGCCGGGTTCGAAGTATTGGCCGAGCGCCGATTTGGAAATGCTCTTTCCGAGCGCAAATATCCCTGCCTATGAAGAGCAATTCGTCCGTTATGAATCGGGCCTAGGGCAAAGTGGCACCACCTTCCTTTACGTGATCTATTGCCTCGGGGCAAGCGAAGGATGCGAAGCCATTTACCAAGCTTCATTAGAAGAAGCGGGATGGATCTATGAACCCAACAAGGATTTTGTCGGGTGGGGAAAAGTTTACAGTTACCATGATTCTGAAAGTGGGGAAACGACCTATCTTCAGTTCGAATACGATGAGGTCTATTCCCGGTTCAGCATTTATATTCCGATTGTGGATAGCATGGAACAAGGAGAAAATTTATGAAGCAAACGCGTGGTTTATTACTCTTGAGCGTTGCGGCGGCGTTAACCCTTGCCGCCTGTGGAGCACCCTCTTCTTCAAGCAGTGAATCGACGGGATCTAGCTTGGAAGAACCTAGCTCTTCGACGAACGATTCGACGGCGAGCGAGCCGAGCAGCAGCGATCCAACGAGCAGCGGCACCGGGACGAGCGAAGATTCGACGGATAGCTCTTCAAGCATCAATTTTGGCAATCGTTTGGCCAAAGCGATGGAGAAGGATTACTCGAATTTGACGGCCTCCGTCTATTCGGTCTATGACAACGGGGAGTTCGAGGAGCTCTATTATGAGTTCTATGTGGATGATTGGTTTATTTCCTATAACCCCGATATGGTCCAAATGGGCGCAGATCCCTATCTTTTCTATCACGATTACGAAGGGGAGAACTACCTCTATTTCGAAGCGGATAATCCGAATGACCCGAATTCGAAGGCAGGCTGGCTCAAGAGCGGCCAATACGAAAGCATCCAATACGCCTACCCGAACGCCTATTTCGACATGGTCACCTTCCTTGAAGAAGTCGATCCCTCCACGGCGACCTATCAAGGCGGCCTTTACGTCATCTCGGATCCGGAAGTGGTCGCGGGATTGAACTCCACGGTCTTCTCGACCTTCTGGAACAACGACATCCAATACGTCACGATCCTTCTTTCGAATGATGGTTATTTAAGCAAGATCATCGGGTTGGAAGAGCTCGAAGACGATACCGATTCGGTTCAGATCCAATTCGGCGATATCGGCACCACGACGACCCCGCTTGGCGTTGAATTGCCGCCGGTTCCTTCCGAAGACAACGTCATGGAGTACTGGGAATACAAGGGTTGGGATGGACCTTGGGTTGATACCTATCCTTCCTCCGTCACCTTGACCCCGAAATCCCAATACGAGAACGACGTCTTGACAATGGAAATCGAAGACGTGGTTCAAGCGACCTATTCCTGGCTCCCGGAAGATGCGAACCAAGCGAAGGATTGGACGCTTCATAGCACTGATCCCTCAGTCGCGACGATCAACTTTGATTATGACGATAAAGACGGCAACAAAGTTGTGAAGATCCAAGGCGTCTCCGCCGGCGATTGCGAAGTCTACGTGACCGCTCGCGGCGAGCAAGGCAAGGACAAAGGCGCGGAAAGCAACCACATCCACGTCCACGTCAAAGACCTCGCGGATCAAAATCTCGAAGGCATGAAGTACCAATTGAACTTCAATGGCCTTCTTGAAGACGGAACGTTGAGCGTCCGCAACGCTTTGAAGAACGGGCTCCCCGTCACCGCGAAAGCGAACAAAGCCCAATTGATGGCTGGTTATTCGGATCTCTTCGTTGACACCCAAACGTTGATGCTCAACGATTCCCAACTCGGCGATGGCGATGCCATGGCGAGCTTTGATTTCGATGATCAACAAGTTTCGAGCATCTCCCTCTATTATGGTCTCTACTATGCGAACGACGCGGTGAACAAATCGAACGTCAAGCGCATCGCGATCGAAACCTCGAACGATGGCGAGAATTGGACCTCGATCGACGTCACGGAAGAAGTGCTCTCCTTGATTTCGGCGAACAACAAGAAACTCTTGGAAAAGAGCTTTGCTCCTGCTTCCAAAGTCCGTATCGTCCAAGAAACCAACATGGTCGGGAAACCGCTTCGTTTCTCCTTTGACGAAGTCTGCTTCATGGCGAACGAGAACTGCCATAACCACGGCCAAGTCGATCACACCCCTGTTGAAAGCGTGACGATCAGCGCTTCGAAAAACACGGTCAAAGTTGGGCAAAAGCTCATCATGGGCTCTGTCGTTCTCCCGGCGGACGCGACGGATCAAGACTTGGTCTGGACTTCGAGCGATCCTAGCATCGCTTCCTTCAAGGACAATGCCTTGACGGGCGTTTCTGCGGGTCAAGTCACCGTCTATGCGACCGCGACCAAAGACAACGTCAAATCCAACGAACTCACGATTACGGTCGAGGATATCACCCCGGTTGATTCGAAACTTATCGCGACCTGGAAAGGGGAAGACGGCACCGTCTTCGAGATCTCGGAAACGGGTATGAACGTCAAGATCCCTGACACGGATGCGGTGACCCTTGCTTATGTTGATTATGATAGCGAGAATCGTAGCTACCACTTTGCGAATGGTGCCAATCAAATTGACGTCAAGAAGGTATTTGGCGATGACAATTCCGTTGACATTTTTGGTAAGGTTGGCGACAAAACCTTCCGTTACGGCTATTACCAATCGACTCGTTATGTTGCGGCTACCTCGATTGCCTTGACCATGACGGAAGAAGAAGTCGTTGTCCGTAAAGATTCCTACAAGATCAATGCCGCGTTCTCTCCGAATAACGCGACGGGTGTTGGCTCGACGGATCTTCTCCGTTGGACCACCGATGTTGAAGGCGTTATCGAATTTGTTGGCAAGGAAGAAGACGACCTCTATTACGAAGCTGCGGGCAACCTTGGTTGCAGCTTCAAAACTTTGAAAGCGGGCACCGTTACGGTTACCGCGGTCAACGGCGATGGCGTCACCGCGTCCCTTACCATCACGGTCAAAGAACCGGTGAAAGTCGCTTCGATCTCGATTGCTTCCGCTGGAGATGTGAATAGCATTGAAGTTGGCGCAACGCTTCAACTTTCCGCAACGGTTTTGGGCGAAAACGGTGCAGAACCCTATGATTCCTCCATTGAATGGAAATCCTCCGATACGAGCGTCGCGACCGTGAACCAAAACGGCTTGGTGACGGGCAAGTCGGCTTCCGAACAACCTGTGACCATCACGTCGATTGCGAAAGATGGAAGCGCTGTTACCGCGAGTTTTACGCTTATGGTGACGGGTTCTACGGGTGTGATCCCCGCGAATTTGGTTGGCGATTGGACGGGAACGGATGGTGAATCCAGTGTCGATTTTATCGTGTCAATCACAAGCAGCGGAGCGCTTACTCTTGTCGTGGACGAAGTGACGTTGGAGTTGGCTTTTGTGTCCGCTCTTGGTGATATCTACACCTTCGAGACTGCCGACGGTGTGATCTCCCTCGATTTTGACCTCAACCACGAAACGGTAACCTTCGCCTCGATTGAAGAAAGTTCTGGTTTAATTATCTTGACGGACGGAATCTATGTTTCTACGGGGGCGAACGAGGTTTCTCGTCGGTAAATTTTATGGAAAAGCACTTTATTCCCCTTGTATTGCTCGCGTCCTTGGCGCTTGTCGGGTGCGCTGCTCCCGCGGTTGATGCCTCCTCTTCGGACGTTGTTTCGGATACTTCGAGCGAAGTTGTTTCGAGTTCCTCCGAATCGTCTACCGACCCTCTTCCTGTTTCCCAATGGGGTGAAGAACTCGGCGCGGTTTTGCAAAAGAACCTCGGTACCGATCTCCCTTATCTTCCGAACGATTCGTTTACCTATGAAGACACGGTCGATGCCTATGGCGACCCCATGGCTATCATCTATTGCTTCTATGATTCGGAAGAGAATCTCGATGCCGCCGGCGAAGCGTATGCCGTTGCTTGCTTTGAAGACGGATATGACGTCACCTTGGAAACGATCCAAAGCGGAATCTATGTCTACGACTGCTACTTCGCCGATAAGGTTATCGAATCCAATCACGGGATTGAACTTCAATTCCTTATTGGCGCTCAAGATGGCGTCGATTGCCTTGGCATCTTCGCTTACAACTACACGGCGTATGATGAAAATATCTGGCCTGGTGATTTGATCGCCGAATATCTTGATGGTCAGGAAATCCCCGCGATCGAAGGCGAAGGATACACCTACGCCTACTGGGAAGCCATCGACGAAGAGACGGGCGATAAATTCATCGAAGTCCAGATCTATGGCGTCTCCTATGGATCGGACGAAGAATATTCGGAAGTCTTGATTGCGGAAGGGTATACCATCAGCGATCCTCAGGAAGATGAATTCGGTGGCGTTTATTATTACGCCTCCTCCAGCGATTACACGATTGGGTTGATCTACTGTTACGACCTCAATTATGGAGCATTGATCATCGACATCTTGAATCTCACTCTTTGAGTTAAAACCACGCAAAAGGCCACGCTAAAAGCGTGGCTTTTCGTTTGCTTTCCTAGGATTTCACGACGCAATAGTCCTTTATACTCTTCTGTTTTTACGCCGATCAGTTGCGTTTTCGTGCTGAAAACTTTTGCGATTCATTGAAAATAGTTTTCACTACAACTGAAAACTATTGCGATATCCCTAAAAGTTTTCAGTAGATCCCGTCACAAAAAAAGAGCTACCAAGACAATCGCCTCAGCAACTCTTTGTTATCCAACTGGTCGGAACGACGGGATTCGAACCCGTGACCTCTACCACCCCAAGGTAGCGCACTACCAAGCTGTGCTACGTCCCGGCGAACGTTATTATAACCGAATCAAGAGAACGTGCCACATTTATTTTTTCGCCCGAAGAGGGGTGTTTTTTCGTTTTAAGGTTAGAGGGCAAAATGGTACAATCTCATCGCTTTATGGAAGAGAAAACATCGCGCAATTACATCTTGGTGAAAAAAGCCAAGGAGAACAACTTAAAGGAGATCGACGTCGAGATCCCCAAGGGAACCTTGACGGTCTTCACGGGCGTCTCGGGATCAGGGAAAAGCTCCCTTGCTTTCGATACGATTTTCGCGGAAGGCCAAAGGAGATATGTCGAGTCCCTATCTTCCTATGCCCGCCAGTTTTTAGGTGGCTTCGAAAAGCCGGACGTCGAGGCGATCGAAGGGCTTTCTCCTGCGATTTCCATTGATCAAAAGAGCACCTCGCATAACCCGCGTTCTAGCGTTGGAACCGTCACGGAGATTTATGACTATCTCCGTCTTCTTTTCGCTCGTATCGGCGTGCCTTATTGCCCGAATCACAACGAACCCATCCAAGCCTTCTCTCCCACCGCGATGACAGATGCGATCATGATGTTGGAAATGGGGAGCAAGTTCCAGATTCTCTCCCCCGTTGTTTCCCACGAAAAAGGAACCCACGAAAAAACGTTGGAACATCTCAAAAAGGATGGCTTTGCCCGTTTCCGTATCGATGGGGAAATCCTCTCGACAGAAGAGCTCAAACCCTTAGATAAAAATAAACGTCACGACATCGATATCGTCGTCGACCGCATTATCATGAAAGAGGGCGTTCGCCCTCGCGTCGCGGAAGACGTGGAACTCGCCTTGCAATATGGGAATGGGTATCTTGTTTTGTTAACGACAGAAGGCGAACGTCTTTTCTCTTCGCATCATAGTTGCCCTCATTGTGGATTCTCCGTCCCAAGCCTCGAACCCCGTTTGTTCTCGTTCAATGCTCCGCTAGGCTATTGCCCGGATTGCAAGGGCTTAGGGATCAAGCGCGAAGTCGCGGAAGATCTGCTGGTTCCTGATCCTGAGAAAACCATCCTCGAAGGGGCGATCCGTTATCTTCAAAACATCGTCAATACGACGAACCTTGAATGGCAGGAATTCTCCTTGCTTTGCAAACGCTACAAGGTCCCGATGGATAAGCCCTATTCTTCCTTAACGAAAGAGCAGAAGGACATCATTTTAAACGGCGCCCCCGAAGCCTTTGAATACACCCTTACTTCTTCGAGCGGAAACCGCATGAGAAGGACGAACCGCATCGAAGGAATCAAGACGAAGATCGAACGCCTCTACGCGGAAACGACATCCTCTTTCATGCGTCAATATTATGAATCCTTCATGCGTGACACGCTTTGCGAGACCTGCCACGGTGCAAGGCTCAATCCTCAGGCCCTTTCGGTCAAAGTTGGGGGCCTCAATATCTTTGAGGTCACCGAGCTTAGCCTTGATCGTTTGCTGACGTGGGTCGAAGACCTTCAACGTTCCTTGGCCCCAACCCAAAAGACGATCGCTGAGATGATTCTTCGCGAAATCCGTTCTCGTGTTTCCTTCCTCGTAGATGTCGGGTTGGATTATTTGACCTTGTCGCGTTATGCGATGACCCTCTCAGGAGGTGAAGCCCAACGCATCCGTTTGGCCACCCAGATCGGTTCCAAGCTTTCGGGGGTCCTCTATGTTTTGGACGAACCTTCCATCGGTTTGCATCAACGCGATAACGATAAGTTGATCGCGACCCTTAAGGAGATGAGGGATTTAGGAAATACCTTGATCGTTGTTGAACACGACGAGGACACGATGCGTGCCGCGGACTATGTCGTTGATATCGGCCCGGGTGCCGGGGTCCATGGTGGTCATCTTGTCTATCAAGGCGATGAAAAAGGTTTGGAAGCGTGCGAAGAATCGATCACGGGTCAATACCTCTCGGGGAAGAAATTCATCCCCGTTCCTTCGACGCGGAGAAAGGGCAACGGAAAATCTATCAAGATCACGGGTGCTTATGAACATAACCTCAAGCACGTCGATGTAACCTTCCCTTTAGGAAAGTTCGTCGTCGTCACGGGTGTTTCGGGTTCTGGCAAATCCAGTTTGGTCAACGAAACTCTTGTTAAGGCCGTCGAAGAGGCTTTATCGCGCAAAAAGGATATCTTTCCACCGAAATTGAAATCGATTAAAGGCTTAGAGAACATCGATAAGCTGATTAATATTACACAGGAACCGATTGGTCGTACGCCACGAAGCAACCCGGCAACCTATACGGGCGTCTTCGATGACATCCGCGCTTTGTTCGCGGAGACGGAAGAGGCGAGGGCCCAAGGTTACGACAAGGGACGTTTCTCCTTTAACGTCAAAGGCGGGCGCTGCGAGAAGTGCCAAGGCGCAGGCGTGACCCGCGTTTCTATGTCTTTCTTACCGGATGTCTATGTCCGTTGCGATGAATGCGAAGGCAAGCGTTATAACGAAGAAACGCTCCGTTGCCTCTATAAAGGAAAGAGCATCTATGACGTCTTGGATATGCGCATCGAAGAAGCGGTCGAATTCTTCAAGAACCGTCCGCAGATCCTTCGAAAGATCCAAACCTTGGTTGATGTTGGCTTAGGTTATTTGAAACTCGGCCAGCCCGCGACCGAACTCTCTGGTGGCGAAGCGCAACGCGTGAAGCTTGCGACCGAGCTCCAACGTCGTTCGACGGGCAAAACCCTCTATGTCTTGGACGAACCGACGACAGGACTACATACCGCGGATGTTTCCTTGCTTTTGCAGGTCCTTCAAAAGATCGTCGATAATGGGGATACCGTCATCGTTATTGAGCACAACCTCGACGTGATCAAACAGGCGGATCACTTGATCGATATCGGTCCTTTGGGCGGGGATCGCGGCGGAAATATCATCGCCACGGGAACCCCGGAAGAAGTCGCCTTGATCGAGGGGAGCTATACCGGGCAATACCTCCGGAAAGTTTTAAACCTTTCGAATGTCAAGAAGAAAGAGTAGTATTACAATAATTTTATGGGTTACTTCTATTTGGTCTTTGGCCTCCTGCTTCTGGGCGGTGGCCTATTTGCGCTCATTCGCACCTTGCGCATGTATCGGAAGGACAAGCAACGGAATTCCTTTCAAAAGGAAGACATCATTTGGCTTGGCGCAGGGTTAGGTGCCATCGCGCTAAGCGGGATCTTCCTTCAGCTTTCCGTTCACGTTCTCTCGGAATTTGAATTGGATGCCGGCCACCAGGCGATGAGCTTGGTCGGCGCCTTCCTTTTCTTCTTATTCTTCACAAGCCTATGGACGGGCTTCTATGTCCGTTTCTATCTCCCCGAATTGGTCGCGGATCAGATGAAAATCGCGAAAATCGTTCTTTATTCTTCGATTCCTTTAGCCCTTGGTTCCTTCCTTTTGATGATGGAAGGGACGGCAGATGCCTTAACCTATCCTTTGGCTTGTGGCTTCTCGATCAATGAAACCGGCTTCCATTGGTTGACGGCGGCTAACGTGACGGATCATTCGATCAATAGCGGCTTCTCCATCCGTTGGTATGGCATCATCATCGTCTTCGGCGCCTTGGTCTGTTATTGGGTCAGCGATCATAAGTTCTACCAAAAATATGGAAAGCACGGGATCTTGGAAACCTGCCTCCTCTTTGCTTTCCCTGGCGGTATTCTCGGCGCGCGTATCTGGTACGTCGTTGGCAACTGGGAACGCGAAGGATTCAACGTCGACTTCGCGAAAGTCTTCCAAATCTGGGATGGTGGCTTAACCATTCTTGGTGGTGCCGTCGGCGGCATCCTCTGCGGCGTTGCTTACATGCTGCTCCGCCGCAAGTGGGTCGACATTCGTTACGCGATGGATACGATCGTTCCTACGATTCTCCTTGGTCAAGCCATCGGACGCTGGGGCAATTTCTTCAACAACGAAGTCTATGGTCAAGTCGTTTCCTTGAACCAAGGATGGAACTGGCTCCCAACCTGGATCGCCAATCAAATGAACTACGATGGCGCGAACCAAGTGTTCTTGCAGGCCGGAAGCATCCACGTGCCTTTGTTCTTGATTGAATCGCTATTGAATATCTTCGGATACTTCTTGATCGCCTACATCATTCCGGCGATCTGGAAGAAAGGGCGCGGCTTAGGTGTTTTGTCTGGTCTCTACCTTTCTTGGTATGGCGTTGTCCGCATCATCATGGAACCGATGCGCGACACGAACTTCATGATGGGCACGGACAACAACTGGTCCATCTGGAATAGCCTTGTTTACATCATCCTCGGCGTGGTCTTGATCGCCGTATTCCAAACCCTGTGGATGATCCAAAAAGGAAAGTCCTGGGCAAGAGGATCCCTTGAAGAAGCAGAGCAAGCAAAAGCCAAGGCTAAGTCTCCATCTCGCGTCAAGAAAGAAGAAGCGAACAAGGAAGAAGTTGCTTTGCCTCCGAAGTTCGAAATCAAGGAAGAAGAACAACAAGACAACAACGAATGACGGGCAATGCCCGTTTTTCGTTTGAAGTGTTTTTAGCGAATTCATATCGAATTTGCGCTAACCTAAGAAAAAGGGAGTTAGCTTTATGGAAAAGAATTTGGATGTCATCGTCGTCGGCGCAGGTGCCGCTGGCCTTACCGCGGGGATCTATTTGAAGCGTAGTAACCTCAAGTCTTTGGTCTTTGAAAAAAGTGCCCCAGGAGGAATTCTCCTTAACATCCACCAGATTGATAACTATCCCGGCGTCCCCAAGGTTTCGGGGCCGGATCTTGCCGTGAACATGTTCGCTCAAGCCAATGAGTTGGGCGTTGAGATCGCTTATGAAGAAGTAAAGAAGATCGAAAAAGAAGGCGAAGACTTCGTGGTATACGCAAACGACGTTTATCGTGCAAAAGCGGTGATCGTCGCCTCAGGGATGGCGAGTTCCAAAGCCCGGGTGACTGGGGAAGAAGCCTTCCTCGGGAAAGGCGTTTCTTATTGCGCCTCTTGCGATGGCGCTTTCTTCAAAGGAAAGGATGTCGCCTTGTACGGTCATAACGACCGCGTCGCGGAAGAAGCGATCTATCTTTCCGGCCTTGCGAATCATGTTTATATACTCGCCCCCAAAGAAACGGAGTTCGAAGAAGGGCATGCGGAGACGTTGTCATGCCTAGAAAACGTCGAGCTGATTCCTATGGCGACATTAAAGGAAATCCAAGGATCGGATCACGTTGAGCATCTTGTCTACGAACAAAATGGAGAAACCAAAACGCTAGATGTATCCGGAATCTTCCCTCTTCGCGAAGGGGCGGGATCTTCGACCTTCCTTTATGCGCTTGGCGTAGAGGAAAACCGCGGATTCTTGGTCGCGGACAAAGAGGGAAAGACGAATGTCCCTGGGCTATTCGTAGCCGGAGATGCGACCGATAAGAAGTTGCGCCAGGTCGCGAATGCGGTGGGAGAAGCCGCCTCCGCTTCTAGCGCCGCGATTGCTTACGTCCGTTCACTCAAAAAGAGCTAAGGCGCCTTCAAACCTAAAAGATTTCGCGGTATATTTTAAGGGAACTATGAAAACCGTGGTGTTTCTTTCCGGCGTTAGCGGCGCCGGGAAAACGCGGATGGCCCACGTCTTCGAAGAACTTGGCTACCGCGTGATTGAAAATACGCCAAACGCCGCCTTGCCTGCGGCGTTAGAAGAGATTGCGAACAATCCTTCTTACGACAAGACCCTTTTGATTAACGACATCCGCCATGCCGCCAAAGCCTTGAGGATCATGAAGGAGCGGCAGGACGTTGCGCCGTATTTCATTCTTTTGGATTGCCAAAAAAGCGAATTGCTTTCCCGCTACCGCTTAACGAGGCACACCCATCCATTGCAAAGCAAGGGTTTGACCTTGGAAGCCTGCATCGATAACGACGCAGAAGCGCTGCGAATGGTTCGCCAAATGGCGGATCTTTACATTGATACCACGGGTTTGACTCCCGCCGATTTGCGCTCAATCGCCATGCTTCACGTCAAAGGGAGGGAAAAGTCCGAGATCGTCGTTGCCTTCTCTAGCTTCGGCTATAAATACGGGATCCCAGCGGACGCTGACATCGTCTTTGATTGCCGCAACATCCCTAACCCATTCTGGATTCCAGAACTAAGACCCTTCACGGGGAAAGACCAACCGATCATCGACTATCTTGAAGGATGTCCCGAAGTTGAACCATACTTCGAACTGATGAAGAACTTCCTTTCGAACTACCTAGCTTCCGCGGAAGCGAACGGGCGTTCTTACGCGACGATCGC
This sequence comes from uncultured Mollicutes bacterium, assembly GCA_945936135.1. Taxonomy (GTDB): domain Bacteria; phylum Bacillota_I; class Bacilli_A; order RFN20; family CAG-826; genus Alloenteromonas. Next base: position 116,981 of record CAMESG010000005.1, read on the forward strand.
GATCGGCTGTTCTGGGGGACAGCATCGTTCCGTCTATTTCGCGGAACGCCTTTACAATTATTTCAAAGACAAGAGGGAATGCGTCTTGACCCATCGTGAGATGCATCGTTACGTCAAAGGATCCTAAGCGATGGCGGAAACGATCTCTTTCGCGATGGCTTGCAAAGAAGAAGCCGTGGCAGCAGAGCGCACCTTGACCGAGCAAAAGGCGTTGCTTAGTGCTTTTTTGAAAGGGTCGGGTTCTTTGCGCATTGGCGCGGAGCCTGAAATTGAGCTTTCGACCGAATCTTCTTCGATCGCGAAGGTGCTCTACCTTAGTTTTACCAAGATCTATGGCGCCAAGTGCCGTTTCGCCTACACGAGGGGCATGAGCTTTCGGAACAAGACGAAATACCACGTCTTGATCCAAGATCCGGACCCCATCCTCCAAGACCTTGAGGTTGATTTCTTTTCCTCCGTCATCCCTGCCTTTGTGCAAAGCGAAGACGAAAAGGCCTCTTATTTGACGGGTGCCTTCCTTAGCGGCGGTTCGGTCAATGATCCTTCAAGCAGCAACTACCATCTAGAGATCGCGGTTTCGGATTTGGTGTACGCCAAAAAGCTGATGCACCTATGCAACCGCCTTCCCTCCCGCCATTTCGGGGCGAAGATCGCTTCGAGAAGGAAGGAGTACACGGTCTATTTGAAACGCGCCGATGAGATCGTCGATTTCATCATTTTGATGAAGGCGAGCGAATGCTGCTTGCGCTTCGAAGATATCCGCATTGGAAGGGAATACGCGAACATCGGGAATCGCCTCGTGAACTTGGATGCAGCAAACATGATGAAGACTTCCGCGGCATCGGAACGTCAAATCAAAGAAATCCAATATTTCGAAAGCGTTGGCAAAACCTCGCTTTTCTCACCGAAATTGCGCTTGCTTTCCTCGTTGAGGTTGCAACATCCTGACGCGACCTTGGAGGAACTCGCGGAAGCCTTGAGCCAAGAACTTGCAACGACCATCAGCAAAAGCAATGTGAACCATCTTTTCCGTTCCCTCCATTCTCTATATTTAGAGGAGAACCCCGAATGAACGCCCCGATCCTTGATAGCAAAGGAAAATTGCTTCTCGATCTCGGGGATCGCATCGCGAGGCTTCGCTATCTCGCCGATTTATCGCAGGTCGAGCTCGCCTTGATGGCCAAAATCTCGAAAAATTACCTCAACGACCTTGAACATGGAAGGAGAAACCCTTCTTTTTTGGTTTTGGCGAGAGTGACTGGCGCTTTGAACGTGAGTTTGGTCACTTTGTTCGAAGGAATCGAACTTCCCGAGGAGTTTCGTTTCTCGGAAATGTTCTATAAACATTAAGACGGGGAATAAGTATATAAGTATTTTTTTCCCAAAAGGGGTTATTCCCCTTCCCCCTTATTTTTCTTTTGTCTATAATAATCTCGCAGTTTTCATAAGGAGGACTTAGAAAAATGTCCATCAAACTAGCAATCAACGGCTTCGGCCGCATCGGACGCCTCGCGTTCCGCCGCGCTTATGAAGAAGGCATGGAAGTCGTCGCGATCAACGACCTCGTTGATGCCAAGACCCTCGCTTACCTTCTCAAGTACGACACCACCCACCGCACCTGGCACGCCGATGAAATCGACGCGGACGAAAACAACCTCATCTTCCAAGGCCGCAAGATCCCTGTCCTTGGCAAGAAGGATCCCCATGAATTGAAGTGGGGCGAATACGGCGTCGACGTCGTGCTTGAATGCACCGGACGTCTTAAGAGCCACGAAGATGGCGACGTCCATTTGGAAAATGGCGCGAAGGGCGTCATCATCTCTGCCCCGTCTTCTTCCAAAGACATCCCGACCTATGTCTACGGTGTCAACACCGACAAACTCACCAAGGATCAAACCATCATCTCCGGCGCTTCCTGCACCACCAACTGCTTGGCCCCGGTCATGAAGGTTCTCCAAGACAAGTTCGGCGTCCGTGGCGGCGTCATGACGACCGTCCACGCCTACACCAATGACCAAACGATCCTCGACCTTGCGAAGGGCAACCTCCGCCGTGGCCGTGCCGCTGCCGCCAACATCGTCCCGACGACCACTGGCGCTGCGAAAGCGATCGGCAAAGTCATCCCGTCCCTCGCCGGCACTCTCAACGGCTTCGCCGTCCGTGTCCCGGTCACCGATGGCTCGCTCTGCGACGTCACCCTCTCGCTTGATCGCGACGTCACCGTCGAAGAGATCAACGCTGCCATGAAGGAAGCCGCCGAAGGCGAACTCAAGGGCGTTCTCGGCTACACCGAAGACGACATCGTCTCCAGCGATATCCTCGGCTCCACCTATGGCTCGATCTTTGATGCCACCCTTACGATGATCGTTACCGACCCGACCGGCGCGCAACACGTCAAGGTCGTCGCCTGGTACGACAACGAAATGTCCTTCACCGCCCAATACATCCGCCTTGCGAAGATGTATGCCGGTATCCTCAACGCCTAATCGCGTTTTCTAAGGATTTCGAAATTAGGGATCTTGGGTTTCCAGGGTCCCTTTTTCGTTATCGGTCTATCGATAAATCGATGTTTGTTTCCTGAAAGGCTTCCTTACAGGAAGAATTTGGGTACAATATAGACAATGCGGAAGAACCGCATATGAAAGCAAGGAGAATACAATGCTTACTGTCGAAGATTTGAAAAACCTCAAAGGCAAAAAGGTTCTCGTTCGCGTGGATTTCAACGTCCCTCAAACCGATGGCGTGATCCGCGATGACAACCGTATCCAAAAAGCCCTTCCCACCATCCGTTATTTGACGGAGCATGGTGCCCGCGTCATCTTGATGTCCCACCTTGGCAAGATCAAATGGAAAGAACCCGATCCCGAAAAGATCGAAGCGATGAAGAAAGCCAACAACATGGCTTGCGTCGCGAAGCGTCTTGGCGAACTTGTCGCCCCGACCAAGGTCCTTTTCTCGGAAGCGACCCGTGGCGAAGGTCTCAAAGCCAAAGTCGATGAATTGAAGGATGGCGAAATCCTTCTCGTCCAAAATACCCGTTATGAAAAGGGCGAAGAGAAGAACAACGAAGAACTCGCCAAAGAGTGGGCCTCGCTTGCCGATGTCTACGTCATGGATGCCTTCGGTTCCTCCCACCGCGCCCATGCTTCGACCGTTGGCGTCCCAGCCATCCTCAAGGCCGAAGGCAAAGACGTCGCCCTTGGCTACCTCATGCAAGTCGAAGTCAAGAACCTTTCCCGCTGCGTCGAAGTCGCCGATAGCGATCGTCCCTATGTCGCAATCCTTGGCGGTTTCAAGGTTTCCGATAAGATCAAGGTCATCGATAGCCTTTTGAAGAAGTGCGACTACGTCTTGATCGGCGGCGCCATGGCTTACACCTTTGAAAAGGCGCTTGGCCTCAGCGTCGGCACCTCACCCGTTGAAACCGAGCAAATCGACTATGCCCGCAAGTGCATCGAAGAAGCCAAAGGACGTTTGCTCCTCCCGATCGACGCCGTTGTCACCGATTCCTTCGCCGAAGTCGAAGGCCGCAACATCAAAGTCGTTGGCACTCTCGTCGAAGAAGGCGGCGGAATCCCTGACGGCTATGAAGGTGTCGATATCGGTCCGAAGACCTGCGAACTCTATAAGTCGGTCATTGCCAAGGCCAAGATGGTCTTCTGGAATGGCCCGATGGGCGTCTTCGAGCAAAAGGACTTCCAAGCCGGCACGATCGCCGTTTGCGAAGCCATCAAAGACCTCGAAGGCAAAGCCTTCTCCGTCATCGGCGGTGGCGACTCCGCTTCCGCGGCGAAGCAACTTGGCTACAAGAAGAATTTCTCTCACGTCTCGACCGGCGGCGGAGCATCCCTAGAAATGATTGAAACCGACGGCCACCTCCCCGGTGTCGACGTTCTTCGCTAAGCAAGGTATCAGGATCAGCTTATGCGTAAGAAATTGTTGCTCGGCAACTGGAAGATGAACAAAACCCCTTCCGAAGCTAAGGAATTCGCCTTGGGTTCGAAAGAGATGGTCGATTACGCGATTGCCCATGGCATTGACGTGGGCGTCGCGCCGACGTTCCTCTCCCTCGATGTCGTTAAAGCCAACGCCGATCCGCGCTTGATCGTTTCCGCGCAAAACGTCAACGAACACGATCATGGCGCCTACACCGGCGAAATCTCCATTCCGATGCTTCAAGCGATCGGTGTTTCCTGGGTCATCCTCGGCCACTCCGAACGCCGTGAATACAACGCGGAAACTTCCGCTGCCTGCAACGCCAAGATCAAGGCCTTGCTCGCGGCGAACATGGTTCCGGTCTATTGCTGCGGCGAATCCCTTGCGACCTTTGAAGAAGGCAACACCAAGCCCTTCGTCGAAGAGCAAATCCGCACGGGCCTTGCCTCCTTGACCGCGGACGAAGCCAAAAACATCGTCATTGCCTATGAGCCGATCTGGGCCATTGGTACCGGCAAGAGCGCCACGAAGGAAATCGCGGAAGACACGATTGCTTATATCCGTGGCATCCTCCGCGATATGTTTGGCGACGTCGCCGAATCGATGCGCATCCTCTATGGCGGCTCCGTGAAGCCCAACAACATCGCCGAATACATGTCCATGCCGGACATCGACGGTGCCCTCGTTGGCGGCGCTTCCCTTGCCTTGGATTCCTATAAGGGCCTCATCGAAGGCTTGGTGAAGTAAAAATGGCCTTCTCGACTTACCAAGATCCGATTGAAGTACAGCCTGTTGGCGAAAAAACCATCAATACGTCGAAAACCTTGGCCAAATGCTTTGGCTACATGGGGATCGGCTTATTGATCAGCGCTGTGGTGGCCTTTGGAATTGGCGCGTTGTTTGCGAACCTCATCTTCGCCGGCTATGAATTCAATGGCGAATTCACCGATTCGAATATCGTGGCCGCGAACGCCTACATCGCCATCATGGCGGTGAGCTTCATCGCTTTGATGATCGATTCCTTTGCGATGAACGCGGTGTTTATCCGAGGAAAACACAGCATCTGGCCAGCGTATATCATCTACGCCTCCTTGATGGGCGTGTTCCTCTCCTCGTTCTTGCTTCTCGGCATCGACTTCGCGACGATTGGAACTGCCGCGCTTGTGAGCGCTGCCGTCTTCGGCATCCTCTTCGCGGTAGGCTATTTCTCCAAGAGAAACCTTGGATTCCTCGCCTACATCGGGATTTCGATCGTTTCGGTCATCGGTTTATTCGGCCTCTTCGGGCTCGTGCTCTTCTTGATCCTCCCGGGTGCCGCCTTGGTCTATAGCTTGGTCTACACCCTCGCTTTGGCCATCCTCTTGCTGATTGTCATCGCTTGGGATGCCTGGAGCGTGCGTAAAACGATTGAACGGGGCGCGGTGAACGACAATATGGCGCTCTATCTCGCCTTCCACATGTATTGCGATTTCGTCGCCCTCTTCGTTCGCATTCTCTATTACATCGTGGTCTCCGCTTCGGACAACCGCTAGTTGAACCCACACCCTTTCTTGCCTCGCCTCGTGCGAGGCTTTATTATTTTTTCATGATTTCCGTGGTCGTCCCCGTCTACAACACAAGGAAGGATTTTTTGATCCGCGCCCGTGAATCCTTGAAGGCACAAACCTTCCAGGATTTCGAAGTCGTTTATATCGACGATGGATCGGACGCGGAAACCGCTTCGCTCTTGGATACACTTGTTTCTCCCAATGAACGCGTGATCCATCAAGGGAACCGAGGGATCTTCAAGGCGAGGGAGCGCGGCTACCAAGAAGCGAAGGGCGATTACCTCTTTTTCCTGGATTCGGATGATGCATTGACCCCGAAGGCGTTGGAGAAGATGATGAAAACGGCGCAAAAAGAGGATTCGGAACTCGTTATTGCATCGTTTAACCTTCAAAAAGAAGGCAAAAAGCCAACGCCTTATTTCTTTCGGGGATGTTCTGAATCTTTATCAAGTCTTCAATTTGCACGTAAATTCTTCGTCGGAATCAAGATCCGCGGCTTTGTTTGGGGACGACTTTACAAGAAAGAACTCCTGGATCGAATCTTCCCCTTCCCTTACCCCAATCGCATCTTCGAGGATGCCTACCTCGCTTTTGTCTCAGGGATCAAGGCGAAGAACGTTGTCTATCTAAATTTCCCTTGTTTGAGTTACACGGTGGGACGTGGGGAATCCTTGACGGGAAAGCCAAACCCAAGCCGTTTGGAAGATCATCTTTATGCCTATTCAAGAATCAAAGAGGAGTGCCTTGCGCTAGAAGACCCTTCCTTCTTAAAGGCATTTCATCGTCGTTTATGGATCATCAGGGAGAACCTTGCCTACGATAAGAAACTATCGATGAAAGCAGGCCTTCCCAAGAAAGAGGCCAAACGTTTGTTCAAAGAAGAGCTGTCTTCCTTGAAGAAGTAGTTTTAGGACTTTGCTTAGCGGCATGGTAAAATAAAAAGAATTTGGAGGACACCGGATGCAACTTTTGGAACGGATCTTTCACATCAAAGCACGCGGCGGGAACATAAAATCGGAAATCATCGGAGGTCTCGTGACCTTCGTTTCGATGTGTTACATCCTCCCTGTGAACGCGGCGATCCTTGGCGATGCGGGCATGAACCCTCAAGGGGTCTTTATGATGACCGCCCTTTTGAGTTTCGCGGTGACCTGGATCATGGGTCTTGTCGCGAATTACCCAATCGTTTTAAGCGCGGGGATGGGGCTTAACGCCTTTTTGTCTTATACGGTTTGCCAGTCGCTTGGCTTCTCTTGGCAGGAAGCGATGGTCTTATTGACGATCGCGGGTCTTCTTTTCTTCGTCTTGTCTTTGACGCCGGTTCGGCGGATCATCATCGAAGCGATCCCCAAGGATTTGAAACTCATCATTTCCGCGGCTTTAGGGGCGTTCATTTGCTTTGTCGGATTGAAAGGGTCGGGCATTATCGCGTCAAGTCCTTCGACCTTTGTTTCCTTGAATTCCTTTGTCGATCCCGCGGTTTTGATTGCAATTCTTGCCGTTCTTCTCTGTTTTGGTTTGCTTTTTGTGCCGAACAAACTCGTGCGTGGCTTGGCGATTCCCATTGCGATTGCCTTCTCGGCGATCGTTGGTGTTATCGCCAGCGAGATCTTGATTGGAACGGGCTGCCTCCAAGAAGTGAATGGCGCTTGGGTTTATGCGAACTTCGTTGAAGCGATCAACGGACAGGCGACCCTCCTCCCAATTTTCCCAACCCATATGGGTGCGAAATTCGCGGATTTCTCTGGCGTTTCGGACGTGGTGTTCTTTGGAGCTTTTGGAAGCGAACCCTTCAATTTTGGCGAAGCCCTTGGCAAGATCTTCACCAATCCTGCGAGCTACATTGCGATCTTCTCCCTCGTCTTCGTCCATCTTTTCGATACGACGGCGACCTTGCTTGCCGTTGGAAAAGACGCGGGGATGATGGATGCGGAAGGGAAAATGCAGAACTATCAGCGCGCGGTGTTGGCGGACGCGACGGGCGCCTTGGTCTGCGGCCCTTTGGGCACGAGCACCTTGACCTCCTTTGCGGAAAGCAACGTCGGCGTGAGTCTGGGCGCGAAAACCGGGCTTGCGGCGTGCGTTGCTGGGTTTATGTTCTTGCTTAGCGCCTTCATCTATCCCGTATTCTCCGTGTTTACCGCGGGGAGCGTCACGGCGCCGGCGCTTGTCGCCGTTGGGGCGATGATCTTTGCAAACAACTTGAAGGAAATCGAGTGGAAGAATCCGATCGTTGCCTTTACGGCGTTCTTGACGATTGTTTTCGCCTTGCTTACCTATTCGATCGCGGACGGCATTGGCTTAGGTTTGATCTTCTATATTGTGATGATGCTTTTCGCGGGAAAAGCGAAAGAGATCCGCATTCCTATCTATATCATTGGCGGCTTCTTCCTGCTTTCGTATTTGCTCTCGTCCTTATTGAAGATCCTTGTTTTTTGAGCGTCTCTCTTTTCCTTTTTCATCCAATCGATAAAATAAAGACATCTAGGAGGATTCCATTATGAAATTCTATCGTTGCCTAACCTGCGGTTCGATCGTTGCAAAGCTCAATGAACTCGGGCCCATCCCTGTTTGCTGCGGCAAACCCATGTTGGAATTGAAACCCGGCGCCGTTGAAGCGGCCGTCGAGAAGCACATTCCCGTCGTCAAAGTCGAAGGATCGAACGTCGTCGCCGAAGTCGGTTCTGTTGCCCACCCGATGATCGAGGCCCATTACATCGAATGGCTTTACTTCGAGACCGATCGCGGCGGATCGTTCCGCTTCTTGAAGCCCGGGGATGCCCCCAAGGCTTCCATCGTCTTGGAAGAAGGAGAGAAGCTTGTCGCGGTTTACGCCTATTGCAATCTCCATGGCCTTTGGGTCGCGAAGATCTAAGACAAGATCCATAACGGATTTGGCTGCCTTTCCTAGGCGGCCTTTCTTTATATATACATACGCGCAGAAGGGAGTTTTCGGATTTGCGAATTTCCTCATTGACGCAGGAAAAGAAAGGAGTAGACTTATTGACGCTGACCGAAAAAAACGGTCGGCGGTAGGCAAAAAACTTCCTGCAAAAAGTTGAAAAATACTTCTTGCAAGGAATTGAACTAAAGCCTATAATCACCAAGCACGCATGAGGGAGACCTCGCCGACGAGAGCCGGGCG
>CAMESG010000006.1 GCA_945936135.1 uncultured Mollicutes bacterium
AGGGGACAAAAAGATGCGATGGCGGCTAGAAAACAACGGACCAAGCCATCCCTTATGTGCAATTAAGAGTTTATTTTGTATTTATAGCGACCTTTATTTCTCAATTAGAACTTTCCCAGTCCGATAGATTATAGAGCCTGTTTTCTGGGTCTTCCGCACTTTCTCTTCGGCTGCGGTCCGTCCACGGGAAGAAGGCCCAGTTTCTTCAGCCTCTCCTCCTCGGCCGGGTTGATTCCGACAAGTTTCCACTCATCTCCGATCCGCGCCTTCTTCGCCCTCTTCAGGGCCTTGAGCATCTTCGAATAGGTCTGCGTCTCGAGCAGGCCTTTTTCCTTGAACCTGTTGATCATGCGGCAGGTCAGCGCCTCGCTGAGGAAGTCGACGAACTCGCTTGCGTAGACCGAGTAGTCCGTGTGCTCCCTCGTGTCGTCGAAGCCGAGGGCATGCTCGTAGAACCTCATCACGAGCTCGATCTCCCATCTCGAGGCATAGCACCGCCATGCCCGGGAAGGCGTGAGGTCGGCGTCGCCGACGAAGACGATCGCGCCGAAGCTTCCGCTCTTCTTCCCGTAGTTATCGGCATCGTAGCCGCTGTTCCTCTTCCGGCTGCGGAGGTAGTCGCCCTCCTCCTTCGGCGCCCTGGCCGGATCGCGGAACGAGTAGAGGAACCTGCCGTCCGGAAGGGAGCGCTTCCTGTACTGTATGCCCTCCCTTTCGTTCGCAAGGATTCCCTCGAGCGGAAGCATGTCGCGATCCTTTATCGTGAGGTCGTTCCTCCTCGGCGGGGAGAGGCGGCGGAGGCCTCCCCCGCCCTTCGGCCGGTTCCCTGTCGCGGGCACCGGGAAACCCTTGTCGGCGACGACGATCCCCTTGGAAACGCCGCGTTTCTCGATGAAATCTGAGTACGAGGTGACGTCCAGCGTGTTTCCCGGATAGCGGAGCGAGCAGACCGGCCCCTGCCTTTCCAGGCCGAAGGCGCAGAGGGCGGATATGCCGTTGCGGTTCTTCGGCCTCGCCTTGTGGGAGAAGCCGGGAAGAGAGCTCGCCGTCGAACCGCCGCCCTTCAGCGTCCCGCCGATGAGGAGACGGCGGCCGGCGCCTGCCTTCTCCGCCCTGTTCTGCATGAACTCGTAGACGAGGGGAAGCCGCTTTCCGATGTCGGAAAGGAACTTAGAGACGGCGTTCCTGGACAGCGGGATGCCGGGATGGAGCACGGAAAGAAAGGAGTCCGCGTATCTCTCATGAAGCTCGCAGCCCTTCGCGTCGGGATCGCATACCCCGAGCACCGCCATGGCATAGAGCTTCATTGCGTCGCCATGGGAATAGACCTCCTCAAGCTCCGGAATCATGTCGGAGAAGAGATCATCGCAGAGCCGGGCGTCGGCCCAGTCGAGAAGGGCCGGAGCCATCGAAGACGCATCCTTCTTTTTCTCTTCGGTGGGGACGTATTTCCAGTCTATGATGTGGCCGACCGTCGGTCCGTTCACCGGCCTGTTCTTGCCGTTCACGTACCGGCAGCCGATCCTCTTCTTCACTCCGTAGTTGCCTGCGGATGTCGCGTAGACGACGGTGTTGGTCGGCCTTTCGGGTGCCAGGATCTCCTTCGGCATGGGCATATTCGGAGCCCGCTTTTCTATAGTCTATCGGGCTGGGAAAGTTCTACTTAACACGAAATTGATATTGCCCAAAATCAACCGAAATAAACGAATGAGTTTCTCGTTTGTCGGGTGAAGGGAGTTCCATATACCGATCGCCATAACATTCGCGCAAGCACAATTCGCTGTCGGACGGGATCGGAAACATTTCGTTTTCGAAAGAAGACATTTTCGCGGGACAAAAAACGTTTTGTCGAATCAAATTTTTGCTCATGGTGCCAAATTGCATCTCGACGGCGATCCCTCCGTTTTTGTAAGGTTTGTGAAAAATCGTTTTTCTTAAACGATGCATAAGATATCGCCTTGGAATAAGGTGCGCGAAGAAACCGATAACCCGCCTCTTTTTATAGTACCTGCCGATAGCGCCATCAAAGGTTAACAATCTTTCGGGAGGATATTTATATTCGTAAGAAAATGCCAATAAATGGCAAAGCGTTTTGTATTTTATTCCATTCATTTTTCTTCGGATTCCCTTTGGGACATTCCGAATAGGGAAGAGATCTATATTAATCCCTCGGACAAAAGGATAGCCTTCCGCCGAAGCCTCTACGATGCTTGTTCCGGCTAAATTCATCTTCAATCCAGCAAAAGGATCTTCGAATGAATCCAGACCAAGACCAGTGAAAAAATATTTATCCGGGTAATCCTCTTCCACCGCCGCCTTCACTTTGAGCAAATCTTCGGCATCGATCGCAACGTCTATATCATCATCCCAAGGGATAAAACCAGAATGCCGAATTGAACCCAATAAGGTACCAAAAAATAGATAGAAACTTATGTTTCTCTTCGCACAAGCTTCGCGAAGATCCTTCAGCATGGATACTAAAACTGCCTTTTGAATATTCATCTCATCGTTCGATAACGACTGGCCAATGGGGTTTTCCGCCAAAATGGTTTTTGACGCTTTCATAAATAATTCCTTTCGTTTTGCAAAACACGAATTTGATTGCAAGAAGCAAAGGGCGAACACTTTCGCTTTGCATAATGAAGTGGCTCTGAGAGTTAGAACCATGCGCACATAATGCAACCCGGTTTTGTCTTTGTAGTTTAACTGCTTTTGGTCCCGTTTTCTATCTGAACATTTTTAAAAGAGCGTGAGACAACGAGACTCGACAACTTGCAAAGAGACATTAATGATTCGCAATCTCCGACAAAACCACCGCCATCTTATACCAGCGATACAGCGCTTCCCCCATGATCGCTCCGCGGCTTTCCTTGTAAAGAGCCCAAATAAACCAGTAATTCGAAACAAGCGCCGCCACGCCGATATAATGTCGGCAGAGCTGCTCGGTGTATTTCTCTCCTAAATATTCTTTTATAAGTTTTTTGGCCTCTTCTAATGTGAATTCTCCATCTACGATAAAGTAGCCAACATCTACCGCGGGATCGCTCATACCGCCATATTCCCAATCGATAAGATAGGTATCGCCTCCTGCAAACATCCAATTCGGGGCATAGGTGTCGCAATGGCAGAGGCATTCGGGAACGTTGTCCGTCTTCAATTCCGCGTTCAATATACGAATTCTTTCCTGCAGCTCCGAATATCCACTCATGGTTATTGGGCCAACTTCTTTGATTTTCGCCTCTAAAGCCAAAGCGTCTTCGTACGGACGGAAACGCCAATCCACTCTCTCCGGGATCGAATGTAGTTTTTTCAGCATTTCAAAAACGCGAAGCCGATCGCCTTTGTTTCGATAATCCGGCTCGCGAATGTCCCTAATATACTTCGATATCTTCCAGCCTTTTTGTTCATCCATTTCAAAAAAGGATGGATCCAAACCATACTTTAACGCCAGCTTCAGCATCGTATGCTCGTGTTGACGGTTAATGATGGAATTGCTCCCAACTCCTGGATGGCGATACACGTATTCATTGCCGAAAACAGAAAAGACAAAGGATGTATTCGTCAAACCTTTTTTGATGGTCCGAATACCAACGATGTCTTTCGGTTCGCAATGGAACACATTGCAGATGTTATCGAATATCTCGGAATCAACGTTGTTGATATACTCGGAATCGAATTGGCGAAGTTCTTCCAAACTATTAAAGTCGTAGACTTCTCCTTCCGACAAAGGATTGGATTCAACAACGGGCAATTCTTCCAAATAATCACCCCACAGCCTTTCCCAAAAATTCCGATCGTAATCGCCAAGCTCTCGATGTTCTTCGATTAACTCAAGGAAGGCTTTCGAAAACTCGGAAGACCAAAAAGCATGTCCTGTTAACGCCATCCCCATTCCGCGTTTACGCTCAACAGAAACAATGCGTTGTCTCGCGCCAATCTTTGCAAATGAGGCATTTCGTTCCGTCTTCACGGGCTCGACATCAATGAAAGAGGAATACTCAAATAAATGAAAAGGGTTATGAAGGAAATATTGGTCGCAGGAACAAATGTAGGTATTGCTTATATATTTTCTTGCCAGCCAAAGCGTTTCAATGTTGTTCTTCTCCAGAAATTCGGGGTTAACAATGATTTTAACGTCCATCTTCGCTTCCAAATAAAAGAGAGCTTCCTTCTTGAATCCGGTGACAATGGTGATGTCCCGAATTCCCGCATCCTGCAATTGCCTGATTTGTCGCTCAATCAATACTTCTCCACGAACGCGAAGCAATGCCTTAGGAATATCGTAAGAAAGAGGAACAAAACGCGTGGAAGCACCTGCGGCCATGATAACCGCGGAATCCACGCGATAAGGCACCAACGCCCCTGCCCCCTCCTTGGTAAGTTTCGCATCCGACGATAGGAGCCCTTTCTCTTTTAGCGAGGAAACAGCGTTCGAAACCGATCCGAGGGATAAGCCCAAGCGCGATGCGAGGCCGCGGACGCTTTCATAAGTCTCTTCCGCAACCGCGCGTAATACCAAAAACTCTTTTTTGCTCAAGGCCATAGTCACTTCACCAAAGGTCGATATGGCTCGCCGCCAAGAATCAGCTGTTCCACCTTTACGTCCATCAACTCCTGGACGGGCAACGCATACAAATTCTTAGACAGAATCACCATGTCCGCTCGTTTTCCTACTTCAAGGGAACCATTCGTCTTTTCGTCAAATGTCGTCCAATAGCCATTGTATGTACACATGCGCAGGGCTTTTTGAATATTGATAGATTGCTTGGGGTTCGAATTATTGCAAGCCTTGTACATCCAATAGATCGGATCGGGATCTGTGCAGGGACCGTCCGATCCAGCGGAAACGACAATGCCGGCGTCCATGAAATCTCTAACGGGATTTAAACGGGACGCCCGTTCCTTGCCCAAGATTTCCACGGTATAGGCATCCGGTTCCTGTGGCCAATCGATAAACGCGGTTTGAACTGGCATCTGGATCCCATATTTGGCGCAAATTTCGATTCCTTCTTTGGTTGGCAAACAATCGTGGATAATCCCATGACGAGCATTAGGGCGAGGATAATCATCCAAGGCCGCCTTCAAAGCTTTCGTAGCCTGCTCAAAAGCCGCATCACCTATAGCGTGCATCTCAATCTGTAATCCTTTGCGATTCGCTTCCTTGCAGAAGTTGATAACTTTTTCATCCGAATAATAGAGAACGCCCGAATTATTAGGGTCGTTGGCGTAGGGTTCAAGCAAAGCCGCATCTTGAGAGCCGAAGCACCCATCCAAAGCGCATTCAAAGCAACCGCCGATTCGAGGCATATGACGGCTTGTAGCCACTTTCACATTCATCGATTGAGGAAAAACGCGAATCTGAAAACCGTTCTTAAGATGTTTCGCAAACCAGTTTTCCATGGTGATATCCATGTTAAATACAAAACCGATCCCCGACACATCATGCACCATCGCAATGCCTTTGCTCGCTTCGTAATCAACCGCCTTTTTCATGGCTTTGATCAATTTGGGGATCGAAAGGGATCCGCTGATATAGTCGGATACGGCGAAAAACGCTTCTTGATTCATCTCGCCAGTTTCGGGGTGATAACCGCGAAGATTTTTTAACTTCTTATCTAGTTTCTTCAACAAGACGCTATTGAGGACACAGGCATGGCCATCATATTTCCCCATGAAGAAGGGACGGTCCGGACAAACCTCATCAAGCTCTTGTCTAGACAAGAGTCTCCCTTCCTTCACGGAATAGGGAGAGGCCCCGAAAGCAATGAGCAATTTATCCTTGCATTTGGAAACAAAGTCCTTGACCAAAGTCTTGATTTCTTCGTTACTTCGGGCGTTCATGACATTCAAACCGGAATGGAACGAAGCGAAGGAAGCGAAATGCTGATGCGAGTCAACGAACGATGGGCAGAGAGCCCTTTCAGCCAAATCGATCGTTTCGACGTCTTTGTATTTCTCTGGCAATTCATCGCCTACAAAAACAATTTTGCCATTGTCTTCGACAAGGTGGTGAAAGACGTGATCTTCTCTATCGACAGTTAATATCGTCCCGAAATAATGTTTCATGGGATTCCCTCCAGAATGAAACAACTATATACCACTTGTTCAAAAATGTGAAATTGATAAAATTTTTGAACAATTAGCAAACGTATTGTTTGTAAGAGGGGTCGAACTCAGCAAGTTCTTCGATCGTGTCGATTTCCGTGATGTCGCCTAGATGAAAAGGCTTGATGCGAACCGAATAATGTTCCTTGAACAAAACAAGCGGGATAAATTCCCAAAAATAGTCCTTTCCCTGAGGATTTTTCAATAGTTCAGACAGATCCGAAATCAACATCTTCGCATCCCCGGGCGTCCAATAGGATAGCCCACACGCCTGGAAGCAATGTTCCCCGCCTTTTTGATAATTCGTGGCCTTTCTGTTTTCTTCTTGGAAACACCAATCATCCGTTTTTTCCACCGGGGTCCCAAGATAATAGGAAGACATAGGATGGACCTCGATGACATCAGGATTATTTACAAACAGATCCGCTTCAGCAATATATCCGCCTTGAGGAAACTCAGATGCCATCTTCTCAAAGGAAAGGATGTTATTCCCTTTGTCGTAATCGTCGTTATCGATGAAACGAAGGAAAGGGTATTTTTCTAGCAGACGATCGAAGCATTCTTTCTTATATCCACGGACAACGTAGATATCTGAGATACCTTTGGAGAGAAACGCCTCGATGATCGTCTCGATAAACGAAACCCCGTTTACCGACACCAAAGGCTTTGGCGTTTCATACGTTAACGGAACCATCCGAGATCCGAACCCTGCGGCAAGAATAAAAGCTTTCATAAGAAGATCATAGAACAATGATGGTCAGAATCGATAGAAAAAAATTCGTCTCAATTCTCTCCTACCCAATATTTCGCAGGGGCATCGCCTTCCGAAATGTCCGGGAGTTTCTTTTCCAAAAGCTTGTAGATTTTCCCAGCATAATAGAAATCCCGCGCCGCGATGCCAATGTTATAAGCGATGATGCGCTCATCATCAGAACTTCTTCCCTTTCCCGGATCCGCAAGAACCTCGTTTAATTCGGCACAATAACGGAATTCCGAAAAATGGGCAAAGGATTTCACGTGCCCGTTTTTATCGTCGACGATGATGCGATCAAAGCAAGTATCGCAATCCTGGAAACCCCTCGTATGAATGGGAACAAGCAAAGTCCCGGGTTTATAAACGGATGGTTCGGCGAATTGCTCATGCGCGATGGTGACGGCGCTAGCGATGACATCGCAGCATGAAGCCATCTCCTTAAAATCGTCGTGGAACACGATTTCATTCGAATAGCCCTTCCTTCTAAGCATTTCCGCAACTTCGATTTCCAAACCGTGGTAACGGCCGAGATGGATCGTCAGACGTTTAGATTCCGGAAGAGCCAATAAGCAAAAAAAGATAGGCTCGCCCTACGTTGCCTAAGCCGACAAGACCCACGGAAGAATAATTTGTTTTCGCCAAAAGATGCGTGGCAATTGCCCCCATCGAACCCGTTCGCCAAGCGGTGATATAGGTCGCGTCCATAACCGCGAGAAGATCATCGCTCTCCGAATCAAACAGCATGAGGCTCCCGGAAAGCGAAGGAAAATGATTGGGGTTTCGAATGATCATTTTTACACCCGCAACCTGGACGGAAGACAAATAGCGGGCATCACATTAAAAAGCCTTCGCCATCATAATAAGGGATGCTGATCTTGCGGGGCACCAGGTACGTCTTCTGTTCCTGCAACATCCCAACGGTCCATTCATTGAATAGAGACGGAGTTAGGCTCGTTTCATTTTGAAGATCGTCAAACTTGATATATTTCATGCGCAATTCTCCTCGTGGCCGTTGAAAGATTCCGATTGAATTTATACCTTCTTTATATACGACCTTCTTCTCTTGTGCTGAATGTTGTCGAAGTTCTTCCACATATTCAGGATACTTTGATTATTCTCAAGATTAAGGTTGGTCTCGAAGTATTGGAGTCCATCCATCGCTAAATACTCTTGGACTTTATCAAAGAGGATCGCCGGAACCCCCATGTTCACATAAAAGGGATCCACACCGATCAAGGCAAAGTCGATCTTCGTCGGCTTCTTAATCGCCTTCAAGAGCCTGATCAACGTCGGTAACGTCAACCTACCACCCGATTTTTGGATGGCCTCCCCAATCGAAGGGAACATCAAACCAAAGCAAACGGGTTTCTCTTCTTCGTTAAGAACCAACGCGACGAAGCGAAGATCAATAATCAGCAAGAAACTCTTAATCAGGTTCTTTTTGATGTTGTCGGTAAACGGAACCGTCATATAGAGGTTCTCGTAGGTCTTCTCGCACAAACCAAGGAGTTCGTTCCCGTAACGTTTAATGAAAGCTTTCTTCGATTTCGCGGTCGCGAAATGAAGGTGGTAACGCTTCATCACGCCTTCCGCGATGCGATGCATCCTGGGATCCCGTTCCTTCTTCGGGAAGATGCGATGTTCCAACCAGTCGATTTCTTTGACGTATCCGTGATTCTCAATAAGGGTCTGGTAATATGGGGCGTTGTATTGCTCTTCGAAGGTATTGAGGTAGTCAAAACCTTCGATCAACAATCCTTCGCGTTCCATATCGCTGAAACCAAGAGGCCCGACGACTTCTTCCATTCCTTTTTCTTTGGCCCAGGCTTCAACCGTAGACAACAATAGATCCGCGACTTCTTGGGAATCGATGCAGTCAAAACGATTTAAACGGACGCGCTTCTGCTTCCACTTCGCGTTGGACGCGAGTTGGAGGATCGCGGTCACGCGACCTACAACTTTCTTGCCGTCATAGACAACCCAAGACTCGTATTCCGCTTGATCGCGATATAGATAGTCCTTCTTGAACATCGCCTTCTCGTCCCCATATAAACACGGGACAAAATATGGGTTGTTCTTATAGAGCTTCAAAGGGAACTCGATAAAGTCCTTAATCTCTTTTCGGGTGCGGACGGGGCGGATATTCATAACGGCTCTCGATTCTTTCTATAGGGCATCTAGCCCTCTTGCTGGTGCTATTCTACGACAAAAAGAGGGGCTTTTGTTTAAATTTCTTGCTAGATATGGGTGCAAGTAAGGGATAGATTTTGGATCACTTGGAGCTTTTCCGGAACGAATCCGCGTAAACGTGGCTCTTCGGCGTCCCGCAGACCCTCGAAACCACGCAGGCAATGGCGTCTATCATGCCCCCTTTCCGGACGGGCGACCATCGGCACAAAATAATCGGCGTAGGCTTCCAGCTTGGCGAACTTGATGCCGTCGTGCGTCAACGCGGCTCCCGGCTCCACGCCCCCGGAAAGCGCGTCGAGCTCTTCGTCCCACATCGCGGACAATTCTGATTCGGCGAGCATCGAAAACCCCTTCCCGGCGATTGGGAGGCGCCCGAGGGGAAAGGGCTATCGCCAAACAAC
Source organism: uncultured Mollicutes bacterium (assembly GCA_945936135.1). Classification (GTDB taxonomy): domain Bacteria; phylum Bacillota_I; class Bacilli_A; order RFN20; family CAG-826; genus Alloenteromonas. Next base: position 9,451 of record CAMESG010000006.1, read on the forward strand.
CAGGCCCGGGGCGCCTCCCAACCGTCTCTGATTGTTTGGCGGGGTCATTATACCGCTAGTGTGGCTATCCAACATTTGCACCTATATCTAGCTTTCTTTCCCGCCAAACTTGCCCCGCCGTTCAAAAACACTTATAGTTCTAACCGACCATATGAGAACCTCCCAAAAGATTTATCTCCCCTTCAAACGATTCCTCGGAATCCTCGGGTCTTTGATCGGAATCACCTTGTCCGCCGCCCTTTTCTGGTGGTGGATCATCCCCGTCAACGCCATCGTGACGAAAGGGCACCCCTTCTTTCTTCATGAGCGCCTCGGGAAAAACAAAAAGGTCTTCCACGTCATCAAATTCCGTTCGATGAAGATGAACGCGAACGCCTATCTCTCCCCAAGCGACATGAGCGCCTCCATCCAACATGCGATGGAGACGAAATTCGGGAGCTTCCTTCGCAAGTCATCCTTGGACGAAACGCCCCAGCTTCTCAACGTCTTCATCGGCCAGATGGCCTTCATCGGCCCTCGCCCCGGCGCCGCGAAGAACGAAGAGGAATTGATAGAGCTTCGCGAATCCTACACCCCGAACGCTTATGATGTCCGTCCTGGATTATCCGGCTACGCCCAAATGAAGATGAACCGCGACCCAGATCCTGCGAAAAAAGCCCTCTACGATCATGAGTATGTCGCGAAGCTCTCCTTCTGGTTCGACTTCAAGATCTTCTGGTGGACGATCTTCAAGATCTTCGGCCTTGCCAAAGGAAGATAAACAATCGATGAGGCCTCAAGCCTCATTTTTTTGATGCATCAAAAAAGGCGGTCTCGCCGCCTTTAAGATGATTGCAAAATCTTATTGCTCAGGATCGACGAGCATCAAGATGCCCGCGATCAAGTTCACGAAGATCAAAGAGCAGATCTTGAAGCCCGTGGTGCACTTCTCGCCGTTATTGGCCTTCTTGAAGTAAGAGATCGTCATGGGAAGCGTCCACGCGAGAGGGATCAAGGCCCAGCCGGTGCTGATGCAGCCGATGACCATGAAGATCTTCGCGATCGTCTTCATGATCTGGGAAGAATCGTCTTTGACGACCTTGTTGGGCGTGACGACGGTTTGATTCGAGGAAACGGGGCAGCCGCATTTCGGGCAGATCACGGCTTCGTCCATGATCTCGTTGCCGCAGTGGGAACAATATTTCATAGGTTTTTCTCCTTTTTGTTGGATTAAGTATAGGCTTAGAGCAAGTGACGTCAAGAAGGGGGCGATTCTCTCAAGGCCGCAGTCTCTTAGACGCGCGGAAAAGCAAGGCTTTGCCATCCTTCGCCACCGAAGCAGCGGAAACGAAATCGCTCAACCTCCGATCTTCCGTTGTTTGTGATTCATTGCTCCTCTTTCCCTTTCGGCGCTCGGCTCATCTGCGCCCTTTCGCAAACGAGCTCCACCGAGAGATTCCGTCGGAGCCTCGCAAGTTTGATTTGCCCCCCATCCGTTCCAAGATGTTCTCCGTCCTCGGGAACAAAAGCACTTTTTTACCCTTATTCATATTATCATTTAACAATTATTATTATGAATAAAGTTTGGTTTTATCAATAATACTATGCATTACAGCTAGATATTAACGTAGATAATCAGGTCACTGAATCGTCGGATCTGACAAACTGATTGGGAAAGAGCTTTTGCATGGTGCAGAAGGAATCCGAATCCCTATCGAACTTCGATTTCACATCGCTGGGATTCGCGAAAATCAACGTTCGGTGAAGGATTCGTCGAGCAAGAAATCCTGAATGCCAACGCACAGGATTCCGTTCTCGTCTTGACGTGGGATGATGTCTTCCTTGATCACCAGGATCTTTTTAAACGAATCATTGATAAGCTTGAATCCTCGGGTCTCTTGAAGTTTCTTTTCGGCGTCTTGAATCGCGTAAGCCGATTGGATGTAATACTTTTCGTTCCCCTTTCGACAGACGAAATCGATTTCGAGCCGTTTTCTTTGGCTCTTCTTCTCTTCGTCTTTGTAATTCCAATCCACCACTCCGACGTCCACGTCGAAGCCGCGATACCTCAACTCGTTGTAGAGGACATTCTCCATGATATGGGTTTCTTCGAGCTCGCTGAAGTTCAAACGGGCATTCCTTAATCCGATATCCTCGAAATAGTATTTCAATGGGCTTCCTATATACCGCTTTCCTCGAATGTCATACCTTTTGGCCGACTCGATCAAGAACGAGTCTATGAAATAGCCCAAATACTTCTCGATCGTGTTCGGATTCATCGAAAGCCGGCGAACCGATTGAAACGCATGAGAGAGTTTCAAAGGGTTCGTCAAGGAGCCGATGGACGAGGAAACGATATTGAGCAGGTCGTCCAAAACCCCTTTGTCGTTCCGCACGTCGTTTCGATCGATGATGTCTTTGAGATAGACTTCCGAAAACAGGTTCTTCAGATAATTTGACTTGTCTTCGTAAGATGCAAGCGAAAGAATGCGAGGCATCCCGCCATAAAGGATGTATTCCTGCCACGCCTTCGCTTTGTCGTCCGGGGCATCGTAAAACTCGCGGAACGAAAGTGGTCGAAGGTGGATTTGGTCGCCGCGGCCCCTGAATTTGGACAAAATGTCTTTCGAAAGCATTTCCGAATTGCTGCCGGTGACGTAAACGTCGACGTTCGGGATTTTTAGGAGGCCGAGCACAACGTCGGTGAACCCCACCTTGCTCCCTTTCAGATAGGGATTCTCCACTTCCTTGACGAGCTGGATCTCGTCGATAAAGACGTAGTTGGTTTTTTGTCCGGGGATAAGTCTGCTTCGTAGGTATGAATCCAATTCGTTGGGGTTCCAGTAGCGTTGGTTGCTGATATCATCCAAAGAGATAGCAATGATGTGGCTTTCGTCCACACCGGAATTCAAAAGATGGTCTTTGAATAGGTTGAACAGCAGAAAGGTTTTCCCGCATCTCCTCAGACCGACAATGACTTTGACCATGCCATTTTCCTTTTTGCGAATGAGCTGATTCAGGTACTTGTCTCGTCTGATCATTCTTTCCTCCGAATAATTTTTGCGTATTTACGCAATAATTATTCTTAGAAGGATTCATTGCCCTTTTGTTCGCGAGCAAAGCATCCTAAACAAGCGATCTCCGCGGAAAAGATTGAGACCAACGGAGCGCAGGCCCAAGAAGCAAATTTATCGAGCGAAATGCGTCTTACCCAAGAATAGAGTCTCGCGTTCAACGCCCTTTCTTGACGAACGCGGATGCTGGGTCGCCGTTTTTTTGTCGTATTCGCAAGATGGCTTGCGGATTTATTCGATCTTCGTTTTGTGATCTTGGGCTTGAATCCTATTTTCGGATCCGCCAAAACACAAAGGAAATTCAACGATAGTATCGATGACCGTGAAAATAAAAACTCTATGTTGAAATATGAATTCCAAAGATGCTGCGTGGCATGCGCTCAAATCGAAAAAGTCGAATCAATGCAGACAGGAAAATCAAGTTCTCCAATTCGAAGAGTCTGTACATTCCGCGATTGTGCGAGATCAGTATAGAACGACTTTTTTTCGTAGATGGGATGGCCGGAACGGCCTTACAATCAACAAAGTTTCAAGTGGCGTTTGAAACTTTTCATTATTTTTGCATTTATTTCAAACACCAGTTGAAAAAATCAAAGCACACTTGCTCTGAAGTTTCATGGCCGAGGCGTTGACGAAAAGGGCAATCGAAGGATCGAATCCTCAAATCCTCGGATATCCTCGATTCATCGCCCTGTCAAAAGATCCCGTCAACCTCGTTGTTTTTCTTCGGACTTATTCAAATATGGCGTATCCTTGGAAATACTTGTTCGTATGCCAAAGGTAGGGGACGAAGGTAATGTCGATGGGCTCGTTGGGTTCGCAGGAAGCGAGATAGCTATAGCTTAAGTCCTTCTCCGTCTTCAGGTTGTTTTCGGATTCGTTCTTGAGGAAAAGGCATTTCTCATCCCTCGCGTTCGTATAGGCGGCAAACCCGTTTGGATAGGGTTTATCCGCGATCACGAAATAGATAGAGGCGTCCTTTTGATAATAGGTCGGATATCCCTTAACGACATACGAGGATCGGAAGACGTCTTCATAAGCGCTCGCATGATCGGTTACGTTGTTCTTGTAGGTCCACCCATAGGTATCCGCGGCTTTGGCGGCTTTTGAAGGCGATGGGGTATCGAACGTTTTCTCGATGGCCTCGGCGAAAAGCAATTCCGCGCTAGGGGCGTAGATGTATTCATCGGGCACGACGTAGAGGCGGTAGCTATGCCCAACGGTCAAACCCGAAAACGCCGTTTTGGTCCCGTGAACCTTGAGGTAATTCTTCCCGTCCGAGAAGAGAAAGACGGCATCGTCCATCTTAGCGATCAATTCCCCTTCGACGATTTTCGGCTCGGCGTAGGCGCAGCCTTTGACGTTCAAGGGCAAGACGCTGATCGAATCGTAGATGGCTTGGAAGCTTTCAATTCCTTCTTCGATCCATTCCTTCGCCTCTTCGTTCGTCAAGGCAAAAGACGGGGAAGCGATAAACGAATAAGAGTTCACTTCGACGATCAGGCGGCCACGGAAGGAAGCGAGCGTCCCCTTAACGTCGAAGTATTGGTTCTCCTGCCCGGCGTATTTCGACGCGTTGCCTTGATAAAGCGAAAGCGGGATCGCGGCGTAGATGTACCCCGATTCATCGCCCATGAAAGACCAATAGGGATTCCCCGCCCCCGAGGCGCTAGAAATCATGTTCCCGTAGAAAAAGCTGCGCGCCGTGAAAGCAACTTCAACGTCAAAGAAGGCATAGCCTTTGTCGTTATAGACAGCGTTTTCAAGCAGCGGAGCGGACGCATTTTTGATCGCTTGGATATCGCCTTCCAACCCCATATCCCAAGAAGAGCTCATATCAGGGGTCGAGGGCTCTTCAACGGAACTGCTTGAAGAACCCGAGCCCGATGAAGATTCCGACGTCGTACCCGAGGACTCGGAAGCGTTTGGAATTTCTGGGCTCGATGTTCCTTCGAAAGGCCCGCTTGAGGAAGAAGGAAGATCCAAGGATCCGCTGGAAGAAGGCGCATCCGTGCAGGAAGCCAAGAGCAAAGGCAATAAGAGAAAGAAGATTCGTCTGTTCATAACAACACCATAATACGCGATTTCTACGCGTTCTTCTTGTAAATCGCCGCCTCAAAGGGGAGGAAGACTTCTCGCTCCCCTTCAACGTTGCCCAAGACCTTGGTATAGCCCTTTGGCGCTTCGATCTTGCTTTCCTTATCGTAGTTCACCGCGATCCAATAGATCTCGCCTTCATAACGGCGCTCATAGATAAAGCAATCCTTCCTCGATCCCGTAAGGTCATAGAACCATCCTTGACGAAGCGCAGGCGTCGCATTCCTTAAGGCGATCACCTTCTGGAAATAACGGAAGATGGATCGAGAGGATTCCAAATCCTGCTTCAACGAGAACTTGCCAAGGCTCGAATGGAGAGGCAGCCACGGCTTATGGCCGTCGTTAAAGCCTCCCGTAGGGCTATCGTCCCAAACCATCGGACGACGTCCGTTGTCCCTGGAATCGTAATTGATAAGGTCCATCAATTCTTCTTCATCCATGACCCCGTGGTTACGGGCATAGAAGTTCTTGCTTTCGACATCATCAAAGGAATCAATCGTTGGATAGGAGGCATCCATCGTCCCGAATTCCTGTCCCTGAAGGCAGAAAGGCGTTCCCCTTAACGTATAGAGGATCGTCGCGTAGAAGGTCGCGCATTCATAACGCAACTCCCTGTCGTTCCCAAATTTCGAGATCGTCCTCGTAAGGTCGTGGTTCTCAAAGAACGGGGCGAAGATCAAATCGTTCTCCTGATAAAGTTCCATTTTCCGCGCGAAGTGGCGGTGGATTTGATCGTAATCGATGACGTTGACCTTTTCAAAACGCGGGGTCGCGTGGGCCAAGTCTCCCGCGACGAACGCGGTCACGAGCTCCCCGCGGTCTTCTCCCGTGAGTTCCTTGACCTTCGACGTCGGAGTGTTCCAGCACTCCCCGACTAAGTACATGTCCTTCATGTGCGGACGGTCAAAGATCTCCTTCAAGAATTCATGGAGACGGGGACCATCCCCGTTTTTGCCTTCCTTGAAGTCCTTGGAGACCATGTCGAGGACGTCGCAACGGAAGCCGTCAACGCCTAAGCCTACCCAGAAGTCGACGATACCCTTCACTTCTTCTCTGACCTTTGGGTTTTCCCAATTTAAGTCCGCTTGTTCCTTCGCGAAGCTATGGAGGTAATATTGTCCAAGCGTAGGGACATATTCGTAGGCGGAGCCCCCGAACACGCTGTTCCAATCGTTGGGAATCTCATCAAACCAATAGAAGTAATCATGATAGGGATTCTCTTTCCCCTTCAAGGCTTCTTTGAACCAGATATGTTCGGTAGAGCAATGGTTCACGACCAAATCGACGATCACCTTGATCCCGAAGGAATGGAAGGTATCCAACATATCTTTAAATTCTTCCATCGTCCCGAATTCCTTGCCAACCATCCGATAATCGGAAATGTCGTAGCCGGAATCGACGTTAGGAGACGCGAAGCAAGGCGAAAGCCACACGCCTTTGACGCCCAAAGATGCCAAATAAGGAACTTTCTCCTTGATGCCGAGGAAATCCCCGATGCCATCGTTGTTCGCGTCCTTAAAGGACTTCGGGTAGATTTGATAGAAATTGAGATCGAGGAATTTCAGGTAACGTTCTTCCATGCTTGCCTTGCCTTTCGTTGATTGACGTTATTCTAACGAAGAGGAAAGAGATTTGAAGCGAAAGAAATCATTTCGCGATGTTTTCCGCTATAATGGCGCACGCGAACCGAATGAAGAAAGAAGGCGCGACCCATGAATGAATCCTTTGAAGCATTGACCCCCTATCTAGAAAAGAAACGCAGACTCCATTACCTGATCTGCCTCCTGAATTACGATATCGCGACCGCGTGTCCCGAAGATTCCATCGAGGATCTATCGGACATCTTTGGATCGATCGATGTCGAGGCCGCGTCGATCCTGCAAGATCCCGAGTACATCGCGTTGATCAAAAATGCGGCGAAGGATCCTAACCTTAACGACTTAGAACGCCGCCTCGTGGAGCATGAACTCGAATCGATCGAATTCATGGAGAAGGTAAGCCCGAAGCAATTGGCCCTTTGGAACAAGCACGCCTCCAAATCGGGTGAAATCTGGAGGAAAGCCAAGGCAAAAGGCGACTTCTCGATGTGGCTTCCCCATTTGAAGAACGTGGTCGAGGACGCTAGAGAGAAGGCGAAGATCCGTCAAAAGGAAGGGCAAACCCTTTACGATGCCTGCCTTTCCTTCTATGAGCCCGACTGCAACGAAGCCTTCCTCGATTCGATCTTCGATCCCTTGAAGGAATACCTTCTTAAGAAGATCCCTGAGGTTCTATCGAAAAAGAAAACGATTGAAATGCCGAATCTCGCCTATCCCAAAGTGAAACAGGAAGCCTTGTCCTATCGCCTTTTGAATCTCATCGGCTATAACTTGAAGAAAGGGGCTCTGCGCGAATCCGAGCATCCCTTCAGCGACAACCTCTCGCGAAACGATGCACGCATCACGACGAACTACGACTTGAACGACTTCCGTTCCTCAATGTTCAGCGTCCTTCACGAAGGCGGGCACGCCCTTGAGTTCCAACATTGGCCGAAGGAGCAATACGAATCTTACGTCGAAGGCTTTGCCTCGATGGCGATCTGCGAGACCCATTCCCGGTTCTTCGAGAACATCCTCGGACGTAGCAAGGCCTTGATGCCAATGTATCGAAAGATCCTTTCCGAAACCTTGGATCCTAGTTTCGAATCCTTGAGCGATGAAGAGCTTTTCACCCTCTTCAACGACGTGAAGCTGATCGCGAATCGATGCGATTCCGACGAGCTCACCTACTCCCTCCACATCATCCTCCGTTATGAGATCGAAAAGGATCTGATCAACGGGAAATTGAACGTTGAAGATATCCCCGCAAGGTGGAACCAATTGACCAAGGAATACCTTGGGGTAGAAATAACAAACGATCGAGACGGCTGCATGCAGGACGTCCATTGGACGGACGGAAGCTTCGGCTACTTCCCTTCCTATGCTTTGGGGAACCTCTATGGGGCGATGATCCTAGAGAGGATGAAAGAGGATATCGATGTCGATGCCTTGTTATTCAAAGGCGACTTCAAGCCCATCCTCGATTGGCTAAGCAAGCATGACTTCGCCTACGATTACCGGAAGCCCAACGAATGGATCCGGAAGGTAACGGGCAAGTCTTTGGATCCGAACGCCTTCGTCCGTTATCTCGAGCAAAAATACTGAATCTTTCCTTCTCTTTCTTGCGGAATCAAAGGTTCCGGTCGAACAACACCACGAATTTTTGGTGGTATTGATCGTTATGACTTGTCTCGTTCAAAGCAGCGTGCGGATTTTCCCCGCGAGATACAACGGGATCTTCGTGAAGTCGCCGTCTTTTCGATAGCCTCGAAGGGACAAACGCAAGGCGTGTTTTGGCTTATGCTCCGTTATATATCGTTTGAAGCTAGGCGCGGGCTTGCCCTCCCCGCCTTTGACTTCCAGGGGGATGATCTCCGTCCCGCTTTGCAAAAGGAAGTCGATCTCGCCGTTATTGTCCGCGTAATATCTAGGTTCCACCTCGAATTGCCCCAACAACTGCTGCAAGACGAAGTTCTCCGTCAATGGGCCTTTAAATTGGTCGTCCATCGGAAGCAAGATCGCATCGTTAGCGACACCCGCCATATGCTTTAGGAGGCCCGTATCGAAGAAATAGAGTTTGAATTGGCTCAACCGATCATAGGCCGACAAGGGATAGCCGATCTTGGATACGTTGTGGACGCGAACGACCAGTCCAGAAGAGACCAGCCACTCGATGGCTTCTTCGAATTCCCTGGCCCTAGCGCCTCCCTTCAATGCGCCGTAGACAAATTTCTCGTTGGGCTTGGAAAGTTGGGAGACAATGCTACGGAAAACAAGGAGAAGACGGCCCCGGTTGATTTTCCCGCCGTGTTTGGAAAGATCGTTCTCGTAAACCTCGATGAGCGCCTTTTGGATCTTTTCAACCTTTTTGGGATCCTTATCCTTGACCCAGGAAGCCACGGCTTCGGGCATACCCCAGATGATCAGGTAATAACGGTATGCTTCCAATAGATAATGATGGAAGATATCTTCGATGGATTGTCCCTTTTCAATTCGTTCATAATACGAAAAGAGCTTCGGATCGACCGCTTCTAAAAACTCATCGAAAAAGAGAGGATGGATCGTCAAAAGATCGACCATCCCGACGGGATAGGATTTGGGCTCCGATAAAACCGTGCCAAGGAAGCTGCCCGCAACGATCACGTGGTATTCGTTGGCTTTTTCCCTGAAATACTTCAAAACATTCAAGGCCTCGGGGCATTCTTGGATCTCGTCAAAGATCAATAAGGTGGTCCCTGGATTGATCTTCTCGCCGCAGACCAACGAAAGCGTAGTTAAGATGCGAAAGGGATCTTTGCTGATTTTGAACATGGATTTGAGCCCTTCCTCTTCGACAAAGTTGAAATAGGCATAATCCTCATAGTGGTTCCGGCCAAACTCTTTCAAAAGCCAGGTTTTCCCAACGCCATGCGGACCTTTCACGATCAAAGGCTTGCGATCAGAACCGTTCTTCCATTCAATGAGTTCCTTCATCGCGTTCCTTTTCATAAAACATCGGTGCTTTCTGCATTATTCGCTTACTTCAAATAACATCTTGCACATTTTTGTCGCCTTTTCGGTACCAGCTTTACACATTTTTGAAAAATTCAGTGTCAAGACGATGCACTGGTAACCTAAAAGTAGACATCTCAAAACAAAGGCGGAGACACCTGAGCGATGAAAGGGACACCGGGAGCACGAAACGTGGCTTCGGAGAACGCCGATGGTCTATCGTCCGAATCAGCAGGCAGAACATTTTTGCCACTTTGTTGTCCATCAAGCCACATTTTTGCCAAACCGAAGGTGCGTTTTGGCAAAAATCTACCTGCTTTGGCAAAAACGATGGCAAAAATCTTTCTCAGGAATCAAGTCTTCTCCAACACTACTCCTTCATAAAGGCTTTGATGGGATCCATGTTGCCACTTTCATAGTACTCAACCAAGAGTTTCTTGAAGGCAGGTACTTCTTTCTCCGGGACAACGATTAAACCTTCCCCTTTCGATATTAGATAATGATTCGAGAATGTCGTTGCTGCCCTCTTGTTGCCGTCATGGAAGATTTGGGTTCTCATACAGTAAAGGCAAAGCTCAATCGCCTTATCGATATCCACCCCTTCTTTTGAAACAATATCTTGGATGCTTTGTTTTACCTCAATCTCATTTGGGGTAGGAGGGCGATAAGAAGATCCTCCAATGGAAACGGGGACTCCACGGATCCTTCCTCCTTCTGCATAAAACGCTTCATTCACGAGTCTGGCGATATAGCAAAGAATCGAGTAATCCGTTCCACGCTGGATCATGTCCTTTCGTAAGATGAATTCCCACGCTCGTCTTAGAGATTCAAGATCTTGATAACGTCTTAGGAACGTAACCCATTAACAATGCCGTTATCCAAGACCTCTTCTATTTGAAAGAAGTCTCCTCGAATACCTTCAAAGACGGCTTGATCATAGAGGATGGACTTTAGATTGATGCTCGCGAAATCAAGGTTTCGTTGAACCCTAATTGAAAGTTCATCATCCCTATATCCAAGCAAGCCAAATTCTTTTTCAATACGCCGAATCGATGTTTTTAGTTCTTTCGCTTCTTTCGTTGATCGTAAAAGCGATTGATGATAAAGATCATCCGAATATTTATCGACATAGATTGATTTCAATCGCCCGTGTTCGCGAGAACGGACATAGAGGTATTTTCCGCTTCGATTCTCTTTGATCTCAAGGGTTCCTTGATAAGGGATTTCAATCTTGCCTGGAGATCTTCCTTTGTCTGAAGCAGTTCTAGAATCTTCGTTGATTCATCCATTCTGCATCCTTTCTGTTTGGGGAAGATTTCTATAACAAATATAGGTCAATATTCCCTAAAATCGATGGCGTCCGGGAACGAAGATCCGCGGTAATCATTAAATAAGCGCCATTGAAGCCCGACAACAGCCCGAGACGAACAATAGCTTTCCCATCAAGGAACCCCCCGAATCCGCGTCTCCAATACGCGGATTTTTCGTTTTCTCACTCCCTTTTTACTGCCTAACCCTTTAAAAAGTAAGCAAGAGAGAGAGAGAGAGAGAATTGAAACCGCTCACCAGTTCTAAACTTATTTTCCAATCGGCATTTTTCGCCCTTGAAAAGTATGAAAGCGCTTACAATTTTCGATGTACAACCCAAAATTCGAGTCCTATAGTAAGGGCACTATGAAGCCAATTGGTCGCGGGCTTTATCAAGGAAAACCCGACAAGGTAATTTGTTTTCAATACGTTTGTCCCCGTTTTTCTTTGTCACCCCTTGAACTTCTTTAAGGGCCAGCGACCTGTTTTTTCGTAATGGAAGGAGGATAACAAAACACTATGAAAAAATACCCGCTAGTCGTTGGGCTTGGGATGCTCGCGACCTGTGGAGCAGTTTTCGCGGCGTGGTCGTTCACTACGAGGGGAACCTCGTTTGAAACGCAAGAAAAGTCCGTCACGGTTACCATTGACGATGAAGTCACCCATGTTGGTAACCACGGTACTTTGACGCTTAAGAAGCCGACTGCCCCTGAACTCTATATCACCCAAAACGTCGCGAGTGGCAATTCCGCGACCCTCAAGACCCGTTCCGGAACTGAACATGCTTATACCTACCACACCTATCTCGGGACATCGGAGGCCCAGAACGCAATCTTCGAACTCACCTACGCCCCTGCGGCGAAGGATGAGCCAGAAATCTACACCTTCAAGGTCAATTGGGAATTAAGCCTTTCTTCCTCGGTTACCGATGTCACACTCGAAAATCCGACCGGAAGCTTGATCGTTTCTCAGAATTCTTTGAAAGCCAGCATTTCGTTGGATGAGATCCTTTCGACGGTCAAATTCCCGACCACCCTCGATACCTATACCAAAGCACACGCTTGGGTTGATGCGATCCCTGAGAATTTAAAGATCAACATCACCTTTAAGAGCGCGGAACTCGTCCGCACCATGACGAAGAACGGCTACGGATACTCCGTCAACAATGGCGATATCATGCCAATGGTTGCTAACGACGGAAATAGGAATGAGGTCATGGCGCAAGGCTTGGCCCTCAAGGCGGGAGATATGATCCAGATCCACGAAAAGAAGGCCGATGGATTCTATAGCTATCCCCTCACCCCAAAAGAAGGAACGGGCAACTTAGTTACACTCGAAGAAGGGTCAACGTACAACAAAGTTACACAAAACGTTGAAAACTACGGGCTTTACGTTGATATCGTCAGCGAAACCAAAACCATCTGGTTGTCGTAAAGGAGGAACGAACAATGAAAAAATATCCATTCATCGCGGGCCTCGGTTTGCTCGCAACCTGTGGAGCCGTCTTCGCGGCTTGGAGTTTCGGTTACACGCCGACAAACGAGATTGACGATTCCCTCCCCATCAACATCGGTGTTGATACCGATTGGGATGCCATCGGAATGCACGGCACCCTCGCTTTGGAAAGCCCGGCAGCGTTCACGACCGTCCAAATCGTCCAAAACGATGCCAAGAATTCTGCGAAATTCAATTACACCGGCAGCGATGTTTATACCTTGAAATACACCGCCCCGACCGATGGGAACCCCGATCCAGAAACGTTCAACTTCACCGTCAACGCCACGGTGACCTCGAATTTGTCTGTCGTTTCGGAAATCACCGTCAGCAGCGCGGTTTCCACTCTCACCATCAGCAACGCTTCGGCTACCGCAAGCGTTTCCGTTAGCGATCTTCTCGGCAAGATCACCTTCGGGACCATCGACACCGAAGCGAAGGCCGATGCTTTCGTCGCCGCCGTCAAAAAGGTCAAAAATCCGACCATCACCTTCACCTTCGCCGCTGCCGCCTAATTCTTTTTTACCCCATGGCCACGCTTAGCTCGTCTAGGCGTGGCCTATTCCCATTTTCTACCATGACCGGAATCGAACTCTTTTCCACCATACTTCTCGTCTTCGTCTGCATTTTCGTCGCTCTTGCGATCGGCTATTTGGTCTATTTGCTTTTCAAGACAAAAACGCGGTTGATCGCCGGCGGCCTAGACGATGCGAAGTGCAAGAAACATTACGATGAGGATCACGCGAAGAGCGCCACTTTTTATAAAGTCGCCGGTGTTTTTGTAAACACATTAATCGGCGTCCTGTTCACCGGTCTATTCGCTTATTCGGTCTACGTGAACGTCATCGCTTTCGATGAACCCATTTCCTTGGCTTCGCCGAAAGTCGTTATGTCCGGCTCCATGTCCGAGAAGCATAAAGACGCGACCTATTTGGTCAAGAACAACCTGAACGACCAATTTCAGGTCTACGATATCGTAATCCTTGAGAAATTGCCCGATGAATTCGAGCTCAAGCAGTACGATATCGTGGTTTATACGATCGAAGACACCCAAGTCATCCACCGCATCATCAACATCGAAGAGCCTACAGCAGAACACCCAGGTCACCGTTGGTTCCAACTTCGCGGGGACGCGAATCCCAGGGCCGATAGCAAGCCCGTGATCTATAGCCAGATGAAAGGCATCTATCGCGGCAATCGAATCCAATACGTAGGCTTATTCGTCGCCTTCTTTCAATCCGCGTTAGGATATTTGACCTTCGCGATCATCCTCACCTACTTGTTCATCAGCCCCTTCGCGGAACGCAAATACGAGATCGTGATCTATACCCGTCTCGCGGAGATCGGCTACATCGAGCAAGAAGAATTGGAAGCCTTGAAGTATCACACGAAATACAAGAAGAAAGGCCAAGATGAAAAGAGGCCTTAAGGTATTCGCCAGTTTGCCCATCTTGGGCTTCGCCCTCTCTTTGGGGGCGGTTTTCGCTTCTTGGCAATATGCTTCGGGCGATGGACCTTCTTTCGATGAGCGCCAAGAAACCGCGAACGTCGGGATCGACGATGTCTGGGCCTTTCCGAAGAACATCGTCGCGAGCGTGCACTCCCACGACACGAACACAACTGCGGAAGTCGCGCTTCAAGAGGTCGACGTCCCCGATGAAGGCTATATCCAGCAATGGGAAGCAGATATCGTCACGACAGATTCGGATCACGCGGACATCATGTTCACCTTAGATGGGGCGGATTTCGTCTACCGATACGACGACGATACCAAGTGGCACGTCGCGGACGACGGGCGTTTTAACGAAACGAATTTGGACAATAAGCAAACCTACTATTCCTTCCGTGCCTTTTACGGGGCGACCTACCACTTTAAAGTACGTTACGACGGCGCTTCTTATTCCGTGTCTTGCTCGGACGACAACCCGACGAACTACTCGGTCTTGATTTTAAACGTCAACAGCAAATATCCCCACGTTTATCTTTGGAAAGATCAAACAGAAATCAAAAACGACAAATGGCCTGGCATCACCCTTTCTTCGCCTTGGGTGTCCAGCCAAAGCAACAAACCTCTTTATTATTTGATATTCCCCAAAGGAACTTACGACCGCTTAATTATCAACAACAAGAACGCGGGCAGCGATGCCGGCGAGCAGACTCCCGACATCGTGATCAACTCGGGAGCCCCCTTTGCCTATCAAAGGTTTTGGCTGGATAGCACCACAAGCTTCGGGTGGTATTGACCCGCATCTTGAAACGTCTCGCCCTGTCATAAAAACAAAAGAGGATTTACGCTTGTTTTACTTGCCAGCCGAACGATGACCTTTCTTCAGGTGTTTTCCCACTTCTTTTTCGTTGCCTTCGCCGATGATTTCTTGAATGCGTCTTTGGCCATTCAAGATGAAATCGCAAATATACGCCCGATCAACGGGAATCGGGATTTCATCCAAACAGATCTCGATCATCTCAGGGGTCGCTTTCTTCCATTTCATTTCGCGATACATCTTTCGCGAATCCGGACATTCTTCGAGGAATTCCGCGAAAAAGCGGATCAACCCATCGTTTTTACGGCTTCGATCTTTTGGATAGCCGCGCGAAATCAAGGCGATGTTGTTATCGAAATTCGGCGCGAGAGCAAGGATGTTTCCGCTTTCGACATCCCGAAGAACTCCGAAATTTTCCGTGTGGCGATCCATGTTGAAGCAAAGCGTGTCCATGTAAATCAGGCGCAGGTATTCTTTTGCGAGCAAAGGAGATAGACCGAACAGGGTTTCAAAGCATCGTTGATAGTCGTCATCTTCACCCGTAAGACCTTTCATCGGCTCGAAATTGACGCTGGCCCCGTCCGTGAAATCTTTGGAAATCAAACAATCCCCGTTCAAATCGTAATGCGCCATAGGAAAGCCGAGCGCCTCCCCGAGGCGACAGATGAAGAGCTCGGAGAACAACTCTTCCGGATTCCCTCTTTTTACTAACCACCAAAAGCCATCCTTTCTTTTCCAACATTTCTCGAAACTTCCGATATTCGTCAATTCAGGAGTTGGGGCGGGCCGCAAGGCGAAGGCATTGGAATCCCCGCGGAGGGCAAGCTCGTCAAACGCGTTGCTTGAAAACCGGATGTCTCGATAGGTTTTGCCGGATCCCACCGGCCGAAACCAATATCGATCCGTGATGGTCGCGGCATAGACAGCGATCGCGGAAGAGAAATCGTCCGTCTTTTTAAGGCGAAGGACGCGTTTCAACAAGCGGGAATTCGTTCGGTGCCGGTCGATTGCCCGAGACGCGATCCATTCTTCGACATCTCGGGTTCTTTTGACGAAAAAAGGAAGCAGACTCTCTTTGGCATCAACGATCTGCCCCTTATCGACCCTGGCGATCTCGATATCTCCCGACATCAACCATCCCGTAAGTTCTCGGAGGTTGCGATCCGCTTTCTTTTCGTTTCGGGCAAGGGACTTCGCTTCCGGGGTCGCCTTCCATTCCTTTAGCTTTTCTTGAAGCGCCAATCGATGGTTCAGGATCTCTCTCGCTTTCGGAAGATCCCCTTCTTTGATGTATCGGCTTCTCAAACGTCCGTTTTCAAGCCATTGCCAATAATAACGGTCTTTCCCTTGAATCTTCTTCCGCGAAATATAGCCGTTCGGGCATTCGGAAAGCTCTTTCTTCAATCTCGTGATTTCTTCGTCCGCATTGTCCATGGTCATCCCCTTTGAAACTCTACCTTCATTATAACCTATATTTTATTTGCAAGAATAGGTTATACGATATTTTCCACGTGTAAGGCGATTTTCTTTATTTGGATCAGATCGCGATTTCGGAGAATGGCCAATCATCCACGACTTACCCTTCTAATGATGATTTTCGCCAAATCGCCTTCGCGAAAAAGGCCTCATTTGCTCGGAACGATACTGCTCTTGTTCCTTCCAATTCGGTCATCTTGCGCAATTTCCTTTCGGCCCTTGAACTTGCTTGCTACGGGTTCCGAACGTTTTCGATCGGTGAGGTAATTGCAAAAAAACGAAAAGCGATTTTCGCATTTCGGCACGGCATTTTTTGTATTCGAAATATCGAAGCGCACGAAAGAATTCTCGGCAATCCATAGGCCCCACCTCCGCCTATCGGGCGAGGTGAAGGGGTTTCGATCGCGATTTAAATATTGAATCGCTCGCCATTTTCGCCTACGTCAAAATCGTTTCAAGCGGAAAAAATTAGCGAAAGCAAATCATTTAAAAAATCTAGCCCTTTTTCTAGTTGTTTTTTCTCGTTCCGCTTCATCTGCAAGCTGCGGATTTTCGATCCTTCCCAAAGCCGCGCGAACGCTAGCAGATTCAGGAGTTTGCGTCACCGATTCTTTCGAAGCGGGATGCAATGCCTACGGTTTTGCCTTCAGTTCGGACTGGTCTCCTTTGAAAACTCCCGGTTTCTTATGCGGAGCTTACGCCCAAACGGATCATGACGAGCTCCAGTATCAAACCGATATCGAGGATATCCTGTTAAAGAATAAAAATGCTGGAAGGTATATTGCTACGCTTATAGAGTGGTTCAAACCGCTTATCAGCCCGGAAGAAACCCGGGGTTTCTAGGTATCGGAAGCTATGGCGATGATTGGTTCGCTAGAGGCATACGCGTTACGGCAGATCTAAACGAAGAATACAATTACGCATTGACCGATTGGTCGCCGCAAAACGTGCCAAAGAACGATTCCTACAATGTTGGGATTTCCTTTGGCGCTTCCGGATTCCAAGTATCGATGCCTCTACAGATAAATCAAAACGAATTATCAATCGAGAGTTTAGTCAAACTTCCCACAAGGCATTTCGAAATCAATTATTCCGTCATGGGTTTCTCAGAATATAGCATGAACTCTTTGTGCCTTTACGGCATGTTCGTGTTCGCGACTCCTACAACTCCTTATCGCGAACCCTATGTTTCCGTGAAATTCGAAAGCCGTTATTTCGGCCAGGCATACCACGGGCTAGTTCAGCAAGATTTTACACGGGCCCTTTGATTTTGCGTTATCATCATCCTATGTCAACCAAGTTTTTAACCGCGCGACATCTGCGGAAGTCCTTTCCCTCGGGTGGTGACACCATCGCCGCCGTCGACGGCTTTTCCTATTCCTTCCCTTCTTCCGGACTATATTGCTTTACGGGCGAATCCGGCTCGGGAAAAACCACCTTGCTTCACGTCTTATCGGGCTTATCAAAGCCCGACCAAGGCGAGGTGGTTCTACAAGGCGAGTCAATCTACGCGGATCGCAAGGAAACGAAACGGCTTAGGCAATCGTTTGGCTACGTCTTCCAGGAAGGGAACCTTCTGGAAGATCGAACCGTCAAAGAAAACATGTTTCTCGTATCCACCGATAAAGAAAGGATGTGCGAATCCCTGAAGCGATTTGGGGTTCTCAATAAGCTCGATGTCCCCGTCGCCCGCCTCTCGGGTGGAGAGAAGCAAAGGGTCGCGATCGCGCGCTGCTTTTTCAAAGGAGCGAAAATCCTCGTTCTCGACGAGCCCACAGCAAGTTTGGACGAGCGGAACGGAACATTGGTCTTCGATGCCATCAAGCAAGCGAGCGAAGAGGTCCTTTGCCTCGTTTCGACGCACAATCAAAAGCTCGCCTCCGCCTATGCCGACGTCTGTTTTTTCTTGAAAAAAGGGATGGTAGAGGAAAAGACAGGGGAACCTATATCTGCTCAAGAAAACGATCCGATCGACGCAAAACCCGTCTCGAAAGGGAAAATGCCTCTGTTTTACGGCTGGAGAAACCTTTGGAAGAAGAAAGGGAAGGCGATTGCCACGACCATCGTCTCGACGCTTTCGCTCTTTTTCTTGATCGCGGGCGCTTCCTTCGCCTTCTTCGATGCGACGCCCGCTTTCGAGAGTGCCTTAAAGGAAAGCGATACATGGTTTTTGCCTTTGAACCAATACGCGAGGAGCGAAGAGGGGAACTTCTGGGGGAATCCGATTTCCGGCGGGAAATACTACAAAGAATCGATTCAAGGCGCTTTCGGCGAGACGTTCGCCTACCGCATTGGGCACAACGTTTCCGCCGAAGGGACGCACACCACGCTGAACGTCATCCCCTATTTCGAAGGGCTTGAAATCCACAAGACGAAGATTCGAGCGCCGCAAAGCGGGGAGGCCGTCGTCTCCTCCTTCTTCCACGATCTCGTCGGGAGCTCTTTCTCCGTGACCGTCGAAGGCACTGAAAAATCTTTTGAAACACGTCAAATCGTTCCCGTATCCTATGAGCCCGAAGAATTGACCTTGCACAAAGAAAACGTCGATTATCAACAGGAAAACGAAGGACGTTTTTCCTCTTATTACACCTACCTCATCGTCTCTGCGGAAGACTTTTCTTCCTTCCGCGACTCCTCCGAAGGCGTTTCCCTTCGCGCCGCAAATTGCTTTTACGAAGGCACAGACCTCAACGCCTACGTCAATAATACAACCCATTTCCAAGCCTACCAAGGCCAAGAGCTTTTGCTCGGGAGGGCTCCTGAAAACGAAGGAGAAATCGTCGCGCCTCGTTCTCTTTTGGACTCGTCTCGAGCAATGGAATCCTATTTGGGCACCGACGCGCGCTTCATCGATCTAAATCAAACTTCGGATCCACGCCGCTATTCTTCTTTCCTGAACGTATACGACATCGTGCCGAACCTAAAAATCGTCGGCGTGGCCGACGGAATCTTCGCTTACCTCCATCCTGACCTTCTTGAGCGCTTCAGCATGGCGGACTGGGAAAACG
Source organism: uncultured Mollicutes bacterium (assembly GCA_945936135.1). Taxonomy (GTDB): domain Bacteria; phylum Bacillota_I; class Bacilli_A; order RFN20; family CAG-826; genus Alloenteromonas. The sequence continues at coordinate 28,719 of CAMESG010000006.1, forward strand.
GAACGAGGGTTTCCGTCGATGTGAAAGACGTCAAAAAAGTCGCTTCCAAGTTTGGGGAGATGGAATTCCGTTCCAACGACGCCCTTTTTAGGCCCATTTACGAATTCGAGCAAATCAAGAATTCAGGGTTGGGCATCGCCTTCATGGCCATCGAGGCCCTTTTGGCCGTGATGTCCGCCGCCGTTGGCTTCTCGCTGGGGCAAGATGGCATCACCGGCAAGGAAAAAGAAATCGCCCTTCTTCTAACGCTTGGCCAGGAGGAAAAGGATTTCTTGGCACGTTATTTTCTCGGCTGCGGCGTTTTCTTGGGCATCGCCTTCCTCTTGGCTCTTGCTTTCTCCTTCTTCGCCTTATGGATGGCCAATCTCTTGGCGGTTCCAAGCCACGCCTATGCCTTGTTTCAATTGTCCTATAAAGGGATCCTTCTCGCGATTGCGGTATCTTTCTTGACGGCCTTCCTTTCTTCCCTTGGCTCGCTTCATCGTCTGAACCGTTTGCAAATCGCCGATATCTTCCGCGGCAAGGAATAGCGGGGAAGGCGCGATGAAAACGACATTCCCGTTTTCGTCCTGCACGCCTTCATTCCCGGTTCGAAATTTGCCAGCGTTCGGTATCACCTCATCCCCGATAACACCACGAATTCTAAGAGGGCCTTCTTTAGAATATGGATCAATCCGTTTAATATCATCGTACGCCTTCACGGCATTTTTGACTTCAATGATGTCTTTTCGGGGACCAACAACCGCTTTCCTGTTGATGACATCGTTTACTTGTTCTGACGAAACGAGTTTGCTTCGATAGCGCAGCTTGAATGAATGGATCGAATGCGGTTTTGTTTCCTTAAAACTGGAAGCTTGTCAAGTTCGTTGAAAACATTAATGTTCCCCTCTTTTCCATGATATCGGAAACGAGGTTCATATTTTTCCATGTCTCCATTTTCTCGAAAAGCAGAGAAAGCTTCTACTATCTTGCATGTTGACGTTGAAAATCCAAGAACGGATCCTTACAGACATCGCTAAAAATGCCAAGCCTCTCCTTTCGAAATCGAGTAAAATCGCATAGGCATGATTCTCCTTTTTCTCCTTATCATCGGCTTCGTTGCCTTCTTTATCGGCCTCTTTTTTTATTACCGAAGCAAGAACTCCGATCCAGACCACAAAACCCGAAGCGATTCTAAGAAACCGGAAGAAAAGACCGCGAAATCCGTTCCAACCGCGGAAGAGGAAGGCGAGAATGAAACCCCGTATTCCAACCCTGACGAAGACTACGTTGGACGTATCCTGAAACAAGAAAGCGGAATCCTCCTCTCCAATTGGATCGGAAGGGACGCTCATGACGTCACCCACGAAATCGATCACATCTTCCTATCCCGGCGCGGTATCTTCGTCTTCGAGGTCAAAGGGCAATCGGGAAATATCTACGGATCGCCCCATGAAAGAAAATGGTCTCAAATCACAGAAGCCGGACACACACACTCTTTTTATAACCCTTTGTGGCAAAACAAGGCACAGAAAAAGTTCGTTGAGCGGGTGTTGGGCCTAGAGAACGAACCCTTCCCATGCGTCTACTCGTTTGTCGTCTTCGTTCGCGGAGATCTTCGCTGCATCGAGGATGATCACTGTCTCGATCCCGACGAAATCTACGATGTCATCGAAGAAAAGGAAGAGATTCTCACGGATCAGGAGATCGAGAAATTCGCCAAGACCCTAGAAAATCTCCGCGAACCCGAATCCGTCCGCAAGGAGCACATCGCCCAAATCCAAGAAAGGGAACGTTGCGTTCAGAGAGGCATCTGCCCGCTTTGCCATTCGCGCTTGCGCGAAGAGTTGGACGGAAGCATTGCCTGCAGCAACCCTTCCTGCCATTTCGAGATCGAAGGCTAAAGAAAATCCGCCGACGCGGAGCGAACCTTCCTTACCAAATCGACCATTTTCGGTTCACTTCATCGAATTTATTTTTCAAAAACGGCTAAGACCAACTTAAATGTTAAAGAGCCCATTTTCTCTCTTTTCTCTCGCGTTTGATTTTGTTTGGTTGTCAGGTGTCCGCTTTTGGGCCGCCAGTCCACCGTCCATGTAATAATGTACAAGATATTAAAGTTGCATTCTTGAAATAATGTGCAATATATGATGAGCATTATTTTGCAAAAACGTGCAATATATGAGAAAATCAAAATCGGATAAAGGTAAGAACATTAATGGAAAGAAAGTATTTAGCAAATCTTCTGGAATGGAATTCCGATGAGGATCGAAAGCCTCTTTTGGTTCTCGGCGCCAGACAAGTTGGGAAAAGTTATTTGATTGAAGAACTTTTCGCTAAGGAATATTACAAAAATCGCTATCTAAGAATCGATTGTTCGGATGATACGGATTTCGTGAATTTTGCTATGCGAAACGATTCGCTAGATAAAGTTCTCGATTACATTCAAATTCATTACGACTTCATCCCCGACGCGAACCATCTCTTGATTTTCGACGAAGCGCAAGAATGCCTTCCCATCATTAAAATGATGAAACATTTTTGCGAAAGAAAAAGGGACATACCCTTGATTGTCTCCGGATCCCTCGTCCGCATCAAAATCCATCGCCACACCCACAAAAGAGGAGGATTAGCCGATAAAGGTTTCCTTTTCCCCGTTGGGAAAATCAATCAGCTCATCGTTTACCCGCTCACGTTTGATGAATTTTTGCTCAATTACAAAAAACCGACGTATGATTTTTTGTTGGAACATTATCAAAACAAAAAAAGTATTCCTACCGATTTGCATCAAGAACTTCTCCGTATCTTCAATAACTACCTGTTCGTCGGAGGTATGCCGGAATCGGTCCAAACTTTCCTCAGGCACAAAGAAAACCCAACGATTGCTTACGAAAAAACGTCAGCAAGGATAAAAGAAATCTATTCCAACTACTTAAGCGACATGGAGCTCTATCAAGTCTCCGCCGAGTCCATCATGAAGAGTCGTTTGATTTTTCGAAACATTTTTTCGCAGCTCAACAAAGAAAACAAGAATTTTAAATATTCCGAAATCAACGAAAAATACCGGAGCAGGGACGTTGCTACGCCTATCGAATGGTTGCAGACGGCAAACATAGTCAACAAAGCCCACCTCGTAAAAGAACACGTGACCAGCCCCCTTATCGAAGACGAGGATTCTCTTTTCCGCTTGTACCTGTCCGATGTGGGTCTGTTTACCTATCAAAGCGGCCTGAACGCTAAGACATTCGCGTCCAGCAAAGACAACGCTCTATCTGGAATCTATTATGAGAACTTCGTTGCCTGCGAGCTGGCCGCAAGAGGAATCGAATTGTTCTACTGGAAGGGAAAACGAGACAGTGAACTGGAATTCCTTTTGAACGTTGATGGCGAAATCCTCCCCATCGACGTCAAGAAAACGAAAGGATCTTTGAAATCGATGCAGGAATTCCGGTCCCACAACAAGCGCAGCACCATCATAAAAGTATCCGCCAATCAATACGGATACAATGAAGAACACGACATATTGACGATCCCATATTATTTCTTTTCCTTTTTCCTAAACGAACGCTTTTAACCACGCGAAAAATCGGAACAGCCCTTGTCCGCGTGGCCCGTAAGCGTCGACGCTCTCGCGGTCCACGGCAAGCGAAAAGGCCGTCAGGACTTCCCGGCGGCCTTTTTCCGATTCGCTGAGGTTACTCCCCTTCGAGCACGTAGGAATCTAGGACCTTCACCAAGGGACGGACCGTGGATTTCACGACGCCGGGGGCGAAAGGATCCTTCATGTGGGATCGCAAGACCAATTCGCGGAAAGGATATTTTCCACCCATCTCGCAGAGCTTGACGTAGCGTTTCCAGGCCAAGGCGTGGTTCTTCCGATCCAAATTGAAGAATTGGAAGGCCATCACCTGGGCCAAGGTGTAATCGATGTAGTAGAAAGGCATCTCGAAGATGTGGGCTTGGGTCAGCCAGCGCTTGCCTTCCTGGCGATATTTGCAATCCTTGAAGGTCGACGCGGCGACCGGGGTGTAATAGTCTTCAAGTTCTCTCCACTTGGCCTTGCGCTCCTCCTTGCTGGCCTCGGGATGTTCGTAGACCCATTCCTGGAAGTGATCGACGGTCACGCCATAGGGCAAGAAGGTGATCGAATCCGCAAGGTGGGCGTAGCGGTACTTCTCGGGCTCGTCGAAGAAGAGATCCATCCAAGGATGGGCGAAGAACTCCATCGACATCGAGTCGATCTCGCAGGATTCGGAGGTCGGCTGGCGGTATTCGGGGATCTTGATCTTTCTCGCCGCATAGGCTTGGAAGCTATGCCCGAACTCGTGGGTCAAGACGTCGACGTCCCCCGAGGTGCCGTTGAAGTTCGAAAAGATAAACGGGGTCCCATAGGTCGGGAAATAGGTCATATAGCCCCCGCCTTGCTTGCCTTTCTTGGCTTCGAGATCCAAGACGTGGTGATCCGCCATGAAACGGAAGAAATAACCGGTGTCCTCCGAGAGTTCATCGTACATCTTCTTCGCAGCTTCGATCTTGTCCGCGGTCGTTCCCTTGGGCAAGGGGTTCCCGGATTTGAAGGCCAAGGAAAGATCGTAGATCTCGGGGCTGCGGATGCCCGTACGCTTGAACTGAGCCTTCAGGATTTTGCTCGCGATCGGGGTCACGACCTCGTGGATGGCTTCGCGATACGCCTTTACGTCTTCTTCGTTGTAGTCATAACGTTGCATTCTCAGATACCCGAGGGGCACATAGTTCTTATAGCCAAGCTTCTTGGCCATCGCGTCGCGCACCTTGACCAATTTGTCGTAGATCTCTTCTAGGTCGCTAGAAGCCTCTTCCAGGGCCTCGTAATAGGCCTTGGACGCTTCCTTGCGCGTTTCACGATCGAGATCTTGGAGGAACTTCCCCATTTGGGAGAGGTTATAGGTCTCGCCGCGGAAGGGAACCATGACGGCAGCGAGCCTCGCCCCGTATTCGGTCGTGAGCTTGTTCTCCTCGATGCTTTCTTCAACGATGCGCTCGTCGAAGGACTTGAGGGAATATTCCACCATCTTGAAGTAATGCGCGCCTAGTTTCTTCTCCAAGTAGGGACGATGGTTGGATTTCAATAGCGCATCCGTGAAGCGGTTCTCCAAGGCGGACAAGGGAGGCATCTCTTCGTTTACCTTGTTCATGACCTTCGCGTATTTCTTGTTCGTCGTATCGAGGGTGAACAAGACCTGGGCGTGGGTCAAGGCGTTGGACAATTTGTCCATGGTCTTCGCGTGGCGTTTGATGACCTTGAAAGCTTCTTCGCCCGTTTGGGCGTTTTGAAGGTCTAGGATGTCTTTTTCGATCTTCTTCTTGGTCGTTTCAATCGGCGGATTCTTAAACGGCCATTCCTCGAACACTGGGATGTCTTTTTGATTCATGAGTTGTCTCCTTTGCTTTATCGATCTAAGGGCAAGAATTCTTCGGGGGCGCGGCGCGGTTGCTTGCTCCGTTTATGGGGTTTTGACAAATACGCGGAAGCGACTTCCTTCCCTTCGCGCGTGAGATAGAGGTATGCCTCGCCGTTATCTTCCTCGCTTGCGTCAAGCAGGAAGTCCTTCTTCAGGCGGGCCAAGATCATTCCAAGCCTCTTCCGCCCCATGGAGGGATAGCCCCCACATAGGGAAAGGCCGTCGTAACGAAGCGCCAAGCCCTCGCCTCTTAGAAAGTGATAGAGCCCTAGAAATGAGGGAGCGACGCCTTCGTAGCCAAGTTCCAAGATCGAGGCCAGGACCTTGGTTTCCGCGCTGCTTCTCTTTCTAGATTCCATCGCGCTTATTGTAGTCGTAACCCCAAGGTTTCGCATCCCTTTTCGCTAGGGTTATCACTTTCGTTGACGAGGAGAAAGAAGAGACTATAATCCCCCTTGTTATGGACGAAGCAGAAACCATCAAACTCATCGAGGCGACGATCGACAAGGTGCGCCCCTTCCTTCAACGCGATGGAGGCGATATCGATTTCGTCGGCTTCCGCGATGGCGTGGTCTATGTCTTGATGGCGGGTGCCTGCGAAGGCTGCACCATGGCGGGCGCGGACATCGCCGCGGGCGTCGAGATCATCTTGATGGAAGAGGTTCCCGGGGTGATCCGCGTGACCCAGGACGACATCCCCGTCGATCTCATGGAAGAATATTTGGAACGGAAGAAAAACCGCTAGCCAAGCGCAAATCAATCCTTCGGCCGCGCGATGGCGGCCTTTTTTTGTTCCAAGGAAAAGGGGCCTCCCGTGAAGGAAGCCCCCAAGGATGAGTGATGAGGAAGGATTATTCGACGAAGGTTAGAACGGCAGAGAAGCTTTGCATGCCGCAATAGCCGCTAACCGTCAAAGTGCCATCTTCGTTGACGATGATCGTACCCGTCACGGTGGCATCATCCCATGTATTATAGAGATCTACTCCAGAGAAAGAGTATTGTCCTTCTCCCTTCTTCGTGATCTTCAGGTCTTCTACCCAGAAATCACCATTAGACAAGAATCCGGTAGACCCCCCCTCGTCAACGGTCAAGTCCAAGCCATCGCCCGTGTAATCTCCAACTTTCAAACCAGAGGGATCCTCGGGTTTAGGATCGTCAGGAATCGGAGTTTCGTCTTTCCAGCTCGGGCTGGTGAACGCCGCGCCATCCAACTTGTAAGCACTATTCGTCGTCGTATCTTCAATAACGCTCAACGTATGCGCCGTTTCGTCGATGCGGAAGGAAACCGTGTGGCCAGACATCGAACCCGCGCCAGCGAAGTCTTTGCCGTGATACGTAATAGTGAGGACATCGCCATCAATCGCACCGGTGAAGGTCATCGTGCCATAGGCGCCGTATTTGACAACGCCGGATATCGCCGCGGAGTCATCGAAGACAATCGTCGCGGTGGTGGAATCGCCAAACGAGTCTTTATAGGTGCCAGTGAAGGTCATGCCCGCGAACTTCGAAGCGGTCGCAACCGTGTAGGTCTTGGCTTCGAGATCCAAGGTGTAGAAGAGTTTTTCTCCATCGAGAGTCACGGCAACAAGCGTCGAATCCATGACCTCGTAGGTCGCATCCTTGGCGCCAACCTTCGCATCGCCCCAGCCCGTGAGGACGAGGGTGCCGTTCGCGCCTTCATAGGTTCCTTCCTTCCCGTCAAGAACCATGGTATAGGTGTGGGCAGCTCCGTCGATCGCGACAGAGTAAGATCTGCCATCCAACGTGAAGGTGATCGTGGACTCTTTGCTTGCGTAGGTCGCTTTCGCCTCGCCGACTTGGACGTTGCCAAGGCCATCGAGGACAATCGCGGTTTCAACGCCTTTGAAGGTGCCCGTGTAGGTTCCAGCCTTGCCGTCATTGCGAATTAACGACTTGCCATCGCCGCCCCAAGTGCCTACGACTGCTTCGCCAGATTTGATAACAACGTTCTGCGCGTAGGATGTTCCGTTATGGACCGAACCAAAGGTGTTGCCTTGGTCCGTTTCAATCGAAACGTTCGCGTAAACGCGGTCCAAAGTCGCATCAACATACGAGACATAGGTCGCGATGACTGCGTCGCCCTTCTTGATGGTCGTTTCAATCAAGGTTGCTTCTTTGCCAACAATCGTGGTTTCGACGAAGCTCGCCGTTTCATCGGCATCCTTGAGTTGGACGCGGAAGTCAATATCGCCAGGGATGGGGTCGCTTCCCGGGGTGCCGAATTTGCACGCCATAAAGTAACGTCCATCTTCTGCGACGTCGAAGGCGATCTTCTTCGTGCCTTCAAGCGTCAAGACGCCATCGACGATTTGATCGCCAGCGCCGTATTCCGCCAAGACGGTGTCACCCATCTTGAACTGGCCTTCCGAGGTGAAGGAGGCTGCGCGTTCATTCGACAACGAATAGTTCTTACGGCCGCTGGAGTACAAGACGTTGCATCCAGCGTAGCCAGCGCCCTTCGCATAAGCAGGCTTTTCTTCCCACTTTGCATAGACCGTGGTGTCTTCGGTGATTCCGCCAGAGACATACGGGGTGTCGAAGGTCGAATCCGTGTACCAACCGCCGAAGAGGTAATTGTCGTTCTTCGGCATGGTCAATTTCGGTGTGTCGCCTTCTTTCATCTTCGAAGTTACACTGTCTTCGCCGTTGTTCTTCACGATCGTCATGGTACAGGCTTTGGCCCATTTCGCGTAAAGGGTGAAGGATGCCAAAGGTTTGGAGGTGCCGACCGCATTCTTCAATTCGGCGTCCGTGTACCAGCCGATGAAGAACCATTCGCCGTCATCCGACATGCCGTCCTGGATGGTGGCATAATCGTCGTAATAGACCCAAGCGCCGCCACCAACGAAGGTTTGGGTGTTGCCATCCAAAGGATACTTCGACCCACCGGATTCAACAAGAGTCGCCGCTTTCCCGCCGAGATCGTAAGTAACAACAACCGTCGGGATGTGTTCTTCGAACGTCTTACCTTTAAGATTCAAGATATACTCAAAAGCGTCGCCGCCCGAAGCGTATTTCAAAGTGTGGTTTTCTTTATCGGCCGTATAATTGAGATTGCTCGATTTGGTGCCGTTTTTCACGGTTTTGAAGATGCCATTGCCGGAGACGATGATCTTCGTGGTTTCGCTGTTTTCGACCGAGGAAGAGTAGACACCATAGTAAGCATCGGTGACTTCCTTGAAGGCTTTGCCATCGTAACCAACAGTCGCGAGTTTGGTGGAACCTTCGAAGACTTCGAAGCCGGTGTTTTCACGAGAGGCTCCGTTCGTAAGTTTAACGAAATCCGTGCAGGTATCGGGTTCCAACGGAACGTAGGTGACTTCCGCGTGAAGCACATTCGTGGTTTTGTTGACATAGGCCGTGCGAATCGTTTCATTCGCGTCCTTGTATTGAAGCATGAGACCATCCGACCAAGATTGCTGTTTCAAGCCGAGAGCGGAATTACCTTTGACAAGGATGAACGCGTAGCTAGAAGTCTCAACCGGTTGGATCGTAACGATATCGCCATCAATGGTGACCGCGTTGCCGGCTTCGCCGAAGACGGTCGCGCCGTCAACAACGGCGCCAAAGCTGCCCGTAACGGCGGTAGAACCCGTCTTCAAAGACACCATGCCGTGGTGGTCAACGGTGCAGGAGAATTCGCTATAGCCAGCGGAGGAAGAGTCGGCGTCAATCGAAATCGCCATGTAATCGCCCATCAAGGGGTGGCATTCTTTGACGTCGAACCATTTCGCGTAGAGTTTTGTCGCTTCACCAACATTGGTTCCAACGACCACTTTTTCTTTGGGAGCGAAGGTATTCGAGGTATACCAACCATCAAAGATGTAACCATCTCTGACCGGATCTTCCGGCAAGGTTTGGATGATATTGTTGATCTTGATCACCGGGATAAGATCGACATCGGCACCCATCAAATCAAACGAAACGAGGCCGGTCTCGTAACTTCCGAGCAACTTCACGTCGACGCCATCATAATCGGCGCCGTCTTTCTTGCCCCAGCCGCTGCCATCCGCCGTTTTCACGAAGGAAAGGACATCCCCTTCTTCAACATCGAGCTGCACGGTTTCTTGATAACCGGTTTTCGGGTTCTTGTCTTTGGTCGTATAAACGCTGGCTTTTGTATTTTGGGCATCCGATCTCGTCCAGCCCGTGACGGTCGAATTCTTGAACACGGACATGTAGTCGTAACCGACTTCGCACCAAATCTCGACATCAAAGGCAAGCGTTCCCGCCTTGGTGATCGTCACCGTCATCGCCGTGGCGTAGGTTCCACCGGAGGGTTTTATCCCTCTGCCCGAATGGTAGACGCCCGTAGCCTCGTCATGCGTCCAAGGCACGCCCGTGGTTTGGAGAACGGGTTCTGCCCATTCCGCCGTCGAAGTTCCCGGTTTCTTGATGCTGTTCTGTGGGGTTTCGTACACCCATTCGCCGCAATCGGGGCACTGGGTGTTGACGCCAAGGGTGCCTTCGCCCTCGACAATCTGCCAGGCGCCATGGTTGTGCGTCCCTAATGGAGCGATGTAGGCGGGGTGCTCTTCTTCCAGCGTGCCCGCGTAGATCCCCCCTTCGGTCCAGTGGCCCGTAGCTGGCTCTTCGATAAACTTCTCGTGGCAATCGCAACAGACCCAGAATTCCCTGTTGCCCGCGCTTACGCAAGTCGCGGCCTTGGCCTGATAGTGATTCCCTGTCGTATGTTGGCATCCATCGGCGTGAAAGCCGGTGCCACCCTTCACGCTCGGCGCGATCGCAAGGGCGTAGGTCAAAACCGTCGCTGCGCCCGCCGAGGTGAGGAGAATCCATTTTTTCTTCATGTCGGATGTTCCCTTTCTTATCCGAATACGTGCCAAAGCACGTCTCAGATTGCCTTATTTAAACCCAACGCGAAAAAAGCACAAGAAAAAGTTTCAGAAACTTGTGAAAAATCCGCGCGGAATACGAAAAAGCGCCCCCAAGAGGGGACGCGATTTCGATGTAAGGACTTAGGCTTTGAACCAGAAGATGCGATTCGTAAGCAAGATGCTGACGAGATCGAGGATCCAAAGAACCGTGCCGCCGACGAAGATCCAGAGGATGCCAAGGACGACGTGGAGCATGTTCTTGTTGCCAACGCCTTCGGCGATGCGGTAGATCGCCCAGACGATGTCGAGAACCGGCAAGCAGAGAACGACCTTGACCCACTTTGGAAGCGCGTCGAGTGCTTTGCAGAAACCTTTCATTTTGTTAAAACCCTCCTGAAATTGGTTATACCCCATTATAGGCGCCCAAGCGCAAAGAAGGAACAAAGAATTGTCATTCTTCCAAAAAGAGATTCGACGCGTCGTTCGCCATCACGTAGCCGTCGCGATTATAGACATCATCGCGATTATAGGTGAACTTCCTCCCGTTCGGCGCGACCATGATGCCGCCGGCTTCCGAGAGAATGATGTCGCCCGCGGCGACGTCCCATTCCTTGGTCCCGTTCCCGAAGCGGTAAAAGAAGTCCTTCTTCCCTTCCGCGAGCAGGCAGAACTTATAGGCCGCCCCGACGGCTTCGATCTCCGATTCAAACACGGAGGAATGCTCTTGGTAGAACTTCTCTTCCTCGGGCCGGAAATGGGAGATGCTGCGCATTGCCCTTAGATGGTCCTTGCGATCCGAGACGTGAATCCTGACGGGTTCTTTCCCGGGCGCCAATTTATAAGCCCCTTCTCCCTTGACCGCATAATAAGAGATCCCGCTTGTTGGGAGGTGGATCACCCCAACGACGACTTCCCCGTCTTTTGCAAGCGCGACGTTCGTGCAGAATTGCCCATCCCGCGCGACGAAATCCTTTGTCCCGTCCACGGGATCGATGATGAAGATATAATGATGGTTCTTTCGTTCGCCCGTATCCTTGCTCTCTTCCGTAAGGAAGCCATAATCCGGGAAGAGCTTGGATAGATATTCTCTCAGGATCTTATCCGCGCCTTGGTCGGCTTCCGTCACAGGGCTATTGTCGCTTTTGATCTCCACGTCGAAATTCGTGTGATAGACCTTCATGATATGTTTTTCCGCGAGACGCACCGCCTCCAACATCGCCCTCAATTCCACTTCGTACATGTTCATTCATCCCCATTCACCCGATTCAACGCTTTCACGATCTCCATCGGATCCGGCTTCCCATGGATCACCGTCGATCCGCTCGCGTAACGATGGCCGCCGCCCCCGAAGGAACGGGCAACTTCGACGACCGGATAATTCGCGTTCGAGCGGTATTCAACCCTTGTCCAGCCATCCTCTCGTTCACAGAAATAGACGTAGATCTTCGCTTCGAATAGGCCATCCAAGGCATTGACCAAGGACGAAGCCTTCTCGAATTCCAGCCCATAGGCTTGGTAGTCCTTTGGATAGGCTCTTAGATAACAGACCTGCCCCTCCTTCTTCGCGTTCTTCTTCATCCACTTCTTGTATTCGGTGACCTTCGGGTCTTCCGCGTAATAGGTATCCAAGATCTTCCGCGCCGGGATATCGAAGGTGAAGAATTCATCCAATAGATCGCAGGTATGGCGCGTGACCCCTTCAAAATAGAGGCCTCCTGAATCGGTTAGGATGCCCGTATAGAAGGATGACGCCGCCAAAGCATTGAAGCCAAAGCCCCATTCAATGCAAAGATCCCCAAGGATCTCCGCGCAGGAAATGCGGCTCGTATCGACGATCGCAGGCCCGGGAAAGGGGTCGTCGTTTGGTCCCATCTCGTGATGGTCGATCTTGGCGAATTCTTCGCACGCCTTCCATAAAGGAGATTCGACGCGGACAAGGGTTGAGACATCGACCAAGATCCCCAAGGCATCTTTAAGGTCTTCTTCCTTTATTTGATCCATCTCTCCTAGAATGGGAAAGAGCTTTGGGACCCCGCTCCCTAGCGCGTATATCTTCTTATTGGGATAATGCGCGCGTAATAAGGAGCGTAGGCCCATCTGGCAGCCATAACAGTCCCCATCGGGATATCCGTGCGCGAAGATCGCGATCACGTCGTGTTTCTCAATGAGGGCAAGAATCTCTTTCGCGTTTTCCATAGCTTTTTATTTTAAAGGATTTGAAGAAGGTTAAGCAAACGCGGAATGAAGGGACAAGAAAAGAGGCACGCGGCCTCTTTCGTTGTTTGTTTATTCTTACTCGGAGAAGAGTTCGTCTTCTTCGTCTTCGGAAGGATTGTCGTCGCGTTCGGTCGAGAGGGTGCCTTCGGTCGCGGCGTCGTATTCTTCGCTTTCCTTCTTTTCGTCGGCGTCTTCCGAATCCTTCTCTTGTTCGATCTCGTCATAGATGACGTTGGTATCGACGTTCGGCTTATAGACGTGGCGCTTGGAAAGGTCCCACGTGTTGTTGTCGGAGACGACAACGTCGCCGGAAAGGGAAAGATCGGTATAGAAATAGCCGATGCGGTCCTTCTCTTCTTCGGGGGTGATCTCAAGGGTTTCCTTGACGATGCTCCAAAGCTCGGTGAAGGACATCGCGCCTCCTCTTTCTTCGAGGGCGCGAAGGGCGACCTCCATCATGCTTCCATTGTTGATATTCATTGTGCGTTATCTCTTTTCTACCTATCGAGGTTTGGTCAATTCGGATTATATATCACATCTTCTCGGGCGAAGAAACCCCAAGAATCGCTAACGCGTTGCAAATCGCGATTTTCGAGGCCTTCGCAAGGGCAAGGCGGCTGGAGGTCGTCGCGATGTCGTCGCGATCGATGATCCTGCAGTTCGTGTAGAAGGAATGGATCGCGGTCGCCATCTTCTGGATGTAGGCGGCGACTTTATGCGGGGCGCGTTCTGCGGCGGCGCTTTCGATCATCCCGGGGTAATCCGCGAGGATGCGAAGCAACGACATCTCCGCTTCTTCTTTTAAGGCAGGGGCCTTTGGATCCAAGGGGATATCCGACCCAAGCGAGAGGACGGAGCAACAGCGGGCATGCGCGTATTGAGCATAATAGACCGGATTGCTGGATGAACGTTCCATCGCAAGGTTGTAATTGAAATCCAAGTGGGAGGAGGCGCTGCGCTCGGTGAAGAAATAGCGGACGGCATCGACCCCGACGTCTTCGACGAGCTCGCGATGGGCGATCGCTTTGCCCGTGCGCTTGCTCATGCGCACTTCTTGGCCATCGCGATAGACGCGGACGACCTGGACGAATTCGGCATCAAGGGCGTCTTCTTTGTATCCCTTCATCACCAAGGCGGACTTCATGCGTCCGATGTAGCCATGGTGATCGGCGCCTAAGACGTCGATCAACTTATCATAGCCCCTCGCCATCTTGTCGTAGTGGTAGCAGATGTCGGGCATGAAGTAGGTGTAAGCCCCATCGGCCTTGATCACCGGGCGGTCCTTGTCGTCTAAGAACTCGGAGGTCTTTAGATAGGTCGCCCCATCCTGAACATAGAGGTAAGGCTTCAAGAATTCCAAGGTCTTCTCGATCGAGCCGTTCTTGCGGATGTCCGATTCGTAGCTGATCTTGTCGAAATGGACGCGGAAGGCGGAGAGGTCGTCTTGGATCTTCTTAAGTTCCGCGTCGATGCCGAAACGGATGAAGAAATCGTGGGATTCCTGGTTCTCTTCGAGGTATTTATCCCCATAGAGGTCTTTGATCTCTTTGGCGATCTCGATGAGGTCGGCACCATGGTAATCGTCTTCGTCCAAAGCGACCGTACCATTCGAGAAGAGCTCGCAATAACGGGCATGCAAGGAATGGCCCAAGTGCTCGATTTGGTTGCCGCAATCGTTCACGTAGTATTCGCGGGTCACGTCGTACCCCGCCGTATCGAGCAAGGAAGCGATGGAATCGCCAACCGCCGCGATGCGGGTATGGCCTAAATGCAAGTCGCCCGTTGGGTTCGCAGAGACGTATTCGACGTTGATCTTGATGCCTTTGCGAGGCAAACGCCCATAGGCTTTGCCTTCGTTGAGGATCTTCTCGACGACGCCTTGAAGGGCATCTTGCTTCAAGAAGAAATTGATGAAGCCAGGGCCGGCGATCTCGACTTTTTCAAGGAAAGGATCGGAGATCGAATCGACAAGCTTGTTGGCCAAATCGATCGGCTTCATGCCGGAAAGGCGAGCAAAGCGCATCGCGACGTTCGTGCTGTAATCCCCGTGAGAGGTATCGCGGGAATGCTCGATCACGATCGAAGAAGGATCAATCGTTAAGCCCAAGGCCTTCGTCGCGTCAAAGACGATGGCGCGAAGTTTTTCTTCGTTGGTCATAGGATTTTCCTTTCTAGCAAGAGTACGGCCGTGGCGCGGATGGCCTTGCCCTCGCCGACGGCATCGAGGCCTTCATTCGTCATCAATTGGATCCCGACGTTCTCGACGTTGATATCCAAGGCCGCGGCGATGTTTTTGCGCATATCCGTGACAAAAGTGGAAAGGCTTGGCTTCTCTGCGCTGATCGCGACATCGATGTTCACGAGCCTATAACGAAGCACCTTGACCATCGAGTAGCAGCGCTTCAAGATGATCGAGGAATCCATGCCTTCGCAATCCGGGGAGTCCGAGGGGAAATACTGTCCGATGTCCCCGATGGCCGCGGCGCCAAGAAGCGCATCGGCGATCGCGTGGTAGACAACGTCGGCGTCGCTATGGCCATCAAGGCCAAAGGAACAGGGGATTTTGACGCCCGCGAGAATCAGGGGGCGTCCAACTTTCGTGCGGTGAATGTCTTCACCATATCCAATGCGTAAACGGCTCATACGTTAAACCGGAAGAAGACGATATCGCCGTCTTTCATCCGATACTCCTTTCCTTCCTGGCGAAGCTTGCCGGCCTCTTTGACCGCGGCTTCGCTCTTATATGCATGCAAGGCGTCGAAGTCATAGACCTCGGCCTTGATGAATCCTTTTTGGAAATCGGTGTGGATGACCCCGGCGCATTCTGGCGCGGTCATCCCGTTGTGGAACGTCCAGGCGCGGCATTCGTCGGTGCCGCAGGTGAAGAAGGTGCTTAGGTTCAATAAACGGTAAGCGGCCTTCACGAGCTTATCTAGACCCGATTCCGTGGTTCCAAGTTCTTCCAAGAACGCCTTGCGATCTTCTTTCCCGAGTTCCGAGATCTCGTATTCGATCTGGCAGGAGACGGGAATGCATTGCGCCCCTTGGGCTTCGGCGATGTCCTTGACGGCCTCGTAATGAACGCAATGCTCGATATCCGAATAATCTTCCGGGGCGACGTTCGCGACGTAGATGATGGGTTTCAGGGTCAGCAAGAAGAAATTCTTTCGCGCGTACTCGACTTGTTCTTCATTTAAGCTCTTGACCGAACGGGCCGGGAGCCCTTGTTCCAAGGCTTTCGCGATCGGTTCGAGGATCGCCATTTCATAGGCCGCAACCTTATCCTTCGCGACCCTGGCTTTGATCGATTGACGGCCCATGATCTTGTTGACGGTCTCTAGGTCCGCCATCGCGAGTTCAAGATCGATCGTCTCGATGTCGCGCTTTGGGTCGACCGTTGAATCGACGTGGATGATCTCCGAAGATTCAAAGCAGCGCACGACCTCGCAGATCGCGTCGCATTCGCGGATCGCGGCGAGGAATTGGTTGCCGAGCCCTTCTCCTTTCGACGCCCCTTTGACGAGCCCTGCGATATCGTAGAACTCGAAGGTCGCGTTGATGGTGCGGGCGGGGTGCCATATTTCGGTCAACTCATCGAGCCTCTCATCGGGGACGATGACGACGCCCGTGTTCGGCTTGATGGTCGCGAAAGGGTAATTCGCCGCCTCGACGTGCGAATTGGTGATGGCGTTGAAGAGGGTGCTCTTCCCCACGTTAGGAAGGCCCACGATTCCAGCTTTTAAAGGCATAAGCGACGTAACTCCTTTGCAACGGGGCAATTGTAGTCTTATCTTCCTTAAGAAGATAGCCTTTTTTTATCCCGAAGACGAAAAACCGCCCTCCGACGGGAGAGCGGATGAATCCGAGGTGACTTAGATTTTCTTGATGTTCTTGGCGCGAGGCCCACGTTCCGAATCTTCGACTTCGAATTCCACATTCTCGCCCTTTTCGGCGGTCTTGTAGGCATCCATCACAAGTTCGGAATAGTGGAAGAAATAATCACGGTTGTCTTCGGCGTGAATGAAACCGTAACCTTTCTCCTTGTTGAACATTTTGACTGTTCCCTTCATGAGAGTCCTAACCTTCCTGGCGTTTTACGAAAAAACTATCCAACGCGTATTATAGGCGCGTAGGCGAAAGGTTCCTCAAAAAAGGGCGAACAAAACTTTACTCTTGCCCCCGTTTTATTAATGGAGCCAGGTAATGCTGAGTTGATATGCGGGGAACCGAAAGAAAAACAAGAGGGCTTTCCCGTTTCTTCTTTTTCAAAAGCAAACAAGGAAACAAGCGATGAAACGGGGAACAATCGCGTTTTTCTAAAGAGAAATCCTCGCTTGATCCAAACGTTTTCGTCAGGGCGATCGCTTTTCTTTTCCTTTCGATGAAAACCATGAAAACTTTTTCCTTACTTTTCCCGTCTTTTCCTCGCTCAAAAACGGGGCGAAAAAACGAATAAACCCAATGAAAACCAACGTGAAAAGCAATAAAACGAAAAACGGCAAAAGTGAGATCCTGATCTTTACCGCGGTTTTGAAAATCGAAGCAAGGACAAAGGAAACGGCGATCTCAACAACGAGCAAGGCAAGGAAGGCGCCAAGAAATCCACTTCCAATTCTTAAATAGCTATTCCAAAAGGTGAACCTCGACACTTCCTTTTCCGATAACCCCAATACCCTTAAGGAATGCGCTTCTTTCTTTCCTTCCTGGAGATCGACGAACCAAACGAAGATGAAGAGGAGGGTGCTAGAACCCAACGTGATACCCGAGAATAAAAGCAAGACGGAGGATAGGTACGAAGTCGTATCCTTCAGGCTTCCTTCGATCAAAGCGCTCGGTGAGCCAAAGCGAAATTCCGGGAAGAGTTTGGATAGGCGTTCTGTTTCCATACTTTCCGACGCTCCTTCCTCGCAATAGAAGATCGCCCCCGTTGGTTCGCACACTAACGGGGAACATCCTAAAGAGTTCACGAAGAAATCCACCGTCCAATCGCTAGGGACATAAAGCACTTCCTGTTCTGTTTCCTTTATCTCCGCAATTTGGACTTCCTTCCTTGCAAAACTCCGACTAAGCGTCTGATGAACGACTTCCTGCGCGGTTTCCGCGACGACGTAAATCGAGGAGGGTTTGCCTAGCTTTTCGAATAATCCGCGCGACAAGGAAACTTCATCCAATCCCAGCTCCTTCTTCTTTTGCCAGCTTAAATCCGCGGAGATCTTCATCCCTCCTGAACCCGAGGAAAGAACGCTTCCTTCAACGGTCTGCTCAGGTAGGCTTCCTAATAACCCCGCTTCTTCTAATGGCAGATCGGAATAGGCACGTTCTAACAGAGTCGCCTTCTCTTCCCCGTTCGTTAGAAAGAAGCGTCCCGAGAATCCGGAGATCGCGCTTTCGACGCTCGCGAAGTATCCTCCGTTCCACGTAGGAAGACGTCCTTTCAAAACCGAAGATCGTTCCATCGCTTGATCTAAGGAAGCGAATGGAATCCCTCGATTCGAGGATTCATAAAGAAAGAGACGGGAATAAGATGTGGCTTTCCCTGCCTCACAAAGGCTTGGGGCGTTTTCCCCATTCACGACGTCGAAACCAAAACTCCCCATCCCTTCTTTGGTTCTGATTTTCTTTAGGAAATCACCGGTTGACCCCTTCAATTCAAGAAAGGGGAGGCTTTGGGCCTCTTGGGCCGTCGTTGGGACTTCCGTTCCTGCATCCTTCAAATGGAAGTAGTCCCCAAAGACCTTTTGATTCCATAAAGGATCGACGTGGTAGATCAAAGGGAGTTTGGAAGGGACGACTCCTATGGCTTGAAGAAGGAGGTTCTCTTCAAGGTTCCAGGATAGATTCGCCAAACGAAAATCAAGATCTAACGGCTTTTGTTCTAACCTTCGTCCTAGATACTCGTAGCCTTTCGCCACGCCGAAATCCCGGCAGAGCAAGGCCATCGTATCGTAAGGAAGGCCCAAGACGACTTCATCCCAAGCCAAGGAGCCAATCGAAGTTGGATAGACTTCAACATCATCCTTTAGGAAAAGGAAATCATTGATGTTCCGCGCGGAAAAGAGGGGAAGCATCTTCTCGCTCACGCCACTTCGATAATAGAAATATCGATCGTCAACAAAGGAATCTTCAAAGTCATAGAGATAGCTTTGCCCTACCGCATAGACTTCTTCAGGGAAAGTTTCTTGGATCAAACGCGCTTCTTCTTTGCTTCCCAAGGACCATTCAACGTTCCCTTGGCTCTCTTTTTCCATCACGATCGCATGAGGCGGGATAAAGGAAGAAAACGCCGATCTAATCTCCTTTTGGAGACTTGAGGATAAATAGGCCGAAAACCCTAAGCCCAATAACCCAAAGGATAAACTCGCCTCGATCAGGCGGCACCGCCAAGGATGGGCTTTCCGTTTCCTCAAGGCATAGGAAAGGATGCTTTTCAAAGGAAGCGAAGCCTTCTCCTTCTTCTTTTCCAGAGGCGTCAAATTCAATCTCGATCCGCGCGGTCTTTCAAATCTCTCGTCTTTTACGATCTTCCCATCTTCTAAGGTCAACAACCGATCGACGTATCGTTTCATCCTGGCCCCATCATGGCTCACGAGCAAGACCAAACGCGTCTTCGATAGCCTTGCAAACAAGGAAAGCGCTTCTTCGGAACGCTCTTCGTCCAAGGCGCTCGTCGGTTCATCCAACAAGAGGATCTTCGGAGAGGTCACCAGGGATCGCGCGAGGTTCACGCGCTGCTTTTCTCCTCCGGAGAGGGTGAGGACATCCGCTTTCTCTTTGTCCTTCATCCCCAAAAGGAACAAAGGGGCTTTGGCCTTCTTCTCTTGCCCGTTCCCGTTTTCTAACGCTTTCAAAGGCAAAGCAACGTTAGAAAGCGAATCTTCCAAGCCCAGGAGTTCATCCTTTTGGATCGAAAACCCGATGTGTTCCAACCGAAAGGCATCGCTTTCTTCTAAAGTCCAATTCCTTGTTTCGTTCTCTCCATAAAAGATCGACCCTTCATCTGGCTTTTGGAGCAAGGCAATCAAAGAAAGCAAGGTGCTCTTTCCGCATCCAGAAGGCCCTTGGATACCAATGAATCCGGTCCCAGGAAAACGGAGGGTGATGTTCGAAAGCACCTTTCGCCCGTCAAAGGACTTCGAGACGTGAAGCAAGGCAAGAAGGCTATTCATCCTTCAACTCCTCGATGTAGTTTTTCTTCATGGATCGTTTCAAAGGCAAGGCCACGGAACCCCAAGATAGAAGCAAGGCGAAAAGCAAGAAGACCAAGATCCAAAATCCAGGAACGTTTAAGAAACGAAAGGGAAGGCGAATCAGGTTCTCAATCCCAAAGGTCGAAAGAAAAAATCGGTTCAACACATCGGATAGGATCGGATAAAAAGCAAATCCAAAGATAAGGCCTAGTATCGCGATGAAGGCGCATTCGTTCTCAAACAAGGACCCGACGTCTTTTTGCCTTGCCCCCAAGGTCATGAGGATCGCCCATTCTTTCTTGTGGGCGCTGAAACAGGCTAGGCCATTCATCCCTAAAAGAAGGGCTAAACTCAAGAAGCCAATGACCATGAACAAGCCAAGCGCCATCTCAAAGCCATCACATAAAGAAAGAAAGGCGGAAGCTTGCAAAAACAAGGGAGAAGAGACGCTGTAGCCTTCAAAATCTCCTTGCAGTTCTTCCATTTTCCTATGCAAATTCAAGGCGGATCTTTCGTTTAACGCATAAACCAAGCAGGCGTTCCCTAGATAGGGAGAATCGTTAGGAAGTTCATCTAGAAAAGACAATAGGTTCCCGTGATCCGGGAACGCCTTCTCTAGGATCGGCAAGGGCAAGTTCCTAAGAAACGACTCTAACCCATCATAGGAATAATAAAGCCTCGGCTCTCCTAGAAAAGGGAAGTCCTTGACCTTTCCTAGAACGGAGAAAGGCAACGTCAACGACACTTCTTCGTTCACCCCTTTATAGGAAAAAGACATCGACCAAGGGACTTCATAGACGTCTCCTAGGCTTGCCCCATAGGTAGCAAAGAAGGCCTCGTTTCCCAAGACGCCTTCAAAGGAATCGTGAATTAAACTATCTCCTTCCATGACCAAGGAAGAACCATCCCCATAAAGAGGAAGGAACCTGCAAGAGGATAGGGCTTCTCCGCCTTTTTGAAGGACATGGTATTCCCCAAAGAAAGATCGATAATCCCTTAGATAAAGAAGGGATCCGCAATCGGATAGCAAGGCGCTCGCTTCTTCGATGCTTGCTCTTTCTTCTTTCACCAAGGTCAAAGGAGAGTTCTCTAGTTTCACCGTCTCTTTCCGTTTCACCTCCGCGTAACCGAAGTTCGGGCTAGACGAAACGCTGCGTTCCATCGCTTCTTTCGCACCCAGCATGAAGCCAAGAGACAGTAGCGAAGAAGAAAAAGCAACCGCGGAAGCGAGGAACCCTAGAAGCGCCTTCCCTCGATCCTGCTTCAAATTCCGTTCAAGGAAAGGCCATCTCCAGGAAGATCTGCTCTTTCTTATCTTCTTCTCCTTAACGATAGGGAATGGGGTATCTAAAACTTCTCTAGGGTGTTCTAATCGCCCTTCTTTTAAGATCAGGCGATAGCCCCCATATCTAGAAGCGAATTCCTTATCGTGGGTC
Organism: uncultured Mollicutes bacterium; assembly: GCA_945936135.1. GTDB lineage: Bacteria > Bacillota_I > Bacilli_A > RFN20 > CAG-826 > Alloenteromonas. The sequence continues at coordinate 49,838 of CAMESG010000006.1, forward strand.
ACGAGGATCACCAAGCGTTTCTTGCCTTCTTCTTGAAGGCGCTTCATCACTTCTTCGCCCCGTTTCTTATCCAAGGCCCCGGTAGGTTCATCCGCGAAGAGAATCTTTGGAGACGTAACCAGGGCCCTTGCTAAACCAACGCGCTGCCGCTCTCCTCCCGACATCGTCGAGACGTTTTGTTTCTCTTTCCCTTGTAACCCAAGTTCCTTTAACAAGGGGGCAATTCTCTTCTTTTGCTCTCCTTTTGGAATCGAGGCAAGGTTCAACGGAAGGGCGACGTTTTCATAAACCGATGCGCCTTCGATCAATTCGTAATGCTGAAAGAGAATGGAGATGTCAAGGCTATGGAAGGCACTTCTTTCCTTCTCATTCATGGAAGAAAGATCCTTCCCTTCAAAGAAAACCCTTCCTTCCTTGGGGGATAAGTTCCCCGAGAGAAGATGAAGCAAGGTGCTTTTCCCCGATCCCGAGGAGCCAAGGATCACGAAGACCCCCAAAGAAGGGAAAACAAAATTCACGTGACGAAAGAAAAACTCGCCTTCCGCGTAGCCCATTCCTAGATCCCGACATTCAAGCATTCTCCAACCCTCCTTTCAAAGGAGTTATTGACAAAAGAAAGAAAGAAACGCGGGAAGAATGGAAAGACATCCAAAAGAAAAGAAGGGACGCGCCCTTCTCTTCCTTAGGGTTTGTGACAATTTACTCTTGCTTGCCCGTATCCCCATAATAGGGCATCAAGGGCGCCTCGTGATGGGCGATCACCTTCTTGACCCTAGAATGGAACTTATCGCGATCGATCATCAAGACGTTGCCACAACCTAGGCAGATGACTTTGACGTCCGCCCCAAGACGGACGATCTGGAAGCGCTTGCTCCTGGAGGAACAAGGATGAGGGCGTTTCAATTCGACCTCATCGTACAAGGCGAGTTCGATTACCATGGTTCCTCTTCCATTCTCTTGGCCGCGGGGACTTTTGGGAGTCCTGGCATCGTCATCACGTTGCCGGTCAAGGGGATCACGAAGTTGGCGCCGGCGCTAAGCCTCACCTCGCGGATATGGACCGTGAAGTTCCTTGGCGCGCCCAAGACCTTTGGATCATCGCTTAAGGAAGCCGGGGTCTTGGCCATGCAGATATAGGCATCGGAGAAGCCAAGACGATCGTATTCTTCGAGTTGTTTCAAGGCCGTTTCCTCGTATTGGACCTCGCTTGCGTGGTAGATTTCCTTGCAAATCGTGAAGATCTTTTCCTTCAACGGCATGTGACGATCGTAAATCGGGCGATAGAAGGAGGGTTCTTCCTTCAACAAACGCACGACTTGTCTTGCCAAATCCTTCGCCCCATCTCCTCCTTTTAGATAGCCATCTAGGAAGGAATAGGCGATATCTCTTTCCTCGCACCACTTTTCCAAGAAGGCGACTTCTTCTTCGCTATCCTGAGCAAAATGGTTGATCGCGACGATGAAGGGGACGCCGTATTTTTTGATGTTCTCGATATGGGCTTCTAGATTCACCACGCCCTTGGACAAGGCGTCCACATTTGGGGTCGCAAGATCTTCAAACAAGGCGCCTCCGTGCATCTTCAACGCGCGGATCGTCGCGACCAAGACGACGGCATCCGGATGTAAGTTCCCTTCTTGGCATTTGATGTCCAAGAACTTCTCGGCGCCTAGATCCGCCCCAAAGCCCGCCTCGGTCACGGTGATCGGGGCCAAATGCAAAGCAAGGTTCGTCGCGATGATCGAGTTGCATCCATGCGCGATGTTCGCGAAAGGTCCGCCGTGGATCAAGCAGGGGTTCCCTTCTAAGGTCTGCACCAAATTCGGAAGCAAGGCCTTCTTCATGAGTTTCATGATCGCGTGGGTGATCTTTAGGTCCTTCACGGTCACGGGCTTGCCTTCATAGGTATAGGCGACGATGATTTTGCCGATCCGATCCAGGAAATCTTCTTCGTTTCTCGCTAGGCAAAGGATCGCCATGAGCTCGCTTGCCACGGTGATTTGGAATTCTTCGTGACGTTCGGGGCTCTTCGCGCCATTGCCTTTAAGCAAGACATCCCGAAGAACGCGATCGTTCATGTCCAAGGCTCTTTTCCATACGACCTTTTCGGGATCGATATTCAACTCGTTCCCTTGGAACAATTCGTTATCGATAACCGCGGAGATCAAGTTGATGGAACTCGTTAAGGCGTGCATGTCCCCCGTGAAATGAAGGTTGATGTCTTCGCTAGGAACGACGCTTGCCTTTCCGCCGCCGGTCGCGCCGCCTTTGATGCCAAAGACGGGGCCAAGGCTAGGTTCGCGAAGGCAAAGCAAAGCTTTTTGATCGATCTTGCCAAAGCCTTCCGCCAAGGCGATCGAGGTCGTGGTCTTGCCCTCCCCCGCCTTCGTTGGGGTGATCGCGGTCACCAAGACCAACTTCCCAACGGGGTTCTTCTCCGCTTCTTTTAAGAAAGCGCAAGAGATTTTGGCTTTGTCGTTCCCATAAGGTTCCAAGGCTTCTAGGGGGATCCCCGCCTTCTTGGCAATTTCTTGAATCGGTAACATAGGCTAACGCTCCTTTATTTACTTTCGCTTAATGCGTTGAGGATATCTTGTTCATCCTTCACCCAAATCACGGGGAATTGATGACGGAAGAAGGTTTCTTGTCGCTTCACGTAATGACGCGTCGCGAGTTTGATGTCTTCCTTGCATTCTTCTAGGCTCTTCGCCCCATCAAGATAGGGGAGGAGTTCCTTCACCCCGATCGCCTGGAAGGCATGAGGGGTTCTGCCGTATTTTTGAATCAAGGCGAGATCTTCTTCAACGAGCCCTTCCTCGAACATCTCTTCTACCCTTTGCTCGACGCGTTGATACAAAGGGGCGCGTTCTTTTTCAAGGGCGAAGAAGCGGACATCGAACAAAGGTTCATGTCTTTGTTCTTTTTCGATGTCGCTTTTCTTTTTGCCGGTCGTCAAATAGATCTCGATTGCCCTACGAACGCGGATGCGGTTGTTTGGATGGATCGCTTTCGCCGCGTCAGGATCGATATCCACTAATTTATCGTAGAGCTCTTGATCACTTAAAGAATCATAGGAAGACATGTCGACTTTCGTCGGTTCTTCTTCAAACGAATAATCGTATAAGCCGGCGCGAAGATATAGCCCCGTGCCTCCCGCGATGATCGCGACCTTGCCTTCTTTTTCAACTTCTTGGAGGGTCCTTCTTAAATCGAGTTGATATTCCGCGACGGAATAATCATGATCCAAGGGAACGAAGTCAAAAAGCAAATGAGGAACCATGGCCCTTTCTTCAGGGGTCGGCTTTGCCGTTGCGATATTGAGCTCTTGGTAGACTTGAAAAGCGTCCGCGTTGATCACGACCCCATTAAGTTTTCGGGCAAGGGAAATCGCGATCTTGCTCTTCCCCGACGCCGTTGGACCCGTCAAGACCAAGATCATTCAAAGAAGGCCTCCGCTTCAAGTAGCAAGGGTTCTAGATCCTTCTTCCTTGCCTCCAAATTCAAGACGAGAGGATCCTCTTGATAGGCTTTTTCCAGGGCTTTTGCGTGGTTTCTTTCTTTGATGAAAGCCGCATCGTCCCCGTCTTTAACGGCGTTCTGCATGCTTTCTTTGGCCTTGAGGATTTCTTGCTTGAGTTCGTTTAACGCCAAAGATTCTTCGACCGCTTTCTTGGCAAGAAGGTATTCTTTCGCCGGGGCTTCGCTTAGAAGCAATCTCCCCGCGCGCTTGGCTAACGCAAGAATGGGATCGTCGACCAAGGTGCCCTTCATGGAGAAGGCGTGGTCTTCTTCGACCAAGACGTTGACGATGCACCCCTTCAAGGCCTTTGGCCCTTTGAAGTGGACAAGTTTTCCATTCTCCGCGTAACCCGAAAGGAAGTCTGGGTCCTTTTTGGATGGTCCATCGACGAGAATCGAATAGACGTGCCCAAGCATTTGGGAACTATGGAAGGTGACGCCTTCTTCGACCGCTTTCAAGAGACGGTTGAAGCGTTCTTTCTTGACCTCCATCGCGACGTCGTCCTTCATCTTCGCCGCCGGGGTGCCCTTACGAGGCGAATAGATGAAGGTGAAGGCCGCGTCGTACTTGACTTCGTTGACCAGGCTTAACGTATCTTCAAACTGCTCTTCCGTTTCGCCAGGGAAGCCGACGATGATGTCCGTTGTGATCGCGCAGCCAGGGATCTTGGTTTTGATCTTGTTCACCAAGGCTAAATAGTCTTCCCTGCTATAGCGACGGCCCATGATGCGGAGCATCGAGGTCGAACCCGATTGGACGGGAAGATGGATGCAAGGCATGATGTTCTTGTTTTTCGCGATCACATCGAGCATCTCGTCGGAAAAATCCCAAGGGTGGCTCGTCATGAAGCGAAGGCGCGGAATCCCTAGATCCGCGACCTCTTGGAGAATGGTCGCAAAGCTCGTCCCGTCCTTGAAGTCCTTGCCATAGCTATTGACGTTTTGCCCAAGTAAGGTGATCTCTTGATAGCCTTCTTCGATCAGGGCCTTGCATTCTTTCAAGATATCTTCCTTGGCCCTGCTCCGTTCTCTGCCCCTCGTATAAGGGACGATGCAGTAGGTGCAGAATTTATCGCACCCATAGGTGATGTTCACGAAGGCCTTATAGGAATCCAAACGGGTGGAAGGCAAGTTCTCGACGATGTCCCCGGGATAGGAAACGATGTCGACGATGTCTTTCTTCCGTTCCAACGCCTCGGCGATCAAATTCAAAAGGTTCGATAGGTTATGGGTTCCAAAGATCAAATTGACGTAAGGATAGGAGGCCTTCACGGCTTTCGCGACCCCCTCTTCTTGCATCATGCATCCGCAGACGGCAAGGAAAAAGGAAGGATCGGCCTTGCGGTTGGCCTTGAATTTGCCGATCTCGCCATAGACCTTCTCTTCGGCGTTCTCTCTGACCGCACAGGTATTGATGATCACTAGACCCGCTTCAGCTTCGACGTCGGTCCGTGTCATCCCCGCGAGTTCGAGATAGCCTGCCATCACTTCTTCATCGCGCACGTTGCCTTGGCAGCCAAAGGTTTTGATGAAGTATTTACGGCCTTGTCCAAACGCTTTGACGCTTTCAGGGACAACAGCATCTTCGCGGATGGTCTTCGGATCAAGGCGCTTGGTACGAGCCTTCGATAAGTCAGGGAGAGATTTATAAATGGTGCGTGACATGGTTGAACTCCTTTCCATCTAAGAAGCGCATGGGCTCAACGGAAGAGCACTTGCCCGTCAAAGGATCGATGCGCAACAAGACGCAATCGATCTCGGCAGGCCCATCTTCTGCAATCGCGAAGCGGTTGCCCTTCTTGTACAAAAGCGCATCGAGGATCGAATCCGGGCGATAACCGATGATCCCATCCTGCATCCCGCAATAGCCGACATCGGTCAAGAAACCGGAACCTTCGATAATGCAAGGATCCGCGGTTTGAACGTGGGTGTGGGTTCCGATCACCGCGGAGACCCTGCCTTTGAAGGCTTCCAAAAGCATCTTCTTTTCCGAGGTCGAATCCGCATGGAAATCGACGATCCGGACGCTCGCCTCTGGATCAAGCGCGTCTTCTAACGCTTCGAAAGGAGAATCGACTTCTTCTTTCATGAAGGCTTGGCCCAAAAGATTGACGACTTGGATCGAGGTACCGCCTAGATCGAAGGTCAAGGATCCGCTTCCGAGGAAGTAGGTCGGCAAATTCAAAGGCCGAACGAGTTGCTCGGCCTCTTCGATGTAATCGTCGATCTGATCGCGTCCGTGGTAATGGTTGCCTAGAGTGACGCAATCAACCCCCAAGGCCAAAAGGCGGCGGTATTCCTTGTAGGTCAAGCCGCTGCCCTTGCAGGTATTCTCCCCGTTGACGATCACGAAGTCGGCACCGAGGGCTTTCTTTAGACGCGGAAGGTGCTGCTCCAAAGCCTCTAGGCCAATCTCGCCGACGACATCGCCAAAGAAGAGAACGTTCATAGGCTTACTTCGCGATCTCCTGCGCGCGGTATTCGCGAATGACCGCGACCTTGATTTGGCCAGGATAGGTGACGTTATGCTCGATGTTGTCGCGGATGTCCTGGGCCATCTTGACGGCTTCGGCATCGCTCACCTTATCCGGCAAGACGATGACGCGGACTTCGCGACCCGATTGCATGGCATACGCCTGAGCGACGCCATCGTAGCTCTTGGCGATCGTTTCCAAGGCTTCGATGCGTTTGACGTAGGTTTCTAGGGTTTCCGAACGCGCGCCGGGACGGGCGGCGCTAAGGGTATCTGCGGCGGCGACCAAGTAAGAGATCACGCAGGTCGCAGGGACATCGCCGTGGTGGCTTTGGATCGCGTTGCAAACAACGTCGTTCTCGCCGCACTTCCGCGCGATTTCATAGCCCAATTGGACGTGGGTGCCTTCTTGTTCGAAATCGACCGATTTGCCGATGTCGTGGAGAAGACCCGCGCGACGGGCAAGGTTCGTATCTAACCCGAGTTCCCCCGCCATAAGGCCGGCGAGATAGGCGACTTCCATCGAATGCATCAAGGCGTTTTGGCCATAGGAAGTACGGTAATGCAAACGCCCGATCAAGGGGACCAAGTCGCGATGCATGCGCGGCAAGCCGAGCTTGAAGATCGCTTCTTGTCCGTATTTCACGCAGGAATCATCGACTTCTTTTTTCACTTTCGCGACGACTTCTTCGATGCGGCCCGGTTGAATGCGGCCGTCTTTTACGAGGATTTCGAGGGATTTGCGCGCAATTTCGCGACGGATCGGATCGAAGCAGGAAACGGTGATCGCTTCCGGGGTATCGTCGATGACGAGATCGACGCCGAGTTGTTGTTCTAAGACGCGGATGTTGCGGCCTTCGCGTCCGATGATGCGGCCCTTCATCTCATCGTTAGGAAGGGCGACGACCGAGACGGTGCGTTCTGTGACGACGTCTTGGGCGTAGCGTTGGCAGGCGGAGACGAGCAAATCGATGGCGCGGGCTTGCGCGGTATCGCGGGCTTCGTCTTCCGCGTTCTTGATATAAGCGCTGATCTCCATCGCCATCTTGCTTTCGACGCGCTTCATGATCTCGTCATGGGCTTCGGCGATCGACATCCCGGAAACCTTCTCAAGTTCTTTGATGATGCTATCGATCTTCTCGTCCAATTCTTCCTTGCGCTTCTTCTGAAGTTCGAGTTGGCGATCAAGGGAGGCGTTCTTCTGTTCGATGCTTTCCGCGCGGCGAAGCAATTGGGCTTCGCGCTCGGTGAAAGCGTCCATGCGCATGTCGAGCTTTTGCTGCTCGGAAGCGATTTCCGCCTTGCGCTGGCGGGTGTAATTGTCCGTTTCCTGCTTAGTTTCGAAAGCGGTTTGCTTCGCGTCAAGCTGGGCGTTTTTGATGATGCGATCGGCTTTGTAGTTCGCATCCTTGATGATGTTGTCGGCTTTGCGGGTTGCCGTAGAACCCTTGCGTCTTCCAAGCAAGAAGACAATGAGAACCGTGATGCCGGCGGCAATGGCAGCGGCAGCGACCGCGACGATGATCACGTGCCAGACTTCAATTTGCGTGGCAAATAGGGTCAGGGTAGACATAAAAATAGAACTCCTTTATTCCACCTCAAAGAACGTTGCGCCCTCGACAAAAACAATAGGGGAATATCACTTGCGGAAAAGATAATTCAATGTTTATCGAATCCGTTAATTAAGACGTATTACGACCAAGTAAGGGAAGGCACTCTCTGAGTACGCAATTATTTTAACAACATTCCTTCCCTATTTATAGGGGGAGTTCTAAAACAGGGGAGGATCATAGGTAGCGAAGGCTGATGAAAAGAGGCAATTCCTCTTTTTTTCCTTGCAAAGATCGGATGACAATTGCACGTGTCTCCCAAAAAGTTTGGAAATGTCTACTTTTTTTGGTTACCAGTGCACGCGACAGGGTGTCTGGTTTCCGTCGGATGCGATCTCGATTCTTCGGGCAACCCGACGAAGCACCTCGACGGGTCGCTGGAAACCTTCGCTTTCACCGAATCCACCTTCACGAATGCATGGATCTCGGCGCTCAAAACTGCGACGGCGTCCTCGATTCGGACTTACTTCGACGAAGTGGGGCGACCAACGGTGAAGGAGATCGCCGACCAAGGGAACGCTCTGAGGAAGAGCTACATTTACAAAACGAATGGGGCGTTCGATACGACGAGAATCGAAAGAGAAGTCAACTTCCTCGATCAAACCGCCCTTTACGGCTACGACCCCATGGGAAAAGTAACCTCGATCGGCTATTCGGGCGGGGCGAACGCCACGGCGCTGCCGAAGAGCAAGACCTACGTTTACGATCCGTTCGGGCGCCTCGTCTCATCCAAGCACGGGACCGCGAACCACGGCTATTCCTACGACAAGGACGGAAACATCCTCGTAAAAGATGGCGTGACCTACACCTACGACGCCGCCTTCAAAGGGCGCCTTAGATCCAGGAACGACAACATGCTCCTCGAATACAACGACGCCTTGCTGGGCAACCGACCATAAAGACCATCGATTCCGCGAAGGGGTTCTTCGTCTCCAAGGTCAGCCACTTCCTGTTCAAGGGATATTTCCACGACGAGGAGACGGGATTCTACTACCTCGAATCCCGCTACTACGACCCCGAACTCGCGAGGTTCATCTCGATCGACGAGGCTTCCAACCTTGTCGATGCCATCCATCGATTTCTAAAAACTTCCTGCCCTCGTTGTCATGCGGGCAGTTCCGCCGAAGCATCTTTTGCTTGTGCCATTGTGCCGAGCTTCGTCCACCCGCCCCGCAAAATCACGAATGACAGTTGCGATTATGACGTCATGCCTAGAAGCCCATTGAATGTTCTGCGCCTATCGACAGCTAGCGCAATACAGCAATGTCTTTCAAAAGGCTCTACTTTTGCAAAGATTTTTCTATATAATGCATTCATAGACAAGGAGTTCATAGGAACAAATCCAATAAAACGACTTCCCTCGTTTGCGCCATCGTCGGCATTTCCCTCGCGGTGGTCTCCTTCTTCATTTTCACATTCCTCTCCATCCCTTCCTTCATTTTAGGGGTCATCGCCGTCGTGTTTTTCATAAAGAACAAGAAAGCCGGGAATCCAACGAGCGTCGCGGCTTTGGTCTGTGGCATCATCTCCATCATCCTCGGCCTCGTCGGCTTCGTTTCGATGATCGTGAACATGATCATCATCGCCGGAAGCATCGAAAGCGCCACCGCCATCGCCCTTTTGATCTAATCTTGAAAACGAAAAAAAGCCTTCGAGAAATCGACGCAAAGCCCGATTTCGAGAAGGCCTTTTCTTTAATCGATGTCCATCATTTATCCGTATAGGTGCAGTATTGGAACACCCCCATCGCATCAAGTTTCAAAGGCATATCGCCTTTTAACAAAGGCAAGAGGTAATTCGCGAACTTCCGATTCGGCAACCCATCTTCCCCAATCCAATCCAAAGGGAACATCCTTTCCTTGTCCGCGCATTCGCAGAACGGGTGCATATCCAAGGTGAAATGGAGCTTCTTCTCTTCGCTCCGGCGCAAGCCTAACATCACGCCCGAAACCCCGGAATACGCCTGATCGACCGCGGCTTCGCCAAGCCATTGGGCTTGATCGCTATCGACCTTGGAAATCGTATAGGGGATCGCGCGGCATAAGGTTCCAAAGACCTGGGCACGCACGGGAACCCCAAGTCTCTCTTTGACGATCGCGCCCAAATGGAAGGCCACGCCTTCTTGGGCCTTATGGCCAAAGGAATCGACTTCGCCTAACCCAAGGGCAGGCAAGTTCAATCCTTCGGAGATCGCGACGAGGACGCAACCTCTCCGATCGTAGATCTCTTTGACTTTCGCTAAGAACTTCTCTTCGTCGAATTCGCTTTCCGGGAGCAAGAGGATGTCCGGGGTGCAAGGGGCCTTCAATAGACCGATGGACGCGGTCAACCAGCCCGCGTTCCTCCCTTGGATCTCGACGATGTTGACCTTGCCCCTAGGATAAGCAAGGGCATCCAAGGCAAAGCAAGCGAAAGTATTCATGACCGCGCGGCAGGCGGAAGGATAGCCCGGGCAGAAATCCGTGCCCATCAAGTCGTTATCGATGGTCTTGGGAACCCCGACGACCTTCAAGCCCCAATCCTTGAAATGCTCATGGAGGCGCATGCCCGTGTTCATCGAGTCGTTGCCCCCGTTGATGATAAGGTAATCGACGTCGTATTTGATAAGGGTGTCCTCGATCTTCTTCCAATGCTCAAAGTTTTCATCGATCTTATGGCGCGTGGAGCCTAAGGCCATGCCTGGGGTTTGACGCAGCAAGACCAAGCGGTTGTAGGGCAAGTCCGTGAGCTCGACCACGCGATCGCGGATCAAGCCGTCGATCCCATGCAAGGCCCCATAGACTTTTAACCCCAAGTCCCGAGCGCGGCGGATGACCCCGTTCAGGGAAGAGTTGATGACGGTTGTCGGACCGCCAGATTGCAGATAGAGAACAGATCCCATTGTTTCTACTCCTTTAAAGAAAAAAGGCGTGCAAAGACGCCTTGAATTCATTCTTTCGTTTCTTCGATCTCGCCATCGCTAGAAAAGGAAGCGCGAATCTTCTTTTCTAGGTCTGCGGTGATTTCGGCATGGTCTTTGAGATAGGCCTTGGCCGCTTCGCGCCCATTGCCGATCTTGTTGCCATCGATCGCATACCAGTTGCCGGTCTTATCGATCAAGGAGAGTTCGATGCCTAGATCGAGCAATTCCCCATAACGCGAGATCCCTTCGCCATAGATCAAATCGATGACGCAGGATTTGAAGGGCGGGGCGACCTTGTTCTTCACGATCTTGACGCGCACCGTGTTGCCGATGATGTCGGAGCCATTCTTGATGGCTTCGGCCTTGCGGATATCGATGCGGATCGTCGAATAGAACTTCAGCGCCCTCCCGCCGGTCGTGGTCTCCGGGTTGCCATAGAGCACGCCGACCTTCTCGCGAAGCTGGTTGATGAAGACGACGACGGTGCCCGTGCGATTCAAGACGCCCGCGATCTTGCGCATGCCCTTTGACATCAAACGGGCTTGCAAGCCAACTTGGTTATCCGACATCACGCCATCAAGTTCCGCCTGGGGAACAAGGGCGGCGACGGAGTCCACGACGATGATGTCGAGCGCTCCGCTTTCCGCGAGCATCTCGACGATTTCAAGCGCCTGCTCGCCGGAATCTGGCTGAGAAAGGATCAATTCGTCGATGTTGACGCCTAACTTCTCGGCATAATCCGGGTCGATCGCGTGCTCTGCGTCCACGAAGGCGGCGCGCCCGCCCTTCTTTTGGGCTTGGGCGATCGCTTCGAGGGCAAGGGTGGTCTTGCCGGAGCTTTCCGGACCAAAGATCTCAATGATGCGCCCGCGGGGATACCCGCCGACCCCCAGGGCGTAGTCGAGCAAAATGGAGCCCGAAGGAATCACGTCGACGTCGACGCGCGTCCTTTCGCCTAGGCGCATAACCGCGCCTTTCCCATAGGTCTTCTGGATGGATTTCAGCGCTTCTTCGAGCGCCTGTTGTTTGTTGGTTTCTTCTACTTTATTGGCCATGTTAGATTGCCTCCTATCCTAGTTATTGCCAAGAATTTGGCGAATGGACGGAAGATCAGGAATTTTGGATCATCGGAATCAAGGATTCGATGAAGGCAAGCATCGCCCCAACGGTCTTCTTGCGGATCTCGTTGCGCGTACCTTGGTAGTCCATGGGGATCGTCCAGACGGTGTCTTTGTAGGCAAGGCCTAGATAGACGCGCCCTAAAGGCGCTTCGCCTTCTTCGACGCTTGGCCCGGCGTTGCCCGTGCAGGAAACGCAGACATCAACGCCAAGGGTCGCCTTGCCGCCGATCGCCATTTGCTTGGCGACTTCCGCGGAAACGACGCCTTCGGATTGAATCGTCGAGGCCTTAACATTCGCTAGCGCTTCTTTTAATTCAGGCGAATAGGTCACAAGCGCCCCTTTGAAGACGGCGCTGGCGCCTGGAACCTCGCAAAGCAAAGAAGAGAACAATCCGGCGGTCAGGCTTTCTACCGCCCCGATCGTCAGGCCCTTCTTGGCAAAGAAAGAGAGGATGTCGTAGGTGTTACTCATGGGTTTGCTCCTTGGTTTCTTTTAGAACGGCTTTATTTTGAACGACATAGATAATGCCGCTAAGAATCGAAAGAATCGTCGCGATGTAGATGAGGATGTGGGCGATGCTTAAGCCATAAACGCGCCAGGAAGCATCGAAATAGGAGAACGGGAAGCCATTGAGCAAGACAACGGGGATCGCGACCATCTGGGCGACCGTCTTCAATTTGCCGAAGATATTCGCCGCCAAGACGACACCTTTGTTCGCCGCGACGAAGCGCAGGGTATCCACGACCAAGTCGCGAAGCACCATGAGGATGACGCAGAAAACGGGGATCGTAAGCTGGTTGCTTGCAAAGCTAGAAGGCACGCAAAGGAAGATGAGCATCGAATTGACGAGCATCTTATCCGCGATCGGATCAAGGAACTTTCCTAAATCCGTAACCATGTTCCACTTCCTCGCGAGATGGCCATCCACCGCATCGGTGCTCGCCGCGATCACAAAGACGATAAAAGCGATCAAATAGATCAAGGAAATCCCGGTATCGCCAAGGACGATGTCTTCGTAAAGGCCATAGCGTCCCAAGATCGAAAACACAAGCAAAACCACCAAAAGCACCGCAACCAAGACAATGCGGGCAAGGGTGATTTTCGTTGGGAGATTTATCTTGGTTTTCATTGTTACATTCTTGATAGCATCCGACCCTATAAGCCATGTTTTGTCTAGGACAGCAATTTATCTCAGGTTTCCCTGGCCCCTTTGGCTTCGTTTCGCCTCCGGAACTTCCCCTACCAATTTTGGGTTTCTCGCTTGCGGGGTTTGCCTCGTTTCATCTTGGCGTCGCCGCCAAGCTCGTCTCTGTGGTACGTTTATGGGTTCTGGGCCGCGAGGGTCCTTCGCCTGCCGTTGCGCGCTACCGCACGTAGGGTTATTTTTTCCCCTACCGCAATCACTACCGCCATCGCAGGCGGTGCGAGCATGGACTTTCCTCTCCTTTGAAGGAGCAGCCATCCGGGTCGGATTGTTCGCTTATTTCAGCGTTCGCGGGTCAATGCCTTTTTGATAGCAGGCCCGCTCCAAGCGGTCGATGTATTGGACCGTTTGAATGTCGAGGGTTCGATCCTTGTCGCTGCTTACGCCCTGCAAACGGGCTTGGGCTTTGGCGAGGTCGACGGAACGTTCTCTTGCTTCATCTTGCATCTTCTTGAGCTTGGTCTCAAGCGATTGGATGTAGTTCTGCACTTCCTTGGCATACTCGTCATACGCCTGGTAATCGGCGATCACGAGATCCAAGAACTGATCGACTTCGTCGGGATCATAGCCCTTCACGTTTTTCTTGAACACCTTGTGAAGGATGGATTCCGCGGTCAAATTTAAAGATTTTTCGTCCATCGAATTGCCTCTTGAATATTATAGACGAAGGGGGACGAATTACAAGAATTCGCGCTTTTGGAAAATGAAAGAAAATCCAAAGAAAAATGCCTTCTCTTCCCCCTTCCTTATCTATGCTACAATTTCCGCGCTATGAAACCCCTGCGCGATCGCATTCGAAACAAAAAAGCTCTCTGCTTCATCGACTTAGAAGGAACCCAATTGTCCCACGAGATCATCGAGATTGGGGCGTATCGCGTAACCTTGAAAAAAGATGGATCCTTCAGCAAGGTCTATCCGCCCTTTAAGCGTTATGTGATCCCAAAGCATAGAATCGGCTCCTTCGTCACGAAGCTCACAGGCATCACCGAGAAGCAGATCGATAGAGAAGCGATCTCCTATCGCCAAATGCTCAATGATTTCGTGAAATATCTCGGACGCGATTTCGAATCCACTCTCTTTATCGCCTATGGCAACCAAGACGGGGCGATGTTCACCCACTCCGCGGAGAACAACCTCGATGCCTCGGAAGAGATCAGCCGTCGCATCTCCAAAAACGTCTTTGACTTCTCGGCCTTCCTTGGCGCCTATCTCCGTAGCGAATCCAACAACATCTATAGCCTTGAACACGCCTGCGAGCACTTCAACATTTCCTTCCAAGGACAAGCCCATGACGCTTTAGCAGACGCCAAGAACTTGATGCTCCTCTACCAGAAAGTCGATGAGCAGCCGGAACTCGTGGCCAAAGAATATAAGCGCACCCTGACGACCGCGCCGCAAACGCCGCGCCCTTTGCGCATCCTCCTTCGCAAGCTCAAAGAGAAGAAAACCATCACCGAGCAAGATTGGGACGAGGCCATCTTGGAAAGTTTGAAATGAGCCCGATCCATTACCCAAAAGGCAGCGTTCCGCCCCTTGCGAAAGAGACGCAAAGCCAAAAGAAAGCACGCAAAAGCCCTACTTCTGCGCGTTCGTTGATGAAAATCGCCCCTGGCAATCGCGGGATGTCTTTCGAAGCGATGATCAACGAGTCCAACGCTTATTACAAGGAAAAGGGTCTTTGCCTCGTTACCAAAAGGCCGACGCCGATCAAGGTGTTAAGCGTCGATTATGAACATGGTCCGAGGATCACGGACGCCTTCTACGAAAAGCAAAGCACGACGGACTATAACGGGGTCTATCAAGGGCATTACCTCGACTTCGAGGCCAAGGAAACCCAGAGCAAGACCTCCTTTCCTCTTGCGAACATCCCCATCCAGCAAATCGAGCACCTCGAAGGGGTGATCGAGCAAGGGGGCATCGCCTTCTTCTTGATCCATTTCGCGAAGTTCCAAGAAACCTACTTGATCCCCGCGTCCATGGTCACTTCGTTTTACCACGAGAAAAAACGGGCCTCCATCCCTTACGAGACCTTCCGGCGTGATGGCTATCTCGTCAACGAGGGACTTCGGCCACGTCTTGATTATTTACCGGTCTTAGTCAAAGCCTTCAACCTATAAGGACAAATCGAAGATAAACCGCACCGATTGCATTCGGGGTTTCTCGCGTGACAGATTTCGCGTCCAAAGGCGATGATCCGATGGTGAAGGAGGATCCAAGATTCCTTAGGGAAGATCTTCTCCAATTTCTTTTCGATCCTTTCAGGTTCATCGCTTTCTTTCGCGTAGCCGTTTCTCCTGCTGACTCTCGCGACATGGGTGTCGACGGGGATCGAAGGACGGGCAAAGCATTCCGCGGTGACGACGTTCGCCGTCTTGATGCCGACGCCAGGTAAAGAAGTCAGTTCTTCCATAGAAGAAGGGACGCTGCCTTGATGTAGCTCAACAAGCTTTTTCGAAAGCAAGGAAAGGTTCTTCGCCTTGTTATGGAAGAGCCCCAAGGTTTTGATGCATGCTTCTAGATCTTCGATGCTTGCCTTAGACATCGAAAAGGGATCTGGGTACTTCTCGAAAAGATTCGGCGTCACTTTATTGACGGATTCATCCGTGGTTTGGGCGCTTAGCATCACCGCGACAAGGGCTTCGAAGGGATTATGAAACACAAGGGAACAATGCGCATCCGGGAAGGCTTGTTCGAGATAAGTTGCAAAAAGGGTAGGATCACTCTTCATCGGTAGGAACCCAGGGGACATTTAGGATGCGCATGGTCTCTTCCATGTCTTTATCCCAATCCTCAGATACAGCGGTCGCGCCCTCTTTGCGAATGTCGTCGTTAGCGCGCATTTCGCGCAACCTCTTGCCGACGCTCTTGAAGTTCTTTAAACCCTTCAATAAGCAATCCTCGACCGCGTCTTGGATCTGCAAGGCGCGATATCCATCGTCAAGAAAGGTATTGATCTGCTGTTGATCAAAAGGAGAAAGGGTTTTGTTCCACTTCTTTTGGATGAAGGAATATAGGGTATCCAAATCCTTGGAACGCTGGAAATCATGAAGGTTTTGGTTCTTGCGGGTGACGTCATCGCTGAAGCGCTTGCTAAGAATCGCATTCAGGGGTTCAAGGGACATGCGATAAACCGTTTTTCCGTTGCTCGTATCCGGGACGTACTTCACTAGGCCCCTAGAAACAAGGCCTGAAAGCAAAGAATCGGCCTCATCGCTTTTGAAGTTGGTCTTCGCGATCAGCATGTCCGCGGTCACCATCGAGTTTTGCTGTTGGAGCAAATGTTGGATCATGAAAAGGGTGACGAGTTCTTTCTCGCTGATCCCGAGTTTTTTGTAGTATTCAAGCAGCATGTACTGGAAGTCAAATCCAGCCGCGGGGATAAAGGCAGAGGTCATCTTATTCTTTGTTCCTTTCCATTTTCACTTTTTCAGGGTTGAGGGTTTCCAGCAACCCTTCATTTTCTTTTAAGGCGTTTAGGGTTTCTTCTTCGATCTTGAATCCCAAGCGTTTCGCGAAACGATACGCCCTTAGGATCCTCAAGGGATCTTCTTCGATTCGCTTCTTCGGATCCCCGATAAAACGGATCGTCTTCCCTTCCAAATCGTTTCGACCTTCATGGAAGTCGAGGATCTTCCCTTCCTTATCTATATATAAGGCATTGATCGTGAAATCTCGACGAACCGAATCAAGAAGGGGACCTCTGACGAACCGGACAAACCCAGGGTGGCGATGATCCTTGTAGTCTCCTTCTTCTCGGAAGGTCGTGATGTCGATGGTTTGCCCTTCTTCTTTGACCTGAATGCTTCCAAATGATGCGTAACGATCGATGCAATTCGGAAGGAAGGCTTTCTCTTCTTCCGGAGTCGCATCGGTCGCGAAGTCAAGATCCGCAGGGACCTTTCCTAACAAGAGGTCGCGACTGCTTCCTCCAACAAGATAGAGGTGGAAGCCATGGGCTTCGTAAAGCGCGGCGTAACGAAGGAAGGTCTTGGGCAATTCCATGGCCCCTTATTCTAGCACGCGCGCAAAAGAAAACCGCCCCTGAATAGAGGCGGCAGTTCAATAAATAAGAGAATTACTTATTGAGTTCTTCCTTCAAGCTCTTGGAGAGTTTGAAGCTGACGGACTTCGAAGCGGGGATTTCGATCTTGTCGCCGGTGGACGGATTGGTTCCGCCGCGAGCGGCACGTTCTTTCTTCTCGAAGATGCCGAAGCCAGAGATCTTGACGGCTTCGCCATTGAGAAGGGCGGCCTTCACAATTTCGATCGCTTCGTCAATGGCCGTTTCCGCGTCCTTGCGGGAAAGAACACCTTTTTCAGCGATTGCGCTAATCAAATCATTTTTGTTCATGAGATTTACCTCCTAGGGGTTTGAACACAATAAATATAAGTTCCCATCGAGCCTTTTGCAAAACTTTTTTCCACAATTGACGAAAAAATGTGAAAGCGCTTACAATTTCGAAAGGCTCGATAGATTCGATAAATTTACGTTATCTAGCCAATCAAAGGATTTCCGAAACCTCAAAAACCAAAAAATATACTTTTTCTTAGAAAATCGAAAAATCAAGAAAAGCCTAGTTTCTTTTTAAGTTACTTCCTATTTCTTGATGCGGTAAATGATGTTGATCGGCGTTCCTTGGAAGTTAAAGGTCTCACGGAGACGGTTTTCCAAGTAACGGGTATAGGAGAAATGGGCGTAATGGGGGTCGTTGGAGAAAAAGACAAAGGTCGGGGGATTCACCGAAACCTGGTTCGCATAGAAGATCTTCAAACGACCATGGTTGAATTCCGGGGTCGGGTTCATGTTCTGCGCGTCTTGGATGATCTGGTTCAAAATGGAGGTTGGGATCCTTCTGCAAGAAGATTCATAAGCTTCTTTGACCGCGGGCAAAATCTTTTCCATTCCCTTGCCCGTCAATGCGCTGACGAAAATAATCTGCGCAAAATCAAGGAATTTGAACTTCTTTCTTATTTCGGTGGCAAACTGCTCCTGCATCATGCCTTTCGGCGCAAGATCCCATTTATTGACGACGACGACGATCGCTTTCTTGGCTTCTAACGCATAGCCCGAAACGTGACGGTCTTGATCCAAAATGCCAACGGAAGCATCGATGACCATGATGCCGACCTTCGAGCGGTCAATCGCCGACAGGGCGCGTAACGCCGCGTACTTATCCACCGCCTCATAGATCTTGCCGCGCTTATTCAAACCCGCGGTATCGATCGCGACGTAGTTCTGTCCATCGCGAGAGAAGGGGGTGTCGATGGAGTCGCGGGTCGTTCCCGCGAGGTCTTTGACGATGACGCGGTCTTCGCCCAAAATCGCATTGGTCAAAGAGCTCTTGCCGACGTTAGGACGTCCAATGAAGCAAAAAGGGATCGCGTCTTCGTATTCTTCAATGCTCTTTTCAGGAAGCAAGGAAATAATGCGATCCAATAGGTCGCCGATACCAATGCCATGGGCACCAGAAACCGGCAAGGGATCGCCTAAACCCAGGGAATAGAATTCTTGGCTATCCCCGATCATCTGACGGTTATCCACCTTATTGACCGCAAGGATCACAGGTTTGTTGGTTGAATAAAGCATCTTGGCGACGGCGCGGTCTTCGCCCGAGACGCCTTTGCGTCCATCAACGATAAAAACGATGACGTCCGCTTCTTCAAGAGCGATCTCGACTTGGGCACGGATCTCTTCGCGGAACGGGGCTTTGCGGATTTCAATTCCGCCCGTATCGACGACGCGGAAGGTGCGAGTCAGCCATTCGCCCGTGCCATAAAGGCGATCACGGGTAACGCCCGGGGTATCTTCGACAATCGAAAGGCGTTCTCCAACCATGCGGTTGAAGATGGTGCTTTTGCCAACATTCGGGGCACCAACAAGTGCCACAAGTCCTAGTGGCATGCTTTCACCCCCGTCTTATCTTCGACGATCTTCAAAATGGCTTGGACCACTTCTTCAATACCCATATCCGAGGTGTCCAAAGGGATGGCGTCTTCCGCCTGCATAAGGGGGTCGAAATCGCGATGGGAATCGATGTAATCGCGACGTTTCACGTCTTCGATGACATCCTCCAACGAGGTTGGAATTCCTTTTTCGAGGTTTTCAAGATATCTGCGTTTTGCGCGCGTTTCCGCGGAAGCGATCTGGAAAATCTTCACTTGGGCACGCGGCAAAACGTAGGAACCGATGTCACGCCCGTCCATGACGACATTGCCTTTCTCGCCAAGTTCTCTTTGAAGATCAATCAAGGCAAGGCGGATGGCTTTGTACGATGCAATATAGGAAACATTCGAGGAAACGTTTGGCTCGCGGATCGCGCGGGTAACGTCGTGCCCGCAGACAAAGACCTTGCCATCTTCTGCTAAATCAATGCTCACTTCCGGAATCAAGGAGCAGCTTGCTTCCTCGTTCTTTGGATCGAGTCCACGGTAAAGAACGTACCACGTGAAAGCGCGATACATCGCTCCCGTATCGATATAGATGAAACCAAGACGTTTCGCGACGATCTTCGCGACCGTGCTTTTCCCTGCGGCGGCAGGGCCATCGATGGCAATCGCAACGTGGCTCATGACATTCTCCCTAAAATTAAAACACCCCAAACAATGAAACCCGCCAATAAAAGAAGACCGACGATGGCTTGAGCAATATAGAGCCTCTTTTTGGAGCGAAGATAATTCGCGTTGATGTCGTACTTCTTGTTGTGGTTGCGTGAAAGATCGGCGTGGACAAAGTCCGCGGCGGCCTCCGGGGTCATCGCGCGTTGAACCTTTTCATGTTGTTCTTCCGTCAACGTCGAAGTCTTGAATTCTTCCGAAGACATCCTCCGGATTGAATCCCGGTATTTCGCGTAACGTTCCATGCGGCTTTCCATGGCGCCTATTTTATCCAAGATTTCCCTATAAGGGAAGATTCGCCAACGCTTTTCCTTAGAGTTTGAGCTCGCTCCCGCCTCAATTCCCTAATTGAAAAAAACCTTCCTCCCGTTCATAATGTCTAACGGAGGAGTTCAAACATGCAAAAAGTCAAAGTTCTTACCGACGAATGCATCGGCTGCGGCGCCTGCGTTGGTGCCCACGGCGACATCTTCGCTTTCAACGATGATGGCAAGGCCGAAGCCATTGCTGATGGTGACGAAGCGGATGTCGCGGATGCGATCGCTTCTTGCCCGGTTGGCGCCATCGTCGAAGACTAATCTTCGCTAACAAAAAGGGCGCGGATCTCTCGATCCGACGCCTTTTTTTCGTGGTTTTAATCCTTACTCTTTCTTCGGGGGTTCTTCTTTTTGCGCTTTCGCGGCGAGGCGTTCTGCTTCCGCGGTGCGCTGCATCTTCTTCAAGACCATGGCGAGCATGCGATAACAGGCAAGCGTCACGACGATGACGATCGCGTCTTTCAATAAGTTAAAGGGCAAGACGGCGAAGAGGGCATAACTCCATTCGACGTCGCTGATCGCGGGGATCGCGGCCTGCATCAAGCCTAAAAGCATCTCTTCGCTTAAGCCCATCAAGGTCGTGTAGAAGGGGATCATCACGTAGACATTGAGGATCATCGCAAGGGCAACTTGGGTAACCGTCCCTACGCTGATGCCGATGACCGCGCCCCAGAAATCCTTCTTCTTCGAGAAGATAAAGGAGGATAAACCGACATAGGCTAAGCCTAACAAGAAATCGGTCAACTCGCCGACAAGCATCGTCGAAGTAAAGGGGAGCTTGATCAAGGTCTTTAAGAAAACCGTCGCCATCGCAACCAAAGGACCATAGGCGAAACCCGCGATCATCGAAGGGATCTCGTCAAGGTGGATCTCAAGGAATGAGGGGAAGAAAGGCAATTTGAATTGGAAGATAGGCACCACATAAAGGATCGTGGCCATCGCGGTGAAGATCGCGACCCTGGACATGAAACGAACCGATAAACTCTCCGGATGCTTTTTGGAATAAAAGCCTAGGCCAACGAAGATCGCGATAAGGACTGCAGCAACAATGACGGGAACCCAGATCTTCGTGGTACTCGATGCGAACAAGACCCGATGTCCAAGAGCGTTCGCCAAGAGTGAATCCGTAATCTCTTTCATAAAAGAAAAACCTCCGAGGCGAACCTCAGGGGTGTGCAAATAAGAAGAGTAAACCTTCTTCTATCCGGACTTTACCGTTGGCCTCGGAATCTCACCGAATCCTGCTTCCTGTTAAGAAGCTCGCGGGCTATACCGCCAGTCGACGAAATGCTCGTCACCCTGAAGTTACGCTTTGGATTATAGGAGGCAAGAGGCGACAATGCAACTGGAACGAACTTACTTTTTGATTCTTTCCTTCAAGGCGGATAAGAAGGCATCGCGTTCCGAATCGTCTTTGAAACGAAGGCGGATTTCCTTTTCATTGACTTCCATTTCAAAATCGAAATCCGTTCGTTTCGCATTAGAAAATTCTTTGGATTTCGCACCGCTTTTAAAAGATGCGCAGTATTTTTCCGTATCACGCACCGACATTTTGCGCTCTTTTACGATCTTCGCGACTTCTTCCATATGGCTTGAAGGAAGCGAGGCAATCGCCCTTGCTTGGCCATAAGATAGCTCGCCAAGGCAGACGTCTTGAAGCAAGATTTTTGGGAGTTTCAGAACACGCAAAGTGTTGGTGATTTGACTCCGAGATTGATGCGTTAGATCCGCGAGCATCTGCTGGGTGTAATGGAACTTTTCGCTTAACGTCTTGCAGATGAAGGCCATCTCGACCACGTTATGTTCCCTCTGGTCACGGGTGTCCGCGAGGAGCATAAGCAAGGTTTCTTCATCCCCAATGTCCAAGACGGCCGCAGGCAGAGAAACCATGCCCGCGACTTTCGCAGCGCAGAATCTCTTTCGCCCCAAAACGACCTCGAAACGACCGCCTTCTTTCTTGCGGACGGCAACAGGGTTATAAAACCCCTTCTTTTGAAGGGAACTCGAAAAGTCTTTGATGACTTGAGGAGGGAAGATTACCTCTTCAACGAAGGCATTGTCATCGATGAGGGATAAAGAAAGAAGCTTCGTCGGGGCGCTTTGATACTCCTTCTCCATCTCGGCGATGACGTCGGAATGGGAGAATTTCTCAATGAGGGAGGACAAGCTACCCTGGAGGATCGGATCTTTCTTAGGCGAGCTCATGGTCGAGGACTTCCTTTGCCAAAGCGATGTAGGCGTAGCTTCCTTGACTGCTCGGGCGGAAGGAAGTGACGGGCAGGCCACGGGCTTGCGATTCCGAGATGCTTTGGTTTCTCGGGATCACGGTCACGAAGGTGTTTTCTTTGAACAGGCGACGCACTTCTTGTTGGATTTCCATCCCAAGTTGGGTACGCGCATCGTACATCGTGAGAAGGAACCCTTCGATTTGAAGGCTTCCATTCAAGGAAATCTGGACATCGTGGATGGAAGAGAGGATCGAAGCGACCGCTTCCATCGAGAAGAACTCGCATTGAACCGGGATCAACACCGAGTTCGAACAGGCAAGGGCGTTTAAGTTCAATAACCCCAATGAAGGTGGACAATCGATGATGATGTAATCGTAACGATCGAGGATCGGTTCCAAAGCCTTTTTCAATAACTCGAAAGGCTTTTCTTGCGGACGAGCATACATCGAGGCTTCTAAACTCGCCAAGCGGAGGTTCGAAGGGATGAGAGAAAGATCCTTCACCGAGGTACGAAGGATCGTCTTATCGATGTCGATCGTCCCGCGCAAAGCGTCATAAATCGTATACGGGGCAGCGGTGATGTCGATCCCTAAGCCACGGCCGGCATTGCCTTGGGGATCCATGTCGATCAGCAAGACGCGACGCGAATGGATCGCAAGGGCGCTTGAAAGGTTAATCGCCGTCGTGGTTTTCCCGACGCCGCCTTTCTGGTTCGCGATGGAGATGATTTTTGCCATAGGTCAATTTTACCCGTTTCTCTCCCTTATAGGGGTTTCTTTTGGATCTCGGCCCAAGGACGGGGGAAGCGTTCGGGCGTATGGCGCGTCTTCTCGAAGGTGAAATTCATGCGCGTCGCCCCATCGGGGAGCAAGGTCGTTTCTTTTTTGCGAAGGTGCAAAGAAAGTTTCTGTTCGGCATTTAAAGAAGCGTGGAGTTCTTCTTCTCCCTTGGGTCCTTTCATGGCGAGGACGATGCCGTTCATCTTAACGAGCGGGGTCGCGACTTCCAAGAAGATGTTCATCGCCGCGAAACCGCGGGAGATCACGCAGTCAAAGGTTTCTCTTTCCTTTTTCATATCCTCCACGCGCCCAACGTGAAAGGAGACGTTTTGAAGATCGAGGGCTTTCTTTGCTTCTTCTAGGAACAAGAACTTCTTCTTGGTCGCATCGATCAAAGTCACGTGGGACGTAGGAAAGAACAAAGCGATCACCATCCCGGGGAACCCAGCGCCTGAACCGATGTCCGCGACCTTTTTATCCTTGAAGTCATAAACCAAGGTCGAGGTCAAAGAATCGAGGAAGTGCTTCTCGAAAACCTCCTCTTTCTCGACGATCGAGGTGAGGTTCATCTTCTCGTTCCATTCCTTGAGCAAAGAAGCGTAGGTCAATAGTTTTTGAAGCCTGTCTTCGTCTATGTCTAGGCCATAGGACGCAACGGCTTTCTTGAAATCGTCCAAATTCATAAACGGCGCTCCTTTTTCATATTGAGGATGAGGATGGTGATGTCCGCGGGATTGACCCCGGCGATGCGCCCGGCCTGCCCGATGGAGGAAGGACGAACCGCGTCAAGTTTTTGTCTTGCTTCCAGCCGAAGGCCGTCCATATGAAGGTAGTCAAGATCTTTGGGCAGAACCATATGCTCTTCCTTCAAATAGCTTTGTGCGGCCTTCTCTTCTTTGATCAAATACCCTTCGTATTTCACCTTGGTTTCAAGGCAGAGCACCTGATCGGGCGTAAGGGGGTAATCCTTCAAGAGGTCGCCCATGAGCGGAGCGATCCTCACATAGGTGAAGCGAGGGCGTTTCAATAACTCGATCCCCTTCTTCCCATCGTTCGTCCGAGGAAAGCCCATCTCTTCAAAGTAGGCGTTCAAACCCTCGCGATCGGGAATATTGTTCGTCGATAAAATGTCGATTACCTTGTCGATTTGCGCGTATTTCTCTTTGAACTGCGAATACTTTTCTTCGTCGATCAAGCCAAGATCATGGCCATAATCCATCAAGCGGAGGTCGGCGTTATCGTGACGTAATAGCAAGCGATATTCGGCACGAGAAGAAAGGAGGCGGTAAGGTTCATCCGTCCCTTTCGTGACCAAGTCATCGATCATGACCCCGATGTAGGCTTCGTTGCGTTTCAGGATAAAAGGTTTCTCTCCTTTTATCTTTCTTGCGGCGTTGATGCCCGCCATCAAGCCTAGGCCCGCGGCCTCTTCATAACCCGAGGTCCCACAGATTTGCCCGGCGATATAAAGGCCTTGGATCTTCTTCAATTGAAGGGTTTCGTCGAACTCGTTCGCCGCGATCGCGTCGTATTCGATTTGATAGGCCCACTTCAAGATTTCCGCGTGTTCTAGCCCGGGCAAAGAATGAACCATCTCTTCTTGAATCTCATGAGGCATGCCCGTCGAGAAACCTTGGAGATAAATCGACTCCCCTTCTTCGAATTCGGGTTCTAAGAACAATTGATGACGGGGCTTATCCGCGAATCGCGTGACCTTCGATTCAAAGGCAGGGCAATAACGAGGTCCAATCCCTTGGATGGTTCCATCGAAGACCGCGGATTCCGAAAGATGATCCTTTACCAAGTTGATCGTCTTTTCGCCCGCGTAAATAAGGTAGCAAGGAAGTTGTTTTTCTAGGGGAGTAAACGTCTTCGTTGAAAAGGAAAAGGCCAAAGGCTCATCGGAACCAAGCTGGATCTCGGCCTTTGAGAAATCAATCGTCGATTTCTTAAGTCGAGGAGGCGTTCCCGTCTTCAAACGAACCAAAGAGATGCCCATGGAAGCGAGATCCTCGGATAATCCAAGCGAAGGAGGTTCCCCGTCGGGTCCTCCCGGATGAACGTCGCGGCCCGAGATGATGCGTCCGTTCATGTAGGTGCCGGTCGTGAGGATCACGGCTTTCGCAAGATACGTCATTCCATTAACAACAACGCCTTTTACAACCCCTTCTTCTTGAAGGACCGTTTTCACTTCTCCTTCCAAGATATCGAGGTTCGGCGTCTTTTCTAAGATCGATTGGACGTAAGCAGGGTAGCCTTCTTTATCTTGCTGACTACGAAGGCATTGAACGCCTGGCCCCTTGCCCGTGTTCAGCATCTTCATCTGCAAAGGGCGATGGTCGGCGGCGATGCCCATTAGACCTCCCAAGGCATCGATCTCACGCACGACAATGCCTTTCGCACTTCCTCCGATATGGGGATTGCAAGGCATATTCGCGATCATCCTTTTATTGAGGGTCACCAAAAGCGTGGAAAGCCCAAGCCTTGATGTAACAAAGCAAGCTTCCACACCCGCGTGGCCACCGCCAACGACGATCACGTCATAGACTTCTTTCATGGTTTATCCTATGGATCCGCTCATGTCCATCTTGATGAGTTGATTGAGTTCGACCGCGTATTCCATCGGGAGTTCCTTCGCAAAGGGATCGATGAAGCCCATGACGATCATCTGGGTCGCTTCTTGCTCGGTAAGGCCGCGGCTCATCAAATAGAAAAGCTGCTCCTGATCGATCTTGGAGACGGTCGCTTCATGCTCGATATAGGAATCGTCGTTATGGATCTCGTTCTTTGGAATCGTGTCTGAGACGCTTTGGTCATCGAGGATCAAGGTGTCGCATTCAACGTGGCTTCTCGCGTTCAAAGCGCCCGGCATCATGCGCACGGTGCCACGGAAGTTCGTGACGCCCCCGTTATGGGCGACGGATTTGGAAATAATCGAAGACGAGGTGTCCTTCCCAATATGGATCATGCGGGCGCCAGAATCCTGGTATTGCCCTTTGTTTCCGACCGCGATCGTGATGGTCGCGCCGCGGGAATGGTCGCCCTTCAAAATGCAGGCGGGGTACTTCATCGTCGTCATGGAACCGATGTTGCCATCGACCCATTCCATGAAGCCGTTTTCCTCGACCCTCGCCCTTTGGGTGACGAGGTTTAGAATGTTCGTGGACCAGTTTTGAATGGTCGTGTAACGGACGTGAGCCCCTTTGTTCACGACGATTTCAACGACCCCGACGTGAAGGGATTCCTTGTTATAAACCGGGGCAGTACAGCCTTCAATGTAATGGATGTCCGCGCCTTCATCCGCGATGATCAAGGTGCGTTCGAATTGGCCCGTCTTTTGGTTGTTGATTCGGAAATAAGACTGCAAAGGTTTATCCAATTTCACGCCTTTGGGAACGTAGATGAAGGATCCTCCGCTCCAGCAGGCGCCATTCAGAGCCGAGAATTTGCTATCCGCGATAGGAATGACGGTTCCAAAATATTGTTTGAAAATCTCTGGGAATAGTTTCAAGCCCATGTCGCTCGAAAGGAAGATAACGCCCTTCTCTTTGAGCTCTTCCAACATGTTGTGATAGACGACCTCCGACTCATATTGGGTCGAGACACCCGAGAGGTATTTTTGCTCCGCTTCCGGGATTCCTAACTTTTGGAACGTTTCTTTGACCTGCGTTGGAATCTCTTCCCAAGAAGAATGTTCTCCTTCTGCGACGCGGGTGAAATAGGTATAGGAATCAAAGTCGACGTTGTCTAAAGATGGACCAAAATCCGGCATCGGGAGTTCCAAGAACTTGCGGTAAGCCTTCAAACGGAATTCGAGCATCCATTCAGGTTCGCCTTTGGCTTTCGAGATCTCGCGAACGACATCTTCATTCAAGCCTTTGCCCGTGGAGAAAATTGAGACATCCTTGTCTTTGAAGCCGTATTTATATTCCGCGTCGAGGACGTTTGGTTCGACTCCGTCTTTCTTCATTTCGTTTCTCCCTTATCGTCGAGAAGCTTTTCGGCGGCATCCCATCCAATGGTCGCGCAGTGGATGCGCGAAGGTTGACGGTAGGTATTCATAAAAGCGATCGCTTCATCCAAAAGAGAGGGATCGTAATCGTCCTTCCCTTCAATCATCTTGTGGTATTCCTCGATGATCTTTTCCGCTTCTTCTTTGCTTTTTCCAATCAAAAGATCGCAAAGGATGTCGGTCGAAGCCGTAGAGATCGTGCAGGCGACCCCATTCCAAAGGGCATCGACGACCACGTTGTTTTCGATTTTCAAGAAAAGGTCGATATCATCGATGCAGTTCACGGAAGCGCTATGGGTGCTGACATATTCTTCTTTCGCGGGGCAATCACCTTTATGGCGGGGCGATTGGTAGTGATCCATGATGATCTCTCGCATCATCATCGGGTTGAATTCAATTGAAGTAGGCATCGAGATAATCTCCTCCTGAAGCAACGGCAGAAGCAAGAGCGTCAATCTCTTCCTTGGTCGTATAGAAATAGAATGAGGCACGGACGGTAGCCTCGGTCTTCAAGAAATCCATGAGGATCTTGGCACAATGTTGGCCGGAACGGCAGGCGATGCCACGGCTATTAAGGAACGTCGCGGCATCTTGGGCAAACACGCCTTTGATGTTGAAGGTGACGATGCCTCCTTCGCTCTCCTCGTTATAAAGAATGACGTTGCCCGTTTCCTTTAGTTTCGCGATCGCATAGCGCTTTAGTTCTCGCTCTCGCCGTTCGATTTCGTCCATTCCGATGTCTTCGAGATACTCGATCGCGGCCTTAAGCCCGGCGATCTCCGCCAAAGGCTGAGTTCCCGCCTCGAAACGAAGGGGAGGCTCCAAATACCGGGTGTCGCCACACATATCGAATTTTGCGTTCATCCCGCCTCCGGTCATGAAAGGATCCATTTTCTCAAGGAGAGAATACTTTCCATAAAGGACGCCAACGCCGGTCGGACCGCACATCTTATGACCGCTAAACGCCAAGAAATCGCAATCCAAATCCCGCACATCCGTTTTTAAATGGGGGACAGATTGCGCGCCATCGACGACGAAGATCGCGCCATATTCATGTGCGACTTTTGCAAGTTCTTTCACGTGGGCTAAGAAGCCTAAAACATTCGTAATCTGCGCAACGGAAACGATTTTCGTGTGTTCCGTTATCGTTTTGCGCAGATTTTCCACCGTGAGTCTTCCTTTTTCATCTAACGGGATGTAACGGACTTTGCAACCCGTGATCTCCGCGACACGGAACCAAGGAAGAACGTTCGAGGCATGCTCTGCTTCGGTCAATAAAATCTCATCCTCTGCCTTAAGGTATTTCGCCGCATAGCCATAGGCGATAAGGTTAAGGCTCGCGGTCGTGCCACTCGTGAAAACAACCTCGTTTGGATCGCAATGGATGAAACGAGCAACGGTCTTCCGAGTTTCCATTTGGAGGACGTCCATGTCGTAGCAAAGATCATAGTCCCCACGATGGGCGTTCGCCGTGTGATGGGTCATATAAGAAACCATCGCATTCGTCACCGAATCCGGTTTGAACGTCGTCGAGGCATTGTCGAGGTAAACCAAAGGCTTGCCCTGCATCTTGATGCTATCGCGAAGCATGGGGAAGTCGTTGCGGATCAAGGCTAGGTCTTTCATCAGACGCCTCCTTCGATCGCCGCGTCGATGCGTTCTTTCAATTCGCCATCAAAATATTCTTCGATCGGTTTCAAATATCCGAGGGTAATAAGTCTTCTCGCTTCCCTGAGGTCAATGCCGCGGGAAAGGAGATAGAACAAATGTTGATCATTGAGCTTGCCAACCGCGGCCGCATGGGAGGCTTGGACGTCGTTCTCGTCGATGCAAAGGATGGGAGAGGCATGGGCAACGCATTTTGGGTCAAAGACAATCGCCTTCGCCGCTTGACGGGTGATCGAACCTTTCGCGCCGCGTTGAATGTCGCTTTTTCCGAGGAACAACAAACGACTTTGTCCTTCGGTGATCCCGTAATTCTCAACAAGTCCTTCGGTATGAGGCGCCAAGTGGAAACAGTTCGCTTTCACTTCCTTGAGGTCTTTTTCCGAAGCAAGGAAAGCACCATGGAACGAAGCTTTTGCCCCTTCTTCTTCCAAATAGATATCCGCGTCAATGTTGGATTTCCCGCGGCCGAAGTCTGCATAAGCGACTTCTAAGGTCGCATCCTTTTTGACGTGAAGAGAAATCTTTTGGCTAACGCTCTTTTCAAAAAATACGAAAAGCAAACGAGCGCTTTCCCCGCGTTCGACGGTGAATTCAAGATTCCCGGATGGCAGATCGACGAATTGGCGTTCCATTACTTGATCGTTTCCTTCACGGCGCAGGTGCCGATGGAGACCTTGTTCATCCCTGCGTTTTCCTTTTCGATTTCAATCCCGTGTTCACGTTTCAACCATTCATAACCTTCTTGGTCAATGCGGGCAATCAAGGAGGGGTCACCTTCATATTGGATGCGGCCATTGATCATGATCGCAACACGGGTCGGCTGAATCAAATCGTAAAGGCGGGCATAGTGGGAGACGACCAAAAAGCCGCGCCCCTTCTTCTGTTCTTCGACGATGGCTTTGGAGACGACGCCGATCGCGTCAACGTCCAAGCCCGAATCAATTTCATCGAGCAAGGAGAATTTCGGGTCGAGCAGTTTCATTTGAAGGATCTCGTTGCGTTTCTTTTCGCCACCCGAGAACCCTTCGTTCAAGTTGCGGTTGCTCATCTCGAAAGGAACGCCCATTTCGCCATAGGCTTTCTTGAGCTCGGAATAGAAGGTGAAAAGGCTCATGGGCTTCTCGCGACGGGCGTTCATCGCCGCCTTCAAGAAGGAAGCGCTATTGACGCCAGGGATCTCGCTAGGATATTGCATCGCAAGGAAGATTCCGGCCTTCGAACGCTCATCGACGCTCATCGCCAAAACGTCCTTCCCATCAAGGGCAATGCGTCCTTCGGTCACCGTGTAATTGGGATTGCCCATAATCGCGCCAAGGAGCGTGGACTTGCCATGGCCATTCGGCCCTAAAAGAGCCAAGGTCTCTCCTTCTTCCAACGTAAGATTGACCCCTTTGAGGATCTCGACGTCACGTGCCGATACGTGGAGATTTTCAATAACGAGTTTGGACATAGGAAAACGCCTCCTTAGCGGAACGCCGGTATTGTACCTACCTTTCGCCCTTTTGTTCAAACAAAACGATAAGGCAAAACGCCATTCGTGAAACGTGTGAAACCATAGATGCCACCCTAAGAAGCACCAGGGAATTGGCCTTAGTCCCGACCCCGTCAAGTTTTTGTTGTATTGATACTCATATGAGTATACCATTTACGGGCTACGTTCAGACTAGGAGGAACGAATCCATGAAGAAAGGAAAACTCCTCACCATTGTGACTGGCTTGACTGCAATCGCCTCGTTGGCGGGTTGCAACAACACCAGCTACAAAGAGGGTGTCGCAATTACCTTCACCAATGCCGACGGTACCCGCACCACCTACACCGCTGCCGAACTCTTCAGCGATTACCAGGACAGCACCGCCACGGCCAACAGCGACTTCAGCAAGGTCAAGGAAATCTTGATCCGGGAATACTATGCGCAGAGAACCGCCGACCTTGAAGAATTGAAAAAGAAGGCATCGACGAGCGTCGAAGGCATCAAGAACCAGGCCCAGAGCAATGCCAACAACAATGGCACGACCTATGCGGCCGAGCTCGAAGCCTTGCTTACCGGCGAAGACGTCGACAACATCGAAGAGCTCTACGAAAAGAAGCTCTACGCCGCCGAACTCGAAAAATTCGAAGAGGATTTCAAAGCCGGCGACAATCTCAAGTACATCCGCGATGGCAAACGCGCCGATGGCAGCGCCTTCTTCCCCGCCGATGAGCATTTCGGCCTCGGGAATGGCGGCTACGTCGAAACCCGCATGCCCTACAACGTCTCGCACATCTTGCTCGAAGCGAGCAGCGCAAGCGAATCGGATGCCACGAGCACCGCGATCAGCGAAGCCG
This sequence comes from uncultured Mollicutes bacterium, assembly GCA_945936135.1. GTDB lineage: Bacteria > Bacillota_I > Bacilli_A > RFN20 > CAG-826 > Alloenteromonas. The sequence goes on from CAMESG010000006.1 coordinate 80,610, forward strand.
AAGCCAAGACCTTTGGCGATGTTATCTTGATGATGGCCGGCGCCAGCACCGAAGATAGCGTCTACGGCAAGGCCAGCGCCACGGTCCGTCAGACCTTCGGCACCTTGGCCAAGACCTATTCCAAAGACACCGGTTCCGCCGAATCCTATGGCAACCTCGGGATCATGGACGTCGAAACGTCCTTCGTCCAAGGCTTCCAATACGGCGTCTACGCTTACGACACGCTCTTCAATCAGACGACGTCCGAGTTCAAGAGCAGCCGCATCGGCAACCTTAAGTTCTCCTCGGATGCGACCTACCGCACCGCTAACGGCGAAGAAAAGAGCCTTGAATCCTCCACCCTCGAAGGCGGAGTCTTCGATGCCATCGGGCAAATCCCCTTCGGCGCCGCCGTTGCTTTGGCCAACGACGAAGTCCAGAGAAACTTCCCGACCCAAACCTTCAAGGTCAACGATGGCAACTCGGCCTACATGCCGCGCAACGTCATCTGGAACAAGTACTTCAACTCCCACCGCATCGCCGTCGTCACCCCGAACCGCATCGCCTATAACGATGTCATCGAAGCAGGCTTCGACAAGACGACCGCCGAATCGATCGGCTCTGCCTATGTCGATGCCAACGGCCGCTACAAGAAGGATGGCGAGCTCAATGCTTGGAAGGGCAAAGTCGATGACGACTACGCCAAGCTCCCTGGCTTCCAACACGACACCAAGGACATCCTCCCTGGCGTGAAGGATAGCGAAGGCAACGCCGAGAACGTCCTCACGAACGAAAAAGGGCAAGTGATCCTTGCCGTCCGTGGCGATTCCGGCACGAAGGGCATCCACTTTATCGTCGTCGACCGCTCCCCGCTTTCCGAATACGGCACCCGCATCGAAAGCAACAAGGTCGTCGAAAACGACAAGGCCTATTACGATGCCAACGCCGCGACCGCGGACGTTACGAACCTCTCCGAGTACTTCACCTTCGAAAACCCGGAGACCTCCACGTCCTACCCGACCTACAAGGATGGCGAAGTGAGCGCCAAGAAGACCACCTTGATCTCTCAAGGCCTCGACACCACCAAAGCCAACTACCAAAAGAACATCGACAACCTCAAATCCACGATCTCCAGCTTCAACAGCGACCTCATGGAAACCTATGAAGTCCAGAAGCTCGTCGCGGACACGAACGCGGTATTCAATGTAGAAAACGCGAGCGTGAAGAAGATCGTCGACAACATCTACACCTTCTCCACCGCCAAGCGCCAAAAGAGCAAAGACGACGCCCGAAAGAAATTGGACGACGGCTGGACCAAGTACGCCGAGTTCCTCGTTCGCGAAGACGAGGCTCGTGCCCTCCGCGATGATGGCGGACAAAAGCTCATCACCGAAGCCGCGGCCATCCTCTACAACACGGATGATGCCCGCGACAAGACCGGCGCCTGGGGCAACGGCGGCGCCTGCTACGAAAAGCGCTAAGGACAGGAGGATAGAACCAATGAAATTCAGCAAAACCCTATCGGCGGCCTTCCTTGCCGCTATGACCATCGGCCTCGCTTCCTGCGAAGTCGAGATGGACCTCCCTTCCACCGAGCGCGAACAAGCGATCGTCAACAACGCCGACGTCTTCGCCAACACCCTTGGCGATCTCTACGATGACGTTGTCACCTCTGGCGATTCCAACAGCGAGCGCATCCTCAACAACATCCTCTTCGCCTACGCGAAATCCTACTTCGGCGATTTCTATGAAGGCTACAATGCCGACGGCACCCTTAAAGAAGGCGTCGTCCCTGCTGCCTTCAAGGCCGAAGATGGTTCCGCCGATGCGAAGAAGGCCAAGGACTTCTACGATTCGATCAAGACCTCGATCTTGAAAACCTTCTGGTCCGTTGTCACCAACACGACCTACCAAAAAGACAAGGTCTTCGATGAAAAACTCTTTGTCAAAGCCCAACGCGGCGATCTCTACATCTTCCCCGCGGAAGAGAACCTCGCCAAGAAGCTCGTCGAAGGCGAATACACCTACGAAGACACCTTGCTCTTCTTCCACACCCACGACTTCGATTCGTTCCGCACCTACTACAAGGACTACATCGTTCGCTCCTTGCTCCCGGCGGCTTATCGCAAAGCCCTCGTCGAGCAATACTTGATGGACGCGAACTACGGCACCCTCGGACGTTCCTACGCCCGAAAGGTTCAATACGTCGCCCTCCCGAACCTCGATAAGTTCGAAGATTCGACCCGTTCCTTGGTCCGTGCCTACTGCGAGCTCGTCTTGAACAAGAAAGACGCCGATCTTGGCGCCAACGCCAAGGCCTACAAGGACCTTAGCTTCCTCAACAAGCTCTACCAAGGCATCGTCATCGAAGGCGAAGACAAGACCTTTGCCGATTCGATCTACGCGAAAGCGGGCTTCACCCCGTTGACCGTCGCGACCCCGAATGGCAACGTCTCGACGTATCGCGAAACGACGTACGGCCAACTCCTCTACGATTACAGCCTCCTCACCTCTTCCCGTTGGGAAGAAGGCACCTCGACCGATTTCACCGGTTCCGGCGCTTATAGCATCGCCACAGGCTTGGACCTCAAGACCCGTGACATCTACGCGACCTCCAAGGTCACGGAAGGCTGGTACACCTCCAGCGGTTTGAGCGATCTTCCCTCCACGATGAAGACCCGCCTCTTCAAGACCCAAGTCGCGAACGAAGTCGATGATCCGCGTTACCTCGAAACCTCGATCGACACGATCATCAAATCGAACTTCACCTGGCGCGTCCAGGGCGAGTACTACCTCCGTCCCGAAACGATCCAAAGCGGCGAAGAATTCCCCTATGCGATGTACGATGACTCTGGCAAGACCTGGTACATCGTCCGCGTCGACGAAGCCGTGAAGGCCACGAAGCTCGTCCAAGACAAAGACGACTCCGAAACCTCCTACGCGCACCGTCCGGAAGATGGAAGCAAGGGCGAAACCTTGAACCAAATCGTTTGGAAAGTCGCCGACCTCATCGCCGACAGCGAGTCCTACCGCAAGGCCGCTCGCCAATACTTCGTCGACAAGATGTCCGTCGAAATCCATGACGACACCCTCTATTCTTACTTCGAGACGACGTTCCCCGATCTCTTCGATTAAGATTGGACTATAATGATTGGGCAGGTTCATTCCTGCCCTTTCTTCTTCCTTAAAGGAGCCTATATATGAAAGATATCTTCTGCCGCATCATCGAAGGGGAAATCCCCTGCGCCAAGGTCTACGAAGACGATGACGTCCTCGCCTTCCTCGACATCGCCCAAGCGACGAAAGGCCATACCCTTGTCCTTCCGAAAGTCCATTACGAGGATCTTCTCTCGACCCCGAAAGAAACCTTGAACAAGGTCATGGCGGTCGCCCAGCGCATCGGACAGGCCCAAATCTCGATCCTCCACGCGAAAGGCGTGAACATCATTTCTAACGCCGGGGAAGCCGCGGGACAAAGCGTTCCCCACTTCCACGTGCACGTCATCCCGCGTTATGGCGAGACCGGAGGCTTTGAGATCACGATGCAACGCCCGAAGACCGACACGATCGACCTTCCGCGCCTTGCTTGCTCCCTCCACGACGAGATGAACAAATAAGAATATATGGATATAAGAAAAAGGAGAAGGTTTGTCGCCTCCTCCTTTTTTGTTGGCTCTTTTACTTCTTTAAATCTTCGAGTTGTTCTTCAACACTCGTCCCATAGGGTTTCCCAGAGACCGAGGAACGGGGAAGATAGAAATACCGATCGTCGAGGCTCATGATCTTCGAGGTCACATCCCCTGGATTCAATCCGCGGTAAGCATTGTCGAGGATCAGCATCTTCGAATCGAAGTCGTCGATCATCGAAATCGCGAGGGCCTCTCTCGTCTGGGGAAGCATCGCCGCCCCGTATTCATGCTTCCCGTGATGGGAAATCAAGATGTGCTCGAACTGAAGGGCAATCTCATAACGATGGAAGAGGGGGCTATTTTGCTTCTCTTGGAGTTCTTGCTCGTTCTTCGGAAGGCCTAAAAACGCGTAATAACCCATTTCTTTTGCCGTTTCGCGAAGTTCGGCCTGTCCGATGGTCAAATGTCCTAACAAGCGTCCTTGGAGCGTGTAGAAGGTTCCGTTGGGGCCGGAGAGCTCCATTACCTTGCCGATGTCGTGGATCAAAGCACCACCGATCATGATGTCGCGGTTGAGGGTAGAATAGATCTTGCAGGCCTTGGAAGCGAGGTCCGCCATCGTGAGGGAATGGAAAAGAAGGCCGGAAACAAAGGCATGGTGGTTGCGCATCGCCGCGGGCCAAAGGAGGTATTTCTCCTTGTACTTCTCGACCATTTTGACGATCAAATTCTTAACGTCAGGATCTTCAAACGAATCGAAATAGACGTTGAGCTTGTTCTCAAGGATCTGTTGGGGAACGGGTGCGCTAGGGATATAGGCGGACCAATCGATCAAGGAAGGATCGACCTTCTCCCCTTGCGTGACCTTCATCTGGAGTTTGTTGCCATAAAGCAAAACCGAGCCAACGACATAGACGACCTGTCCCTTGGAAAAGACGTCTTCATCGTCGTCTAAGATCTCCCATTTGCGGGCCTCCATCGTGCCTGTGGCGTCTTGGAGGGTCAACGCCAAGTAGTTCTTTTGGCTGTTGGAGACGCATTTCTTGCAATCCGCAACGAGGAAGCGCCCATAGACCTGTGCGCCGTCATTCAAATCCTTAATCATCGTATTCCGTCACTCCTTCGATTTCCTTGATGTCATCATAACGATAGCCTTTCTTCAGCAAGGCGGCTAAGACCTTTTGTTTGAGTTCATACCCTTCGAACTTTCGTTCGTAACGAACCTTGTAGGTCAAATAGTCCTTCGCAAGAGCGTTTCTCTCTTCGTTGGGACCATTGACCGTTGCGACGCGGCTTACGGCTTCGCGGGCGATGTCCTCATCGAATCCTCGTTCCATTAAGCCGATCAACATCTTCATTTTCTTCTTGGCGTTTGGCACCTTGTCGCTTCTGCGATTCAAGATCTCGGCGTAGCGCGTTGCCTTGTCGAGTTCTTCTTCGTCGGTGAAGGCGATCGAATTGAGAATGGCTTCCGAGACGCCTTTCTTCTTCAATTCATAAAGCACCTTTTTGCGCCCATAGCAGCGCAAAGAGGCGATATCTTTCGCGTAAACGGTGACGTAGAGACGATCGTCGATCAGCCCGGCGGCCTTCAATCTTGCGAGGATCGAGCGGATCGTTTCCTTGCTCGCGCCTTTCGCGGTTAACCGATCCACAACCTCTTTCTTGGTCTTTTGATCGCGGAAACAAAGCTTCAAAGCGTACTCGTAATATTCGTCCGCCGAAGAGAGGACTTCGAGCTTTTTGATCTCCTTTTCCGAGAGGATCTTTCCTTCGTATAACGGGGATTCCGTGAAAGAATCCGGAGACAAAAGGAGTTTTTTTCCGTCTTCAAATTCGACGGTTGCGCCGCTTTTCTTGTGGGTGATCTTAACGATCGCTTTACCATTTTTGACGTTGGACACGGGTGTAGACCTCCATGATGTTTTCAAAGAAATGTTCCAAGGAATAGACGTCGACGGCATCAAGCGCTTGTTCGATGACCTTGGCCTTCGCCTCTTCGCTTAAGCTGATCACGTGATTGATCTTGTTTTTGAAGTCGCTTTCATCAAAGAAGAAGAAACCGGTTTGCCCATCCTTTATCGTTCCAACGAGGTTGTCGTCGTATCGAGCGAGGGTCAAGACGGAACTCGCCATCGCTTCCATGAAGGTAAGGCCCTGGGTCTCCGTGATGGAGGCGGAGGCAAAGCAATCGCCGAGCCAATAATATTTCTGGGTTTCTTTTGGATCGACCTTGCCCGTGAAAACGACCTTATCTTCGATGCCAAGGGTATGGACAAGATCCTTCAATTCCTTTTCGGCAGGGCCCCATCCTGCGACCACGAACTTCGTGGGGACCGGTTCCCCTTGATCCAAGAATTCCTTATATCCGCGCAGCAAGACATCGATCGATTTCTCTTTCGCGACACGACCTAAGGAAAGAATGACGAATTCGTTTGGGGCGATCCCATATTTTTCTTTCAGTGCGGCGGTTTCCCTTGCGACTTCGTTCTTTCTTGCGAAGCGCTGGAAATCAATGCCCGTCGGGACGATGTAGACGTTCGCATCGATCCCAACCATTCGAAGGTAATCCAAGATCTTATCGCTTGGCGCGACGATCGCATCGTATTGAGCCGTGATTCCTTGATAAAAGCCACGGACGATGTGACGAGCGGCGCGATCAAAATGTCCACGGGTCACGTAATAGGTGTAGTCTTCGACCATCGTGTGGAAGGTGTAGACGATCGCGCAGTGGAACTTGCGCGCCATGAACATCCCCAAGAAACCGACCACGAAGTCCGTTTGGATATGAATGACATCAGGGTGAAAGCGTTCGATGGCGTGCGCCGCTTCTTCGTTATAGAACTTCGCAAAGCGATAGCCGTAAAACATCTTCATCTGAGGCCCGGGGATGCGGACCATCTCATCGGTGATTTGAACCTTGTCGTCAAAAGGGTTCGTGGTCACGACCAAAACGCGGTGCCCATGGGCGCGCAACGTCGTCGCAAGGTTATCCGTCGACGCGGCAACCCCGTTGATCTCGGGAATATAGGAGTCAGAAAACAAAGCGATGTTCATCTTTAGATCTCCCAATTCGTCCACCCGTTATCCGTGGAGGTATCGTTGTTGCGCTTCTTGCTCTTCTTCGCGGGTTTCTCGGGTTTTTCTTTCTTTTTCTTTTCTTTGACCTTCGGGAGATCTTGCTTATGGGTCGCGATCTTCATGCGGGTCGCTTCAAAATCGCCCGTATCGTCAATATCGTCGAAGGGGATCTCGATTTCCTTGCTCGTGCGCTTTTTCATGTTCGAAGAAAGGCGTCTTTGCAGTTCTTTTCTGGAGAATTGCGAGGTTTCGTACATCGTATCCGAGGAGCGTTTACGTTCATCGTAAGTTTCTAGCTGCAACGTAACGAAGGTCTTTCTCGACGCGTACGTGACGCTTGCACCGCCACGGCTATGATAGAAGGCGCTCACGAAGCCCGACACCAAGAAGACCAAATGGAAGGTCGCGAAACGCCAAAGGATTTGGGTCGCGACGGTCTTGGTGTAGCTATTCGCAAAGAAAGGTTGGAAGAAAAGGTTGTAGAAAAGCTCGGAGACACCCGCGGAACCCGGAAGCGGGATCAAGCCCGTGACCATCTGGTGGAACGAGGTCAAGAAGCTCGCGCGAAGCATCGAGGGGGTATCCGGATCAAACGAATAGAAATGGAATGTCGCTTCTTCTCCCCAAGCGTGCATCGCCATGCCGCAGAAATAGGGGATGGAAAAACGCAGGAGCAACAATAGGAAGAATAGAATAAATAGCAAAATCAAAACGGGGATGTTCGACTGCAAACGACGAAGCTCGATCTTGAAGTTCTCAACCTGAACGCGGAGGGATTCTCTTGTTTCATCCGGTTTCTTCAAGATGTGGATCTTGCCGAGGAACCCGATCACGTGACGGAGGATAAAGTTATGGAAGTGATGGCTGTAACTCATGAAGAGCAACATCAAGATCACGGAGAGGTTGACCATAAAGCCGATGATGATCAGCGGCCACATCGGCACCGTCCAATCCGACCCGAAGAATGAGCCAATGTTCGGATTCAAACTCCCAACCGTCCGGAATTCAAAGCCCAAGGCTAGGACGCCAAAGAAGATAAGGGCGGACTGATAAAGGATGAACCACATGACCATGATGGAGGCCGCGTTGCTCACGATGATCCCTTGGCTCTTCAAGGTATAGGCCTGCATGACCTGCCCGCCGCTCGCGCCGGGAGTCACGTTGCTATAGAACTGGCCAACCATCGAGCAGGCTAGGCCTTGATGGAACTTGTACTTCCGCGTGTAAAGGCGACAGAAAACAACCAAGATCAACCCTTCGAGGCAGTAGGTCAAGAAGACCATCGCGAAGACCAAAACGTTGTAGCCCCAGTCCGATTGGCGGAACGTTCCAAGGACATCGTCAAAGGATCCCCAAAGGGAAAGAAGCAAGGAAACGCCGGTCGCGACCAAGACGAAAACAACGTAGATTACGTATTTCCAAAGGCCTTTTTTCTTTTGATTGCCACTGGGTTTTGACTCGACGAACTGATCTGCCATGCGGAACATTTTACCGCAAGTTCCCCATATGGGGAATACGCGGGAAAACACGGCAGATGAAAAATGGTTTTCAGATGCGAAAAATTATTCTTTTCAAAAATTGAACACATGTTATTATTGCGCCACAAAAAGGAGAAAAACTTATGAAACGCATGCACAATACATTGCTGTTGCTCGCCGCTTCCATGGTTCTCGCCGCCTGTAATAACCCAGGCCCTGGTGACTCGAACTCGTCAGATGAGTCGAACGTCTCTAGCCCGGATAAATCCACAAACGAGACGCCAGATATCACTTCTAGCGTAGAAGCATTCTCGTTCAGCGATGATGAGCTAGGCATCGTAAAAGGTACCTTCCGTGGCCTTTCTTGCGATGTAACGGTCAATAACAACACGTTGTTGATCAAAGATGTGTTCTCGGGCGAGACGGAAACCTTGTCCGCGAGCAGCCTTATGTCCGTGGATGATCCCGATGGCAACCCCGTCGACGCCTTCGGCTTTGGAGACGACCAATACGCGGTCTATCCCTATGATCATAACGGCCACATCTATGTCGTCCTTTCTGACATGGAACGGGAAGAGAGCTACTTGCTTAGCCCGGCCATCAAGGAATTCAGCGGTGGCTTCATCTATGGCGGTTATGGCGATCCGACCATTTACGATTACGTCTACACCATTGACGATGTCTTTGATTATTCGTATGGCTACTACTCGATGAGCACCTACGCTCCCTACACGGGAACGGTTGCCAAAACCTTTATGGCGGACGCTTTCTACATGGAAGCGGAGAACGGCGATCTCCAAAAAGTCGTTGAAATCGTCGATCCTACGGATGGCTATGCCTATTACGATTTCATCGTCAAAGAAATGGAAGGCGGCTCTTATGAACTCTATGGTGTCGGCGTTAGCGAAGATGTGGAATTCATTCCTTCTGCCGGCGTCTTGTGCAATACGTTATTCGATGGAACGGGATCCGTCACCTATGATGCCGATCTCGATCTTCATACCGCTACCATCGACAGCGTGACGTATGACTACGAAGCGAAATTCGATGAAAAAGCAGGCTTCTACTTCGCGTTGACCGCGGAAGGACAGCCGACCCTTAACATTCAATCGACGTCAAAAGGCCTTCGCTACTTGGATGGCACGACTTTGGAGCAAACCAAGGTCTTGGCCTACGATGATTCCTATGGTTTGATTGGCGCCTTCAAATCCAATGGACACAAGATCGCTTATGATGGCGAAACCGTTACCGTGGATGGCACGGAAGTCGCCTCCTCGTTCGCTCTTCGCAACGATGTGAAAGCCTTGAAGTTCACGATGGGCGGAACCGATCGCTATCTCAGCACCTATCTCTATGACGGGACGGGCAGCTTGGTCGTTTTAAACGAAGCAGGCGATACCCTTGAAAACAACCTCAACGTTTTGGTCAATGAAGCGGTTTTTGCGCCGATTTACGCCAATGAATACGTCACTGTCAACTACGATGGCGCCAAAGTCGATCTCGTGATCGGCGAAGATCTTGCCATTACCTACGGCACCAATCATTACGAAGGTCGCCTTGTCTTGGACGAAGAAGGCGCCATCGTCCTTGCTTACGATGACGGCGAGGCCGAAGTCACCATCAACTACCTCACCGATAACCCCTATGACATTCTTCTTAGGATGGGTGAAGATTTCAATGATTACGATATCTTCGTCACCAAGGACGTCTATGAAGGCATGGTGAACCAAGCTTTCACCTCTGGCGGCGCAGCGAACCTCGACATCAATGACGGGACTTTCACGCTCAACGGCCAGCAATACGACTACTACTTCGATTTTGCCTTCGACGGCCAATACATCTTCCTCTCGTTGGAGATCCCCGACGTCAACGCGGAATGGGATCTTGTCTACTATGATGAAGATTACTTCTCCACGAACCCGCTTTCCGAAGACAAAAACTTCGCGTTTGAAACCTTCATCCCCGTCGAGTCGTTCCAAGATCTCGTCGGCATCTACTCCTTCGAAGGCGTCTACGGCGAAGAGGGATTCGAAATGACGGAAGATGGAAAATTCTACGTCGACTTCCTCAACGAAACGAATGATGGGCTCGATAAGCACGTCTTGACCGAATACCATCTCTTAATGTCCGCGAAGGGCCCGGCGATCGCTTACTACTATGCCGCCGTCGATATTACCGTCTACGCTTACAAGACCGGCTTCTCCTTGGAAGTCATGGGCTTGCAATACGTTAACAAGAGCATCTTCGACGCTCGTGGCGCCTACCTCGACGCCGGAATGGCCCATGCCTTGTACATCAATGGTCAGCGCGTCTACGTCGATGGCGTCGAATCGATCCTTTCGAATGTCGAAGAAACCGCGGAAGGCACCATTCTCACGACCGCGGATTACGTGATCACGATCAAGGAAGGTCAAGCGACCATCAAAGACGTCGTCACCGAAGAAACGTTCACGCTTTCTAAGAACGCCACCTTCGATCCGCTTAGCCTCGATGGAAAGACCTTCACCGTGGACGAAAGCACCTACGAGTTGAAGGTCGTCACCGCTCTCTCGGGCGCCAAGGCCTTGAAGCTCAACGATGGCTTCGTGGATCTTGATTACGTTGTCACCGTCAGGGATGGCAAACTCGCCTTGAAGTTCTCGGGCATTGGTGCCGACTATTACGTCATCGTCGATGGCGAGAACGTCACCTTGGAGATCGAAAGCAGCTTGCCTCCGATCCCACCACCCCCACCAGCACCCGCGCTTTGATCTTTCGAAGCAACAAAAAAGGAGCGAACCCCCGCAAAGGTTCGCTCCTTTTCTTTGTTCTTACGCTCGGTTCAATTTGAAGCTCGGCATCGGAAGCAACTTATGAAGGTTCATGTTATGCAGGCGATCGATCTTCTTCTTGGCCTCCTCACTCGCTTCGCCCGTAAGGATGTAATGATCTAACTCTTTATAGGTAAAGCCAATCTTATCTTCGTCGCTTAAGCCGCATAAGCCATCGCTTGGGGTCTTGTGGATCAAATGCTTTGGGAGGGTCGTTTCTTCTCCGATTTGAAGCACTTCTTCCACGAGCAAGGAAGAAAGCAAGGAGAAGTCTCCCGCGGCGTCTCCAAACTTCGTGCTGTAGCCAATATAGTCTTCGCTGCGGTTGCAGGTGTTGCAGACCCTGCCCCCTTCTTTCAATGACTGCGCGACCGCATAAAGAGTCGCCATACGAAGGCGAGGAGGGATGTTAATCAAGGCGTCTCTCGATAGGTTGATATCTTTCAAGGAAGAGATCATTCCATCGTAAGCTTTGACAATGTTCACTTCCGCGTGTCGGATCCCAAGGCAACGAACGACTTCTTTCGAGTCTTCGATGTCGGCTTGGACCCCATTTGGCATGAGAACACCAATCACGCGATCCTTGCCTAGAGCTTCCGCGAGCAAGGCTGCGCAAATCGAAGAATCCTTGCCTCCAGAGATCCCAATCACCGCGGTGCAGGTTGGTCCGTTGACGTCAAAATAATCTTTGATCCACCGGATGAGTTCTTCTTTCGTCGCTTTTGGGTTTCCTAACATGGGTCAACAATAGGGCAAAATCTGAAAAATTGCAAAAAGAAAGGCGCTCGTTTGGAGCGCCAGTTTATGGATCTTATTCTCTCGTCTTTGCGCGGAAGCAAACGCCCGTGCAATCGGGGCCGCAGTGCGAGCCGATCGTCGGGTTGACGGTCACGAGATGGATCTCGTGTCCTTCGCCGAAGCGTTCAACGAAGGCTTGCTTCAAACGTTCGGCAAGCGCATCGCAGTCCGCGGAAGCGATGTAGACGGGATAATCCTTCATGTTCTCGCCAAGGCGTTCGACGTAATCCAAGACCTTGCTGATGCAATTCTTGGTGCCTCTTGCCTTATCCACGGAATCCATGACCCCGTTCGAGTTCATGTTGATGATCGGCTTGATGCCGATGAGGTTGCCCATCGTGGCGGTCAAGCCGGAGACACGGCCCGAACGCCCGAAGAACTTCAAGTCCTCGGCAAAGAAATAGACGGCGAAATGTTCGCGTTCCTTCTCGGCCCAAGCGACGATCTCTTCTCCGGTCGCGCCCTTCTTGTAGAGCTTGCCGATTTCGGTAGCCATCGCGTAGCCCCCGATCGAGATCAACAGCGTGTCGATATCGTAGAACTTGCGTTCCGGGTACTTCTCCTTGAGTTCGTCTAGCGCCAAGCGCATGGCGTTGAAGGTCGAGGACATGCCGCTGGAGAAATGGACGTAGAGGATGTCATCGCCCGCGGCGAAGACCGGCTCGAAATAGGAGACGTAGTCGGCCGGAGACAAGGCACAGGTCGAAGGAAGCTGTCCTCCACGAAGACGGTCATAGAAGGCATGGGCGTCGAATTCGTTCCAATCGACATAGGGACGAATGAGGTTTCCATCCTCGACGTAAGGCATCGAGATCAGGGTGAAGCCGTATTGCTCCGCCTCTTTCGGCGTGATGTCGCAATCGGTGTCGGCGAATAGTCGCAGCATAATTACTCCTTAGTAGTTGCGTTTTCTTCCAAGCCATCAAGATAGTCTTGTATCAGCTGCTGGCAGTGGTCTGCCATCGCAAGGGTCGTCATGTTCGATACCTCTTCGCTGCTGAGAACTTCGAGGATATCAAGGCGAACGTGACTCACCCGGCGGAAGAAATTTTTGTGAATGGCGTCGGTGCCGGAAACACAGGCAACGACGATTGGGCATTTGCTCTTTTCGGCGATCTTGAAGGATCCGGCGTGGAAAGGATTCATACGTCCTCCCAGGCTTCTAGTTCCTTCGGGGGCGATAAAGATGGAGCTCAAATCATTCTTAATTAATCTAATGGCTTTTAGGATAGCGCGCAAGCCTTTTGCGGGGTTCTCGCGATCAATGGGAATAAATCCAGAGGCTTTCGCGACCGGGCCAGCCCATGGATAATCGAAGGTTTCTTTCTTCGTGATCGGGACGATTTGATAGGAACCAAGCTTCGCGAAAACGATCAAGAAATCAAACATCGAGATGTGGTTCGAGACCATGAGAAAGCGGGTGTCTTTTGGGAGCAATTCTTTCCCCGTGATCGTCGTCTTGATCCAAAGGAAACCGAAGAGCCAATAGATGATGCCAGAGCAGCACCAATAGGCGAACTTGCTTGGCTTCTCCACCTCCTTTTTGGACAAAGAGATCAAATAGCAGACGAAGGTAAGGGTGACCGTAATCACCCCGAGAATCGCGATCCAATAACCAAGCCACATCGGGAGAATCAGGAAAGCATAAGCCCAATGCATGGCGAATAGTGGGGTCAAAAAATAGGTCAGCAAGGACGCCGCTAGACCCAAGATAATAAGAATGAGATTGAATAACATGTAGGTAGAACGCCTCGCTTCGGGAGCGCTCTTATTATATAGGGCATCCAAAATCTAGATACTCTTTTTTGAAACCTGATAACTTTTCTTTTTACTAGACCCCTCTATAATTTTATCGACATGCTAAAGCGCCTTCAGATCCAAAACCTCGCCATCCTCGAAAACATCGATGTGACCTTCAAAGAAGGCTTCACTTGCCTTTTAGGAGAAACGGGTGCCGGAAAAAGTTTGATCATCGACTCCCTTTCCCTTCTTTTGGGCTCTAGGGCTTATGCCGAATGGATCCGCGCCGGCGAAGACAAAGCCTTGGTGCGAGGGGAGTTCGAGATCTCGTCGCCCTTGTTAAAAGCCTCTTTGGCTAAGAAAGGCATTCTCCTAGAAGACGACCAATTGATCGTTGAACGCCTTTTGACGAAGAGCAAGAACGTCGTGAAGATCAATGGGACGCCGCTGCCGTTAAACGAACTCGCCAAGATCTCGCCCTATCTCGCGGACATCCATTCCCAATTCGATTATGGCAAGATCCTCCATCCCGAGAACTATTTCGAGATCATGGATTCCTTGTCTCCTGCGAAGGCGGAACGCTACCTCCAAGATTATCTCCTTGCAAGATCCGCCTACTTTGAACAAAAGAAAGAATACGAGGCCCTTCTCCTCCAACAAAAGAAGATTGAAGAAGACCGCGATTTCCTCGAATTCCAATACAAGGAGTTGAAGGAAGCGGGCTTAGAAAAAGGCGAGGAAGAGAAACTCGCGAACGAACTTGCTTTGCTAAGGAACTACGACAAGATCTACGCCTTGACCCAGGAAGCCGATTCTATCCTTCACAGCGACTTTCTCGACAAACTCTACGATCTAGGCAAAGACCTATCGAAACTATCCGAATATCAGAAAGAATACGAAGAGGCGAGGAACCTTCTCGACGATCGTTATTACGAGCTTGAAGACGTGTTTTCGACCCTCAAGAAGAAATTCAAGAACTTGGATTACGATCCATCGCGTCTAGAAGAACTCCAAAGCCGCGAAAGCGAGCTTGCTTCTTTGAAACGGAAATACAAAAAGAACATTGAAGACCTCATCGCCCATCGCGATCACCTCGCTTTGCTTCTCGGCGAAAAAGGCAATCTTCAAGAAGAGATCAAAGAGGCAAAAGAAAAGAAAGATCACTGCTTTGAAGAAGCCTACCTTCGTGGACAAGAGCTTTCTTCCTTCCGCCAAGGTCTAGCGAAAACCATCGAAAAGGAAATCCGCCACCACCTTAAAGATCTTAATTTAGAAAGCGCCTTCGAAGTGCGCTTCTTCCCCTTTGAGAAAAGCGACGACGCCTTAACCGAAGATGGGATCGATCGAGTTGATTTCTACATTGAACCGAACCCCGGCGAAGGGATGAAAAGCCTTTCGAGGATCGCTTCCGGAGGCGAAGCAAGCCGCATCATGCTCGCCTTCAAGGCTCTCTTCCTTAAATGCAGCGGTGTCTCCACGATCGTCTTTGACGAGATCGATTCTGGGATCTCAGGCGAAGCCGCCTCTAAAGTCGCGAAGAAGATCCAAGAGATCTCCCTCTCGACCCAAGTCATCGCAATCACCCACACTCCACAGGTCGCTTCCGCGGGAGACCATCATCTTTTGATCTCCAAGACGACGAAAGAAGGAAGAACCTTCGCTTCCATCAAGGAATTGAATCTCAACGAAAAAGTCGAAGCCCTCGCGACGATGATCCATGGGAAAAACCCGTCCGAAAAGCAATTGGAAGCCGCGAAAGAAATGCTCTTTCGTTCTTAAATCTTCGTCTTCTCGGCGATGCTATCGCCCGCCAAAGCGCCCGTAGAAAGGGCAATCTGCATATTGAATCCGCCCGTAAGAGCGTCAACATCCATCACTTCTCCCGCGAAGTAGAGATTCGGGACAAGTTTCGATTCCATTGTTGAAGAGTTGATGTTTTTGACGTCAACGCCACCGACCGTGATGATCGCGCGTTCAAAGGGATTGACCCCAATCACATGAAGGGGCACGCGCTTCAAGGCAGAAGCCAAGGCCCTTCTTTCTTCTTTCGTGTAAGCATCGATCTTACGATAGAGATCAAGCGAGAAAGCGTTCGCGAAGAACAGCAAGAACTCCGAAGGGATCAAGCCAACCAAAAGGTCACCCAAACGCATCCTCATATCTTTCGCGATATCTCTTGAAATGCGCTCGGTCAAGGTATCCAAGGTAAGCGCCGGCTTCAAGTCAAGATACATCGTGCGGTCAGACATATCTTGCCCGGCGAGGATGCTAGAAACGGTTAAAGCAATCGGTCCATCCACGAAGCCATCGCGGAAAGTGATATCCCCGAACTCGCTCTTCTTTTTCTTTCCTTCTTCATAGATCAATTCGACATTTTTCAACGTGAAATCGCGCAATTCCTGAGGGACTTGTTCGGAAATGCGAAGCCCTGCCAATCCAGGATAGGTGCTTTTGATGAAGTGTCCTAAGCCACGCGCGAAGCGGTACCCATCCCCGGTCGAACCTGTCGAAGGATAGCTTTGTCCGCCGGTCGCGATAATGAGGTTCCGGCAGGCATAGGCGCGATATCCCGTCTTCACCATGAAGATATCTTCTTCGCGATCCACGAAACGAACCCCCTCATCGAAATGAAAGGAGACCCCATTGTCCTTGGCTTTATGAACCAAGGCATCCGTCAGGTCATAGGCCTTCATGCTTTCCGGGAAGACGCGTTTCCCGCGTTCAATGACGAGAGGGACGCCTTGTTCCTCGAAGAAGGCCATCGTTTCGTTCGCGCCGAAATTCGCATAGGCGCTATGAAGGAAATGAGGGTTGCGAAGGACATGGGCGATGAAATCGTTCGGGGTCGTCGCGTTGCAGACGTTCCCCTTTCCTTTGCCCGAGATGAAGATCTTCTTCCCCGCCTTGTTGTTCTTTTCAAGAACGAGGGTCGAGGCTCCATATTTTGAGGCGTGGATCGCCGCCATAAGTCCGGAGGCGCCCGCGCCAATAACGATCGTTTCAAAGATATACATAGACGGAAGAATCATACCATGAGGGCTAGTCTTTGGACACGCAAAGAAAAAAGCAGGATGGCACAGACAAACCATCCTGCCCTAAACAGGAGCCTACCTTATTTGACGTAGCCTTTCGCGAAGTGGATCATCGCCTTCTTCGCATCGGCCTTCATGGCCTCTTTCGCGGCGAAGGCTACCTCGTGGTAGAAGGTTGGATTGGTTTCATCCAAGCACTTCTTCGCGGCGCGGAGGCCTTCGCGGGCCATGTAGGAATAATAATTGATTTTGGAAATTCCGCAATCAATCGCGTGATGATAATCTTCAGGGCTGACGCCGGATCCGCCGTGCATGACCAAGGGAACGCTCGTCAACGAGGCGATCTTTTCGATGCGTTCGAAATCCAACTTCGGCTGGATCTTGTAGATGCCATGGGCCGTGCCAAAGCTTGCCGCCAAGGCATCAATCCCGGTTTCTTCGACGAACTTCTTCGCTAGATCCGGATCCGTGTACAAGGAAGAAGGATCGACTTTGTTCTCGCTTCCATCTTCGCGGCTTGGCAAAGCGCCAATTTCCGCTTCGATGGTGACGCCGCGGGCGTGGGCCATCTCGGCGGCTTTCTTCGTTAAGGCGAAGTTTTCTTCTAACGGCAAGAGGGAGCCATCGAACATCACCGAGGTGAAGCCAAGATCCATCGCCTTTTCGAGGTATTCAAGGTGCTCGCCATGATCCAAATGAACCACGACCGGAACCTTGGCCATCTGGGCCTTCAAGACCATGACAGGACCGATACTCGCAATCGGAGCAACGGTTTCATGGAGTTCGGCGTGCGAGATGATGACGGGGAGTTTCAATTCTTCCGCCGTTTCGATCACCGCATCGAGGCATTCGAGATTCGGGGTATTGAAGGCCCCGATCGCAAGGTGATGCTCCCTCGCGAATTTCATCGCATCGTTTAAGTTGACTAGCATTTTGTTTCCTCCATCGTTTCAAACGATATTTTCAATTGATAGTTTTTGCTTTCGCCAGGTTGAAGCGTTTGATAGACCAACCGATCGTCGAGATAGCTCGTGCAGGGTTCTAATCCAACGACGTAATCGCCGCTTCGACGGCACTTCCACTCCACGAAATTCGGAAGGTTCGATTTGACGGTCGCCTTCTTGTTAAGAGAAGGAGACGTTAAGGAGATCGACCCATCTTTCGTCTTCAGGAAGTAGCAGGTTTCCTCGATGCTCGGAACGGGGGATTCCATCTCGTGACGTTTGTCAAACTCATGCTCAGCAAACGGGGTGCGCGCGATAGCTTCCGTTTCTTCGGTAAGGATCTTGCTATCCTCGTCGAGGAAGGGGTAACCGAAGTTGCAATGATAGAGAAGAGCGTAAGGTTGCTCTTCGTATCCTTCGTTGACCAAGCGGTCTTGAAGCGTGAATTTGGCCTCGCCCGTCTTGAGGGTCAAGGTGCGGTAGACGATCACGCGATGACCGAACATCATCGAATCTTCGACCTTCGTTTCGAGGACGATCCCTTCTTCGTTTTGTTTCAAAGAGACGACTTCTGCGGGGATTGAATGGAATAAACCATGCAATTCGTGCCCTTCGACTCCGCCGATCGCGTCAAGCCCGCAGGTATAAACCATGCCGCCAGGGAAGCGATGCAAGAAGTCTGGATCATAGGCGACAAGTCCATTCCGCGTTAAGAAAGAAACGTTTTTTCCTTCAAGCAAACATTGATGGATGTCCGCGGCTTTCGAAAGGTTGACGAGGAGTGTCAAGACGCCGTTATTCATCAAAACCATCTCTTGGCCATCGCCTTTCCCGCCCAACGCCTTGAAGCGGTAGCAGGTCGAGATTTGGTTTAGGTTTCCGATCTTCGGATTCATTGTTCATCCTCCATCAAAGGGCGCACGGCCTTATACACACGAGCGTATCGACGATACATCTTGGCATAGGCTTCTCGCGCTTCCGGATTTGGTTTCACGATCTTCTTCACGTGCACGAAAGCGTCCATGGCTTCCTTGAGGGAAGGGTAACACCCTGAGGCAACGGAGACGAGCATCGCCGAGCCACGGCAGCCTGCTTCTTCTCCGTCAAGAAGGTATAAGGGCAAGCCCGTGACGTCGGCTTTGATTTGATTCCAAACGGGGTTCTTTGATCCCCCGCCGCTTGCGATCAAACGCTCAACGGGGACACCGTGTTTGTTTAAAGCGTCGAGGTTCACCTTCAATTCGTAGGCAACGCCTTCTAAAACCGCGAGGTAGAAGTCTTCTCTCCTCGTGGATAGATCCATGCCCAAGCAACAGGCCTTGGATCCTAGATCCATGTAAGGGGTCGCGGCTCCCGCGAAGTGGGGGAGCCAAAGCATCCCGGTAGGACGGCCGTTATAATGGCTTGAAAGGCGTTCGTGGATCTTCGGATCCTTCCTTTCTTCTTCGGAACAGAAGGCTTTCAAAAACCAATCGGCGCACGCGCCTCCCGTATAGGAGAAGGCATAGGTCAAGTGGCCGATGTCGAAATACGGGACGAGGTTAAAGCAATCTTCGCTAAGGTTGGAGGAAGCCTCGCCATTGAAGCAAGGGATCAAGGATTCCACGGTCCCCGCGCCTTCCATCGCTTCGCCTTGGTTCACGACGCCAGATCCCAAGGCGCAGGCGAATTGATCGTGCCCACAAGGGGAGAGGATGAAATCTTCTTTGCTTTCCGCGAGTTCCTTCTTCAGGCCGCGAATCGGGCTTCCAGAAGGAAGAATTGGAGGGAACAGGCTTGGATCGATGCCAAGCGCGTCAAAGATCTCTTGGTCATAGCAATTTTTTTCCACGTTATAGCCAAGGGTTCTTGAGGCAAGCGAAGGATCGATCCCGCGTTTCCCTGAGAGAAGATAGATCGCGTAATCTTCCATCAAGAACACTTTCTTGACCTTAGAGAAGGTTTCGGAATCGTGATTCTTGAGGTAAGCGAGTTTCGGAAGCGAATACATCGCGTGGGGCTTTAAGCCCGTCTTGCGTTCAATCGCCTTTTCTCCAAGCTTTGACGTTAAGAACTTCGCTTCTTCTTCTCCACGAGGATCGGTATATAAAAGGATGGGGAACAAAGGTTCGTCGTTCTCGTCCAAGCAGACAAACGACTCCCCAAAGGAAGTGACCCCGATCCCTAATAGGTCGGGGCACTCCTGCAATACGTCTTTGACAAGGGCGAGGACGCTTTCTTTGATCGCGAGAGGATCCATCTCGTGACCGCTAGAGCCGCGAGAAGAAGGATAAGGGCGATAGAACTTATCGACCAATTCTCCGCTGGTCTTGAAAAGAACGATCTTTGCGCCCGTCGTGCCGATGTCGAGTCCAGCGACGTAGTTCATTAATCGATGTCCACCCAGTCGTAATGGAGGTAGGTCGTGTAGGCTTCCTTGAGAATTTCCTTCATGTGGCCAACGCCGACGGCGGTGTGGTGTTTGAAGCCGCCACGGGCGAGGGTGATAAGCTTATCTTGGAGGTTCGGGATTTCCGCGACGCCCGCGCAGCCAAAGTAGGCTTTTTCGATCGGTTCGTCGGTCATCTTGCCTTCGGAAGCGTACATCACGATCTTTCCATCGATCGTCTGGCAGTTCGAGAAGGTCATATCGAACGCGGCGATGCGGCCTTCGTTGGTGCCCCATCCAGAGCCGGGATCCGTCTTATCAAACATCTTGTGGTAGGTGAGGGTACCCTTCTTCGCCATGAGTTTTTGGGCGACCGGTCCGCAGTGGAAGAGGATGACTTTGTTTTCATCGTCGCCGTAGTTGTTGTTCCAATCCAAGACCGTGGTCGAGGTTTCGGAAGCAAGGGCCATGGCGCGCATCGAGATCGCGCTGCAAAGGTCGATTTCGCAAGAGGCGGGAATGCCGCGATCATTGAGTTCGGAGAGCAAGACGCAGGGGCAAACGCGGAGGATTTGCTCCATCTCGTTCCAGCAGCGGAGGGTGATGGCATCGAGGTTGTAATCGCGAATATATTCGTCGATGACGACGCTGATCTTGGCGAGGGTTTCCAACTTTTCAGAGGGGCACTTCGAGCAGTCCGTGTAACCGGAGAGCTTTTCCATCTTGGCTTTGACTTCATCGGTCAAGCCGAGGTTTTGAACCTTATAGACCAATTCGGAAAGGTCAAAGCTTTCGACCGTGATACCGTATTTCTGCAAGGTAATCTCATCAAAACGCGTGGTTTTAAAGGCGGTGGTTCTCGCGCCGATCGCGCCGAGGTTGAAGCGCTTCATTCCATTTACGACGCGGCAGATCGCGGCGAAGTCGCGAAGGTTCTCTTGGAACTTCTCAGAGGAAGGATGGACGACGTGGGGTTTCAAGACGGTGAACGGAAGTTTGGCTTGCGTGAAGACGTCCGTGACCGAGAATTTGCCACAGTAAGCATCGCGGCGATGGGCGAAGTCCATCTTGCCAATCTCGTCGGGGTAAGCTTGGATGAGGATAGGGACGCCCGCGTCTTTCAAGGCTTCATAGGCGCCGTTTTCGTCGGCGAAGATCGGAAGGGAGAAGATAACGCCATCGTATTCGCCTTCGTGGGCTTTGAGGAAGTCATGATAGAGTTTTCCTTCTTGGCGAGTCTCAACGCCGCCATAGCGGGTGAGGCTTTCTTCCATCATCAAGACTTCGTGTCCCGCCTTCTTAACGGCTTCGGCGACTTCTTTACGCGCATCGAGGATCAATTCCCCTGGCATAAAGCCGCGGTTGCAAAAGCATAATGCAAATTTCATAAATTGTTCCTTTCTTAAGGTGTTGCACCATTACTTTAGTAAAAGCGCGATTCCCAAGAAAGAAACCTATTTCCTACTTATGGACATCTATTAATATCTTTAACTTAGTTGGAAGTTGAGTCGAGAAGGGTGGAGCTCTTGTTGGTTGGATCGAAGGCGCTTAAGTCGCGAATCTTGTTCCAGGCCGAAAGGCTATAACCCGCCGGGAGTTGACTAGGAGGATAGCCGGTGACTTTCGAGAACTCGCGGTTAAAATGACGAATCGTGTTGAAGCCCGACAACGAGGCGATATCGCTCATTTTGGCTTCTTTCTTTTGGATGAGAGGAATCGCTTTTTCTACGCGGACGATGGAAAGATATTGAGAGAAAGTGATGCCCGCCTTCTTCTTGAAGTAGGATGAAAAATAAGGCGCAGCGAAACCCATGAATTCCACGGCGTCTTCAAAGGTAATCGATGCGTATTCCTTCTCGATTTTTTCCAGCAAAGAAAGATAATGCTCATCGTTCTTGCTCGTCTTCTCTTTGATGCGATATGGGTGTTTTCTAAGCGTTTCTGCGACGAAATCAACGACAATGGACGCACATCTTTCTTGATATAAAGGGTTCTTGTCCTTCTTCTCTTGGATGATTTGGTCAATGCAAGGAGCAAGGGAAGTCGCCTCTTTCAAAAGAGGGTTTTCCAAGCAATACGAAGAGCCTTCTTTTCCCAAAATCGAAGCATCGAAGATAAGGGTATCAAGGACCGCTCCTTTGGAACTTTTCACCCAATGGATCTGCTCGCTAGAAACGTAACAGGCATCGCCTTCTTGGAGGTAAACCACTTGATCGTCCACCGAGATCTCCGCTTCTCCTTCTTTGCAATAAAGGATCTCCGCGTCTTCATGCCAATGGGGCAGATTCAAAGGGGAGAGATAACGTCCAAACCACACCTTGCTGTTTTCGTGATGACGACGGAATTCATACTTCGCAAGCATGGTTCTATTATCCTTTCTCCTTTTTATCTCTACAAGGAAAATGGACGATATCTAATATTTTGATCCATGGCCATATATTCCGATTCTTGCATTCTCTTCGCCGAGTGCTAGGCTAATTCCTTAAAGGAGGCATAACATGCCAGAAGAAACGAAAGAAGCCGTCGTCGTGGACGTTACCGAAGTCCCCGCCGCGGAAGAAGAAAAGAAAGAAGGAAAGTTCGGCAAATGGTGGAAGGGCGTTAAGAAGAACGTCTCCGACAGCATGCTCGAATCCAAGATCGAAGAAGTATGGGACGATAGCCACGAAAAGTTTGGCCTCACCCCGTATGATGGAGGTCTATTTGGAACATCGACCGTGTTCGGAGCTATCGAAGGAAACACCCTAACGATCTTCGGAACCACCGAAGTCAAGAAAGGCTCTGTCGCGATCTCGGATAAGAACAAGAAAGCCTACTATGTCTTAAGCGTCAACCCCACGAAGGTGAAGGTCGCCTGCGAAGGCATTGAATACGAACGCGATGGACAAATCGTTGAACTCGATCCGAACGTCGAAGAAGTCAAAGTCATCAAAGCCGATGGCCGCTACTTCATCTACAAGGAATAACGCCCAAGCAACATGAAAGGAGCGCCGCGGCGCTCCTTTTCGCTGGTTTTGGCTTATTTACGCTTGGCAAGGACGTCGCGTTCATAGGCTTCGACCTTTTCAAGCCAAGAGGCATCTTCTTCGACACCTTGCATGCGGCAGTACTCCCTCCAGATTTCGTTGTAGGGGAGATCACGGAACTCTTCTTGCAACGCAAGGAAGCGGGTGTGATCGTTCGAATCCTGAGCTTCCTTGAGCAAGTGCCACGGGGTGCAAAGAGCGCGGAGGACGGCCTTGAACATGTTGCGGGTGCCGATAACGAGGGCGGCCACGCGGTTCACCGAGGCATCGAAGAAGTCCAAGCCGACATAAGTGTTCTTGAGCATGTCGCAGCGGACGAGTTCATCCGCGACTTCCTGCAAATCGTCATTGAACTTGATGATGTGGTCGCTATCCCAACGGACGGGGCGAGAGACGTGCAACGCGACGCGTGGGGAATAGAGGCAAAGCGAAGAGATCTTGTCGGCGACGTTTTCGGTCGGGTGGAAGTGGCCGGTATCCAAAAGCGGCAAGTAGTGATTGCGGATGCAGTAGGCCTGGTAGAACTCCGCGGAACCGGTCGTGTAGGATTCAACGCCGATGCCGAAGACCTTGGATTCAAGCGATACATCGACCAAGGCGCGGCGGAAGCCGTCGGCGAAGATTTCATCGAGCGAATCCATCAAACGTTGACGGGGACCCATGCGATCGGCCGGGGTTTCTTTGAAGCCGTCGGGAATCCAGATGTTGCAAAGGGTCTTTTGTCCGGTTTCCCTGGCGAAGTATTCGCTGACCTTCAAGGAATTCTTGACGTGCTTGATCCAGTAATCGCGCACTTCTTTATCCGGGCTAGAAAGGGTAAGCCCTTCCTTGACCATCGGGTGAGCAAAGAGGGTCGGGTTGAAGTCGAGGCCATAACCGCGATCTTTGGCGTATTTGACCCAGCCTTCGAATTGTTCGGGGCCAATTTCCGCGCGGTCGACGATCTTGTCGCCCACTTGATACATGGCGTGAAGATTGATCTTCTTGTTGCCGGGGATGTGGGAGAGGGCCTCGTCGAGGTCGGCTTTCATCTCCTCGAAGTTGCGGGCTTTGCCGAAGTGGTTACCCGTGGCTTGGATGCCGCCGGAAAGATCGCCGGCGTGATCAAAGCCCGTGACATCGTCAAGCTGCCAGCAATGGATGGAGACGGTGAGGTCCTTCATTTGGCGGATGGCCCTGCGCGGGTCAACGCCATAAGAGAGAAAGGTGGATAAGACAGAAGGTTTCATTCAGAGTTACTCCTTATTTATATTGAATTACCTTAATTGTGATTTTAAGTTGCCTAAAGCCGTTGCTTCGACGGGTAAGGGCAAGACATTGATGTGGGCTTCTTTTTCCACGAGGTGGTTGAGCAAGCTGTTCTTCGCCCCGCCACCAACGATCGTAAGTTTATCGTAATGGCTTCCCGTGATATTTTCTAGTTCTTTCAAGGCATATCGATAACTTTTGGCCAAAGAACGGTGCACAGAAAGAGAAATATCATCGTTCCTAAGATTGGAATATCCAAGCTCGGCAAGCTTCTCTCGGATCGCTTGTTCCATGTTATTCGGTGCCAAGAAACAGGCTTCGTTCACGTCGAAGGTGCCTTCGAAGGAACTTTGCTCTGCCATCTTGATCATCTCCGGGAAGCTCTTGTTCCATTCCTTCGAAAGGCATTGAAGGATCCAGGTGCCCATGATGTTCTTTTGAAGACGGAAGTAATCCTTGCCGAATTCATTGGAATAGTTGGCTTCTCTGCCCTTTGGCCCCGTATAGGCTTCTTTGCGCTTGACGCCAAGAAGGCTCCAGGTGCCAGAAGAGATGTAGGCTTCATCTAGCGGCAAATCCAAGCCATCGATCGCCGAAGCGGTATCGTGGGTCGGGCAAAGCACGACAGGGATATTGCCTCCGACTTCCTTTTGGACCTCGGGGATGAAATCACCTACCAAGGTTCCTTGCTTTTGGACGTTTTCGAAGAGATGGATCGGGAGGCCAAGCGTGGAGAAGATCTCAACGCACGGCTTGCAATCGAGGACGCTATATAGCCCCGTGGTCCCAGCGTTCGTATGTTCCTTCACTTTCTTGCCCGTAAGCAAGTACATGAAGTATTCGGGGAGCATCAAGCAATCCGTGACGCCTTCTAGACGCCCTGCCATCTTGTCGGCATAGAGCTGATAGATGGTGTTGAATGATGCAAATTGGATGCCCGTGAGCTCATAAAGACGATCAAAGGGAATCAAGCGATGGACTTCTTCTATCGCCTTCTCTGTTCTCGAATCGCGATAACAATAGGCGGGTTTTACGGGGTTATCACCTTGAAGTAACACGTAATCAACGCCCCAGGTATCAATGGACATGGAGGCAATGTTCGCGCATTTTTCTAATGCCTTCTTAATTCCGGTTTTGATTTCGCGGAACAAAGAATCGACATCCCAAACAAGATGTCCATCAACCTCTTTGAAGCCATTAGGAAAACGGTGGACTTCGGTGAGTTCGACTTCGCCTTGCGCGTTATAGTTGCCCAAGATCGCTCGGCCCGAAGAGGCGCCGAGATCAATGGCCAAAACGGTTTTGCCCATGTCAGTCAATGATTCCTTTGCGGTAGTCCAAATGGAACGCGGCGGCAATCTCTTTGAGGTTGTCGTTGCTGATCGATTGTTTGATATCGTGCCCGACGATCAACATGTAGATCTCCGCGGCCTTCTCGATTGTTTCAATCAAGCCATAGGCTTCGTCAAGATCTTTGCCCGTGCAGAACAAACCATGCTGTGCCCAGACGACGGAGCGATAGCCTTCCATCTTCGCCGCGGTCGCCAAGCCGATTTCGGTGCCGCCGCAAAGCATCCAGGGAAGGATCGCGACGCCTTCGGGGAAGACGACGATCGATTCGGTCTGCATCTTCCAGAGGATCTCGGTGAAACGGGCGCTATCAAGATCGCAGATATGGGTCATTGCGATCAAGTTGGTCGGATGGCAGTGCATGACGACGCGGTGAGCGGGATCTTTCTTCAAACGTTCGATGTGGCAAAGCAAATGGGTCGGGGCTTCCGAGGTCGGACGCCCACCGTCTTTATAGCCCCAAAGAAGACGAAGCGTGTGCGCATCGTCCACGTGCATGATCCCGATGTTGGTCTCGGGGTCCTTCTTGCAGTTTTTGAAGTATTTGCCCGTGCCCGTAATCACGAAATACTTTCCGACGATCGGGGACAAATCCACGTCTTCGTAAACAAAGTGACGAAGGTCGCTATCCAAAGGGCAAACTTCCGCGACTTCATCTTCTTTCGCGATATAGGAAAGGTTTCCGCCATTCCGTTCATCCCATCCGTGTACATAAAGGTGGTCGAGAATGTCGGTGACTTCTTCAATAAGTTTCATATTTTGTCAAATCTCCTTGAGGTCATTATAGGGATTTAGGAAATAATATGAAATGTTTTGACAACTTTAGAAAATCAATTAAGATTTTGCCAAAGAAACACGTTTGTTGTTTTCAAAAGTTTTCAAAAGTTGTCATGATCATCGAAGAACGTTACCAAAAAATCCTCGCGGTCCTCGATAGCAAGAAGATCGTTAGTTACCAGGAACTTGCGGATACCTTGTATTGCTCCCTTTCGACGATTCGCCGCGACATCGAAGCAATGGCGAAGAAAGGGATGCTCGAAAAGGTTCGCAACGGAGCGGCGAAAATCGAAGGCAGCGCCAGCGAATCCCCCTTCATCGTCCGCGAAAGCGAGAACATCGAAGACAAGCGGAAGATCGCCGAGAAGGCAAGAACCCTTCTTGCGCCAGGATGCACCATGTTTTTGGATTCCTCTACCACGTGCGCACAGACGATTCCTTTATTGAAGGGGCTGCCTAGTTTGACGGTGATCACGAATGGAATCGAAAACGCCTTGCTTTTGGCTCATCAAGGCATCGAGGTTCATATCCCTAGCGGCATCCTCTCTGGGACCAACAGCGCCGTTATCGGTTCTTCTTGTTTGGAATATATCGAACGGTTCTCCCCGGATTTCGCCTTCCTTTCTGCCCGAGGGATATCTGAGGATGGCTTTATCAGCGAGGCCACGGAGGCAAGTCGAGATATCAAGAAGGCGATGATCGCTAGGGCAAAAAAGGTTGTTCTTCTCATCGACGCCTCCAAGATTGGGAAGACCTATTTCGCGGAAACCTGTTCGTTGTCTGAGATCGATACCCTCATTACGAACGGGGCGCTGCCGCAAGGCATAATTGAGATCTGCCAAGAAAATCATGTCGAGGTCATAGCGATCTGATGTTGCAAAGAAGCTAAGAAACCCCCATACTAGAGATGCAGAACAACACTGCTAAGTTCAAATAAGCTTAAAGCGTCAAGGGCCGAAAGGCCGACCATTGGGTCATTAAAGAGGGCGACGGCCCTCTTTTTTCTCGCCATCTTGTCTATCGGAAAACCAAGAAATCACCTATAATTAAACGAAAACAAGGAAACCAAATATGGACAAAAAGCTTTTCATTGGTCTAGATGTCGGCACCGATTCCGTCGGATGGGCCGTCACGGACGAAGACTACAACCTTTATCGCATCAAAGGAAAAACCGCGTGGGGCGCTCGTATTTTCGATGCCGCCGAAAGCGCGGCAGGACGCAGGCAGACCCGCGTTGCTCGTCGCAGATTGCAGCGCCGCAAACGCCGCGTTCTTTGGTTGGAGCAAATCTTCGCAGAAGAGATGGCAAAGACGGATCCTTCGTTCTTCATCCGTCTTCATCATTCTGCCCTGCATAACGAAGACAAGCCGAAGGAAGCGCAAAGCCAATGCCCGATCTTCCCAACGAAGAAGCAAGAAAAAGAATTCTATAAGCGTTATCCAACGATTTGGCACCTCCGTTACGCCCTGGTATCAAACGACGATCAAGCCTATTCCGATATCCGGCTTCTTTATCTAGCGATCCATCACATCATCAAGTATCGCGGAAACTTCCTTCGCGAAGGGAACGTTGATGTGAAGCAATTCCAACTCGAAGACCTCGATCATCTCAACGACTACTTCAAAAAGCTAACCAATGAGGATGGCCAAGAATTCATCCTATTAGACAAGCAAAAATTCAAAGATTTCCAAGCCGCCTTCGAAAGCGATGAGAACAAAATCACTCGCAAGAAAGCTCTCCTTAGTCTTTTGAATGTCACCTCAAAAGATCCCTTTTTCCCTTTGGCGGATATGTTCTGCACCATGGCGACCGGCAGCCCCTACGACACCAAGAAGCTTGGTGAAAACTACGAAAGCAAGAAGATGTCCTTTGCCGATGGAAAGTTCGACGACAACCTCCCCGCTTACGAAAAGATCCTAGGTGACCATACCGAACTCCTTCTCCTTGCGAAGGCCCTCTACGATTATCGAGAATTGAAGTTCATCCTCAGGAATCGCCTCTGGCTATCCGAAGCGTTCGCCGATATCTACGAGAGTCACAAAGCCGATCTGGCGGCGTTAAAAGACATCGTGAGAACCATCGACGAAGCAAAGGCAAAAAATCTATTCACAACAATATTCGAAGATCCAAGCAACAAGAACAACTACGCCGCGCTCGTTCACGTCCGCACGAACGAGAAGCGGGATGGCTCGACGTTAAAGGAATTCTATAAGCTCGTCAAAGAATCGATTGAGCCCAACGTAGACGTCTTAAGCGAAGCCCAGCAAAAAGAATGGGCTAACGCAAAGGCCAAGATGGACGAAGAATCCTATTTACGCACGATCGCCGAGCGTTCGACAAGCCTCATCCCAATGCAACTTCACGAAAAGGAATTGATCGCGATCCTTCAAAATGCGAAGGCAAGAGGAATGGAGTTCTTTGCCAAGAACGAGCAAAAGATTCTAGAACTCTTCCGTTTCAAGATCCCCTACTACTACGGGCCTTTCGCAGGTGAACACAGCAACCTCCAATTCAAGGAAGGGGCAGAACGAGTTCCTTTAACGCCTTGGAACTATAAAGACCAAATCGATGACGCGAAGACCAAGGAAAAGTTCATGACGAGCTTGACCAATAAGTGCACCTATTTGCACTATGCTGACGTATTACCGCGCAATTCCCTCCTCTTTGAAGAGTTTGATACCTACAACAAGATCAATGGAACCAAGGTGAATGGAATTTCCATCACCGCGGAAGTCCGGGCTATCCTCTATGGCCAAAACGGGGTTTTCTATCGCCCGTCCATGAAGATACGGGCCATTCAGAAACTCCTCCGCGACAACCTCGAAGATCAGAAAATCACCTTCACCGGGCTCTCGGAAGCGGACGGCTTAACGAACCCAAGCCACGCCTTCTTCTTGAAGCCGCCATTCTCTTATGACCTTTCTTCTCGTTTCAACAAGGATTACGAAACCGCGGAGGAGATCATCAAGTTGTTCACGATGTTCGTTGATAATCCAAAAGATGCCCTCGAACTTGCAGACCAGCGATTCCACTTCACCCCCGAGCAAAAGAAAGCACTCAAATCTTTCAAGGCGAGTGGATGGTGCTCCGTTTCTAAAGAACTCCTCACGCTTCCTTCCGTAGACAACGACGGAGAGATCGGCAAATGCCTCATCGACGTCCTTCACGACGACGGCAAACCTTTCATGTACATCCTTAACGACGATGAATATCACTTCTTGGAAACGATCGATATGAAGAACCAAGAGAAGTTCGGCGCGCAAGGACCAAAGAAGCAAATCGAAGACTTGCTGGAAGATACGCCTCCCAGCATGCGCCGCCCGATCATCCAAGCAATGCGCATCGTGGATGAGATCGTTAAGTTCTCCAAGAAGCGTCCTGACGCCATTTCGGTGGAAGTCGCGCGTGAAGTTGGTGATCCAAAGAAAAAGAATCAATACACGGATGATCGAAAGGCAACTCTCGATAAATTCTTCAAAAACCTCACCGACCATTACGAAGCCGAGCAAAAGCAAAAAGTTTTAGAGGAACTCAAGAGCGAGCGAATCACAAAAGACATGCTTCGCGGGAAGCATCTCTACCTCTACTTCTTGCAAAACGGCAGAGATGCCTACACCGGCAAGCCGATCGATATCAACGATGTTCTAAACAGCACCAAATACGATACCGACCACATCATTCCTCAAAGCTTTATCAAGGACGATTCGTTGGACAACCTCGTCTTGGTCGAACGCGAACTCAATCAAAAGCGCAACAACCAATTCCCCGTCCCGGTTGATCGCGAGCATATGAAGCCCCTTTGGGATAAGCTCCGCAAAGCAGGGATGATGTCCGATAAGAAGTATTTCAACTTGATGCGCACCACTCCTTTGACCGAAGAAGAACTTTCAGGCTTTGTCTCTGCCCAAATGAACGTTCTCAATCGCGCGAACAAGCGTTTGATTGAGATCTTGAAGATCAAATATCCGGAAGCGAAGTCAGAGAACCAAGAAGGTACAAGATACATCTATTCGAAGTCTGCTTACCCGTCCCGAGTTCGTAAGTGGTTAAGCATTCCAAAGATTCGTGACCTAAACGATACTCACCACGCGGTGGATGCTTATTTGAATATTTTCACTGGCGTTGAATTGACCAAGCGTTTCGGCGATATGGCGACGATCAAAGCCATGGCCAAGAAAGCTTTGGAAAGCACCGATGAAGAAACCAAAATGAGTATGAACTTGGAACGCTTCTTGTGGCGTAAGGTAATCGCGTATAACAAGGAAACGGAAGTCTCTACCGTTAAACCATTGGGGATAAAGATCCAAGGGATATCCCAAAGACATGATATGTTGCTGACGTATCGGGTGAATTATGCGGACGCCGAGTTTTATGGCCAAATGATGCATAAAAATACCAAAAAGAGTCTTATTCCTTTACATCAAAAAGAGAACAGCCCTTTCCTTTGTATGTCAAAATACGGAGGGTATTCGGGGGAGGTTGCGGAATTTAACATTTTGGCAACAGTTCATGGAAAACAAAATAAACGGCTCGTGGTACCGGTTCCTCATCATCTCTCTTGCGGGAAGAGTCATTCTGAAATTTTCAGTATTCTCAAAAAGCAATTACAGGAACAGCTCAAGAAAACCGTCACTTTGGACGAAAAACATCTGCTGTTCAACAACTCTAAAGTAATACGCGGCAAAAATGTTTTCTTATTCACCAATTTAAACGAAGGCCACTTTGTATTAAAACCCTGCACTCCATTCTTTCTGTGCCAGGAAGATCTCGAATATCTCTCAAACTTCGGAAAAATGAAAGAAAAGCACAAACAATCATTCATTTCAGAATTCGAGCACTTAGAAATCCAACAGAATAGGAAGGGAACTAATTCTTTTTGCGCAAGCAAGGATAGAAACACACAAATTTTACTATCGCTTATCAAGGAAGCAAAAAAAGAACGTTACCAAGGCATTTCAATGATCGGGCAAATTGCTGCTTTGGAAGGGGCGGGAGAAAGCCAGACTCCTTCAATTTTCGACGGAAAAAATCTATCAGAGCAATATGAAACGCTGTTATCTATCATTGCTTTATTTGGCCGAAAATCAAAGGCGCTGTGCACTGCCGAAGAATTGAAAACAAAGGCTTTTGTCAAAGGCCGTGGTTCCCTCTTCGATGCCGGCCCCGTTCGCATCGTCTACGACTCCGTCACAGGTCTTGTCTCCAAGGTAGAGGAACTCTAACATGGCGTTCAGGGCTCTCGTGATTGATTCTCATTGCAAGCTTGAGTATTCCCTTGGGTACTTGGTCTTCCGCACCGCCGAAGAGACAAAGAGAGTCATCCTCGATGAAGTCCGAACCATTGTCATCAACTCCCCCATGGTATCGATGACCGCCGCCTTGCTGATCGAATTGGCCCGCAAGAAGATCAAGGTCATCTTGTGCGATGAAAAGCACAACCCGTGTGGGGAGTTTTTGCCTACCTACGGAAACAATCTGACCACCAAGCGAATCAAAACTCAGATCGAATGGAAACAGGAGACCAAGGACGAAATTTGGAAGGCGATCACACGCTGCAAGATCCTAAACCAAGCATCCTTTCTTTTGGATGCCAATCATCCTCAAGAAGGGCAAATGCTGATGGACTATGCCGATGCAGTTGAACCGGGGGATCCGACCAATCGGGAAGGGCACGCCGCGAAGGTGTACTTCAACTGCATCTTCTACCCAGGGTTCACACGGAATGAAGACTGTTTAATCAACGCCGCCCTTAATTACGGATATTCGATTTTGCTTTCTGAAATCAACAGGGCAGTTGTTTCCGCAGGTTACCTTACCCAGTTAGGCATTCACCACAAGAGCGAGTTCAACGAATTTTGCCTCTCGTCCGATCTAATCGAACCAATCCGTTTTCTCGTTGATCGCAAAGCCATGGAAGTTAAATCAGACGAAGATTGGAAAACCAAAATCATCAACCTTCTAGGCGAAGAAGTGATCATCCGCGGGCAAAGGCAATCTCTTGGGAACGCGATCAACATCTACGTAAATTCTTTCTTTGACGCCATGGAAAACAACGACCCCAAGAAAGTGGAGTTCATCACCCATGAACGACGCTGAAAGGAGATTCATGAGAACTATTCTCTTCTTCGATCTTCCCGCGGTAACCAAGAAGGATCATCGCGAATACACGCGGTTCGTGAAACAGCTTGGGAAGCATGGTTTCGCGATGCTTCAAGAGTCCGTGTATACGAAGCTTTCGATCAACGAGTCGACCGCAGAGAGCACGATTCGGGATCTGAAGAAATCGTTGCCTCCCGACGGAATGATTTCTTGTCTAACAATAACCGAAAAGCAATTCGCAGAAATCGAAGTCCTTCTAGGTCAAATGGAGACCGACGTATTGATGAGCATGGATAAGGTGGTGCATTTATGAAACAACTTCTATTCCCCGAGATTTCCAAAAGCGTGAATCTCCCCGAGCCTCAATGGATCACGTTGGTTATTGAGCGTCCAGAGCAAATGCGGAATTACCTTATGGAACTCTTTGACGGGTTTGGCGAAAAGAGCAAGCGCTTCCGTCTCCTAGAGGATGGGCAATCCTTATATCTAGACGAACACGGGTTCTTCTTGCCTAGTCCGTTCAACCTTGAGTTGAATTCCAAAAGAAACCTGAACTCCTTGTTGAAACTATTGAAGAAATCCTATTTCGAGAATCTCGCGGAATCGGTGAAAGACATCCAAGCGAGAATCGAGGAAGCGATCGAAGCCATACGTTTGGATTTCGATGTCGAGATCGTTTCCGACTTCGACTTGAAAACCGACGATCTTTTCAAAATCGCGAACGTAAAATTCAGCGAAGAATGCGAGAACCTCTCGGAACGTTTGTGCAGATACCTTTCGGTTGAAAATGAGTTAAACAAATCAACAATTCTCTTCACCATCCATCTTCAAGAGTATTTTTCTGAAGAAGAGATCAAAAACATTCGAAAGGAACTAGCTTTTCGAGGATGGACGGTCGTTGATCTCGAATCTCGTCCCATTCTCTCCCTCGAAAATGAGCATCGATTCATTATCGATAATGACTTATGCGTGATTTAATGCAATAATTAACTGCGCAAAACAGCGCTAACTCTCCCAATTATACTCTCCGGTCAATTGTGAAACGTTAAACAAAAAGCTGGAAAACAGGGTAAAATTTTGAGGTTTGAGAGCAGTGTTGTTCTGTGTAGCTCTTTAACTTTCAACACCTACACGTTGACGGACAACGGGTTTGAGAGCAGTGTTGTTCTGTGTAGCTCTTTAACTTAAAACATTAACCATTAGGAATTATTACTGTTTGAGAGCAGTGTTGTTCTGTGTAGCTCTTTAACAAAGACCAAGAAGAAAGGCTTTTAGCGTACGTTTGAGAGCAGTGTTGTTCTGTGTAGCTCTTTAACCATTCCGGTAGAGCCTCGCGCAACCCATGTGTTTGAGAGCAGTGTTGTTCTGTGTAGCTCTTTAACGCAAACCACAAATCCGCTATGTCCTTGAAAGGTTTGAGAGCAGTGTTGTTCTGTGTAGCTCTTTAACCAGCGTTAGCCTTATGACCTCTAGCTTTGTGTTTGAGAGCAGTGTTGTTCTGTGTAGCTCTTTAACAGTGGCTTTGCTCAAATCAGCTTGGAGCTTGTTTGAGAGCAGTGTTGTTCTGTGTAGCTCTTTAACGCGAAACCTCAGTAGGAGCAATGGCGGTTTGTTTGAGAGCAGTGTTGTTCTGTGTAGCTCTTTAACCAAAGAAAAATCGCTTATTTCAAAGCCGATGTTTGAGAGCAGTGTTGTTCTGTGTAGCTCTTTAACTGGTTGGAAGCGGAAGTATTCTCACCCGTAGTTTGAGAGCAGTGTTGTTCTGTGTAGCTCTTTAACTTGATCGCGGGAAAGAGCACCGATGAACAAGGTTTGAGAGCAGTGTTGTTCTGTGTAGCTCTTTAACGATATTGCCGAACAAACCGCTATCGGCGCCGTTTGAGAGCAGTGTTGTTCTGTGTAGCTCTTTAACAAGCAAAAGTCGAGTTTATGGCCTCAATCAGTTTGAGAGCAGTGTTGTTCTGTGTAGCTCTTTAACTCCTCATGAAAAAGTTTTGGGAAGATTGGAGTTTGAGAGCAGTGTTGTTCTGTGTAGCTCTTTAACATTCGAAGAGAATCCGCACTCCTTCGTTTTGTTTGAGAGCAGTGTTGTTCTGTGTAGCTCTTTAACCTAGTTAATATCATTTTTAGGAAAGTTGTTGTTTGAGAGCAGTGTTGTTCTGTGTAGCTCTTTAACATCCTAGACATCGACTGGGTGCCTAGGGACGTTTGAGAGCAGTGTTGTTCTGTGTAGCTCTTTAACCATATCAAGCAAGAGGAAATCGAACATATCGTTTGAGAGCAGTGTTGTTCTGTGTAGCTCTTTAACGAACTTGTAGCCCCTAAGGCAACACTCGTTGTTTGAGAGCAGTGTTGTTCTGTGTAGCTCTTTAACCGTCCAGCGGTACGTTGCGCGTGAGAAAGTGTTTGAGAGCAGTGTTGTTCTGTGTAGCTCTTTAACTCCTTTCCACTAAAAACTTCCAACGAAATCGGTTTGAGAGCAGTGTTGTTCTGTGTAGCTCTTTAACACTACAAACCCTCTAACGAGTTCGAAGCGAGTTTGAGAGCAGTGTTGTTCTGTGTAGCTCTTTAACCGATCCGAATCTCCGCGAGAATGGACGTCTGTTTGAGAGCAGTGTTGTTCTGTGTAGCTCTTTAACACCGCCTTTTCCAGAGGCGAATCTGCTCGCGTTTGAGAGCAGTGTTGTTCTGTGTAGCTCTTTAACTCGTATCGTCGCGGGAAGAGACGAGGTTGAGTTTGAGAGCAGTGTTGTTCTGTTTACCCCCATAAACTTTCCGTTGCTTCTTCTTATTCTTTTTTCGAAATATATTTAAGAACGAAATAAGGAATAGTATTTATTGCTTGGAAGACAAAGGAGATAGGCAGGAGCAAGAAGCAAACCGCTGGAAGAGATTCGCTAGGAGAGTTCGCCCCAAAATTCGCAGAGTTAAAGATGATGTTCTATTCGGAGAAGTCTGGAGCAGGGAAGATAAACTTTCCCTTAGAGATCGTTCGCTCGTCACCGTCGTTGCCTTACAGACTCTTCGTTCCGTTTTCACCTCGAAGAAGCCAAGAGGAACGGTATCACCAAAGAAGAAATTGCAGAGATTTTAACCCACGTCGCCTTCTACGCTGGATGGCCAAAGGCCTGGGCGAGCTTCCGTCTCGCCAAAGAAGTTTGGGCAGACGACAATGTGCCCGAAGATCCCAAGGCAAGAGAATCGTTTTAGGAACATCAAAGTTGATGCCATTATCAAGAGCCGACTGAACAGCAATTATGAAGTCTTCTTCTTTTGATTTTCCCCATCCATATCCACCCATAGGGCAGCCACCAAAACAGATTCTAGATACACAAATATTAGTATTTGGTATAACAACAAAATCATCTTTAAGCATAAAAAGTACCTCTAATTTGTGCACTGGTAACCTTAAAGTAGACACTCCATTCAAATTCTTAGACAGCTTAATCTAGAATTTACACAAGGAGGTCGAAAAAAGAGACATGACAAAGGAGAAATTAGACATAGGAAGGCGCGTTTACGAACGCAAGCAGACCGCCAAGGAGGCGGCCGAAGAGAACGGGGTCACGCTGCAGACCGTCTACCTCTATGCTAGGGGGTACATGAAATCGATCGGGTTCGACCCGCTCCCCAAGGGAATCAAAAGGCCCGAGCCGAGCGCCGACTACAGATCGATGACGAAGGAGGAGCTCATCAACGAGCTGATGCTCAAGGACATCGAGGTCGCCCGCGCAAAAAAAGGGTATGCGGTGGAAGGGGGTGGAAAGGCGAAGGAATTCATTTCTATAAAGGATGCGAGTTCCAGATAGCGATGGAGCTCTCGGCGAGATGGCCGATCAAATCCCTCTGCCGGGCCATGTCGATATCCAGGTCCGGGTTCTACAAATGGAAGGCCAGGCTGTCCAATCCCTCCGACAGGCTCAGGAAAAGGATGGCCGACGTCGCCTGCACTAGTCAACAAAAAGTAGACAGCAAGAGGATGACTTCATTCATTGTGGTGG
>CAMESG010000007.1 GCA_945936135.1 uncultured Mollicutes bacterium
CGCTGCCGGGCCTCTTTTTTTATTCCGGCCCCATCGGGGCCTTTTTTCGTTTATGAGTCTATTCGATTTCTTTTTTTGACAGAACCTAAATTCGTTTGGAAATCCGGGTTCTGTCTTTTCTTTTATCCCCTCTCTTCTATAATGTTTTCATGTTGTCCTCCGTGCGTGACGATGGCCGTCCAGTTTTGCATAAAGAGAAGCAGATTCTCCGCGTTTTATCGGCAATTCTTCCTTATGTCTTTTTGCTGGTCGCCTCGTTGGTTCCCTTTGCTTCTTTTTTTAAAACGGGAGCGGATATTCCTTCTGGGGATGACATGATCTGGCATTCTTTGTGGAGCTATGATCTATATTTAGGCTTCCAGGATGGCTTCTTTGGTTTGAATTCGCCCTCACATCACTTGATGGGAAATTTAGGCTTAGGAACCTATCTCTTCTACGGTCCTTTGTCTCATTACTTCGTCGCGATGCTTCATGCTGTCTTCCCTTTCCTTTCGTTGAACATTGCTTGGAAGATCCTGGCGGTTGGATCCACCTACTTGGGCGGGATTTGGACATATCATCTTGCAAGAAGGATCTGTAAAGACGATCTTTGCGCGTTAATGCTTGGGATTTGCTTCGTTTTCATGCCGTACCGTTTGAATTGTTTCTTATATCGTGCGGCCTATCCCGAGGCGGTTGCCTTGTCCTTTTTCCCGCTTCTATTTCTTGGTGTCCAGAAGATCGCGGATCAGGATTTCTCCCCGCTTGCCTTCACCGAGTGCGTCCTTGGCGTTTCCTTATTGATTCTTTCTCATCCCTTCACGGCCCTTATTGGCGTTCTTTGTGCGGTGGGTTACCTTTTGCTTTCCTATCGTTGGATTGTTCCCTTCTTCAAGACGAAAAAGGCTTGGATTCAAGGCCTTGTGTCGGTAGCTTTGGTGTTCTTACTGATCGGTTGGTATTTCTTCCCAATGTTGGAGTACAAAGCTTCTGGCCTTTACATCGTTTCGGATCCAATCGCGATGTGGACGAACGTCGATCATTTGGCGGGGGATGTCGGGCGTTCGACGATGTTCTCCGGTTTGCTTCGTCCCGATTGGATCGATAAATTGATCTACGATTACGGCTTTGCCAATCCGGGAAGGGAAACGTTTGCGAAGTGGATTGGGGATTATGTGGCCTTTGGCTTCTTTGGTGGCCTTTCGATCGTCATCCTCGAATTCCTTTCCAAACGGAAACACACCTTCCAAGGGGCGGCGCTAGGCGCCTTTGTCAGTTTACTTGCCTTGCCTTTCTCTTCTAGAGAAGAATGTTTCCTTGTGATTCCTCTGTATGCGGCTTTGCTTTTGTTCATTGGTTATTCGGAAGAAGACAAGCGTTCTACCGAAGAAACCATCCGCATCGCGAAAGAAGAAGTGAAACGTCCGGAGATCTATTGGGCCTTTCTCATTTTTATCCTCTGCTTCGTCTTGATGTATTCTTCTTCCGTTTGGTCGATTGTTCCTTCCATCTTCTTGATGGCGCAATTCCCGTGGCGTTTCTGGGGCCTTTGCATGTTCCTTGCGATCGTCTTGCTCGCCTATTTGGTGAAGCCTATATCGAACCAACGCATGGTGAAAAGTGGACTTGCCTTTGTGACGACCATCGTCTTCCTTTCCTGCATGGGACCGATCGATAAGCGTTTTGCGACCCAAACGGGGCACGTAAGACAAGAACCGACGATGGAGATGATCCAAAATCAAAAGAGAATGGGGTCGCAAAACGAATACGTCCCTATGGTCTTTCAAAGGAATTCGGGCCATAAAAGCGAATATAAGAACTCCCTTTATACGGTCATCTATCGCGAGATTAATTATTCGAGCCATTCCTACCAATTCACGATGGAGGAATACCACAATCCTGCTTTCCTTGAAGGAAAAGGAGATCTCAACATTACGAGCTTGAATTCTCCTGAAGCGACCTTTGAAGGCATCGTCGAAAGCGAATCGGCCTTTATTCAATTCCCTCAGTTCTATTACGATGGCTATGTCCTTGAATGGAAGCGGATCGACGTCCCTTCGCCTACCTATGGATCGGTAAAAGGGGAGTATGTCGACGGTTTGGTTTCCTTCCATCTTGATCAAGGCTCTTATGAGCTTTCGCTTCGTTGGAAAGGGACAACCTCTTATCAAGTGTTCTCTCCTTTATTTATCGTGGGAATCGTGGGTGTCGTTGCGTTGAACGCCATTCCTTGGGCGATCGAGATCATCAAAAAGAAGAAGGAAGCCACCGAATGAAATTGACCGAATCCCCGCGGCTGAATTTCTATCTTCAAGAGATGGGGGTTTTCACGTATGAGGATGTCGTTCTTCATCTTCCAAGACGTTACGAATCCTTCGCTTTGACCGATATAAGCGGGATACATTTGTTCCAGGATAAGCAAAGAGTCGTTCTCTATGGAAAGATCCTCGAACGCCCGCGTTATCGGAGATTTGGGAAAACGAGCCTCGTTTCCTTTTGGTTCCGTACCGAGGATGGACGAGACCATGAAATCGAAGCATGGAACCGCGATTACCTGACGAAAACTATCGAAGTTGAGCAGGATTACACCTTGCGGGCAAGTTATGATGCGAAAAAGCATTGTTTGAACCTTTTGACCCTCCGAAAAGGGAAAATACCGGAAGAAGAGAGCATTATTCCGATCTATACCTTGCCTAGCGATTATCCAGACCATGCCTGGCGGATGCTCGTAAAGAAGGCTTTGACCCAATTAGAAGGAAAGATGGAAGACATTGTTCCTCCTTCGTTACGTGCCAAATACCGCTTGTTGCCACGTCTAGAAGCCCTTTGGAAGTGCCATTTCCCAAAGAAGATGGAAGATGTCCGTCTCGGGCTTCGCGTGCTGAAATACGAAG
Source organism: uncultured Mollicutes bacterium (assembly GCA_945936135.1). Classification (GTDB taxonomy): domain Bacteria; phylum Bacillota_I; class Bacilli_A; order RFN20; family CAG-826; genus Alloenteromonas. The sequence goes on from CAMESG010000007.1 coordinate 2,874, forward strand.
AGGCCTTGACCTTTTCCTTGAAGAACCAATGGATCCGTAAGGCGAACAAGATCATCGCGAATAAGAAACGTTCTAAGATCGATGTTCATCTCGTTGGGGGTTTTGTCCGTTCCCTTCCCTATCCTTTGACAGGCGATCAGAAAAAGGCGGTGCGGGAAGGTTTGACGGACATGAACGATCCAACCTTGATGTATCGCTTGCTTCAAGGGGACGTCGGGACGGGAAAGACCTTGGTTGCGGCGATCCTTTTGTATGGCAACTGCCTACGGAAAGAACAAGGGGCTTTGCTGGCGCCGACCGACGCTTTGGCAAGGCAACATTATGAATCGTTGAGCAAGATGTTTGAGGGTTTCCCTGTTCGCGTTGCTTTGTTGGTTGGGAGTTTATCGGCGAAAGAAAAGAGTGAACTTCTCGGCAAACTTTCTTGTGGCGAAATCGATATTGTTGTCGGGACGCACGCCTTGTTTTCGAAGAACGTTCAATATCAAAATCTTGGTTTCGTCATCATTGACGAACAGCATAAATTCGGCGTGAACCAACGCCGCCTCCTTTGTGAAAAAGGGGACGCCGCAGATCTTTTGCTGATGTCCGCGACCCCGATTCCTAGGACTTTGGCAACCTCCATGTATGGGGATTTAGATGTTTCGACGTTAAGCGAATTCCCGTCTTCAAAACGCTCCGTTTTGACAAAGATCGTTTCTCCGAAAGCCAAAGGATTGTTGAAAGAAGTGGCGTCTTCCGTTGGGAACGACCGTCGAGTTTATATTGTCGCTCCGCAAATCGAAAAGAACGCCGAAGACAAAAACGCATCGGCAGAAGAGGTTTTTGCGCAGTATTCTGCACTATTCCCGGGATTAGTGACCTTGCTTCATGGTAAGATGAGCCAAGAGGAAAAGGATGCCTCGATTGAAGCATTCAAACATGGGGAGAAACCAATCTTGGTCGCGACCTCCGTGATTGAAGTCGGAATCGATGTTCCGAAAGCCAACTTGATTTTGATCTATTCTCCAACGCATTTTGGCCTAGCTTCCCTCCATCAACTTCGCGGTCGCGTCGGGCGAAACGGGGAAGAAGCAAAATGCCTTTTGGTGTATGAGCGGAACGATGAAGAAGAACTCGATCGCCTGAACGTCCTCGTCCAAAGTGACGATGGCTTTAAAATTGCGGAAGAAGACATGAAACGAAGGGGTCCCGGAGAGATCTCGGGCGTCAAGCAATCCGGCATCCCCGAATTTCATTTTGTGAACCTTATCGAAGACTTCAAAATGTTTGAATGCGCAAGAGCGGATGCCCAGACGATTGTTGAAGATCAAAATAACCCTGAATATCGAAAGATCATCGCTTCCACGAAGGCGGAAACCGAATCCGTCGCTTTCGCCTAATCTTGTGTACAAGATTCTTGTATAATAGGGCCATGGCTTGCCCTTATTCGAAACTCTTTAAATCCTACGGGATTCTTCCGAACAACCAACTTCTTTACGATTTGGCTTTCACCCATCCTTCCTGCAACTCGGAAAGCGACACCAAACACGTCGATTACGAGCGTTTGGAGTTTTTGGGCGACTCGGTCGTTGGGATGGTTGTTTCGGATCTTTGCTACCGTCATCATCCCGAGATGGAAGAAGGCGGTTTGACCCAGATTAAGAACCAGATGATCAACTCGGCCTCGGAAGCGAGAAGATGCAAGGAACTGGGGCTTGATGAATACATTCGTCTCGGCGGGAGTTTTGCCTCGGAAGTAAAGCGCGATGGCGATCATGAACTAAGCAAGGCGGAACGCGCCTTGTACGAAAACGTCTTTGAAGCCTTTGTTGGTGCGTTGTTCTTGGATCAAGGGTATGAGTTTACCCGTTTCTTCCTTTGCCGGCTTTACGAAGACGAGATTAAGAACGCGAGAATCGAATTGGATCCAAAATCCGCGCTGCAGCAGTTGCTTCAATCTGAAGCGGCGGTGACGATCACCTATAAGTTATTGAATAAAGAAGGGCCTGCCCAAGATTCGATCTTCACCTGTGCCGTCTACTTCGATGGTATCGAATTGGGCCGGGGCGATGGAAAGAACAAGAAGGCGGCAGAGATGGCTGCGGCGAAGAACGCCCTTGAGAAATTGAGCGTGCCGCAAGGAGAATGAGATGGGACTGGTTTCGTTTTTAAAGAGCAAATTCAAGAAATCGGATGAGGCAAAAGTCGACGCCAAGGAAGAGGCGTCTCGCGATACGTATTCCAAAGGCATGGAGAAGAGCCGGAAGAACTTTGCTTCCCGGTTGGATGAACTTAGCAAACGCTATGCCAAGGTCAACGCGGAATATTTCGAAGAATTGGAAGAGATCCTCATTGAATCCGATGTCGGCGTCGATCTTTCCCTTCGTTTGAGCGAGCGTCTTTTGAATATCGCGAAAGAGGAAAAGCTGAGCGAGCCCAAGGACTTGAATGAGCGCCTCATTGATGAGATGTTCGTCGGTTACGTGACCAAAGGGGAAGCGATTCAAAATGAAATTGCCTTCCAAGAATCGGGGCCTACTGTTCTTTTGGTTTGCGGCGTAAACGGCGTAGGGAAAACGACTTCCATTGCAAAACTCGCCTATCGTTATATGAAAAAAGGCAAGAAGGTCATGCTTGTCGCCGGCGATACTTTTCGCGCGGGCGCCGTGGAACAACTCCGTGTTTGGGCGGATCGTTTGGGCTGCCCGATTATCGCGGGGAAGCCCGATAGCGACCCTGCGTCCGTGGCTTACGATGGGGCGAAATACGCGAAAGAAAACAATATCGATCTCTTGATCGTCGATACCGCGGGACGACTCCAGACAAAGGCAAACCTCATGCAGGAACTCGCGAAGATCCGTCGCGTCCTCTCTCGCGAAATCGAAGGCGCACCCCACGAATCCTTCTTGATCATCGATGCGACAACGGGGCAAAACGGTGTGTTGCAGGCCAAAGCATTTAAAGAAGTCACCGACCTTACCGGCATCGTCATCACCAAGATGGATGGAACTTCGAAAGGCGGCATCATCCTTTCGATTCGCGACGAACTCGGGATCCCCGTCCGCTTCCTTGGCTTAGGAGAAGGGATGGAAGACCTTCAAGAGTTCGATCTTGATAAATACCTTTATGGTTTGCTTCTAGGAGAGAAGGAAAATGCGTGAGTCTCCGCTTCTAGATCGCGAAAGGGTTTTGGAACTTCTAGAATCCTATGAGCCTCTTTTGACCGAGAAACAAAAAGAAGCGATCGACGGATATTACCGTTATGACCTTTCTTTGTCCGAGATTTCGGAAGAAAAAGGCACGTCCCGCGCCGCGGTGAATGACACGTTGAAAAAGACGATCGCCAAACTAGAAGACTACGAACGAAAGCTCCGTTTCGTCGAGAAGAAGAAACAATGGAAGGCAAAGGCGGAAGCGATCGCCCTCTTGCCCAAAGAAGAACAAGCCGAGCAATATCGCGCGCTAAACGAGGAGATTACCCATGGCATTTGAATCCTTAAGCAACAAATTCGAGAACATCTTCAAGAAGCTTCGCGGCAACGCGACCCTCAGCGAGAAGAACATGGACGACATGCTCAAAGAGATTCGCGTCGCCCTTTTGGAGGCCGACGTTAATTTCAAGATCGTCAAATCTTTTACCAACGATGTCAAAGAGAAGGCCATGGGGCAAGACGTCTATCACAAGGTCAACCCCTCCCAGATGATCGTCAAGATTGTCCATGACGAGATCCAAGAGCTTTTAGGTGAAGATCAATGTGAGGTCAACTACAACAAAGGTGGTTTGACTTCGATCCTTTTGCTTGGTCTTCAAGGCACGGGCAAAACGACGACCGCGGGAAAGCTAAGCTACTTGCTCGCGGACAAGAACAAGAAAAAGGTTCTTGTCGCGGCGCTTGACGTCTATCGTCCCGGTGCGATCGAGCAGTTGGAAGCCGTGATCGGCAAAACAAGCGCGGATTTCTTTTCGCTTGGAAACAAAGAAAACCCTATGGTTATTGCTAGAAAAGCGAAGGAAAAGGCGTTAGCAGAGCATTATGACGTCTTGATCTTGGATACCGCGGGTCGTCTTCAAATCGATGAAGGCTTGATGGAAGAGCTGCGCAACATCAATCACGAGATCCACCCGGAAGAAGCGTTGCTTTTGGTGGATGCCGCCGCTGGCCAAGACGCGGTCAATGTTGCGAATGCCTTTAATCGCGATCTCCATTTGACGGGCGTCATCATGTCCCGTTTGGACGGCGATGCCCGCGGCGGTGCCGCTTTGTCCATTAAGTATTTGACGGGTCTTCCCATTAAGTTCTCTGGCGTTGGCGAAAAGGTCAGCGATCTAGAGCCTTTCTATCCGGATCGTATGGCGGATCGCATCCTTGGGATGGGCGATGTTGTTACGCTTGTTGAAAAAGCCAAGGAAACGATCGATGAGAAGCAAGCTGAGAAAGATGCGAGAAAGCTTCTCGATGGCGACTTCACCTTGGAAGACATGCTCCGTCAGATGAAACAGGTCCAAAAGATGGGGCCGATGCGATCCTTGCTCAAGATGATCCCGGGCATGCCTAAGATTACGGACGAGCAACAAGAAAAGGCCGAACAGGAAATGAAAACCTTTGAAGCGGTCATCCAATCGATGACGCCTTACGAACGGAAACACCCTGAAATCCTTCGCTTCTCGCATAAAAATCGCATCGCGAAAGGCTCGGGCAAGACGAATGCGGACGTCAATCGCGTGATTCGCAAATACGAGCAATCAAAAGAGATGATGAAGCAGATGAAGAACTACCAGAAGACGGGACGTATGCCGGGAGGCATGAAAGGGCCTTGGGGGAACTGACATGCCGGAAATCAAAGAAGCCATTTACGAACCTCGGAAATACTATAACGAGGTCTTGAAAGACGCCTATCGCGAGGCCGCGAACGAGAAATTCAATGAACTCTTGAAGGAAAGCGGCGTCGACGAAGAAGGGGCAAAGGAAGACGCGAGAGTCTATTACGAGGCGCAAAAGAAAGCCAAAGAAGCCTCAAAGATATTAAACTCTCAAAAAGCGGGTCGCACGTTCTGTATCGTGATGTGCGCGCTCTTCTTCGTCGTTTCGCTCATCTTCCTTTTCGTTTATATCGCGAACCAAGGCGTTGGCTTCTTAGTCGGTTTTATCCTTTGCCTATTGGCAGGCATCGGCATGATCGTTTTGATCTGCGCCTCAATCAATAAAAAACTGAAGAGCTCCGAAGATATCTTGAAGAAACTTGAACAAGACGAGAAGGCGAAAAAAACCCTTTGCTGGCTCCGAATGGAACGCTTGAACCGTCTTTACGATTGGAACATGCCGGCGACGATCTTGAAAAAAGTCACCCCGATTTTGGACATTGACCGCTATTTCTCCGCGGGAAGATTCAACTATCTTGTCGAGAAATTCGGCTTCCCAAAAGATTTAGGAGAAGACACGTCTGTTCTTGGCGTGGTCTCCGGGAATATCCAAGGTAATCCTTTCGCTTTGGTCCGCGAGCTCAATTGTCGCATCAGGGATATCGCATATCACGGTTCTTTAACCATCAGTTGGACGGAAACTTATCGCGATTCAAATGGTACCCACACGGTCACGAAGACCGAAACGCTTTATGCGACCGTTTACCATGAAGGCCCAGGGTATTACACCGATACTTACATGCTTTATGGCAACGAAGCCGCACCGAATCTTCATTTCTCGCGCAGCCCGGTGAAACTCAACACCGAGCAAAAGAACGAAGTCGAGCGTTATGTGAAGAAGAAGACGAAAGAGCTTCAAAAGAAGGCGAAGGCCGACTTGATGGACAACGATCCGACGACGAACTTTACGATGACGGGGAACAACGCCTTTGATTCTCTATTTGGTGCGACAAACCGCGACAACGAAGTCGAATTCCGCCTTCTTTATACGCCTTTGGCGATGAAGAACGTTCTTGATCTATTGATGAACAAAGAACCTTACGGGGACGATTTCTCCCAACGGAAGAACGGCGTGTTGAACATCGTTTCTTCGTCGCATTCGCAGCGGTTCAATTACGACGCGGATCCGCGTGCCTTCGCTACCTTTGATATCAACCTTGCCCGTCAGAATTTCGTTTCCTATTGCGCGGACTACGTGCAGGGCCTCTATTTCGATTTGGCGCCCTTGCTTTCTATTCCCCTTTATCAATCGCACATGCCTGAAGAATATATCTATGGCGAAGACCCAACGAGCCATTTCTCGAACTATGAGCACGAAGTTATGATCAACGGGATCTCGCCAAGCTATTTCCGCCCGGAAGAAGCCGATCCTGATCTTCCGCTGATCCTCAAGGTCATGAATGCCTCCAAAGAAGGGGAAGAAGACCATTTGAAGGTCCACGCTTATTCCTATAAGACCACCCCAAGAATCGATTATGTTCAGCAGCGCGGAGGCGATGGCAAACTGCATTCCATCCCCGTTCCTTGGACACAATACGATTATGTTGAAGCGGAGCAAGAAGTCGGCGTGACGGATACGAACGATACCCAAACTTCGTATGCGGAAGGCTTAAACGAAAGAATCCGTGAGCTTGTAAATGACGGCCCGAGCCATTTCGAACGTGGTTTGCTTTGCTTTGCAAGAATGGCGCAAAACAAGGAATGATAAGCCAAAAAGTGTGCAAAACGGAAGGATTTGGAAGCGTAATGGCCTTTGCTTCGGAGTCTTAAGTTTATTGAGACGCGAACTCTTCCTTTTAACCCTTGGGGTTATGTACTAAAATAAACTGACCCGATAAGGAGGTTTGCATTATGGCAAATGAATTAGACGAAACGAGAGACCCCGTCAACGAGTCTGGTCGCGATATTCGTGTGATCGAAAAATCGCTTCCCGTTACGACCGATTGGCGCAGCACCGTTTTCCAGGTGTTCATGTGGTTCCCTCTAATTATCCCTGGAATTATTTTCGCGATCATGAAGATCAACGCGAGAAGCCATCTTCAGATGTTGCAGCAAAAGATCCAACACGATGCTTCGACGGTCGACAACTTCTTGCTCAACCGCGTGAACATTCTTCAAAACACGGCGAGCTTGCTTGAGAAGTCCATAAAATTGGATCGTGAAACCTTCGCCGATATCGCGAAGTATCGCTCCGGAAACTTCTCCGATGAGCAGCGCAACGAAGTTGCCCACAAGCTTGATCTCGCCGAACGCTCGATCAACATCGCTTTGGAAGCCTATCCGGATTTGAAGGCGCACGCCGACATCCAAAATGCGATGCAGCAGAACAACTACACGCAACGCGAAATCACCGCGGCGCGCGAAGCCTACAATGATACGGTTCTTGAATGGAACAGCATCATCTATCGCTGGCCGACGTATCGCATCGTCGCTGCGAAGGCGGGTTACACCACTCGTATTCCCTTCTCGGTGAGCCAAGAGATCCGCGAGCAAGCCAATAGCAACTTCTTCGCGAAGTAAGATCCATCGATCCAAAGACCTCGATCCCGGGGTCTTTTTTTTATGAAAAAACGAGGCGAATGGCCTCGTTTCGTTGTTAGGAATTGTGAATGAACTTCTTGCCTTTCTCCAAGGCATCGAGTTCCCATTTCGGGGTTTCGTCGATCTCGGCTTCTTTAAGAAGTTTGAGGTCTGCTTTTGAAAGCGTGAGCTTCTCGAAGAGGTCAGGGCGATGCTTCTTGGTGAGAAGCAGGCTTTGTTTCCTTCTCCATTTATCGATCGCCGTATGGTTTCCACTATAGAGGATGTCGGGAACCATTTGGCCATCGTATTCGTAAGGCTCGGTGTATTGGGGGTATTCCAATAGATCGTTATTGAAGGATTCATCTTTCAAGGAGTCGGCGGTGATCGCCCCATCGAGGAGGCGGATCACGGAATCCGCGATGCCCATCGCAGGGATTTCGCCTCCGGTCAAGACGTAATCCCCAATGGAGATCAATTCATCGACATAGGAATTGACGCGTTCATCGATTCCTTCGTAATGCCCGCAGATAATGATGAGATCATCGAGTTTTGCGTAGCTTTCAGCCTTCTTTTGAGAATAGGTTTCTCCGCGAGGTGACATGAGGATCACGTGAGACCCTTCTTTTTTGTTGGCCTTCAAGGCATCGACGATGGGTTGACATTTTTCGATTAATCCCGCCCCTCCACCGATCGGAGGCGTATCCGTCCTTCCGTATTTGTCTTTCGTATAGTCGCGAATATTGACGACGTTGATCGTCGCGACCCCTTTGCCTAAGGCCCTCTTCATGATCGAATTGGTTTTGAAGCCTTCGAACATTTCGGGGAAGAGGGTGAGGATCGTGATGTTCATAGCATCCCCTCGACGACGTGAAGGACGATTTCCTTCCTTTTTAGATCGACTTTAGGAACATAAGCGTCAATGAAGGGGACGTAGAAGCATTTGCCGTCGCTGGCTTTCTTGATCTTCAAGTTCTTCGTCGGAGAATAAGAAGTAAGGCTTTCTACTTTCCCCAAAAGGTTTCCTTGCTCATCGTAGACGGAACATTCCATCAAGTCGGAGAAACGGAAGTAGCCTTCAGGAAGCGTGGCTTCCTCTTTGTCCATATCGAGGGTCATGCCTTTAAGACCTTCCACGCCTTCAATCGACGTGATTTCCTCGAAGGAAAGGATCAATTGATCGCCTTTATAGCGGCAGGATTTGATCGTCAAGGGAAGGGGTTCGGCGTTTTTGCTGGATGCGAAAACCCTTTGTCCTTTTTTGAAACGTTCCTCGGGGAACTCCGTCAAGGAATAAGCGTAGATTTCGCCTTTTAGCCCAAAGGGTTTGGCGAGTGTCGCAATGGTAATGTAGTCCATAAAAAGAAACGGCGGGAATTACTCCCCGTCGTCCTCGTTGCTGCCTTCGCTGAGGCTTTCGAATTTCAAATGGATGTGCTGATTGGTCTCATCAGCCTTCGACGCGATGCCGATGACTTCGCGAAGTGCGTTGGCGACGCTGCCGCGCTTTCCAATAAGGCGGGCGGTGTCGTCATCGTCGCCGATGATCACGATCGTGACATCCCTCTTGGTCGCGCCGGGCAATTCGCGCACAATCACGACATCCGGATTGTGGACGAGCGGCTTAATCAGCGGAAGGAGGATGGCGGCGTAATCGCGTTCCATTATTTCGAGGCCTTCTTTTTCTTGCTGTCGGCGTATTTGGTCATGATGCCCTTGCGGGTGAGCATGGCGCGAACGGAATCCGACGGGATGGCACCGTTGTTGAGCCACTTGAGAGCGAGCTCTTCGTTGATGGTCGCTTTTTCGACGCCTTCGGCAGGATCGTAGGTGCCGATTTGTTCAATGAAACGGCCATCGCGGGCGAAATGGGAATCCGCGGCGACAATGCGGTAGAAGGGATCTTCGTGGCGGCCGATGCGGGTAAGTCTGAGTTTAACGGACATGGTTCTTTTCTCCTTTAACGGGGCATACTTTAGTAAAAGGAAAATGCCTTGTCAAGTATTTTTACTTAACACCTTCAAGATGTGCTTGCGTCTCCTTCTTACCTTGCGTATGATAATGCACGCGTGGAAACACGCTACGCAGGCTCCGCTGATCCACGTCACGGATGAATGAACCTGAAGAGAACCCTAATGCTGAAGGAGGAAAACGACCATGAACATGAACCTTGTGAATGAAGTCACCGCCCGTCAGCTTCGCCAAGATATTCCTGATTTCTCCAGCGGCGACACCGTCAAGGTCTACGTCCGCATCATCGAGAACAAGAAGGAACGTAACCAGGTCTTCGAAGGCGTTGTCATTCAACGTCGCGGTGGTGGAATCTCGGAAACCTTCACCGTCCGCAAGATCTCCGCTGGTATCGGTGTTGAGCGCACCTTCCCGGTCAATGCCCCCTCGATCGCCAAGATTGAAGTGGTCCGCCGTGGCAAAGTCCGCCGCAACAAGATCACCTATTTGCGCAAGCTATCTGGCAAAGCTGCCCGCATCAAAGAAAAACGATAAGCCAGACTCTTTACAAAGTGACGAACCAAACCGCTCAGGGAAACCTGGGCGGTTTTTTATGTAGATTGAGAAACGGCGGGGATGCTTCTATAATTCCTACTTAGTAGGAACCATGGACAACGATAACGGAAAATTAACGGACTCTCCGCTTCCTCCGAAAGAGAAAAAACTTCCGAAGTGGGCGAAGGTTTTCATCGACATCGCGATCGTCACCGTGACGGTCGGTAGTCTTTCCGTTTTGGCGAACATCACCTATTTGAATGTCACCTACAACTCTCCGTTCTTTGTTAATGGGATGTCGATGTATCCGACCTTGAACCACGATGGATTGCGAAAGACAAACGATGGTTATCGCCCCTTGACGTGGGATGATCGCGCGAATCAAGCGGGCGACATCGTCGATTTCGGCTATTGCAAGATCGGCGAAGGGAAGGATTGGAGAGAATCCCTGGCCCGTTATGACATCTTAATTACGTATTACGCCTCCGACTTTGATGCCTCGGGGAATTTGTTTTCACATCGAGAGCAGAAGATCAAGCGCCTGATTGGATTGCCAGGAGAGACGATCCGTTTTGAAAAAGTGCAACGCAAGATCGACGACCTTGGCCAAAAGACGGAGAAGGTCGGCGAGAATCCTTGGGAAGTTGTCGAAGAATACTCTTTGGATTACAACCCCGCCTGGGGGAAGACGACGATCATCGTGGGGGACGAAGAAACGGTCTTGCAGCCGCTTTATGGGCCGGAAGATTTCCCGGATGTTGGAGCCCTTCGATATCCAGACGCTGGATTTAAAAGCGGCAAGCTCATGAAGGAGTGGAAACTTGAAGACGATGAATACTTCCTCATGGGCGATAATCGCGGATCCTATATTTATTCGGATGATTCGCGAGAAGAAGGACCCGTGAAAGACTATATGTTGATGGGCAAGGCCTATCTCATTACGGCGAAGCGAGAGATCGTCATGAAAGATGGGCAGATGCAGGCGGCGTTCCAATTGGACAAGATCCGCATGCCTTGGGATTATTTGCATTTGGATTGGCATTGAGTATGGCGCAGCAGAACATTCATTACTTTCCTGGACATATGTCTAAGGCGTTAGAGAAGATGCGCGGTTTCGTGAAGTCTGTGGACCTTTTGGTGGAGGTCGTCGATGGCCGCGCGCCTCTTTCAAGTCAAAATCCTTTGTTAAAAGAACTAGCGGGCGGGAAGCCCGTATTGCTTTTGCTTTCCAAAAGCGATTACGCGGATCCTTTGGTGACCAAGGCTTGGATTGAACTTTTTAAGGAAGAGGGCATCCCTGCGGTCGCGGGAAACTTGAAGAAGGACCGTTTCGTAAAACTCCTTTCGGATGCCGCGGAACCCTTGGTCGCGAAGAAACGGGCAAAGGAACAACGTTACGGGATGATCCATCAGCCCATCCGCGTCATGATCATCGGCATTCCTAACGTTGGGAAAAGCACGTTGATCAACAATCTTGCGGCGAAGAAAAAAGCCAAGGTTGGCAATAAGGCAGGCGTTACGCGCGCGGAGCAATGGATTAAGCTCAACGACGATTTCATCGTCTTGGATACCCCGGGTATCCTTCCGATGAACTATCCTGATGGGGCGCAAGCGATCCGCCTGGCCTTGCTTGGATCGATGAAAGAAGAAGTCCTCCCAACCATTGATCTTTCCATCGCGTTAATCGGCTATCTGAAAGAAAATTACCCGCAATCCCTGAATGAACGATTCGGAATTGAAGATATTTCGAATATGGATTCTGGCTTGGTTTTGCGCTTGATTGCCGAACGAAGGCTTTTGCTAGAAGGCTCAAATCCTTCAGAAGAAAAGGCGGCCTATGCCTTGATCAAAGAATTCAAAGACGGGATCTTGGGCAGCATTTCGTTGGAAATTCCGCATGCTTGATTTTGAAAAAGATTTCTATAGCGAAGAGGTCACCGCGATCGTTGGGGTCGATGAAGCGGGGCGCGGTCCTTTGGCAGGGCCTGTTTGCGCCGCGGCGGTGATCTTTCCTAAGGGTTATCAAAACGAGGACATTAACGATTCCAAACAATTGAGCGCGAAGAAACGCGACGCCCTTTTCGATGAGGTTAAACGTTCTGCACTGGCATATGGGATCGCTTTTGCCAGCGCGGATGAGATCGATGAATTGAATATCTACGCCGCGACTCAAAAAGCGATGAAAGAGGCGATCTCCCAATTGAAGGCATCGTATCAATTGATCCTGACGGACGCGATGCCCTTGAAGGATCTTTCCGTGCCCGTTGTTCCCGTGATCAAGGGCGATGCGAAGGCATTATGTATCGCGGGAGCGTCGATTCTTGCCAAGGTCACGCGTGATCGTTATATGGAAGAATTGGAGAAAGAGCACCCTGAATATCGTTTTTCCGTCCATAAAGGTTACGGAACGAAATTGCATTTGGAAGAATTGGAAAAGAATGGACCGTTGGAAGGGATTCATCGAAAAACCTTCGGCCCCGTCAAGAAATATTACGAAAAGCAGTTGACGCTTTTCTAAGCATAGACGCATTTCTTTCTTCTTTCGGAGCGATTTTTCGGTCCGTTTTTCATTTTTTTGGGGAATCACTATAACGGAGGCAGAAAAATGACGACGTCCATGACAGCCAGAGAATTGTTGATTTACCTATCGTGCCATTACGAAGGAGTTTGGAATTCGATATATGACCATATAAAAAAGAAGAAACGGGTGGAGCTTGAAGAGGTTCGGAACGTAAACGATAACCTTCCTTCCAACGCGGTGACGATGTTGGATGGGCGAGATTACCCGAATATCCTTAAGAAGTGTTCAAGACCACCTTTCGTTTTGTTTTACAAGGGAAACTTGAGCCTGCTTGAAGATGAAAGCCGCTGCGTTGCGATCATCGGAAGCCGAGAGGCGAGTGAATACGGGCTGAAGATGGCTCGGCTCCTCGGCGAAGGGCTTGCGAAGGCGGGTTACGTCGTGGTCTCTGGGCTTGCTAGAGGGATCGATGCCGCGGCCTTAGAAGCGGCCGCCCCGTATGGCAAGGCCGTCGCGGTCTTAGGGAACGGGCTTAACGTGAACTATCCTAGCTGCAACCGAGAGCTTCAAAAGAAGATCGAGAGGGATGGGCTTGTGATTACGGAATATCCTTTTGATACAAGGCCTGATGCCTTCCATTTTCCTGAACGCAACCGGATCATTGCTTATGTAAGCAAAATGTGCGTGGTCGTTGAAGCCAAGCACCGCAGCGGAACCACCATCACCATTGGCTGCGCCGTGGAAGCGGGGAAAGATGTCGGCGCCGTTCCCTTCCATGCGGATGAAGAGAGTTTGTGCAACCAATTGATCAAGGATGGCGCAGCCTTGATTTGCTCGGCGGATGACGTGATTTATGAGATTTCGGGGCGGTATCCACGATCGGAAAAAGAGGAAGAAAATACCGAATGAAATTTTATAAATAATATCTTTATTTATATATAAGGAAAGAGAAGGTTCTCCCTTTGACAAGGTCTATAAGTGTTCTTATCATTCGGGCGAAACGTTATGAAGTTAGTAATTGTCGAGTCTCCTAAAAAATGTGAAACCATCCGCCGATACTTGGGCGAAGATTTTCAAGTCATGGCTTCTCAAGGCCATATCCGCGATCTTTCTACGCGCGGAAAAGGCGGTTTGGGCATTGACGTTGAAGCGGAGTTCAAACCGGATTACGTTGTTTCTCCGAGCAAAAAGAAAATCGTCTCCGAACTTAGCCGCGCGGCAAGCAAGGCTGAAGAAGTCTATCTTGCGACCGACCCTGATCGCGAAGGAGAAGCGATTTCTTGGCACTTGGCCCAGATTTTGAAGTTGCCCGTGGAAACGACGAAACGTCTTCGCTTCCACGAAATCACAAAGCCGGCGATCTTAGAAGCAATCCAATCGCCTTCAATCATTGATGAAAACCTCGTCCGCGCTCAAGAAGCGCGCCGCATGGAAGATCGCATCATTGGTTTTAAAGTATCCTCTTTGCTCCAACGCTATGTTGGCGTCCAAAGCGCAGGCCGCGTCCAAAGTTCGACGCTTGGCATGATCGTCGAACGTCAGGCAAAGGTCGATGCCTTCGTCCCCGAGGAATATTGGACCATCGATATTCAAGTGAAGATTGAAGGAAAGACCTATACCGCGGCGTTGACGAAAATCGATGGTAAAACCTTCTCTTGCAAGTCCAAAGAAGAAGCGGATGCCATTATGGCCCGTATCCCAGAAACCTTGACCATCGGTTCGGTGGTAAAGTCCCAAAAGAACGTTTCTTCGAACGCTCCTTTCACGACTTCTTCCATGCAACAAGAGGCCTACAACAAATTCCATTTCTCGCCTAGCCGTACCCAGGCGATCGCCCAACGTCTTTACGAAGGCCAAACGATCGGCGGGGAGCATGTTGGTTTGATCACCTACATGCGTACCGATTCGATCCGCATCAGCCCAGAATTCTTCTATCACCATGCGAAGCCCTATATCGAGGAACGCTGGGGCGAAGACTATGTTGGGAGCATTCGCGTTGGGAAAAAGAAGGATTCGGTGCAAGATGCGCACGAAGCCATTCGTCCTACGGGAACCCATCGTACCCCTGAAATCGTTGCAAAATACGTCTCTCCTGAAGAAGCAAAGCTCTATCGCTTGATCTATTGCCGTGCCATGGCCTCCTTGATGGCGCCGAAGCGCACGGAGACCACGACCGCGATTTTGGAAGGCAATGGATTGGAATTCACCCTCAAAGGAACGCGCGTTTTGTTCCCTGGCTTTACCGCGGTTTATGGCGAGTTTGAAGAAGCGGATGAACCCTCTCTTCCAAACCTTGAGGAGGGAATGCCGGTTGCTCGCATCAAGATCGATCCGGAGCAGAGATTCACAAGACCTGAACCCTTGTATAACGAGGCTTCCATCGTCAAAGCTATGGAAGAAAAGGGCATTGGACGTCCGTCCACCTATGCGACGACTGTCGACACTCTTTTGAAGCGGAAATACGTCTCTTCTGCGAAGGGCGTTCTCAGCCCGACGGAGAACGGAAAGCTGGTTACGACCGTATTGAAGAAATACTTCCCGGACGTCGTTTCAACTTCCTATACCGCGAAGATGGAATCAACGCTGGATAACGTTGAAACCGGCGAAGCGACCTTCTTGGAAACGATGAATGATTTCTACGTTCCCTTCGAAGAAAACTTCAAAAAGGTTCAAGATAAGATATACAAGACTCCCCCAGAATATACCGGGGAGAATTGCCCGGAATGCGGAAGCCCCTTGGTTTATAAGAAATCCAAGAAAGGCGACAAGTTCGTTGGGTGCAGCAACTTCCCGAAGTGCCATTACATCAAGAGCGAGCGCGAGCCCGATGAACCGACGGGCAAGCTTTGCCCGGAATGCGGCAAGCCATTGGTTTACAAAAAATCGAAAAAAGGCGAACGCTTCATCGGCTGCTCCGGCTTCCCGAAATGCCGTTTCACCAAGTCCTTGGATGGAAAGGTAACCGAGGCAAAACCGAAGAAGATTTATACCGACGCGGACTACGTGAAACCCTGCCCCAAATGCAAAACGGGACACTTGGTGATCAAGCAAGGGAAGAAAGCCGAGTTCCTTGGCTGCACGAACTTCCCAAGATGCCGTTACCACGAATGGATCGATAAGAAAACCAAGGACGGCGAGGAATGAAGCGCATTGACGTGATCGGCGGGGGTCTCGCTGGATCCGAAGCCGCCTATTATTTGCTAAACAAAGGTTTTGAAGTCCATCTTTATGATGCTCGCCCGGTCTATCAAGACGGGGCGCATGAAACCGAATACCTTGGGGAACTTGTCTGTTCCAACTCCTTAAAGTCTAAGCGTTTGGATAACGCTTGCGGTCTATTGAAGGAGGAAATGCGCGTTTTTCACTCGCTGATGATGGAAGCCGCGGATCAAGCGAAGGTCCCTTCTGGGAATGCTTTAAGCGTGGATCGAGAGATCTTCGCTCGTTATATCACCGAGCGCTTGGCTTCTTTTCCAAATTTCCATCTTCACCGCGAAGAAGTAACTTCCCTTCCAACGAATCGAACGGTCATTCTCGCCACGGGCCCTTTGACAAGTCCAAAACTTTTGGAATCGATCGTTTCCCTTGTTGGGGTGAAGAACCATTCTTTTTTCGATGCTTCGGCGCCGATCGTTAAAAAGGATTCCATCGATTTTTCCAAGGCCTATTGCAAGTCCCGTTACGAACAAGGGGATGAAGCTTATATTAATTGTCCTTTTACCAAACAAGAATATTTCACCTTTGTCCGCGAACTTTTATGTGCCGAGAAAGCCTTGCTTCACGAATTCGATACCCAATATTTCGAAGGCTGTCTTCCCGTGGAAGTGATCGCGAGTCGCGGGATGGAAACGCTTCGTCATGGGCCTTTAAAACCTTTTGGGTTGGAAAGCCCGGAACACCCGAATCCCTACGCGGTGGTACAGTTACGACAAGACACCAAACTTGGCGATTATTACAACATCGTGGGGTTTCAAACAAACCTCACTTATCCTGAACAGAAGCGTGTTTTTCGGATGATTCCTGGTTTGGAAAACGCGGAGTTTTTGCGTTTTGGATTGATGCATCGAAACTCTTATCTTGTCGCGCCTTCGGTTCTCAACGATGATCTGTCTTTGAAAGCCGCGCCGAATATCTTTGTTGCCGGACAGCTCTCTGGCGTTGAAGGGTATGTCGAAAGCGCGGCGATGGGCATCCTCGCAGCGATCCATGCGAGCCGGAAGGAAGAAGGGAAGCCCTTCATCAAGGTTCCTCGTCTTTCGGTTTGCGGTGGTTTGGTTTCGTATCTATTGCACGCTTCTTCGTCATTCTCTCCCATGAACGCTAATTGGGCCTTGATTCCAAACGCGAAGAAGGAGAACCGTCAAGAAACCATCGATGAGGCCTTGAGATCCATTCGCGAATTCAAAGAGAAGGTAGATCATGATTGACGAACAATTCGCGTCTTTGGTCCGTCCTTTCAGCCAGCAGTTGGTGTTTTCGAGGAACTATTCTGGCCAGACGGTCAAAAGCTATGCGAATGACGTTCAAGTATTTCTTCGTTACTTATCGGAGCAAGGGATTCCCTCGAACGCGGTGGATGATGGGATCATCACTTCCTTTTTAGCGGAACAGTTGAAACAAGGAACGAGCAAAAGGACGCTTTCGCGCCGACTTTCTGCCCTCCGTCTTTTCTACCGCTACTTAAGCGAGCGCCGCTCAGATGAATATCCGAACAACCCGTTTCTAGGCTATTCCGCCCCTAAAGTTGAAACGAAATACCCTGTTGCTCTTTTCCTGGATCAAATAGGAGAGTTGCTAAGAAAAAACGCCGAAAGAGAAGATGAATTCATGGTTCGCGATCAAGCGATCTTGGAACTGCTTTATGCTTCGGGCATGCGTGCTTCCGAGCTCGTCTCGCTTTCCGCGCACTCCATGGATTATCGCAATCGCGTGATTCGCGTTTACGGCAAAGGGAAAAAGGAACGCCTGGTGCCCTTTGGCAAAAGCGCCGAAACCTGGATGAAGCGATATGCAACCGAGCTTCGTCCCAACCTCCTCGCTCGAATTAAAGATCCGATGAAACGTGGGAATACTCGGGCCTTCTTTTTGAACGCCAAAGGCAATCCATTGACGGTTCGAGGACTTGAATACATCCTTCATGGCATTGAAGAAAAAACGGGGCTTTCTTTGGACTTACACCCTCACGAATTGCGGCACACCTTTGCCACCCACTTGCTCGATAACGGCGCTGATTTGCGCTTAATTCAAGAATTGTTGGGCCACGAATCGATCAATACGACGCAAATCTACACCCATTTGACGACCAAAGATCTGCAAGACGAATACGAAAAAGCCTTCCCGAAAAGGGACAAGAAATAGTCGATTCTCACACGTGTTCAATACGCGCTTGCTACGCTCTATGCGTGCGTGTATACTTTCAGGGCTGCGTTTGCAGCAATACGCACCCCGTGGATTCCGCGCCGTGTTCCTCCTGGGCCGAAGCAGGCTTAAAAATCAGTTGAGGTGGTCAGCGGTTCGAAGCGGGGGAGGCACAAACAAATGGAGGTCACCAAAATGAGTGACGAAATCAAGGAAACGGTCGCGACCGAAGCCGCGGCCCCGGTCGAAAGCGCCGCGCCGAGCATGGCGGAAGTCTTCCACGATCCCAACGCTCCGATCATCACGATCAAGAAGTGCTTGGAAGCCGGTGTCCACTTCGGACATCAAACCCACCGCTGGAACCCGAAGATGGGCAAATACATCTATGGTGCCCGCAATGGTATCTACCTCATCGACTTGAACAAGACCGTCGAACGCACGAGCCTCGCCTACGAAGCCCTAAAGGCCATCGTTGAAGCGGGCGGAAAAGTCCTCTTCGTCGGCACCAAAGCCCAGGCCCAACAAATCGTCATCGACGAAGCGGTCCGCTCTGGCTCCTTCTACATCACCAACCGTTGGTTGGGCGGCACGCTCACCAACTGGCGCACCATCGCGAGCCGCATCAAGCGTCTCCGCGATCTCGATGCCGCTCAAGCGGACGGCACCTGGGACAAGCTTCCGAAGAAGGAAGTTGCTCTTCTCCGCAAAGAATGCGCCAAACTCGAAAAGAACCTCGGCGGCTTGAAAGAAATGCGCCGTCTCCCGCAAGCGATCGTCCTCGCCGATCCTTCGCTTGAGAAGACCGCTGCCTTGGAAGCCCACAAACTCAACATCCCCGTCTTCGCGCTCTGCGATACCAACGACGATCCCGAAATCATCGACTTCCCGATCCCGACCAACAATGACGCCACGAGCGCCATCAAGCTCATCGTTGGCGTTCTCGCCGACGCTGTCGTCGAAGCCCGTGCTGGCGTGACCCAAATCGCCTACACCAAGGACGAAGGCGAAGAAGCGACCATGGCTGATGCCATCCGCGTTGCTGATATCGCCGCTGAACAACATCGCGCTGCCATCCGCGCCGCCCGCAAGGCCCGCGAAGAGCGCTACGCCAAGATGCGTGCCGAACGCGAAGCCCGCTTCCAAGCCCGCCGCGCTGAAGCCGCTGCCAAGAAGGCCGAAGCCCCCAAGGCCGAGCCCGAAGCCAAGGAGGAGAAGTAATGGCCGTCCCGTCCATTGACCAAATCAAAGTGCTCCGTGATCGCACGGGCGCTGGCTTGATGGATTGCAAGAAAGCCTTGATCGAGGCCGATTGCGATATCGAAAAAGCCATCGATGTCCTCCGCGAAAAAGGCATCGCGAAAGCCGTTAAAAAAGCTGGCCGCGTTGCCGCTGAAGGCCTTGCCCTCACCAAGATCGATGGCGACAAAGCCATCATCCTCGAAATCAACTGCGAGACCGACTTCGTTTCTTCGAGCGACAAGTTCCAAAAGCTCGTTGCCGATTGTTTGGATCTCTGTCTTGAGAAAGAACCTGCGACGGTTGAAGAAGCCAACGACCTCTGCGCCGATCTCATGGCCGAAGCGACCATCGCGATGGGCGAGAAGTTCCAACTTCGCCGTTACACCCTCATGAAAGCGAGCGATGGCCAAGCCTTCGGTTCCTACATTCACATGCACGGCAAAATCGCTGCTCTCGTCGTCGTCTCCAAAGACCTTGGCGAAGGCAACCGTGGCCTTGCCATGACCGTTGCTTCCGCTGCTCCGGAATACTTGACCCTTGCCGATGTTCCCGCCGCTGAGCGTGCTCGTGAGCTCGCTCTTGCCGAGAAGGAAGTCGCCGAAGATCCGAAACTCCAAGCGAAGCCTGAGAACGTTCGCGCGATGATCGCGCAACGCAAGGTTGATTCCCGCCTTGGCGAGAACTGTCTCGAATCCAAGCCCTACGCGCTTGATCCGGACGGAAAGTTGACCGTCGGTCAATACCTTAAGGAAAAGGGCGCCTCGGTCGTTACCTTCGTCCGCTACCTCGTTGGCGAAGGCGTCGAAGCACCCGCTGAAGCGGAGTAAATCCTTAAACCTAAGGCTCTCGGCTGTTGGCCGAGAGCCTTTTCTTTTCTATGGAGCGATGCGCTCATTCTTCCTTTTAGGCCTGCTTTGCCGTAAGATACCCTTACTATGAAACCCATTTACCATCGCATTATCCTGAAACTCTCAGGAGAAGCGCTTGCCGATAGCTCCGATTCCACGATTTTGGACCATGGCAAGTTGCAAATGATCGGCAGCACGGTCGAGATGATTCGCAACCTTGGTGTGGATGTTGGCATCGTGGTTGGCGCCGGGAACATCTGGCGTGGCCGCTTGGCAGACAAGATCCGCATCGAGCCTTCGACGGCGGATTACATGGGGATGCTTGGCACCGTAATCAATGCCCTCGCCATCCAAAGCGCGATCGAAGAACGTGGCTTGCCCTGCCGCGTGATGTCGGCGATCAACGTTCCTCAAGTCTGCGAACCTTATTATCGGAGACGCGCGATTCATCATTTGGAAAAAGGAAGAGTCGTGATCTTCGCCGGAGGCACGGGAAATCCCTACTGTACCACGGATTCCTGCGCTGCCTTGCGTGCATTGGAAGTTGGAGCGGATGCCATCCTCATGGCGAAAAACGGTGTGGACGGGGTCTATGATTCTGATCCGAGGAAGAACCCGGACGCCAAGAAGATCGATCGGATCACCCTTCAAGAAATGATCGCCAAGAACCTCGCGGTCATGGATCTTGGAGCGGCTGCGATGCTTGGAGGAAAGAAGAAAGTCATTCGCGTCTTCTCGATGGAT
Source organism: uncultured Mollicutes bacterium (assembly GCA_945936135.1). Taxonomy (GTDB): domain Bacteria; phylum Bacillota_I; class Bacilli_A; order RFN20; family CAG-826; genus Alloenteromonas. Next base: position 23,512 of record CAMESG010000007.1, read on the forward strand.
GACCCATCTTCCTTCGAAAAAGTCTTAACAGGAATCGATGTCGGAACGACCGTCATCGACGAATAAAAAGGAGAATTAACCATGGACGATTATGTTATTGACGCGAAAAATTCCTTTCAAAACGCGATTAAAAATCTCGAAATCGGAATGGACAAGCTTCGTTCCGGGCAAGCGAACCCCGCGATGTTGAACGGTGTGACTTGCGATTATTATGGCGAGAAGATGCCGATCGTGGACCTTTGCCAAATCAGCCGCCCGGAACCCCGTCAGCTTTATGTCCGCCCCTATTCTAGAGAGGACATCAAGTCGGTCGCTGCTGGCATTGCCGCGGCGAACCTCGGCGTCAATCCGCAAGTCGAAGCCGATGGCATTCGCATTGTCGTTGCCGCGTTGACCGAAGAGACCCGTCGCGAAATCGCCAAGAAAGCCAAGGCCCTTGGCGAGGAGGCCAAAGTTGCTGTGCGCAATATCCGCCGCGATACGCTTTCTCTTTTGAAAGAGGACGAGACGATGTCCGATGATTACAAGGAACGCGTTGAAGAAGACCTTCAAAAGGAAGTTGATGCCGCGAACAAAAAAGTCGATGAGATCGTCAAGTTCAAACAAGACGAGATCATGTCGATCTAAGGATTAACTTTTAAAGCCGAATCCAAGCATTGGGTTCGGTTTTTCTTATTCATAAGAAGTCCCTTGTTTTCCAGGGCGGTTTTTGGTGCACCTATCCCCTTGAATCGCTATAATAATTTTATATGGCTATTAAAGGTTTTTCGCTAACAAAAAAGTGTGACCACGTTGCCTTTATCATGGATGGAAACGGGCGTTGGGCGAAGGCCCGTGGCCTTGCTCGGCATTTTGGCCATCACGAGGCCTGCAAACGTATCATCGAAATCTATGAAGCGTGCCGCGAATTCAATATCCACGTCATGAGCTTTTATGCCTTCTCCACGGAGAATTGGAACCGCCCACAAGAAGAGATCGACCATTTGATGGATTATCTCGAAGAGTTTTTCCAAAAGGAAATCGACTACCTTGATTCCGTCGGAACGAAGATCATGATTTCCGGCGATCTTACGCCCATCCGCGAATCGACGAAGAAAGTTTGCCTTGAAGCGATGGAACGGACGAAAGGCAACAACGCCTGGACAATCAACGTCTGTTTGAACTACGGCGGGCGCGACGACATTGTTCGGGCGGCGAAGAAATTCGCACTTGACGTGCAAAAGGGTGAAAAAGCGGCGCAAGATCTCGATGAATCGCTTTTTGCATCGTATCTATATACCGCAGGATTGCCGGATATCGATCTGATGATCCGCACTTCGGGGGAACAACGCCTTTCCAATTTCCTGCTTTATCAAAACGCTTATGCCGAGTTCGTTTTCACGGATGTGAAGTGGCCGGATTTCCGTCGCGATGCGTTTGTAACTTGTTTAAAAGAATTCGAAACGCGTCAAAGACGTTATGGAGGCTTGATCAATGGGTGAGAATACACCGAAACGCAAAAAGGGCGCGCGCATCGAGGTTAATCAGCTCGATGAGAAGAAAAAGAAGAACATGCTTAACCGTGTGCTCTTCGGTATTCTGATTATTGTCATCTGTGTTCCTTCGGCGGCCTTAGGCAGCTGGGTTTGGTTTGCCTTGATGACGCTTTTCCTCGTCTGCGCTGTTTACGAGATCATGAAGGCCCCGCAAAAGAAGTACCGCTGGTATGTTTGGGTGGCCACCTACCTCATCGTATTTTCCTACGTCTATTGGTTCTTGCTGAAGTTCAATGTTCAGAATTTCCTGCAATACCAAAAGGACGTTCAAATCGATCCAACAGCATCCTTCGCCTTCTCGTTAGAAACCCATTTCCATCATCTTTCCATCTCCATTTACGGGATGGCTTTTGCTTTGGCCATTTATTGCCTTTGGGCGATCCTTCATGAAGACTTCACGTGGAATGACGTGATGTATTTCTTTTTGATGACCTTCCTTTTGGGCGTTGGGTTCCAAGCGATGCTCTTCCTTCGCTATTACCCCTTTGCGATTCCTTTGGAAGGTGTGGACGCGACAAGTTCCCTCTTCCGTTTTGGAGAGTCTTCGACTTTCTTGTTCTATGTTGTGATTACTACTTGTTTGAACGATGTGTTTGCCTACTTCGTCGGCGTGCTTTTCGGAAAGCACCACATCAATCCGCGCATCTCGCCGAACAAGACCTGGGAAGGCTTCATCGGCGGCATTGTCCTTGGTGGGCTTGTCGGTTTTGGATTTGCCTTGTTGATGGAAGGCGTTGGCGCCCCGATCTTGCCGGGATTCTCCGTCTTCAAAAACCCCGTTGCCTTGGCTTTCTTGCTTCCGCTTAGCTTCACGATTCCCTTGATCGCGAATTTGGGCGACTTCACCTTCTCCACGGTTAAGCGCCACTTTGGATTCAAGGATTATGGTCGCGTGTTAGGCGCTCATGGGGGTATTCTTGATCGCTTCGATTCTTTGATCTTTACGAGCACTTACGCCTCGATCTTTGCCGTTTTCTCGACGACGAATTGGAATTTCTTCGCATGAGAAAGGTGACGTTATTGGGGGCGAGCGGTTCGATTGGGACGCAAAGCCTCGATCTTTTTGCTCAAGATAAAGAACATTTCCTTCTTGTAGGCGTATCCGTTGGAAAACGAGTGGAAAAGCTTGAAAAGATTTTCTTAGATTTTCCATCGGTTTCTTTCGTCTGCGTGCAGCGTAAAGAAGATTATCTTCGGTTGAAGAACATCTATCCTAAGAAGCACTGGTACTTTGGGGACGAAGGGCTTTTGTCCCTTATCGAGGAAAGCGACTGCGACATGGTGGAAAACGCTTTGGTCGGTTTCGCTGGTCTTTGCCCTTCGGTTCGCGCTTTGGAATGTGGTAAGATCCTTGCTTTGGCAAACAAAGAATCCCTGGTGGTTGGCGGAGATCTCATCCGCGACCTTCTTGCAAAGGGAAAGGGAGAACTTTATCCGATCGATTCAGAGCATGTTGCCATCGCGAAGCTTCTCCGCGCCGTCCCTAGAGATCAGGTTGAAGAACTCTTGATCACGGCATCCGGAGGATCTTTCCGCGATAAAAGGCGGGAAGAACTGGAGGGCGTTACCCCAAATGATGCTTTGAAGCATCCGACCTGGTCGATGGGCGCGAAGATCACGATCGATTCGGCGACGATGATGAATAAGGGTTTCGAGGTCATTGAAGCCAAAGTTCTCTTCGATTTCCCGCTCGAAAAGACGAAGATCCTCATGCATCCAGAATCTCACGTTCATTCCTTGCTTTTGTTGAAAGATGGAACCTATTTGGCGGATGTATCCGCGCCGGATATGCATGGGCCGATCGCCTATGCGCTTTATGAAGGCAACCTCGCTTACGAATTGAAACACGTGAAATCTCTTGGTGCACTCGCGCCGTTCCATTTCTATGAATTCGACCCAAAGCGATATCGCGCTCCTGGCATTGCCTTGGAGGCATTTGAAAAAGGCGGGACAAGCCGCGCGGTGCTCAATGGGGCGAACGAAGCCGCGGTCTATGCCTTCCTTGAAGGAAGGACATCGTTCTTGTCCATCGATGATCTTGTCGAAGAGGCGGTGGAGTGCTTGCCTTGCATCGACAACCCATCTTTGGAAGAATTGATCCGCGCGGATAAAGAATCGCGCGCCTTCATTGAAGCGAAAATTGGAGGATAAGCTATGTTGGAAACCTTTCTTTACATTTTGATCATGATCGTCATTCTTGGCATTCTTATTTCCATCCACGAAGCAGGGCATTTGGCCGCCGCTAAGATGTTCAAAGTCTATTGCTTCGAATATTCGATCGGCTTTGGCCCAAAGCTTTTGCATGTCCGTCGCAAAGGAGGGGAAACCTATTTCTCGATTCGTGCGATCCCGCTAGGCGGTTATGTTTCCATGTACGGAGAAGCAGGCGCGGTGCCGGAAGGCGAAATCGAACCTGACGCGAAACGCTCGTTGAACGCGATCAACAAAGGCAAGAAAGCGGTTGTCCTCGTTGCGGGCGTTACGATGAATTTCATTCTTGGCTTGATCCTGATTTTCATCTCGGACATTGCCTTCCCGAAATTCTATACCGCCTATGGCGGAGCGGTCTCCATTAGCGAAAACGAGACGGTTGAGCTCAATTATGCGCCGCTTTCTTACGCGGATACCGTTTTGGATTACATTGAAACGAATAAGAATCCTGAATTCGCGAAGGAAGATTATTACTTAGCGCTCCCCGGGGTCACTACCGAGAAGAACTATTGTTTCGTCCTTGATTCGAACGTGAAGATTTTCGGCAAAGATGGTTCGCCTTACATGGGTGGCGCCTCGTATGTTGCGATTTATATGCCTCGTACGTTGACGAAGGAACGCGACATCGGCGATTCCATTGCCTTCTATCCCGCGTCGAAAGAGGCCGTGGAAGATGTCTATCAAACGATTGGGATTACGGCTTATCCTGATTTTACCGTTGAGTCGTTCCAATTCACGGAAGAGGGATCTTATGTAGATATGGAACTTCGCTTGTTCCCGGCTAGGGCGTTGCGCACGGAAGAAGGGATTTCAAGAGAATCCTATTCCAAGGCCTTCTTTGAAGCGTCGTTGACCGTGCCGACGAAGTTAACCTTCCAAGAGAAGAAATTGGTTTCCAATGGCGCGAGGATGGAGGTCATTTCCGAGCATAACGATTGGAATGGCGCTTGGGCACAATGGGCCAAGGATGTCCCGGATGCCTGCGGCGCGATCGTCAAAGGTTTCGGTAGCCTCTTTACGCCGGGAGGATTCTCCAATATTTCCGGCCCCATCGGCATGACTTCCGCCTTGCCTCAGATCGAGGCGCTCGGTGGCGTTGGCTATATCTTCTATTTCGCCGGTTTGCTTTCAATTAACCTCGCCTTCTTTAATTTGCTCCCCTTCCCTGGGCTTGATGGGTGGCAACTTTTTGTGACGGGCTTTGAAGCCATCACGCGGAAGAAAATGCCCCAGAAGGTTCAAACGATCGCCACGATCATTGGTTTCACCTTGCTCGGCTTGCTGTTCCTTGCGGTGACGATCAAAGACGTGATTGCTTTGTTCTTGTAATTTGGAGGAGGGTGCTATGGCAAGCAGAAAAATTGTCAATTTCCTGCATTCCATCGGTATCGAAGATGCGGATGCTTTTGATTTGGATTTCACCCTTGTTGGTAGGAACCCTGCCAAACGCGAACAAGTCGACATGTTCTTTACCAAGGAAACCCCATGGGAAGTCAACGACCTCATGGTTTTCCTCAATGGTCTTTCCAACATCCATTACCCTTATTCGATGCGCTTTTCCTACGAAAGCGAGATTGCCCCAGAGAATGTTCTTGATGCGATTTCTGCCCACGATTTGACCTTCTGGCCTGGAAAAGAAGGCTTGAAGATCGAAATCAAAGACGGGAAAGTCGTCGCTTTCATCAAGGAAGAAGAACGCGAAAAACAAGAAAAAGAACTGCACGATCTTCGCGATTTCTTGAAAACGATTCAATATCCATCTTCGATTGAAATCGAAACGATCAAAGAAGAAGCGGCTGCCCCGGTTACCTTGGAAGAACAAAATTTTGTTCCGGTAGAGAACGTCGATGAAACCTGCGCGCCAAGCGAAGAAACCAACGTTGAAGAGGCTGAACCAGCGAAGGAAGAAATCAATGGTCGCGAGGCCATCCAACTCGATTTCAAGGCTGCCCAACAGCTTGGCGAAGAAGAAATCCTCCGCATGGAAGAGCGCAATTTGAAGGTCATGTTGGAGGAGCGAAACAAAGCTCGCGTCCGCAAAGTTGGCAACTACAAAGTCGCGGAGAAGATCGATGAGATTTTCTCCTTTGGTCTATGCAACGTCGACTTTTGCGGCGAAGTCTTCGAAGCGGATGTCCGTACCACGAAAAAGGGTGGGAAGATGGGCGTCTTCGGCATCGGCGATGCCAGCAACGCGATCAACGTCCGCTGCTTCTCTGGACGAAGGGTTCCGGATGAAGTTATCGATAGCATTAAGGTTGGTGCTCGCGTCCGCGTCCGCGGGGCGATTGATCTAGATCGTTACTCCAAACAGAAGATGATCATGGTCCATTTCTTGGATCCGCTGCCTCCTTTGGAAATGCGCGGGGATGACCCCGAACTTGAAACAAAACGCGTTGAGCTCCATCTCCATACCAAGATGTCAACGATGGACGCCGTTACGGATTTTGGCGCCTATTACAAACTTGCGAAAAACATGGGCATGAAGGCGATTGCCGTAACGGATCATGGGGTTTTGCAGTCTTTTCCTGCGGCACAAACCGCTAGAGAAAAGGACAAGAAGGATCCTTTGAAGGTGATTTATGGTTGCGAGCTATACATGTTCGATCTTCACCAGAATATCGTATTCAATCCGACGAAAGATCCGATTCGCGGCGTTCGCTACTGTGTGTTCGATACCGAAACGACGGGGCTTTCCGCTCGGTACGACCGATTAATTGAATTTGGCGGCGTGATCATTGAAAACGGCGTTGTCGTCAAGAGGATGGACGTCTTGATCAACCCCGAGATGAAGATGCCGGTTGAATCGACCGCGGTCAACCACATTACGGATGAGATGCTTGCGGACAAGCCAACTTTTAAAGAGGTGCTTCCGCAAATCATGGAATTCTTGGGCGATAACATTTTGGTCGCCCATAACGCATCCTTCGATATCGGTTTTATCAATGCGGCATTGGCACGAGAAGGGTATCCCCCGTTGAAGAATCCGGTGATCGATACTTTGCCTTTATCCCACTATTTATTCCCGATGGCGGGACGCCACAACGAAGGCGCCTTGCTACGTAACCTCGAACTTCAAATCTACGATGCAAGCGATGCTCACCGCGCGGATTATGACGCGAACGCTCTTAGCGAAGGCTGGCAAGAGATCATCCGCCGCTTGGATAACCTCTATCCTGGGATGACCCTAGAAGATCTTTCGGATTTCCAAGTTGAGCTTCCGGATATCGATGACGTTGAACGCAAGAGCGCGGATGAAGGGAACTTTGCTCGTTTTGTGAAGGCGATGCACTATTTCACTCGCTTCTGGCACATCCAACATCCAAAAGACGATATCCGCCTGCATTTTGATTCGTTTCAAGAAGCGCACGAAGAATACCGTCGTTGGGCCGAAGATCCAAATCCCGAAGAAACGGACATCAAAACCAAGCCGTTGCTTTATCAACATCTTGAGGATATGAAGAAAGCCTTCAACCTCTATTGCCGCAACCTTCGCGAATACCATTCGATCGTTCTTGCGAAGAATACGGAAGGGTTGAAGAGCCTCTACAAGATCATTACCCAAGGCAATACGACCTATCTTTCCCGTGTGCCGAAGACGCCTCGTGTGTTGATCGACGCCTATCGGAAGAACCTTCTTGTCGGCAGCGCCTGTTTGAACTCCGAAATCATGGAAATCGCGTTGACGAGATCGCAAGACGTCTTGGTTGACGCCATCAAGTTCTACGATTACATCGAGCTCCAACCTTTGGAGAACTATTCCTATATGATCAACATGGGTCGCGTTCCTTCCAAAGAACATTTGATTACCGTTTTACGCGATATCGTGGATGCCGCGCGCCTTGCGGGCAAACCCGTTGTCGCAACGGGCGACGTCCATTATTTGAATCCAGAAGATAAGATTTTGCGCGATATTTACATTAACGCGAAGGCGATTGGCGGTGGAAGCCACCCCTTGAATCCGCCTTCGAGAAAGTATCACGGAAACTTCGAAAATCCCGATCAGCATTTCCGTAGCACAAGAGAAATGCTCGATTGCTTCAAAGAATGGACGAGCGAACAAGAAGCGGAAGAGTTCGTTATCAAGAATTCGAATTGGGTTGCCGATCAAATCGATGCGGACATTCAGCCGGTCCTTCCAGGGTGCTTCCCGCCGAATGAGAACATCCCCAATTCCGCCGATAAATTGCGTGACCTTTGCTACGGCAATTTCCATCGAATTTTCGACTATACCTATGACGATGACCCGAAAGTCTTGGCGGCGGTTGATTTCGTTAAGAAACGTTTGGATCGCGAACTTGAAGGTATCATTGGCCACGGCTATGCCGTTACCTATTTCATCGCTCATAAATTGATCCAGATGGCCGCGGATGAGCCTGAGCACTATATTGTTGGATCCCGTGGTTCCGTCGGTTCTTCGATTGCGGCGACCATGGCGAACATCACCGAGGTCAATCCTTTGCCTCCTCATTACTATTGCCCGCATTGCCATTATCTTTCCTTTGATGACGATGATGGCGTGAGTTTCCTCAAGAAGGGCTATAAATCCGGCTTTGACTTGCCAGATCGCGTCTGTCCAAAATGCGGTAGGCCTTTGAAGATCGATGGACAGAATATCCCCTTTGAAACTTTCCTTGGTTTCGCCGCCGAAAAAGTCCCAGACATCGATTTGAACTTCGAAGATCAAAGCCAAAAGAAAGCCCATAACTACACCCGCATTCTTTTGGGCGAGCGCAACGTCTTCCGTGCCGGTACGATCGAAACGGTTGCCGAGAAAACCGCTTATGGTTATGTTCGCGGTTACTTTGAAGATATGCTTGCCGCGCAAGGAAGCAGCAAAACCGTCGATTCGATCAACCCCGCCTATATCGCCTATTTGGCGTCAAAATGCCAAGGCGTTAAGCGCACGACGGGCCAGCACCCTGGTGGCATCGTTGTCGTTCCCGCGGATCGTTCGATCTATGACTTCACCGCGGTGCAGCACCCTGCCGACGATCTTGAATCGAGTTGGCTTACGACCCACTTCGATTATCGCTCGATGCACGATGAACTCTTGAAGTTCGATATTCTTGGCCACGTTGACCCGATGGCGATGCGTTATTATCGCGACTTGACGGGCGTGAAGATCGAAGACATTCCTATGAATGACAAGAGGGTTCTCTCGTTGTTCACTTCCCCGAAGGAATTAAACCTCCACCGCAATTATTTGAATTCCATTACGGGCGCCTCGGCCCTTCCAGAATTCGGTACCGAGCTAGCCCAACGAATGTTGTCCGAAGCACAACCAAAGACCTTCAATGACCTTTTGATCATCTCTGGCTTAAGCCATGGCACCGACGTTTGGGCGGGCAACGCCGAAGACTTGATTTTGAATGGGGTCACCGACATCAACGGCGTCATCGGATGCCGCGACGATATCATGTCCTATTTGATCCTCCAAGGCGTTGAACCCGGGATGGCCTTCAAAATCATGGAAGACGTGCGCCATGGCAAGAACTTGTTCCTTAAAGCCGCGGACAAATACGTTCCGATCATGAAGAAGTGCAACGTCCCGGATTGGTACATCGAATCCTGCAAAAAGATCAAATACCTCTTCCCGCGTGGACACGCTACCGCTTACGTCATGATGGCGGTTCGCGTCGCTTATTTCAAACTCTATTATCCGCTCCAATTCTATGCCGTCTTCTTCTCGATCCGCAGCGATGCCTACGACATCGAAACGATGATTAAAGGAGAAGAGGCCATCATCGCGAGAATCGAAGGATTGAGGGCGCGACGCGACGATCGTTCCAACCCCTTGTCGAATAAGGAAACGAGTATCCTCAAGACGTTATTGATTGCGCTTGAGATGTGCGAGCGCGGCTATCATTTCGCGAACCTCGACCTCTATCGCAGCGACGCCAAGATGTTCGTCGTTGACGAGAAGAACAAGGCCTTGATCCCTCCGTTCGTCGTTATCGATAACCTCGGCGAGAATGCCGGACGCTCGGTCGTCGAAGCCCGCGAACGTTTAAAAGGAAGACCCTTCTTGTCCAAGGATCAGCTTCTTCGCGAGACGAAGCTTTCTTCAACGAATGTCGCGGAATTGGATCGCTTAGGCGTTTTAGAAGGCTTAAGCGAAACGAATCAATTGACGCTATTCTGATTTATAAACTTGCAAAACCGACTTAGATAAACGAAAAACCGACCGCTGGATGGCGATCGGTTCTTTCGTAATTATGGCGTCCCCGAGGCGATTCGAACGCCTGACCCCTTCCTTAGGAGGGAAGTGCTCTATCCAGCTGAGCTACGGAGACAGGTAGAAAAAATGGTCGGAACGGCGGGGTTCGAACCCGCGACCTCCTGGTCCCGAACCAGGCGCACTACCAAGCTGTGCTACGTCCCGACATACGCAAGTGCGTCTTCTTGCGCGGGAAGGATTATAGAACGTATGAAGAAGGATTTCAAACAAGACTTGCTTTGCCGTAAGAATTATAGGTTTCCTTCGACGGAAGAAAGAGGGAGGACGAACATTCCACCGGGGATATCTTCGAAGCGATTCGTGAGCTCGCGGATGCGTTCTTTCAAGCCTCCCAACTTATCTTCATCGATGATGATGAAGAGAGTGATGTTCCCTTCGGGCAAGTCATCGACCATCGAGGAAAGACTGATCGCGGTTCCGTGTCCATGAATATCCGGCAAGACGTGATGCATTCCGACGGTGTTCATGACCGTGCCGTTGTAGCCGTCTTTGGAAAGAGAACGAAGCAAATGGGCGGCTTTGGGGTTGTTGTCTAGGATACAGAAGAGAAGTTGTTTCATAGTGCTTTTCTATTCTACTAGGGACGAAGAGAAATCCTCAATTGTTTTATAGGATCAATGTACGGTTTTTCTTGAACTGGAATGTGGTTTGGCTATAATAACCAAGCCGTGGGGCATTAGCTCAGCTGGGAGAGCGCGTCCTTCGCAAGGACGAGGTCGGCGGTTCGATCCCGCTATGCTCCACCAACGGAAACTTGAATGCACGGTCCGAAAAGGCCGTGCTTTTCTTCTTTTTTCGCGTGCTATTCTTCCTTTATCTTATAATGAAAATAGAGGATAAACGATGAACATCAACGGCTATATTCGACGATACGGGAAGCAGACCTTTGAAGAATTGCCCTTCAACGAAGTCGATGCTTTGATTTTCTCCGAACTCTCCTACATCAACTTCCACTTGGTCTCTCCGACGACAGATAACCCAGGCCTTCCTCCTGTGGCTTTGAAAGATATTAATATTGGAGATCCTTTCGCCTTTTACCGCGGTTCGGTGGACGCTGTCTTCAACATCAATATGGTTCTCTTAATGCGGCGTTCCAAACGCTTCCGTGATTGCAAAGTAGGGCTTTGTTTGAACGTTTTCAGCAAAGAGAACATCAACCAGTTCTTTGCGATGACCATCTTTCTTCCTAACGGGGCTGCGTTTGTTGCCTTCCGCGGGACCGATACCTCAATGCTTGGTTGGCAAGAAGACTTCATTCTGTCGTTCCAAGAAAAGATTCTCGCTCAACAGCAAGCGGTTGCCTACCTCGCCTTCGTTCAAGAATACCTTCCCGAACGTTTCTACGTTGGCGGCCATAGCAAAGGCGGGAACCTTGCGATGTATTCCGCGTTGAATTCGGAAGAATCTCTGCAAAAGAGGATGATTCGCGTTTATTCTTTTGATGGTCCTGGGTTTCGCAAGAAGGGAACGGAATACTCTTGCTATCCAAGGATGCATCCGAAACTTGCGAAATACATTACGAAGAACGACATCATTGGCATGATGTTCAATGTACTGCCCGAAACAAAGATCGTAGATTCAACGGGCTTGCTTTTTGGCGGCCACGACCCCTTCTATTGGCAAGTAAGAAAAGACATGCCGGCATTTGTTGCTGCGGATGGTAGAAGCGAATCGAGCAAAACGAACGTCAAGGTGATGGCGGACTGGCTCGCAACCATGAGCGATGACGATAAAAAGCTCCTTTGGAAATTCCTATTTCAGGTATTCTCACGTCGTAACAACGTCTATGAACTCACGATGTTTGGCTTGATGGACGTGATTTTCTCCCCGACCGTGCTTCGTCAATACACCCCCGAAGAACAGGAAAAGATCAAAGGGATGATTACAAGGCTTCGCGATTTCTATTTTTCGGAAACCAGCAAGCGCAGAAAGAAAAATCGCGAGATCAAAAAGATCATGGACGAACAAGAAGATAGGATGGATCAATAAGTGCCTGAAGATCCGATGCCTCCAGAACGGGTGCCATCCGTTTTGTCTTCATCGGTCGTAAGATAATTCAAAAAGATGCCTTGCGCGATGCGTTCGCCTTTTTGGATGTGGGCAAGGCTTTGGCCGTGGTTATGAATGGCGACAAGGATTTCGCCATCATTTGATTCGTTGCCAAAATAATCCGCGTCGATGATGCCGATCCCATTCGCGAGGCTTAAATGCCTCTTAATCCCCAAAGAACTACGGATCGTGACGATCAATACCTCGTTAGAATTCATCTTAGCTTTTAAACCAGTAGGAAAAATCTTGGTTTCTCCGGGAGCGATATCTCCTTCGGTCAACGAGCGGAGATCGTACCCCGCGGAAGAAGCGCTTGCCCTTGTTGGTAAACGAACAGAATTAGGATCGTACCCTTTAACGACTTCGAAATAACGACTCATGGGGTTATTTTACAATGTATTAATGAACTCGCGCGCGAAGTTTTTGCGCGGTGTGCTAAAATGCGTCCCATAAGGTCGGAAAAACAATGGAAGAACAAAAGAAAACCATCCCCGAGGTCATGCTAACCGGGGATCGCCCCACGGGCAGGTTGCACATCGGGCATTACGTTGGATCCCTTCGAGAACGTGTCGCCCTCCAAAATCAGGGAGGGTTCGATGAACTCTATATCATGATCGCGGATACTCAGGCGTTGACCGATAACGCAGGCAACATCCAAAAGGTGCGCGACAACGTCATCGAAGTCGCCTTGGATTATCTTTCTTGTGGCATCGATCCGAATAAAGTCACGATTTTCTTGCAGTCCCGCGTGCCGGAACTTTTTGAGTTCACCTGTTATTTCATGGACCTTGTCACCTATGCGCGCTTGATTCGCAATCCCACGGTCAAAAGCGAGCTTGGGATGCGCGCCTTTGGGGATTCGATCCCCACGGGTTTCCTCACCTATCCGATCTCTCAAGCCGCGGACATCCTTGCTTTTGGAACAACGATTGTTCCCGCGGGCGAAGATCAGATGCCAATGGTAGAGCAAGCCCAAGAAATCGCCCATAAGTTCAATTCGACCTATAAGGAAGTCTTCGTCGAACCGAAGATCATGCTTCCGAAGAATGAGTCCTGCCGTCGCCTTCCTGGAACCGATGGCAAGGCAAAAATGAGCAAATCGTTGGGGAATTGCATTTATCTTTCCGATGATGCGAAGACCGTCGACAAGAAAGTTATGTCGATGTTCACCGATCCGACGCACCTCCGCCCCGAAGACCCTGGTCACACCGAAGGGAACCCTGTGTTTCAATATTTGGAAGCCTTCGCGACTCCCGAGCACTTCAAAACCTACGATACGGGCTTTGCCTCCCTTGAAGAAATGGAAGAGAAGTATCGTCAAGGCGGTTTGGGGGATGTCGCCGTCAAGCGTTTCCTCTCCTTTGTCTTGAATGACGTGCTGGATCCAATCCGTAAAAAACGTCATGAACTCGAAAAGGATTTGCCCGCGGTTTACGCGATCCTTGAAGAAGGATCAAAGAAAGCCGAGGCCAAGGCAAGATCCTTCGCGCTGCGCGCTCGCCGGGCAATGGGCATCGATTACTTCGAAAATACGAAATTCATCGAGAAACAACAAAAGGCCTATAAACGCGCCCATGAACAGGCGGAAGCCTACGAAGCGTATCTCGCAAAACAAAAACATTGAACTCTCGCCCCTAGTTAACGCTAGAGGCATCTCTATTCTTGGTGTATGCTTTTCCTATGGAAAAAGAGAAAGCCCTTCACTTTTGGACGGTCTACGTTGATACGTCCAAGCGCCTTGCCTGGGTTGGCTTTGGATTAAGCAGCGCTTGTGCTTTGATCTTTTTTGTGTTGATGAGACAAGGGCTTTTGCCTGATGTCTACCCAATCGTCACCATTTTATCGGCCTCCCTGGCGGTCTTCTTTTTGCTTGCTGGGTTATTGGGCCTTTATGGAAAACATCGTCTTAAGGTTTTGAACCGAGAAAAAAATGAAACGGAATCGCGTTAGCTATCTTTGCTATTTCTTATCGAACGTTCCAAAGGTTTTGGGCTATAAGCTTTTTCGTATCTTGCCGATTCGGAAGAAGTTCCGTGGGCTTCCTTTGTCGTTAGAAACAACGGACCAAACCTTGGAAAGCGCCCTTTTATCTAATAAGCCTTTTGCGGCGATTCGCTTCGGCGCGACCGAGCTTTCCGCGCTAAACAATCACGAGAAGATCGAACTCGGCTTCAAGAAAACGTACAAGGATCTCGTTCGTTCCTCGATGAAACAGAACGCCGGTTATTTCCCGACGGATGACGTGGCGTTAAAGCGTTATGGGGATGAACTTCTTTCTTTATTGAAAGAGACGGATTATCTTGGCGTCTCTGGCGTCCATATGGAGAACTATTTCGCGAGATTCTATTGCCCAAAGGCAAAGTATGTTCTGTACGAAGGAATGGAACCCCTTCATGGTTGTTGGAGGTTTGCCCTTGAAGGGAAAAAAGTTCTTGTGATCTCGGCCTTCCCGAACGAGATTGAAGAGCAATACAGGCAAAAAGAAAAGCTCTTCCCTAGAGAAGAAGCATTGCCTTCGTTCACCTTGTTGACCCTTCAAGCCCCGATTAGCTTCGCGGATGCGAAGATCGAAGAACCGACCTTCTTCGACGCTTTAGAAAAACTAGAAAAAGAGATGGACGCTTTAGATTATGATATCCTTCTTGTAGGCGCAGGAGCCTATGGTTCGTTCTTGGTTTTGCACGCGAAAGCCAAGGGGAAGCAAGCCATTCAAACCGGAGGAGCAACCCCAACCCTATTCGGCGTGCTTGGAAAACGTTGGGAACATCGGGATCATGTGGCAAAATATGTAAATGAATTCTGGATTCGTCCTTCAAAGAAGCCAGATGGATATCAAAACGTAGAACAAGGGTGTTATTGGTAATGGAAGAAGAAACGAAGACATCGAAGCAGAACAATGAACGCTTCCTGAAACGATACGACACGGTCTTTTCCTTCTTGGGGTTAGAACTCGTCGCGTTGTTATTTTTCGGTTTTGGCGGCGCAACCGGGACGATGATTCTCAAGGTCTTGGGCGCCCTGCTTGCCTTCTTGGCCTTTCCCTTCGCGGAGAATGCGATGGGAAAAGAGAAACTTAAGAAATCATTGATTACGTTGATTCCTTTGCTTGTTTTCTTCTTGCTGCTAGGGCTCTCGGGATTCTGGATGGCTTATTATCAAGATTCCATTGGCTATGGGATCCTCTCGGGTGTTTTGCAGTTTCTCGGTTTGATCGCCTTGATGGCCTTAGGCTTCTGCTTAAAATGCATTCCTTCGTTGAAAAAGGAAACCGTCGTCTTTGCCTTGCTTTGCGGTTTGGCTGTCTATGTCCTGCTCACGGGCCTTTATTCCCTTGCCCGTTATGGCGGATTCTATGCGGCGATCTATAAGGGGCAATATTATTATTTCGATGGCGTTATTTTTCCGATCGATAAAGAGACCAAAGCCTTGGTAGGTTTCCAATTTTTGGAAGCAAGCCTCTCCTATGGGAAGGTAGCGGCCTTCTTGCTTGCTTCTTCTGGCGCGGGCCTCTTTTTCAAGGGGAAGACGAAGAAAGATTGGAAGTTCTACCTCGTTTTTATCGGTCTTCCTCTTATCGGCCTCTTGGATTTGATCCTTGTTCCGCATACTCGTGCTTTGCTCATCCTTGCGGTGATTTATCTTTTTGCGGGAATTGCTTCATTGCTCTATCGAAAGCTGCAGAAGAATAAGAAAGCTGCGCAAATCGTCACCAGAGTTGCTTATTTTGGCTTGATTGCTGTTGCGGCGATTGGTGTCGGGATTCTTTTCATCGATGCTATGACGGGCGTTATTTCCAACGCGAACATTCCCTACATTTCCTCGAATTTGAGAGCGGACAAAGCCTTCTTTGGTTCGATTCGAAAGATCATCCAAGCTGTGATTTATGGTTCTAGCGCGAACGCGGAACTTGGACGTTTCAACCTTTCTTCCTTCCTCTTTGGCGTTTCCTCTTTGCAGTCGGTTGGTTTCTCAAAAACATTTGAATTCAACCTTCTTTACATGAATGGGGTTCCGATGTTCTTGCTGATGCTTTTCCTGCTCTTCATGGCGATCCGCGGGCTTCGTTCCTACCTTGTCGAAGACGGCATCGACGCGATGAAGGGCATGATGGTCATGATCCTTCTTGGCGCCTTCCTCTATTACAGCTGCTTCTCGGATCTTTTCCCCTTCGTTCATGAGCTTCGCTTTGTTCCCGTTTTGCAGACGAGCATTCCTTTGGCCTTGGCCTTTGTTTTTGGCTATACCTTTGATCCTGCTCATTATTCCTTGAAGAAAGGAGTTGCCCATGAAGAATAAAAAGAAAATCCTCCTTCTTGCCTCGGTCGCTCTTTTGGGCTCGTGCGCGGATACGAACGAGCTTTACGATGGCGACGCTTTCGCAGGTCGCGACTTTGTCCAAAACCGATATTCTGTTTGGGCGGATGGTTTAGAAGTGCCTTCTACCAAAACGACCATTCGACACGGCGAGCATGGCTATTGGAATGGCTCCGGAAAATTTGATTCCCCGAGCGATTGCTTTGGTCTAAGCGAAGCCAAGAAGTGGCACCCAGATTATTTCAAGGATGGCGAAAACGACCTAACATGGACCAAAACAGGCGATAGCAGCATGGGCCAAGACATCGTTGGTGGCTTCATCAATGAATGGAGCGATAACTCTTCCTTGGTTGGAACCGTCTATGGCCAAACCAAGAAACTTGCCAATTACCATCCTGGCTTCCGTAAAGGTTATTTATCGAAACTTTATAACGGCCAGGTGAAGTGCAATGGCTGGAGCAATTACGCCTTGGTGATCTTGGATGAATCGGGTTATGGAACCCGCTTCCCCGCGGAACTTCAAAAGGGTTCTTACTTTGGTTTTATCGCGCGTGGCGCGAGCGACGTCGGCGCAGGACGCATCATTTCTTACGATGTGAACGTCACCTTCTATAAGTACGCGACGAATGGTGTCGATCTCCAAGGCAAGTCCTTCCTTTTGGAAGATGTGAAACTCCAGGCGAACCTGTCCGCGGAATACACGTCTTTCGTTGGCTTCTCTTTTGAGGACGTCAATTACGATCCGACCGGGATGGTCGCGATGTCGATGACGTATGAACTAAAAAATGATCCGGCATTGGAAAGCCTTCAAGCAGGCGAAACCCTTTCGGGGAACTTTGAAGACGAAGCCACGTATCATACGGGCCTAGCCTTAACGGAAGTCTTGCTTCCGGATTCTACTTGGAATTAAGTTTGGGGATTTGAAGCCACTCCCCCATGACAAAATCGGTGGCGTCATCGTCGAGGATTAACGTTCCCTTCGCGGGCGTGAAAGTCATCTCACTGAAATAGATTTTTCTGTTGATCGAATAAAGGTCGACGCGGACAAAGGGAAAAGGGGAAGCAAGCGTCTCCGCCATTTTGATCATCTCATCAAAGTTCTCGGGACGCTTCGGGCAGACATCTGCCTTCTTCCAACCATTGAATTGGCTGCCGTCAAAAGGCGTCCAATCCGTATAGAGTTGGGTATAGCGGATGTCGGTTCCTCGTCCCGTCACCACGTAGAGACAGCGGGCCTTCCCGTTAAAGACGTGGATTTTGTATTCGACGGGCGCATGGCCATTTTCTTCAAGGAATTGTTCAACGATGATTTGCGGTTTAATGGGCGAATAATGCGGTTCGCACGTCTTTTTGCCATAATCCGTTTTCAACCATTTCTTGAACCTTTTGCGCGTCTTTTCAACGTCAATCTTCGATTTGTCAAAGACGATTTCGTTGAATCCACTCGCATGGGAACACTTCATCGCATATTGATTGGGAAGGGCGGGAAAGGGGATTTCATCAACGCTGTCATAGACCCCATAGATGGGGATCAAAGTATTTTCATAACCTTTGTCTTTGACGTAATCCCTGACCCCAACGCGACCAGCGCATTGGGAGACCAAAGGATTCTTCGGGTAGACGAAAAGGCGAAGGTATTGGAGTTTCTCAGTGTAACGTTTTGGGTGCTTCAAATTGCAAGGGTGATGCGTGATGTATCGATATTGGAGTTTGACGTAAAGAGGCTTGCTTAAGACTTTGACGACATCGCGAAAAGGAACCGCAAGAGCGCGCTTAAACTTATTTTCCTTAAGGTTTGGATTGCTCATGCTTCCTCACTCCTTCGATGCAACAGACTAGAAACGAGATGTTCTTTTAACAAAGCAAGGCCCCCAAGGTAGAAGATCGCATCTCCCGCGACCATTACGATCAACGCGATGAGATTTGCCTTCCAAAGTTCGTCCCCTTTATAAGGCAGGGCATTGATGAGAAGCGGAGAAAGGAAATAGGTCAATACACCGATAAGGAGGCCCATTCCTACGATCTTCGCGTTGTTCCAATTGAAGATCGCCGGGACGGAATATTTCTTCGTCACCGCGATAAGAAAAACGAGGAGAAGAAGGTCGGTAACCATGGTCGCGATGCCAACGCCGATCGCAGGCTGATTCTTAAAAACGGTTAACGCCAGGACAAGGGATAAGCCGATGTTCAATAGAACCCCTCCTGCCAGACCGTAGAAGTAGGACTTTTCTTTCTTCATGGGCAAGAGGATCTGCGTGTAAATGCTATCGCCCAAGGAATAGGTGAGCATCGTCAAACAGAGAATGGAAAGGACGAGAGAACTTTCTTGGTATTGGTTTGAGAGTTCCGATCCAGAAATCAAGGAGGTGATCGGGTGGGAGAGGGCGCTCATCGTCGCGATCGCCGGAATCGCGATGAAAAAAGCGATGCCAAAAGAGTAATTCAGGAGATTCTGGAAGAAGACCTTGTTCTCTTTTTCGTAATAAAATGAGGCGCGAGGCATGAAGACGACGAAGAGGGAAGTGATCAACGTAATAATGATATCGATGCCTTTGACGCCGACCGAATAGGAACCTACCGCGGCTTTGCTAGGGTCGATATAGCCAAGCAAGAACTCGTCCGTTTGGTTATAAAGGGTCAAGGCCATAGAGACGAAGAACATGGAAAGAAGGGGCTTAATGAAGGGTTTAAAGTCGTAAGGGGCTGTCTTTTTAAGCGAGATATAGCGTGGCAATAAGCAGGTGTTGAGGATGGCGGTGAAGATCGTTGTGGAGATCGCGATCAAAGCGTAGATATGCACTTCATTAAGCGACGGATTCACAAAGACACCATTTTCATCGAGATAGCCATTTTGAACTTTAATGAAAGCGAAGGTTAATAATGCTGCAAACGCGATCAAAACCACCGAACGGATCGTGATGTAGAAATGTTTCTCAAGGACAACATAGATCCATTCAAAAGAGAAGACGCCAATCAAGAAGTTAATCGAAAGAAGAAAGATCAAGCCTCCGTTTTCACGTAAGGACGGGATAGAGAACACAAGCGTCGCCATCAAAACGAAGCTGATGACGGTCATGATGCCTTGAAGGAGGAAGAATTGCTGCGTCAGATGTGAAAGCTTTTCTTTGTCGTTTTTGACCTTGCTGCATTCGCGGATCGCCAGGTTTGGGATTGAGATTTTGGCAAGGATTAAGAAGTAGTAAACAAAAGTATTGGCCCAGGTATATAGACCAAAGGTTTGCTCTCCTAGGGCTCGCGTCACGTAAGGGAACGTGACAAATGAAAGGATGGTCATCGCAAGGGTACGAATGAGGTTCGTGACCACATTCGCGCGAATCGTCTTCGAGTATTGCGCGCCTTGGGAAACTGCCATGGGCAAATTATCGCACCATTGAGAAGAAGGAACTAGAAATTTCTTGTTCTTGGTGTGGAAGGGGATTTAGCCGGATTTATTTAATCAAACTGACCTGGAGAATGGTGTATCGCATTTCTGATCTTAACCTGTTTCGTTCCGTCAACATCTAGGACCGCGTAGCTATAGAAATCGATCGATTCCAAAGGAATTGATCTACGAATTTCTATGTCCCCAGGAGGGACAAGTCCGTTTATAATGAAGCGGTGAAGATTCTCGTCGTTTGTCAGCATTATTACCCAGAAAATTTCTCGATCTCCTCTCTTTGCGAGACTTTCGTTGAAGATGGGCATGAGGTTTTGGTGGTTACGGGGAAACCGAATTACGGTTATGGGCGAATTTTGGAAGGATATGAAAACGTCACGGACGAAGTAATCCGCGGGGTTCGTGTTCATCGCGTCAATTTGATTGCCCGTTCAGAAGGCAGAATGTCGATTGTTAAGAACTACCTTTCTTTTTGGAAGAACTCCAAGAATTATCTTTCTCATTTAAAGGAAGAATTCGACGTTGTGTATTCGATGTCTTTAAGCCCCGTGATTTCCATTGCTGGGGCGAATATTTATGCAAGAAAACACAAGGTTCGCCACGTCTTGCATTGCTTGGATCTTTGGCCGGAATCGGTCGCGATCACCCATGCGATTTCCAAAGGGAATCCTCTTTATTGGGCGCTCTATTTTTGGTCGCGTTCTCTTTATTCAAAGACGAGCAAAGTCTTGGTTTCCTCCCCTTCCTTCATTGATTATTTCCGTCATGTTTTACGTTTAAAGAAACTCCCGATTGAATATGTTCCTCAGCCGCCTTTCCTTGCGGAAAAGGCGGGTGCAGACGTTCAATATCCCCATCGGTACAACCTTGTTTATGCCGGGAATGTCGGAACCCTTCAATTGGTCGAGAACCTTGCAAAAGCAACAGAAAAGGCCGCAAAAAGCGTTGATGTTTGCTTGCATATCATTGGAATGGGTGCTCGATCAAAAGCCTTGAAAGAGTGGATTGAAGAAGCGAATGCCCAAGATCACGTCGTTCTTTATGGCACCCGCCCTCGCGGTGTTACGGCAACCTTTTTCCCCAACGCAACAGGCATTGTCGTAACCCTTACGTCCGGCGGGACAGTTGGCAAAACAATTCCCAGCAAGCTCAATGCTTCGTTGTGCTTTGCCCGTCCGGTTCTTGCTTGTATCGAAGGTGATGGGAAAGAGGTTTTAAAGGAAGCCAAGGGCTCGGTTTTCTCCGCCGGCGAAAGCGTTGATGAACTCGCGAACGCCATTCTTGCTCTTTGCTCGTTGAGCGATGAAGAACGGGAAAATCTTGGAAAAAATAACCTGGCTTATTTCAACGATCATTTCTGCATGTCGCGGATTGCGAAAACAATTGAAGAAGAACTAAAGACGAAGTAAGAAATCCAAGAACTTTTTCCCCAGGGCTTCGTAACCCAAGAGGTCTTGGATTTTTTCTTTGGCGTTGTTGATTGGCGCATCCTGGAAGCCGTTTTCAAAACGTTCTCTTAAAGATTTTTCGATTTCGCTAGCTTCTTTAGGCAACCAATCAACATCGCCGGGGAACATGGATTTTAAAATCGAATTCGGTGTGGAGGCGATGCGATTTCCATTAGATAGGTATTCCAGATTCTTGGATGGAACGGAGACGCTGTCTAGGTCTTCTCGATACCATCTTGGATTAATAAGAACGGTAGCGTGTTGTTCCATCGCGATGTTTTCTTCTTTGATCAATTGCCCCATGAAGTGAAGGCTTGGGTGCTGCGCCGCGAGATTTTTGATTTCCTCTTCCATTGGGCCATGGCCAGCGATGTAAAGGGGGATGTTTGAATTGGATGCTAGATAGGCGCGAACCAAGGAACCGGTTCCGTCCTTTTCAAAGAGGGAACCTCCATAGTAATAGTAATCGCCTTGAACAAGGGGTTTCTTCTTTTGAAAAGGTTCCACGATTCCAGGGAAGAGGAAATGAGGCTTTTTCTTCGCGGAGAAGGTCTCAAGCAAGCCTTCGGTTAAGGCGAGGTAGGCGTTAGCTTTTTTCGCGTATCTCTTACATAGGAAGCGATAGGGAAAAGAAGCTCCCGTGATGTTTTCGGGCGCATCTGTCAAAACGGAAACCAAGGGTAGATTGTGCTTTTTAAAAATTTTGCTTGCACCACTAGATAAAGCGAGATTCAAGGATTCGCAGATGAGGACGTCCGGTTCGAAAGTTGAGCGAAGTTTTTCAAAGGCGTTTTCAACATTTCGAAGCGTTTCTTTCCGACTCTTTTCTCGACGGACAAATACGTAGTCTTGGTAAAGCGAAGGATCAAACGAGAAAGACGGGGCGAATGTGATGACCTTGCATTCTAAAGCAGTTTCGAAAGTGGCAATAAGACGGAGATAGAAATTTTCTGCCGCGGGGTTAAGACGAATCCCCTTTTCACCCGCCTCGTTGAAAAGCGTTTCGGGCAAGGCGGTTGTAAACAAAACGATTTTCATTTTTGTTTCTCCGTAAGGTAGGACTCAAAGAAAGCGAGGTGGGCTCTCGCGGAGACTTCCAAGGTGTTATTTCTCGCGGTTTCTAGCGCGGCATCAATAAAGGATGGTGCTAAGATTTGATTCAAAGCTTTCAGGATGCCTTCTTCATCCTCAAGGGAGACCACGAAACCGTTCTTTCCGTTTTCAAGAAGGTGAAGCGCAGCGTTCATATTTTCGGTTGCGACCACGGGCAAACCTTGGCTTAAGGCTTCGTTGATCACGTGTCCGTAGATATCTTCTTTTGAAAGGATGACCGCGGCATCGCACGCCCGATAAAGACGGAACAAATCCTTATGGGGAAGATAAGGAAGGAGCTTAACGTTTGTTAGTTTCAACTCTTCGATTTGCTTAAGATACGCTTCTTTCAATGGACCTTCGCCCGTAAGCAAAAGCGTTGATTCCGTTGGCATTTTGCACCATAAAGCAATCAATTGAGCGTTGTTTTTTCGTTCAATGAATTGGGAAGAACAGACGTAAATATTCTTTCCGGCTAAACCGAGTTCCTTTCTTAGAACGGCTTTTTTTTCACTCGACAAAGGCTCTTTCGAAAGCTCGGATTCATGGATGGAAGAGTAGGGATAAAGATGAATTTTGGACGGATCCGCCCCATAGAATTCTAGGTATTCCGCGCTGCGAAGATCGGGTGCGAGATAAGAGGTCGCTCCTTGGATGGAGGACGTTTTTTTCTTGCGAAGCCACCGGGGCTCGTCCTCTTTCTTGATGCCTCCATTGATATAGAAAACATAAGGGATTTTGCGTTTCTTGCAGTAATGAATCGCGAGTTGCTCGGTGAGGGTCGACCATCCATTGAGAACCACGACATCGTAGGCAGGATCTTTTAAATACTTCTTGTAGACAAAAGTCAGGTTGTTCGCTCCGCCAATAGGTAGAGAATTCGCGATTTCCGCATGGAAGGACAACGCCTTTTCTCCATAGAAAATCGCATTCCTTCCTTTCTCGGAAGCCCGTTCGAAAAGGACATCGAGTTCAATGGATTTGCCTAATTCGTTGAAAAGGTCGACTTTGTAAGGCGCCGGGTGGTTAAACAACCAAAAGATTTTCACGGGGAGATTATGCCACAAAGGGGAATAAGATATAATCTTTCTCATGATCCAAGGTTGGGAGACGTTTTTCGAAGAAGAACTAACGAAGGATGATTTTCAGCATTTTCTTTCCTTTATCCGCGCAACGTTTGCGACAGGAGAAAAGATCTTTCCTCCGATAGGAAAGGTATTCCGAGCCTTCCAAGAACTTGAAGCCAAAGACGTCAAAGTCGTTTTGATTGGGCAAGATCCGTACCATCAACCAGGACAAGCCATGGGCCTTTGCTTCTCGGTTCCCGAAGGTGTGATGTGGCCTCCTTCGCTTCGCAATATCTTCAAAGAACTGGAAGACGATGTGGGCGTGACTCGAACTTCCGGCGATTTAAGCGGATGGGCAAAGCAAGGCGTCTTACTTCTTAATGCATATTTGATCGTAAAGGAAGGACAACCTTTGAGTTTGGCAACCAAGGAGAATGACGTTTTCACCGAAGACGTGATCCGTTATTTGAATAGTTTGGATCAGCCGATCGTCTTTTTGCTTTGGGGCGGTTTTGCCAAACGATATGCCCCCTTGCTAACCAACCCAAATCATCTCGTTTTGAAGGCAGCTCATCCTTCTCCTTTGTCGGCGAATCGCGGGGGATTCTTTGGAACGCGGCCCTTTTCAAAGATCAACCGATATCTTGAAAATCACCATATCTCGCCCATTGACTGGAGCAAGTAGGTGAGTAAACTCTATTCGACCGGAGCCGACCGTGAGTTGGCTGAGAGGAACCGTGTTGCGGTTCGACGGAATTACCTGATCCAGATAATGCTGGCGTAGGAAAGTGCACGCTCTTCTTTTTGGGTTAGGGAATCTTATCCAAAGGAGGAGTTATTTTTATGGAGAAAGAATCGAAAGAAGTCGAAACTTCTTCGACGACCCAAGGAAAGTTCAAAGCGTTCTTTTCTCGTTTTGGGGTGCTTTTTGGAGTTGCCTTCGGACTATTAACCATCGCAATGCTGTTCGCGCCTATCGTAAGCTACGAAACACGCGTGATCATTGATGAGGTGAAACACGATACGCCCTATGCGGTGAACCTTGTCGATTTATATCGGGGAAACTATCCGTTTAATTGGTCGATGACGTTGACCCTCATCTTGCTTGGTCTTGGCGTCCTCCTTGCGGGAGGGGCGTTCCTCGGGAAAGAAGTTTTCCATTCGGATGCGGTCCGAGAGCACTTAAGCGTCGCTGCTTCCTTGTGTTTCTTGGTCTCGTTCTGTTTCTTGACGTTAACGCGGGAATTCTTCTCTTATAACGCGGATGCGATTGAGAACTTCCATGGTGTTGATTTAGCGATTGGTGGATCTTTTGCGATAGTTTTCAGTGTGATTGCTGCGTTTTCTTGTGCGATTGTCACCTTTCAAAATCGTGAGATTAAGGTCTCTGAGATCGCGGAGGACGGCATCTTGATTGCTTTGTCGTTTGGCTTGAATTTCGTGAAAATTCCTTTAGGTGCAACGGGCGGTTCCATAAATTTCCAAATGCTGCCATTGATGATGATCGCCCTTCGTCGCGGCCCTGCTTCAGGCCTAATTTGCGGCGGCCTTCTTTATGGCTTGCTGACCTGTCTGACCGATGGTTATGGCTTTGCGACGTATCCTTTCGACTACCTTATAGGCTTTGGCTCCGTGGCAGTTTTGGGCTTTATCCGCCCGCTTGCTCTGTCCAGGGGTCAAATTGAACAACCAAACCAAGTGAAAGGACTAGTGATCGGCGAAGTCTCGCTATTGATCGCCGGCATCTTGGCAACCTTCATTCGTTTCGCGGGATCCACGGCTTCTTCCATGGTTGTCTATGGCTACGATCTAGCTTCCGCTGCGGCCTACAACGCGGTTTATATTCCTGTTTCGGGGGCTTGCGCTTTAATCCCTTTGATGTTGCTATATCCCGCGCTTCTTCGCTTAGAAAAGCAATTTCCTACGAGAAACCGGTAATAATTTTTAAGAATACGGAAGTCAGGTGAATCGCTTGGCTTCTTTTTTTATTCGGTTTTGCTTTGCGCATCACTATAATACCCCGTGAAAGGTGAGAACCATGGACGAAGAAAAGAAAATCGAAGAAGCGGAAGCTGAAGTAGAAAAAGTTGAAGAAGTCATCGACGATGATTTTGCAGACGCGGTAAAACCTGTTGCCGAATCCGTTGTTGAGGAAAAGGAAGAAGAGCCTGAACCCGAACCGGAACCTGAGAAAGAACCAGAGCCCGAAGAGATCGTGTATTCCGACGATCGTTTGAAAGCGGTCGAAGATGCGCGTCTTTTGTGGAATAAAACCTATCGGAAGACCAATTCCATTAAAACGGCGATTTCTTTCTCTGCGATTGCTTTGATCATTCTTGGCTACATCATTCCCTATTTCGCTTTGGCGGGCCAAGAAGAAAGCGCGAGAAGTACTTGGACGCTTGTGATCTGTGGCATCACCGCCGTGATCGGCATCGGCGCCATCGCTGCTTATGGCTTCTACGCCCGGAAAAAGAATCGCGAAACGATTTCCAAATACTTCAATGCCTATTATTCGAACGTTAACGCGTATGCCTTTGATGGTTTGGATATCCGTAACCTTTCCGGAAACGCGGATGCCAAGATCGAAAAGGCGGAAGTGGATGCCTGCGGACTCTATCCTAATTCGCAAGTTGGAAGCCGTGACAATTTGACGTTCACCTATAAAGACCTCGACTGCGCTTTGTGCGATATGGCCGCTCAAAAGGACACGGGCAAGGCCTTGACCACCGTGTTTGTGGGCAAATACCTTCGTGCCCATAACCACCGTACCATTTCTTCGGATGGCTTGGTGATTTATTTCAAGGGAAACGCCAGGGCTTTGCCCCCGACCGTGACCCTTCCGGTTTACGAAGACAACAAGAAATTCGTGGTCTACGGCTCGAAAGAAGATGCGAGAATCCTCACCCACGATATCCGCGATGCCTTCCGCAACATCCGCACGGATTCCTTGCTTGTTGACGTTGCGATTGCCATCAAACCTGGCCGCACCTTCATCGCGATGGGGTACGAAGATGATTTGATGATTCTTCCCAACGATAAGCCCTTTAACCCGAAGTACGTGGAAGAGTACGCCAAGCAGGTTCGTCAATTCTTAGAATTGGCCGTCCTCCTTGATGGGGAAAATAGTAAGTAATTCTCTTAGATCGTTGTATAATGCCAGCGAGAGGTTCTCCTCTGCTGGCTTTTTATGACGAACAACGATCCTAGACTCGCGCGCTGGGTAAAGGTCCAGGCGTACAAACACGATGGCTCACTCCATCGTCAATGGTCCCCCGCTTTTTTGGTGGAAGAGACCGATGAATACTGGTGTTTGGCGTCCAAGGCAAGTCTTGTCACCGAAGGGGACGGACGGAAATGGATGACGCACGAGAAGGCGATTTTCCTGCTGTTCAAAAAACGTTGGATGAACGTGATCGCCATGTTCAAAGAAAAACGCGGCATTTGCTATTACGTGAACATCGCTTCCCCAACCATCATGGAGGATGGGTATCTTCGTTACATCGATTACGATCTTGATGTGAAGCTTTATCCCGACGGGGTTGAGCGGATGCTTGATGAGAACGAATACGCCCGCCACGCGAAGATGTATGGCTACCCCAAGGATCTTGAAGAGGTCATTGAAAAGGAAGCTAAGCACGTAAAGAAAATGATGGACGATCAAGAATTCCCCTTCCGCGATTCGGAAATTCAAAAACTCTATCAAGGCTTTTTGGGTGCGAATCCAATACAGCACAGCCGACAAAGAAATGAAGAAAGCAAAGCGCTTTCGGAGAAATAAACATGGCGAACGCAATCAAAACGTATACTTCCCCTTCCAAAGAATTTACGCAGCGTCTTGGGGAAGTTTTGGCAAAGAGATTCGTCCCTGGCGACGTTGTGTTGTTAAAAGGGGATCTTGGTGCCGGGAAAACGACCTTTACGGGTGGCGTTGCCAAAGGCTTGGGCATTGAAGAATCGGTCATTAGCCCGACCTTCAATATCATGAAATGCTATTTTAACGGTCGCATCCCCCTTTATCACATCGATGCGTATCGCTTAGAAGGGCAGCCCATTGAAATTGGCCTCGACGAATACATCGAAGGCGACGGGGTGTGCCTCATTGAATGGCCGATGTACATCGAAAAGCTTTTGCCAGACGAATATTTGGAAATCTCCATCACCCACCAAGGCGATAACCATCGCCAATTGGTTTTGAAGGGCGTTGGAGAACGATTTGAAATGATGGTTTCATCATTGGAGGAAGTTCAAGAATGAACGCCTTGTTGTTGGATAGCAGTGACAAGAATCTCACGGTTGGTCTTTTCTATCAGAAAAAAATGGATGAGATTTCCTATTTCTCTTGGCAAAGGCAAAGCGAGAACATGGTGCCAGAGATCGATAAGATCTTGGAACGGAATGGCTGTCAGAAAGAAGAGTTGGATGCCATTGTGTGCTCCAAAGGCCCTGGCTCCTATACGGGGGTTCGCATCGCGATGAGCATCGCGAAAACGATTAGTTTTGCCTTAAACCTCCCACTCTATCTGGTTAGTTCTTTGGAAGCCCTGAAAGACGGGGATCGTCCTTCCGTTTGCTTGATGAATGCTAGAGCAAAACGCTCCTATATTGGCGTCTATCAAGGCAAGGAAGTTCTTTTGAAAGACACGATACTAACCAACGCAGAAGTTTTGGAATTCATTGCAGAACACAAAGATTATTCCATTTGTGGCGATGTTTCGTACTTGGGTTTGGAAGCAAAAGCGCCTTTGATTTGCGCGAATCTCGTTTCTTGCATCGACGATGCGCATCGTTGTCTTGAGCCTCTTGGCGCTCGCCCGATTTATCTAAAAGACGATTACGAAGACATCTCGCACAAGATCGCGATTCGTCCGGTGAAGGATGAAGATATTCCTGCCTTAGTGGATTTGGAAAACGAGTGCTTTGAGCCTCCTTATACCGAGAATGGGCTCCGTTATGATCTCCATGAAAACGAATTCGCGAGACTCTACGTCGCGGTTCGAAAAACGGAAATCATCGGGTATATCCATTTCTCCATCACCTTTTCTTCGGCGACGATCAATCGCATCGCGGTGCGTAAAGCGTTCCGCAAAGAAGGCATTGGCGGATTGCTCCTTGATCAAGCCTTGAAGGATTGTAAGGAAGCCGAAGAACCCGTTGATTTCCTTACCCTAGAAGTTCGTGTTTCCAATGAAAATGCGAAGGAATTCTATGCTAAACGCGGTTTTGAAAAAGTCACGATCAAACGTGCGTATTACACGGATGGCGAAGATGCATTATATATGGTGAGGCCTTTGTTCCATGAGCAAAATCTTAGCGATTGAATCGAGCTGTGACGAAACGGCGGTTGCCATCACGGATGGCGGCAAACTTTTAGCGAATGTTGTTGCGACCCAAATTGCGGTGCATGAAAAGTTCGGTGGCGTCATGCCGGAAATCGCTTCTCGCCTTCATACCGAGAACATTACGGTTTGCTTGACGCAAGCCTTGGATGAATCTGGCCTAAAGCTAGAAGATATCGATGCTTTTGCCGTTACTCGGGGCCCTGGCTTGATTGGCTGCCTCCATGTTGGTTTACAAGCCGCGAAAACCTTGGCAATGCTCTACCATAAACCTTTGATTCCCGTTCACCATCTCGCGGGCCACATTTACGCGAACGAGTATGTAGGGGAATTAAAATTCCCATTGCTTGCTGTCGTTGTTTCGGGTGGCAACACCGAACTCGTTTTGATGCGAGACCATATGGATTTTGAAATCATCGGTGAAACAAAAGACGACGCGGTTGGCGAATGCTACGACAAAGTTGCACGCGTTTTAGGTTTTCCCTATCCTGGCGGACTTCCGATTGATAAACATTCTAAACTTGGCGAGCACACCTACGATCTCCCAACGCCAGCTTCCCCCGCAGCGAAATACGATTTCTCTTATTCTGGCTTGAAAACGAGTGTTATCAATCTTGTTCATAGCCTCGAAATGAAGGGAGAAACGCTACGCGTGAACGATATGGCGCGTTCTTTCCAAGATGTGGCCATCGGCATGATTGTGGATCACGCGATCGAAGCGGCAAACGAATATCACGTAGCCCAAGTGATTTTGGCGGGCGGCGTGAGCGCTAATTCCTATCTTCGTTCTGAGATGACGCGTCGTTTAGAGTCTACGGGTATCGATTTGATCATTCCCCCTCTTTGGTGCACGACAGATAACGCTGCGATGATAGCGAAAGTTGCCGAACGTCTCTACGACAAGAAAGTATTTGCTCCCTTGAGTTTAGGCGTGGATCCGAACTGGAAAATCGATCACTGGAACGAATTCTTGTCGTCGGGCAAAGAAACCAAATAGAGTTCAATATCATCTAAACAAGCCTCTTCTAAATTTGACAAGACATAGGGAGAGGCTTTTTTAATGCGTATGTTTCCGTTCGGATCTTCAACGAGACCTAGATTTTGAAGATAAGAGGAAGGAAGATCGCAGACGGATAGGAATGTGGAAATTCCGTGTCCAGAGATTAGCCGTTTGTCTTGAATTAGAAGCGGATACGGCTCTTTCGAAATGGAAACCAAGAACTTTTTTAGATCTCCTGTAAGCAGGTAGTTTTTCTCTTCAAAACGTGAGTAACTACGTCTCCAGGCTTGAAGGAAATCTGCCTTTTCGTCTTCGGTAAACGGAAGGTGAATTCTTTGGCTTCCGATGGTTTCCTTTATAAAGGTGAAGCATTGGCTTAGAAAACCCACCGAGAGGTTCGCTTCCTTTTGAAGATCGGCGATTTTAACAGGCTCAGCCTGTTTTAAAAGGATTCGGAAAGCGATCGCCGCATTCTTGTTTTGCGATTCAAAATATGTTTTATGAGCTCTGCGGCCTTTGGATTTTGTCCGAGGTACACGATTTCGAATCAGTTTGCCGTTGCTTCGAAATGCAAAATTACCAGAGAAATCAAAATACCCTTTAGATGTCGCAAGGATTCTTTTCTCGACGGATAGAGGAACGTATTCGGTAATCAAAATTGAATCCTTCAACGAGTTTTCGAATGGCTTTAAGGCTGAAGGTTCGATTCTTCGATGAAATTCGTAGATGTAATGAGACTCGATCCCCCGGCAAGCGATTTTGACCTCAGAATTCTCCAAGACCAGATATACCTTGGATTTTTGAGCTGAATTTTGAATGAACCGCCACGGAATAGAAAACATAGATAAATAATAAAGCAATAAATAAATCACGGAAAGCGTGAAAAAATAAAAACAACTGATAAACAAAAGTAATAAAGAGATTGTGATCGATGGAAGTTTGTGTATGTTATCGACGCATTTAAAGACCTTTTTTGGGTTTCTATTCGTCTTTCTACCCGCTTTAAAATTTAAGCCGATAAGTTATACTTATTCGGTATGCAACCAAAAGCCATTACTGTTAGAGAAATCTATTCTCGCTTCTCCGCCAAGGAAGATCTTACGAAGCTTGGCGAAATCTACATTTGTGGATGGGTTCGAACGAATCGCGATTCTGGATCCATCGGTTTCATTGCACTAAATGACGGGACTTGTTTTAAGAACCTTCAGCTTGTTTATTCGAATGAACTCTCTAATCACGATGAGGTGTCTCACCTTTTAACGGGCACGACCATTGGAGCAAAGGGCACGATTGTTATGACTCCTGAGATGAAGCAGCCTTTTGAGTTCCGTGTTTCCTTCGTCGAAGTTCTTGGCACCTGCGATTCGGATTACCCGCTTCAGAAGAAACGTCACTCTTTTGAGTATCTGCGCGAAGAAGCCTATCTCCGTCCTCGTACGAATACGTTCAATGCCCTTTTCCGCCTTCGTTCGGTTTTGGCCCGTGGCGTCCACGAATTCTTTCAAGATCGTGGATTTGTCTACGTTCACACGCCGGAAATTACGGGGAACGACGCTGAAGGGGCCGGGCAAGTTTTCTCAATCGCTACGATGGACGAAAAAGGAAAACTTAACGACACCGATTTCTTTGGGAAACGCGCTTCGTTGACGGTTTCTGGTCAACTTCATGTTGAAGCTTTTGCCATGGCGTTCCGCGATGTCTATACCTTTGGCCCGACCTTCCGCGCTGAAAGGTCCAATACGACCCGCCACGCGAGCGAATTCTGGATGATCGAACCCGAAATCGCCTTTGGCGATCTTGAGGACGACATGAACCTCATGGAAGATAGCATCAAGTATTTGATCCGCTACGCCTTGGAAAAATGTCCCGATGAGATGGATTTCTTCAATAAGATGATTGCTCCTGGCCTTTTCGAGAAGCTTAATCGTGTCTTGGAAACGCCTTTCCGCAGAATGGAATACACGGAAGGCATCAAATTACTTCAAGACGCCGTTGTTTCCGGTCACCATTTCGACAATTCGGATATTTTCTGGGGCATGGACCTTCAATCCGAACACGAACGTTATCTTACGGAAGAAGTGGTCAAAGGACCGATGTTCTTGATCAACTACCCGAAGGAAATCAAAGCCTTCTATATGAGAGAAAATGACGATGGCAAGACGGTTGCCGCGTGCGATTGCCTTGTTCCTGGCGAAGGCGAAATCATCGGCGGTTCTCAAAGAGAAGAACGTTATGAAATCCTTGAGAAGAAGATGAAAGAGCTAGGCAACAAAGAAGGCCTCGAATGGTATCTCAACCTCCGTAAATGGGGCGGATGCATCCATTCTGGTTTCGGCATCGGCTTCGATCGTCTATTGATGTACATCACGGGCATTGGAAACATCCGTGATACCGAGCCCTATCCGAGAACGAGCTCTCAATTGAAATACTAATGCCTTACGATCCAAATTCTCCCTATAACGGAAATCCTTACGGGGCGCCCATGAATCCGGGACAACCTTCCGTACCTCCAAACGATTCCTTTAATGTGCCTAATTCGCCGCAACAAGGGATGCCACAAAATGGGTACGGCCAGATGCCCCCTCAAGGACAAAACTACGGACAGCCTTATCCGCAGCAAAACGGATACGGTTCGCAAATTCCCGCGCAAAACCCCTACGGACAATCCGTTCCTCAACAAGGATATCCGAATCAAATGTTACAAGGGCAGGGGTATATGAATCCGCAACAAGGCATGCCAAACCAAAACGGATATTATGGTGCTCCTACGCCCACGATGCCTCCTTTCGAAGGGAGAACCGAACCGGAGAAGAACGATGAAACCATGCGTGTAGAACGCATGAGAAAGCGTTTTTTCTGGCTGCTCGTCGGTTTATCGCTTGTCGTCGTTGCCTTCTTGATTTGGGAAGTTGTAGATCTTATCGGCGGGTTCCATTGAGGACCCGCTTTCCTTATTCTCCCGGCGGGAGTGGCTTATCGGGCGTGACGTGGACGTCCATATCTTCGCGCGCCTTGTAATCTTTCAAAGAGGATTTGAAGATGCTTCGCGAAAGGGAATCGATGCGGACATGACGCGCGATGTATCCTTGACAGACGTAAGCATACCAAGCGATGGCGACGATAAAGAGGAAACATTCGATGTAATGGCAAAGATGTTCTAGATGGAACTCGGGATAATGATTCACGGGCGGGAAGGCCGCGATCAAAGGAAGGCCAAAGAAACTGACGATGACGCCGTCTGCGTTCCAGTCCCATCCGAAGAAGAGATCCCCGAAATCTTCGAAGATGTTCGTACCCCAATTCGCGGTCGCAAGATTTTCGATGATCCACGTTGTGAGCGCAATCAAGGCGACCAAGAAAGGCCAAAGGGAGTCGCGGAACAACGCGCGATTGTTTTTCTTAAAGCCAAATTTTCGAAGCTCTTTAGGAGTGTTTACCACGTGAGCGCGAACCACGTTGTCAATAAAGCCTTCGGCACGATCGGCTTGTCGTTCGAAAATGTAGTGGCAAAGTCCACCAAAGAGGCCGACGAAAAGCAAGAGAATCACGAGAATGACCAAGCCGATGATCAAGGAACGGCGATCCGCTTCAGAAAGAAGAAGGACAAGATTCATCGTTCATTTTCCTTTCTTTCCTCGCTTGGGAATTCCATTAAAGCAGGCTTCTTTGGGGCAGCGGGAGCCACGAGGGGTGGTTCTTCCTCCACGGGCGCGATTTCAATAGGCTGCTGAACGGGTTGTTGGATGGATTGCTGATTTTGAGGAATATAAGGCGGTTGATAAGGGTTTTGCGGAGGAAATTGCTGATTTTGCATCGACATTTGCGGTGGCAATTGAGGTTGGTTCTGCTGCGGGGGTTGAACGAAATAGTTCTGTTGGACGTAGACGTTTTGAGGCTGCGGATTTTGGATGGGCGTTCCCATTTCGCTTGCCCTTTTCGCGTCTAAAGCCTTTTGGAGAATCTCCATCGCCTTCTTGTCTTCTTCATACATCGGGAAGCAAGTCTCTCCTTTGAAGAAATGGAAAATCATGACGGCGAGCTCAACGAAGAAAACAGGGATCCCGAAAACGGCGACCAGGGCAATGCCGACAAACATGAAGGGGAGCAATATCACCCAAAGCATTCCCCAACCGAACCATTTCAAGAATTTCATGGCTTGTTTATTTTATTCTTCACGCAAAGGCGAGGCAACGAAGCGTTGAGGGCGTTTGGGAGAAAAGAAAGGATGAAGGGGATGGAAGAAAGCAATAATCCCCGGTCTTCTAAGAGTTTGGTATAAAGGAGAGCGAATAGGAGAATCGAAACGAAGAGAAGAACAACTTGAATGGCCCAAAGCCAAGAACGTTGATAAGGGACTTCTTCAACGAAGGCTACGACGCTCCAAAAGATCACAAAGCCAAGGCAAAGATAACTTCCAGGCAAGAAGAAAAAGTAGCAAGGAACGCCAAGGACTAGAGATATGCCTCCGCAAAGGTATGGAAGCCAAAGAGGGTGGATCTCTTCGTTCGTTGGAAGATGGAATTTCGAAAATACGACCTTGGCAAAAAGATAGATAAGGAGCGTCTCGGCCAAACCATACGTGAAGCAGAAGAGAAGGAAAATATCTGGCGCATAGTTAGGATTCATCAAAGGGAACAAGGCAACGAAGAGATCGTAAAAGGAAAGGCCATAGATTCCTTTGCTTGTCGCTAACGTTCCTAAAAGAAGGATGGTGCTCAAAACGCCATTGAGGAAAAGATTCAAGATCGCGGAAACGTTTTTCTTTTGTAGCAATCCATAAAGCGCCCCAACGCACAAAGAGGGAAGCAAGTAAAAAAGCAAGGCTTGGAAATCAAAAAAAGCAACGCCCAACGACGCGCCAAAGCTCGTCAAAAGAAATAAAGGGAGGAACTTCAAGGGGCAGACCAAAGCC
Source organism: uncultured Mollicutes bacterium (assembly GCA_945936135.1). Taxonomy (GTDB): domain Bacteria; phylum Bacillota_I; class Bacilli_A; order RFN20; family CAG-826; genus Alloenteromonas. The sequence goes on from CAMESG010000007.1 coordinate 58,117, forward strand.
ACGAAAGCGGGCGCTAACGGGACGATGACCATGAGAAAGGGCGTCAAAAAAGGAAAGAAGCCTGAAACCAAGGCGAACAAGGCGACGATACCCGAGAGCAACGCCATGACGGAAATGATTTCCGCAGGTCTTGTTCGCTCTCGAAATAGTTGCATAAATATATTTTAAAAGGGAACGCTCCTTTTGTCTTTGTTTTTCAAAGCGCGGAAGCACCTACTTTTCGCTGGAAACGCCTACTTCCTTCTTAAAGAAGGAGGGTGGATAAGGTACAATATCAGCATGCCTATCGATTTTGTCTCCGCCTTAAATTCTTCCCAATACGAAGCCGTAACTACGACCGCCCAACATGTACGCGTCATTGCTGGTGCCGGGTCTGGAAAAACTAGGGCTTTGACATATCGCATCGCTTATTTGCTGGATGAGATGGGTGTCGATCCATATCGCATCTTGGCCGTGACTTTCACAAACAAGGCTGCATCAGAAATGAAGGAGCGTGTTGCGAAGCTCGTTCAAACGGATTCCCAATTTTTGACGGTCTCCACCTTCCATAGTTTCTGCGCTCGCTTTCTTCGCAGCGAGGCTTACTGCATTGGGTTTCCTCCGTCGTTCACGATCTTTGACGATGAAGACCAAGATAAACTTTTAAAGAACATCGGGACGGAATTCGGCTATAAAAAAGGCGATGAGATGATCAAGGCCGCGAAAGCCTTTATCTCGAACCAAAAAACGAAAGGATGCTACCCCGATAACGTGGTGCTTTCCGTTCGTTCAAGCGTCATCCAAGAGAACTGCTTAAAGTTCTATCAACGTTACGAAGAAGAGAAATCGCGGCAATTCGCGCTTGATTTTGACGATTTGATACTTCAAACGCTCTACATCCTTCAAAACTTTGATAACGTTCGCGCCAAGTGGCAAAGCCGCTATCAACACATTCTCGTCGATGAATTTCAGGACACGAACGACGTTCAATATCAATTGATTCAATTGCTTTCTCGTCCTGAAACTTGTCTCTATGTCGTCGGGGATCCTGACCAGACGATCTACACCTGGCGCGGCGCCAACCAAGGGATCATTTTGGATTTCCCTGTTCGGTTTCCGGATGCCAAAGACATCATCCTCAGCAGAAACTACCGTTCCACAAAGAACATCCTTAACGCGGCGAATCGCTTGATTGCCTATAACAAGAAGCGTGTTCCTAAGGATCTGTTCACGGAAGGTGAAGAAGGGCCTGCCGTCTTTGGGAAAAGGTTCGATCAACCTCAAGACGAAGCTTCTTGGGTCGTTTCCAAAGTCGCCGAAATCGCAGGAGAAGGCCGTTCCCTCATGGATTTCCGCTATGACAATATCGCGATTCTCTATCGTTCGTCTTATATGACACGAGCCATCGAAGCCGAGCTTGCCGCGAACCGAATTCCTTACCGCATTTATGGCGGGCTTCGTTTCTATCAACGCAAGGAAGTGAAGGATGTCTTTGCCTATTTCCGTCTTTTGGTGAACGAAAAAGACGATGTGGCGTTCGAACGCATCATCAATGTTCCTCGCCGCGGGATTGGTGAGACCAGTCAAGCAAGGATCCGCGATGCCGCGACAAAACTCGGCGTTTCTCAATACGTTTATCTCCGTGATCATGTAGAAGATCGCCCCTTCGATCTTTCGAACGCGGTGATCGCCAAGATCAAGCCAGTGATTCAAAAGATGGAAGAGACAAAACACCGCCTTAGCGAAAAGATGGAAGTCCTTGCCGCGGTCTTGCGTGACTTTATCACCGACATCGGGTATTACGAATTCATCAAAGAGGACGAAGGCATTGATGAAGATCGTGCCGGGAACGTCAACGCGATTTTTGATGACCTCTTGCATTTCTCGGAAAGCAACCCGGAAGCGGGGATCGATGAATACCTCCAGAACATTTCCCTTTTGACGAGCCAAGACGACATGAACGGCGGCAACTGCGTGTCCTTGATGACCATCCACGTTGCGAAGGGTTTGGAATTTGATAACGTCTTCATTGTGTGCATGAACTCGGGCGCCTTCCCTTCCGCGAGGGCGGTAGCGGAAACCTCCCGCGATGGCATTGAAGAAGAACGTCGCCTGGCCTATGTCGCGATGACGCGTGCCAAGAAACGCCTTTTCATGACCACGAATTCTGGCTATTCCTACGTTTCTCAAAGCAACGCGGTTCCTAGCCCCTATTTCCATGAGGCCGGGGTGAAGCTCGAAGAACCGATGCCCAAGAAGAACCCTACTTTCCCGTCTTATTTCTCAAACACTAACTCGAATACTTTTGGATCGCGAAAGGTTTATGGGGAGAGCCCCTCGCATTCTTCGGATGCACCGAGAATGAGCCCCGTGAATCCCGCGGGCAACAATGGCGTCACCGATTGGAAGGTTGGGGATGCCGCACACCACGAAAAGTTCGGCGATGGTACCGTCGTTCAAATCATCGATAGCCACATGGTGGTTGTCGACTTTGAAAGCGTCGGCAAGAAGACCTTGCTAGCAAGCCATCGTTTCTTGACCAAAAAGCATAGCAAAGGAGGCCTTGCTTAATATGGATATTTATGAAGCTAGACAGCGCATTGAGTCCTTAACCGAGACGCTGAATCAATGGACGTATGAATATTACGTCCTCGATAATCCTTCTCATAGCGATGCCGAATTTGATCGTTATATGGAAGAATTGCAACGTCTTGAGAAAGAATTTCCTGAATTGCAGTCCCCGACGTCCCCGACCCAACGTGTCGGAGGCATGGTCCTCGATTCTTTTAAGAAGATCCCTCACAAGCGTTTGATGCTGTCCCTTGGCGACATCTTCAACGAAGACGAAATTCGCGATTGGGATCGAAAAATCCGCGAGACGCTTGGGAAAGATGTCGTCGACTACATGGGCGAGGTCAAAATCGACGGCCTTGGCATGTCCTTGGTATATCGCGAAGGCGTTTTGCAATATGCCGTCACCCGCGGCGATGGCGTGATGGGGGAAGATGTTACCAGTAACGTCAAGACCATCGGTTCCATTCCTTTGAAGGTCAAGGAAACTCGTCCGTTCGAAGTTCGCGGTGAGGTTTTCATGCCCAAGAAATCGCTCGAACGTTTGAACAAAGAACGTCAAGAAAAGGGCGAACCATTATTCGCGAATACGCGTAACGCCGCTGCGGGGAGCGTTCGTCAATTGGATCCGAGGATTGCAGCCAGCCGCGGGCTGGATGCTTTCTGGTATTACCTTGTGAACGCCAAAGAGTTGGGCGAGCACATCCATTCGAACACCTTGGACGATCTCGACAAGATGGGATTCAAGACGAATCACGAACGTCGTCGCTTGCATGGCGTCGAAGAATTGATCGCCTACATGAAGGAATACCAGGAAAAGCGTGCTTCCTTGCCCTATGACATCGATGGCTTGGTTTTTAAAGTCGATGATATCGACCTTTACGATGTGATCGGGTATACGGCCAAGACGCCGAAATGGGCAATCGCCTATAAATTCCCGCCGGAAGAAGTGTCCACGAAATTGCTGGATATTTTCCTTACGGTTGGCCGCACGGGGCGCATTACTCCGAATGCCGTGTTGGAACCGGTCCGTGTTGCAGGATCTTTGGTCCAAAGAGCGACCTTGAACAATGAGGATTTCATCGCTGAAAAAGGTTTGATGATCGGCGACACGGTCGTCCTTCGCAAAGCCGCGGATATTATCCCCGAAGTCGTCCGCCCTTTAACGGAGCGCCGCGATGGAAGCGAAATCCCCTTTGTGATGTCCGAGAACTGCCCCGAATGTGGCGAACCATTAACCAAGGTTCAAAACCTCCATTACTGCTTGAACCCTAACTGTCCTAGCCGGAAAATCGAAGCCTTGATCCATTTCTCTTCTCGCGACGCGATGGATATCGACGGGATGGGCGAATCGGTCGTAGAGGAACTTTTCGGAGAAGGGTTCATTCATGACCTTCCGGACATCTACGATCTCTATCAGCATGGCGCCGAGATCAAAGCCTTAGATGGCTGGAGCGATAAATCGATCAATAGCCTTCTTGCCGCGATCGAAGAAAGCAAGAACAAGAGTTTGGAGCGCCTGCTCTATGGCCTAGGGATCAAAGAGATCGGTAACAAAACCGCGAAGGTTCTTGCAAGAAGGCACAAGAGTTTGGAAGAATACTTCACCTTATCGGAAGAAGACTATCAAAAGATTGATGACATCGGGCCTGTCGCCGCGGCGAGCCTTTGCTCTTACTTCCGCGACGAAGAGAATTTAAAGATGCTTGCCCGTTTAAAAGCGGCGGGCGTCAACTTCGATTACCTTGGTCAGGACACTGTGGATACAACGAATTATTTCTACGGGAAAACTGTTGTCTTGACCGGAAGCTTGGAACGATATACCCGCGATGAATTGACGGCAATTTTGGAAGGAATCGGCGCAAAATGTGCAGGTTCTGTTTCCAAAAAGACAGACGTCGTGATCGCTGGACCTGGGGCAGGAAGCAAGCTTGCGAAAGCCGAAGCCTTGGGGATCAAGGTGATTGACGAAGAAGAGGCGTTATCGCACCTTTCGACCTTGCGCGCCTAGACACGGGCGCAATAATGCGAAGAAACGTGTATACTTACTTGCCGAAAAAGGAGAATCGCGAATGAAAGAAATCAACATGGAAGTCATTCATGATGCCGCGCATCGTTTGCTTTTCGATATGTCGGAAAGCGGATACGAGATGCTGCTTAAGGAATTTGACGTATTGATTCAACAGATGGAAACCATCGGAAAGATCGAAGGACTCGAAGATTATGAACCCATGACCTTCCCCTTTGATTGCACCGTCGATGTGCTTAGGGAAGATATTCCCGAAACCCCGCTTCCTCGTGACGAAGCTTTGAAGAATGCAGGCAATGTCCAAGATCATCAGATCAAGTTGCCGAAGGTGGTGCTATGAGCTATTTGGATTTATCGATTCGCGAAATCCACCAAGCGCTGGTGGAAAAGAAAACCACGCCTTTGGAATTGGCAAAAGAAGCCTTGGAACGCGCCAAAGCCAATAATGACAACGCCTTTGAAATGCTTCTTGAGGAAGAAGCGATTCTAGAGGCCTCCAAACTTGTTGAGCCTGAAGAAGACAACCTGCTTTGGGGCATTCCCTATTGTTTGAAAGACAACTTCTCGACCAAGGGTTTTGAAACAACGGCGTCAAGCAACGTCTTGAATGGCTATGTGCCTTTGTTCGATGCGACGGTCGTCTCGAAACTCAAAGAAAAGAAGTGCGTCTTGATCGGCAAGACGACCTTGGACGAACTCGCGATGGGCGGCACCGGCACGACGGGTCATAAGGGCATCACCTTCAACCCGTATGATCCAAGCCATACCCACATGGTTGGTGGTTCTAGTTGCGGTTCCGCGGCCGTTGTTGCTGCGGGCATTGTGCCTTTTGCTTTAGGAAGCGATACCGGGGACTCCGTAAGAAAGCCCGCTTCCTATGCAGGCCTTGTTGGCATGAAACCGACCTGGGGTCGCATCAGCCGCTATGGTCTCTTCCCCTTTGCTCCGTCTTTGGATCACGTCGGTTTCTTCACGCGTGATGTCGAAGATAGCGCTATCCTTTTGGAAGCTTTATCCGGCCGTGACGACATGGATTCCACCTCTTCCTTCCGCCCCGTTGATTCCTATCTTCCTAAAGAAAAGTCGTTAAAAGGAAAGCGTATTGCGGTGCTTTCGGAAATCGTTGACGCGATTTCGAACAAGGAAGTCCGCGCTTCCTTTGATCGCGCCGTCAAAGCGATGGAAGACGAAGGAGCGATCATCGATTACGTGAAGTTTGGCCTTCAGGACCTTGAGGCGATTTACGCGACCTATATCGTGATTTCCTGCGCGGAAGCAACCTCGAACGATGCGAACCTCGATGGCATTAAGTTTGGTGCCTATCATGGTGGAAAAACCTATCGAGAAGTGATGTCGAACGCCCGCACCGAAGGCTTCTCTCACTTGATCAAACGCCGCTTCATCATCGGTTCCTTTGCTTTGATGAGAGAAAACGTCGATGTCTTGTTCACTCGCGCTCAAAAAGTGCGCGCTAAGATCACCGCGAGAGTCAACGAGATCTTGAAAGATCATGACACGATTTTCTTGCCCGCGGCTCCTTCGCCCGCTCCCTTGCTTTCGGCTTCTTCGGATGCTTTAAGCGACGAATACCTAATCGCCGACAACCATTTGGCGCTTGGCAACTTCGCCGGCCTTCCTTCGGTCACCGTCCCGCTTTCGTTCGTGGACGGCCTTCCGATCGGCGTGAACTTCATGTGTCGCGCCTTTGAAGAAAAAGAACTCTATAACCTCGCTTCAGCCTTTGAGAAGATCAGCGGCTTGGCAGGCTTAAGCACCGTTTCCCCCAAGGAGGCTCGTTTATGAACTTCGAAGCGATCATCGGTTTGGAAATCCACGTCGAGATGAAGACGGCGTCCAAGATGTTCTCGGGCTCGCCGAATACGTTTACCAGAGAACCAAATACCTGCGTCACGCCCTTTGATATGGCCTATCCCGGGACGATGCCGCGCGTCAACAAACAAGCGGTTATCAATGCGATTCGTGTGGCGAATGCTCTTCATATGGAGATTGATCCTCTTGTTCGTTTCGACCGAAAGAACTATTTCTACAGCGACCTTCCCAAGGGCTTCCAGATCACCCAGCAATTCCATCCCATTGGAAAAGAAGGCTACCTCGAAATCCTCGGCAAAGACGGGGAATTGAAGCGCATCGGGATTGAACGCATCCATATGGAAGAAGACACCTGCAAACAGCTTCACTTCGCCGATTATTCCCTTTTGGACTATAACCGCGCCGGCGTTCCCTTGGTCGAGATCGTCTCCAAGCCGGATCTAAGAAACGGTACGGAAGCCATGCGCTACGTCGAAGCCATTCGCAACATCGTCCTCTATTCCGGAACGAGCGATGGCAAGATGGAAGAAGGCTCTCTCCGCTGCGATGTCAACGTCTCGATCCGTCCTTATGGAAGCAAGGGATTCGGCACCAAGGTCGAATTGAAGAACCTTAATTCCACGAAGAACATCGAACTCGCCTTGGACTACGAAATCGCCAGGCAGACCGCTTGCTTGCTTTCCAATCGGGAAATCGCCCAAGAAACTCGCCGCTACGACGAAGCGAGCGGCAAGACGGTTTTGATGCGTGTTAAGACGGATGCGGTCGACTACAAATACTTCCCCGAACCGAACATCGCCCCGATTCAATTGAGCATGGAATTCGTCCAAAACGCGATTGATACCTGCCCGGAGCTTTATGATTCGAAATTGGCTCGTTACTTGCAAAACGGTCTCTCTCAAACGGATGCCGAAATCCTTCTTTCGAACATCGATATGGCTTCCTTCTTCGAGGAGGCAACCGTCAAAGATCCGAAGCTTTCCAAGATCATCGCCAATTTCTTGATCGTTGAAATCAACGCCTATCTTAACAAGAATGGCATTGCGATGAACACTCTTGGATTGAACCCTGAAACGCTTAGCGATATCGCTGCGTTCCAAGATGCTGGCTATACCCATAAACAGTGCGCCGACATCTTGAATTACGTGTTGGAAAACGGCGGAAGCGCGGAAGAAGCGCGCCTTGCGAAACACATCGAAAAGCAAAGCGACAACGCCTCGGAAGTCTTGGCTTTTGTCACGGGCGTCTTGGATGCGAACCCGCAAAGCATCGAAGACTTCAAGGCGGGCAAAGACCGTGCCAAGGGCTTCTTGATCGGTCAAGTCATGAAAGCGGCAAAAGGCAAAGTCAACCCTGCTGCCGTTGCCAAAGTCATGGATGAAGAACTCGCAAAGCGATAAGAAAGCCCTAATTCTGCAACCATTTTCAATTCATAGGAGGAGATTTATGCGCGTCTTAGTTACTGGAGGAACAGGCTTCATTGGCAGTGAAACCGTCATTGCCCTCATCGAAGCGGGCCATGAGCCAATCATCGTCGACAATTTGTCCAACTCGAAAAAAACGGTCATCGATCGTATCGAAACCATCACGGGGAAGCGTCCTGCCTTCTACGAAGTTGATTGCTGCGATGAAGCGTCTTTCCGAAAGGTTTTCGAGAAGGAATCTTTCGATGCCGTGATTCACTTTGCCGGATTGAAGGCGGTTGGCGAATCTGTTTCCAAACCGGTGGAATATTATTCCAACAACTTGATCTCTTCCTTGAACCTCATCCGTTTGATGAAGGAGTTCAACGTCAAGAATCTCGTCTTCTCTTCTTCGGCGACGGTCTATGGGCTTCCGGATCGCGTCCCCCTTTCGGAAAGCGATCCCGTCAAGAGCGCGACCAATCCTTACGGCGAGACCAAGGTGATGATCGAACGCATTTTGGAAGATGCCCAAAAAGCGGATCCTTCCTTGAACATTGCCTTGCTTCGTTATTTCAACCCGATCGGCGCCCATCCTTCTGGACTGCTTGGCGAAGATCCTAACGGCATCCCCAACAATTTGATGCCTTACGTCAGCCAAGTCGCGGTTGGAAAATTAGAGAAACTCCATGTCACCGGGGCGGATTACCCTACGCCCGATGGAACTGGCGTTCGCGACTATATCCACGTCTGCGATTTGGCGGACGCTCACGTCGCGACCTTGCCGAAGCTTTTAACGAATCCGGGCCTTGTCGTTTATAACCTCGGAACGGGGAAAGGAACTTCTGTCTTGGAAATCGTGAAGGCGTTTGAAAAGGCAAACGGCATTAAGATCCCTTATGAGATTTCGCCTCGTCGTCCGGGTGATGTTGCAGAGAACTACGCGAACTGCGACAAAGCCTATAAAGAATTGGGTTGGAAGGCAAAATACACCGTTTTGGATGCCTGCCGCGACGCGTATCACTTCCAAAAGATGAACCCAAACGGTATTGAGTAATTACTTCCTTCTTTTGCTTTTCCTTGCTTCGCCTTAAACTTTTAATAAAGAAAGATGGCGAAGCTTTTTCGCCTTTGAGGAAAAACCATGGAAGAATTCTCCGTTACGCTAGACAACGGGCGTGTGATGAAAGGCCATCATTGGCCGATTGACGATGCCAAGATCAATTTCTGCATGATCACGGGCATGCAAGAGCATAGCGCTCGTTACGACGATCTTGCCAAGTTCTTGAATGGCAAAGGCGTTGAAGTTTATGTGATCGACGCGATTGGGCAAGGTTTGAATGCCGAATCCGTCGAATTGCAGATGCGTTGGCCGAAGGGCGGCTTCAATCAAAACGTCGAGGGGATTGCCAAGATGTGCGACCTTGCAAGGAAGGCCAATGGGAAAAAGGTTGTTCAAGCCGGCCACTCTATGGGTTCCTTCCTTTCCCAACGCCGTTTGGAGCTCTATCCAAGCGCCGCGGACGCGACGTTGTTGATTGGAACAAACGGTGGCCAGAAAGCCTTGATGACCATGGGCTTTGTGGTAGCCTCGATGATCGTTCATTCGAAGAACTGGGACAAACCGAACCCTTTCTTAACTTCCTTGAGTTTGGGCAATTATGCGAAATCCGTGAAAGATGCAACCTCTCCCTTGGATTGGATTTCCTATCACGAAGGAAACCGCGAGGCTTATGCGAATGACCCCTATTGTGGCTATCCCGCGACCGGTGGATTCTGGAAAGAATTCCTCCGCGGAAACAAGGAACTCTGGAAGAAGAAGGAAATGAAGAAAGTCGACACCTCCCGTCGCATCTTCATCATCGCGGGCGCCGAAGATCCCGTTGGTCAAAACGGCAAAGGACCCGAATGGCTCTTCAATCATTATCGGAAGCTTGGGAATGAACTCGTGACGTTAAAACTCTATCCGAAGATGCGTCATGAAATCGTCAATGAGATCGGGAAAGAAGAAGTCTACGATGACATCGCTTCCTTCGTTCTTGAGACCATCGACGCGAAATAACATCAGCATGCGAATGAAAAGAACCCGACGCCGGGTTCTTTTTTAAAATATGATTCGTTAGAAACAAGATAAGCGCAAATCAAAGGTTTTTGTCACGAGAAAATACCTTAGAAAGATAAGGCTTCAAGGTTTCTTCGTAACGATTCGCGACGATTAGATCCGCGATAGAGAGCTCATCTTTCAATTCGTGAATCACGGGGATTCCGAAGTATGTATCTTCTTCCCAAAGGGGTTCATAGATCGCAAGATGGGAAATTTTGCCTTTCAAGGAACAAGCGATATCTTTCATTGAGGTATAACGGATAGAAGAAGAACCGTTCTCCATTCGTAAACGATAGATCAAGACCGAAGAATCTTTTTTGTCTTTGATCTTATCTAGAATGGTTTGAACCACCCAATCCTTACGTTTCGAATTGCTTTCGATGACCGCGGAGATCAAGGCTTCGGGGACGTCTTTGTAATTGGCCTCCAATTGTTTGGTGTCTTTTGGGAGGCAGTACCCCCCATAGCCAAAGGATGGATTGTTGTAGTGCCCTCCGATACGAGGATCTAAGCCAACGGATTCAATGATTTTGGAACTCGATAGACCCTTGGAAGCGGCATACGTATCGAGCTCATTGAAGAAGCCGATGCGAAGCGCAAGATAGGCGTTGCTGAAGAGCTTCACGGCTTCCGCCTCTTCTAAGGACATGTATCGGATAGGAGAAGGATCTTCAAGGGTCTTCAAAAAGGCATCGCCGATTTCTTGAGCGAAGGCCTCGTCTTTTAAGGCGCTTCCAATGACGATCCTAGAAGGATGAAGCGCGTCTTTTTCCGCTTTGGATTCGCGCAAAAATTCTGGCGCGAAAAGGACGTGAGCTGCAGGATGCTTTTCCTGCAACGTGGAGCAATAACCCATGGGCACGGTCGATTTGACGATGAGGGTTGATTCAGGCTTTACTTTCAAAATCGTTTCCGCGGTTTCATCGAGCGCCTTGGTATCAAAGGCCTGTGTTTCGTCCGAGAAATTCGTAGGAAGACAAAGCAGGAAAGCATCAGCAAAATCGATGGCTTCTTCAAGACTTGAAACCGAAGGATTTTTCTTTGGGTCGATGTCGTAAGTCGCGATGTCGTGCACGCGTTCGAGGACCTTTGCCATTGCCCCGCCGACGTAGCCTAGTCCGATGATGGAAAACTTCATGGGGATATTTTACTCCAAAATGCCTTTATAATGGTGGCGTTATGATTTGTTTCCTGTTTGCGATGGCGAAAGAATGCGTCCCTCTCTTAAAAGAAGTGGAGGTAATGAACGAAAAAGAATTTGGATATACCAAGGTCTATGAAGTTCGAAAAGAAGGATCTGAATTCTTGATTGCGGTTTCTGGGATTGGCAAGGCGTTCGCCGCTGCCTCGATCCCTGCGATCGTTGCCCATTATGAAGTTGATGCTTTCTTTAATATCGGTGTGGCGGGAAGCCAAGATAAGTCGAAGGCGGATATCTTTTCTTGCGTCATTGGTTCCTCTTATGTCGAACATGACCTCGATTCCTCTGCGCTCGGCGACCCCAAGGGCATGGTATCCGGCATCGACCTTGTCTCTTTGCCGTCTTCAAAATTGGGCATGCATCAGGTTGCTACCGCTTGTGATGCCTTGAATATCCCACATACCTTTGGCGTGATTTCCAGTGGTGACACCTTCATCGCAGATAAGCAGAAAAAGAAGGAAGTCACGGAGCTTTTCGGGTCGTTGTCTTTGGATATGGAAAGCGCTCCTTTCGCGCAAATCGCTTATGTTTATCACGTTCCTTATGTTTCTGCTCGTGTGATTTCGGATGCGGAACACCCCGAGACAGAGTACCTAGAAAATGTTGAAGAGGCTTCGAAACGCGCTTCTAAGATTGCCCTTCAAATCGCATTGCATTGTATAAATCGGTAAAGTTTTCGTCTATAATGCCCTTCGGTTATAAACCGAAAGGAATTTTATGGTCAAACTAGTATTGATTCGTCACGGCCAAAGCGAGTGGAACCTTAAGAACCTCTTCACCGGCTGGACGGACGTCGAGCTTTCTGAAACCGGCGTCAAAGAAGCCCACGAAGCGGGCAAGCTCTTGAAGGAAAAAGGCTACTCCTTTGATGTGGCTTTCTCTTCTTCGCTTAAACGTGCTAACCACACGATGGATTTCGCCTTGGGAGAAATGGGCGAAACGAGCATCCCGAAGAATTATTCTTGGCGCTTGAACGAACGCCACTATGGCGCTCTCCAAGGCTTGAACAAAGCCGAATCCGCCGAGAAGTGGGGCGCGGAACAAGTCCACATCTGGCGCCGCTCCGCCGACGTTCCGCCTCTTTCGCTTACGAAGGATGATCCTCGTTGGCCTGGTAACCAAGAGAAGTACAAGGAACTCATCGCGAAAGGCGAGATGACCGAGGACGATTGCCCTCTCACCGAGTGCCTTATCGACACTGCGAAGCGTGTGAAGCCCTACTTCGATGAGAAGATCGCCCCGGAAATCAAGGCTGGCAAGAAAGTCTTGATCGCCGCCCACGGCAACTCCTTGCGTGCCATCGTCATGATGCTTGAGCATCTCACCCCGGATCAGATCATCTCGGTCGAAATCCCGACGGGCAAACCCTTGGTCTACGAGTTGGACGAGAAGACCTTGGACGTCTTGAACAAGTACTACCTCTAATTCAAAATGGCCGCGGAGTTCTTGCTTCGCGGCCCTTTTCTTCTTTATGGAATATTCATTGTTCACGTCCCATCTTGGGGACTTCTTAATTGGTTACCAAACATTGCTTGATAACCTCGGTCGTCTTTTGAATCGCAAGGTCGCTTCGCTTGAAGACGGAAAAGAAGTATTTTCCAAGCTCAAGGAAAGCGAAACCAAAGACTATGCGGCACTGATGGACGACGTTGATTTCTTCTTCAACCGCGTGGCTTCTACGTTCATCGATCTGGATCAATTTGAAGAAAGCGCACCGTTTGAAGCGGCTTGCGAACGTTTGAGCGGAGCGCGGAAACGGCTCTGCGCGGTCAACGTATCGATCTTGCGTTTAACGCGTTAACACGAATAAGAGTGTTCGAATTTGATTTGTAATTTGGCACCTTCAAAGCCCTTTTTCAAGGTTTGGATCAGGGCTTTTTTCTTATTTTCGTCTTGGTCATCCAAGGCGATATCCATGGTGATTTCTATGCCTTCTTGTTTCTTGCGGATGCGGAAATCATGAAGGGAGGCGTTCGGGCAGATCGCGGCGATCAAAGCCTGAGCCTTCTTGCCTCCATCGATCTCTTCTTGCTCCACGGGATCGATGTGGATCGTCGTTTCGGCGTGATAGGCGGCGTTTATTTCTTCTTCAAGGCGATTCGCGATATCGTGCGCTTCAACGAGGCTTGTGGTTCCTTCGACTTCCGCGTGCAAAGAGATATAGATTTTGGTTGGTCCATATTGGTGCATCAAGACATCATGGACACCTAGGATTTCAGGGTGTTTCTTCGCGAGGGCGACAATTTCTTGCTCTTCTTTTTTCGAGAAAGCTTTTCCAATCAAGGGATCGGATGTCGCTTGAAGCATCTTGATCGCGGAAACGATGATGAAGATCGCTACGCCAATGCCGAAATAGCCATCAAGGAAATCAAGGTGGAAGAGAATCGAGAGCAAAGCGGAAAGAAGAACCGCGAAGGTCGCGAGGGTGTCGACGAAGCTATCGACTGCCGTCGCTTTTAAGGACGGAGAATCGATGATTTTGGCCAAGCGAAGATTCATAAAGCCCTGGAGGACTTTCAAAAGGATGGAGATGCAAAGAACCCCGACGGTCCACCAATTATAGGAAACAACCACGCCTTCAATGATTCCTTCGATGGAAGAAACGATCAATTCGACGCCCGCAAAGAGAACAAGCATCGACACGATAAGGCCCGCGATATATTCCATGCGTTCGTGACCAAAGGGGTGCTTATCATCCGCGGGTTTGCTTGATACGCGGAAGCCGATCAAAGTAACGATATTGCTCGCCATATCACCGGCGTTATCCATGGCATCAGCAAGGAGGGCCATCGGGAAGATCCAGAGATTAGAAGAAGCTAGAAGGAAGGCCAAGGTTAACTTCATTGCGACCAGGATCGCATTGATCAATAGCCCTAGCCAAGCGGCCAAGACACCATGCTCCGCGCGGACCGTTTCATCGCGCAGGTCATTGCAATTTGGAATAAAGGTTTTTCGTAAGAAATTTATCATTCCAAAAAGTCTAGGTCGGAAGAAGGAGTAAAGCAATTTTAACATTTTTTGGCCCGGGCGTTTCGCTCGGATTACTGGAAAGATAATAACGATTTGCGAGGTTATTCCTAGAAAGGACGACGCTTAAAATTTTAAGAAAGCATTTGCTTCGCGCGCGATTTGAATTTTGTGTATGATATGCGCGTATGAAAAGAACACGTTTACTTCGCAACATAATGTTGACCGCTTCGCTGGGGGTTCTTGCTTCGTGCAATATCTATGATGTTATCCGCTCCTCTTCGAGCGATTCTTCACCTGGAAATTCCCAGGCAACTTCTTCCAAAAGTCACACTTCGACGGAAGGCGGGGAATTGGAACGCACCGACGTTCTTCCCTTCTCTTTGCGTGAAGTGAGCCTTTCGACGCGCGCTGACGTTTTGCCTTCGGAAGGTGATTTGGAATTGCTTTTGCTCCCGATCGAATTTACGGATTCACCCTTCACGCAACAAACGCTCAAGGACATCGAAATTGCTGTGAACGGAACTCCGGAAGAAACCAATTATTGGGAATCCGTCTCTTCCTTCTACGACAAGAGCTCGTTTGGTAAGAGCCATCTTCACTACACCATCGCCGATGTTTATAGCACCGGCATGACCCAGCGTCAGGTTTACGAAGCTTCAAAAGATTCTTCTGGTGAAACGGACAATGCCGCGGGCGTGATCGGCGATGCCTATCAAGCCTATCTTAAGAAGAACGGCAACACATCCACCCAGAAATTTGACTCCGACAAGAACGGTTGGATCGATGGTGTCGTCGCGGTCTATAGCGGCCATAACTACACCCAAATGAGAAGCACCTACGATCAAGATGGGTTCTATTGGGCCTATACCTACTGGACGGTGGGCAGTTATGACGAAGCCTGGACGCAACCAAACGTCAATTGCCCGACCCCGAACGTCTATATCTGGCTTTCCTATGACTTCTTCTATAACTCCAAAAGCAAAGGAGTCGACGCTCACACGTTGATCCACGAAACGGGCCACATGTATGGCTTGGATGACTATTATTCCAACACGGGTGCCTGCTTGGCGGGAGGCCACGCGATGATGGATGAAAACGTCGTTGACCACGACGCTTATAGCAAGATGATGCTTGGTTGGACCAAACCCTACATCGCAGATCAAACCGGGACGATCAACATCACTCCGAGCCAAGAAGGCGGGGACTGCATTTTGATCCCGAGCGAGAACTGGAACGGGACCGCTTATGATGATTATCTCTTGTTAGAGCTTTACACCCCGACGGGATTGAACTATCTCGATTCCCATACGGTATATGAGAATCATGACAAGAAGGCCTATTCGGTCGCAGGTATCAAACTTTATCACGTTGATTCCAGGCTTGTTGAAATTCGTCAAACCGCGACGAGCGAATCCTATTCCTACATGGCGAATCCTGATTCCGGCATGAAAGAAAACACCCGCACGGAAGCCTATGGCTATAGGGTTGCGGCGAGCAATTGCTATAAGAGCGATTGGAAGATGAGCGGCTATAGCACCGACTTCGCCTTGCTCCATATGATCGAAGCGGATGGAACCGCGGACTTCGTTTACGGAAGAACCGGCGAGAACGACGACCTCTTTACCAAAGGCAGCTTCTCAATGAACAATTCGACCTTCCGCAAGTTCTTTAATAAGAGAGATTCCAAAGGACATGCCCTTTTGAACAGCGGCCTCACGGTTCCTTATTCGATCTTCTTCGATGAAGTCACCGACGAAGGTGCGACCATCTTGATCGAAGACATGTGATGCGAAAGCGGCGGGGGATTCCGTCCTACGCCGCTTTTTTCGTGCCGTTTCCTTTAAGGAAAGATTGAGGGTATAATCTCTCACGGAGTTCACCCATGAGCAAGAAGAGCGGAAACGATGTATTGCTGGAGAATCGGAAAGCTCGATTCCTCTATTTTCTTAGCGACTTCATGGTGGCGGGAATGGTTCTTACGGGAACGGAAATTAAATCATTACGCGCGAGAAATGCGTCGTTATCAGATTCATATGTCTATCTAAAAAACGGAGAAGCGTTTGTCGCGAACATGCATATCTCCGCCTATAAGGACGGGACAATCTACAACGTGGATCCTTTGAGGGACCGCAAGTTGCTGCTCAATAAAAGCGAGCTGAGAAAACTTGAACGCGAACTTTTGGGTACCGGAATGACGATCGTCCCGACCAAGGTGTTCCTTGATCGCGGCTACGCCAAGATGGAAATCGCCTTGGCGAAAGGCAAGAAAGCCCATGATAAACGCGATGCGATCAAAGAGCGCGAAGCCAAGGTTTCTATGGGCAAGGCGATGCGCGAAGGAAGGAAGATGGAAGAATGACGAATCTAGTGGAAGCGACTTCATACATCCGTTCACGTTATCGCGAGATTCGAAGCGATCGCTATGACGCCTTTGTCCGCAAATCAAAGCTTGGGCTAAGGGCGCCTGTGATCCATGTCGCAGGAAGCAACGGCAAAGGATCGACCTGCTTTTATCTAACGGAGATTGCCACCAAGAAATATGGCGACTCTGTCGGCACCCTTTATAATTCGTTCTTTGATCTAGCGAACGAAGCGATTTGCCTTGGCGGGAAACCGATCAAGGAAGAGAAATTCCTTTCTTGGTTCAACAAGGGCTTGCCTTTGTTTGAAAAATTTGAAGTCACTGGTTTTGAGATTCTTGTTTACATTGCGTATAACGCCTTTGAGGAAGCAGGCGTTTCTTTGGCGATCCTTGAATGCGGCATGGGCGGAAGCGATGACCCGACGAATATCGATGGGCTGGATACCCGACTCGCCTTGGTGACGAACGTATCCCTTGAACATACGGAATACCTTGGAACGACCCCAAGCGAAATCGCCTGGAACATCTCGGGTATCATCAAAAAGGGCGTGCCTGTGATCATCGGCGCGATGGACGAGAATAGCCTCGATGCGTTGCGCGAAGTCGCGGCGAGGGAAAAGACCTCGTTGACACGCGTTGAACGTCCTTATTTGCCCCATGTTATCCAAGGGATTGCCTTCCAATTTGATTATTCTCCTTATAAAGGAATCGTTCTTCCTACGCTTGCCCATTATCAGGTAGCGAATGCCTGCATGGCGTTGGAAGCGACAAAGAACTGCCCCTTGCTTGCCTTGGATGAAGAAGACATCCGTTCTGCGTTAAGCGAAGGAACGATCCCCGGGCGATTGGAAAAGAAAGGCAATGTCTATTTGGACTGCGCCTCGAACCCTGCGGCGATTGAATCCCTTTATCGATGCATCCAGACGATCGGAAGAGGTCGTCCCGTCCATGTGCTATTTGGTTCCAAAACCAGTTCGAACCTTTCGGTGATGTTGCCGCTGCTTGATGATGCCGCATCAAATGTTGTGCTGACGAGCTTCCAAGATGAAGAGGCGAGAGGCGAAGAAGGCTACGCTCTTTACATCGAAGATCACCTCTATATCGAGAATCCTTTGATGGCTTTGATGCACCTTCAGATGACCTATCCAAACGATCCTATTTTGATCACAGGTTCTGCGACCTTGATCGCGGAGATGAAGAAAGCGTTATGAAAAAGAAAGAAGAATCCTTGGAGATTGATGAATCCCAATTGACGGAAGGGCAAAAAGCCGAGATGCAGAAGGGCACTTTCCCATGGGGAATCTTGATTTTCATCGGTGTCCTTCTCGCGCTTATTGGCATCTGCTTGATTGTCGTTTTTGCCCTCTCTTAAAAAATATTTCTACGTCCCTTTCTTTGATATTTTTAGAATGTGTGACAGTGTCCAAAAAGGGCACCTTGAAGGACTTTGTCTCGGCCTTAGAATATAGAGGTTTTCAGGGGAGCTTCCATATGGATCACGACGATAAGAAAATGAGCAAAAGCGATTACGATGCCTATCTCTCCTTCGCCCTTTCTTCCTCACGTGACGCTTCGATGGCCGAAGCTTATGAGCAAGGCTATTACGCCTTCGAAGAAACCAAGAAAAATTCCTGATTGCCTCAATCTGAATAGCCTGGGTTTCAACGCCCAGGCTTTTGTTTTGCGCGGTTTTTGCATTCAAACCTATGATAACGCCTATTTCTTTCTTCGCGTTAAAGGGTTGCCTTCTTGGGCGCTTGATTGAACTTGGCGTCTCGCGCGTGTATCATAAGCGCGCTATAGGAGAATGGTATGGAAAAGCCTAGAAACGACAATTTGAAATGGGACGAATACTTTATGGGCTTGGCGAAGCTTAGCGCCCTCCGTTCCAAAGATCCTTCGACCCAAGTTGGGGCCTGCATCGTCGATGCCGACCACAAAGTTGTTTCCATCGGCTATAACGGCATGCCTCGCGGCGTGGACGATGAAGTGATCCCTTGGGGTCATGGCGAGGGTTTGGAATCCAAATACCTCTATGTTTGTCACGCGGAATTCAACGCGATTTTGAATACCCGCAACGGCAGTGCCCTTCAAGGCTGCTCGATCTACGTCACCTTGTTCCCCTGCAATGAATGTGCGAAAGCGATCGTTCAAACCGGAATCAAAGAAGTCGTGTTCGAAGACGATAAATACCATGATTCCCTTGAGTTCCAAGCATCCAGAAGGATCTTTGAGCTTTCGGGCGTGAAATGCCGTCGTTACGTTGGCCGTTCCGTGGAGATTGAAGTGAAGTGAAGTACTCTCCGTTTTACCGCATCCTCGTTGTTTTGTTCGTGTATGCCCTCATTGGCATCATGGTCTTTTTGCCGTTTGCGAACGATCCTAACATCAATTGGGTGTTTTTCTTCATCGTCCTCGGCGTTTATCTTGCCGCGTTGATTGGAACGATCGTGTTCATGGAAATCGGCTGGGCGAGGAAATACAAAAAAGAAGACGCTTTGAAAGAACAAGAAAATGTCATTGAAGCCGAAGTCGAAAAAGAAGAGGAGAAAAAGGATGCCTGAGGCAATTCTTGAAGTCAAAGACCTCCATTTCTCTTATGAAGCGGGGAAAGAAACCCTGAAAGGGATTTCCTTTTCCGTCCCTAAAGGAAGCTATGCTTGTGTCATCGGGCATAACGGATCCGGGAAATCGACCCTCGCGAAATGCATCATGGGGTTGAACTCAACCTTCAAAGGCGACGTTTTGCTCTTCGGGGAAAAACTTTCTCCCTCAAGTGTCTACCGCCTCCGTTCGAGAATCGGCATCGTCTTCCAAAACCCCGACAACCAATTCGTTGGTTCGACCGTCGCGGACGATATCGCGTTTGGTTTAGAGAACACACAGGTTCCAACGGAACAGATGGAGGAGATCATCCATTCCTTCGCAAAACAAGTCGGGATGGAAGATTTCTTGGAGCATGAGCCTCAGATGCTTAGCGGAGGCCAGAAACAACGCGTCGCGATCTCGGGCGTTTTGGCGATGAAGCCATCGCTTATCATCTTTGATGAAGCAACCGCGATGCTTGATCCGAAAGGGAAAAAAGAAATCTACGCCCTTGTCGAGCGCATGCGCCAAGAAAATCCAGACCTAACCTTGCTTTCCATCACCCATGATGTTGAAGAAGCCGCGAATGCGGATCAAGTGATCGTCATCAACGATGGCAATATCGTCTATAGTGGAACCCCGAAAGAAGTCTTCTCCCACGAGAAGGAATTGAAGGAGATCTCTTTGCATGTCCCCTTCTTCTTTGCGCTCAAACGGCGTTTGGAAGATCGTGGGTTAGAAATCCCCGAAGACGTTGATTCTTTGCCCTTATTGGAGGATTACCTATGCCGATAATCTTCCGCGATGTTTCCTTTTCTTATAACGTCAAATCTCCTTTGGAGCATTTGGCGCTTTCCCATTTGAATTTCGAGATTCCAACCGGCTCTTTCCTTGCGATCGTCGGTCGTACGGGCTGTGGCAAATCCACGATGGTTCAGCAGATCAATGCCTTGCTTCACCCGACGCAAGGTGAAGTGGACGTCGATGGATTCATCAATTCTTCCGACAGGAAAAAGAGGACGAAGAACGTCAAAGACCTCCGCCGGCGCGTTGGTTTGGTGTTCCAGTTCCCGGAGTATCAATTGTTCGAAGAAACCGTTTTGAAAGACGTTGCTTTTGGCCCGAAGAACTTCGGAATGAAGAAAGAAGAGGCCGAACAAGCGGCGAAAGAAGCGCTTGCCAAGGTTGGCTTGGACGAATCTTTCTACGAGCGTTCCCCCTTTGAACTTTCCGGCGGCGAGAAACGCCGCGTCGCGATCGCGGGTGTCTTGGCCTATCACCCCGATTATCTGATTGTGGATGAGCCTACCGCAGGATTGGATCCAAAAGGCGCATTTGAGATGATGGATCTTTTTGCCTCGATCCATCAGGCAGGGACGACCTTGATCCTTGTTACCCACGACATGAACCTCGTGCTTCGTTATTGCGATCGCGTCTTGGTCTTTGACCATGGTGAATTGGTTGCGAACGACACGCCTCAATCCTTCTTCCAAAGCGACATGGATCGCTATTCTTTGGAAACCCCCGCCCTTTATCGTTTCTTGCAAGAGATGAAGGCCAAGGGATTGGATATTGATTCCTCCTCGATTGAGGATCTTGATACGTTGGCGGATGCCATCGTGAAAGCGAGGGCTTCCAAATGAAGGCTTTCACGCTTGGGCGTTACGTCCCTTATAACTCCTGGATCCATCGTCTTGACCCGAGATTGAAGATCCTCGCGACCATCCTTTTGATGGTCTGCGTCTTCTTCAATTTCCCAACCTGGAGCATGCGATATCTGATGGGAGGTCTCCTTTTTGCGGTGATTTCCATCCTTGTTGCGTGCACAAAGATTTCCTTCCGCGATGTCATCGGATCCTTAAGACACCTATGGTTCATGGTGATCTTCTTATTGATTATCTACGTCCTTGTTCCTAACGGAAATCATACGTTGCCGGAGGCTTGGAACCTCAATGGCTGGGTGGTCTATTGGGACTCTTTCGCCGAAGCAGGGCGCATTCTTTTGCGCCTTGTGATGATGATCGAACTCACCCTTGTGTTGACGGCTTCGACGAAACCTTTGGATCTGACCTATGCTTTAGAATGGTATCTGACGCCGCTTAAAGTGTTCCATTTCCCCGCCGCGGAAGTCGCGATGATCATTTCCATTGCTTTGCGCTTTATCCCGACCTTGCTTGAAGATACTCAACGCGTGATGAAGGCTCAATCCTCCCGTGGTGTTGATTTTGAACACGGTTCCCTCTGGAAGCGTTTGATGGGCGTCACCTCTTTGGTGATCCCTTTGTTTGTTTCAAGTTTTGTTCGCTCAGAAGAACTCGCGAATGCGATGGAGTGCCGCGGTTATGACCCCCAAGCGAAGAGAACCCGTTATCACGTTCTCCATTTCCATTGGCTGGATTTGTTGGCCTTGGTTTTATCCTCCGCCTTGCTTGCGGGTTACATCACTGTTAGCGTCATGAACCTTGATTTCTTTGCCATGCTTGGATGGGCCGCCCTATGAGGAAGTACGCTTGCGAAGTGGCTTACGATGGGACGCCATACCACGGCTTTGAACGTCAAAAGGACTATCCCACGGTGCAAGGCGAGATCGAGAAGCAACTTTCTTTTTTGCTAGGGATCGAAACCAAAATTAAAGGTGCGGGCAGAACCGATGCCGGCGTCCATGCCCTGGGGCAAGTCTTTTCCTTTCAAGCGAAGGAAATTAAGGATCTAAACAAATTCCAAGATGCTTTGAATCGATTGCTTCCTCGGAGCATTGAGATTTGTTCGACCAAGGAAGTTCCTGACTCCTTTGATCCTCGTCATTCTTGTTGCAAGAAACGTTATTGTTACCGCTTTTCTTATGGCTTGAAGTACCCGCTGATGGGAGCGGCGATGGCTTTCTTGGGCAACCGTCGGGATTTTGATGAAGCCCTCTTCATTGAAGCGATTCGGTGTTACGAAGGCGTCCATAAGTTCTGGAATTTCACGACCAAAAAAGAGGATAAGGACGATTTCATACGTAATGTCCACATTGAAAAGATCAAGGTGGATCCTCGCCTAAGAACGGGCGAAGTCATCCTCGCCAGCAATGGGTTTATGACCTATATGGTCCGGATGATGATCGGAACGGCTTTCAAGGTTGCTTTCTCTGTCTTTCCGTTAGAAGAGTTGAAGAAGCGTTTGGATGGCAATGAGCATAATCCCCTTTCGTTTAAAGCGCCCGCGGACGGGCTGACCCTATATGAAGTCCAATACAAAGAACCCCTGGAATAAAGAGGTTTCTAACCTTCTTCGTCCTTAATTGTCTTCTATCCTTCTCTTTATGAAATAAAAGTCCCTACCGCTCTTGTTTTGGCGGTGGTATAGTTAAGCGCGAAATTAGGAGAATTTTATGGGAAGACACTTCGAAGTACGTGCGGCGGCCATGGCGGCGTCCGCAAAAGCGAAGTCCGCGATTTACATGCGCGCCTCGAAAGAAATTTACGCCGCTGCGAAATCTGGCGAGCCGGATCCTAACAGCAACCTTGCGCTCCGCAGCGCGATTGAAAAATACCGCAAATCCTGCCCGAAAGATGTCATTGAACGTGCCATCGAAAAGGCGAAAGGCGGCGATGCCGTTGCCTATATCCCAGGCCGTTATGAGTTCATGGGGCCTGCGGGCAGTTACATCATCGTTGATACCTTGACCGACAATGTGAACCGCGCCTTGGTCTCGGTTCGCACGATCGTCACCCGCAAGGGCGGCAAGATGGCGAGCGTCTCTTACAACTTCGAGCAACTCGGCGTCTTGAACTTCTCTGGCGTGGCGGAAGCCGATGTCGAAGAAGCGCTCATTATGGGCGATGTCGACGTCCGCGAAGTCACGGAGAGCGATGGTTCAATTCAAGCCCTCGTCGCCCCGAGCGATTTGGAAAAGGCAAAGACCTGCTTGAAGGATCTCAATGTCACCGATTACGATCGCGCCGAAATTGTGATGTGGCCGAACGATTGGATCGAAGTTGACGACGATGCCCTTGCTCAACTCAAAGGCATGCTCGAACAGCTTGATGAATGCGAAGACGTTCAATCGGTTTATACTAACGTCGACAATCTATAATCCTCGAAAGGAGAATTCACGCCCTGGGACATCCTGGGGCGTTTTTGTATCAATAAAGGGAATTTGTTTTGAAATAGATCTAGCCTTCATCCGTGCGCCTTTCATAGAAACAATCGAGAAACCTATTTGAATGATTTCTTATGGAAGTCAAAATAGTGTATATTTCGTGCGGATTTGCAAATAGTAAAGCGCTTACATGGTCGTTAAAATATAGGTCGCAACCGGAGTGAAGTATGAACAAAAACGAACGTTTGGAAGCTTTGAAAAAGACCCATCAAGAGAATCGCGAGAAAAAGATTCGTCAAAAGGCGATTCAAGAACAACGCGAACGCATCTACAACGACATGGTCGCGAAGCAAAGAAAACATCGCCGCGAACTTAAGGTCGCCCCGAAGGATTCTTTCATCTCCCTTCAGCACATTAACAAGATCTACGACAATCGAGTGCAAGCGGTCTTCGACTTCAACCTTGAAATCAAACAGCACGAATTCATCGTCTTCGTCGGACCGTCTGGCTGTGGCAAATCCACGACGCTCCGCATGGTTGCCGGTCTAGAAAACATCACCGGGGGCGATCTTTATATCGATCACGTTTACGCGAACGATTTGGAGCCGAAGAACCGCGACATCGCGATGGTCTTCCAAAGCTACGCTCTTTATCCGCATAAAACTGTCGAAGGCAACATGTCCTTCGGCTTGAAGATCCGCAAATTTCCCACCCCGGTCTTCGATAAAGAAGGCAAGCCGGTCTTGGAGATCAACAAAGGCCTGATCCATGACCTCGAAAAAGAGAAGAAGAACCTTTTGCTCTTCCGTCGCGACATGGAGACTAGCGATCCTTCCCGCATGGAAGCGATTGACAAAGATGTCCAAGAACTCACCGAAAAGATCGAATACTTAAAAGTAACCCCGGTTCAGAAATACGTGAACAAGCATCTCCCCAAAGAAGAGATAAAAAAGCGTGTTGACGATGCCTCCGAGATCCTTCAGATCAACGAATACTTGGACCGCAAACCCAAGGCTCTTTCTGGCGGTCAGTGCCAGCGTGTCGCCTTAGGCCGCGCCATTGTCCGCAACGCCAAGGTCTTCTTGATGGACGAGCCTTTGTCCAATTTGGACGCCAAGCTCCGTGTTCAGATGCGTTCGGAGATCATTAAACTTCACCACCGCTTGAACGCCACGACGATCTACGTCACCCACGACCAAACGGAAGCCATGACCATGGCGACCCGCATCGTCGTTATGAACAAAGGTCATATCCAACAGATTGGTACGCCGGTGGAAATCTATAACCACCCCGCGAACTTGTTCGTCGCAACCTTCATCGGTTCCCCAGCCATGAACCTTTTCCCTGCCAGCTTTGAAGGGGAAACGGTCACCTTTAAAAACGGATCCACGATTGTCCTTGGTGCTTCTTGGAGAGGCAAAGCAAAGGCGTTCTACGAAAAAGAACTCGCTTCGTACATCGAAGAAAAAGAACAACTTCTCAAGGACTTCAAAGAACGCAACGCGCTCTTAGAGAAATTGGACTACCTCAAGACCTTGCCAGAAAGCGACAAGACAAAGCAGGAAATCGATAACCTTTCCTTTGAGATCGAACACGTTACGAAGTCCAATGAGCGTCTTACTTATTTGGAAGATGCGATCGTTAAATACCAAGAATTCCTTGCAAAAGGCGTCTATGATGTTCGTTTTGGCATCCGCCCCGAAGACATCTACGAAGAAGGAAAAGCCTATACGGATGGCGCGCTTAGCAAGGCCATCGTCGGCGAAGTCACCGTCCCGGAACTCCTTGGCCATGAGTATTTCGTCCATATCGATTTCAATGACCAAGACCTCGTCGCAAAGATCGCCGCGAAGCGCTTGATCAACGCGGGCGAGACGATCAACGTCGTCTTCGACCTTTCGAAAGTGCATCTCTTCGATTCCGTTTCGACCAAGATTATTCAATAATATCCCACGATGGATCTCCTCAGCGGCAAATACGTTTCCGATTTACGAAACCAAGGCATGATGCCTGTCTCTCGCAGGGTTTACGCTTCCCTGCTGGATTCTTTCTTGCTGATCGTCGTTTCTTTTTGTTGCCTTTTATCATTCAATGCCATCGCGGGCGCCGTTCCCTCGTATGCTGAAAAAGTGAATGATGTGAACGTCTATCGCGATGAGATGTATAAGATCCAAGAAGAGACCAAACTTTTCTCGTTTGAGAAGAACGAGGATGGCTCTTCGAATTACGATGTTCTTGTCAACCAAAACAAGGTCTTCGAAGAATGGGCCTATTCGAATATCCTTTATACCTATTCTTTGGATTCACTATCTTGGGATGCGAAATTTTCGCTTCCGAACGATAACCCAGCGGAAGAATTGAAGAGCCTTTCCTTGGAAGCGGCCTCCTATTCTTCGGATCGCCTTGCTTATTTCTATGTGACGTACGCTTCAACCCATAACGAAGGGGATAACCTTTTTCCGTTGGCGCAAGGGGAAACCTATGAAAGCGCCTATAAGACGCGCCTTCAAAATGCCTCAAAGGGTGCGAAATGGGAATACTACGTTGGAGAAGATAAACTTCCTTCCTTGGAGATGAATTTCGCCCATACGCTTTATCGATATCTCCGTTTCTCGGAAGGCGGACAAGATGGGTTGAATGCCCATAACTATTTGATTAGTCAATACCAGGGGCTCTTCGATGATGCTGGTCAGATCCTTTTTAAGAGCAACGACTACCAAAACATCTACGTTCAATATCGCGACACTTACGCCTATTGCGCGCACGTGATCTCTTTATTCTCCTTTGTTTCTTATGTTGCTTCTTACCTCTTGGTCATCCTGCTTCCGACTCTACTGTTCAAACGCGGGGAAACTCTTGGGATGTTCGTCTTCAAAGGTGCCTTGCTCCACAAAGAGAAGCTGGACGCTTCGAAAGGGCAAGTCTTGATTCGTGATTTGGTTTGTTTCTTCTCGTTCTTCCCGACGATGCTCTTCTCTTGCTTCTTTGCAGGAGGCTTAGATTCCGGGTGGATGTACCCTCTTTTCACGATCGGGAGTGCAGGCGTCTCGTTCTTCAATTTGACCGTCATTGCCTTCATCATCCCCATCGCAAACCTCTTCTTCTCTCTCATTCGAAAAGACAATTGCTCTCTTAACGAACTTGCAAGCCAAACGATCGTCGTCGATCGTCGTTACTATCAAGAAGTGACCCCAGAAGAAACGGAGCCAAAGGAAGAAGAAGCCAAGGGGACCATTCTCCCTGAACGCACCTATTTCGATTCAAGCTGCTTCAATAATACCGAACGAAAAGAGATCGTTCCGGAAGAAGAAACGAAAGATTAACCGAGGTCTTGCGAGTTCTTTTGCTTGTATTGCGTCGGTGGCATCCCAAAGAATTTGCGGAATCGCCTCGTGAAATAGAACTGATTTTGGTAGCCGACCGCTTCGGCGATTTGGCCAATACTCAAGACAGGGTGATTGAGCAATTCAATCGCCTTTTTCATTCGGATCTCATCGATGTACTGGGTCGGGGTGATCCCGGCGGATTCCTTGAACAACCGGGTTAGATAAGAAGTGGAAAACGAGAAGTGCTTCGCGACTTCTTCCATGGATAGGGTCGGATCGTTGTAATGAAGGAAGAGGTAGTTTTCGATCGCTTTCGTCGTTTCTTCCTTTTTCGAGACCGAGACGTTTTGGACTTTTGAGTGGTGAGAGACCATGTAAGAAAGGAAGCGAAGGATATAGGAGGCGATCAACGCTTCTTCCGCGACCTCAAAGACGACGGCATCCTCTTCAACCATTTCGCGTAACATGGTGCCCAATTCTTGGTCCTCGGTGTCGTTATAAACGAGGTTCTCTGGCGTCAAGGTCGTCAGCTGAAGGACTTCGCGGATGCTTGGGCCGTTCATCTCTATCCAGATGTAGGACCATGGATTTTTCTTGTTCGGGCGATAGGAGATGTTGCTGTGCGGGGAAAGGAGGAAAAATTGTCCTTGGTGAATGTGCTTTGTGCCGTTTGGTGTATGAATTTCGCCTTGGCCGGACAAAATGTAGTGCAGGACGTAACAGGTCTTGTCCGAAAGGATTTCCGGCTTCGATTTACGGCAACGTTCAAAGCCGATAACATGCGGAATAACCGAAAGATTCAAGCGATTTTCGATATAACTGTAGTAAATGTCTTTAGAGAAGACGGTGGATTTGGTGTCTTTCATAGGTCTGTTCCGCCCATAGTATAAAACACTGTATGTCAAAAAAGTATATATTGAAAATGAATTTGTTTATTCTTATAGGAACATCCCATCCTTACAATGTAAGCGCTTCCAGTTTTATGGCAAATTCTACGCTCAAATTCACAGAACGCGACTTGATTCGCAAACCGAAGCCCCGGAACCTGTGGTCGAAGTGGGGGATCACCTTGTTTTTGATGGCCTTACCTACGGTCGTCTACATTTTCATTTTCCATTACATGCCGCTTGAGGGCTTGATCATCTCCTTCAAGGATTACAACTCATTCCAAGGCATGTGGGGCTCCCCCTGGACGGACATGGGCGGCTTCAAACACTTTGTTACCTTTGTAACAGCGCCCAACTTTTGGACCCTGATCAAGAACACCTTGGTGCTTTCGGCTTTAAGCATTATCTTCAACTCCACTCTTCCGATTATCTATGCGCTTTTCTTGAATGAAGTGCGCTACAAATGGGCGAAGAAAACCGTGCAGATCATCATGTACGCCCCTTACTTCATTTCGACCGTCGTTATGGTCGGCATCCTCTTTATTCTTTTCCGCGCAGACACGGGCGTGCTTACACGCATCTTGGTCGCCTTTGGCATGGATTCGACCTCCGCGATGTCCAACCCGAAAGCCTTTGTCGCGATCTACATCATTTCCGGTTTGTGGCAGGGTCTTGGCTGGTGGTCCATCGTCTATATGGGCTCGCTTGCCAACGTCGACCCGAACCTTCACGATGCTGCGAAGATCGATGGTGCTGGGCGTCTTCGTCGTATCTTCTCAGTCAACTTCCCCTCGATCGTCCCGCTTGCCGTCATCATGCTCATCATGTCGATCGGCAATATCCTCAATGTTGGCTTTGAAAAAGTCTATTTGATGTATACCCCGGGCAATAGCGTTTCTAGTGAGATTATTTCCACCTACGTTTACCGCATTTCGTTCCCGGATTACGGGCAACCTCAATTTAGCTATGCGACGGCCATCGGCCTCTTCAACTCGGTCATCAACATCATCGTGTTGGTGACGGCGAACTTCATTTCGAAGAAAGTGAGCGATAACTCGCTGTGGTGATGAATTATGAGACGCGTGAATAAAGATAAAGTCTTCGATGTCGTCATCGCCTGTATCATGGGCGTTGTCGCCATTCTCTTCCTCTTGCCCCTTTTAAACGTTTTGGCTTGCTCGTTTTCTAGCCCAGACAAAGTCGTCGCGGGCGAGGTCGGTTTGATCCCGGTTGGCTTCTCCTTGGAAGGCTACAAAATGGTCTTCGCGAACGATTCCTTGATTACTGGCTTCCTTAACTCCCTTCTTTATACCTTCATCGGCACGGTGATCCAAGTGAGCCTTCAGATGCTTTGTGCCTATCCTCTTAGCCGTCCGGACTTTAAGGGAAAGAAGATCTTGAACATCTTCCTTACCCTCACGATGTTCATCAGCGGTGGCATGATTCCGACCTACCTCTTGATCTCCTCGTTGAACATGCTCGACACGATTTGGGCGATCATCATCCCGGGCTGTGTCTCCGTCTTCAACATCATCGTCATTCGCACCTATATGTCGACCTCGATTCCTAGCGAGCTCTCGGAAGCCGCGAGGATTGACGGTTGCAGCGATTTCCAAATCTTCCTCCGCGTGATCTTGCCATTATCGCGTCCGATCATCTTCGTCATGGTCCTCTACGCGATCGTCGGCTATTGGAACAACTATTTCAACGCGTTGCTCTACATCCAATCCGCGGACCTCTATCCGCTTCAGCGTGTCTTGCAGGACATGCTCGTTAGCAACAGCGGTTCCTTGGGCGGAGGAGATCCGAACCTTCAAGAACAATTGAAATACGTCACGATTGTCGTGAGTTCGTTGCCGCTTCTGGTCATCTACCCGTTCTTCCAGAAGTATTTCGAAAAAGGCGTCGTCATGGGCGGGGTGAAAGGATAAAGCGATATGAAGAAAAACAGCATCTTAACGACAGCTCTTCTTTGCGGCGTGACCTTTGCCGCGGTGAGCTGTGGCGGGGCGGGCGGAAGCTATGATCCCGAGAACTTCCTGCCGCATGGAACGGAAGAGAATCCCTATCAGATCGTAAAAGACCCCATCACGATCGAGATCTTCGCGCCGCATAGCTCGGGCCAGCCGGAATACAAGGATCTCAAGATGTTCAAACAGCTTTCGAAGCTTACGAACTTGAATTTCACCTTCACGACTCCGGATACGAGCGCTTATCCGAACCGCCGCGCCGCGGTTTGGGAAGATCGCAACTACAAGCCGGACCTCTTCCTTTTCAACAACCCGATATCGGAGCAAGTCCAATATGCCGAAAACCATTTCGACGCGTTGGTTCCCTTCAATGATCCGAATTACGCGGA
The DNA here is from genome assembly GCA_945936135.1 of uncultured Mollicutes bacterium. Taxonomy (GTDB): domain Bacteria; phylum Bacillota_I; class Bacilli_A; order RFN20; family CAG-826; genus Alloenteromonas. The sequence continues at coordinate 87,808 of CAMESG010000007.1, forward strand.
TTCGACGGGCAACATCGGAAGTTTGATCGACAACTACATGCCGACCTACAAGACCTTGCTCGACAATAACTTCAACCTTCCTTCGACCCAAGAAAACGCGAAAGAAACCGCGACCGTCAGCGATGGCAAGATGTATTGCACCCTCTCGGTCAAAGACGTCGCACGTGACTTGACCTACAAGATGTTCATCAACAACGTCTGGGTCAAGAACGTCCACGATTCTTTCCCGGAAAGCTACGCCGCGAAGCATGGCATCGACGATGCGACGAAGATCCTCACGATCGATGACTACGTCGGTGTCTTGACGGACTTCAACACGTATGATGCGAACAACAACGGCAGAAACAACGATGAAATCGGCGTTTCTTCCAAGGCTTTTGAATTCTTCCGCAACTTCATTCTCCAGGGCTATGGCTACGTGAATGCCGCCCCTGAACTTGAAGCCGATGGCAGCAAATTCACCTACGTCCCGAAGACGGAAGCCTACCGCAATTACTTGAAAGTCGCGAATTCGATGTGGAAGAACGGCTTGATGGATCGTTCCTCTCCTGAAAATAAGACCGATTCTCAGATGGCGACCAATGGCAAGCGCCTTGGTTCCTTTGTCGCGGCTGCTCCTTACCTCATCACCGGACAAAACGAAGACCCGAACAACCTCAAAGAAGATGGCTCCAAGTGGCGCTATGACCTTGAATACGTCACGGTCAATCCCTTGCTCTCCTCCGAATATAACGGACCGAGAATTCATTATGGCTTTGGCTATTTTAAACCGGACGGAGCTTGCATCCCGACTGCTTCGAAATATAAGAGGGAAGTCGCTCGTTTGATCGACATCATGTATAGCAAAGTCGGCACCGAGCTCATTGCGTATGGCGTCGAAGGCGAAGACTGGACTTGGGATGATGAAGCCAAGACTTCCTGGACCTTCAATGTTCCTGAAGATTGGACCGGCAATCAAGAGGAATACCGCGGAACGATCACCCCGAACGTCGGCAGCGCCTCTGCCCTTTATTGGTCCAATGAATTCGTTGGCAAGATGAACGATGAAGTCATCACCACCATCAACCGCCAAAGCGAAGGATACGTTCCTTACCTGAAGACCCCGGAACCTGCCAAATACAAGTTCACGAGCAAAGAATACCAAGAGATCTCGACGATCAAAGCTTCTTTGGACGGACAGATTACCTACTATGAGACGACCTTTATCAAGGGCGACACGATGGATCCGAATTCCGACAAGGACTGGAACGATTATCTTTCCACGATCGACCGCTTCAACGCCGGCCGTTTGGAAGAGATCTACAACACGATGCTCGCTAGGTACAAATAATGAAAAAAACAGCCCTTCTGGCAACGTTCCTCTTGGCTAGCCTAGGCCTTGCTGCCTGTGGACCTGAGACCCCTTCGATTTCTTCCTCTGGTGAAATCTCTTCCAGCCAAGAAGGATCTTCTTCCGATAGTTCCATCGATATCGGAATCTTGGTCCATAGCATTTCGTTATCCTTAGACAAAGAAAAAGTCGAAGTCGGGGATGAAGTGCAAGCGACGATCACCGTTTCGCCGGCCAATGCGACGAACCCCAACGTTTTGCTTCGCGCAAATCCGGCGGATTCCGTGCAAATCGAAGGCAAAACCATCAAAACATTGAAATCTGGAACGGTCGAAATCATCGCAGAAAGCGAAGATCATAACGCCACCGCTTCCGTTACCCTCACGATCGAAGAAAGGAGAAATCGCGTGGACGACAAAGTATTTCTCAATGCCATTCACACCACCCCTTACGCAACAAACACTTACCCAACGAGTGAAGGCTGGGGCTTGAACGAGGCCGGGAAAGTCGGCGTCAATCAAGCGACTTTTGACGAGGAACGCTACCCCGTTCCTACGGAGAGTGTCTCCGTCTTCTACGTTTCGGATTACGGGATCGCTCCCGGCGCCGTGAACAACGCTGGAAAGCTTTCGAACCTTCTGAATGAAGTCGGCGCCAAAGAAGGAACCAAAGTCGTTTACTTCGAAAATGGTGTTTACGAATTTGGTAACTCCATCACGGTCACCTCCGCAAAAGACGTCTATTTGGTTGGAAAAGAAGGAACCAAACTCATGTTCACCGGCTGGATGAGTTATTTCCGTTTCACCGCCTGCGAAAACTTCCACCTCAATAACCTCGTCCTCGATATGAATCCGTCCCCGACGATCACGGGCACCGTTGTTTCTTCCGAAGAAGACTCGTCCAATGGATACGTCTACGTTCGCCCGGATGCCGAATACGACCTCACGAACGCGGAATACGAAAAGTATGAGCTTCGTCACACGGGGAGCTACGCCGAATACTACTTCGACGAAGAATTCCAATCTTACGTCCCGGATCGTTCAGGCAACCTCTTCTATGATCCGGGTTTGAAGGACATGGTCTATGACCGTGACACCGGCCTTCTTAAGTGCACCCTTTCGAAATCCTTCCGCCCTTGCGCTTACAAGGCTCCGAAAGCCGGAACCATTGTCGGTATCGGCTTCCAAGTCTATGAGAACATGGGCTTCTATTACCGTAATTGCATCAATTCCTATATGGAAAATGTTGAAGTCTATGTCGTTCCTGGTATGGGCTTCCGTTCGGACAATGGCAAGAACGTCTATCTCAACCGCGTCCGTTTCATCCGCGAACCGGGCACCAAGCGTTTGCTGACCTGCACCGCTGACATCCTCCATACCTGCAACCTCGAAGGTGATGCGATCTTCTCGAACTGCATCCTCGAAGGCAGCCATGATGACGGCGTCAACGTCAAATCCTTCTATACGAGCGTCACCGCGATCCGCAACAACAAGGTCACGGTCGCCCAGACCCAATCCGAAGTCACGATTGCTTTCGATGTCGGCGACCAAGTCGACGTCTATGACCCGAACGGCATGAAGTACAAAGACACCTTCTATGTCGAGGAAGTCGAAAAGAGTGGAAGCTCCTACATCCTTACCCTCGATAAGAACATGCCTTCCCGCGGATCCAATTCCTACATCGGCTTCAGCTTAGGCAACGCGACCAAAGCGGTCCACTTGACCCTCGAAAACACGATCATCCGCAACAAGCGCAATCGGGGTGTCTTGCTCCAAGGCCGCCATTCAACGGTCCGTAACTGCACTTTTGAAAACGTCAACATGGGCGCGCTTCAAATCCTCTCGGTCGATGACCGCTTCAAAGAAGCCATCGTCCCTGAAGATGTCATTGTTGAGAACAACAAGTTCCTCAAGTGCTGGGATGACGTCTCGATCTTCACCTGGGATGCGAAAGGTGTCGCCACCCCGGGCACCTTGAAAGATGTCACGGTCCAAAACAACTATTTCTACCACGGCGTTGGAAGTTCCGTGTTCCTTAAGGGCGCAGGCGACATCAAGGTGCGCAACAACCTTTTCCACGAACAGGGCAAGACCTACGCCCTTCGTGCCGAGCAAGTCGACGGGGCCATCCTCGAAGACAACGCCACCTACTTCGATACCAATGTGACGAACTACCAGTTCGCATCCTTGCGTAGTGGGGTTACCAACGTCACAGAAAAGAACAATACCATCAAAGGAGTCCTTGCATGAAAAACAAGAAATCGTTGTTCGTTCTCGCCGCGGCAATGCTCGTCGGCACCTTCGCCGCATCTACCCTAACATCTTGCGGTGGCGGAGATGAACCTGGAGCCTCTTCTTCCTCGGTTGAAGAAGCGGTTCACGTCGAAACCATCACCCTCACGAGCTCCGTCAGCTATTTAAACGTTGGCGCGACCACTCGCCTTGGCTTGCGCGTTTCGCCAAGCGATGCGACGGATCCTTCCGTCACCTACGCTTCGAGCAATACCTCCATTGCGTCTGTGGACGCGAGCGGTGTTGTGACTGGCGTTGCAGAAGGCACCGCCACGATCACTGCGACCAGCAATGATGGCGGCAAAACGAGCTCGGTAACCTTGCAAATCCTCAAGGAAGGATACGAAATGCTTGGTGTCAATGAGCTAAGCGAAGCCCTCATGGCGACCCCCTATCAAAGTAAAGTCGTTGGCACTGACAAGTTCGGCCTTTCCTCTCCGGATATCGTCGGCGTTTCGGAAGCGGAAGCGGGCGCTGCCCATTATCTCCCGAAAGCCGATTCGGAATACGACACCGTGATTGACGCGGGTTCCTTGACCCTCGCCCAAATCAAAGAAGTGCTTCCGGAAGCGACCGAAGTCAACGGCTACACGATGATCCAAGGCGCCATCCTTTTGGCAAAGAAGGAAAGCGACACCAACAAGAGCAGCAAGATCAAACTTCCCGCGGGCAATATCGTCGTCGATACCACGAATGTTACCTCTGGCCGCGCTTTCGTCCTCGAAGGTTTGAAGCACGTCGCCATCGAAGGCAACAACACCGTGATCGTCATTAAGATCAATGAGCTTGCCTTTAAGGGCTATATGACGATTTCGAATTGCGAAGACCTCACGCTTGCAGGCATCCGCTTCACGCAGGAAGTCAGCGCGAACGTCACGGGTACGGTTCGCTCCTACGACGTGGAGAAGTACACCGCGACGATCGAAATCGATCCCGCCTATAACGAAACGATGCGCCGTGTCGTCGAGAAAAATGCTCATCTTCGCAGCTACCTTGAATTCCACCGCACGACGAAAGCCCCGATCCAAGGCGGTAATTTCGCCGTTGATTCCTTCTCGGGCGTCACTTACGAGAAGACGGCTTCTGGCTACACGGCGACCGTTAAGTTCCAACAAGCGATCAACGCCTCCCAAATTGGAACGCTCGCTTCGCTTCAATACACCCAATACGATGCTTCCGGCATTGCCATTGGATCTTCGAAAGACGTATACCTCGAATCGATCACGATGAACAAGGCTTACGGCATGGGCCTGACCGCCGACCGTGTCGAGAACCTTTTCGTTAACCGCTTCCACCTTGAAGTCGAAGAAGGCTCGAAAGACTTGATGACGTCGACCGCGGACGCCTTGCATTTCTCGATGCTGTCCGGCAAGACCGAAGTCAAAAACTGCTTGATTGAATACTCCCATGACGATGCTTTGAATATCAAGCATGGCTATTGGTACAAGGTTGACTCCGCGAACTCTCGCGAACGTTCCTTCACCTTCAGCCGTTTGACCTCCAGCATGCCTTTGCCAAAGGTCGGCGACAAGATCTCGATTTATAACGAGACCTCCTTCGAAGGCCATGGAACCTACACCGTTGCCTCCGCTTCGGAAGCTTCCGGCAAGATGACCGTGGTCGTTGAAGAACGCATCAACAACTTCAATACGTGGGGACCTTGTCGCGTCACCTTCTTGGCGAATGCCCCGGAATTCGTCTTCGCGAACAACATCGTTCGTTTCAAAAGAAACCGCGGAATTCTCGTGCAAGTCCCGAACGCAATTATCGAAAACAACACCTTTCAGAACGTCGGCCATGGTTCGATCCAAGCCGCGAGCTCGATGGACATCTACAACGAAGCGACCCTGCCGCAAGGCCTCGTCATTCGTAACAACAAGTTCATTTCCAACAACTACTTGAGGGATGGTACGCTCCAAGGCGACGTCTCGATCTTCGCGATCGCTAATAACGGCACCGTCGGTCCGTCCGGCACCCTCAAGGACGCCGTTTTGGAAAACAACTTCTTCGCCGATAACGGCAACGCCGCCGTCTCCATGCGTGGCGTTGGCGATTCCGTGGTGAAGGATACTCTCTTCTATAATGCGAGCTCCTCGCAACCTTCGGGCGACGTCTATAAGTGCCTCTTTAACTTCTACAACACGGGCAACGTCACCATCAAGGATTCGCACAACCAAGACAACTTGAACAACGGCGTCTGCGGCATCATCCCGCAGGGGACGACGAGCGCCGACAACACGACCCTCGACAACAACAAGAACATCGCCTTCCAGGTGATCGACGATATCGGACCGGACGTGAACATCAAGAAAGCGACCGGCGAGATCACCGTCGATGGCTCGTTGGCGGATTGGGACGCGATCGGCGCGACCGACATCGAACTTCGCGGTTACACGGACGCCCTCGGCGCGGAACACACCCCGGCCACCTTGGAATCGACCTTTAAGGTCAATTCGCTCAAGATGACCTGGACCGACAAGGGTATCTACCTTGCCGCCGATGTCTTCGATGACACCCCGGATTACAAGACGATCAACGACTTCTGGCTTGGCGATTGCATCGAAATCCTTGCGAGCAACATCTTGAACAAGCCAAACGCCGATTTGAACGTTTACCGCGAAGATGGCGGTGTCATCCAGGCGGCTTTTGCGCCGACTTGGACCGATTCGAACTGCTCCACGCTTGGCGCGGTTCGCACCAACAGCAAGTATCTCCCGAACGCAAATCTCTTGCAAACGAGCTTCGAGACGAGCGCTACGGGTTACAAAGCGGAAATCCTCTTCCCCTTCGAGTTTATGACCGATTGGAAAGAGTCGATTGATAAAGAAGAGCGCATTGCGATGGCCATCGTTATCGCTGATAGCGAACGTCCTTCCCGTAAGCGCATTCAAGCGAGCAACGTGCCGCACAACGTCGAGAACAACAAGACGATGACGGCCCGCATGCCGCGTTACTTATTCGAAAAATAAATGGATATAAATTTTAGGAGGTAATCATGAAAAAATTTATTCCCATTGTCGCGATCGCTGCCTTGTTAACTATTGGCGGCCTCGCGACGTCGTGTGGTCCTTCCGCCCCTGCGGAATCTTCGAGCGACACGACATCTGAGACGACATCCGACAAGACTTCCGAGTCGACCGACGAAACGGTTCACGTCACCGGCGTCACGTTGAAACTCGGCAAAGCCGAAATCAAAGTCGGTGAAACCACGACCGCAACGGTCACCGTTTCTCCGGAAAATGCGACCGATGCGAGCTACGAAGTCAAATCAAGCGACACCGCTGTTGCGACCGTCAAGGACACGACGATCACCGCCGTTGGCGCAGGCACCACGACGATCATCGTTACCACCAAAGACGGCGCGAAGACCGCGTCTGCTACGTTGACGGTCATTCCCGCCGAACTTCCCGATCCGACGATCACGAATCCTGGCGAAAGCACCTTCACGGTCGCTGCCGGCGCCGATTTGACCTTGCCGGTCATGAAGGCGACCTCGGGCGATGGTGAAACTGACCTTAGCGCCAAAGTCCAAGCCGAAGACTTTAATGATCCGGCTTCCCTTTCCGCAGATTTGAAGACCTTCAATTCCAAGATCGCCGGCGAGCACATCGTTTCCTTCTTCATCGTGGAAGGCGAAGGCGATGCCGCGAAAGAAGCTTCCGTCGATATCACCATCAACGTCACCGCTGCCCACGCCGATGAATTCGTCGTTGGCGAAGACGAGAAGGATCCCGCCGCGATTGCGACTTATGGCACCTTCAAAGACGGTTTTGCCGAAGGCATTGATTCCAAACTCTATCGCTCTTTGAACGATGGCAACCGCGCCACCCACTTGGATGCGACGGACGATGGCATTGCTGGCAACTCCCTCATCATTGATTTGAACCGTACCGCTGGCAGTGAAGCCAACGGCGTCCTCATCAACGCTTTCACGGATGATATGCTCCGCGAAACCCCGGTCACTTACGAAGTCGAATTCGACTATAAGCCCTTGACCGAAAGCAGCTTCTCGGATGTCTTCTTCGGCTTCCGCTATGATGGCTACACCGGCACGAACTTCAACTTTATCGCCGATAAGACCGTTGGCAAGACTTCCCACGCCAAGATCGTCTTCACCGAAGCCCAGGCTCCGGTCGCGGTCAACGCTGGTTTCTTCTTCTTCAAACTTTCTGGCGATTCCACACCTTGCAAAGTCGCGGTCGATAACTTCTCCTTTGTCGCCAAGCGCTGCGCCGAAAGAACGACCGTTGTCCCGACTTCCGATGAACTTGAGGCGGAAGGCGGCTTCACCTTCAACTGGAAGGAAAGGGCCAACACCTTCGGCAATGGCGAGATCCAATTGGTCGAGAACATCGAAAACGAAACGATTCGCAACGCTTTGACTGGCGAAGAAGGCTTCGGCGAGAACATCATGCATCTCACCAGCAGCGACTCTCACCTCTTCGGCGGTCTTAACAACACCAACCTTGTCGCGGGCAAGAAGATCACGATCTCCTTTAAGTACTACTCGGTTAACGACAACGGTTTCCACATGATCCTCATGACCTCCGCTGGCAACCCGACGATGGACGAAGGGCTTTCGTTGACGCCGATCGAAGGCAAGGCTGGTCTCAAACAATTTGTCTGGACGGCCACGCTTCCTGCGGGCGTCAGCCAAGTCAATTTCTATCCGACGGATCCGAATTTCAATATCTACATGGGCGACATGAACGTCTCCTTGACCGAACCGGATCCCATCCCGGAAGATGAAACCGCTCTTGGCCATAAAGTTGGCGATTCCTGGACCAACACCGCTCGTCAATGGGGCACTGAACAAAAACCGGGATGCAAGGTTACCAATGACGTTGCCACTCCGGAAACTGTCACGGGCGAAGGCATCGGCTCAACGATCACCAAATTTGCTTACAACGATGATGCTGCCGCGGGCAACGTCAACGTTGAATGGTATCAGCCGGGCGGAAAGCAGATTGAATCCACGCATACTTACGATATTGAATTCGTCTACTTCGTCGAATCTTGGAACGAAGGCACGACCTTGATGGTCAACTTTGACAACAACGTGTTCTCTCGCGATCATGGCTTTGTTCTCCCGATGACCCCTGGCTACCACAAAGCGACATGGACATGGAAAGCGAACCGCAACGTTGATTTCTTCTCCCTTTATGTCCCTGGCAGCGAAGACGCTTCGAATGGTGTTTTCTATCTTGCTTCCACCAAAGTTACGCTGACCAAAGTCCAAAAGACGACCACCGAACTTGGAAACAAGATCGGCGATAACTGGACCAACACCTCCCGCCAATGGGGCGGCGAGCAAAAGGCCGGCTGCTTGGTGAGCGCCAAGATCGACACCCCGGAAACCGTTACCGGTGAAGGCATTGGTGCGAAGATCGACAAGTTCGAGTTCAATCAAGATACCCCCGCTGGCGGAGCCAACATTGAATGGTATCAGCCGGGCGGAAAACAGGTTGAAGCCGGTCATGATTACAAGATCGAATTCATCTACTTTGTCGAATCCTGGAACGATGGCGTCAAGCTCATGTTCAATTTCGACAACGCCGTCTTTGAACCGAATGCCGGTTTCAACATGGCCCCGGGCTATCATAAGGAAACCGTCAATTGGACCGCGAACCGCAACGTTGACTTCTTCTCGATCTACGCGACAGGAGGCAACGCGAACGGCTCTGTCGTCTACGTCGCTTCGACCACGGTTACCTTGGTCGGCATCAACTAATACGATCTAGAAAGGCCTCTAGAGGAAGACTAGGGGCCTTTCTCTTCAAATACGAGGAATGTCTATTTATGAAACGCATTGCGCAAGGCGATTTGCTTCGCCGCATGAAGCTAAACCGAAAAAGGCTCAAAAGCGCTTTCTACCGCGCGCCCAAGATCTTCGAGCAAAGTCCGACGTGGCCTGGAGATTGGCAAGGGCGTTGCATCCTTGCTTTGACGAGCCTTTATTTTGCCTTTGCGGGATATCCGAAAGAACAAGAATCGGTCAAAAAGCAATTGGACACGATCTTTCAAGAGCTTCCAAGCCACTTGAACGAGGATGGCTATTTCGGCAAGCGCTTTGATGGAACGACGCTTGATGAGCAGCAAGTCAGTGGAAATTCCTGGTATTTGAGGGGGATCATTGAGTGGTATCAAATCACGAAATCTCCCGACGTTTTAGAGATGATCAAAAAGATGTTGGAGAACTTTGTTCTTCACATTGCTCCCTTTTATCAACATTATCCTTTGACGCCCCGTCACGACGGTGGCGTAGGAGGGCACGAAGAAGAACACGTGGAGGATGGCTGGCGCCTTTCTAGCGACATCGGCTGCGCCTTCATCATGCTCGACGCGATGAGTGAGGCTTATTACCTCCTCCATTGGGAAAGCCTAAAAGAAGTGGTTGCCAGCGTGATTGATGCTTTCGAGAAAATCGATTTCGTGAAGCTAAAGTGCCAAACGCACGCGACCCTTTCTTGTGCCCGTGGCATCTTGACCTTCTATCGCGCGACGGGCGAAAAGCGTTACCTCGAACTGTCGAAAAAGATCTTCGCGGATTACCAAGAAAAAGGCATGACGTTCGATTACTCGAACATCAATTGGTTTGGCCGTCCAAATACTTGGACGGAGCCTTGCTGCATCGTCGATAGCCTTGTTCTCGCTGGGCAATTATTCGAAGACACGGGGGATACAAGCTACGCCCAACTCTTTAACCGAATCTACCTCAATGCCTTCCGTCTTGCCCAGCGCGGCAACGGAGGCGCAGGATGCAACACCTGCCTATTTGGCGATTCGAATTCCATCAAAGGCTTCCTTTATGAAGCGTATTTCTGTTGCACGATGCGCTTTGCAGAGGGTTTACGTTTTGCAAAGAAATATTCCGCTTCCTGGAGAAAGGGGAAGCTTTATTTGCTTCTCCCGCAAGAGGGCGAATTCTTGATCAACGATACGAAGATCTCCATCGAGGGCGATCTTTACGTGGATGAGAGGATGGAAGTGCGGATCGAAAACTTCGAACAACCCTTTGACATTTATCTCTATGTCCCCTCTTCTTTGTCGTGTGACTCTTCAAACGAAGATGTGAAGCGAGAAGAAAATTTCTTGCGTTTTCATGTCACGAAAAACGGCATATTTTCCTTTAAATTTCAATTGGAAATCCAAGAAGTTGGAAAAAAGAAATTCGTTGGTGACCGCTTGCTTGTAAAGCGCAAGGAAGCCTATGGCGATACGAGGTTCGATTGGTGTGGTGAAGCGTATTATTATGTGCTTGACTATTCCAGGATTAAAAAAGAATCCGAGGCCATGTCCATTGTTCAAACCTTATGATCAAAACCTTTCAAAAAGCGACCCCGATCTTTGCTAAAGAGCAGGTCGGGAAATTGAATTCTTCCCTCTTCATTCCTCTTTTGATTTCAGCAAAAGAAACCAGGATTTGCATTGCTGCGCACAATTTTTACCGCTTTTATGTTGACGGCAATTTCTATGCGTATGGCCCAAGCCGCGGTGCGCACGACCATTATCGAGTCGACGAAATCTACATGGACAGGAAAGAACACCATCTCGTCATTGAACTTTCTGCGGCGCATTGCAATTCCTTCTACGCGATCAATCGCCCGGGTTTTGTTTGCTTTGAAACGTTGGACGAACAAGGCAGAGTGGTTCAACATTCTTCCCTTGATACGAAAGTCTATCTCAATGGAAGTAGACGTCAGGTTGTCACGCGTTTCTCGTATCAAAGAGCCTTCGCCGAGAACCTCATGATCGATCCTTCTTTCAATGAATTCTTGCTTGGGAAAGCGAATCCCTATCCTTTATTGACGACGATCAATGTTGATGTACCCTGTTTTGAAGAACGCATCGTGGAATATCCGACCTATGCGAAAGAAGCCTTCTCGTTCATTGAAACGGGAAAAGCGGCGATCGATCCTTCCTTGCCCTCCTATCAAGATCGTTATCAAAGCGAGGAGATCTTGAAGATCTACCCCCGTGAAACCTGGGAATACGACTCGAATGAAGTCGCTTCTAAGTTGACGTATTCCTTAGAAAGCAAAGAAGAACGGAAGACCCTTTCCGAAGGCAAATTCTCGACGTATTCCTTAGAACGCGTCTTGACGGGTTTCTTTGACCTATCCGTTCATGTCGGGAAACCCTCTACCCTATATCTATTGTTTGATGAAATCGATATCCGCGATCCAAAGAATCCGGATGTGATTGGATTGTCGTTCTACCGCAACACGACGCATAACTGCGTTACCTATGAACTTCAACCTGGCGATTATCGCTTGACGAGTTTTGAGCCTTACGCTGCAAAGTTCCTTCGTTTGGTTGTTACGGAAGGCGAAATCGAATTCAAATCGATTGATTTTATCCGTTATGAAAACCCTGGAATTGCAAGGTTTTCCTATTCGTTTGCGAACAAAAAGATCGAGAGCGTGTTTGACGCGGCGGTGAATACCTTTGCGCAGAACGCGGTCGATCTCTTGACGGATTGCCCTTCTCGCGAACGCGCGGGTTGGTTATGCGATTCTTTCTTCTCCGGGCAAGCCGAGCCTTTCTTGGTTGGCAATAACCTCAACGAGCAAGCGTTCTTGGATAACTACGCTTCTTGCAGCAAGGAATATCTTCCTGACGGCATGATCCCGATGTGCTATCCAGCGGATAGCCCGACGGGTATGTTTATCCCGAACTGGTCCTTATGGTACATCCTTGAATTGGTCAATTACCAAAACCGTCACGGAAGGGACTTCATCCTCGAAAAGAGCTTGGACAATGTCCGTGGGATTCTTCGTTACTTCAAGGGCTTTGAAAATGAAGATGGTCTTTTGGAGAACCTAGAGAACTGGGTGTTCGTCGAATGGAGCAATGCCAACGATCCGGATTTCCTCTCTGGGGTGAACGCTCCATCGAACATGCTTTACGCAGAGGCATTGGACAAGGCAGCCATTCTTCTTAACGATCCATCGCTTAAGGACAAGGCAGAACACATTCGTTCCTTCATCCGCGGTTTCTTCTTCAATGGGGAGTTCTTCGTTGATAATGCCATCCGTAACGAAGAAGGAAAACTCGTCTTGACCGATCACACGACCGAGACCTGCCAATACTATGCCTTCTATTTCCACGTCGCCGATCTTGAAAACTATGGAACCCTCTTTGAGACCATGCGTTTGAACTTCGGCCAATATCGCGATGATAAGAACGTCTATCCTCTTGTTTATAAGTCCAATGTCTTGATGGGCATCTTGATGCGTTTGACTATTTTGAATCGTTATGGCTATGGCAAGCAGATGTTTGACGAGAGCGTCGACTACTTTGCTTCCATGGCTTCCTTGACGGGAACCCTTTGGGAGAACGACTCTCCCCATGGCAGCCTTGACCATTGCTTCACGAGCTACATCGTCTGCCTCCTTTTGGAAGCGAACTTTGGCTTGCTCTATGTCGATCTAGCGAAGAAAGAAATCCACCTTCGCCGTAAGCATCTTGGAGAAGATGGAGAGGTGTCTTTCTACATTGAAAGGCAAAAAACTAAACTTTGGGCAAAAGGCGGCAATGTATCGATAGAAATTCCACATGGATACATTGTTGTATATTCTGACTAAATCCGGCCCTTCAAGACGGCTTCCGCAAGGGTAAGGACCTTCAGCTCTTCCGCGTAATGGAAGAGCTTTTCTTTATCTAGGCTTTTGTCGAGAAGATCGTCCAGGATGTCTTTGTATTCTTGATCCTTGAAGCGATCGCGATAGAGGATAACGTCAAGAACGGTCATCTCTTTATCGTAAACGGGAACCAAAGGACCGTGGGGAGAGACGGCTAAAGAAAGACCTAGAAGATATTTCTCCTTGCTCTTGCGGATGCACAAGGCACCTTCAATGCCACTCGTCATGTAGTTTCTAGGCAAGGCTACCTCGATCTTTTCAGGCATCGGAGCAAGACCATGAAGGTAAAGAGCGCTTCTTAACGCGAATACCGCCTTTCGATAACGGAAGTGTAGAATGAAATAAGGATCCACGAGATACCCTTTTTTGATGTAGAGGCCTTTCGTTGCTTTTTGAAAGATGCCCATTTCTTCTCCTAAGCACAAATAGGTCTGTTCAATGCCGTTTTTCTTGGCTTCATCGACCGAAACATAACCATCATTTAGTTCGGCAAGATCGAGCAATTCTTCAATTCGTTTTTTCTTCACACAACAAATATAACAAAACGTTGCCTAAACAAAAATACTTTTCGTTCTTTTTCTTTGACTTCGCCCTTGGGGATCGCCATAATACCCCCAGCGTTTCAAGCGAAACACTTACGTAAAAATCAGAAAGGAAAATTACTATGATGCGTCAAACCACGTTGGCGAAAAAAGAAAACGTCGTCCACAATTGGTACGTCGTTGATGCGACCAACATCCCCCTTGGCCGTCTTGCTTCCAAGATCGCGGTCATCCTCATGGGCAAGGACAAGCCCATCTACACCCCGACCGTTGACTGCGGTGACCATGTCATCGTCATCAATGCTTCGAAGGTGAAACTCACCGGCAACCACCCGGAAACCAAGAAGAATTACTACAATGTCTCCGGCTACAATGGCGGTCTTCGTACCCGCTCTGCCGGCGTCATGCTCAACGAGTATCCCGAAGAGATGATCGAACGCGCCGTCTGGGGCATGCTCCCAAAGGGACGCCTTGGCCGCAAGATGTACACCAAACTCCACGTCTACCGTGGGCCCGATCACGAACAAGCCGCTCAAAAGCCGGTCGTTCTCGATCTTAGCAAATAAGGAGTAAATGATAATGGCTAACGAAAAATACTACGGCACTGGCCGTCGCAAATCGTCCATCGCCCGCGTTTACATCACCGCTGGCACCGGCAAGATCACCGTCAATGGCCGCGAAGTGAAGGAATACTTCCCGTATGAAACCCTCATTCTCGACCTCAAGCAGCCGCTTGCTCTTCTCTCCGCGGAAGAAAAGTACGATGTGATCGCCTACGCCCAAGGTGGCGGATTCACTGGCCAAGCCGAAGCCATCCGCCTCGGCCTCGCCCGCGCCCTTCTCGAAGCGCACGAAGATCGTTCCACCCTCAAAGTCGCTGGCATGCTCACCCGCAATGCCCGTTGCAAGGAACGTAAGAAATACGGTCTCAAAGCCGCTCGTCGCGCTCCGCAGTTCTCCAAGCGTTGATTCGCCTGCAGACGATTCCAACCGCTCTTGGTTTCAAGGGCGGTTTTTCTTTTGAGGCATCAAAAACCAAGAATTGACGGGCAGAATTATTGGATTTTGACCAATTTGAAAATTCGAGAAAAAGTGCTTGCATGTTCCTTGACGCTCGTCTATATTATTAAAGCGCTTTCGGGCGTCGTTGGGCCTTTAGCTCAGTTGGTTAGAGCGTGCGCTTGATAAGCGCAAGGTCGATGGTTCAAGCCCATTAAGGCCCACCAACGAAATACGCATGCCCCGAACCCAATCGTTCGGGGCTTCTTCGTTCAATGGGTGTTTAGCTCAGTGGGAGAGCGCTTCCTTCACACGGAAGAGGTCACTGGTTCGAAACCAGTAACACCCACCACCTTCTCTCGCGTGCCGCGATAGCTCAATTGGCAGAGCAACTGATTTGTAATCAGTAGGTTGCTGGTTCGATTCCGGTTCGCGGCACCAACAAAGCAAATCCGAGGTTTGGTCGCAAGATCAGACCTCTTTTTCGCTCCCTGTCCCCAGGTAGAAAGCCGAGGATAATCTCGTTGAGAGAAGGCAGTGGAATATGACGTTTCAAGAATTTGAAAATAGGTTTTCCAAGTTGGGGGAATCATTCAGGACAAAGGATCTCGACGCCTTTAATAAGCGTCTCATCAAAGAAGGCGAAGACGTTTCGTTTTTGAAAGATCTCATCTTAGAAAGACAAGAGTATCACCGCACCTATTTTCAAGTATCCATGGGCCTTTTGACGAGTTTAGAAGAGAGATTTTCTTTCATCGAAAGGAACTTTTACCTCTTACAGGATTGGTGGCACGTCGATCAATTGACCCAATTTATTGGGAACAAAGTCGAGTTTGATTTCGCCTATAAAAAGGCTTCGGAATACATAATGCATCCGCATCCATTCGCAAGAAGATGGGGATACGTATTGTTTATGCCGACCCTCGTGAAAGATAAGAAAAATTTCCGAAAGATTTTCCGCTTGCTTCGGGATGACGACGAGTATTACGTCGTTATGGCGGAAGCGTGGCTTCTTTCCTATCTGGCGATTTACTTTCCGGAAGAGACCTTGGACTATTTGAAAACAAAGCCTTTGAAATACAACATCGTTGGTCGAGCCATTCAGAAAACATGCGATTCTTATCGAGTTAACGATGAAACGAAAGAAAAATTCAAAGAGATCAGAAAGCTCTATAAGTAGATTTGATAAGCCTATATCGACAAAGACGATGCATAAAACGTGAAGAGGCTACAGCCAAGCCATTTTTAAGGCGTTAGAGGCATGCTAGAGGCGGGAATGGATTAATTCATGAATGTAGGCAAGAACGCGCTTGGTTGGCTTTAAAAAAGGAAAACAACTTTGTTAGAGGGCGAAGGCAAAAAAGAGCTACCCAAGTAGAATCAGCTGATCAACTTTGATCTAGTCTTTGATTGGAAGTTAATGAGAGGACGATTTAGATTTTTTCTTGGAAACCCGATAGAAGAAACCCCAATTCATCATCTCGTAAAAACAAGGCATTAAATCCTGCCCCTTTTGGGTTAAGGCGTAAGCGGGAAACCGCTCGCCCTTTTCTTTGTATTTATCGACAAGATTTGCTTTGATTAACTCCTTTAAGACGAGGTTCAAAGCTGCTGGGGTAATGGGGTCGCAGAACTGCTGGATTTGATTGAAGTGTGCGTCCCTTAGGCAGAATAGAGCATAGATAACATGGAGCCTCCACTTGCCTTCCAAGATATTGAAGACGGGTGTAAGAGGGCTTTTTCCGTAAGAGTCAGTAATGGGTTCTTTGATGCGATACGTGAACTCTTCGTAGGACATTCGTTTTTCCATGGGTCTTGCTCCTTATGAATTTTGAAAGATTTTCGATTTGGCGAGTTTCCATTTTTCATTAGAAGAATTTTTTCAAAATGGATTGTTTGTTTCGGGCCGAATAGCGGATTGTTGCAGTCGCATATGGCCTTCCTTCGCATGAAATCCGAAGAAATTTGTACAGAAATCCGCCCTTAAGATCAGTTCTATACACCTGAATTCTATCAGAAAAATAAACTATAATAAATATAGCAAACTACAAAATACAAAATTTGGTGATAAGATTAGTTTTATTCGGCTAACACAATAATATTACGATTTTAGTTTTAGGAAATATTACTCTTGAAATTCGTGTTCTTCATGCTTTAATAACTATAAAAATAATAGTAAACAAATTCTAGCTGGCCAAAAGAAAGTTCTTTTCTAGCAATAACATTTCTTTTCATTTTTCCTAAGGTCCATTTCCTGATCTATGAAATTCTCGGAAGTTGGTTTTTGGAATCTTGTCGCTTTCGAAAAGCTTTCTATCCTCAGTTTCCCGATACCTCAGTTTCCATTTTTCAAGCGATTGGTTCAGCAGCAATTTTCTCTTCTCGGTATAATGTTTGGCGATGATTAAACTGCCTTTAGCGTATCGCGTTCGACCCAAGTCTCTCGATGAAGTCGTGGGTCAAGAACACCTTGTTGGACCCTCCTCCTTTTTACGCAAATCTGTAGAAGAGAAGACCCCGTTTTCCTTTATCTTTTTCGGGCCTCCTGGAACAGGGAAAACGACCATTGCGGAAGCCTACGCAACATCCATCGGAATTCACTTTGTAAAACTCAACGCCGTTACTTGTTCCAAGAAGGATATGGAGAACGCGGTAGAAGAAGCAAAAATTTGGAAACCGACCCTCTTGATCGTTGATGAAGTTCACCGCTTGGACAAGGGTAAACAAGACTATCTTTTGCCGTTTGTAGAGGATGGGACTTTTTATCTCTTGGGTATGACAACGGCGAACCCTTATATCGCCTTAAGCCGTGCGATTCGCAGCCGTACACGCTTGCTAGAAGTTAAGCCTCTTTCGGAGGACGAGGTTGTGATGGGGCTTAAACGCGCCATTGCCCACCCCGAAGGTTTGAACGGAAAGACGGTCTTCGAAGATGATGCCCTGCATGCCATTTCTCGTCTTGCGGGTGGCGATATGCGCTTCTCGCTGAACATCCTTGAAGAAGCGGCTCTCCAATATGGCGGAAGTGCCCCCATCACCAAAGAGCAAGTGCTGGAAATCGAAAGCGTTCCGAATTACGCGATGGATAAGGACGAGGAAGAACATTACGACTCTGTTTCTGCCCTTCAAAAGTCCATTCGTGGGTGCGATGTGAATGCCGCGCTTTATTATTTAGCAAGGCTTTGTGCCGCGCAGGATCTAGATTCCATCAAACGCCGTCTTCTCGTGACGGCATACGAAGATATCGGCCTAGGGAACCCTCAGGCGGTTTTGCGTACGCAGTTCGCCATCCAGGCGGCAGAACAGGTTGGCTTTCCTGAAGCTGTTATCCCTCTCGGCGATGCCGTCATTGATCTTTGCTTATCGCCTCATTCTCGCTTGGGAAGCGACTCCATCCATAAGGCGATGGATTTCGCGACCAAGGCCCCGTTCTATGTCCAAGACTATTTGAAACTTACGCCCGTCAACGTCAAAGAAGAGGAGAAGTACCCTTACGATCGTCCAGACGTGTGGGTTCGTCTCCAGCATTTGCCGGATGAATACGCGAAAGAAGAGTTCTATCTATTGGAAGATTCATCGACTTCTTCCTATGTCCGCGCATTGAACGCGCGCTACCTCGAACTTAAAAAAGCGGGCCGCAGCAACGATTTGCCCGCGTTGAAGAAAAACAAGAAATAAGGCTTGATCGATACTTTTCCTTTGATACCGCTTTCATAAGCGAATTTTGTTGCACATCCTTGAAACCGCGCTATAGTAGTCAGCCCTGAAAAACCAGGGAGCGGGATAAAACCCGTACAAGTACAACACGTAAGGAGGTAAAGAGGTTATGGTAGAAATGTTCAAACGAATCTTCGCCAGCAAGCGCTCGGCGGAAGTGAAACGCAAAACGTCTCGTCGCCCAGTTCAAAAGTTCATGGATTCCCTCGCCGAGGGTTATGGCATGAATCTTGTTGACGAGATCCACGACGGAAACTTCTAAGAGAGAGGCGCCGAGAGATCGGCGCTTTCTTTTTGCCAGCTTAACAATTGAGGTTTTTTACGAGGCGGTGTAGACTTAGGCGCTTCCAAAAGAGGCTTTTGCCCTGATGGCGAAATCGGTATACGCGATAGACTTAGGATCTATTGGGCAACCGTGCAGGTTCGAGTCCTGTTCAGGGCACCAAAAAACGCAAACTGCGACAATACCATAATACTTAGTATTATAGGTGTAACATTGTCGCTTTTTTGTTTGCTTAGTGAAGTTAAATAATTTGGTTAATACAAATTGTGAAATACAAATCTAGTTCGAATAACTGATACGTGGTTAGATAGTTCGAACCGGGGAGTAACCAAATTGTTCATATTACACTCTTTCGTAGAATTTAGGCGTACCCCC
>CAMESG010000008.1 GCA_945936135.1 uncultured Mollicutes bacterium
GGGGGTACGCCTAAATTCTACGAAAGAGTGTAATATGAACAATTTGGTTACTCCCAAATCAGTGATTTCTCTTGCTTCGTCGTTGACTACTTTTCGTTAGTATCGAGGAGAGGGGGGTGGGCGGTCGGTAGTATCTCCTAAGCTTCGTTATCCTCGTTTTTAGTAGTTGGTTCCTCGTTCGATTTGGCGTCTTGTCGCCCTATTCGAGTCCGTTTCAACTTGCCAAAACACGTTTTTATATAGAATCGTAAATCTTTGTTTGTTAGTGCAATGATCGTAGCTACCACAAGGGAGTAAGCGAACGATATTCCAGCGTTGGCGAATAGCTCGATCCATTGATTCTCGTTTTGAACCATTGAAAAATGCAAAGAAATTAACAAAACAATGAAAATGTCCGTAGACCCCTCTCTCGCAAATTAGCGGATAGCGCTAATAAAGACACACGAGCATGAAAGAAGGGAAAATGAGGGTGACGCAAGCGTGCGAATTACTCGTCGGTGGCATTAAGAATCGCAATCGTTCTTTTTAAGCCTTCCATCGTTGAGTAACGTGGATGAAAACCAATTTGCTTAATTTTCTTATTATCGAGCAAAGCGTATTGCGCTTGTGACGTGTTTGGGTTGTCCTCAATATCGTAGATAACTTTCACACCGTTCATTGACGCCAAGAATTCCGCGTATTGTCCGAGAGTCATGCCATCGTCATCAGAAGAAATGTTGTAAGCTTCTCCTGTTGCCCCGTCGAGTAAAATTTTTAAGATGCCGGCGACAGCGTCGGCGATATAAACATAGGAATAACGCTGAAGCCCTTTGCTCTTGAGCGTGATATTTTGCTTTGATGCAGCACATTGGATAAATTGGGCCATGGCCTTGGTGTCTTTTTTTGTTTTGTCTGCACCGAAAACACGAGCGAGTCGAAAAACACAAAAATCGATGCCGAATTGCTGTTTGAAGGATTGACAAAGGGCTTCGCTGACTCGTTTTGCTTCGTTATATCCCGCTCGTGCGGTATTGCAATTGATATACCCACAATAATCTTCTTCCATCGGTTCTTGCTTGCCATTTCCGTAAATTTCGCAAGAAGAAGCAAGGAGAAAGCGTTCCGCTTTTTTTTCTTTTGCCAAATTGAGGAGATTGTAACATCCGAAAAAATTACTGGTGATTGTTTCAACTGGGTTGTCTTTATATTGCTGCGGGTGCGTGTTGGAGGCCATATGCAGAATGAAATGAACGTTGCCATTGATGTCGATGGGATCACAGATATTCTGAGCGAGATAATTCACGGTTTCGTTGCTTGGCCGACCATTCAAAGAAATAGAAATGATGTGAATGTTTTGCTTATATTTGGCATTTCTATAACGGATTACGTTGCATAGAAAACTTCCAATGAAACCGGTGCCGCCACTGATGAGGATTGTTTTGTTTTGCAATTTTTCCCAATGATACGGGAGCTCGGCTACTGATTTGATGTCCTCGATTTCTAAATGATTCATATTTCCTTCTTATAAACGCTTGTATGGCCTGCTTTTTCGTTGCGGGATGGCTTGCCTCACTAAAAAGCCACCGTAAGCGGTTTGCAGCAACTTTAATGTTGCTGGCACTCTTTGATATTCACACAAGAATAAATTTAATCTTTTAATTCCAAATTTCGCTTTATGCTTATTTTGAAAAACGGTTTTTATTTTTTAATCCACTCGTCGTTTTTTGCGTTTAGTAACGCCTTAAAGATTTCGATATCTTCGGTTGTGGTGATTTTGATGTTTTTTTCGGATCCTTTCGAGAAATGGGCAACATATCCGTATTTTTGCATTAAAGAACAAGAAGCAACCATGTTGATAACCCCATCCTTGATTGCCTGATTGTGAACTTTCCAGAGCTCGGAAAACCAATAAGAATGTGGGGTTTGGGTTCTCCACAACTCTTCGCGGTTCAAGATCGAATTGGACTCGCGCCCATCTTTGGACTCAAAAACAACTTCGGTGGTGGGAACTACCGCAACGGCAGAACCGTAAATGCGTTGCTGCACGAGATTATCGGTAATAACATCTTGGGACAACATGGGACGATTTCCATCGTGTACCATGACTACGATGTCGTCTTCGTCGTGATCGTTCCGAATCGCATTTAAACTATTGAAAATCGATTCTTGACCCGTGCTGCCACCGGGAACGATTTTTTTGAGTTTGGTGATGTTAAATTGCTTGGCGTAGGCCAAAAGAACCGGTTCCCATCCTTGAAGACAAGAAACATAAATTTCATTGATGTTGGGGTGTTTTTGAAAAGCTTCCAAAGTGTAAATGATAATGGGCTTGTTGTTGACCGTAATGAATTGTTTCGGCAAATCTTGGTGGGTTCTTGTGCCGCTTCCACCAGCTGTTAAAATGGCGATGTTCATGGCCATTACTATAGCCCATTTTCTTGAAAATTACATCGGTATCTATCCAAATCAAAAATTCTGTTAAACCTTTTAAGTAATTGCGGGAACGGTTCGATTCATTTGAAGTTTTGATTGGGCTCTTGTCGATCGCGTTCGATGAAGGTTGGAATCTTGCCGATATTCATTGGAACGAAAGTACGTTTTAGGGTATAATGTATATCTACTATGGATAATCTCTCGGATAGGAAAAATATCAAATTTGGTGTCATTCTTTCTTTTGTCTCACTGGGCGTATCGATTATTGGCACTTTGTTTATTACCAATCGAGTCCTGAATTATATTGGCGATTATAATTACGGCCTTTATTCTTTTGTTAATTCAATAACTTCTTGGCTATCTATTGTTTCCGCCGCTCTTTCCGCGTCGTTTTTGCGATTCGCAACATCGGAATCGAAAAAAATCAAGGGGACGTTCGGAAAGTTAATTCCATTTACTTCTTGTTGCTATTATTCGTCGGAATCGGGGTCGCGTTGATAGGCTTGAGCATTGTCGGCGGCTTGTATTTTTCGCATGTTCAACTTGGCAAATACGATTGGGCCGACAGTAGTTTAATGTACGGTTTATTTGCAATTTCCATTCTCAACATTGCCTTTTCGATATCGACAAGCGTTTTCTCTTTATTCGTCAATTACAAGAAGAAATTTATTTTTGGCAAGTTACTGATAATTTTTACAACCGCCCTTAACTTTGCCGGACATTTTTTATTGCGTTTTTTTCGAAAAGTATCCTACTTTTGTCGGCGTGGTCCATCGTAATTACAGGGATTACCGCCATAATGAATTTTGTTTTCGCTTCGAAATGGCTTGGCTTTGAACTGGTGAAAACGAAGTTGGCGGAGAACAAAGCTTTGCTGCGTTCTATTGTGGTTTTTTCTGCCGTTGTTTTCTTAAACGCCATCGTTGATCAGATTAATTCTATGGTGGATCGAACGCTGCTTGGCATTTTTTCAACGCCCAACGATGTTACGATTTATCAAATGGGGCAGCAATTTTCCGTTTATCTAGTCACAATGTCGGTTGCAGTTTCCGGAGTTTTTGCTCCAACCATTCATGAATTAAATTCCAAAGGAAAAGAAGAAGAAATTAATGCTCTTTATCTCAAAATCTCCAAGAGTCAAACCATTATTCTTTGCTTGGTTTCTTTTGGGTTTTTAGCATGCGGATATAATTTTGTTTTGTGGTGGATTGGCCCGGAAAGAAGCGACGCTTATTATGTCGGGGCTATTTTAATGTTGATTGATTTGTGTCCGCTCACGATGAATTCATCAATAGAAATTCAGCGCGCGAGGAATAAACACCTTTTTCGGGCGATTGCCTATATTGCTGTTGCCTTGGCGAACATTGGGCTTTCTATCGCGTTTTTGTATATGTTCCCTATTCAATATGCGATATTTGCTTGCTTACTTGGCTCTGTTATCGCGAGAATTTGTTCTCACTGGATAGCGATGAATATTTACAACAAGAAGGAAATGCGCTTGCCGGTCGGAAAATATATGCTGGAGTTAGTCAAATATTGTTTAATCGGGCTTTTCGGTGCCGCTATAGTGATGATTTTGAGTAAAGCACTTCTTGATACAATGCCGCTTTCTGTTTTGGATAAATTTTTAATTGAGGGATTGCTATTTGTTCTTCTATACGCCGCTTCCGTTTTTGTTTTCGACCGCAAAATTTTCTTATCGTTCTTTTCGCGGTTTTTAAGAAAGGGAGAAAAAGGGCCGCGGTGATAGACCGTAGAAATTGAATGGGTTTTAAAAATGATGACGGTTATGAAAAAACTTATCAAAGCAATACTGTGCTGTTTACCTTTGAAAAACGCCATTGTTTTCGAAAGTATTCCTGACTTTTCCGATAATACTAAAGCGGTTTTCGATGAAATGCTGCGCCGCGGATACGCTAAAAAAATGAAATTGATTTGGCTGGCTTATGATGA
This sequence comes from uncultured Mollicutes bacterium, assembly GCA_945936135.1. GTDB lineage: Bacteria > Bacillota_I > Bacilli_A > RFN20 > CAG-826 > Alloenteromonas. The sequence continues at coordinate 4,366 of CAMESG010000008.1, forward strand.
ATGTCATGAAAAAGTCAGTGAAATTCAAGGCGCGCGAGTAATCAGCGTGAGAAGGAAGCCTCGGATATCGGCTTGGTGGATTCGCCGTTCGAAGTATCTGGTTTTCTGTAATTGTTTTCTTGGCGGCGGTGATTCGCGACAAATTCGGTTTTATCTCGGCCATGGATCTCCGATCAAAGATGCGCGCAGTTATTACACTTGTCCGCCTGGGATTTCGGCGGTAATTTGCACTGGAGAAGGGATGCGACGTCCTTTTGCTCGTGCCGTGAATTATGATTTTAACCGAGTAATGCCCCTCGGATATCCCAGAAACGATGAATTGGGTCATGTCAAACTGAACCTTTCGAAGTTTTTTGGAAATTACCGAAAGATTATTGCCTGGTATCCGACGGTGCGTTTTTTCACATGGGGGAAAAAGGCCGGATCTGGCAAACCGATTCCGTTGATTGATTCCGAAGAGAATGCTAAAAAGATTAACGAAGCTGCTAAACGGCTTGGGGTATTGATCGTCGCGAAGCCTCATTTCGCCCAATTAACTGAATCGCTCAAGATGGCAAACTACAGCAATCTTCGGATTATCGATGATGATTTTTTCGAAAAGAGCAATATGACATCTTACGAATTTATTGGCTCGTGCGATGCGTTGCTAACAGATTATTCTTCGGTGTATTACGATTTTATGCTTGTTGATAAGCCGATTGGTTTAATCTGGGATGATTTGGACGAATACAAGAAGAATCCCGGGGTAATTGAAGAATTCGATTACTTTATGGAAGGTGGCGAAAAACTTTATACGGCGGATGATCTTTGCGGTTTCGTAGAAAGGGTCGCGAACGGCGAGGATTCTTTGCGTTCTCAACGAAATAGATTGTGCGACGAAGTTCACGTCTCTAGAGATGGAAAAAACGCGATTCGGGTCGTGGATTATTTTGAAGAAATAACAAAAATCCGCATTTAGAAGCACGAAAAAACGATGAGGTCTTGCAATTCTTTTGCTGTCCCCTTCCGGTAATGAGTTATTTTGTTGGCATGGCGCCACGGTTGGGTTCAAATCCCAAGAACAGTTTTGGGTGGACGAAATATGCTAGAAAGTGGATATCAATGTGCCTTAAATAATTTTTTCTACAAAAATGAACGATCGGAAGTTTAGATTAAGTTTTTTCGGACTGGTTTTACGGAAAGGGGCGCGCGACCGCGGAGACGAAGGCGGAGACCGTCGCGAGGATCCCCGATGGGCATGGGCCCATGATGGGCGCGTCGATCGCAGCGGGCTGCGGCGGGGTCGCCCCATGCAAACGGCTTGGGCAATGCCGAGGCAACGGCACAATCGGTCTCGCGGGGAACGGAAAAACGAAGCGCAAGGAAGCGGGAGGGGAGCCGGGCGCCGGGCTTTCGAGAAGGCCGGGCTCGCCCTCGGCGACGGGAAGGCTTGCCTCTCCCCCGCGATCGGCCGCTTCGGCGGCATGCCGATCGCTTGGGCGATGGGGGCCTCCCCGGGCCCAAGCTTGGCCAGCGGCATGCTCCGCAAAGCGTCCCGCCCCGTCCCCGAAGGGGTTCGCCGCGCAATCCGTTCGGGCCGCGGACGCCATCGCCGACGGCCCGGCCGGATCGGGCCAATGGATAAATTCGGATTCGTTCGATCGATGCCGAAAAAAGGCCGCTCGCCCGGCAATTCGGCGCGCGAAGGCTTCTTTGGGGCAATCAAAAACGAGATGCTTTATAACGAGGGCCAGCCGAGAACGGCCGCGAGGGAATTCGTTCCCTATCCGGAAAAATGCCTCATCTGGTCTAGGGAAAGGGGCATTGAGGAATCGCTCGGTTGCAAAAGCGTGATCGATAGGAGAAGAGAAATCGGGATATCATAGTGAAAACGGTCCAGTTTTTTGTCCGCAGCCCCCTCCCCTTTTTTTCGGCATCATCCCGTCAAAGCGATCGATGGTGGGCGAGAGGCAAGCCTTCCCACCAGACAGCCCGAATTCCGTTATGTCGGTTGGGATCTTCTCGAACGGCTTCTCCGTAGGCCCGTCTCAAGATGGCATAGGGGAGTAGACTAAAAATCCGCGGTTCTATATAGTCGCGTTAGCTTGTCGCGATAATTTCGTAACGGCGCATGACTAACCCTCGTATTTTGGTTCTAGCAATTCTTGGAGAACGCCTTCGATGAAATTTCGAACGATCTTATTGTTCGAGAATTTCGTTTTAACCAAGATGTCATATCTGACCAAATTCTTTTTCATCCAATCTTTGACATTGTCTTTCGACAAGCTAAGTTGTGCTTTGAAGTCCGGGTCATCGATCAGCCGATTCGCCAAAGTGGATGCTTTATTGCCTTTTTGGTTTTGGTTTCATAGTGTTGATATTGGTATCTGGACCGAGAGCGTGGCCCTGCTTGGGCGACTTTTAAACATTGAGTTCCGTAAAAGAAAGAGTATACCGCCATATGCCCTGCTTCCAAAGGAAGATCTTCTTTTCTGTTTTTGGGTTGGAAACGCAGAGTAATTGCGCCTTTCGCATTAATTTTGCCACCACAAATCTCGTCACATTTATTGATGGCTTCCAGGATTTGATTCTCGATTTTTTGGCCCATGCTTTGCCCTCACATTTTTCGCTATCGTTATTATCGTTCGGCAGGTTCCTTCTGGGAACCTCGATCACGGGGAAAATCTAACTTCTAGCTATAGGGCTTCGGAAATGCGCCTTTGGCGTTATCCCACAATTCCCGCAAATCTATATTTCGATGGTTTGGGCGAAACAAGATTGGCCGGAATCATCTTGATTTTGGTTCCTTCGAACACGTTGTTTATGTAGAAAACGAAATAGGAATCCATGTGTTCGTTCATGAACCCGTATTCCAAATCGCTCATTTCGAAATGGATTTCTTCTGGATGGTTGGCTTTGGTTGCCTTGGATTCGATGTATATCGTCTTGCCGTCCTCTTGAGTATAAGAGAAATCGTAATGCTTCGTGTCGTCGTATTCGCGCGGGCAATCAATCTTGCCGACGATGCCGAGCTCTTTCTTATGCGTTAAAAGAAACTGTTTTGTGATCTCCTCCCCTTTCTTGCCCGTGATTTTCTTTTGGGAAAGGCTTTCCACATTTTCCGAAACCAAGCCGCGTTCATTATTTTTCCCGTTGGTCGCGGCTTCACTTAATGATGTTACCTTCTCTAGTTCATACTGCTTTGCGTTTGTTTTGTTTGCGAAGCATCGGGATTCTTCGCTTCTTAAATATGGTCTGAGCCCGGCATCGTTATAAACAAACATCATAAAAGAAAGGGGCGTGATGTCTGGGCGGTTTAACGAGACATAGAAATCGAAGAGTTTTTGGCGTTTAAACACACGATCCTCATCAATGCTGTAAGGTATTGCAAGAACCGAAAGAATAAATACTTAAGTCGTGATCTCCGTAAATTGGAAGCCAGTGTTCAGAGTCATAAAGATAGGTCAGTTTATTTTTGAACAAGGGGTTCAATCTGTTTTGCGCAATGCCATTCAAATCGTGTTTCCGCAAAGATTCAAGCAATTGAACGATGCTCGCGATTACGCCTTCGAACACCTCGTCCTTGTGAGCGCCAAAACGATTTTTCTTGGCACTTGAGTTGTTAAATACATAATCGCTTTTATCTCTGCTGTAATAGATTCCGAATCGTTGAAAAGCGCTCAATTGCCCGCCTCGGATATCTCCCAACTCCGATAAGTTCGTTTCAACCCACCAGCAAAAAGAGCTTTCTCTTTTCCCTATGACGTAATCGTCAATGGCCATGCCGGGTATGGCGTCCACCGGGAAACGCTCCAAAAACTTCTTTAAAAGCGCGTTGTCTCTTTTGGCCCTTTTGTTGATTTCTTGTTCATTGGAAGCGCACCAACAGTCGTATCTTTCCAAAAAGTTGTCCATGGTTCTGCTCTCCGTTTATATCAGTATAGCAGGATCTCTGTGTATTCGATTTTCATTGTGGCGAACCTGTGTCTTTTTTCCGTCCACGTGTTAAAATGATCGAGCAATGATTCTAGGAGCAAAACAATGAGGCGTAATTTGTGGTTTGGACTACTGGGCACCGCCCTTTTCTCGATGGCGGCGGTCACTTTTTCGTCAAACGTCATGGATTTTAAAGCGGAGCCGGAAGAGAAGCTTCTTCGGACCATCGATTTCGAGGATCTTAAAGCCGGGAATATGAACGGAAACGCAAGGGATAAAACCTATTACGACGGTTTGATCGTCGCAGACGGCGTGGTCACTAAGACTTCGACCGCTCAGATCAGCGCCGAGGACGGGAACGCTTTGGGCATGCGGATGCTCGCGGACCCAGCGCCCGATTTCTTGAAATGCACAATCCAAACGATGGGGTGCACGCGAATTGTCTTGGATGTTCATCTCGACACTACCGGAACCGAAGTTAGATCCGGGTGTGGAGAGTTTTTCATCGCACAAAGAAACGTAAAGGTCATGCGTGACTTATCTATTCCGACGCACGATTGGAGCGAAGTCACCTTGAAATTCTCGAAAGGGGCCACCACAAGCGCCGCCCCGTACAATTGTGGCATCGACAACATCCGTTTCTATGGCGTGTCAGAGCAAGACTTCCCCTATGCCTCTTCCGTTTCCTCTTCCGAATCGATTGCGGAATCCTCCACGATTGAAGAGACGTCTTCTTCAAGCGTAGACTCCGTGCCTACAAGGGAAGAAACCCCCGCGATCGTGGATGGAAACATCACCATGCGCGGTCTTGCAGATTATCTAGAGACGAAGGACGAGCATTATCCCTTGTCCGATGAATTCATCCACGAATATCAGCAAGCAAGCGGAGGATATATCGATTACGCCAAAAAGCTCGGCGTGAAGGTGGACAAGGCTAAAGCCGAGCCCAATCAGAAGTGGCATTTCTTCACTTCTTGGTTAGGACAATCCCTAGAGGATAATTCGTTACGTTGGGATGATACCGCCAAAAAGAAAACCTACTCTGCGTTCAAATGCCCTGAATTGCTCCTTTGGTTGTTTGAAGCTACAGGAGTATCGAACGACAAGGTTATCGCCGCGCGAGAGGTCGCGATCCAAGGTAAGCAAAACGGAACGCATACCGCGACCGTCGCCGCCGGGATGCGCGCCTGCGTCCCTTGGGAAGACATCGAGACCAACGTCTTGGCGTTTTTGAACGCCTAACTTCATTTGCCCTAACGAGGGCAGCGCGGTGAAGCGAAACAAAATTCTTCAAAAAGCCCCTGCTGGATTTTTGGGGCGAGAAAAAAGACGGGTTAACAAAGCCCGTTTTCTTTTTGAAGATAAGCGAGCAGCCTTTCGCACCCTTCCTTGATGTCGTTAAAGGCGGATTCGAAATCCCTGGTGTACCAAGGATCATCGACGTCTTTTGGATTGTCGGTGTAGTCTAACAACAAATGAATCTTTCCTAGGGGGTCGTCGTTGTAGAAACGCCTCAGGCTCCATCGATTCTCCGAATCCATCCCAATCAATAGGTCGAAGTCTTCGTAATCTTTCTTGGTGATCTGCCTGGCGCGGTGGGTGCCTGGATCGATTCCATGCACGATCAACGTTTTCCGTATCGGGGGATAGATCGGATACCCGATCTCCTCCCTGCTCGTCGCGGCGGAATCGATTTGAAAATGCTTTTCCAAGCCCCGCTTTTTGACGAGGCTTAGGAAGATTTGCTCCGCCATTGGGCTGCGGCAGATGTTGCCGTGGCAACAAAAGAGAATGCGAATCATGAGGGATGCCTTTAATCGTTTAAACTGTTGTCGTTTAAGAGGAAATCGTAGAGATTCAAGATGAAGATCCCCTCTTCATTATAATAAGGTTCCGTTTCGTCCAAGGTAATGATGATCTTTTTGAAAAAATCCCCCGTTAGCGTCAACGAGCGTTGCTCTTGCTCCATCTTGGCTCGATTCGGCAGGGAATAAGCGGATTGGATGTAGTAGCGTTTCGATCCTTTGTTGCACACGAAATCGATTTCCAATTGTTTGCGGATCCCGTTCCCCTTTTCGTTCGTTTCGTTCAAGGCAACGACTCCTACGTCGACGTTGAATCCGCGGACTTTCAATTCATTGAAAATGACGTTTTCCATGGCGTGGGTCCGTTCGAACTGTCGGAAATTTAAACGCGCATTCCTCAACCCGAGGTCGCTGAAGTAGTATTTGACGGGGGAGGCGATGTATTTCTTTCCCTTCACGTCATAGCGAGCCGCCTCTTCGATCAAGAAGGAATCGCAAAGGTATTCGATGTATTTGTGAATGGTTGCGCTGCTAAGGGATTTTTGCTTGACGCTTTTAAATGTGGCGGATAGTTTGCTCGGATTGGTCAAAGAGCAAATGGAGGAGGAGAGGATGTTTAAAAGCTCTTCCAATTCCGCGGAGTTCCGAATATTGTGCCTCCCCACGATATCGGGAATATACGTTTCTTTGAAAAGGGATTTGAGGAAACCGGTTTTTGCTTCGGGGCTAGAAAGTTCTAAAATGAAAGGCAACCCACCATAAACCATGTATTCGCCCAAACCTTCGTATTTCGTCCCCTCGTACGCGGTCATGAATTCGGCAAAACGAAGAGGGCGCATTCGTATTTCGTCCCCTCGTCCTCGAAACTCCGCGAGGACGTCTTTGGACAAAAACGAGCGTTGCTTCCCGTTACGTATACATCGACATTTTCCAAGCGAATGAGACCATTCAACACCGCTTCAAATTCATTCAACAATTGAATTTCGTCCAGCAAGACGTAATACATTCCCTTATCTTTGAAATTCTCTTCCAAATAAGGGTACAAAATGTTCGGATCGCGGAAACGCTTGTTTGGGAAGGCATCGAATGCAATCTCAATGATGTGATCTTGGGAAACCCCTTTCGAAAGCAAATGGTTTTTGAATAAGGTGAAGAGCAAGTAGGATTTCCCACAACGGCGCATCCCGGTAACTACTTTGATCAATCCGTTTCCTTAGCGTTCGATGAGCTTGTTTAAGTAGAGGTCCCTTTTGATTTGCGTAGATTCTTTTTCTATTTCAAATTTTTGCGAGTATCCGCAAAAAAATTACGCAGATGAATTTATTGTCTTGCTGACATAAATCAATGGCCTAGTAAGATTGCGCATCCGTGACCTCGATCGATTTCGTTCTTCGGCGAGGAGGCGAGCGACATTGATCGGACTCGCATCGATGGGGGATCTTGAGATTGCTTAAAGGGGCTCCGGCTGACCATCGCTTCGTTCTGTAATCACGTCAACGGATGGCATATACCCCTTTATCCTTAATTTGGTTTTTCTTGTGGTGTCACTGACGATTATGGCCAGGGGAACGCGAACCGACCCCAGACAGCGGAAAAGCGTTCTCGTGCATCTCATTGTAAATTTGTGCATGGGGCGTGCGGACAAAAAACCGGACCGCAAAGGAAGGGAATTATGGTCGACGAAAATTCAAAGAAACGCGCATCGAGGCATTGCCGCAAGCGCCACAACATGGCGAAGACACTTAGGAAATGCCCCCATTGTCCAACCCGCGATCGAAAAAAAGCGAGCGAAGCATTCCTCGTGCCCGGGCGAATTGCCGCCGTCGGCGCCTAACTCGCTGAGCAGGGATTTCTCCGCCGACGGGCCCTTCGAGAAGATGGCAACGGGCATCGCCGGGTTCGCCCCCGGCGGCGGGAAGGCTTGCCTCTCCCCCGCGATCGGCCGCTTCGGCGGCATGCCGATCGCTTGGGCGATGGGGGCCTCCCCGGGCCCAAGCTTGGCCAGCGGCATGCTCCGCAAAGCGTCCCGCCCCGTCCCCGAAGGGGTTCGCCGCGCAATCCGTTCGGGCCGCGGACGCCATCGCCGACGGCCCGGCCGGATCGGGCCAATGGATAAATTCGGATTCGTTCGATCGATGCCGAAAAAAGGCCGCTCGCCCGGCAATTCGGCGCGCGAAGGCTTCTTTGGGGCAATCAAAAACGAGATGCTTTATAACGAGGGCCAGCCGAGAACGGCCGCGAGGGAATTCGTTCCCTATCCGGAAAAATGCCTCATCTGGTCTAGGGAAAGGGGCATTGAGGAATCGCTCGGTTGCAAAAGCGTGATCGATAGGAGAAGAGAAATCGGGATATCATAGTGAAAACGGTCCAGTTTTTTGTCCGCAGCCCCAACAGTATGGAAAACTACGTTGAGATTAACACTGTATCCGAGCTTTTGAACGAGATTAAGCTTTTGCTTGATGGCAAACGTTATCTCGGCGCCCTTTTCCTCGCACTTACTCTTCCGGATTCGCTTGGCAAATTGGCCTACCCGTCCATCGACAAGGTCGGGGAGCGGTATATCAAGTGGTTTGACGAGAACGTCTACAACATCTTTGGCTTGCTGTATTCCGACCCGTTCTTTTCCAATTCCGTCCATTTCGACGGGAAGGCATGCTACCAATTGCGGTGCAAACTGCTCCACGAGAGCACGAACGACATCGCCGAAAAGACCGGTATCGAGGAATTCGTTCTTGGTTTCAACGACCAAAGGTTCTTCACGGGAGGCCTTTCCGGCAACGAATACCGTTTTGAAGAATGGACGCCAGGCATGGACGAGGTCCCTCAGACGCTCTATCTGTATGTCGGCGTTAAGGAAATCTGCACCGATGTGATGGAGGCGGCCGAACGCTTCTTGGCAAACAACCCGCATCTCGATTATCCGAAGCTCAAAATGAACCACGGCGGCGGCAAATTCCCAAAAGACCTGTGGATTGGTTGGCCGAAAAAGAATAAGCAGTGAACAAGTTAGAGAACAAGCTGGTGAACAAGTTAGAGAACAAGCTGGTGAACAAGTTAGAGAACAAGCTGGTGAACAAGTTAAAATGCGTGGATAATACGCATATGTAAGGAGGACAGGTTATGCTTCTTAAAGAATTAATTCCGGAACACCTTTTTGAGAACACGGATTTTGACTACAAAGCCAAGTTAAACGACAAGGAAAAAGAAACGCGGAAGTGGGCAAAATCATTGGTTGCCTTCGCAAACGAAGAGGGCGGGACCATTTATGTCGGCGTGAATGACGATTGGACGGTTTTCGGCCTGACCAGAGAGGAAGCCGACAAAACCCGCCTCTTGGTAATAAAGGAAAACGATAGACACGTATTTCCGCATGTAAGATTGTCTTTTTCCTTTATCGAGGTCCCAAACCGCGAGGATCGTTTTGTTTTGGCGATTTATGTCTTTAAGGCGGAGTCCATTGTAAGGTATCGAGAAGGGGACTTCGACGAGACCGTTTACAAGCGAAAAGACGGAGCGAGCACAGAGGCGACCCCCGAGGAAATCGTTTCAATGGGCCGCGGGCGAAAGGGCTTTGACTTGCAACTGACCGGGTCTTTCTTCAAAGAGGAGGACTTCTCCCAATACTTATCTCTGGCAAAAGAGTTTAGGAAGGACCACCAAGTCCCCGAATTCAATGACCTCGTCTCTGAGCAAGTCATTTCAGATTCGGGAGAAACCACGTTTGGCCTCTCACTATTTGCGGATTCCTGCATCGACAGCCTAACCCTTGTATCCTGCAGGCTCTGGCGCGGCTTTGGTAAAGGCGAAGATGAAATCATTGACAAGAAATTTTTCAAAGGCCCATTGGGCGAATGTTTCCGCTTTGCTAGGTCCTTCATTATTCGGAACACAAAAACAGGAGTCATAAAGAATCAGGACGGCAGCCGCACTAATACCTATTCCTATCCTGAATTGGCCATCAGGGAAGTCCTCGTCAACGCAATCGCGCATCGGGATTATTCAATGGCTGGAACCCAGATAGACATAGATATCTTCGCGGACAGAATAGAGGTGAAGTCGCCAGGCGGATGGCTTCTTTCGAAAAAGCCGTCGCAATACGCCTTGGACAGGATTCCATCCAAAAGGAGGAACGACTCTATTTCTGCCTGCTTCGAATTGTGCGGTCTAATGGAAAGGAGCGGCACCGGTTTCGAGAAAATAGCAAACTTCTATAAGGCTTATCCGCAGTTGATGCCAGTCCTTGAAGACTTTGGCGATTTCTTTTGCATTACGCTATTTGATTTGCAGTATGAGAAAACGGATTTTGACGAGCAAGGCATCGACGAAACACCAGAATCAGGGGCCGAGCAGCTTATTTTGAGACTATGCGGCGAGAGCCCGAAGAGTCGAAAAGAACTTCAGGAGGCAGCCGGAATCAAAAGTAGAAGCTATTTCATGAGGAAGGTTCTTCAGCCCATGCTTGAGAAAGGCTTAATCGAAGCCGTGTCCCCCAAAAATTCCCCCAATCAAAGATATAGGCCGAAAAATGGCTCGGGAATAGATTAGTTTTGCGAGACGATGTATGACCGAAAAGATAGCTTTTGTTGCGGATTGTCTTGTTTGCCTTGAGGCAAAGATTCGGCTTTTGAACAGGCTTGGCCTTTTTGATGAGGCCAAGATGTTTGAAACTTTCGCCACGAAAGCATGTTCCTTATATTTTGGTCAGTCATTTAGAAACTTGAACCAAGTGGAAATCAATTTCCCATGCGTCGATCTGGTTTCGGATGATGGACAGATTTACGTTCAAGTAAGTACCCGCGCCGATGTATTAAAAAAGATTAAAGATACTTTGGCGGATTTGCGAGATTCCAAACAAGAATTTGCCAAAAGCATTGAGAGTGTTTGGAATCTTGTGCAAATGAAGTTCCGCCAAGGAGCTGAATGCCAGAACCCCTAGGGGTTCGGGCCCGACCGCCGGGCGACAAAAAAGCAGGCGTCCCGAACAATTGTTTTTGCTGAGAAAACTGGAAAGGAAGCCTGCGTGGATAATTTTGGCGAACAATTGGCGTCCGCGATAGCGGAAAGCGACGGAAGCCTGGAGAGCGCGATGAGGAAGATCCTCAACGCCGCCGTCCAAAAGGCCGTCAACGACGCCCTCCAAAGCGAGACGACCGCCCTCTTGGGAAGCGGGAGGCACGAAGCGTGGGGCCGGAATAGCGGCGACTCCCGCAACGGCAGCTACGAAAGGACCGTGGCGACCTCCGTCGGCCCCGATAACCGTGACCGTTCCGAGGGACAGGAACGGGGATAAGCAACCCACCCCGCAATCCGATGAAAATATAAAGCGCAATATTATTCACTTTAACAAAGAAAAGCTTGGATTAAGCGAAACTGCTTGCACTTTATAATCCTGTGATATTATGATGATCTCGGAGAGCAATGAATGGAGCAAAATTACCTTAGGCTGATCAAAAAACTCAAAGCTTACCGGATCTCGCAATTCAAGACCCAAGAAGACGTCGCCTTAGAAAGCGGACTATCCAAACGCACGATCGTGAACCTCGAGAAAGGGGAGAACGTCTCGATGGAGAACTTTTGGAAGTACCTCGATGTCTTGGGCTTGACCCAAGCCTTTGTCAGCTTCCCCCCGTTCGCCGATATGCGTTTTGAAGACATCCCGAAGAACAAATACGAAAGGCAGAGGGTGCGAGAAAGGAAGACGGACTTCCATTGGGGCGATGAGGAGTGATCGAGATGGACGTCAACGTGAAGATGTGGGGCACCAAGGTCGGGGTGTTGCGGTTCAACGAAGAGCACAACACCTCTGCCTTTCAATACGACCGCGCCTTCCAAAAGTCTCGCATAGAGCTTTCCCCGATCCTCATGCCTTTAAGCGATGCAACCTATGCGTTTGGAAAGGAAATCCCCTCGAATTATGGCTTGCCTCCCTTGCTCCGCGATTCCTTGCCCGATACCTATGGGAATAAGGTCATCAACCTTTATTTGGCTTCTTTAGGCCGAGAAGAGAACTCCTTGAATCCCGCCGAAAGGCTCCTTTATGAAGGGAAGCGCGGCATGGGGGCCTTGGAGTTTGAGCCCGCGAAGTCCGATCTTAGTCTCTCTTCCTCGATTGATATCGACGCCTTGGCCAAGATCGCGGATGACGTCTACGAAGAGAGGAAGGCCTTTCATGCGGAGGATATCCAAGCCTTGATCTCCGTTTCGACTTCCGCGGGAGGCGCCAGAACAAAAGCCGTTGTCCAATATAATCCTGATACGCACGAATTCAAAAGCGGGCAAGTCGATGAGTGTTCGCCCGGTTTTGATTTCTGCCTCATCAAATTCGACAACATGAAGGAAGAGGCCTATTTCACGAGGATCGAATACGCCTATTACCTTATGGCGAGAGATTGCGGTATCGATATCCGCGATAGCTATCTTCTCTCCATCAACGGCAAATACCATTTCTTGACCAAGCGGTTTGATCGCATCATTAAGAATGGAAAGGTGCAGAAGGTCCACGTGCAAACCCTCGCTTCGCTTTGTGGACTTGATTACGACGTTCCTTGCCAAATCGATTACGAAGAAGTCTTCAACGTTTTGAAACGGTTGAAGATCCCCAATAAAAACGAGCAATGGTTCCGCAGAATGGTATTCAACGCGGTGATGTGCAACCAAGACGACCACGTGAAAAACACCTCTTTCGTCATGGATCGCAAAGGGGTTTGGGATCTCTCCAACGCCTATGATTTAACGTATGCAAACGATCCGCCGAATCGTTGGTTGTCCGCTCATCAGATGTCGATCCATGGAAAAAGCAAGGGAATCGAACTTTCCGATTTGCTGGCGGTTGCAAAGAAGGGCAATATTCTCGAAGCAAAAGCGCTGGAAATCATCGATGAGATTCAAAAGGTCGCTCGATCGTTTGCAGCGTATGCCAAAAAGGCCCACCTACCAAAAGCAGTAGCGGAACGGCTCGCCAAAGAATTCCTCTATTTCGATCTATAAGTTTTAATCTCTTAGCAAGTTGATTGGAACAACGTAGACCCCAGTTGGATCTTTATAACAAGGCCCATGCGCCGTGAGGACCATGGAGAAAGAAGGCTCGCGATAGGAGGTGTCGTCCACCTTATTCTTCAGCTTTGCGAGGTTTTTGATCCCCTCCTTTACGCCTTCCTTACTGCCCAATTTGATTTCGATGAGCCCATAACGCCCATCGTCAAGGCGGAGAATGGCGTCGACTTCGAGGTTGTCGCTATCGCGGTAATGATCGATTTTTCCTTCGTTCGCCATCGCGAGAGTGGTAATAAGTTTGGGTAATCGTGTTTTTCGTCGCACCCTTAAAGGTAATCGTTTGGCCTGTCGCTTAATTCGGCACAGTTTGGCACACGGTCGCTCTTGTTCTTAGTTCAAACACAAGCCCGAAGGTAAAGGAAAAAGCCCACAAATCGCCTTAAAACGGCAAAATACGTGCTAAAACACAGAAATATAAAGAAAAAAGGTTCAATGCTTAGGAAATTCCATTGCATCAAACCTCTTCATTCAATATGTGGTTGTGCATCAATATTGATACATTTAGCCCTTTTTGCAAGGGGTTGCACGACGACATTGATACATTTCAAAGGGGATGGGAGGAATCAAAATCTTCCAAACGTTCCGTCTACCTGTTATTCGATCCAACGGTAATCGACTTGGTTCACGGTGAGATTCAAAATGGCAAGGCTAGCGCCGCAAAGCTTTATTATGACCGATTTATAACCAACGTATTCACAAAGATAAACAAGGCCTTCGTTAACCAAATCCTTGAGCGTTTCGCATGGGGTGGGGATTATTCTCCCTCCTTTCGCCAAATAAAGGTCAGGTTCATCAGTGAGATGGTATTCGATTTCCAGCGAATCCGCTCTCGGGTGGTGGGAACGAACCGAGTCATGGCGGGCGATGCCTCGTTCGAAAACAAGGGAAAAAGAATCCTTACCGACAATGATCCTTTCCACTTTGCAATCATGGATATTCGGAAACGTCGGGAGGTAGTCAAAGTCAAGGCGATAGATACCTTCGACCTCATCCAAACTGTAATTGAGAAGGTCGGTTGCGCTGAGGCCAAGAGCCTCGGCGTATTTGAAAAGCGTATCGATGGTGATGTCGTTCACTCCCGTTTCGACCTTAGCGAGCGTTGAATGGTCCTTATACCCAAGCCTTGAGGCGAGTTCGGATTGCGAAAGGCCGAGTTCCTTTCTCCTCCGTTTTATCGCCAGACCGATTTTCCTTTCGCTCATAAACCTATTTCTTTTTTAGGACGTCCAGCAATTTGCTATCCAGCTCGTGTCCCATCCTGAGCTGCCGGGCACGATCAAACTTCTCGTATTCCTTATGGGCTTTCTGCACCGCCAGGGCGTGTGAAATCTTGCCAGAACCCGTCAAGATGTCCGCCCTTTCGAACCGCAGAAATTCGTCGAGGGCGCTCACCCAATCGCTCATATGCATGGGAATGGCGCTCTTTGCCATTCTCTCGGCATGGTCGAGGTACATGTTTACGATTTGGTTCAAGGAATCGATTTCCTCTTTAGACAAGTAATTCTTCGCGATTGTCACGTCCGACTTTTGGACATGTTCACCACTCCACGAGGTCAAACCCATGTTGTCTTTTTCGGCATCGGCCCGATGATAAACGATCTCCGCCGCGGTCTCACCGGAAATCGCGAAATGGAGCTTGTTCTGGACCGTTTTGAAGAAGGTGATGGTCTGTTCGTCGTTGGCGTTGTAATCGACGCTAGTTGAATAGATGTCGAGCACCTTTTGATAGAACCTCTTCTCGGAGGCCCGAATCGCGCGGATTCTCAAATAGAGCTCGTCAAAATAATCTTTGCCGAATCGCTCAGGATCTTCCAAACGCCTGTCGTCCATGGCGAACCCTTTCACCATGTATTCCCTAAGAACGTTGTTCGCCCAAATTCTAAACGAGGTTGCAGCAGAGCTCTTCGCACGCATTCCGATGGCGATAATCATTCGAAGGTTATAGAGTTTGATGGTCCTTTTAACCGTCCTTGAGCCTTCATTTCGAACTAGTAAGTCAGGCTTACTGGTTGCCTCCTCCATAAGCTCGCCTTCCTTATAGATGTTTTGGATATGCATTGTAATGTTGTTTCTCGAGGTTTGAAAAAGATCAGCGAGCGCAGCTTGGGTCATCCAAATGTCCTCATCGCATAAATAGACTTCTACATTGGAATTCCCATTAGGCGTGTTGTAAATCAAAATGTCATTTTTGTCAGGCATGATTCGCGTCTCCTTGCTCTACTACAATTATACTTTGTTGGTGATTAATAATCAATATTTGTTGAAACACAAAGACGTTAGAAATAAAACAGCCCCGAATGTATCGGGACTGTAGTCTGCATATGTTTGTAAACAACAATACTGATACAAAACGGCTAAAACTCCAATTCATAGTCCGTTTTTATGGACATTGAAATGGTTATTTTAATAGCTTTTCAAATTTAGGAAATACCTCGTTTGAAATAAAGCATTCGTATTCAGTGAATAAATTAATGACTTTTTCAACGAATTCTTTTTTCCATTCATCAGAAAGCGGAGTGTGTTCGCTTACAAATTTTTCAGTTTTTAAAACATACCATCTATTGTTTCCTGAATCAGATTTGCTGCTAGCTAACTTGCTATAATCCTTTTCTATCAATCTATCCACCAATGAATCAGGACAATATCTCTTGATTACAGCTTGTACTTCCAGCTTCAAAAAATCATGGTCTCTTAGAATGTATTCTAAGTAAAAATAATATTGTTTTTTGAGATCTTCTTTCTGATAATCGCTCCACCATTTTTGATAATAAAAACGACGCGATTGCCCTTCCTTTTCGAATCTAAAGTCAAGGAATTTCGATTGAATTTCATTTTTGACCTCGTTGTCGAAGAAATAATCCAGTTCTTTATCTAGTTTAGAGATACAATCTCTTATTTTTTTAAAGTTGCCTTGTTTTAGCAATAATTGTTCGAGCTCAGTCATATTGACATCCAAGAAATTATTTTTAATTGTTTTATTAAGTTCAGCTGCATATTGATTATTAATGCCGCTCAATAATTCATATAGTTCAGTATAAGTAATTACCTTATATTTATCGCAATGTGGAGTAGTAATATTACTTGATGGTTTTAAAAATAAATAATACTTGTGACCATCGGTGTAATTGCTCTCTAACCATTTTGCATATAAGGCACATTGGTTGTCATGTTCGCCGCTCCATGTCTTATTTTCAATGACAACATAGAATTTTTCCTTATTAGAAAAAGTTCCATATAAGAAAATGTCGATTCTTTTTTGATCATCGATCGCTCTTTCGGTCTCAACATTAAAATAATCTTGGTTGATAATTCTCTCTTCAAAGTAATAGTTACTAATTAATTGTTCCAACAATTCTGGATTCTTTCGTAGCACATATGCAAGAACCTTTGAGATGTCATTTTCTGTAACACCTAAAACATCTAGAATTGAATCTTCTTTCTCAATTCTCTCAGTCTTATTTAGAGCGTCTTCTAATAAAGAAAGATCTTTAAAATAGTTATTTTCCATATTTATCAATCGTCCTATGAGCGGTTTCTAATACTTTATCAATTAACGATGAAGGCGAGAGAACTTTCATAAATTCTCCATATTGCATAATCCAATAGATTAATGCAGTCTCATTGCATTGTACCGCACCCCTGACATTGGACTTTAAATAGAACTATAGTACAACATTAAGGGTTCAGTACGTTTTAAGGTTCTAAATTGATACTTTATCTCTTCTTATATTTCGAATAAGTGGCTTAGTTATCCGGTTTTCACGTTTATATAAAGAAAAAGGCTTGATACCTTAATTTCATTGTATCAAACCTATGCTTTCAATATGGTGCCGGCTGCCGGACTCGAACCGGCATGAAGTTTGACCTTCGAGGGATTTTAAGTCCCTTGCGTCTACCATTTCGCCAAGCCGGCAGGCCTGGAAGAAAGAAACCCGAAGCTCGTGCTTCGGGCGATTGGATTCCCTTTGCGCGAGGGAGAGAGTTCTAGGGGTTTGGTCCCCCGCGTGAGGCTCGAACTCACGACCCCTTGATTAAAAGTCAAGTGCTCTACCACTGAGCTAGCGGAGGATGGCTGGGGTGGCTGGGATCGGACCAGCGCATGCGAGAGTCAAAGTCTCGTGCCTTACCGCTTGGCTACACCCCAAGAAGAGTGGTGGGCGAAGATGGATTTGAACCACCGAACCCGAAGGAACTGATTTACAGTCAGCCGCGTTTGGCCACTTCGCTATTCGCCCACGTTGTCTTTGCGCTTTGCCGAAGCAAGGTTTGGTGGATGCTGTAGGTTTCGAACCTACGACCCCCGCCTTGTAAGGGCGATGCTCTCCCGCTGAGCTAAGCATCCGCGGGTCGCTTAAAAGCGCTTGAAAAATATAGCATCGGGCAAGGGAGAGGTCAAGCGGTTTTTCACTCGTTTCGCGGGTTCTTTTTCGCGATTGGATGCCAAGGCAAATATGGGCATCGAAAAGGAGCGAAAAGAAAGGGGCCCGAAGGCCCCAAGAGTTTATAGAACGAGCGAAGGCGCGCTATAGACGCGGGTCGCGAGCTCTTGGTTCAAGAGGTAGAGCGCTCTTGCATCGTCCCCGAAGAGCTGCATCTTGGTGATCAGGTCTTGGGCGTTCTTTTCTTCTTCGCCTTGCTCCTTGACGAACCAATCGAGGAATTGGGTCGTGCGGAAGTCGTTGGCCTCTTTCGCCGCGGCGTAGATCGTGTGAATGAGCGAGGTCACGTAGCGTTCATGCTCCAAGCCCACAAGAAGCGGATCCATCATCGTCTTGAAGACTTTGTCCGGCTTTGCGATCGGGCAAAGGGAGACGGCTTCCCCGTTGTTTTGGAGGTAGTGGTACATGAGCATGCCGTGATCGAGCTCTTCCTTGGCCTGGATTTCGTACCAGTTCGCGAAGCCTTCGAGTCCTTTCGATTCGAAGAAGTTCGCGATGTCGAGGTAGAGGTAGGCACTGTAGAATTCCTTGCCGATCTGGTCGACGAGGAGGGCGGAAACTTTTTGATCCATTGGGTTAATTCTCCTTTGTTTTATTTAGTATATCCCGGTTTTCCAAGAAGACGGAACATGTTCTTCTTGTAGACTTCAACGCCCGGTTGGTTGAAGGGGTTGATTTCGTTTAAGTAGCAAGATAAGGCGCAGGCCCTGCAGAAGAAGTACATGAGCTCGCCCATGTGGAAGGCATCCATCTCATCGATCGTAAGGAGGATGTTCGGGACTTTGCCTGTTTCTTCATGTGCTTCTAAGGTTCCATCATGCGCCTGCTTGCAGACGTAGTCTAGGCCCTTGCCCTCAAGGTAGTTCAAGCCATCGAGGTTGTCTTCATCGTGGGGGATGATGACATCGACCGCGGGCTTTTCGACATCAAGGACGGTTTCAAACAAGACGGGGGATCCTTCTTGGATGAATTGTCCTAAAGAGTGGAGATCGGTCGAGAAGGTCGCGGAATCGGGAAGAAGTCCCGTGCGGTCCTTGCCTTCGGATTCCCCGAAGAGTTGCTTCCACCACTCGCCAAGTTGGACAAAACGCGGTTCGTAAGTCACGAACATCTCGACGGGGTAACCCGCCTTATAGAGTTCATGACGGAGGATCCCGTATTGGTAGCAGGGGTTGATCTCGTCGCTAGAATAGGCGTTCATCGCGTTCTTCGCGCCATCCATGAAGGCATCGATGTCGATGCCGGCGGCCGCCATCGGAAGCAAGCCGACCGCGGTGAAGACGCTATAACGTCCTCCGACGTCACTTGGCAAAACGAAGCGCTCGTAGCCGTATTTCTTGCATAGATCCAGAAGGGCGCCTTTTTCTTTGTCGGTCGTCGCGAAAATCGCTTTCGAGAGATTCTCTTCGCCGATTTGCTCTTTCAATAGATCGCGAAGCAAGCGGAAGCCGATCGCCGTTTCGGTCGTCGTGCCGGATTTCGAGATCACGTTGATCGCGAACTTCTTGCCTTTCAGGTAAGAGAGGACTTGATGGACGTAGCTCGCGGCGAAGGTTTGCCCCATGTAGATGATTTGGAGCTTGTCGTCGCGATAGAGCCCTTGGATCCCATCGATCGCCGCACGGGCGCCCAAGTAAGAGCCCCCGATGCCGCAGACGACGAGGATATCGAAGTTCTCGCGGATGTATTGCCCGGCTTTCTTGATGCGAACGAATTCTTCTTTGTCATAGGTTTCCGGGTATTTTGCCCAGCCGAGGTAATCGTTGCCCAAAAGGGTGCGGTTTTCAATGCCTTGGTTGATGGCCTTCACCTTGTCGGCGTAGGCTTCATAATCGATGCTGCGCAACACGTGCGCATCGTTAACGTGGATCATAGATGTTGATGTTCCTTTTTCCTCGCTTTATCGAGGATAGTTTTCAATCCAGCCTTGCAGGTGTTCCTGCAGGCCGGTGAAGGAGATCTCCTCCTTCGGAATGGGATGATGGGCGAAGGACTTCCGCTTGTCGCTTGGGGTCATCCGCTTCAAGGAGACGCGAACGGTCCCCTTTTCTTCTTCGACGGCGATCACCTTAACGCTATAGATGCTCCCTAGCTTCACGAAGCTTTCGAAGCAGCGGATGTAGCTCGTCGATAGCTCCGAGATATGAAGCAGGCCCGTCCAGCCTTCTTCGAAGAGGAGGATCGCGTAGGATGGGTACATGCGGATGACGGTGCCGCTAGCGACATCGCCGACTTTCGGCAAGTTCATTCGTTGTTCCTCCTTCCTTCATAGAAGAGCGCTAAGTCGCTCTTGGTGGTGATTTTGACGTTTCCTGCTTCGCCAAGCACGATCGCGACCTTATGCTTAAGGCTTCGATAGATCGAGGCGTCGTCCGTGAATTCGTCAAGACGATGCTTCCGATGGACCTTGTCGAAGGCTTTCTTCAAGGGTCCGTAGCGGAAGGTCTGCGGCGTTTGGGCCAAGTAGATCTCGTTTCGCGGCAAGTAACGTTCGACTTCTAGGCCTAGAGGGCTAACGAAGACGGAGCTATTCGAGGGGATGGCCGTCACCGCCCCGCCATGAAGATACGCTTGCTTGAAGTTCTCTTCAATCATGGATTTGTCGATATTTGGGCGATCCCCATCGTGGATGAGGATCAAACTTCGCGCAGAAGTTCCAATGGAATGAAGGTGTTTTAAACCCTTATAAACGCTCTCTTCGCGGGTTTTGCCTCCGACGAGGATCCCTTTGATCTTGGGGAGGCGGTATTTCTCGATCAACCCCGCGGTCAAGGCTTGATCTACTTTCCTCGTCACGACGTAGATTTCTTCAACGCTGGAAGAAGAGGCAATCCTAGACAGGGTTTCGATCATCATCGGCTTGTCGGTGATGAAGGCGAATTGCTTGGGCACCTTCCCTCCAAAGCGCTCGCCGTTGCCCCCAAAAAGGACGAGGGCGATGTTTTTCGCGTGCATCAGAACTTCCCTTCGTGGTATTTGAGCGATTCGTTGATTTCGATGCCCTGGATGATCAACTTCATGATCTTCTCAAGGTTCGAGTCCTTCGAATAGTCCGCGACGCAGGCGTAGTTGATGCGCCCATCGGCTTCCAAGGAGATCGCCTTCTCTTCTTTGCCTCTAGGATAGACGGCGATCGATTTCCCGCCGTTAGACTTCACGAGGATCATGGAAGGGACGTCGGTCAATCCGTCCCCGATATAGACCATGTTGCTATAGGGGATGCGACGGAAGGAGGTCTTCTCGTTGACCGCATCGTCGTCATTGGGGTTTTCGACCCCTTTGGAGATGCGGAAGAAGTATTGGGTCTTCTGAGTGTAGTTGATCGCAAGCTTCGGCCAATAGACATCGCCTTCTTCGTTGAAGATGAACTCGCAGCCATAGATCTCCTTGAATTCCTTGGCGATCGGGCAGCCTTCGAGGATCTCTTTGTTGCCGGAAGAAACGATGTAGTGCTCGATGATGACCCCATGCTCCTCGGCATAGGCGTTGATGCGGTTGAACCAGGTCGTGACCCCGGGGAAGAACTTGATGTCCTTGCCGCATTCTTCGAGGAAGGCGCGATCCATCTTGATCCCTTTTTCCTTGGCGACTTCGACCATCGTGTAAAGGTAAGAGAGGATGCGTTCGCAGCCGGTGCGTTTGGAGAATTCGCCGGTCCGTTGCCAGAATTCCTGGGGGGTCATCCCCATTTTGGGAATGAAGCCAAAGGCCTGCATATCGGTGGTGGCTAACGTAGAATCGAAATCGTAGAGGATGGCACAAATGGGTTTGCGGTTAGGCATGGACGAGCCTCCTTTCGTGTCTTTCATTATAGGCGCGCGCCCGCATATTGGTCAAATCATGCGCATTTTGTTGCAAAAGAAGCGCCCTTCGCCCTAGACTAGTGCGGTATGGTGATCCTCGCGAGTCTAGAAACGTATCAGGTGGTCTTGCTGGTTTTGATGATCGCCACGTTTCTTTATATCGTGGTCCTGCTTTACGTTGCGGGACACGGGATGGAATTCGCCAAGCGTTTGCGCGCAAGAACCAAGGCTTTGCTCACCTTGATGAGCGAAAAGAGGCGGTTATTGCTGCTTCTTGATGGGGAATTGCGCCATTATCAAGCAGCCTACGAAGAAAGCGACGAAGAGGCCGTTTCCGCGCTTAAATCCTTGAACTTGATGGAGATAACCTACAAAGAAGCCAAGGATACCCTTTCCTTTATCGGACGGGTCGAGACGCGTCTTCGTTTCCTTGGCCACGACCTTGACGGCTTTGAAAAGGACCCTCAATGCGTGGAATGGCTCGCTTCCCTGGAAGAGATCGATCATTCGATCCGTCGCGGGACGAGCTTCTACAACATGGAAGCCGCGGCTTTGAATTATTGGGTCTCCATCCCGATGGCCGGGTGGATCAATTACCTATTTGGGATCAAGAAGCGCGATCCGATTGTTTAAAAGTGCATCTCGTAATCGACGAGGCCATCGTAGAAGTCCCGTTCGTGCGAGACGAGGATAACGGCGCCTGGGAAACGCGCGATCGCGTCGAAGAGGGCGTCTTTTGCTTTTTGGTCGAGGTGATTCGTCGGTTCGTCGAAGACGAGGAAGTTGCTTTTTCTCAAGGTCATGAGGGCGAATCTCGCCTTCGTGACTTCGCCTCCCGAAAGCTCCTTCATGGGGCGCATCGCGAGCTCTTTTCTTACGCCTACTTTGCCTAAGCAGGTACGGATCTCCGTGTTCGACATCATGGGGTAGAAGGATAGGATGTATTCAAAGGGGGAGAGATTCAAATCGACGTATTCATCTTGCCCGTATTCGTTGATCACCGTTCCATCGAGGAAGCGAAAGCCTCCTTCAAGGGCGGGAATCTTTCCTAGAATCGTCTTCAAGAAGGTGGTCTTCCCAACCCCGTTTTGCCCAAGGATCGCGATCTTCTCGCCTTTCTTCAAAAGGAAGGAGATGCCGTCAAGGAGAGGCTCCCCGTCATAACCGATCGAAAGGTCTTCGACGATCAAGGGCTTTTCTCCGACATCATGGGTAAAGGGGAAGGAGAAAAAGACGCTTGGGGCTTCTTTTCCCGGGGGCTCTAGGCGTTCGAGGTGATTGAGCCTCGCGCGATGGGACTTCGCGGCTTTGGCGCTCGTTGCGCGGACGATGTGCTTCGCGATGAAGTCCTCTTCCTTTTTGATGTAACGCTGCTGGGCCGCGTAGTTCTTGGCGTTTTGCTCCTTATCGAGTTCATGTTGGACGAGGTAGGCTTCAAAGCCTCCTTTATAACGGGTGATCGTCTGATTCTCCAAGCAAAAGACGACGTCCGCGATCGTTTCGAGGAAGGCTTCGTCGTGGCTTACGACCAAGAAGGCCTTTTGGTAGGATCGAAGGTAGGAAGATAGCCAAGCAACCTGGATCGCATCCAAGAAGTTCGTGGGCTCGTCCATCAAAAGGACGTCTTTTTCTTCGAGGAGCATCTTTGCGAGGTAGGCTTTTTCGCGTTGGCCGCTCGAAAGAATGGCAAGGGGCTTTTCTAGATCGGATTTATCGAAGCCTAAGCCATCGGTCAAACGGCCGACCTTTTCTTGGAGACTATAGAAGTCGGACTGTTGGAGCTCGTCTCCTAAGCGCATCGCCTTATCGAGCAGGACTTCATAGTTATCTCCTCCAAGCGAAGCTTCGGCGTAAAGATCTTCCATCCTCTTTTCCTTTTGAAAGAGGGGCTCGTAGACGCCATAGAGGTATTCGATGGTCCGCATGTCGTTTTTTACCTTCAACTGCTGATCAAGATAGCTGAAGGTCACATGGGGTTCCCAGGTAATGGTTCCAGCGTCCGGGCGAAGATCTTGGACGATCAAATTCAAAAGGGTCGTCTTCCCCGCCCCATTGCTCCCGACGAGGACGCAATGTTCCCCGGGGTTGATTTTCATGCAGACGTGGCGGTAGAGCTCTTTGTCTCCGTAGGAGAAGTTGACGTCTTTGACTTCAAGAATAGCCATGAGGCTTATTTAAAAGGAAATCGTTTCATTCTTCAAGCAAGGCAAGGAGAAATGGGCGTTTTTCACCCCTTGAATTTTTGAAAGCGTTTTCGGAAAGCGCTTGCGGAAACGCTTTCACGAAGCACCCTACTTGCAACTTGTTTTTCTTGCGCTTTACTTAGGGCGCCTGAAGGAAATCAGGCAAGAAAATCAAAGGAGGAAACCCTTATGAATCAACAAGAAATGGCCTACACCGAATTGCTTGAAGAAATCGCCGAATCGGGCTTCCGTTTCGACGCGATCGATGAAGAAGAGACCGAATCCAACGAAGAAGACTTCTGATCTCTTTGATCGAACCCTTAACTTCTATCTCTAGGAGGCAACGACATGAATTACGCTATGAACCATAATCAAAACAAAGAATATACCCGCGTCTTGGAGGCGCTTGCCGCCTCGGGCTTCGCCCTTGGCAAGATCGACCCCAAGGAAGATGGATCCCGCGCGGAAGACGATCTCTCCGGGTATTGGAACATCATTCTCAATTTCTAAAGCGAGAAAACATAGATAAAGGGATCCTTTTGACGTGTACCCAAAAGTTTGGACTGAAGAAAGTCTGAACCGGAGGGTACTTTTTCATGAAGTGGACGTTTGAGCAGAAGATGGCCTGGATCAAGGCTTACAAGAACGGGGGCACGGTCCCGAAGCCCGAAGATTTCCGCAACAGCCAGAAAAGATGGCACGATAAAATCCGCAATTGGATCCATGTCCTCGAAGAATTCGGGAAAGACGGCCTCAAGCACCTCGGAACGAGGGCTTTCAAAGCGGGGGAGAAGCTCGCGGCCGCCCTCCGCGTCGAGGAAGGGGAATTGCCTCGACAACTGCATCATGGAATCGTTTTTCGGGACGATGAAGAACGAGATGTATTGCGGCCGCCAGGCCGAATACGGGAGCTTCGAGACGTTCGCGAAGGCGGTCGGCGAGTACATCGCCTGGTACAACGGGACGAGGATCAGATACCAGAAATACATGAAAAAAATGGATGACCCCTTTGGCCTGCTTCGAGGCAAGCTTCGGTGGACATCCGTGCGGAGCGCCGTTATGATGGTTCCAATTCAGTCCAGCAAATTGGGTACACATCAGATCATGCCGTTTTGTCCTTGACCGGGAGAGAACGTCTTTTTCGTCAACAAGCGATCCTACAAAGGCGGTTTTAATTGCTTTTCCCTTTGCTGAAGAAATAATTAAAGAAAAACGGAGAAAGAACGATGGAGCCAAAGCTTGAGGAAATGGACAAAGAGATCGCGGAAGAAGTGCTAAAGAAGAACGTCTCCGACATTTCGGAGGAGATTCTTGGAAGGTATTTCACGATTCAAGGGAAGACCGCGATCGTCCATTTGAATTTCGATACTTTCGCGGAACTCGTGGATTCCTCCCTCGGGGATGATTCCGTCGAGAAGCTCAACGACACCCTTTTCGACAAGTTGAAGGAGGTCTTCGCCTTGCTTCCTCGTAAGTACAAAATCAAGGTCGACGTTTACATCAAGGACTACGGCGATTACACGATCCAAGAGGCGGAGAAGATCGTGAAGGACAATTTCATTTTGATGATCTATACGTTCGCTTTAGAAAGAAGGAAAAAGAACATCGCCGGCCTTGGAATGCTGTTTGGTGGGATTGGGCTCTTGCTCCTTAGCTATTTTCTGGATAAGCAGGCGCTGCCTCAGCTTCTCTTCGACGTGATCAACATCAGCGGGACTCTTTTGGTTTGGGAAGCCGCGGATCTGACGCTCATTGAAAAGAATGAAGAAGCGAAGCAAGTCAAGCAATACCTCCGTAAATTCCAGGGGATTCGCTTGCTGAAAGCGTGAGTTTCGTAGGAAAACGATGCAAAATCGCTAGATCTTCTTTTGATTCTCGCTTCCGATCACGCAACGCTCCATGAGGCTTGCCACCTCTGGAATGGGTTTTTCGCAATCGTGTTCGATCCATCGATGGAGGATGGCTATCAAACCGTTCATATAGAAGTCCATGAGATAGGGGCGTTCTTGCTCCGGCACGCCGAAGCGTTGAAGGACCGGGGAAAAGACGGATTGGAACATCAAGGCATAGGAACGGTTCAACTGAAGTACCGAGGAGTGTTTCCTCGCGGCGCGAAATAAGGCGCGGTTCTTTTTGACGTATTCTAGATAGGGAAAAGGTATTTCGGCGTGATGAAATTCAATTGTTCCAACGGCTGCGCGGGCAAGCCTTGGATCAATGCTTTCGGGTCTTCGTTCATGTAGGAGAGGAAATCCCGGTTCATGTATTCCATCGCCTCATGCAAAAGATCGTCGATCGTTTCGTAGTGGAGGTAGAACGTCGAGCGATGGACGCCGGCCTTTTGGCAGATCGCCTTGACGGTGATGTATTCGAAACCCGTTTTTTCCAACAGCGAAAGGAAGGCTTGGTCCATGCATTCCGCGGTATGGAAGTATTTGCTTTCGGCGTGATTCAAACCTCAATTCCCTTTCAATGGTTATTTTGCATTGGTTTTGTCTTCGGCTTCGCCGCTGATTTCCTTGGCGAGTTCGATGATTTCGAAGGCGTATTTCCCTTTGCCTTTTTCCAGAATCTTTTTATAGACCGGATAATTGATCGCGGCTCCGGCGAATCCAAGAAGGCCAATGACGATGCCAAGGGCCACCATCCACGCGGATCCATCGCCGATCACTTTCATATAGAGGCACATTCCCGTCCCGGCGATCAAGATAGAGGCGACGCCGAAGGCATACCCGAAAATCGTTGTGGGCCTTTTGGCTTTTGGTCCAGCTTCTTGAGGGCGATGACCTTGGAATCCTCTTTGACGGAATATTCGTTTGCGAGGTGTTCGGCATAGATTTTATCGGTATCCATATTGTTTCTCCTTGCCGCGCCTAAAGAGTATTCGCAAACGAAGGCGTTTCAAACGACTGAAGGCGGCGTTGCTGTCGAGTTGTAGGAATCGACCTCCTTGAGAGAGAAGAGGCGTTGCTGTTCCGACATCGCGAGTCGAACACGCAAAACAAGAACAATTCGATGCCGGCGGATAGCCAAAAGAAGATGGGAAGGATCCAAGAGAGGATGATTCCAAGAATCCCAAGCGCCAAGCTGATAGAGCCAAGGACGAACGATCGATGGATGAAGCAATGGAGGTCAACCGCGATGGAGAACACGCCCGAGATGGTCCCTATGGCATAACCGGCGGGGTAATTTGCCCCCAGTGTGAAAACCAATACGGTCGACATGGTGAGGAGGCAAAACGCGACGATGGCAATCCCGCGGAATCTTTTTGCAAGTATCACGTTTCTATTTTCCTTTATTGGGAACGCTTTTTCGAGTGAAACAAAATAAAGGCGTTCTCAAGTCCCGAAAAAACTTGCGTGCTGTTTTAACCTTTTCAGCGCGTGGGTGATCCTTTTCTGTGTTCGGGAATGTTTGAGGAGTAAAGACGGGAACATTGAAATTCCTTTCACTTCCTAAAAATGCGTATTTCCGCAATTGTTGAAAGTATGGTTTGGTTTTTCGTCGCTTATCATGTATACTTTCGCTATCTAAAAATGCGTCTAGACGCAAAAGTAGTTAATGGGTAAGCATATGATTCATCGAGATCGTTATCTGAATTTGCTGATTTCGAAAAAATGGAACGGGATGGTCAAAGTCGTCACCGGAATTCGTCGATGCGGGAAATCTTATCTCCTATTTCAGATTTTTAAGAAACACTTGGTCGAATCCGGGGTTCAAGGCGATCAGATCATCGAAATCGCCTTGGATGACATTGAATTCGAGGAATTGCGAGATCGAAAAATACTGAATCAGTACATAAGGTCGAGAATCTCGGACGAAAGGCAATATTATGTTCTGCTCGATGAAATACAGCTTGTCGATGGATTCGAATCATTGTTGAACGGCCTTTTAAGACGGGGCAATGTCGATTGTTACGTCACCGGCTCCAATTCGAAATTCCTCTCCAGCGATGTCATCACCGAGTTTCGGGGAAGAGGAGATGAAATCCGCGTTCACCCGCTGTCCTATTCCGAATTTTATGCCGCCTATTCGGGAGACAAATCAAAAGCCTATGAAGAATACTCTTTGTATGGCGGAATGCCTGCGCTGTTAAGCCGGAAAACGCATGAAGAAAAAAGCTCTTATCTAGAACATCTGGTTCGTAACGTTTACCTCAACGATATCGTTGAACGAAACCATTTGAAAAACGATACGAAAATTCTCGGCGAATTGCTGGATGTTCTCTCTTCGAAC
The DNA here is from genome assembly GCA_945936135.1 of uncultured Mollicutes bacterium. GTDB lineage: Bacteria > Bacillota_I > Bacilli_A > RFN20 > CAG-826 > Alloenteromonas. The sequence goes on from CAMESG010000008.1 coordinate 31,800, forward strand.
ATCGGCTCGTTGACCAATCCGGCGAAATTGGAAAAGACATACAATTCCGTTGCGCATCTTCCGCTTAGCCGTGCTACGATCTCCAAATACCTCGATGCCTTTGCCGACTCTTTTCTCATCAACAAGGTGCAACGTTACGATATCCGGGGAAAGTCCTATATCGATTCCCCTTTCAAATATTATTTCGAAGACATTGGGTTGCGAAATGCCCGGATCAATTTCCGGCAAAACGAACCGACCCACATCATGGAAAACATCGTATATAACGAATTGGTCCTACGGGGCTACTCCGTCGATGTCGGCATCGTGGAAATCAATTACAAAGGCGCCGATAAGAAGAGCAAACGCAAGCAGTACGAGATTGATTTCGTTTGCAACAAAGGAAGCAAACGATATTACATCCAATCCGCTTTCGCGCTTCCAAGCGAAAACAAAGCCAACCAAGAAACTCAAGGGCTATTGAGAATCGACGACTCCTTCAAGAAAATCGTGATTCAAAAAGATTGCTATCTCCCATGGTACGATGAAAACGGGATTTATTACCTTGGCTTGGAACAATTCTTGCTGGATGTGGACGCACTAGAAAAATAAGCGGTTTTCCCGTTCGGAGAATGGCCGAGAGGCATGGCAGATCCCTACTTTTCGTTCGGACAAAGAGACAAGGACCAAAGCCAAACCAGAAAAACCCCTCCAGTTGGTTGTCCAACTATTAGGGTTCACTTCAAAAAGGCGTAACGGTGGGACTTGAACCCCTATAAAAAGAAAAAATCCCGATACATTTAATTGTATCGAGATTAGTAGTCTCAAATGTGGTTGTGCATCAGTATTGATGCATTTGGCCTTTTTTGCAAGGGGTTGCACTGCAATATTGATACATTTCAAAGGGGATGGGAGGAATCGAAGCCTATTTTCTATACTTCACTCCACAAATTGGGCATCTTTTTCCTTTATGCATCTGTTGAATCCTTTTATAGAAGGAAGCATTGCAAGATGGACAAACCCACCACTTTTCCTTGCCACTATTACAAGTATATTCGCTTGGCTTATCTGCATTCTTTGTGTAATCCCAAAGTTTCGCTAATTCAGGATCATTGGAAGCAAGTGAATTAGAACTATCGGTTCTTTTACCTGAACAAACAGGACACCCTTGACTGCCCTTTTTAACAACTGGGCTCGAAAGATATGAATGACCTTTTGGGCACTTCCACCAATATTCTTTTTTAGAAGTCGGTGCAATTGTTTTTATATCAATGCCCATATTTTTCTTATAATCCCATTGTTCGAGCAATTCGGGGTAAAAATCAAAAATATTGCCCCTTTTCTTGGTTGTGGTTATTGTTCTCTTTTCGTACGAACATCTCTTACAACCATATCCTTTTGTTCTTGTCTTAATAATGGCTTCCCATTCATTACCGCATTTGGAGCACTTCCACCACACTTTTTTGTTTGATCCTGGGGTAACGTCCTTAGGAGTCAAATCCCCATTTTTTGTTGGATGCCACTCGCTTGCGATAGATGGAAACAAGTCTGCCAATGAGTATCCTCTTTTAGATTCAACGTCATATGTCCTTTCGTCTGCGTGAACGCACTTAATACAAGTCAGTGTATCGGTTAAATTTTCCACTGCGCCTTGCCAATGGTAACCACAAGTGGGGCAAACCCAAAAGAATCGTTTCTTTGAACTAACAGGGATGGTTTCGGGGTTCACATCACCATTTTTGTCATAATCCCATTTCTTTATTCCTATAGGTTTTTTAAAAGCGACGCTATTTTCCTTTATGTTGTTGACATACCTTCCGATAATCTTTGTTCTATCCGAATCGATATCAACATCAAATTTGCAACAAACCTGCCTCTCCGCTAATAGTATTTGTCCAATGGCGGTCATCAACGCATTAATAAAATGGTAGTTTTGGGAATACAAAACATTGAGCAAATACCCATATTTTGTTTTCTTCGGTGAAGAATCGACAGGACCCTTCTTTTTTCATATGCGTTTTCCTTTCTCCGCCCGAACCTTTCCCGAGTCCGTTTGGCATCGTCGTTCCACCAAGTCCGACACGAGGGGGAAATCCGTTTAGCTGGAACGGCAGTCGCATCAGGTTTGGCGAGATTATTCTTGCATACCGCCTATGTTTTCACCGTTGGCTCAAGGAGGGTCAGCGTTGGGCATCCTACGCTTTTGAAGGCAAACAAAAAAGGATTGCCTTAATTTGATTTAAAGCAATCCTTAGAGCCTAGAAAATGAGAGATTAATACATTCCGGCTGGATTCATCGCTGGTGCTGGTTTATCTTCCTTGATTTCGGTAACAGCCGCTTCAGTGGTGACAAACATTGCAGAAATGCTAGACGAATTCAAAATAGCATTACGTGTAACTTTGGTAGGATCGATGATATTTGCATCGAACATATTCACCCAATTTCCATGGAGAGCATCGAAGCCAAAGTTCTTTTCTTGTTCTTTTTGCTTATCAGCAATTTCCTTTGGATCATATCCAGCATTTGCAGCGATTTGCATTAATGGGGCAAGCAAGGAATCAATGACGGCATCAATACCTTTTTGAATATCTGGGTTGCTATCTTTCAATGTGCCTTTCAAAGCCATATAGACTTCAGCAAGAGCAGCGCCTCCACCAACAACGACACCTTCCGCAACAGCTGCTTTGGTGGCGTTAAGAGCATCTTCGATACGAAGTTTCTTATCTTTGAGTTCGCTTTCGGTAAGAGCGCCAACTTTCAAGACGGCTACACCATTAGAGAGTTTCGCAATACGTTTAGCGATATTCTTTTTGTCATATTCACTAGAAACCACGTTATATTGGGCTTGAAGTTCGGAAATGCGGTCTTCAACGTCTTTCTTAAGTCCTTCACCACCGACAATAGTTGTAGAGTCTTTCTTAACAGTGATGCGCTTGGCTTTTCCAAGATCGTCAATGGTGACATCTTTTAGTTGCATACCAAGGTCTTTGCTATAGAATTTTGCACCTGTAAGAATAGCCATATCTTGCAAAGCGGCCTTTTGAGCATCGCCAAATTCAGGAGCTTTTGTAGCAACAACAGTAAAGGTTCCACGGAGCTTGTTAACGATTAAGGTGCTAGTAACATCAGAATCCAAATCATCAGCGATAATAAGAAGAGGCTTATGGGCATCCACTACGCTTTGAAGCATAGGAACGATGTCGTTGATATTATTAATCTTCATGTCGGTGACAAGAACGTAAGCATCTTCAAGTTCAGCGATCATATGTTCATTATCGGTCACCATGTATGGAGAAATATAACCTTTGTCATATTCCATACCTTGGGAGATAACGAGTTCATTTTCGCTTGTTTTAGATTCATCGACGGTGATAACGCCATTCTTACCAACTTTGGCCATGGCTTCAGCAATGAGTTTACCAATCTCTTCATCGTGAGCAGAAATAGAGGCGATTGCTTCTATATCTTCATTGGTTTGAACTGGTTTTGAGATGGAAAGAAGCTCATTAGCGACAGCTTTGCCAGCTTTTTCAATACCATTGCGAATGAAGACTGGGTTTGCGCCAGCATCCACCGCATCAATGCCTTTATGAATGATGGCTTGAGCAAGAACGGTCGCGGTTGTTGTGCCGTCTCCTGCTTTTTCATTGGTTTTATTAGCCACTTCGTATACGAGTTTTGCACCCATATTCTCGGTAGCGTCTTTTAATTCGATTTCACGAGCGATGGAAACGCCATCTTCGCAAATTTCAGGGGAACCGTATCCCTTATCAAGAGCAACGTTTCTGCCTTTTGGTCCAAGAGTGACTTTAACGGTATTTGCGAGCGTATCAACGCCCTTAACCATGGCCTCACGGGCTTCTTTTCCTAATTTAATTTGTTTTGCCATAATTGTTTTCTCCTTAAGATTTAGTCATTAACGACGGCAAGAACATCTTCAAGCTTTAATAGAAGATATTTATGGCCATCATCTTCATAATCGGTACCAGCGTATTCGCGGTAGATAACCTTATCCCCGACTTTGACGCCACTCATCGCGACGAGTTTTCCGTTTTCATCGGTTTTGCCAGGGCCCATCGCCATAACAGTCGCGATGTTTCCTTGTTTCTTTTCGGTTGTTAGAACAATGGATCCAACTTTCTTTTCGGAAGGAAGTTTCTCCAATAGAAGATAATCATTTAATGGTTTAATTGATGACATTTTTGAATGCCTCCTTGAAGTACGAATACTATGTTAGACGCTATTTTGGCACTGTCAATGGCCTAGTGCTAAAAAGAATTTGGAAATACAGTATTTATCGAAAGAAAAAATGCGAAAAAAATCTATTTATCTTCAAATACATCCTAAAACATGCCAAATCTAGAAGAGAAGAATAACTATCCGCCGGACAATCCGGTGGTTTTTCATTTTCGGGCACTTAAGCCCTCTGCCGCCAGCTGCCACTCAAGGTGGCCGCGGAAGGGGCCGACGCCCGCATCTATTGCTGGCCACCCTTTGAAAGGGTCCCCGTCGAAGTCGATCGAAAGCTGCACTGCAGCCTGATCTTCCTTGAGCTGATTTCGGATGCGTTCCTCTGTCTTCTTCGCGTTTTTCCCAACCGTGTCGACGTAGTACCCCCGGCACCAGAATTCCCGGTTCCGGCACTTGAGTTTCGCGTTCCCCCCACTTCTGGTAGATCATCAGGGACGATTTGCCCTTGAGGTATCCCATTATCCCGGAAACCGAGAATTTGGGCGGGATCGAAATCAGCATGTGCACGTGGTCGGGGCAGACCTCGGCCTCGTGTATCGTGATTCCCTTCCATTCGCAGAGCTTCCGAAGGATCTGTCCGATCTCCAGCCGCTTCAGGCCGTAGAACTCCTTCCTCCGGTACTTCGGCGCGAAAACCACGTGGTACTTACAGTTCCAGCTGGCGTTCGCTAAACTTAGGTTGTCGGTATTCGACATTTGGCTCCTTTCAATGCTTGCGTTGGTCCGCAAGGCTATTGTAAGGAGCCCTTTTCGTCTGCGCAAAGCTATAAGCTCCACCGAACTCCCCGACTATCGGGGAGTTTTCACTCGCTCGACGTTGCGCGTCGGCTCAAACAACAAAAGCGAAATAAATTTCGCATGAAACTCGGAATTGCAATCCGAGTTTTTTATAATATCGCCATGTACTACAGAAACTCCGACCTGAGCATCAACCGGTACTTCACGAAGTTCAAGGACGACATCAACGAAGCCAAGAAGCACGGCAAGGAAGTTTTTTATAATGAAGTAAGAAAGAAGAACAACTGCTACCATGCGAGGAAACTTCAAGGCGATGTCTACATAAAGGACATCTTTATAAAATATTGGCCTGAATTTAAGGAAAAGTATGCGGACAGACTGCAAAGACCTGGTTTGATTGAATCGATAGACAAGTTCGTAGGATGTCATAACTTTGAAAATGGATACTTGTATTTCGAATGTCCGAACTGCAACGAATTCTACATGATTGGATTCTCCTGCGCCATTCCAGGATGTGCGCTTCATGCGGGAAGAAATACAAAGACCAAAGGACAATCAAGGTAAGCGAGAAGTGCTTACAGGTCCCCCACAGACAATTCGTCTTCACCGTCCCGTTCCAGCTGAGGGATTATTTCCGCCTGTATCGGAAGCCTTTGCTGAACGCCTGTTCAAATCGGTGGACGATGCTTTTAACCTGCTCTTAAAGAACCATGCTCCAATTGCATACAAAAAGGAAAAAAGAAGACTTGGGCACATCGACTTCCTGCACACATTCGGGAGGGACATGAAATGGCATCCGCACATTCATGTGCTGATCGCAGAGAGGTATCTCAACAACAGGAGCGAGCTCAAGAAGCACGACTATTTTCATTTCGATTTCCTCAGGATCGCCTTCAGGAATTCGCTCTTCAGCAACATTTACGCCTATTTCAAAGCCCACCGCCCGGCCAAGGAACAGCGCGAGATGTATCAGCTTCTCAAAAAACTCAGAAATAAATACGAACTTGGCTACTATGTCTACGGAAGAAAGCTTTCCGAAAATAAATCCACCACTAAGGATATAACCGATTTGGTGAACTACATTGCTAGGTATGCCTCCCACCCACCAATATCCGAAAGAAGAATCACAAAGTGCAACATAGAAAACCTCACCATCACCTGGTTCTTCGACCCTCATGAGGACGACGACATCGAAGACGAGAAAATGAAACAGGGAAGGCAATACATCACCGAGGACGTATTCAAATTCATGTCGAGATTGGTCATGCACGTGGCCGACAAAGGCTTCCAACAGATAAGATATTATGGATTCTACTCAAATAAATTTAAGGAGAAGGTAACGAATGGATTGCTCTTTAGCGACAAAGAGCTAAAAAGGATGGCAGATGATACAATATGGGTCAACGGACTGAGGAAATCCTTCGGCTATGACCCGCTTCCATGCAAATGCGGCAGCTATATGTTCCTCAACCCAAAACTATCATGCTATGGCAAGAGGCAGGATTTTGGCTAATGAGATACAACTTCAGGGTGAGAAAAGACGAAAGCACGGGCGAATTCGCCGTCGATATGAAATGTCTAGGATGCGGATACGAGGAAGAGATCCCGCTAGACATATTTTCGGAATTGTTCGATCCAGAGGTTGAGGAGAATCCGGCGTTGACGTGCCCGCATTGTGACCGCGATTTACTCGTTCCGAAAGATGTTTACGACCAAATAAAGGGAAATTTCGTCTATAAACCCACCAAAAAATGAACCGCAGCTAAAATGCGGTCTTTTTTGTGTTTATAGGCTTAAATAGAATTTCCTAATCAATTAAAAAAGCCCCAATAATCGTATTGGAGCAATTTTTTAAAGATGGTGCGGGGGATGAGATTTGAACTCACACGGGTTGCCCCATACGCCCCTCAAACGTATGCGTCTACCTATTCCGCCACTCCCGCAGCGAAAAGAATTATAGTAGAGGTTCTTTCTTGCCGCAAGGGGGAATTTTCGTTCTGCGAATTCCTTCGATCGGCAGCCGATTAAAGGAGTCTCGGGAAGAACGCGCAAGCCATTCCGAAGTAAACGAGCAAGGTCGTGACGTCCATGATGGTCGTAAGCATTGGCTGGGCAAGGAGCGCTGGATCCTTTTTCAAGGCTGCGGCCGCCATGCATAGAAGCGTGCCGATGCCCTTGGAGACGGAGATCGCGATGAACATCGTCGTGGAGACAAGCGCCGAGAAGGTCAAGGCGTGGATGGCGAACATCCCGGCGTGCTCGCCGGAGAAGGCCAAACCATTCCAGACGTTGTAGTTGCTGAAATCGTAGGTCGCGCCGTTGGTTTCTTCAATAACACCTAGGCTAACGATCCCCGTGTATTGCTCGATCGTGATCCAAACAAAGGAGAACAAGGCAACGAACAAGGCAATGACCAACGCGCCGCGGAATTCCTTCCACAGGACTTTCATCGTGTCTTTTGGGGTGAACTCGCGGACGGCGAGAGCGCGGATCATCATCCCGGTCGTTTGCCCTCCGGCATTGCCGCCGGTATCCATCAAGGTTGGGATGAAGGAGATGAGGATCGGCAAGGAAACGAAGATCGCTTGGCTTTCTAGACGATTCAAAACCATCGTCGTGAAGGTTCCTAGGATCAAAAGGGCAATGATCCAGGGGACGCAGTGTTTGGCGTTTTCCCAGATCGAAGTCTGCATGTAAGGACGCTCCGCGGGTTCCATCAAGGCCATACGGGCCAAGTCCTCGTTGCTTTCTTCGGCGATGACGTCGATCGCGTCGTCGATGGTGATGACGCCGACGATGCGGTCATCCGCGTTCAAGACGGCCAAGGCGTTGAGGTCGTACCGTTGGAACATGCGGCCGACTTCTTCCTGGTCGGTGTTGACCGAGACGCTTACGACGTCGCGGTTCATAATGTCCGAAAGGGTTTCTTCGGGTTTCGCAAAGATCAAGTCGTCGAGGTCGACGGTGCCGACGAATTCGCGGGAGGCGTTGCGGATGAAGATCGTGTAGATCGTTTCCGCGTCCTTGCCACGTTGGCGGAGGAAGGAGATCGCGGCGTCCACGCGGGTGCTATCAAGGAGGTTGATGTACTCCGTGGTCATGATCGACCCGGCGGTGCCATCCTTGTATTTTAGAAGGGCGTTGATGTCGTTTCGCATCTCTTTGTCCGCGGCTTGCAGGACTTTTGAGGCGAGGTTTGCGGGCATATCGCCGACGGCATCCGCGAGATCGTCCGCATACTGGGAGTTGATCAAGGTCACCAAGTCGCGATTGGTCATGGCGCTGATCAAGGTCTCCTTGGTCTCTTGCGATAGTTCGTCAAAGAAGTCCGCGGTGTATTCGCTTTGGATGTTGTGGAAGATGTAGATCAATTGCTCCGGCGTGAGCTCGTTGGCGGCGTCAGCGATATCGATCGTCGGGACGGTCTCGAAGACGAGCAAAAGCCCGGTGCGGTCTTTACGCGCGATCAAAGAGGAGAGCTCTTCGGTCGAAGTGGTCTCGATGTCGACGCCAGTCTCGTCTTCGTCTTCTTCAACCGGGGTTTCTTCTTCTGGGTCTTTTTCTTCGTCCATAAGTGCCTCCTTTCTTACATTGGTAAGAATAGGCTAATTGAAAGGGAAAAGGTAGCCTTTTTTCTCCTTCGAGAAATTTGGAGCACTCTTCTTTTTAAAACCCGTCAACGTGCTATAATGCCCGGGCAAAGGAGAAAACCTTTATTCAATATGGAAAATAAAATCTTAGTAGAGACGAGCGCGCGTCACGTGCACGTCACCCAAGAAACCTTGGAAACCCTCTTCGGCGAAGGGCACACCCTCGAAGTCCGTAAGATGCTCTCGCAACCTGGCCAATTCGCTTCGACGGATCGCGTTGAAGTGATCGGCTACAACAAAAAAGACCCGAATGGCCCGCGTCCTAGCGCCATGCTTTCGATCCTTGGCCCGGTCCGCAAAGGCGACCAGGTCGAATTGAGCTTCACCGATGCCCGTACCTTGGGCATTACCGCCCCAGTTCGCGAATCTGGCGATACCAAGGGCTCTGGCAAGTGCACCCTCCGCGGCCCGAAAGGTGAAGTGGATCTCGAAGAAGGTGTGATCATCGCCAAACGCCATATCCACATGACCCCGGAAGATGCCAAAAACTTCGGCGTCTCCAATGGCGATAACGTCGCGGTCTACGTCCGCACGGGCAATGGGCGTGACACGATCTTCAACGACACCGTCGTTCGCGTCTCGCCTAGCTACGCCCTTGCGATGCACATCGACACCGATGAATGCAACGCGGCTGCTGCCTTTGGCACCGTTTATGGCGAGCTTTGCCTCATCGATGGCGGCGATTGCTGCTGCGGCGAGGAAGAAGAAGGCTGCTGCTGTGGCGAAGGCCATGGCCACCACCACGAGGATGGCTGCTGCCATCACGGCCACTGATGGAAAAGACCTTCGTTTATAAGCCGAGTAACGTCTGTTCGATGGAGATGGATATCGTCTACGATGACGAGACGATGGAAATCCTCTCCTATAAATCGATTCGTGGTTGCGTCGGTAACTCTCAAGGCTTGGGTGCCTTGATCCGCGGGATGAAGGTTGAGGAGGCTTTGAATCGCCTTCGCGGCATCCAATGTCCTGGCAGCAGGACAAGGATGACTTCCTGCCCCGATCAATTGAGCTATGCCTTGGAAGAAGTTCTTCGTCAAGAAGGAAAAATCGATTAATTCAAACGACTAGGACGCGATTTGCGTCCTTTTCTTATATTCAAAAGCAAAAGAAAAAGCGGGACGAAGCCCGCTTTGGATGAAAAGTTTTGATCAAGGAATCATCTCGACGAGGTTGAGAATCTCCTGGATGGAATAGGACTTGACGGTATCGCTGTAGCCTTGGTCGGTCAAAAGGCCCGAGGCGATCAATTGGTAGACGGTCGCGTTCTGCAAGGACTCGCCGGCGGCGTTGCCTTCGAGTTCCGCGAAGGTCGTCTCGTTGACTTCGTAGGTCTTGCCACGCCCATTGGTCGCGTCTTTGTCGGTGACGTCGAAGCAGAGCAGGGACCAAATGCTCGCATCGGCTCTAAGATAATAGGCTTCTTCATTGGCAAGCGTCGGGTCGTAAACGTAAGAGGTTTTGCCCGCTTCGTTGACCTCCATGCGATATTTATCGCCCGTGTACGAAACAACCGAGCGTTGAACGAAGCAATCCTTGCCGTAGACATCATAAAGCGTGATTCCGTCCACGACGGCTCCAAGATTCCCCAAAGTCGCGTTTTTGTCGATCAAGGATTGGATGATGGGGTTTTCGCTCTCGGTCATGACCGTTCCAAGATGGACGTTGTTAAGGTCGAATCCCCCGTTGAGGGCGCCGATGGTAATTTCGTCGTTTGAACTGATTCCCGGCAACGATTCGCGCAAACAATCGTAGAGTTTTTCATTCCCTTCCACGGGGATGAAGGCGGTCAACTTGACATTGTCTGTTGCCAAGGTTCCGTTTTCAAGCATGGCGAGGGTGATGTTTTCCCAAGACTCGTTGGTGGCCTGTTCCAAGAAGTCTTTCATCTTGGCATCGGGGTTGGTGATGACTTTTGCTAGATGCAATTCATCGAGCTGCATGTGCTTGAGATCGTCGATGATGAGATCCGCGTAACTCGTTTTATGCGAAAGATCGAGAAGGACCTTCGAAATGTCGCCCATGGTACCTTCGTCAATCAAACTCGCGAGATGGATGTTGTAGATGTTGAAGCCATCGCCTTTGAGGTCGCCGACGACGATGTCGTTGTAGTCTTTGTTCGTCGCGTCGACGAGAACTTTCACAAGGACATCATTATCCGCGGAGGTGATGAAGTGGTGGAAGGGGATCTTGTCGATCTTGAAGTGCTGGATATCGCCGATTTTGATGTTGTCGTCGGTGAGTTCGGTGCGGTCATCGCCTTCCTTGATTTCAACTGCGGCGATCAAAAGATCGTAGATGTCTCTGCTTTCGGCGGGATCTAGGACTGTTTTCAAAAGGATGTTATCGATCTCGATGCCCGAGATGTCTTGCAAGGTGACTTTTTCAAGTTCTTCATCACTCATGGCGTTCGTCGCACCACGGATGAGATCGTAGAAATCGGTGTTGATGTAGTTGCCGCCTTCATCTTTATATGGGACGACGGTGACGATGCGGATGTTGTCCATGTTGATGTGACGAAGATCGCCGATTATGAGGTTTTCTTTTGTCGCCCCTTCGCGATCGACGGCGTCCAAAAGGATGTCGAAGAGATCGGTGGCTTCGTCATCGCCTAAAACCGATTGGATACGGATTTTATCAAGATCGAGATTGCCGTTAATATCGAAGAGGGTGATGTCTTCTCTGTCGCCTTTATAGCTCAAGGCATCGACGATGACGTCGTAGAAGATTTCATTGTCTTTGACCGGCATGAAGTAATCGAGCTTCAATTCTTTGGAAATCTGGTCGGGGGTAAGAGTGCCCATTTCATTGACGGCATAGTCCTGGAGGATGACGTCAACAAGGCTTCCTTCCTCGACTTCACCCGCCAAAGCGAAGATGTTGCGGGCCTTTTCTTGACCGAGACGATCGGGAAGAACCTTGAAGAGATCGAGGATGTTGACGTTCTTCAAGGCGGGATAGTAATAGTCTTTGCCTTCGGCCTCGGGAACTTTGACTCCGTCGCGGCCATAAACGCGGGCATAGGTCGGGGTGTCGCTTGTTTTGTAGTAGTAGAGCTCGGGGATGAAGTCGTTGCTCGTTTCATCGATCGCATCGAGGGCCTCTTGGCTTAATTGATCGAAGTTGTTGAAAACGGGGAGGGTCGCAAGTTCGCCAAACTGCGGGGCGAGGTCGAGACTATCGATGGTCGCGGTGACCTCGATCGCCTTTTCGAGGGCTTCTCCGGCGTTGGTTAGATCCTTGAAGGCGAGCTGATCGAACTCGTCCCAATGGACGATCGCGTATTTGTCGAGCTCGTTTTGATCCCAAAAATCCTGAAGCGCTTTTTTGATGAAGGGCAATTGCTCGACGCGGACATCGCCGAATTGAGCGATGAGCGTGTAGAGGTTCAACTGCTGAAGCTCTTGGGCGATCAATTCGTCGTTGTTTTGGAAATAGGTGCCGACGGGAACGGCAAAAATCGCGATAGCAGCGGCCCCTGCAACCAAAACGACAGAAGAAAGAAAGCCACAAAGCCACCAATAGAATTTATGCAAAGCTCTCATAATATTTGTTCCTCAATATCCACAATTATTACACGTCCGCGCGCATAAATAAAGATTTTCCCGAAACAGGCAGTTCGGTCTTGAACCGGGTGCCCCTTTGGCCTAGACTATCCGCACCGACGAAAGAAGGGACATCAAGAAGCGCCTCTGCAACGTAACCACGGCGCTAGCAACTCCTGGGAATACCCTCGTAAGTGCTCGTTGAAGCTTCTCCCCACAAGAAGAACGATGTCACCTTGGATGGCGCAAGAATTGCCTTCCCCAATGTGGGAAGGCTTTTTGTCGGAGAAGGAGAAAACCATGAACGAAAAAATTTTATTCACCAGCGAGTCCGTGTCCGAGGGCCATCCCGACAAAGTTTGTGACCAAATCGCCGACGCGATCCTTGACGAATGCCTCCGTTTGGACCCGAATTCTCATGTTGCCTGCGAAGTTTTTGCAACCACGGAATTCGTGTTGATCGGCGGGGAAATCACCTGCGCCGGTAAGCCGGATTACGAAGGCATCGCCCGCCGCGTCTTAAAAGAAATCGGCTACACGTCGAAGGAAATTGGCATTGGCTGCGATAGCTGTGAGATCAAGGTCCTGGTCAAAGAACAAAGCCCGGATATCGCCCGCGGGGTCAATCGCGGTGACATCTTGGATCAAGGCGCAGGCGACCAAGGTATTATGTTCGGTTACGCGACGAACGAAAGCGAAGGCTATATGCCCTTGCCGATCTCGATTGCCCATAAGCTTGTTCGCGTCGCGACTTCGATGCGCAAAGAAGGCAAGTTCCCTGGTGCCCGTCCAGATATGAAAAGCCAGGTCACGATCGACTATACCGAACCCGGGAAACCCCGCATCCAAACGATCCTCATGTCGGTTCAACACGATCCGGAAGTCAATTTGGAATCCTTCCGCGACTTCATCCGCGACGAGATCATGATCCCGGTCGCAAGATCCTTCCACATGAACGAAGACTTTGAGGTCTTGGTCAACCCGACCGGCCGTTTCGTGATTGGGGGACCTGATGGCGACACCGGTTTGACGGGCCGCAAATTGATCGTTGACACCTATGGCGGAAGTGCTCGTCATGGCGGCGGAGCCTTCTCGGGAAAAGACCCTTCGAAAGTCGACCGCAGCGCCTCCTACTACGCGCGTTACATCGCCAAAAACTTGGTGGCCGCGGGAGCCGCGGATCGGTTGGAAGTTCAACTTTCCTACGCGATCGGCGTTGCCCGTCCCTTGTCGATCTCCGTCTCGACATTCGGAACCAGACATGTTCCCGACGAATGGATTCTTGAGGCGATCGATCGATATTTCGACGCTCGTCCAGGAGCGATTATCTCTTCGTTCCATATGACCAAACCAACTTGGAAATATTCCGATACCTCCAATTACGGGGTCTATGGACGCCCCGATATGGACGTCCCTTGGGAGAAACTCGACAAAGTTGAAGAAATTAAATCCTTCTTTGCTTCCAAGAAGTAAGGGAAAGCAAGCGGGCGATTTGCCCGCTTTTTGCATGGTTTTCCTAGGATTTGCATGGTTCTTGAAGGAACGAGAACCCGCGAAGACCTTTTCCAAAATGTAAGCGGTTACATTTTTGCAAAAGTCAAGGCTTTTCTCTTTTTGAAAAGCAAATACAATAATGGTGTAGTCCTAGGAGGACCATATAGATGCAATACCAAATCATTGGCAAGAACATCGACGTGACGGATGCGATCCACGAGAGCATCGAGCGCAAGCTCCATCGCATGGATAAGTACTTCGTGATCAACGATGATGTCCTTTGCCGCGCCGTGGTGCGCAGCTACACCGTCGGCGCCAAGGTGGAAATCACCATCTTCACCAAACAGATGGATTTCCGTGCCGAGGTCAAGAACGATGACCTGTACGCTGCCGTCGATCTCGCCGTCGACAAACTCGAAGGTCAGATGCGGAAGCTCAAAACGCGCATGGACCGCACCAAGGAATCCGATTCCCTTGGCCGCGCCCTCGCGATGGAAAACATTCTCGCGGATTTGAAGGACGAACCCGAAGAAGTCGTCCGCACCAAATCGATCCGCTTGGAACCGATGTCGATTGACGAAGCGATCACCCGCATGGAGGCCCTTGGGCATTCCTTCTTCCTCTATCTTGACGAAGAAGACGATGCGATCTCGGTCGTCTACCACCGTCTTGATGGCGGCTATGGCGTGATCGAAGCGGAAAACCGCCTCGCGTAATTCGAAGCTCATCCCTCCCTTTCCCTAGGAAGGCCCGTTCTTCCCCACGGGCCTTCCTCCCGGGAGGGTTTTCTTTTAATGCACAAGGCGCTCTCTTTGATTACAATAACGCCCATGAGCGGAAAAGTATTGGTCACCGACCTCGATGGAACCTTGTTCTTCCCCAAAAGCCACGTGAGGATGATCCCAAAGTCCAACGTCGAGTTTTTGAAGAAGTGGGTCCACGATGGGAATCGCATCGTCTTGAATTCTTCGCGGGGCGAGTATTTCGCAAAGAAGATCTTCAAGAAGTTCGGTATTCCTTTCGATTTCATCGGTTGCGACGGGTGTTACGTCCGTTGCGACGACAAGGTGATCAAGGAAAGCACCTTCGAGCCTGAGCCCTTCAAGAAGCTTTTGACGACGTTGAAACGGGATTTCAACCCTTCGGTCTTCATCGGTTCGAGCAAGGATCGCCCCATTCTGCAGGCGAAGGCCTACAACACGTTCTTTGGAACCGTGTTCTATGGGATCTACATGGCGACCCAACTTGTTTATCGCGAGCCTTGCATCCGCAGCGACACCTTCTTCTATAACGAGATCGAGAAGGGCAACATGTGCAAGATGATGGTCTGCGTCGGCCTATCGAGAAAGCGTCAACGCCTTGCCTATCACCTCACCCAAGTTTTGGGCAAGCAATACCCCGAATTCCAATTCTTCTGGCTCAACCAGTTTATCGAAATCACCCCTAAGGGGTGCGATAAGGCCACGGGACTTGCCTTTTATCTTGACTATCTCGGCATTCCGAAGGAAAATGTCATGGTTATCGGGGATTCGGGAAACGATATCCCGATGTTCGATGCCTTCTATGAGCAAAGCTATTGCATGGCCCATAGTCCGAAAGAAGTGAAAGTCCACGCCAAAAACGTGATCTCCCGCGTCAGCGACTTGAAGGAATTGCTATACCCATCGGCGGATAGCGAACATCCCCAGAAAAAAGGAAAAAAGAAAAGATGAATCAAAACACGCAAACGATCGTCACCCTCATCCATTACAACGTGGCGGTGCGCGATACCTTGGAGTACTGCCTCCAGAAGAACGTCTATGACGTTAAGGCGTTCGAGGCGAAGAAGAACACCCTCTTGACGGAAGTCAACAACAATACCCCGTTGAAAGCGATCCTCGACAATTCCGGCGACAACGGCAAGAAGATGGACGATGCGATCCGCGCCATGGTCGACGAAGTCTACGGCGAGAAGTCCACGATCTGCAAAGTTTCGGGCAACGCCCTCACCGTTGATCACGCCCAACACCTTGCGATCTTCGCTCATGCCCTTCCGATCCACGACAACATCACCTCGATGATCCGCGGCGTCATCGCCGACGGCGAGCAAAAGATGGCCGCCGCGAAAGAAGAAGACAAGGCCGCTCTTTCGATGGAAGACGCCCGCAAGCTCTGGCTTGCCGAAGACCGCATGTTCCGCGCGGTTGCCTTCCTCACCCTCGTCAACGAGCTCAACAAACTCTTCAACGATTACAACATCGCCCGCAACGAAGCCCACGGTGCCAACACCCCGGCCTCGAACTTCATTGGACAAGACATCCAAAAGATCGTCGGCAACATCGGTGGCGTCCGCGCCAACGCGATCGAGACCGACGCGATCTATAAGAATATGGAAGACAAGATCAACGCTCTTGTTGAAATGTGCATCGGCCGCCGCGATTTGCCCGCCGGCAAGCGCTTCCCGGACGTCCAACGCGATGTTCTTGAAACGATCAACCTCTACCTCCGCGACGCGGAAGCTGGCTTCAACGCCGTTTATCCCGACATGGTCAATGCCCTCATCGAACAGGTGAAGGCCGACCAAGCCAACAAAGCTGCTTAATCCAAAACTAGAAAGAAGAAGACCATGAAGAAAAAGAAGATGCAACTCGGAAGGAAAGAACTCACCTGGTACGTGATTTCTGGAATCATCGCCTTGGCAGGCCTCACGTT
The DNA here is from genome assembly GCA_945936135.1 of uncultured Mollicutes bacterium. Lineage (GTDB taxonomy): Bacteria > Bacillota_I > Bacilli_A > RFN20 > CAG-826 > Alloenteromonas. The sequence continues at coordinate 48,149 of CAMESG010000008.1, forward strand.
CGTGGTCTTTGGCATCGTCGGAGACCACTTGCCCGTCATCTCTTCGGAGAACTGGATCCTCGTTTCGGAGAACGCTTGGCTTAAGAACTGGAGCGGGATGGGTTACCGTTATTGGGGTTTGATCCTCCTTGGCATCGCCGCCGTGATCGCTTCGATCGCCCTTACCCACTTCGCCAGAAGCGGAGACCGCGACTCCGAACGCGCCGCGCGCCGCGCTCAGCGTCTCGCCCTTGATGAAGAAGAAGTCAAGGAAGTCGAAGAAGTCGCTTCGAAGTAAGATAATATCATTGATCAAAGAGAGTCCTGGCAACAGGGCTCTTTTTTCATTGAAATCCGCTTTTCGTGTGCCTAAACTTATGCACGAAAAAGGAGGGAACATTATGTCAGTTAAAAAGATAACCTTCACGACCTCTTCCTCGATCCTCTATGCCGTTATGATGATCGTCTTCGGCGTCTTGCTGATCGTTGGAGGCGTCAATACCGCGGACTTGCTTTTGAAGATCCTCGTGACCGTCTCGGGCGCTTTGGTCCTTGGCCTTGGGGCCTTCTGCCTCTTCAACCGATCCTATTTCCTTGGTGTCACATATCTTGTGATCGGCATCCTCTTGATTGTCCTTGCCTGGACGATGATGTGGATCGCCTACCTTGCCGCGGGCATCGGATTGATGATCGTTGCGACCTTGGGTTTGATCCGTCGCACGGGCTGGGTTTGGTCGAACGTCATGAACCTCGTGACAGGCTTGTTCTTGGTCTTGCTTTCCTTGGGCGTCAACTTCGCCTGGAGCTTCGCGAACATCCTTTTCATCGTGATCGGGGCGTTCTTGATCGTCGATGGCATCGTGATGTTGATCAAGCGATAAACCCATTCATTCAACGTTGACGGCGCGCTTTTGCGCCGTTTTCGTTTGGAATGGGAGGGATTCGAAATTCAAAGGAAGGGGAAAGAAAAAAGGCTTGGTCCGGTTTTCTAACGAGGTTAATTAAAACCAAAGAAGATAGAAAATAATCGTTGCGAGGTTGGGTGCTTCGGGCGAGTCGAAGACATAATATTCATCAGGCAGCCAATTGTTTGGTTGAACAAATATTCAAATTGACCCATTTTTCGTGATCGAATTGGCCCGAATTTTGAGGAAAAACTGACCCATATTTCAAGAAAAAACTGACCGATATTTTCAAGTTTCGGTGAGCAATATTTTTGACTTTCATTGAGCAATATTTCACATAGCCAGCACAGGTTACCTAAAAGTAGACACTTCCAAATTTTCCTGGAGACACGCATCCCGTGCCGTGGAACCATGGAAAAGAAGGATTGGCCCAAAGGAACGAAGAAAAAAGCTTAATACCACGATCTCTCGTTGCATTAAGCCGCTGTTTTTACTGGCGGAGCACTAGCTTCTCCGTACGAACACCATTGACTACGCCATCGATGCTTTCGATTTTGGCTTTTGTGGCGAAGACATCGACGTTTACGACTATCTTTCCGTCTTTGTAGGCAACAACCTTATCCACGAATGCTTCGAATAAGGCGCGCTTATGCATATCGTTTTCGGATAAGTAATCTCCGAGGATTTCTAGGGAGGCAACGATCTCGGCTTTCGTGCATCGGCGGCTCGTGATTTGCTCACGCTGGATCCTTTTCTCCAAATCGGACTTCTCGCCCTCGAGCCTCAGCAATGCGCTTTTGGTCGTCTCGGTGATGATGCCCATGCCGATCGCCTTCTCGAAGTTCCCGATTTGGGTTTGGACGTTTGTGAGTTGGGCTTTTAATCTGCTCAGTTCCGTAGAATCCTGCCTTTGGGCGCGATAGATGCGGTCGGCGACTTCATTAATGACCTTCCTTTCCTTGAGGGAATCCAAAATGAGCAAAGCGACTGTGTTCTCGACGTCTTCCTTCAAGAGCCTCCTGGTATCGCATTTATGGGCCCTTGCGCCTTTGCAGTGGTAATAGGAATAGAGCCTCTTGCTCTTCGATGTGCCGGATTCCCCGATAAGCATCTCGCCGCATTCCCCGCAGAAAAGCCTGCCGGTCAAAGAGTATTCCACGTTGGCTTGGAACGCGCCTCCGCAATGCCTTTTTTGGGCTCTGCGCTCCTGGACTTTGTTAAAGGTCGCATCATCGATTAAGCGCGGAATGGCGTTGTCGTTTACGGCTCCATCGCATTTAAGCCTTCCGATATATCTTTCCGACGCCAGGGCCTTCTCCAAAGTATTTCTTCTTAGCGGAGTGCCATCGAACCTTGTGTAGCCTAAGACTTGGAACTTCTCGGCTATCGCTTTGATGCTCATTCCCTCGTAGGCGTATAGCCTGAATAGCTCTTTGACTACCGGCCCCTCCGTTTCGTCGATGACGTATCGGCCATCGATTATTCGGTATCCGAGTTGTCTAAATCCGCCGGTCGTCTTTCCTTTGAGGACGTTCTCGGTCATACCTCTTTTGACTTTTTGGGACAAGTCCGCCGAGTAATATTCGCTCATGCCGTCCAGCAGAGATTCCATGATGATGCCGTCGGGGCCGTCCATGATTCTCTCGGTGGCGGAGATTACCTTCACCCCGTTGCGCTTCAGAATGGCCTTGTATTCGAGAGAGTCGTATCTGCTTCTTGCGAACCTGTCGAATTTCCAAACCAAGACGATCCCGAAGGATCTCGATGCCGATTCCCTCATCATCCTTTGGAAATCGGGTCGGTTATCCGTGGTCGCGGACTTCGCCCTATCCACGTATTTGGCGATGACCTCTATGCCGTTCTTCTTGGCGTATTCAAGGCACTCCCTCCGCTGGCCTTCGATGGATTCCTCTCGCTGGTTCTCGCTGGAGAATCGGCAGTAGAGGACGGCTTTGTCGGCGTTCTCGCCATTGATGAACTTATCGCTGGTCATAAGGCACCCTCCATTCTCTGGAGGCCGATCTCGGCGAGGAAAAGGACTCCATCCATCACAGTATCGGGCCTTAATCCGTTTAAGCGGAAATCGGAATCTCGATATGCTCTCGCGAAGAAAGAGGAAAGCGACAGGAGGTTGTTGACTAGAATTATCCCTTCCTTGCCCGTCGCCTTGATAATCTTGCGTTCCTCTTTGTTTATCAAGGTCTTGAGTCGGACGTGTTCCTTGAAGACCGTGTCATTCGATAGCGTGAATAATGCGTGCGAGATTTGGGTTACGAAAGCGTTTATGCGCATCGCGCCGTCTTTGTCAAAAGCACAGCGTGGGTCTCCCACCTCCGACTCAGTCGGAACGGGAGTTGGCGCAAATTGAGCCAGCTCCTTATCCTGTTTAGCAAAAGTGACGGAAAATGAGGTGTTTTGGCTATTAGCCATTGTGTTTGCTCTCATTCAAAAGAGCCTCCTTTCTTGTGGTAAGAAGAGGCTCAAACAGCAAAAAGAGCCTTCTTCTTTTTGAGGGCTCATTAATGGTTAGAGGCTAGAGATCTCTATGAGGATCAGCTGAACTATTTGTTCATCCTGCCTGCCCGGTTTTCCCGTCTTATGAGTGTTTTAATTATATCACGGCTTGTTGCCCCCTCACTTAATACCTTTGGAAAATAGCAAAACTTGAGAAAACTAATGAAGCCACCCCTCATATAACCTTTTGAGAACGTTAAAACTTAAGAAAAGTCGCTTGGCCAAATCGCGGTTTA
>CAMESG010000009.1 GCA_945936135.1 uncultured Mollicutes bacterium
TGGCGGCTAGAAAACAACGGACCAAGCCATCCCTTACGTGCAATTAAGAGTTTATTCTGTTTATAAAAATAAAGGATTCATCGGAAGAAATCTTGCCTTTCCCCTTTTACATTTAAGACGAAAAAAGCCGCCCGAAGGCGGCAATTAGATAAACAAGAAGGTTTATTTCTCAGCGTCGGTCTGGTCGCGTTCGATCGAAAGGATCGTGACTTCGTACTTTGGATCCGCTTGGATCGTGACGGTATCGCCGACTTTGTGGTTCAAGACGGCCTGCCCGAAGGGGGATTCGTTGGAGACGGAGATGATCGCATCGAAGGGTTTGGCGCCTTCGTGCCCGCCGATGCGGATCTCAAGCTCCTCGTCGGTCGAATGATCGTGGACGCGGATCTTCGTCCCGATGCCGACAACGTGGTTGCCTGCGTATTCGACGATCTCGGAATTGTCGATACGCTCGTTCAATTCTTTGTATCGGGCTTCAAGTTGGGCAAGCTGGGTCTTAGCGGCACGGTAGTCTTCGTTTTCGCTTAAGTCACCTTGGCTGCGGGCGAGTTCGAGATCCTCGCGGGTGGCCGGCATTTGGTGTTCAATGATATCGGCGCGTTCGGCAACGAGGCGATCGTAGTCCGCTTGCGTCAATTGGAATTTGATTTTCGGCATGATAGTTGGTCCTTTTTACTGCTTTTTGATTATACACGCGCGGGCGAATGAAGCAAGAATTGCCCGCGTTTACTCCTTGGCTTCCGCCATGAGGGGGTCTTCGTTGTAGGCATCGAGGACTTGTTCGGCCTCGTCTTGCTCTTCGTCGCTTAAATATTCAAACGATTCGCCATCGCTGGAAGAAAGGCACATCAATGTGTCTTCGTCTTCATCCTTGTAAAGGAAGTAATAGTCCTTGTTTCGCTCATCGTTATGGAAGGTGAAAAGGATTTTGAAGGTTTCCGTGATCCCGTCTTCCCTCGTGATCTCAATGATGCGGTCTTCTTCATCGATTTGTTCCATGATTCGATCCTCCTTTAGTTATTTTGAAGAAAAGATTTCGTTAGAGCAACCGCTTCTAAGAAGCGACTTGCATCTTTCGCAGAGCCACTCGCCATCTCGGGCTTGCCTCCGCCGTTGCCTAAAAGCAAGGGGGCAATGGCTTTCATAACCTTGCCTGCACCGACGTTTTTCGCCTTACCACCTGCAAAAACAAGCAAGGGAAGGGAGGTTTCGCCTTTTCCAAGAAGGACGATCAAGTAATCTTCGCGGTTGGATTTCAAGGCATCGCCAAGCTTCATGAGGTCCGCCCGTTCTCCTTTGACCGAGGCCGCGATGAAGCTAACGCCATCGATCGCTTCCGCCTTGGAAGAGAGTTCTTCCGCTAACGAAGAAGAGAGTTTGTCCTTCAACGTGGAGACTTCCTTCTCGGCCTTGGACAACTTATCCTGCAAGCCATTCAAATGGGCGACGGTGTCCTTGTCGCTAGAACCAAGGCGCTTTTGCACATCGTTAAGCACGTTCTGCTTGTTCTTTAGATAACGATAAGCCCCAAGGCTTGTGCGCGCTTGGATGCGGCGGGTGCCGCTAGAGACGCTGCCTTCGCTTTCGATAACGAAGACCCCGATGTCCGAGGTGTTCTTAACGTGCGTTCCCCCGCAGAATTCGCGGGAGAATTCATCGAAGCAAACCACGCGGACGACGTCCCCGTATTTCTCGGAGAATTCCATTTCAGCACCTAGGTTCTTCGCTTCTTCCATCGGAAGAACTTTTGTTTCTTCTTCGATCGCTTGGGCGATTTTCTCGTTAACCACGGTTTCGACTTCTTTAAGTCTCTCTTCCGGGAGTTTTTCCATCAACGTGAAATCGAAGCGGAGATATTCGTCGTTTACGAAGCTCCCCTTCTGTTCAACGTGAGTCCCAAGGACTTCGCCTAGGGCCGCGTGAAGCAAGTGGGTCGCGGAGTGGTTACGCTCAATCAAGTGACGACGGAGTTCATTCACCGATAAGGTGACGACATCCCCGATCTTCAAGGAGCCAATTTCCATGTGAATATGGTGAAGGTGTTGGCCCGCCGGGGCTTTGGAGACCGAGAGGACTTTCGCATAGAGGTTCTCGCCATGGAGTTCACCTTCATCGCTCACCTGTCCGCCCATCTCGGCGTAGAAGGGCGTGACGTCAAAGGCGACTTCGCCTTCTTCGTCGAGACTATCGACCGCGACCCCATCAACGAAGAGGCCGGTGACCTTGGCTTCGACGTTCAAGGAAGAATAATCAAAGGTCGAAGGAGTCTTGAAGGCAAGAAGGTCCTTGCTCTGGCGGTGGAAGGATTCGATCTCGCCGCGCGCGGCTCTCGCCCTTTCCTTTTGCTCTTTCATGCAGGCTTCAAAGCCTTCCATGTCGGCTTTAACGCCCATCTCTTCGCAGATTTCCTTGGTTAAGTCGCTCGGGAAGCCGAAGGTATCATAGAGTTTGAAGACGTTTTCGCCTTCAAGTTCCTTCTTTCCATCAATCATCTTGCGAAGCATTTCTTCGCCAGATTCTAGGGTCTTCAAGAACTTTTGCTCTTCGGAGAGGATCATCTTGGAGACGAACTCCCTCTTCTCCTCGAGGTTTGGATAGAAGTCTTTGTAGTTTTCAACGACGACTTGGACAAGGCGGTACATAAAGGGTTCATGGATCCCGAGCTTTTGTCCATAGCGCATCGCGCGGCGGATGATGCGGCGCAAGACGTAACCACGCCCCTCGTTGCTGAAATAAGCACCGTCGCTCAGGGCAAAAGCCAAGCAACGCGCGTGGTCCGCGATCACGCGGTAGGATTTTAAGTTCTCGCCTTCATAAGGCTGCTTGCAGATTTCTTTCGCCGCTTTGATGATCGGGAGGAAGAGGTCGGTTTCGAAATTCGTCTGCGCCCCTTGGAGGATGCAGGCCAAGCGCTCTAAGCCAGAACCCGTATCGATGTTCTTGGACGGTAGCTCCTTGTAATCCTTCCTCGCGACGCCAGACACAGAGTTATATTGCGAGAACACGATGTTCCAAATCTCGATGTAGCGTTCGTTTTCGATGTCGTCGCGAAGAAGTTTATCGCCTAGTCCTTCCGGATCGTATTCCGGTCCGCGATCGAAAAACATCTCGGTATCTGGGCCGCAGGGGCCTTCCCCGATTTCCCAGAAGTTGCCTTCAAGAGGGATCAAGTGGCTTGGATCCACGCCGACTTTGACCCAAAGGTCATGGGTCGCTTGATCGTGCGGCTCATAGGTCATATAGAGCTTCTCTTTCGGAATCCCGAAGCCCGTTTCCTCGTTCGTGAGGATCTCAAAGGCCCAGGGGATCACCTCGTCACGGAAGTAATCGCCGATCGAGAAATTGCCAAGCATTTCAAAGAAGGTATGGTGGCGTGCGGTATAACCGACGTTTTCGATATCGTTCGTGCGGATCGATTTTTGGACGTTCACGATCCTGCGGCAGGGCGGGACCTCGGAGCCATCGAAGTATTTCTTCAAACCCGTGACGCCGGCATTGACCCAAAGCAAGGACTTATCGCCCTGCGGGATCAAGTTGACGCCGGGGATGTAACGGTGTCCCTTGCTCTCAAAAAAGGAAATCCATTTCGCGCGGATTTCCGCGCCTTTCAAAGGTTTCATATCATCTTTCTCCTATCTAGAGGCGGAAAATAAAAAACGCCCCTCCAAGCGAAGGAACGCCGAAGCGCGGTACCATCCTTCTTCACCAGTGGGTGCTCTCATTTCTCCATTTAACGCATGGCGCGGCGGCATTGCCCGCATAAGGGGGAGTGGCAAGTTCCCGATGGCATTACTATACCTAAATCCAAAGAAAAAGAAAGAGAAAAGCGTCACCTTTCCTTAAGGAAAAATGAAAAGACGCCTTCTAGGAAGGAAAGCGTCTTAAGGGTGATGGGGTTTAGGCTGCGAGGCGTCCGCTCCAAACAAGCGGCGTGATGTAGAATTCATCCATGTTCTTCGTGCCGATCGAGAAGCGATAATCCAAGCCATTGAGGAAGAATTCGCAGGTGATGTCATCGAAGACGTAGGTGTTCCCACTAGGCGAGGTCGTTGCAATCTGCCCAAAATGGAATTCAAGGCGATCCTTGCGGTAGTTTTCCTCGTTCATGGCGTACTCGACTTCGTAGGGCTGATCCTTCACGAAGTAATAGCCAAGCTTGTCGCTCGCGAAGGTGAAGGAAGCGTGGGTTTCATCCTTGATCTCGACTTTGACCGCGTTTTTGACCGTTTTGCCCGACTCGTCTTGAAGATCGCCATAGAAGGTCGAGGAGGCGAATTTGGCCTTCGCTTCTTCTTCGCTCAATTTGGCGGAGACTTCATAGGTCACGATCGTCTTGACCTTGGGGTTTTCAACGCAATAGACCTCGAAGGAGGCTTCGCCGACGGCGAGGTTATGAACGTTGTAATAGCCGCGATCGTCTTGGGAAACGGTCGCGATCTCGGGCGTCAACGCACGGACGGCGATCGTTTGAAGGGTGTTGTCCGGTTCGTAAGAGATATAGAGGCTCTCGTCTTCTCCAACGAAGTGGAGGGCAGAGTAGAGATTTGCCGAGATCGTTTCCATCTCGGGGGCGACGACCGTCACTTCGATTTGCTTTTCGATGCCGGATTCGGAACGGACCGTAAGGGTCGAAGTTCCAACGCCGGTCGCGCGATAAGCATGCGAGCCATCTAGATAATCGATGCGTTCGATCGCCTTTTCGTTGCTGCTGGAAACAATTTCAAGACCGATATCCAAGGCCTTTTCCGGCGTGCAAGTCTTGACTTCGACGTCCACATAGTCGCCATAAGGGAAATTCAAGGGGTCGATGTCGTGCTTGTTGGGGTCGACCGAATCATAGGCGACAAGGCCAATCGAATAATCGGCAAGGAAATACTCTTTGGGATCAATGGAAGAGCCATCGTAATCGGATTTCCCCTCGTAATAGAGGCTCGTCTCTTCGTTCATGGCCATGAGCTTGATGGGATTGGAAGGATCGGTCACTTCGTTTTCAAGGTATTGGAAGCCATGCTCGAGCAAGGCGCCATTCCTATCGAAGACGAAGTCAAAGCCAACGGAGATTTGATAGATGTAGCCTCCGTTTGGTTCTTGTTCCGTCCTTTCGAGGCGATAAATCACCTTCCCGTTCTTCTCATCGATCGTCGGGGTTATCGCGTCAAAGCCAGAAACGACGCTTGAAGCATAGTATGCATCGTAGTAGTTAAGAACGCTAGAAAGCGTGTTCGTGCCCAAGAATTTTTCATAAAGCGCTTGGTGGGCAGAGGTAATCGCCTCGCGGAACGCCTCGTCGTTTTCCTTGCCGTTTTCTCGATAATCGATGACTTGGGTGAAATTGGCGTCGTCCATCACGCAGATCATTTGGTAGGCGTCTTCTTCCGTGGTGTCGGGAAGGATGTCGTCCCCGTATTTCTCAGTCGTGATGCTTCCTTCCATCGCGGAGACGTTGTCCGCGTAGGAGAAGCCTTCTTCTTCCGCGTTGGTCTCTTCGACCTGGAACATGCCTTGCATATAGGAATAGGAGCTTCTCAAGAAGGAAGAAGCGTGCGCCGCTTCATGGGAAAGGCCGCTGCCCTTCAGGAAGTTGATGAGCTCGGTGACCGTTCCGAAATCCTCAAAATCAGGATTTTCGGGATAAAGGGCTTCCGCTTCGCTGGTCGATTCGCTTGACGAGACCGCTTCGTCGGAGGAAGTCGAAGGATCGGCATCCGACGAGCTCGCGGCCCCACCTTGGCAAGAAGCCAAGGCGAGGAGTGAAAGCAAAGATATTGTCAATAAAGATTTGTTTTTCGTCATTTCCCATCTCCTTAGAACGTACGGCGATCGATCGGGGCGAATTCCTTATCGTAAACGGACCAGCCCATGTTGATGCCGCAAGCGTAATGCGTGCTATCGACGGCCGAGAACGAAACAATTTCGTAATCCAACTCGCCATCGCCCATGGTGATGGTGAAGGCAAGAGTCTCTTCGTCCAACGTATAGATGAAGGCTTTGGTCTTCGTGACGTCGGTGTAGTTGTCGTAATCGTAGACATTTCGAGCAAGAAGGCCCGTTCCGTCTTCGTTGAAATTGATGTAGAACGGATCACCGTAGGAATCAACGCCCTGTTCTTCAAGCGTTTTGTTCCAAATCACGTTGGTGATGGCTTCATAGGTCGGTTTTTCGATCACTTCAATCTCAAGAGTTTTTGCGAGTTCCGGGTTCGAGACGGAGCTAGCGACAAGTTTGATCGTGCCTTGGCTGGCAGAGGAAACGAGGAATTTGCCCTGCCCTTCGCCCGTTTCGATCGCGCAATCGACGGATCCATCCGCCTTGACCAAGGTGACGTCTTGGTTCGCAGTGGACGGGGTGACGTTGACGGTCACTTCGACCGGGGTGTTTGGGAAGGCGGACGTTTGCGCGGCTTTAACTTCAATGCCGGTCGCGGCGGGCTCAATCGCCGTCACTTCGATGGTTTTGAGCTCTCCGGCACCGTTATCGAAGACCAAATGGCGGGTCCCGAGGGTTCCGATTTCCTGCGTCCCATCAATAAAGAAGCTTTCTTCTCCTTCCGCAAAGCCAACAAATTTCGGGGAAACGAGGAACTTATCGTCGTCACGGCAAACAAAAGAAAACTCCAAGACGCTGTTGCCGAGGATCTCGCCACCGTTGAGGTAGGTCTTTTTCTCGTCGTCGAATTCGGCCTCGATGACGACGTCGTAATCGTTCATCACGTAATGGCTGAGGTCGTGGCGGATCGGGAGGACCTTCTTGTATCCGCGTTCCGCGTGGTATGCATAGGTTTTCACATTTTCCGCCTTGGCGTCGGCAGCAGGGACGTTGTTCACGAGATCCTCGTCGGCCCAAAGGGAAGCCGTAACGTCGATCGAATGGATGAAGTTGTCCTTATCCATGACGAGCTCGAAATCGGTGATCTCGGTCCCGTTCCAACGGCTGTCGACCAAATGGGCCTTGACGCTTGCGAGCGTCTGGTTTTCAAGCGCGCCGACCGTGAAGGTCGCACCGCTCCAACCGTAGCTCGACGTGAAGAAGGTTTCCGACAATTCCTTGTAGAAATCGGGATAACAAGAGACATAGGCCTTCGCCTCTTCGCTTGTCATCGCATTGAAGTTATCTTCGGCGTCGCTGATTTCGGTCTTGGTCACCTTTTCGTTCCAGTTGTCGTAACTGACGGTCCCATCTACCCGGACGAGGTAGCTGCCCTCGATGAAGGCTTGGCTATGAACCGGGGCGTTCTTTTTGCCCGTATAGTAGTTGTTCTTCGTGCCGTCGATGTTCAAAACGTCGTTGACGCCAGCTTCAATCTTGAGATCGAAAACGTCATTCGAGGCGCTGCGATCGGTCGTATCGGTCTTGAAGGTCGCTTTCGAGAAATATTTGCCCGCGCTCAATACCGAGTCTTGGATTAATTTCTTGAGTTCGTCGAGGTTTTTCGGCGAAGGAAGCTCGTTGATGGCCTCGAAGGGCTTCAAGGCGGTGAGCCCTTCTTCGCCGAGGCAAACGCTCGTCGTGGAGATCGTCATGTCCTCTCGCTTCATCGTGAAGGAATAGACGCCTTCTTTCGCCGTAACGGTCGTTCCGTCGACGAAAACCTGGTCCAATGCGTAGTTTTCTTTGATCGTCTCGACCGTGAAGGAGACTTCCGCCCCAAACTCGGCGAAGGTCAAATCGTTTTCAACGTGGATCGCGGTTCCTTCCGCGGCATCGACGATGATTTGACGGGTGGTGTTGACGCTCGTCTTTTCGGAAGAGGTTTCGTCAGGATCGCTCTCGCTATCGGAGGTGGTTTCGTCGGAGGTGCCTTCACTGGAGGAAGGGCATTGGACCGTGACGTTGCAGGAAGCGAGGGTCATCCCAAGCCCAGCGAGCGTAAGAATCAACAATCTGTTTTTAAATTTGTTCATGGTTATTTTCCTTTTATCCGAAGGATACCTTATCGATATTGGGCGCTAAGTCAAGCGAAACTGCTTCCTTTGACATTTTTTCCTTCGCTTCAACCAAAAGAAAAAGGGAAGATCGATTGTTCTTCCCCAAATCTTCTTATTCTTCGACATCGGTGCGCTTCCCGGACCGATAGGTTTTCTCGATGATCCCGCCGCCGAGCATCTTCTCTCCGTCATAGAAAACGGCGATCTGCCCTGGGGTCACGGCTTCGACTGGTTTTTCATACTTCAAACGTACGTTCTCCCCTTCGAACGATAGGAGGCAATATTGATCGGGCTGTCGATAACGGAACTTCACGCCAACGCGGATCGGTTCAACGGGCTTTGGACCTACCCAGTTGATTTGATCAATCACGCATTCATCGCTTTCAAGGAGGTAACGCTCGCTTGGATGGGCGACGTAGAGAATGTTCTTCTTCACGTCTTTTCGGTAGATAAAGAACGCGCCTTCTTCTTCGCCCTTAACGCCTCCGATCCCTAAGCCTTTATGCTGACCAAGGGTGTAATAGAGGACGCCACAATGTTGACCTACAACCTTGCCCGTCTTCCCTTCGACGATGTCGCCTGGGGTCGCGGGGAAATAGTTTTGGAGGAAGAGACGGAAGTTGCGCTCCCCGATGAAGCAAACGCCCGTCGAGTCCTTCTTGTCCATGACGGAAGATAGACCCAATTCATGGGCGATCTTTCGGACATCGGTCTTGAGAATATCGCTTAACGGGAAGAGACAGCTAGAGATTTGTTCCTCGTTGATTTGGGAAAGGAAATAGCTCTGATCTTTCGATTTGTCGAGGGCTTTGTAAAGATAGGAAATCCCATCTTCATCGACCCTTTTCGCGTAATGGCCCATCGCAATCGCGTCGAAGCCCTGTTCTTTCGCGAACTTCAAAAACGAATCGAATTTGATGTATTTGTTGCAAAACACGTCCGGATTTGGCGTCCTTCCTCGTTCGTAATCCTTAAGGAAATAGGAAAAGACATTGTCCCAATATTCCTTCACGAAGTCGCAGCGAAGCAAGGGGATTCCGAGTTTCTTGGCGACTTCCACGGCGTCTTCATAATCCTTTTCTTGGGGGCATTGCCCTTGGCCGAGGGTTGGGTTGCCCAAGGTGTCGTTGTTTGCAAGGGCATCCCAGTTGCGCATGAAACCCCCAACGACTTCATGGCCTTGCTGCTTCAATAAATAGGCGGCGACGGCGCTATCCACGCCTCCGCTTAAACCGACGAGGACTTTCATGCGTTGAAGAGCTCCTTTGAATCAAGCACCAAGGTGAACGGGCCTTCGTTCACTAAAGAGATGCTCATGTCCGCCTGGAACACGCCCCCTTGCAACGAAGGCAACTTCGTTTTGAAGTAATTGAAGAATTCTTGATAGAGCACTCTTGCTTCTTCTGGGGCCATAGCGAAAATAAACGAGGGGCGATTGCCTTCTTTCGCCGAAGCGTAAAGGGTGAATTGGGAAACGCAAAGGACGTTGCCCGAAACTTGGGCTAGAGAAAGGTTCGTCTTCCCGTTTTCGTCCGGGAAGATGCGAAGTTTCAGGATCTTGTCCGCCATCTTCTTGGCGATTTCAAGGGTGTCCCCTTGGGTAAAACCGACCAACAAAAGGTAGCCTTTATCAATATGCGAAACTTCTTTTCCCTCGATTTCCACCGAGGCTTTGGAGACGATCTGCAAAACAACTTTCATAGGCTTATTTGCTTAAATAGGCGTGGACGACCGGAGGAACATCCACTTTATTTTCGTTGATCTTGAAGGCGTCATGAATCTCTTTAAAGATCTCCTCGACGTTATCTTTGTTTGTATGGGCAATTGCGAGCACTTCTCCCGCCTTCACGTAATCGCCGACCTTTTTCTTTAAGAGGATGCCCGCGGACATATCGATCTTATCGTCCATTGTCGCGCGTCCCGCGCCGAGTTTCATCGCGGACAAGCCGATGCCGAGGGAATCGATTTCTTCGACATAGCCTTCCTTCTCGGCGACGATCTCCTTTTGGGTCTTCGCCAGAGGGAACTTCTCCGGGTGACGGATATAGGAAGCATCGCCTCCTTGGGCTTCGAAGAAAGCGCAAAGCTTTTCGAAGGCCGCGCCCGAAGCAAGGGCTTCTTTGATCTTCGCTTCGCCTTCTTCTCGCGAGGAAGCAAGGTGAGCTTGGCAAAGCATGATGCCACCGGCTTGGGTGCAAAGCTCGACGAGGTCTTTCGGCCCGTGCCCTTGAAGGGTCGCGATCGCTTCTTTGACTTCCAAGGCGTTGCCAATCGCCATGCCCAAAGGCTGGTTCATATCGGTCAAGATCGCGCGGGTATCTCTGCCGAGGTGGCTACCGATTTCGACCATCGTTTTCGCGAGTTCTTCGGCCTTCTCGAAGGTTTTCATGAAGGCGCCGCGGCCAAACTTGACGTCAAGCAAGATCGCATCCGACCCCGAGGCAAGCTTCTTCGACATAATGGAAGAAGCGATGAGGGGGATCGATTCGACGGTGCCCGTGACATCGCGCAAGGCATAGAGTTTCTTATCCGCAGGATCGATTTCCGCGGTTTGTCCGGCGATCGCGATGCCGATGCGGTTCACTTGGTTCTTGAATTCTTCTTCGCTTAGGGCGATGCGCATCCCGGGAACGGATTCCATCTTGTCGAGGGTGCCTCCCGTATGGCCGAGGCCTCTTCCGCTCATCTTGGCAAGTTTCGCCCCGCAGGCGGCGACCAAGGGTCCAAGGACCAAGGAAGTCTTATCGCCAACGCCACCGGTGCTATGCTTATCGACTTTGACGCCGGCGATCCCAGAAAGGTCGATCGTATCGCCAGAATGCATCATGGCGTCCGTGAGCCAAGCGGTTTCTTGGGCGCTCATGCCCTGGAACAAAACCGCCATCGCGAAAGCGGAAGCCTGGTAATCCGGGATCTCGCCTTTCGTGTAGCCTTTGATGAAGAAATCGATTTCTTCCTTGGCTAAGGCGTGTCCGTCTCTTTTGCGTTCGATGATGTCGACCATTCTCATACTTCAATGATCCCCTTTCTTCTATAAAGAAAGCATACGCTTCTTCTTCGGTTTCGCCTACAATAGAACCATGGATTTCGAAACGCTTCTTCAAAATCAATATGGGGATAAGGAGGCAAGCGCCCTGCTTTCCGCTTTAGAAGAAGAAAGAACGCATTCTCTTGTCCTCAATGACAAGAAAATCAAAGACCAAGATTTCGAGGCAACTTATCCAAACGTCCGGAAACATCCGTTCGTCCCTCATGCCTATTATTACGACCCGAAGGAATACGATTTTGGGAAATCCTTCCTCTACGATGTCGGGGCTTTTTCGATTCAAGACGCCTCGGCGATGATGGTTCCTTATCTTTTAGATCCCCAAAAAGAAGACGTTATCCTCGACTTTTGCGCCGCTCCCGGCGGCAAAAGCGTCCTTCTCAGCCTCTTAAAGGACGACCAAGGATTGATCGTATCCAACGATCTATCCTACCCAAGAGCAAAGATCCTCTCTGCCGCGATCGAACGGATGGGGAGAGGCAACGTCTTGGCCTGCGCAAACGACTTCTCCCTTATCTATAAGAATTATAGAGAGACCTTTGACAAGATCCTTTTGGATGCGCCTTGCTCCGGGACCGCGATGTTCCGCAAAAACGAACAGGCGAAGAAAGAATGGAGCATCGCGAAATCGTTGAAGTTCTCCCTCTTCCAAAAAGAACTCTTGGATGAAGCAGCTTATATGCTCAAGCCAGGCGGTGTCATCGCCTACAGCACCTGTTCGTTCATGAAAGAAGAAAATGAGGATGTGGTGTTGTCTTTCCTTGAAAAGCATCCGGACTTCCATGTTCTAGAAGCCTCGATCGATGACCCTTCTTTCTATCATTCCCCCGTCCTAAAGGAAGGGATCCACTTCCTTCCGAATCGTTTCGAAGGCGAAGGCCAATACATCTGTCTGTTAAAGAAGGATGGAAGCATTGAAAGAAGCACCTCTCCTTCTTTCCGAGTCGAAAAGAAATACCTGCCTTTCCTTAAAGAATATGGGTTAGAAAATCGAGAGACACTTCTCCTTCATGATTCCCTCTATTCTGCGACCTTGCCCTTTCCCGTTTCCAAACTTAACGTCCTTCGTTACGGCGTCAAGGCCATCGATGATTTGAAATTGATGATCCCAGATCATGCGCTTGCCCGTTATCTCGACCCTTCCTATTCCTTATCTTTAAACGAAAAAGAAACCCGCGCCTATGTGCGCGGGGAGACGTTTCAAATCGACGCGGAGGATGGCTTTCACGTCGTTTCGCATCAAGGGTTGACCTTAGGTTGGATCAAGGCGGTAAAAGGCATTGCCAAGAACCATTACCCAAAGGGCCTACGTCACGATTACTTGGTTCTGAACTCCTCTTTATAGGATTTTAAGGTCAGGATCCCAATCGCGAGGATGCAGCCCCCGATGATCGCGAGGCTCACGAAGAACTCCCATTTTTGAAGGACGATGCCCATGGGAAGCCCGCATAGGGCCACCAGGGAACCATAGACGATCCCCGAGATAGAAATCCCTTGGATCATCTTTGGCCTCGTAGGCATTAAAATAAGGAAAACCGCGGCAAGAACGATCCCTGCCAAGGCAAAGACTCCATAACTCAAGCCCCACCCTAGATAGATGGGGAGAAGATCGCCTTCGTATCCTTTATAAAAGGAAGTGAGGGCAAAGACCAAGGCTGCCGCCGAGATGAGGGCAGCGATGATCAAAGAGGTCGCCAAAGTTTTTGCAAGGGATAAGCTAGAAGATTTTGCAGCGTCGCCGCGACGTGGATTCATAAAGGTCTCCTCCTTTTCTTATCTTCCGGTGACGAGGGTGCTTCTCGCCGGGACGATGACATCCCCTTTCTCGCCTTTCGCGGCGGGACGGGTGCAAAGCAAGACGCGTTGCGGCACCTTGAGCGTGAAACGGATCTCGTGATCGGTTGGGTTAAAGAACATCTCTAAATATTGATAAGGCGCGATCAAGGTCGGGTTCAAAACCGAGAGATGGATGCAGCCGTCGTGATCGCTGATGAAGACGGATTCGTCGATGACTTTTGGGTCGTAAACGTGCAAAAAGCGCATCTTCTTACGGAATTCGATGAAGTGAGAAAGGATCTCAACCATCTCTTTCCGTTCCGCTAACAAGGGATAAGAGAACTTATTGTAATGATCCCCGAGGTTATAGGTGTTCTCTTCGTTGAACTTCGAAGCGGCGATTTCTTGTCCCATGTG
Source organism: uncultured Mollicutes bacterium (assembly GCA_945936135.1). GTDB lineage: Bacteria > Bacillota_I > Bacilli_A > RFN20 > CAG-826 > Alloenteromonas. Next base: position 13,165 of record CAMESG010000009.1, read on the forward strand.
GAGGAAGGGAATGCCAAAGCTTAGAAGGATCGCCGCGGAGTTTGCCAAGACAAGCTCGCATTTCTTGCCTTCGTCAAGGTCTTTCCTTCGCGCGCTAAGAACATCGAAATAGGTCGCGTTATCGTGGCATTCGATGTAATTCACGGTCTGCCTTGCATCGAGGAACAAGGGTCCGCGATGGAAGGGAAGGGAGCTCGAAACGATTGAGAATTCATAATCCCTCAAGCAATCGAAGTTGCCCGCCCAGAAACCTTTCGCCGCTTCGCGATAGGTGTCGTTGAAGAAGCCAAAGCCCGGGAGCAAGGCGTGGTTCCCGCTATGGGCAAGGGGCTCTTTCACTTGTCCGCCCATGTTCCATCCTTCGCCATAGACGACAAACGATGGGTCTTTGGCCTTGGCCCGTTTCTCGATTTGCTGCACCGTCTTGACGTCAATAATGCCCATCAAATCGAAACGGAAGCCGTCAACGTGATAGAAATCCTGCCACCAAGCGCAGGCATCGAGGATAAGTTTGCGCACCATCGGGCGCTCGCTGGCTAGGTCATTGCCGCAACCGCTCGTGTTCGCTCTCCGCCCATCGGCGTTCTTGCGGAAATAATAGTTCGGGACGATCGCGTCGAAGACGGATCTCCTCGCCTCATAAACGTGATTGAAAACGACGTCCATGACGATGCGGATACCCGCTTCGTGGAAGGCGCTGATCATCTTTTTGCATTCCGCGACTCTGGACCTAGGATCCAGGACGTTGCTTGCATAGCTTCCTTCCGGGACGAAGTATTGGGCGGGGTCATACCCCCAATTGTACTTCCCATCCGGATGCAATTCATCGACGGTTTGATAATCGTAGATCGGGAGCAGTTGGAGATGGGTAAAGCCAAGGGAAGTTAGGTAATCGAAGCCCGCAGGCAAACCTCGGTCGCTTTTCCTGCCTTTTTCGATCATCCCAAGGAATTTCCCTTTATGGAGGATGTCCGTGTGGGAGGAGATCGTCAAATCGCGAACATGAGCTTCATAGACGATGACGTCCGTCAAGGATTCAAAACGGGGCAAGGCCTCTTCGTGGGTCTTAATGTCATTGAATGAAGAAAAGTCCAAAACGTAGGAGCTTTTGCCGTTCGGGCCGCTTGCCTTCGCGTAAGGATCGGAAGTTTCGCTCATCGCCTCGCTGTTGCAGACGACGTAACGGTATTCGCACCCATCGTAATCGCCTTCTAGCCCCAAAGCATAAACGCCCTTCTCTTCACGCTTCATCTCAAAGAGGGTGAACATGGAATGCTTCGGGAGGCGGATCTTCAAATAGACGACGCTCGCCAAAGGCGCCCAAACCTTGAAGGTCGTCGCCTTTTTCGAATAAACCGCGCCTAAATCGTTTCCTTCATATGTGAAGGCTTCATCAAAGCCCGGGAAGAAAGGCGCGTCGGATACGTCGATCGGAAGAATCCCAAAGCCCGGGGTGAACAAGCGATAATGCTCGCCAAGGCGAATGGGCTTCGGAAGTTGATATTCGACGACCGCGTAAGGCCCAAGGGTTGAGTTCTTGATCAGCGTCAAAGGAAGGGGCTCTTTGGCATCGCCAATAAGAAGTGAGGCATCGAGCTTGCTCCAAGGAACGTCAGAGAAAATACCGACGCGGATGCGGTCCCAGGCGATCAATTTGGCTTGAATGTAGGTGTTGTTTTTCATAAAAATTTATCAGGAATCAAGATCAGGCACGTTGAGGATATTGCCTTCCTCTTCCGGGAATTCGTGGATTAAGACAGGCGATCCTTTGGCGTTGTTGCTCGCGCCGCCATCGCCGATGATTCCTTCTTCCTTGAGACGGCGGAAGAATTGGCTCGAACGCGGGTAGCCGAGGTTGAACTCGCGTTGGATCAACGAGATCGAAGCGTAATCGCGGGTCATGACGTAGGCGCGGACCTGTTCGTAACGTCCTTCGAAGGCTTCTTCCCTTACGGCGGCGCTATTTTGGGAAGCGGGCGCTTCTTCTGGCTCGGGCGTCGGTTCAAGATCCAAGAAGCGATCGTAGAATTTCTGTGGACGCTTGCTCTTGGCGTCTTCGGCGATGCGATCGATTTCTTCGTCGGTAATGTAACAACCCTGGGCACGAAGGCGGGCGTTCGGGGAGATTTCGCCGCAGTCAACGATCATATCGCCATAGCCAAGCAAGCCTTCGGCGCCTTTTTCGTCGATGATCGTCATCGAGTCGACGTCCTTCTTGACGCGCAAAGCAACGCGGGTCGAGATGTTCGATTTGATCGTGCCGCTGATAACGTCGACGGAGGGACGCTGGGTCGCGATGATGAGGTGGATGCCACAGCTTCTCGCCTTGGCGGCCAAACGCGCGATCGATTCGTGCACTTCTTTGCAGACCATGGTCAAGTCGGCGTATTCATCGACGACCGTGACGATATAAGGCATCGGCTCAAGACCGTGAGCTTTGGCGTAGACGTTATAGCCTTCGATGTCGCGAACGCTCGCATCGTAGAAGGCGTCGTAGCGAGCATCCATTTCCTCGCAGAGTTTCTGCAAGGCTACGACCGCTTTTCTCGCATCGGTGACAACGGGGCAAAGCAAGTGAGGGATATCGACGTATTTGCGGAATTCGACGCGCTTCGGGTCGACCAAAAGGAAGCGGACTTCATCCGGCGTGTGGCGCATAATGATCGAGCAGATCACGGCTTGCATGAAGACGGATTTGCCAGAGCCCGTCATGCCGCAGACAAGCATGTGGACGAATTTGCGGAGCGAAGATTGGATAAGATCCCCGCGGACATCGATTCCGAAAGGCACCATCAAGGGGTATTTCGTGCCAAGCTTGCTCAAAACCTCGTGGTAAGAAACCATGCGGCGGGTCTTGTTCGGGACTTCGACGGAGCAGTTGCGCGTGCCTAAGACGCGGTCGGTGAAACGGCTCGTGATACCGCCAAGACGGACGTCCAAGTCATTGACGACCTGGCGGATCTTGGTGACGGAAACACCTTGATCCGGGTGGATTTCATAAACGGTGATCGAAGGCCCGATCGTGGCGTTAGCGACTTCCGCGCGAATGCCGAATTCCTCGAAGAACTCGTTGATCACTTGCGAAGTCTCCTCGGTTTCTTTTTCGAGCTGCTCGCGCACTTCGTTGTCTTCTTCGCTTGGTTGATTGATCAGATCAAGGGTCGGAAGTTCATAAGGAGGCAATTCCACGGGCTTTGGCGCAGGCTGCAGAGCAGGCTCAGGCTTTGGCGTTGGAGCGGGCTTTGCTTCAGGGGCAGGCGTGGAAACAACCGCTTTTTGCGTTTCTTTGACTTCGGGAACGGGTTTCTGCGCGGGTTCTTCTTCCTTAACCATGGCAGGTCTTTCTTCCATAGCTTTTTCTTCAAACGAAGAGGCAGGAGCAAGACCCGCTTCCCCAAGATCGGGGATGAAAGAATCTTCTTCCTCCATGCTGGCGACCAAGTCCTCGAAGGGCTCGGCTTCGCTTAAGGGAGTCGCAGGTCTGGGCTCAGGAACGATCTTAAGTTCAGGAAGCGGTTTTTCCTTAACGGGTTCTGCTTTCTGGATCGGTTCTTCAAAGATCGGCGCTTCGGGAACGGCAGATTCTTCTTTCATGGGCTCGGGGATCGGCTCTTGTTTCGTTTCCGGCGGATAGGCCGGTTCAACGCGATCCTCAATGAAAGAAGGCGAAAGGGTGCTTTCCTCTTGGACGGCCTTGGGCTCGGCGTTTTCTTCATCCATCAAATACGCCGGTTGGAGGCCCATGTGCTGAATCGGGTTGGAATGGTAAAGAGAAGGATCCATCCCCGGGATTTCACGAGGCAAGCCCGGGGCAAGGCTATCCGGGGACGCTTTCTGAATTTCCTGCGCGCCTTGATGGATTTCGTAAGGCGCTTGCGAGGCGCGAACGAAGGTACGAGCCGCGGGTTCTTCTTCTTTAGATTCCTCCATCTCAGAGACCTCCTCTTCTTCCTTTTGAGGATAGAAAGCCTCCGTGGGGCGTTCGTAACGGAACACGGGAATGGTCTTTTCTTCTGGCGGCAGGGGGATCGTCGGAGCTTTGGGGAAAGGGAGATCTCCAAGATCGGTCATCTCCTCATTCGCCGCTTCAAGGCGCTTTCTCTCTTGTTCGCGGATCTCTTCTCTTCTCGCCTTGGTGATCGCGGCACGTGCTTTCGCGTCTTTGATCAAACGGACGATCGCCGGGAAGAAGAAAAGAAGGAAGGCCGCCAATAAAACGACGATCACGACCGGGAGGAAGGCCGCTAAACCCGCCGGAGGTAACATCAAGCCATCCAAGACGTAGCCAAGGACACCGCCATAGATCTCAAGATGGGTGAAATAGCCAAGCCGTTCTTCGCCCGCCTTGAAGAAAGAAGGGAAGAATTCGCTAAAGTTCGAAATGTCAGGACTTGAATAGGCGTAAGAGAAAAGCAAGGAAAGGCCAATCATCAAGCAAAGCAAGCCAAACCAAATGCGAAGGGGCATCTTCCACTTGATCCTGCCCTTGAGGCAAAGCAACGCGCCTTCAAAAAGGAGGACGAAAATCAAAAAGAGGAAAGAAGATAGACCAAAGGGCAAATAGGCGAGGAAAGCAAGGCCCCAAAGCCTTGAAAAGGGCGAGAACGCCAAAAGGAGCCCCAGCAAAAACAAGAAAACGCCGGCGGCTTTTGCAAGCTTTTCTGGAGAGACGGGTTTGGTTTCTTTCCTCTTCGACATAGGCTCATTTATTATAAATAAATCCTTGCGCAAGAAAAGGGCAAACGGCAAGAAAAAACGCCCCAATTTCTTGAAGCGTTTGTTTCCATAATTCAGATTAAGCGATCTCAACGAGCAAGGGGAGGACCATCGGTTCTTTGCCGCTCAATCTGCGGATCGTTCTCGCCGTCTTTTCATAGACGTTTTGACGGATCTCTTCGATGTTGTACGTATGACCGCGGATCAACTCCGCCAAGGTGATTTCAAAGGTCTTAGTCACCTCGCGGTTGATCAAATCCGCATCTTTCCCAAAGACAAAACCTCTCATTTGAACGTCGGGTCCTGCGACCAAGACGCCTTTGCTGCGCGATAAGGTCGCCGCGACGATCACGAGGCCTTCCGCCAAGCGCTGGCGATCTTCCAAGACGGCGGGGGAGACGTCTCCTACGCCTGCGCCATCGATCATGATGTCGCCGTGCACCACTTTTTCGCCGGTGAGTTTGCCCATCTTGTCATCCAATTGGACGACCAAGCCGTTTTCAAGGACGAAGACGGTGCTGTGGGTCAAGTTGATGCCCATGGAGAGGGCAAGTTGCGCATTTGCGAGCAGCTCCTTATAAAGTCCTTTGACCGGAATGTAGTACTTCGGCTTGAGGATCGAGGCCATCATCTTGAGGTCTTCTTCGGATGCGTGCATCCTCAAGAATTGTTTCTTCGGAACGATCAAGACTTTGGCCGGGGAACGATAGAGTTCATCGGCGGCATCGGAATATTCGACTTCCGTGTTGTCGTTGCTCGGGGCGGCCATGACGAAGGTATCCGTATCCTTTAAACGGATTCTGCGGTCTTCGTTTTGCCCCGAGGCGAGCAAGGCGATCTTGCGGAAAAGCCTTGAGCCATATCCAAGCATCAAGACGACGAGATCGGCATCGCGGTAGCGGAGGACATCATCGCTAGAAACATAATTATCGGGCGGGATGATGTTCTGCCCGCAGGAAGCGATTTCGTCGATCGTCGCCTTCGTCGAGGCATCGTAGCAGACGATCTTCTTCTTGTAGCGCACCGCCAAGCGGGCGATTTCCTCCATGTTGTAGAAATTGGTGGAGAAAAGAGAGACAAAGATGCGACCTTGCGCATTCTTGAAGGCATCTTCGATATGTGGGGTCAGTTTATACAAAGGCGCGGTATAGCCCGGGCGTTCCGCGAAAGTCGATTCGCTTAAAAGGGCGAGGGTCGGCATTTCGGAAAGCTTCGCGATCGCGTTCATGTCGCATAAATAGGCTGGATCCGCACTATTTTCGATGACGAAATCGCCGGTGAAGACGATGTTGCCGTATTCAGTTTCGATGGCAAGGCCAACGGAATCCGCGATGTTATGGGCGGTATGGAAGAAATGGAAACGGCGGCGTCCGATATTGAAAGCCGAAGTCGCGGGCTGCGGCCGCAAGTCATAGACGCTTGGGTCTTTCTTCACGTGTTGGGTGAAGATCTTCAGCATGCGAAGACTGATTTGCGTGCCATAAACCGGAGCGGGAACCGAATCATAGATAAAAGGCAGGGCGCCGATTTCATCGTCGTGACCGTGAAGGACGATGTAAGCCTTCACGTTCTTCTTGTGCTCTTCGAGATAATCGGTCCGCGGAATTACGTAGTCGATGCCGGGCATCGTCTTATCTGGGACCAAAGCACCCGCTTCGACCACATAAATTTCTTCGTTGATCTGAACGCAGATCATGCTCTTGCCGATTTCGTCGAGGCCACCAAGAGGAATAATTTTAATCGTTTCTGGCATAGTAACTCCTTAGAAGGTAGTTTCATTAATAAAGTTCAAGGCTCGTCAACGGTAAATCGTCGTCGAGGTTGCGGATTTCGATGCGAAGGCCATCGATCACCCCATAAGTCGGAGGATTCCCGTTTTTCGGAAAGGAAACGGAACCCGGGTTGAAATAGACGACGCCATCGGCCCTTTTGAGCATATACACATGCGTGTGCCCAAACAAGAGGATGTCCCCGCGTTCGACCTCAAGCAAATCGCTCGTAAGCAAGTCGCCGTGGATCAAATCGCAACGGTATCCATTAAGGTAGGTGACTTTCGAATCCTCGGAAATATTGAAATGTAGCAACGTTTGGTCGACGCGCGAATCGCAATTTCCGCGAACCGCGACGATCTTCTTTGCCCATTTGTTGAGGATGGTTGCACATCCCATCGGGTCATAATCAAAAGGAACACCGTTGCGAGGACCGTTATTCAAAGCGTCGCCTAAAAAGAGGATATAGTCCGGCGAGAACGCCGAAAAGAGGCTATCCAATTTCTTGACAGTCTCCAAGCGACCGTGGATGTCACTGATAACAATCGCTCTCAATGGGTTTCCTTTCTATAAGGCAAATATTTCCTTAATCAATCAAGTCGCGGGTTGCAACAAGATCAACCCCCGTTCCCGCGATATCTTTGACAATGATGTCGCCGCGGTGCACCGGAGTTTTCGCGACGGCACCATTAACGGCTTTCATCACGTCAAGCACTTTGTCCTTTGGGACCGTGCCGCTCGTTTTCACCGGGCAAACGGAGAATTGTTTGGAGTCGCAACGCACCGTGGAAGTGAGGGTACGACGAGGATCCATAATCTCTTGTTTCCCATAGGCCGCACCGCGGGGGCAAGAGTTTCCCGTGACGTTTAGATTCTCATCCACGAGCAAGCGGCAACCGCGGGGGCAAACGATGCAAGTCAATTCAATGGCCATAAGTTTCACTCCTTAGCCACCAAAGACACCTTGATAGGTTCTTGGTCGTTTATTAGTAATTTTTTAGGCAACTTGAATATTTCCATTTCACTTGGAATAATCGCAAGTTTTAAGACTTTCATCAAGACCTTATCGCCTTGAGAGTACTCAACGTAAACATTCTTGGATGGACGGGACACGCGGAACTTCAATTCCACGCTTCCTTCCTTATCTTCAACATTGACTCTGCTTGGGACAACGTAACCAATCCCAGGACCTGCAATGGTCTCGATTTCCTTATGCCCCTTCTCCTCGCCTTTAAGATATTTGGCAGCGGAGATGCCTGCCGTTTTTCCTTCGGCAACGACATAATCCACAAGGTCATGAACGTGGAGAACATTGCCGCAAGAGAAGACGCCAGGAATCGTCGTTTCCAAAGAATCATCGACTTCTGAGCCACGGGTCTTTCCTTTTTTCGCGCCCATTTTGTCCAATAGTCCGTTGTTTGGGATTAACCCAATCGAAAGAAGCAAGGTATCGACATCAAAACGTTTTTCCGTGCCTTTAACGGGCTGCAAATGCTCATCGACTTGCGAGATCTCAATCGCTTCGAGTTTCCCTTTGCCAATGACGTTCGTCACGGTATGGGAGAGGTATAGAGGGATGTTGAAATCCTTCAAGCATTGTTGGATGTTGCGCTCCAATCCATTGCTATAAGGCATGAGTTCCGCAACGCCTAGAACTTTCGCTCCTTCAAGGGTCATGCGTCGAGCCATGATCAAGCCGATATCGCCCGATCCCAGGATGAAGACCTTCTTCCCGACCAAATAGCCGTGTTGGTTAAGATATAGCTGCGCCTGCCCCGCGGAAATGACGCCGGCAGGGCGTTCCCCCGGCATCCCAATCGCGCCAGCACTTCTTTCGTAGCATCCGGTCGCGACAACAAGGGCTTTGGCCTGAATCTCAAAGCTTCCTTTCGGAGAGATGTAACTCACGACTTTGTTCGGGCTAATCGAAAGAACCGTCGCTTGAAGCTCGTAAGGAATCTTTCTTTCCTTTACTTGATCCACGAAACGGAACAAGAACTCTGGCCCGGTCAATTCTTCTTTGAATTCATGGAGTCCAAAACCATTATGGATGCATTGGTTAAGAATGCCTCCCAGCACATCGCTGCGTTCGAGGATCAGGATATCGCGAATTCCTTGATCATAGGCCGAAACGGCAGCCGCCATGCCGGCGGAACCCCCGCCGATGATCACCAAATCGATGGTTTTCATTCTTTGGACTCCTTTTCAAGAACTCTCGAATTGGCACGTCCATAGAGGACGTCCAAGGGGGTTACGCCGAAGCGTTTTGCGATCAAATTGAGAACTTTGGGTTGGCAGAAGCCGCCTTGGCATTTGCCAAAGCCCGCGCGCGTGCGCTTCTTCACGGCTTTCACCGTATAAGCCGGAACGCTGCGATTTAAGACTTCATTGATCTCGCCAGCGCTCACTTTCTCGCAGTTGCAGACGATCTCGCCGAAACTAGGATCCTTTTGGATCAATTCGTTCCGTTGCTCGTTATTGAGCTTTGCTAAATGGGTATACGGTCGAATCTTCGGGTTCCAGTCTTTCTTTGCTTTCAAATTGAGGATCTTGGCCGCCAATTCATCGGCGACGTATTTGCCAATCGCCGGCGCGGAAACAAGACCAGGCGACTCAATGCCCGCAACGTTGATAAATTCTTTATAGGTTTTGCTGCTTTCGATGATGAAATCGCCCGTGGTCGGCGTTGAGCGCAGCCCAGCAAAGACGCGGATCTGTTCTTGGAAGGGGATGCTTGGCACCATTTCCTTCGCTTGCGCCTTGACCGAAGTTAGCGTCGGCGTATCCGTTGCCCAATCTTCGCCATCATCGACGAATTCCGAGGAGGGTCCGACAAGATAGTTCCCTGAGGTCGTCATCGTCACCAAAACGCCCTTTCCTTTCTTCGTCGGAAGCGGGAACAAGACATGGTTCACAAGCCCTGGGGCGTAATGGTCCAAGACGAAGTATTCGCCTTTACGCGGTTGGATTTTCCAATCGATATCTTCGATCATCGCCGCGATCTTATCCGAAGCCAAGCCCGCGGCGTTGATCACCATTCGGGTTTCATAGGTTGTTTTGTTCGTGACCACAAGGAAGATATCGCCTTGACGTTTGATGTCGATGACTTCTTCCTGGAGATGGAGTTCAACGCCGTTATCGCAGGCGTTTTCCATCGCATGAGCCGTCAATGTGAAGGGATTTACGACGCCCGCGGTCGGGCAAAAGAGGCCCGCGACGACCTTGGGGGTGACGTTTGGTTCGATCTTCAAGACTTCTTCCCTCGTCAAAACCTTCGTGGGAACGCCATTTTTCTTCGCACGCTCTTCCAATTCCTTAAGCAAGGGAAGCTGCGATTCATCCATCGCAAGGTTGATCGACCCGCAACGGCCAAACGATACATCCAAATCCTTGGAGATCTCCGTGAACATCGCGTTGCCCAAAACGTTGAATTTCGCTTTCAACGTTCCGGGGATCGGGTCATCCCCGGAATGGACGATCGCCGAGTTTGCCATCGACGTGACGTCCCCAACGTCGTTTTCTTTCTCAAGAAGGAGGACGTCTGCCTCATAGGCTGATAAATAACGGGCGATGAAGGCACCTACGACCCCGCCACCAACAATGACGATATCTTTCATAACAAGATTATTATAGGCGCATTCTTCGCCTTCCCGAAAGGGAAAGACATCGCTTTTCCTTCTTTTCCTAACTTTGAACTCTTTTTTGGGTCCGTTTCGCGTTGACCCCTTTGTTTTTGGAACGTAAACTCAAGCCATGGCGAATCGATCGACCCTAACCCCAGACGACGTCCTCAAGACGATCTACCTTGGCGAAGACGCGGATGCTTTCTTTAATCAATGCCTTTTCCCTCTTTCGGATCTTCAATATCAATTCTTGATCAATCAGGAAGGGCATGGAACCATTTACGAAAGCGTGAAAGCTCTTCTTAAGGATTTTGGTGAGCCCGAAGATCAAGAAGCTTATCAAACCCTTCTGGAAGAGGATTTCATTTCAATCCAAGCCCAAAAGGTAGAAGATTACGCCTCGAACCCTTACGGGAAGCTTCTCTCCTCAATCGGAGATTATGACCATAATCACGTCCACTTCTCCTTCTATAACGTACTCCCTTATGCCTTCTTCCTTCTCGACGACAAAAAAATCGTCGATGGAATCAACGATGTCTCGCCTCTTGGTTATTTTATCGAGTGCTATGATACCTGGATCCTCTATAAAGACGGAAGCCCTTGGATGAGCCTCCTTCCTCACGAAATCAACACGATGAAAGATCCCATCAACAGGGCCCATGGACGCGTCGCGACCCTAGGTCTTGGCTTGGGTTATTACGCCTATATGGTTTCCATGAAGGACGAGGTCATCTCGGTCGACGTCTTCGAAAAAGATCCTTCCATCATCCAATTCTTTACGGAAACCCTCCTTCCCAAGTTTCCCCATAAAGAAAAGATCCACATCCATTTCGAAAACGCCTTCAACTATCCAAGTCACGGTCCTTACGATTACGTCTTCGCCGATCTATGGCACAACGCGGACGACGCTTTACCCTTATATCTACGCTTATTAAAGATTGAGCCCAAGGATACAGAAATCGATTATTGGATCGAAACCACGATCCTTGCCTACGCCCGAAGATTCATCGCCCCCTTCCTCGCCTCCGAGGAGGAGAGGGAAGAAACCTTCTACGATCTTGAAGGTCCGCAGAAAAAGATCTTTGGGAAATTCGAGAAAGCATTCAAAGGAAAATCCAAGGAAGAGATCGCTTCTTTGCATGACCTAAGGGCTTTAAGAGCCTTCCTCTATACCTTATAAAGCCAACAAGGCTGCAACAAAACGAACCTTCTAGGTGCGTTAAGCTACCGTTTTTTCATTTTCCCAAAGAAAAAGCGCCCGGGGATTCGAACCCGGAGCGCCTCTTGGCGCAAAACGCCTCTCCCATAAGGCGCTTGCGATTCAATATTATCATACGGGACGCGAAACCATCTGCTTTCTTCTCTTGTGCAAAAAGGGAATTGCGCTACCAAAGGTCAAAAAAGAGGCCGTAACAAGCCAACGTTGTCCGTTGAACATGTTACAGCCCCTTTATTTGCGTTTCAGCGATTATTCGTTACGCGGCTTGCGATCCCCGCCACGCGGTCCGTGGTTCGGACGGCGATCGTCGCGGCGATCCTTGCCTTTGAATCCGCCGTGTCCCTTTGGACGCGGTTCGCGCTCCGGACGTTCGACATAGTCTTCGGGCTTCTCCTCGAATTCGCGGTGAGAAACCTTGACCTTGCCTTTTTCGTCCAAGCCGATGACGACGACCTTGAGGTGGTCGCCGACCTTGACGAGGTCCGCGGCGTTCTCGACGTAATCCCATTTGAGGCGGGAGACGTGGCAAAGGCCATCGCAATCGCCGAAGAGGTTGACGAAGGCGCCGTAATCTTCCACGCGGGTGACTTCCCCGTCGAAGATCTCGCCGACGCGGGCTTCGCGGCAGATCTCATCGATCATCGCTTTGGCTTTCGCGATCATCTCTTGGTTGCTGTGGTAAATCGTGATGGTGCCATCTTCGGCGACATCGATCGCGGCGTTATCGCAGGCGCGGACCATGCCTTGGATGGTTTCTCCGCCCTTGCCGATGACCTCGCGGATCTTTTCGGTCGGGATCTTGAAGGTGACCATCTTAGGCGCATACTTCGAGACTTCCTTGCGGGGTTCAGGGATGACGGCAGCAATCGCTTCGCGGATTTCGGCGCGGGCGCGCTTAGCTTGTTCAAGGGCTTCGTGGAGCACTTCGCGGGTGACGCCGTGGATCTTGATGTCCATTTGAAGGGCGGTTAAACCTTTCGCGGTGCCGGCGCACTTGAAGTCCATATCGCCGAAGTGGTCTTCCAAACCTTGGATGTCGGTGAGGATGGTGTAGGGATGCTTGCCGTCGAACGGGCCAGAGGAGATCAAGCCCATGGCGATGCCGGAGACAATGCCCTTGATGGGGACGCCAGCAGCCATAAGCGACATGCAGTTCGCGCAGATCGAGGCCTGGGAGCTAGAGCCATTAGATTCCACGACGTCCGCGACGCAGCGGATCGTGTAGGGGAATTCTTCTTCGCTCGGGAGGACGTAGCTAAGGGCGCGCTCGCCAAGTTTGCCGTGGCCGATTTCGCGGCGGCCGGGGGAACCCATGCGTCCGATCTCGCCAACGGAGTAAGGCGGGAAGTTATAGTGATGCATGAAGCGGCGTTCTTCTTCGCTCGTGAGGTTGTCGATCAATTGCTTGTCGGCTAGCGGACCAAGGGTCGTGGTGCCAATGACCTGGGTCTGGCCACGGGTGAACATGGCAGAGCCATGGGCGCGGGGCAAGAGGTCGACCTGGCAATCGAGCGGACGGATCTCGTCGACCTTACGTCCGTCGGGACGGATCTTTTCGTCGGTGATCAAGCGGCGGACTTCGTTGGCGACCATGCCTTCGAGGATGTCGTTGACCATGAGCATCGACATCTTGTGGTCGTGCTCGTCTTCGTATTCGCGGTGATCGTAATCATCGATGATCTCTTTCTTCAAAGCGTCGACCGCGTCTTGGCGTTCGAGCTTGTCGAAGATCGAGATGGCCTTCTTGAGGCGCTCACCGATGCGATCTTCGATATCGGCCTTGATGGTCGGATCGGCTTGGTAGAGTTGGATTTCGCGCTTCGGTTTGCCGATCTTGGCGATGATTTCTTTTTGCCAAGCGCAGAGCTTCTTGATCGCTTCGAAGCCAAACATGATGGCGTCGAGCATTTCTTCTTCGGGGACTTCGGCAGCGCCGGCTTCGACCATCATGATCGCTTCTTCGGTGCCGGCGACCGCGAGGTCGATGTCCGAGATCTCGCGTTGTTCTTCGGTCGGATCGATGACGAGCTCGCCGTTGACGCGTCCGACATAGACGCCGGCGACCGGGCCATCAAAGGGGATGTCGGAGGTGCAAAGCGCTAAGGAAGCGCCAAGCATCCCGGTCATCTCGGGGGTGTTATCGCGATCGCAGGACATGACGGTCGCGACGATTTGGACTTCGTTGCGGAATCCTTCGGCGAAAAGCGGGCGGATCGGACGGTCGATCAAGCGAGCGGAGAGCGTCGCATGCTCGCCCGGGCGTCCCTCGCGACGGAGGAAGGAGCCAGGGATTTTGCCAACGGCGTAGGATTTTTCCTCGTAGTTGACGGTAAGGGGGAAGAAGTCGCCTTCCTTGGGTTCATCGGCGCAGCAGGCCGTGGCCAAAACCACGGTGTCGCCGAAACGAACCAAGACCGAGCCATCGGCTTGCTTGGCGATTTCGCCGCTCTCCACAGAGAGCTTTCTTCCAGCGAATTCGGTTTCGAATACTTGCTTCATTCTTTTTTCCTTTTGCAAATTAACGGCAAAAGGATACCACTCTTAAGAGTGATCGACTAGGGGTTATATGGCGATCTCATTCTTGAGATGGCGCCACTTCTTTTTTTATTTCCCATCCGGAAAAGGAAGAATAAGCCCAAAGGGAAGGATAAAAGGAAAGACAAGGCCTCGGCGATCGGCTGGGCCCATTGAAGGCCGGCGATCCCCCATGAAGAGCCAAAAAGGAAAAGCAAAGGGATATAGAAGAGTCCACTTCTTGCCATCGCGGTCAAGCTCGCGGGGAAGCTCTTCCCGATCGTTTGGAGGTACATATTCGGGATGACCGTCCCTCCTAGAAGAACGAAGACATAGGCTTCTTGGCGCAAGGCTTTGGCGCCGATTTCAAGCAATAAGGGGTCTTCGCTTCGAATAAAGGCGACGAGTTCACGCGGGAAGATCATTCCAATCACCGCCATGATCGCCGCATACCCGGTCGCAATACCAAGCGAAAAGAAGAAGGCTTGTTTGACGCGCTTATATTCCTTGGCCCCGTAATTGAATCCGCAGACGGGTTGGAACCCTTGCCCGATCCCAATCCCGATCGAGGAAGCGAGGTTCAATAAACGGGTGACCGCGGCGAAGGCGGCGATCGCGCTATCGACGTCTTCGCTGCTGCTGCCCGCCATCGCCATGGCGCAGGCTTGGTTCAAGCAGATCCCCGCCACGGACATAAGCCCTTGACGGAAAAGGCTGGGAACGCCACCTTTCCACATCTGGCATAAGAGGTCCTTGGAGACCTTGAAACTCTTAAAGGATATCGAAATGTTGCCCTTTCTTCTTGATAGGAAAAGCAACAGGATGAAGGAAACGATTTGGCTAAGGCAAGTCGCTAGACCCGCCCCCATCGCGCCCATATCGAAAACGAAGATAAACAAAGGATCGATCGCGATATTTAATATTCCGCCTAAGCCGATCCCAATCATCGAAAACAAAGCATTCCCTTGGAAGCGCATCTGGTTGTTCAAGACAATCGACCCCATGATGAAGGGCGCGGCGATGCAAATGAAGGCAAAATAGCCTCTCGCCGGCCCGATCGAGGTATCCGTTGCCCCCATAAGGCGAAGCAAAGGATCCATCGCCGCCAAACCAACGATCATGAACACGAGGCCGAAGATCAACGAGGCGAAGAAGCCAAGGCTTGCCATCTGCTTCGCTTCTTCTACTTTTCCTTTGCCGAGGGCCTTGGAGATGAAGGTTCCGCTCCCTTGGCCAAAGAAGAAGGCAAAGGCTTGGATCAAGGCCATGTAGGAAAAGGAAACGCCGACCGCGGCGGAAGCCGCCGTCGAGACGCGGCCAAGGAAAAAGGAGTCCGCTGTGTTGTAGATGTTCGTAATGACCATCGCAACGATCGCGGGGACCGCCAAAGACAGAATGAGCTTTGGGATCGAGCCATGGAGCATGCGCTCGCGTTTTTGGTTGGACTGTTCGTTGGAATTCACGGGTGTTTCGATGAAAAAGGGCCTCGTGAGGAGGCCCGATTTACTTGCGTCTGCTTATTTGCGGAGACCAAGCTTGGCGACGAGGGCCGCATAGCGGTCGGCATCGGTGCTGCGAAGGTAGTCAAGAAGGCTGTGACGCTTGCCAACCAAGATGAGGAGGGAGCGGCGGGCGCCGGCGTCCTGCTTGTTGGTTTGAAGGTGGACGGTGAGATCCTTGATGCGAGCGGTGAGAAGCGCGATTTGGACTTCGGCGCTGCCGGTGTCCTTCTCGTCTTTTCCGAACTCCTTGATGATCGCGGAGGTCTCTTCTTTCTTAAGAGCCATGGTGTTTTTCTCCTTTCATTGTACTTGGCTTTCCCAAGCGGGATCGAGGAGACGGTCACCGCAACGGAAAGCTGCCCGATAAATATACCGATTCCCCGAAGGGGGCGCAAGCAAAAAAGGATCATTCCGGAAAAATTGTAGAGTGCCAAAAAATTTACTTATATTCGTACGTGCGAGACGTCGATCTAAGACAAGCTTGAACAAAGAAGGTTTATGCATACGGCAAACATTCCTCATACATTTGGATTCATCGTCTATCTTTTGCTTTGGATTATCCTTTTTTGTAACACGGACTTCCTCCCATTGTTCAAGCATCGTTTAAATTTTGGTAATCCACACTCCAAGAGGATTTTTTGAAAACGTCTTTTCAATTTGCGTTCGCATTTTGACAAAAATGTGTTTTTGCGAACGCAAAATTCAGAAGCCTATACTTTTCTTGCTTTTCAACACCAATACTTTTGTCTGCCAAAAACAACATTTCTCCAGTCATGAAAATATCATCGCTCCACCTTTGTAAACGGAAAATGGCATTCGGATGTTTCCGCTTTCTTCACAATATTCTTGCACTCAGGCGCGCGTGAGCCTAAAATCACACCCGGCAATAAACGCTAAGGAGATTCCGATTATGAAAATGAGAAACATCGCGATCATCGCTCACGTCGACCACGGCAAGACCACCTTGGTCAACGCCCTTCTCACCAAATCCGGAACCTTTCGCGATAACGAAGCGGTCCAAGACCGCATGATGGACTCGAATCCCCAAGAAAGGGAACGTGGCATCACGATCCTTTCGAAAACGACCTCCATCATCTACAAAGACACCAAGATCAACATCGTCGACACTCCGGGGCACGCGGACTTCGGTGGCGAAGTCGAACGCATCATGCACATGGTCGATGGGTGCTTATTGCTCGTCGATGCCTTCGAAGGCACGATGCCGCAGACGCGTTTCGTCTTGAAAAACGCGCTTGAAAACCACATCAAGCCGATCGTCGTCATCAACAAAGTCGACCGTCCTAACGCCGATCCTCAAAAGGCCGTGGATGAAGTCCTTGAGCTCTTTATCGAACTCGGCGCACCCGATGACCTCCTCGATTTCCCAGTCGTCTACACGAGCGCCTTAAACGGCACTTCTTCCTTCTCCCCTGAACTTGAGACCCAAGTTCCAGGCATGGACGCGGTGTTCGAAACAATCCTCAAAGAGATTCCCGAACCCCAATGCGATCCTTCCGCGCCTTTTAAATTCCAGCCTGCCCTTCTCGACTATAACGGCTTCGTCGGTCGCATCGGCATCGGCACGATCCGTGGTGGCGCCGCCAAAATCGGCGCGACCATCAGCGATATCGACGATCAAGGCAACAGCCATGATTTCAAGATCATGAAGCTCTACACCTTCCAAGGACTTCGTCGCATTGAAGTCGACCAAGTCGAATGCGGCGATATCTGCGCGATCGCGGGCTATAGCGACATGTCCGTCGGCGACACCTTCTGCGCCCAAGGGATCAACGATCCCCTCCCGCGTCTTCGCGTCGATGAACCGACCCTCCAGATGGAATTCGGCACCAATTCGAGTCCTTTGCGCGGACAAGATGGCAAATTCGTCACCGCGCGCGTTATCGAAGACCGCTTGTTCCAAGAAGTCCAACGCGACGTTTCCTTGCGTTATTCCCGCATCCCGAACACCGAATCTTGGACGGTTTCTGGCCGTGGCGAGCTTCACCTCGGCGTTTTGATCGAGACGATGCGTCGCGAAGGTTACGAACTTGAAGTTTCAAAGCCCCACGTCATCATCCGCGAGATCGATGGCCGTAAATGCGAACCGTATGAAGACCTCCAAATCGACGTCCCAAGCGAATTCGTCGGCGACATCATGCAGACCTTGGGCGAGCGTGGCGCCGCCCTCTCCGACATGGTCGATTCCAATGGCTCGACCCGCTTGACTTACGTGATCCCCTCCCGTGGTTTGCTAGGTTTCGTGAATAACTTCCTCACCCTTACGAAGGGTTATGGCATCATCAACCACACCTTCAAAGAATACCGCCCGATGTATGGCAAGACCGTCGGCGAGCGTCCGATCGGCGTCCTCGTCTCGGTCGACAACGGGCCTTCGACCCCGTATTCGATCGAAAAGGTCGAAGAGCACGGCACGATGTTCATCGAACCTGGCGTTACCTGCTACGAAGGCATGATCGTCGGGGAGCACCGCTACCCCACCGACCTCGCCGTCAACGTCACCGCCGCGAAGCCGCAGACAAACGTCCGCTCCTCCAACAAGGATCAGACCGTCGTCCTCAAGTCGCCACGCAAAATGACCCTTGAAGCCTGTCTTGACTACATCAACAGCGATGAGCTCGTGGAAGTCACCCCGAACGCCTTCCGCATGCGCAAGAGAATTCTCTCGACACCGGACCGCAAGAAGTTCGACGCCAAGAAGAAGGCCGCCGCGGAAGCCGAAAAGAGCTAATCAAAAAGCGAAGTTCAACCGGGCTTCGCTTTTCTTGTTGTTATCGTTTCTTTTCTTGTTCTTATCTACGTTCTAGTAACTTCAAATCAAGGAGCCATTCCTTATCGATTTCAAGTTGTTCTTTCAAGGCATTAAGATCCTTGAACGTCTTTTCACCTCTTCCTTGCTTCAAGAATTGGAGATAGACGGTTTTGCCATAGGCATCTCCATCGTAATCAATGAGATGGGCTTCCACCAACGGAGTTTCGAGTTCCTTGAACGTCGGATTCTTTCCAACGTTGATCAACGCTAAATGAGGCAAACCAAGAACATAAGCAATTCCCGCGTAGATCCCGTCTTTCGGAAGAAGATAAGGCGAGGATAAGTCAAAATTAAGCGTCGGAAACCCAATGGTCCTCCCTCTTTTCTTCCCGTGGACGATCTTGCCCATGATTTCATAAGGACGTCCTAGCATCTGGAAGGCATCTTCGACGTTCCCTTCTTTGATTGTTTCCTTGATCCGCGAGGAGGAAATCCTGCTTCCTTCGTAATCCTTCATGGGCACGACTTCAACATCGAAGGCCCTCTTTAGGTCTTCGACCTTCCCTTCGGCCTTCCGTCCGAAACGATAGTCCTCCCCGACGACGACTTTGGTGACGCCAAGGGGTTTTAGGAAGTCTTCAATGAACGCATCTTTCGATAAAGCGAAGAAGGCATCGTCCGGTTCATAGACATAGGCAACATCAAGCCCTAGTTGATTGGCAAAACGCAATTTGTCCTCTAGGCTCGTCAAACAAGTCTGGCTTCCCTTGAACGGAAGGGAAGTGAAAAACAAGGCGGCGCTTTCATTATCCGCGGCCATCTTCGCGCGGAAAAACAACGATTGATGGCCGAGATGCATCCCATCGAAGTAGCCAAGAACCATCGTGAGGTTCTCTCGTTTCGAAGGCAATTCGTTTTTCTTAAAACGCAAGATCTCCATCAAAACAAACCTCGTGCCACGGAATAATCGCCGTTGGGCTTCTTAACAAGAATCGCTAAAGCCTCGTGGGCAGACGACAAAGCAAGGATCTCTTCTTCTCCATAAGGCAAAGTCAACGCACTTCCGTTCCGGACGCCCTTCTCTTCTTTGATCGAACAAACGTGGGTCCGATAACGAGACAAGAAAGGCGCAGGATCCAAGAGACTCGTCTTATTTGCCTTCTCTAAGGGAATGGCGTCATCCACGGAGACATCGCCGATCTTCACGCGACGCAAGGCAATCAAATGCCCCTTGCTTCCTAACGCTTTCGCGATGTCTTCTCCAAGAACTCGGATGTACGTCCCCTTGGATACGGTTGTGATGAAGGTCAAATCGTTTCCTTTAAGACTTAGGAAATTCAAGGCATCGATTCGAATCTTTCTAGGCTCCCTTTCGATTTCCTTGCCCTGATGGGCGAGTTTATATAAAGCGGTTCCGTCGACTTTGATGGCGCTTGTCATCGGCGGGATCTGCGTGGATTCTCCTAAAAATGAAGGCAAAACCGCCTCGATTTCCGCTTTCGTAAACGCTTGTTTATCTTCAAGGGGAAAGAGCTCTCCGTCTTTATCCCCCGTCGAGCTTCCTTGCCCTAAACGCAAGGTCGCGATGTAGGTTTTCTCTTCATCTTGCAAGAAAGGAAGGACTTTCGTCCCTTTGTTGACGGCGACGATCAACAAACCGGTCGCGAAAGGATCAAGGGTCCCGAGGTGCCCGACTTTGCGCGTATGGAAGATCTTTTGGATGGCGTTATCGACTTGGCGAGAGGTCATCCCCTCGGGTTTGTCGATCAAGATAAGCCCGGAATCGGAAGCGTTCGACATACCCTAGGATGATACTCGTTTCTAGAAACGAAAGAAAGGCGCGAACTCCTTTTCCCTTTCGTGACGGAAAATGCAATAATTACGACATGCGTTATCTACGAAAAGTTCTCGCTTCCATCCGCAAAGCCGATGAGATGTTCTCTCTGATCGATGCCAAAGACCGCATCGCTCTTGGGATCTCGGGAGGGAAGGATTCCCTTTGCCTCCTCCAAGCCATGCATCTCTACCGGAAGTTCTCCTCCAAGGACTTCGAGATCGTCCCGATTTGCCTTGACCTAGGTTTCCCGGGCTTCGACGCATCCAAGGTCCAAGAATGGGTCAAGGAACTCGGTTACGAGCTTCGCGTCGTTGATTCGCGCGAGGTTTACCCGATTCTCAAGACCAACGCGAAAGACGACCATCATTTGCCTTGTTCGATCTGTTCGAGAATGAAAAAGGCCGCGATCAACGCGGCGGCGAAAGAATTTGCCTGCAACAAAGTCGCCTTCGCCCATCATAAAGACGACGCGGTCGAGACCTTGTTCATGAACATGATCCATGGAGGCAGAGTCCAAACCTTCGAACCGATGATGCATCTAGATCGCGCGGACATCACCTTCATCCGTCCTCTTATCTTCGCGACCGAAAGCGATCTAAGGGGCATGGCAAGGGAAGAGGACCTTCCCGTCATGGAGAGAATCTGTCCCGTCGATGGGGCGACGGAACGCGCCTATATCAAAGAACGCCTTTCTTCTTTATATAAAGAAAGGCCGGAAGCGGAAGCAAACCTCGCTTCCATGCTGTACCACCACGAGGACTTCGGCCTCTATTTCGAGCACATCGAAGCCCACCCAATGGAAGTCCAAGGCTATGGCTTGACCCCTCTATTCAGTGCAAAACAAGCGCTTTCCTATCAAAAAGAAGCTTCAGATCTTGGCCTTCCCCTCCTTCCTTCTTCCGCCGAGAAAGTCTTGTTGCTTAAGCAAGACCATAAAGTCTTTGGGGCGATCGCCTATGACGAAGCACCTCACGAAATCCGGATTCATTCTTTTGACGTCTTCCCTGAGAAAGAAAAAGAGGCCAGGATCTGGCTCTCCTTGTTCTTGACCATCCATGGCAAGAACCACAACCCTTGCCTCTTTTTGTATACAGGAAAGAATTTCACGGAAATCTTCCAAGAAGAAGGTTTCTACGAAGTTGAAATAGAAGGGCAAATCGCCTATGCGAAACGGGTGTTCCGTTAAGCCTTACCAATCGGGTTCAAACAGCTTTTTCTTGCCTTCCTCGATCTTGCCTTTTACGAACACAAGCTTCGTCGGAAGGCTTTTTTCTTCGTCAAAGACGTAGCCTAACTCATTGAATCCTTTGACGTCATCGATGGATTTCGCTTGGATTGCCGCTAAATAACGGGTCATGCGCCCTCGTGCCATCTTCGCGTAAACCCCTTTCTCCACGAGCTTGCCATTCTCTTCTTCGCCGAAGAAAACGTCGATGAACTTTTCTTTCGGAAGATACGGCCTTACGGCTTTCGCGTATTCTTCGCTCGCGAGATTCAAGGTGACATCGTCCTCCAATTCCTTCGCGATGCGATCGCCCCAAAAAGCATAGAGATCTTTCTTTCCCAAGAACGATCCCCTGCTCCCCATCATCAATCGGTAGGAATCGATTTGATCCAATGGGCGAAGCAAACCATAGAGGCCAGAAAGGATGCAAAGATGTGCTTGGAGATAGGAAAGCTCTTCTTCTTTCAAACTCTTCGCGTCCAAGTACTGATAAGCGATCCCCGAATAGACGAACAAGGCCCTTCCTAAAGGGGATGGAGAATGAAACGCAACATAGGCTTTCTCGTTCAAGGCCTCGGAGGCCTTGAACCTCTTCTTCATCTCTTCTTTCGACCAGGTTTTGATCTCTTCCCGAAGGGCAAGGGAGTCTTCGTAAAACAAGGGACGATTCCCCTTGTTTGGCTCTTCGATCATGATCTTCGCGGGAGACAAAAGGATATTCATGACCGAAGAATATAAGAAAGGAGCAAAGAAAGCAAAGAAAAAGCCCAGCGCGAGGCCGGGCTCAAGGTTATTTGGTCAACTCTTCCAAGGCCGCAAGGTCCTTTTCTTCCTTGGCCAAGGCTTCGTCGAGCTTTCTCGCCCGTTCCGCGGCCTCGTCGAGGACGAAGCTCACCTTCGGGACTTTGTAGATCGATAGCTTCTTAGCAAGGGAAGAGCGAACGAACCCTTCGGTCTTCTTGAGTTCTTCCAAGCGTTGATGAGGGTATTTCGGATCGAGGAAACTCACGTAGACGGTCGCGTAGGAATAATCGTCCGAGACGATCACTTCGTTCACGGAGACCAAGCCGATGCTCGGCTTTTTGATCTCGGAGCGGACGATCTCGGCGATGTAGCGCGCGATCGAGGATTTGACCCTGCCTTGGCGCGAGGCCATTACGCTTCGCTCCCTTCTTCGACCATTTCGTAGCCTTCGACGACGTCGCCTTCTTTGATGTCGTTGTAGCCTTCGATGGTAAGGCCGCATTCATAGCCTTCCTTGACTTCCTTGGCATCGTCTTTGAAACGTTTCAAGGAGCCGAGCTTGCCATCATAGATGACAACGCCATCGCGGATGAGGCGAATCTTGCCGTTGGCTTTGAGGAGACCGCTCGTGACGTAAGATCCTCCGATGGTCCCGACTTTTCCGATCTTGTAGATGTGGCGGATTTCAGCTTGCCCGGTTACCTTTTCGACAACCTCGGCCTTGACCATGCCCTTAATGGCGCTTTCCATGTCATCCAAGAGTTCATAGATGATCTTGTGGAGGCGGATTTCGACGTGGGCCTCTTCCGCCTTTTGACGGACGCGGGCGTCCGGGCGGACGTTGAAGCCGAAGATGAAGGCGCCCGAGGCGCTAGCGAGCAAGACGTCGTTATCGGAGATCGCGCCGGCGCTCGCAAGAAGGACATGCACCTTGATCGTGTCGGTAGACATCTTCTCAAGGTTAACCTTCAAGGCTTCCGCAGTACCATCGCTATCGGCTTTGACGAGGATGTTGATATCCTGCACCTTGCCGGCGTTCACCAAGTTGTTGAGGTCTGCAAGCGTCATCGCGGCGTTCCCCGCGCGGCTCTTTTCAAGTTTCTGCATCGCGCGCTTCTCGGCGATTTCCTTGGCCTGCTTCTCTTCCGGGAAGGCCATGAACTTGTCTCCGGCGCTAGGGACGCTTGCCAAACCGATGACGGAAACCGGGGTGCCAGGGCCCGCGGTTTTAAGGACTTGACGGTGTTCGTTGGTCATGCGGCGGATCTTGCCATACGTCTCGCCCGCGACCACGTAGTCGCCCGAATTGAGGGTGCCGTTTTGCACCAAAAGGGTGGCTTTCGGGCCCTCGCCTTTGGAGAGTTCGCTTTCAAGGACAGCGCCAATCGCATAGCGTTTGGGGTTAGCCTTAAGTTCGAGCATTTCGGCCTTGAGCAGGACCATTTCGAGCAAATCCTGGATGCCTAGACCCGTTTTTGCGGAGATTTCGCACATCATGGTGTCGCCGCCATAGTCTTCGGAGATGACATCGTGCTGCATGAGTTCTTCTTTCACGCGGCTAGGGTTGACGCCTGGCTTATCCATCTTGTTGATGGCGACGATGATCGGGACGCCCGCGGCTTTCGCGTGGTCGATCGCCTCGATCGTCTGCGGCATGACGCCGTCGTCCGCCGCGACAACGAGGATGACGATATCCGTGACGGAAGCGCCGCGAGCGCGCATCGCCGTGAAGGCCGCATGCCCAGGGGTATCGATGAAGGTGACTTTCTTGCCGTTGATTTCCTTTTGATAGGCGCCGATCTCCTGCGAGATGCCGCCGGCTTCGGTATCGACGATCCTGGAATTCCGGATCGCGTCGATCAAGGTGGTCTTGCCGTGGTCGACGTGGCCCATGATCGTGACGACCGCGGGACGTTCGGAAAGATCCTTCTCGTCGTCTTCGACTTCGAGCTCATCGAAGTTCACGGCATCGACGATCTTCTCCTTCTTGAAATCGTAGCCAAATTGCAAGCAGAGCTCGCCGATCATCTCGTCATCGAGCACCTGGTTGATCGTCACGGCCTTCCCTTGGAGGAAAAGGTATTTGATGATCGCGGGCGTTGGGACGTTGATCGCTTTGGAGAGCTCGGCGACGCTAAGCGGCTTGCTGTAGACGAAGACGCCGCCATTGACCTTCGCGAAATCGTCTTTCTTCCGATCTCTCGTCTGGAAGTTCGAGACGCGTTGGTTCGAGGGCTTCTTCTGGTCGCTCTTCTTGGGTCCGTAGTTCTTTTTCTTCATACTGCTCCTTCTTCGGAAAGCCATTTCTTTGCCAAGGCCTGGCTTGCCGAGACATCCTTCACGAGGATGGCGGAGATCATGGTGAAACCGATGGCTCCTCCTAAGATCTCCTTGCTTGGCGCTTCTAAGATCAAACACCCGGCCCGTTCCCCTTTCGCGCGAAGGCGCTCCACGGTTTGGGAGGAGCCAGCAAGAATCAGGGCGTAGCCTTTCTTAAGGTGGTGTTCGATCGGATCGCCAATCAGCAATTTGCCGCCGCGGTTGAGCAAGCCAAGGAAGCGTAGCGCGTTTTCATTCATAGATCGTTTGCCATCCTTTCTCGTTCTTGTTCGTTTGGCATTGGCAAATGCCTCTTGCCTAGAAACCTAGGATCCAGGAAGCGGGAAAGCGCTTCTTGGCTCTTCTCGACATAGATCCCCCTGCCTTCTTTGCGGTAGGTAGGATCGTAGACGAGGGCGCCATCGACGTTCACCAAGCGGAAGAGCGCCTCTTTGGGGAGACGCTTCCGCGAGACGATGCACATGCGCTGGATGCTAGGTTTCATAGGCTAAAGTTTGTTTTATTCGTCGTAGTATTCGTCGTAATCGTCGTAATCGATGTCGTCGTCATCGCCCAAATCGGCAGGCAAGGAGGCATTGGCCTCTTCTTGCTCGATCTCCGCGAGCTCGGCTTCGGTGTAAGTGACACCCAAACCTTCGCTTGGGATCTTCGGGGCGGCCGGACGCTTGACTTCGTCTTCGCCGATCTTGCGAGGACGCTTGCCGGTCTTGTTGTAGGTCGGCTTCGAAGAAGTCTTCTTGGAGGCTTCGAGGTCGGCTTCCAAGGCATCGAGCGTGGTCGTCGTCTGGACGTCGCGCTTTTCTTCCTTCGGCTTCTCTTTGACGATGAGGGTCGGCATTTCTTTTTCGCTCGGCGTTTCGACGGGCTCGGAAGAGGGGGCAGCTTCTTCCATCTGCTTGGCGGCGGACAAGGCGGCCAAGGCGGCGGCGGCCGGGTTCATGGCTTCCATTGGGAAATCCGCTTCGCTTGCGGCAGCCTTCGGGGTCACGGCCGGCATCTCGGGGAGAGGTTCGGCGCGGTTGACACGTTCCGGACGGGAAGCTTCTTCCTTCTTCCTTCTCTCCGCTTCTTCGGCGGCCTTGCGGGCGGCTTCTTCTTCGGCGATGCGGCGACGTTCTTCTTCAAGGCGGCGCGCGTCTTCCATCGTCTTGCGACGGAATTCCTCGGCGGCGCGTTCCGCGCGGATGCGGTTCGCGGTGGCTTCGGCTTCGTCGACGGAGATGAATTCTTGCCCTTCGAGTTTGTTGATCGGGAGGTATTCAAGGCGGTACCCGGTCAAGCGGCTTGCAAGAGGCAAGTTGTTGCGGAAGCGGCTCGCTTGCTTATAGAAGGTATCCGGGGAGACCAAGACCTTCGCGGCCTTCTCTTCTTCGTTCATGATCACGCCGATCGCCTGGACCGGGTGAACGGACTCGATGATGAATTTCGGGGCGTATTCGCTCCATTCGATGATGTCGAGCTTCTCTTTCGAGGGGCTGTTGCCAAGCTGCTCGACGATCTTTTGGATGCGGGATCCGCCTTGACCGATGCAGGCGCCGGTCGGATCGACATCCGGGTTATTGGTCGCGACCGCGATCTTGGCGCGGACGCCAGCAAGGCGGGCGATGCCTTTGATCACGACGGTGCCATCGTAGATTTCGTGGATTTCTTCTTCGAACAAACGCTTCAAGAAGCCATCGCTCGAACGGGTGATCTCGATTTGTGGGCCGCGTTTCTTCGGATCGTCGGCTTCCTCGTCCGCGGGGCGGACTTCTTGGATGTAGACCTTGATGACGTCGCCGACTTTGAAGTACTCGTTGCGGATCAAGTCGCGCTTGCCCATCTCGACCGTGGTGCGGCCAAGCTTGACGGTGACGGAGCGATCGTCCGCCTTTTCGACGGTGCCGACGACCATTTCGCCGATGCGGTCTTTGTAGATCTTGTAAAGCTCGGTGCGCTCGGCTTCGGCGAGTTCCTGGTGGAGGTAGCTGACGAAACCTTTTTGCATCGCGATGGTGAGATCGCTAAGATCGGCTTCGATCGCGTACTTGTCGCCCGCTTTGTACTTTTTGCGGGTCAAGCCTTCGTTGGCTTCTTCGACCTCGATCTGGAGATAGTCGTCTTCGACTTCGTCCACGACGTCCTTGATTTGGGCGAGATAGACTTTGCCTGTCTCGGGGTCGATGTTGCATTCGACGACCGCGGGGGGCATGTCCGGCATATCGCCTTGGAGGACTTTGTTGACGAAGCCCTTCTTCAAGGCGTTTTCGAGGGCGTGCAAAACGCCTTCAAGAGGAATGCCGCGGGCCGAGGCGATTTCCGCGGCGGTGTCTAGCAGATTCGGGATCTGCTCTTCTTCTTTTTTTCTTGGCATGGTGCTTTTCCTTCTTTGTAACTTCTTTAGAATTTGATGGCCAATCGCGCCTTATCGATGTCTTGGCGCGGGAAGGTCGCTTGGACGAGGCGGGTTTTGACGCGATAGCTAAGCGTTACCTCTTCTTCGACCTTCTCTAGCGTCCCTTCGAGGATGTTCTCTCCTTTATAAGGATGCGATAGATGGAGATTGACGTAGGAACCGACATAATCTTGGAGCTTGGCTAGATCGATCCTCTTCTCGGCGCCTGCGCTAGAAACGTCTAGGGTGTAAGGCACGGAAATCGGATCATCCTTGTCGAGCAATTCGGAGAGGAAGCCGCTGAGATCGACGATTTCGTCCAAACCGATCGGCTCTTTCCGATCGACGACGACTTCGAGGCTCGCTTCCTTGCCGGGCTTAAATTTCAGCTCGTAAAGGTCATAGCCCTTCTCGTTCAAAGGGCCTTCTAGGATTTTTCGGGCGTTTTCGCTTTCGTTCATTCTAACCTCCCAATCCCCGAATAAAGAAAGGGTGATCTTGCTCGACCACCCAAAAGTTATTCGCGAGACGCGGAACCACGACGGGATTTCCGCAACAAGATATTACCCCATCCCTTTCCCAAAGGGAAGGGGGAGTTTTGAAGGTTTCGATCCTTGGAACTTTTTGGAGACAATCAAACACGCGTTTTCGTAATCAATGATTCCTTTCGCGCACAAATGGAGGATCGGTTTCAAAGATTCTGGCATATCCTTTCCGTCCATACGATCGAAAGCAATCGCGAATTCTTCGGTTCTTCTTGCCTCTTCTTCATCTGGAAGCGCGATTTCAAAGGGGATACCCCTCTGAAACACCACCTGTTTCAAAAACACCGATGCCGCATAAGAAGTCGAGACGCAAAGTTCATTAAAGATCCCTTCCGCCTCTTTTTTTTCAATTCGAGCGACACCGAAACGTGGATCGTTTCGCTTTTTTCTATGGAATTCCCTCCTATGGAATTGTCTCACGTTTGGGATACATTCAAAGATAACAAAAGTCCGCCCGGACACCCAGGCGGACTAGGGAACATTGGATTCGCCTTACGCGTTTTCCTTCTTCGTCAATTCCTTCTTCTTCGCGAAGAGGTAGTTAAGAAGGTAGATAAGGCCGGGGAGCAGGTTGATGAAGGTCAATAGGACAGGACCCAAGTTCATCGACCCCATGGAATCGATCGGGAAATAAGCGGTCATCGATTCGGTCAAGGCATAGGGATTATTGATGGAAGCAAAATACCCCCAGATCGAGAAGACGATCCCCGCGCCGAGGAAGGAAGTCACGCCGATCATCATGTAGGAATAGGTTTTCTTCTCGTCTTTGTTCTCGCGGGCCAAATATTCGTAAAGCCCGACTTCGACGACGGGCAAGACCATCAAGAAATAGAAAGGCAAGGTCACGCCGAGGTTTTTCGGATCGCGATCGATGGTCCAGGGCAAATGCAAGAAGGCGCCAAGGAAGAACATCGAGATCATCAAGAACAAGGGTCCGAAGAGATAGTCTCCAAGGATCCTTTTCCACATTGTTTTCTTGGAAGGGCAAACGAATTCGACGGCATCGGCCTTCTTCCATCCATAAAGGATCAAGGCGGCGCCCAAGAAATCCGAAAGCAAAGAAACAATCAAAGAATCAACGGGATAAAGGAGGTTGAACCTGCTCTCCCAAAGATTGGCAAAGCCACCTTGGAAGGCCAAGACCATGAGGTAGATCGTATTCGCCGCGCCCAACGTAAGCAACAAGCCTCCCCCGAGGCAGAGCGTCACTTTCCTCGAAGTCTTGGACGCATTATGAAGCAAGGCGTGCGAAGTAAAGAAGATCGTCAAAAGGAGGATCGTCATCAAAAAGTAAGGGATCATGCTGACGGGATCGGGGGTCGTCGAGAAGAGCAGTTCCACGATGTCGGGGAAGGCGTAATAGAGGCATAGACCCGAAAGAGCAAAAGCAACGCCTTCCATGATTTTCAAGATAAGATTGGCTTTTTTCATTGGAACATCGCCTCCTTACGGAAGGAATTCTCGCCATACCCTTGGAAGCAGCGGAAATATTCGACGCTCCCGTCTTTTTGAAGGGTCGCAAGGGTCCCGCCCATCATCTTGGCATCGTAATAGAGGCCATCCCCGGTCTTTAAACCGTAACCGATCGTGATCTTCGGGGTTCCTTCTTCGTTTAAGGTATATTCCGCGCAGAAATCGTTGACGTGGTCATGACCAAAGAAGACGCCTCTTCCTTCATGGGCTTCCATCGCCTCGAACATCCTTGTTCGTTCGTAGCCGACGGCGCACCGAGAAGGCCCGAGTTCCTCGTTTTTCACGACGTCCTTCTCATCCATCGTCCCGGAATAACGCCCAATCTTGCCTGGCGCGGACACCCCTGGACGGCCCGTGTTGTCTTCAAGCTTCGCTCCTGCTTCTCCTGCGAGACGGAAGGCGTATTCCGTTTCATAAAGCGGGATGTGGCAATAAACGAGGTTCGGCGCGTCATTCGACATCGTTTCGATGTCCTCGTACCATTGGATCTGATCTTCGTGGATGACGTCGTATTCATAGCTCATCCCCGTTTGGCGATAGGTGTTGCTATCCAAGGCAAAGACGTTCCATAAGGGGTTATTGCTTCCATCGGTCAAGGCAATCACATAGTTGCTCTTGCCGTAGATCCCCTTCAATTGACGGTAGATCCCTCGCTCGGTCTTCGCGAAGGCCTCGATCCAATAATCGGGATGGAAAGAGCCTTGACGGTCGTGGTTCCCAAAGGTCGTCATGAAATGGAAGTCGTATTTCTTCGCGAGTTCATCGAGGATCGAAAGCTGGGTATCGATGAGTTTCGGGCTTCCCAAAAGAACGTTGTCCCCGGTCGTCACGACCAAATCGGGCTTCGCGCCTTCAAAAAGCGAGTCGAAATAATCTTTCTCGCGGATAACGTCGGTGCCTGCGCTCCAATGGAGATCGGTGATGTGCAAAACGTTCACGGTCTCTTTCCCCTGGAACAAGGGAAGGGGAACGATGTATTCCGAAAGCGCAGCAGGCCCTTCGTTGCAAGAAGCCAAAAGCAGGGGCAATAAGCCAAGCAAGAGTTTCTTTTTAGTCATGGCTTCCCTCCTTCAAAAGAAGCGGGCGAAGCTTTTTCTTCGGGTTGTCCTTCCACTTTTCGTAGATCCGGACGTAATAGTCGCGCCACATCTCGCCGACGTGCTCCTTGCTATAGAACTTGGAGATGTAATCGGATAGATCGGAATATTTCTGGTAATAGTCTTTGTCTAACGCGAGTTTACGGATCTTCTCGCAGAAGCCATCGACATCGGAAGCACGGTCATAGGTGTCCCAAAGGATGTCTTTGTAAAGGTCCAAGTCGCGGAGGAGGATCGGCTTATGGCTGTTCGCCGCTTCGAGGATCGACATCGGGAAGAGCTCGCTGAAGGAAGGCATGAAGAGCATGTCCGCCATATTGAAGATCCCGTTCATCTTATCGCGCGGGACGATCCCCAAGAACTGCACGTTCTCCGGGGGATTCTCGACGATCGGCTTCAAGACGTCGTAGCCGTCGGTGATGCCGCCAAAAGAGAAGCCACCGGCCCAAACGAAGGTAAGATCGGGGTTGCGCTTAGCGCATTCAATGTAATCCAAGACGCCTTTCCTCGTCTGGACTTGGCCGCAGCCTAAAACGACGAAGGCTTTCTCTGGGATCCCGTATTCCTTGCGAAGTGCGAGGCGTTCTTCCTCGCTGATCTCGTGGAATTGGTCTTTGGAGACGTAATTTGGGATATAGGTGATGTTCTCTTTCTTGATCCCGAGATCGACAAGAGGAGGGATGAAGGAAGGATTCACGACGACCACTTCATCGGCCTTCTTATACATGGAGACGACGTACTTCTTGAAGATCGAGAAGATCGGCTTCGGCATCTTGATCGAGCCATCCAAGGTCGAGGGGATGAAATGGACGTAGATGACGTTGAGGTGTTTCTTGTCCATTGCCATGCGATAGGTTGGATTCACCGTATGGACGTGATGGATCACGGCGTTTTTATAGCCCTTTTCCTTGTTGATATAGACGGAAAAGAGGTCGCTTTGCGCTTTCACGAGGCTCACTTGCTCGACGTAGGCGCTGCCTACGCCCTGGCCGGAAACGCTCGTTGCCGCCGAAAGCATGCGGATCGGGAGGATGGTATTCTTCATGGGCATATTATCCTCTACTTTTTCCCAAAGAAAAAGGGCGGATCGTTCCGCCCGTCGGGGTTATTTATGCCAGAGGCCGTGGGGGTAATCCCCGCGATCGACGTAAGACTTGATCGAGGCGACCACATCTTCCTTGTCCTCGCGATAAGTGACGCCATGCCAAACGGCATCGGTCTTCAAAACTTGGACGCTTGCTGCGCCTTCCGCCATCGCTTCGGAGACCAAGGTCGGAATCAAGTATTCGCAATCAAGTGGATGATCCTTGTGGGCATCAAGGAAGGGAGCAAAACCTTCTTCGATACGATCCATGATCTCGTGGGTGAAACAGAAAAGATTCATCGATACGAGGGTTTCGGGATCGATGGCTTTGGCTTCCCCGCCTTCTAACGGGGTGGCGATCACCTTGCCGCCTTTATGCTCCAGCTTGCTTTCCACGAGCTTTTCGAGGTTGTTGTTCCCGTCGAAATAGAGGACGCCGCGCTTCACAGAACCATTCTCCGTCATCGTGTTCTTGGCTTTGTAGCCGACGTTCGCGTAAACGCCTTTGCTATTTTTGGGCAAAGAACGGAGGAAATCCGCGGCGACCTTGAAGGCATCGCGGCCATAGAAATCATCGCTATTAATCATCGCAAAAGATGAATCACCGACGATCTCTTTCGCCGCCAAAAGGGCTTGCGCGGTGCCAAGAGGCTTCACGCGTTCCGCGGGCAACGAATAGCCCTGGGGAAGGAGGCTAAGCTTTTGGAAAACGTAATGGGTTTCGATCTTGTCTTCGACGCGCTTGCCGATCGTGGACCGGAAGATCTCCAAATTCTCTTCTTTGATGATGAAGATCACGCGGTCAAACCCCGCGAGTTTTGCATCGTAAATCGAATAATCGATGATGAAATTGCCGACATCGTCAATGGGCTCGATCTGCTTCAAGCCTCCGAAGCGGCTGCCCATGCCTGCCGCGAGAATCACTAAATCCATATCTCTTTGTCTCCTTTAGACCTTTGCTATTCTACTCATTTTTATCTAAAGATGACACTTCTTTCGTGCCTTCCTTCTTTTGGAAGAGGCTAAGGAAGGCTTCGCTGCGCTTTTCGTTTCGCTCTTTCTCGTCTTCTTTTTCCAATCGCGCCGTTTGGGCTTTCTTCAGCACACGCTTGGACGTGAAGTCCGCATGGGCTTCTTCGAGTTCCTTGTTCAACCTTGTTTCTTGCTTTCCGGTTTCTTCTGGTTCGGTTTCTTGATAACCGCTCATCTTGTCCGCAAGGAAGGAGGTGCCTTTCTTGAATTTATTCGCGATCGATTCCTTGACGTAATCCCCGATCGCGCCTTTCACATCATCCCCGAGGGTCTCTTTGTCTCTTTCTAAGGCCAGGCGATACAAATCCAAATAATGGAGGGTGAAACTCTTCGCCCATTCAAACAAAGCCTGGGCGATCGCAAGGATCAGCATCGCGATCGAAACGACCTTGTCAAAATCTGTGACCCCGATGAAGATCGCTTGATAGAACGAAACGCCAACGGCGAACGCCCTTAATCCAATCAAGATCCACGAAAAGATCTCGCGAAGTTTTTCCCTTGAATGGCGCTTCTCTAATTCCTTCAAGTGGCGTTTGGAAACATAACAGACAAACGCGGCGATCGAGACCAAGGTAATCCCGACGTAGATCCCAAGGGTAATGTAATGAGATGTCGAAATCTGGAAATAGATCGAATACCCATAATAAAGAAGGCTGATCGCGAAGATCACGATTCCCGCGATAAAGGCAAAGCGAGAAAGCGTCCGCTGAAGTTTTTCCGTCACGGCACGCGTATAGCTAAGCGGTTCTTTCTTCATCTTCAACATCATAAAACGAAGCAAAGCACCTCGCTAGACAAGAATACGGGATTCTTCTAAGATGTAGTCATAAGAAAGGAATCCAAAACCCGATGAAATACATCTGCCCCGTCTGCGGTTGGACCTACGACGAAGAAGAAGGCGCCCCCGAATACGACGTCGCCCCTGGCACGAAGTTCGAGGATCTCCCCTTCGAAGCCTGCCCTCTATGCGGCTTTGAGCTCTCTGGCTTCACCAAAGAATAGATATTAGCGAATCGAAAATGCGGCTCCGGCCGCATTTTTCAATTCGCCAACAGCATGTTCTTACATACTTCTTTGGCCATCAAAATCCCAGCGACGGAAGGGACGAAGGGGCTAGAAGCAACGATCGGCTTCCCGTCTTCCGTTTTCTTGGATGGACTTTTCTCCGAGGAGAAGACGACATCAAGTTCAGTGATTCCTCTTTTCCGTAATTCGCGACGCATCTTCTTCGCAAGAGGATCCATCTCCGTTTCCGAAAGGTCGGCGATTCGAAGTTTCGTCGGATCCATCTTGTTCCCCGTCCCCATGGACGAAAGAATCGGGATGTCGCGTTCAATGCAATAGATGATCAAGGCGATCTTCGACGTCACTTGATCGATCGCATCCACGACGTAATCGCAATCTAAGAAGGGAAATTCATCCATGTTTTCCGGATCGACAAACCTGGGAATTGCAATGAATTCGCCCGTAGGACGGATGTCTTTTAAGGCGGAAGCAACGATTTCTGCCTTGTTTTTCCCTAAGGAAGACATCGTCGCGAAGCGTTGACGGTTCAGGTTGCTCAAAGTGAATTCATCCCCATCGATCAGATATAAAGTTCCTACCCCTGCCCGGCATAAGGCTTCCGCCGCGTGGCCTCCTACGCCTCCAAGGCCCACAATCGCGACCTTCTTTTCCTTTAGCCTTGATAATCCTTCTTCCCCAAAAAGGGGGAGGGAGCGTTCGTTGGCTATTCTTTCGTCATATTCCATTTGAAGCAAGCCTAGGGCAATTCCTTTCCTTTTGTCAACAACCATAGGATTCACTAAGATATCTCCATGTTCCACATCGTCTTGTTTCAGCCCGAGATCCCCCAAAACACGGGTAACATCGTCCGCACGGCTGCAGCAACGGGTTCAATTCTCCATTTGGTCAAGCCTCTAGGCTTTCAACTCGATGAAGCACACCTGAAACGCGCGGGTCTAGATTATTGGGACAAAACAGAAATCGTGATCCATGAATCCCAAGAGGAATTCTTACAAGAACATAAAAGCGATCGTCTCTTCTTCCTTTCTTCCAAAGGTGCGCATTCTTATACAGAAGTCTCCTTTCAAGACGGGGACTATCTGATCTTTGGAAGAGAAACCAAAGGGATCGATGAAGATATCTTAAAAGCGCATCAAGAAAACACCCTCCGCCTTCCCATGAAGCCCGGAATCCGTTGTTTGAATCTTTCTAACGCCGTCGCGATCGTCGTGTATGAGGCGCTTCGTCAAAATAACTTCCCCGAGTTTCAATTGGAAGGAAAGCTAAAAGGCTAGACTACTTCTCGAATTCCTCGACGGCGTCTTCTAAGAGTTTGCGAATCTCTAGATGCTGCGGGCAGATGGCCTCGCAGGCACCGCATTTGATGCAATCGCTCGCCTTGCCATACGTTTTGATCAAATCCTTATAACGATAATCGGCCCAGAAATCGCGGTAGACCCTTTTGCTGTTCAAATTGGAAAAGATATCGGGAATCGCGATATGCATCGGGCAACCCTCGACGCAATAACGGCAGGCGGTGCAGGGAATCGAATGCAAGGAGGAAAAGAGGTCACGAACTTTTTCTACCGCCTTGATCTCTCGTTCGTCCAAAGGCTTGAAGTCCTTCATGAAGGACAGGTTGTCCTTCATTTGGGATAGGTCGCTCATGCCGGATAAAACCATCTTGATCCCATCAAAAGAAGCCGCGAAACGGATCGCGTAGCTCGCGGGGCTTCCGTCCCCAACTTCTTCGAAGACTTTCTTCGCCTCTTTGGGCAGGCGGACGAGGCTACCGCCCTTCACGGGTTCCATGACGATCATCGGTTTGTTGAACTTTCGGCAGACCTCGTAACAACGCCTACTTTGAACCGCGGGATAATCATAATCCAGGTAATTGAATTGGATCTGGACGATCTCAATCTCAGGGTATTCGGTCAAGATCTTTTCTAGGGTTTCGGGCGTATCGTGGAAGGAGATCCCAACATGACGGATCTTCCCTTCTTCCTTGAGCTCGAAGGCCGTTTCATAGGCATGGCACTTCTTATAATGCTCGAAGTTGTTCGCGTTTTGCGCGTGCATCAAATAGAAGTCGAAGTACTCCACGCCGCAGATGTCCAACTGGCTTTCGAAGAACGGGCGGATGTCCTCTTCCTTTTTGAAGTAGACGTCCGTCAGTTTGTTGGTAAGGATATAGGCGTCGCGAGGGTAGCGCGAGGTCAAACAGGTCTTGATGGCCTTCTCGCTTTGTCCCCCGATATAGCCATGCGCCGTGTCGAAATAGTTGAAGCCTTCCTTCAAGAAAAGGTCGACCATTTGCTTGGTTTGCTCGATGTCGACTTCCCCGTTGATTAAAGGCAAGCGCATGCAGCCGAAGCCGAAATTCTTTTTGATCCTCTCCATGGGTTTCTCCTTAAATTTTGAATAGATTCGCCGCAAGGCTCATGCGATCCGAGATCTTGACCTTGAAGGGACAACGCGTCTCGCAGCTCTTGCAATGGATGCAATCGGAGGCATGATGGCTCAAAGCCTCGTAATGGGCTTGGATCGATGAAGGCGCTTCTTTTTGGATCGAGGCCAAATCGTAATACTTATTGACCATCGCGATATCGATGTCTTTGGGACAGGGCTTGCAATGCCCGCAATAGGTGCATTGCCCTTGCGCGAAGGTGTGCTTGGGGGCCTTGGCCAAAACCGAGCCGTAGTCCTTTTCTTCTTCGCTTGCCGTCTCATAGGATACGGCTTCCAAGACGTGTTCGATCGTGTCGTAGCCCGCTAAGCAAGAGGCGACCGCGGGACGGGTAAGGCATAATGCAGGCATTGAATCGGGGTCAAGGCCACCCCGAAAGGCGAACGGCTCGCGTCGAACAAGCGCCCACCCGCGTAAGGTTTCATGACCGTTAAGCCAACGTCTTCTTGCAAGCAGGTGCGGTAGAGCTCTTCGCGGATCGGATCCATCCCCGTCTTGCCTTCGCCGTAGTCATCAACAAAGTAATCATCGATGTTTTCGGTCGCGGGCAACAAATCAAACGCCGGGTTGACGCTAAAGAGCATCATCTCGATGAAACCGCTTTTCGCCGCCTTCAAGGCGATCTCGGGGTTATGGGTGCTCATGCCGATGTGACGGATCTTGCCATCATTCTTCAAGGACATCACGTAATCAAAGAAAGGACCAGAGGATACCGTTTCCCAATCCTTTTCCTGATCGACGAAGTGGATCATGCCTAGATCGATGTAATCCGTTTCAAAACGGGTCAAGAGATCTTCAAAGGCAATTTTGCATTTCTCTACGTCTCTTGTCCGGACGTATTGCCCGTTTTGCCAGGTGGAACCAATGTGTCCTTGAATGATCCAATGATCCCTTCTTCCGCGTAAGGCCTTGCCTAAGGAAGAACGGACTTCGGGGTTCGACATCCAGCAATCGAGGATGTTGATCCCAAGTTCATCCGCTTTCGCGATCACTTCGGCGACTTCTGGCTCGTTATGGCGTTCCATCCATTCCCCGCCAAAGCCGATCTCGCTCACCATCAATTCCGTTTTGCCCAGTCGACGATAGTTCATATCCATCTCCTTTTTTATCTTATGAAGATATATACGAAAATCGCTTTCCCGTCCATGAAGGAAAAGAGAGGATCTCTCGCTTTTGATTCCTCATAAGAATTTCCCCTTCTATCGCAAGGCCAAAGAATCCCGTAAAATACACCCATGAATCAAAAAGAAAAGAAACCTTTAAGCAATGGCATCGTTTTGGCCATCGGCATCCCCGCGGGGCTTGTTTGGAGCCTTGTCCAATTCGCCGCCGTCATCGCCGGAATCAGCGGCCTTTCCTATATCGAAGACGCCTATGATGGGAATGAATTCTCGACGTGGATGTCGAGCGTCAACGACGAAGCCTTCATCAAGGATATCGTCCTCCCGGGCAGCCACGACGCCGGGACGGAAGGGATGTTCTACGCGGGTTGCACCCAAAAATACAGCGTCGCGGATCAACTCGATCGCGGGGTTCGTTATTTCGATCTTCGCGTGAACAAGAAAGGAAACGATCTCTTCATCTTCCATAGCATCCTTGACGGGGATCCCTTCTCTGACGTTGTTCGCGATCTATCTTCCTTCATGAAGACGCATCCAACCGAATTCGTCGTCCTCGACTTCCAGCATTTCAAAAACAACGCCTACGAAGCGACCTTCGATCTCCTGGAAAGAAACATTCCCGAGGATTGGTTTGTTCAAAACAACACCCCGTTGGATGATTTAACCTATGTCGACTCTTTGAAAATTAAAGACGTCCGCGGAAAATTCCTCGTGACCGTTGGGAAAGAGAAAAACGAGATCACAAGGCCTTACCACTTCGTTCGCGACGCCGATTCCACCCCGAGGGAACATTCCGTTCTTCAATCCCCTTACGAGACCGATGAAAACGCGAAGCCATCAAAGAAATACATCGAGGAGTCCCTCCCGAAATACCTCGCCCAACGGAAGGCCCATCCCGAAGGCCTTTTCGTCCTCCAAGGGCAATTGACGGATAAGTTCCTTGTTTTCGGCCCGGGATTTCGCGAAACCGGGCATGATTGGAACATGAGCCGTTATCTTTATTCCCTCGCCGCTTCCCCTGACCTAAACTACATCAACATCGTCATGCGCGATTTCATGGATGTGCGCAAATCATCCGAGATCCTCGCGTTGAATCTCAAAAAGACAGGGATCATCAAAGACGCGAACATGCACTCGTTCGCGACGATGCTCCAATCCCATTTAATAACTTGGGCTTTAAATTTCTAAAAAACTAAATCGCTTCGATCGACGGGAAACACAACTTTGGCCGAGTTTTCGCCCGTTACCCAATATCATTTCGTCCGTTCATGAGTCGAGAGAAAGAATATCGGGGCGTTCTTGGCCATTCTTGGTTGTTCGGTTATTTTGTCCTAGAAACGGACAAGAAATTGAAAACATCCGATCTTTTCTAATCTTTCTTTAAGATATCGATAGAAAAATCGTCAACGAAACATATCGTTTAGGTCAAAGCAACGCACGTTTTCTTGGCGAAGAAAATCCTTTGAAAAGCCTGACTTCGAGAAGATGCAGTATTCTCGTGCCCACTTCTTTGAGAAGATCGATGCGCTTTCCTTAAGATGTTCCATCATCGCGGAGAGTATCGCGAATCTTCATATTACACTCTTTCGTAGAATTTAGGCGTACCCCCGAGGCGTGACTT
>CAMESG010000010.1 GCA_945936135.1 uncultured Mollicutes bacterium
CCACCACAATGAATGAAGTCATCCTCTTGCTGTCTACTTTTTGTTGACTAGTGCATTGAGCATCAGCTCGTTGATGAGCTCCTCCTTCGTCATCGATCTGTAGTCGGCGCTCGGCTCGGGCCTTTTGATTCCCTTGGGGAGCGGGTCGAACCCGATCGATTTCATGTACCCCCTAGCATAGAGGTAGACGGTCTGCAGCGTGACCCCGTTCTCTTCGGCCGCCTCCTTGGCGGTCTGCTTGCGTTCGTAAACGCGCCTTCCTATGTCTAATTTCTCCTTTGTCATGTCTCTTTTTTCGACCTCCTTGTGTAAATTCTAGATTAAGCTGTCTAAGAATTTGAATGGAGTGTCTACTTTAAGGTTACCAGTGCACTTTCGCCACCTTCGATAGTTCATCACGCCTTCATTTATTGATCATTTATTGATTTCGCGATTTATACAATAAATATACAATGAATTCCTTTGGACTCAGATTTCTTTCGATCCCTTCTTTGGTTTTTGAAAATTCGCGCAGAGTTTATCTCCAAGGAAAATATACAACAAGCCTTGGATATCTTTGCTTTTCGCCATTGAAAAAAATCAATAAGATGGGTTCAATCGAAGGATTGGCTCTTTAAATCCTGGGTTGATTTCGATTTTCACAAAACCAACTTAAACGTTAAAGAGTCAAAAGAAAACGCGGCGCCCAGGCACCGCGCCGCTCCCCTTTCGGTCTTCCTAACTCGAACCTAGAAAGACAAGGGGGCCATGGTATCGAGATAAAGGATTTCGGAGACCACGAGATTCAAGGGAAGCTTGTAATTGTGTTGCAAGCTCTTCTTGACCAAGAAGACGTCCCCGTCCTTCAATTCGCCCAAAGGGATCGTCTCTCCGCTTTCCTTTTTGAAAGGGACTTCCCCCACGATCTCAACGTTCCCGAAAACGTCGCGGACGATATGGTTCGCACGGTACTCCTCCTCGATCCCCGATTCGCTATAGCCGAGAAAATCGAAGTAGGAATTCGCATAGATGCTTTCCCGAACGGAACGCAAATCGCCGAGGTCTTTGGGAGGGTGAGTGTAATTTCCGTAAAGGAGCAAGGCGCCTTTCTCGTCAAAAGAAACGACGAGGTTGGACCAAAGGCATTCCTCGTCCTTCTCGCGGCAACGGGCGTTTTCGTCATTCGCTTTCATTACGCGAAGAGAAGCCGCATCCTTCGTCATTGCTCCGTTGCAGCCGCATAAAGCAAGGCAAGGAAGCAACCAAAACGCTTTTTTCATAGGACAATCCTCCTTTTCCATCCCTATATTACCTCCCCCAAGCAAAAAAACAATGGTGGCGCTCATTCGCGCGCGGGGTGGGATGGATTTTTCGCCTGTCCTCGATTACGTTGGCGTTTCTTGTTTTTTATGGATATAAGGATTCCGACAATTAATACACAATTGGGGATCATTTCCGATCTTCCTTCTTGGTTTTGGCCAAAACGCCCGATTGGAAGCAAAAATCGGAGCGAAAGCCCCGATAATAGGAAAAGCGGAAACCCATTTTAGGATTTCCGCTCTTTTAAGATGAGGATGGCTATTCGCCTTTTAAAGCATGGGAAGCGATCGCCGCATCCTTGACGGCTTTCGCAACGCAGGCGTGGACTCTGCGATCATAGGCGAAGGGAAGGATGTAGTCCTTCGAAAGTTCTTCGTCTTTGACGCAGGAAGCAATGCCTTCCGCCGCCGCGATCATCATCTCGTCATTGACCGTGCGCGCATTCGCGTCGATCGCCCCGCGGAATAAACCAGGGAAGACCAAGACGTTATTGATCTGGTTCGGGTATTCGCTAGAGCCGGTGCCGATGATGTAGGCGCCCGCTTCTTTCGCGTCTTCAGGCTCGATCTCGGGGATCGGGTTTGCAAGGGGGAAGACGATGGATTTCGGGGCCATCGAGGCGACCATTTCCTTGGTCACGCAATGGGGGCCAGAAACGCCGATGAAGACGTCCGCGCCTTTCAAGGCGTCCGCCAAAGTGCCGTCCATCTTTTCTGGATTTGTCTCTTTCGCGACTTCCGCCTGGGCGGGGTTAAGCCCTTCCTTTCCTTCGTAAAGGAGGCCCTTTAGATCGCAGATGTAGACGTTTTTCGCCCCGAAGGTCTTCAAGAAGCGGAAGATGGAAATCCCCGCAGCACCCGCGCCATTGACGACGATTTTCACTTCGTCGATTTTCTTGTCGACCAAGCGAAGCGCGTT
Organism: uncultured Mollicutes bacterium; assembly: GCA_945936135.1. Classification (GTDB taxonomy): domain Bacteria; phylum Bacillota_I; class Bacilli_A; order RFN20; family CAG-826; genus Alloenteromonas. The sequence goes on from CAMESG010000010.1 coordinate 2,218, forward strand.
GATCAAACCCGCGAGGGTCACGATCGCCGTGCCATGCTGGTCGTCATGGAAGACGGGGATATCGAGTTCTTCTTTCAAGCGGCGTTCGATCTCGAAGCAGCGCGGGGAAGCAATGTCTTCGAGGTTAATGCCGCCCCAAGAACCGGCGAAGAGCTTGATCGTCTTGATGATCTCTTCCGTGTCCTTGCTATGGATGCAAAGGGGGTAGGAATCGATGTCGCCGAAGGTCTTGAAAAGGACGCTTTTGCCCTCCATCACGGGGAGCCCGGCCTCAGGGCCGATGTCCCCTAAGCCGAGGACCGCCGTCCCGTCGGTGATGACGGGGACGGTGTTCCAGCGGCGGGTCAGTTCGAAGCTTTTGTTCACGTCTTCGTGGATCGCCATGCAGGCGGAAGCGACGCCCGGGGTGTAAGCAAGGCTAAGATCTTCCTTCGTTTCGACGGAAACGCGAGGCTTGCTCTCGATTTTTCCGCGCCATTTGGCGTGGGATTCTAAGGAGCGTTTTTTGATAGAGTCGTTCATAGGATTTTTCCTCCAGATTAGAGGGGCAATAAGGAGATCGAGCTAGAGAGGGACATCATGATGAAGATCATGCACCAGAGCAAGGCGCCGGCGTAGACGTTGCCGAGTTTCTTGTAGACCAGACGGTTGAAGATCGGGAGCAGGAACATCATGACGACGAGGCCGAAGACCATGTTGACGTAGAGCCACATTTCGTTGCTATCCGTCGGGCTATAGTAGCCATAGAACACGGTGCCGGTCTGGAAGTAGACGAAATAGTTGATGACGAGGATGAAGGCAAGGCCGAGGCTGTTGCAAAGGGCGCTAATAAGCAGCACCTGCCATTCCTTGAAGCCTTCAAGGGCGACCCCGAGATTCACGCGGAGCGAGTTCGAGAGGTAGAAGACGAAGAAGCCCGCGAGGTAGATGAGCCAGGTGAGGAGCATGCGCCCATTGAGGGGCGAAGCGCTCACGAGCATGAAGCGGAAGTCTTGATGGAAGATCAAGTAGACGATTTCCAGGACGCCATAGAAGACGAAGAAGAGGACAACGGCAAGGCCCAAGGACTTAAGAAGGTTCATGGGTTTCACCTTCAAGCCTTCGAATTTGGACCAGGATACCTTCTCCTTCTTGCCCATCGCTAGATAGACGAGGTTCTCCCCGACGGTCGTAAGGACCCAAAGCAAGAGGCCAATCGAACCGTTGACGACCGCCCAGAGGAAGACGGAGTTCATCATGCGTTCGGGGAAATAGAAGGTATAGACGTTGTTCGCCGCTTCGGGGAAGAGTTCCATCGATAGACGGGCGAGCGGGATGAAGTCAAGGCAGGCGATCACCGCGGTCAAGACCACGGGGAGGAAGAAGAGCAAGCGCTTGGCAAAGCCCTTGTCCGTCTGCTTCGTCCCGGCTTTCGCGCGGATCGTTACATCCGAGGTGTACTTCTCGCGGATCTCCTTCTCCTTCTCGATTTTCCCGTCGGCTTCCGCCTTCAAGGGCTTCAAGAAGGGGACGACGGAGACGAGGAGCGAGACGAGGGCGATGATGAGGGCGAAGGCGAAACCGAGGTTCAAGCCGGTCGCGCATTCTTTGACGAACCAGACTTGGGAGGAATCTTCAAGCGGAGTTTCCATCCCGAGGGCTTCGCGGAAGAAACGGGTGGTGTTCGTGATGGATTCCGGGGAATACATCTCGAAGCAGTGGTTCGTCTCTTCTTGGAGGAGGATGCGGTAGGTGCCATTATCCATGTCGCCATAGCCGTAGCCGATCATGTATTCGTCGATCACGCCATTCGCGGAAGAAGTCTTGCTATTGACTTCGTTCACGAAGCGGGAGGCGATCACTTCGTAGGCTTGGTTCTCGTCTTGGTAACGGAAGCTGCCTTCGTCGTATTTCGCGTAGGAGAGAACGGTGTTGCAGCGAAGTTTGTAGAAGACGTTCGCCGCGGAGGTCTTGATGTAGCCGCTGATGAAGAGGGCTTTGATGATGCTCTCTTCATAGGAGTTGCCCGCGAAGTCGGCCGCCAATTTGCAGGCGTCTCCGCCACCCGCGGAGTGGCCGGCGATGCCGATGCGATCGCGGTCGATGTAATCGAAGGTATCGACGTTGTTGTAGACGTAGGTGAGCAAATACCCCATGCCCGAGCGGGCGACGGCGTAGCTGTTCTGGATCTTGTTGCCCGCTTCGTCGAGGACGTATTCGTTGCCCTCCTCATCGTATTCGTAGCCGCCATGGCTCGTGGCGCCTTGGCTGCCGGGGTCGAGGGTGAAGACGACCGCGCCGCGGCGGGAGAGCTCGATCGCGTATTGGCTCATCGTCGCTTTGGTGCGCGTGAAGCCCGGCAAGACGAAGACGACGGGCTTTTGGTTCGTCGAGGTCGCCTCTTTCGGGCGGTAGACCGTGTAGGAGAGATAGACGTCCGGGTCTTGGATCGCGTATTCCTTGCCGTTTAAGGGCTGATCCTTGTTGTATTCGTCGCTATCGGCCTTGGTGAGCATGCCGTCGGTGACTTCGACGCTATAACCGCTCGTCTCGACGATGTTGCCGACAAAGGAGCAGGCAATGATCGCGACAAGCGAAGTGACCGAGACGATGAAGGGGGCTTTCTTATACCACTTCTTCTCGGGCTTCGGCGCAGGCTCGACGTAGTCTTCGTTGACGACGACTTTGGTCTTGGCCTTCGCGGGGCAAAGCAAGGCCGCCATGTTGAAGGGGAAGGCGAGGATGCAGGTGAGGGATAGGCCCGTCACGATCCAGGCGTAGATCGAATCCTTCTTGGAAAGCTCGTTGCTCTCCCGTACGCGGATGATCAGCGTTTCGGTGAAAAGACCGATGCAAAGGGCGATCAAGCCGAAGACCACGAACATCCATCCAAGGGAATCGGACATCGAGTAGCATAGGGCCGCGAGGAAGGCGTAGACGAAGGAAGAGAGGTATTCAATGACGGAGGCGATGCGGAAATGTTTGGCTCTCATGGTTTATTCTCCTGCGGGCGTCGGATTGAAGAAGTCGGCGGACGCCTCGCTCTTGAGGTAGTCCATCAACTTGATCGCGCCCGGATTGTCGGTGAGGCGGTGGATGTAGCGGTTCTTGATCGCCCCTTGGTAGAGGATCGGGAATTCCACCGATTCGAGGATGCTATCCTCCGGGATCGAGCCCGTCGTCGTGATGTTCGAGACGGAGCCCCAGCCGAGCATGATGTCGACGTCCCCGTCGTAGAGGATCTGTCCGGTCGTCGGGCCGACGTTGCCCGCGTAACCGCGGAAGACGACAGAGTTGACGTCTTCTTCGGAAACGCCTTCGGAGGTCAGATAATCCGAGACCATGCCGGAATAGGTGTCGATCATCGAGGCGTTGACGCCGCTAGTGGCGGCCTTGTCATACCAAGCAACGACCGCGTAATGGTATTCTCTTGGGATGTCGTCCTTGTGGAGAATGAGGGCGTCCAAGACGACGGTCGAGCTATCTTTCGCATAGGGCAATAGATCCATGTAATGGACCATCTGCCCGCCGCCGATATACTGGGAACGGAAATTCGAAACGGAGGAATAATCGAGCTCCTCAGGGGCGTAGGCGGTCCAGCCAAGGAAGCGGAAGTCCGTCGGGATGTAGGCATCCCCGACAACGGGGCTTTTCACGTTTTTGAACTGGGTCACGGTCCCTTGATCCAGGATCTCGCCTTCATTGCGGAAGACGACGTTGATCTCCTTTTCCAAGGCTTTTGCCGCGCAGGAAGAGATCGCGGGCAAGGCCGTCAACGCGGCCAGCAAAAGCAATGCGTTTGATTTTTTCATACGTGTTTATTCCGCGACCGAAACGGTGAAGTAATGATCGTAGACTTCGCGGGCCAAGGAGGTCTCGTGGACCAAGGCGACCATGCGGGATGCCTTGACAATGGAGACATCGATGTCCTTCTTCTCAACGACTTCGACTTTGCCCTTGGACGTGACGTTGGCGCCGCAGCCGATCAAGAGATCGGTGCCTTTGCCGTCGCGCAAGGCGTTCGTTTCCGCGCCAAGATCCTCGACTTTGGTGTTCGCCGCTTCGTAGTAATCGAGGGTGACGTTGTATTTGCCATCCAACGTATCCATCTCTTCGAGGCCGAGATAGTTGCGGACGCTCGTTTCAATGCCCGTCTTGATCGAGGCGACTTCGGCCTCGGTCACCCAATCGTAGGCCTTCGTCCAGAAGGTCGAATGGAGGGAGTAGGCGACCGCGTCGTTCGTGACGAAGGCATAGAAAGTCTTAGCAAGTGCAAGGTGATCCTTGCTCACGGAATTCAAGATGCCGACTTTGCGCGAAGTGTTCGCGAAGTGCTTTCCTCCGGCATTGGCGAGGGCGCCTTCCGTGTGCATCGGATAGTTCTTTAGCGGGTTGTTTCCGCCGATGACGACGTCGATCGTCGAGTCGGCTTGGACCGCCGCGGTGAAGGTCGCCGCGTCCCCTTCGATGAAGGAGAAAGAAACCTTTTCGTCCGTGAGGGTCGTGTTGAAACGATCTTCGAGCAATTTGGCTTCGGCCTCAGGGAGGTACGATCCGGTTTGGACGTAGACCACGAGGTCATCGGTCACGATGGGCGCATCTTCGAAGACGGGATAAAGATCAAGAGTCGTCGCCCCGTCGGTCACAAGGCCTTTGAGGTCATCGTATTTCAAGGTGGCGTCGATCGCGACGTTCAAGGCCACTTCTCCGCCTTCGGAGGTCGCAAAGCCCTTGAAGATCTTGCCGTCGGGCACGGTGATCGCCGGCATCGTGACGGTCTTGGTTTTATCGTCAAGCAAGGTCGTCGCGAGCGTATCGCCATGGACGTTGACCGTGAGATTGATGGTCACCGGGGCAAGCGAATCTTCGATTTCCTTGTCCGTCAATTCGCGAACAAAGGAAGCTTTGCCGGCATCGGTTTGAAGCCAGGCATAGACATCGACCGCGAGATCGCGGGCGTCTTTGATCAAGGCGACGTAACGATCCTTGTTCGCTTCGCCCATCTTGGTGCTGAACTTGGACGTCGCGGTATCGACGTAGGGCTCGACGCCCGCGGTCGTGAAAATGTTCGCGCCAACGCCGATCATGATGTCGACGTCGCCGTCGGCGTTGATCTTCTCGCCCATCTCGGCCACGGTTGCGGTCGAGTAATTGCGGAAGCTGATCGCGGCGATGTTCTCATCGGTCGAACCCGTCTTCTTCAAATAGTTGATGAGGTTTCCGTAGAACAAGCGGACGGAATCCTTGGTGAGGCCGCTCGTGACTTTGGTCGGATCGGCTTCGTCGTTGACTTCCCACCAGCCAAGGACCAAGTGATAGGACTTCGAGGCGTCCTTCACATCGTCGACGTTGAGAATGTCTTCGGCGAGCTTCTTTTGGAATTTCGCCGTGAAGGTGACGTTCTTGGTGACGACATAGGTTTCGAGTTCGATGAGGTCATCGCCAAGATACCAGCCGAGGAAGTCATAGCCTTCCTTGCTGGGTTTGTTGACTTTGTCGGTGATCGTTTCCCCTTCTTTGACCGATAGGGTCTGCCACCGCTCGCCATCGACTTCAAAGGCGACCCTGTAGCGTTTCGCGATCGGGGTTGAGGATGAGGGCGTGGTGTCGCTGCTCGACGGGGTCTCCCCACCGCAGGAAGCAAGCCCTAAGGTGAGCAGCGTCGCGCCGGCGACCACGAGTATTTTCTTTTTCATAAGCGCTCCTTTCTTGTTGGGTTATGAAATGAATTAAAACCGATTGGCAACGCCAAGCAATTCTTGGCAGGTCTTCGCGTCAAGCCCGGCGTATTCGTAGCACTGGGTGAGGTTGAAGTGATAGAGGTTATGGACATGGACCGCCGCGGAAAGATAGGCGCCGTAGTTGTTCTGGTGGCGGTTGTCCGAGTAATAGATGTCCATATGGAGGGTTTCGTAAGCGTAGGCGAAGGCGGATCCGACGTAGTTGACGGGGCAAGAATGAGCTTTGCCCGCTTTCGAATAAGCAGCGTATAAGGCGGCTTCCATCTCGCCGACGCTCGTAAACGAGGTCCCTTGGATCCCGGTCGGGGAGCCCCAGGTCTCGTAAAGGACCGTCGTGCAGTTCTTCTGGTTCGCGTCGACCTTGGCCTTGAGGGCGCCGACGGCCTTTTCGAAGGCGCTGTAATTGTTGATCGGGGCGGTGGATTGCTCCTGAAGGATCACGTAATCGTATTGGTTGGTCTTGAGCTTCTCTTCGACGATCGCGCCCATCTCATCGTTCGCGTCGGCGAACTTCGTCAAGGTGTGCGAGCCCTTCAAGACCCAATCGAGGTTCGTCTTTTGCCCAAAGTCTCCGGCGATCGCGGAGAAATAACGCGGAACGCCCGGATCTTCGGGACTGCCTTCATAGAAGGTGAAGGAATTCCCGATGAAGAGGACGGAAGAGACCTTCTCGATCACGGGCTTCCAGATACGGGGGTTGTTCTCTTCGTCCAAATAGAAATAGGAGCCTTCGCCCGTGGGGCGGGTTTCCGAATAGTAATAGATGCCGTTCGCGCCTTCGACGGAAGAGGCATAGGAATAGAGGGTCGTCCCTTCGCGGAAGGAATGCTCCTCGACCTTGGTCACCGAGGCAGGCAGGAAGTAAGAATCAAGGGTCAAGGCGGAGAAATACCAATTCCCGATGTTCGAGATACCTTCCTTGATCGTCACACTTTCGATCTTTTTGGCGATCGCGTTCCAAGGGACGAGCTCTTTGCGATCATAAGAGACCGCTTGCCCTTCCCCTTCGATCGTCAAGGTGTAGTTGTGGCCGACCTTTGCGCTTTTGGCAAGCAGCGACCCATCTTGGGCGGCGGAGATATCAAAGGTTCTCCCGTCGTACCCTTTTTGCTTGCCCGCATCGTCCCCGCAGGACGTAAGGCAAAAAGCCGCTATAGTAAACGGCAGACAAAGAAACGAAACACGGTTCTTCATGGCTTTCCTCACTCTAGAGATGGTTTATGTTCACCGATATTCTAGCCCAAGCAAAATATAAGAAAATAAAATCTTTTGGTATGTATTCATTACAATTTGTTATACTTAAGGCATGAACTACTCCTACTTCAAGGCCTTCTGCGCCGTTGCGCGCCTTGGCAACATCTCAAAAGCCGCCCTCGAACTCGATTTGACCCAACCCGCGGTTTCGCGCATCATCGCGAACCTCGAACGCGACTGCGGGACGCCCCTTTTTCTCCGTTCCAAGACGGGCGTGACCCTGACCGAAGAAGGCCAAAGGCTTTATGATGGGGTCAAAGAACCCTTCGATGCCCTTGACCGTTTTGAAAAAGACATTCTCCCGAATCCATCGAAAAGAACCGTTACCTTATATATAGGGGCGACCTATACCTCCTTGATCACCTATTGTTTCGCCTTCTTATCCAAGGCAAAGCAAAATTACCCTTCGATCAACATCCGCATTCACACGGATTCATCAAAGAACTTGATTGAGAAAGTCGAGAAAGGGCTCTTGGATTTTGCCTTCATCACGACCCCCTTCAAGCCCAGGGAAGGGATCGACGCGATCGCGGTGATGAAACTCGACGATATCTTGATCGCCCCGAAAAGCTATGAAGATCGTTTCAAAGATCCGATCTCCGCCAAGGAACTTGAAGATCTCCCGTTGATTTTGCTTAATGAAAACATGCAGTTCCGAGAGCACATCGAAACCTACTTCCTAACCCACGGGGCCAAGGTCCAACCGGTTTACGAAGCCGATAGCAGTTCGGTGCTTCTTCCCTTTGTTGAGCATGATTGCGGGCTTACCTTCATCCCCAGGGAACTCGCTTCTTCTTCCTTGGCCCAAGGCAAAAGCGTTGAAGTCGCCTTAAAGGATCCGATCGCCCCTCGTTACATCGCCTTCATCGCCAAGAAGGATTCCCATCAACGGGGGATGATCCAAAAGATCCAGGAAGAGATCCTCCCGAAGATTAAGAGATAGGCATCGAACGAGACCCCAATAAATATATAGATATAGAAGGGACTCGCATTTTCAGTTTAAGCGGGCGAATGAGATGGGAGTTCGCCATCTTCCCGGTGGATTCAATACAAGAAAATGTCTCCCTAAAAACAGCGTTTTATGTCTCCTGAGAGTATCGCGAATCCTCATATTACACTCTTTCGTAGAATTTAGGCGTACCCCCGAGGCGTGACTTCTCGG
>CAMESG010000011.1 GCA_945936135.1 uncultured Mollicutes bacterium
CGAAAAAGAAAATGGCCGCCGCCGCGGCAGTTTTCGGCATGCCTTCGCGGCCACCCCACCGAAAATCAATTCAAAATAATAGTTGCATGTGTAAATGCCTTCCGTAAAGGCATTTAGCACAAACCATGAATGATTTTAACAGGGCGGGCATAAAGCTCGTCATCTCAATCAATTTGCGTATATTCTTCGCAGTCGTGCTCCTTCTTCAAAACTAGCTTGAGAGATTTCAAAATCTTATTGATCGTTACAAGGATCGTGAAAAACAAAGATTTAAGTCTTCCGAAGTTTTCGTGCCGCCTATAAAGACGGTATTGGCAAGAAAACATTTTGAATTTATTCGAGGAAACGGAGGAACCCGCAATCGTGTAGGTTGCCAAAATTTCAGGAAGCCGATAAGCAATCGTTCCGTCACGAGTGATATCCAACCACGCGCCATGATCTTCCCGTTTTGGGCAATCAAGCGGCATGTATCTCTTTCCCAATTTTTCAGAATCATACATTGCAGTAAGGCACCCAATGTCGACTGTTTTCAGCAAATCCGCGTACCGGATTTCGTCTTTTCGAACTAAAAACGGTTTGCATTTCCCTCCGTTATAGCAAACACGATAGTTCGTAAAAGAGAAGGCGGCTCCCTTTTCTTCCATAAATTGAATTTGTTTTTCCAGCTTCTTGGAATCCCAAAAATCGTCGGCATCAAGAAAAGCAATGTATCTTCCGTTTGCTGCAGCAATGCCAACATTGCGGGCTACAGCCGCCCCGCTATTCACCGGGGTGCGTAAAACAACAACCCGTTCATCTTTCTCGGCAATTGCTTTAATGCGTTCGTATGAATCATCAGGCGAATGATCTTCGACAACGACCCATTCCCAATTTTCAAATGTTTGACTTCGTATACTGCGATAAGTTCGGTCAATGGTTTCTTCGCAATGATAAGCGGGGGTAATAATGCTAACGACCTTTTTCATTTTCCGTTTATTAACTATAATACTTTTGTTGGCTGATCGCGACCTTAGCCGTCTGCCAAACGATCGGAACCCGGGATTCCCGCCCACACCATCTCCAACAAGTCAAACCAAAACAGAAAAGAAAACTACAACCGACATCGCGAATTCCAATTGATCTAATAAGGCACCCAAGAATGAATTTGTTCTCGAGATTAACGTTAAAAATCAAATCCATAAAAATCGAACATTCTCTTTTTGAAACGGGAGACAGTTCACATATTCACGGGTCTTGCACAGGCTTTTTTTCAAACGTCAGTTTGGGAGATCACTCCATCATAGGAAGAGACAATGACTTTAATTGCCTTTTAGCTAAAGTGAAGATCGGGAGTTATGTTATGACGGGCCCCGAAGTAATGTTTATAACAGGCGATCATAGAATGGACGTAGTAGGAAGGCGAATGATCGAGATAAGTAACGATGAAAAATTACCCGAAAATGACCAAGACATCATTGTGGAAGATGATGTCTGGATCGGGGCTAGGTCCATTATTTTAAAAGGCGTAACCATTGGAAGAGGGGCGGTAGTTGCCGCTGGATCGATCGTCACGAAAAACGTTGAACCATATTCTGTTGTAGGGGGGGGCTCCTGCGCGACTGATAAAATATCGCTTTACACCGGAAGAAATCTTTGAACACGAAGCCAAAATCGGATTGCAAAGCAACGTCACCAAAATTTGAAATATTCTATGTCGACAAAACTCTTGTTTATTGGATCTTGCGTTTCGGAACTTGACGACAAGAAAATGGCCAGTCAGTATTTTCGAAAGAATTTTTCGGTTTCCAATTTAGTCTATGAAAGAAAACTGTTTCAATACGCAAAAGAAAACGCGCTAGATTTTTGTTTTATTTCAGCCCCTTCCGTTCGCCTGTGGCCGAAACAATCTAAGAAGATTTGGGTGAGGGGATTTACTAACGAGGATCGGCTATTGGTCTGTTCCTATTGCGTTTTTCCTGCGATCGCTCATTTGTCGAAATACCTAGCAATTAGAAAAAGGCTAAAGCAATTCCTTAAAAGTGTCGATCCGAACGATACAGTCCACATAGTCGCCTTTGAGGCGCACTCCCCTTATCTGCGCGCAGTACGATATTGCAAAAAACATGCGAGCCACTGCTTCTCCACTCTGGTCGTGCCAGATTTGCCAGAAGACCTAAGAAGAGATACAAAAGATATTTTTTACTTTCTTTTAAAAAAATGGGATATAAAAAATATTGCTCATTTGCGGAAGCGTTATGTCGATAGCTATGTGTTTTTCACAAAGGCAATGGAATCACGCATAAACGACCCAGACAAGCCTTTTTTCGTTAGCAATGGGTTAGTGGTTCAAAATACCAACCTATCTGATGCACCGCGCAAAAACGCCGAATCAATCAATTGCGTGTATGTTGGAAAAACCACAGAAGAGAACGGCGTTCAAATCATCATCGATGCAGCAAAAAAGGCCAAGGACGGCCGCATTGTGTATCATGTATATGGCTCGGGGTCAATGGACGACGCGCTTCGCGAAGAAACAAAAAAGAATTCCGCCTTATGCTTTCATGGATTTCTTGAACCGGGCTCCGTTGCAGAGGTATTAAAGGGCGCCGATGTATTTTTGGCTTTAAGATTGCCCGATAGCGGAGATTATTTGAATTATTCATTCCCTTCAAAAATCTTGGAATATTTACCCTTTGGAAAACCGATAATTGCTTTAAAACTTCCGTGTTTTGACGAGAAATATGATTCTGCTTTTACTTATCTTCCTGATACTGACGGCAATACTTTGAATCATTTGGTTCTACAGATGTCCGAAAATAGTCATCCAACAACCAACCAAAAACTTATAGACAGTTTATCTCCAGCCCATTGGTTTTCTTCATTGGCTGAACTGCGCGGACAAAAAAATAGATAATCAATAATTCGATCTAGATTGGTGATTCGACCAAAAAATTAGAGAAAAGACGCGAAGAACATTAACACTGCAAACGATTTTTCAGCACGAAGGTCATTTGACAAGAAAAAAACGATCTAACGAGAAAATAAGATAGAGAATTCTTTGCCTGAAACCCGCCTGCGAAAGATGGGATGAGCAAACTTTCTCGCTATAAGGGATTTTGCAAAGCATTTTTCTACATTCTTTTCTTTTCCCCCATTCCATTTTCGACAAGATCACATGCCTCAAGTAAAGAATCTGACAAGCGAAATCTGGCAGGAATTCGTCTATCGTATAACCAGCCAATCTCCCATATTTTTCAAAGAATACAACGCGTTTTGTTAAAACTGAAACAATATCTTTAAATTTTTCAAAGTTTATAGAATTTGAAGCGGATCCTTCATTAAGCAAATATCTATAACCCTCTTTTTTTAGAGAAACATATATACGATTCGGCTGAAAGAGGGCCATCCAAAACGCCGAATCCTCGCCAAGCCTTATGTTATTATCGAAAAAAGAGAAATCGAATTGATTGAAAAAACTCTTTCGGAAAACCTGCGAACACGAAAAACCTAAACCGCCCGTCCCAATCAACTCCCTAATATAATATTTGTCGTCCGGTTGACTAACGAAGCGTTTGACATAATCGCTGCCGCGTTTTTTCTCAACAGCATAATTCACTAAACAAATATCAAACTCGCTTTCTGAGGCGCGCATTTTCAAATCAGAAATAAAGCCAGGAAGCAGAACATCGTCCGCGTCAGCGAAATAAACATACTGTCCCCTAGCTTGTTCGATTCCGTACATCCGAGCCTTCAGGGGTCCTGAATTTTGAATACGAAAATACTGGATGCGAAAAGAATAGGAGGAAGCGTCAACGGCAGGAAAGGGGCCAGTCGATCCGTCGTCTACAAGGATTACCTCAAGATCATTGTTCTCAAGATTATCCATTTCGTTAATTGAATTCAAAAGGCGAGAGAGCGTTCTCTCGACGTTATAGCAAGGAACAACAACAGAAAGAAAAACACGTTCATCCGCCATAGACATTATTCAATTTCCTCCGGTATTTTTTAAGCGTTTCAAGAAAGGAGACATCCAGTAACGTAAACAACGCCCCGAATGTGATATATGTGGTCCTAGAAAGAAAACTCGTGCCATAGATAGCAGAAAAACATGATGAAACAAAAAAGTAAAACGCGATAGGGAAAAGTTCTTTACGCTTTAAGGAAGCACGGAGAAAAGCCAGTGAAAACATTAAAAGAACAAGTGCCAAGAACAAGCCATAATCTTGACCAATTGACCCAAAAATGTTGTGGGATGGAATGACGTTGAATGCGAGAGCTCCGTTTTCACCAAGGCCAACCGCAGGGAATCGAAGCGCGGAAACAATGTCTCGGAAAAGCATCAAGGTTCTTTCGCGAACCGATCCTTCTATAAACAAGTCCAAATTTAACAATTGATAAATCGAAGCCTTAATTCGCGACGAATCAGGAAGCCATCGTACGGAAAATGGAAAAGCCAGGAAAACAATGCCCGAGATAAGAAAGACAGCCCAAAACAATCGAACTTTTTTTCGCCACAGGCAGTACAACAGAAAGCCATAAATCAACAGCCCAAATTTAAGGAACGCGCCGATTCTAAGAAAAAGCAGCATAATGAGCAAATAAGGAATGACGAAAACACAGGCAACAAGCAACCATTTATTTTTAGTCTTTTGATACAAGCTCTGAACTATCACCGGCAATAAAAAGGCATATGAAGAGGCGGCGCTGCTTAAGCGGTCTGGATTTCCAAAATAACTATCCATAAGCCCTTGGAATCCGTGGCTCCAATAATGCAGGAAAACAAAAGAAAACGCCAGAGAAGCGCCAAGAACGGTTGCGAGTAGCAAATAATGTGCATGAAAGGATCCAAGCTTCGAAAATAAATAAGAGGAATAGCCAACAAGCAATAAGATAATAAAAGAATAAGAGAAGATACCGAAAATCAAATTCGAAAATTGAACCACCAGCAGAGTTATGATGCAGAACAAAAAGCAAGGATCAATTTTGAAATCTCGTTTGGCGATCAAACGCAAAAAAGAAAGCGCAAAAATGCAAACAAGAAGGATGGCTAGAATTTTCGAATATCCGACGCGATCGAAATAATAGGTTGAAAAGCCGAAACAAAAAAATAAACTTAGCGTAGCCCAAAAATATAAATGAACCCTTCCAAACAAAATCCGCGTGAAAAAATTAGATATCGATTTCATAATAAACCAACTTTTTTCGCAAAAGAATCGGCAACGCCAACAAGGACAACAGCGTAACCCAGCAATGGATAGACAAATAAAGATTAAAGAAATTTAACAACATAGGGACGCCGAAGAGGAATAGGTTGGCGATATTGATAACGAACAAAAGTCCACCGTGAATCAGGCAAAGAATAAGAAAAAGTTTCCGGCCAATCCAACGCGATTGGATCGATTTCCAAAGCAAAAGAAAATTGACGATTTCTAAAAAAAGCATTACCCAAAAAACAGAAGACGAAGTGAACTTCGTATTCAAGATAGATGAAATAACGTTGGCCATCATTTCTGTGGTTCGATCGCGCACAACCACATTGTTAGAAATGTAACAAAAATCTAATATCGATGCACTTTTTTTCTGAAAATAGCGAATATAATCATTTTGTGAAATAATGTCTGGAGCATATCCTGAGCAAATGGCGAGATCGTACTGATCCAGATATGACACATCATCCACGATTATGAAGTCATCGAAACGTAATCGAAACAAGGGCGCAAGAGAAGCGTCGGACCGATAAATATTATTTATAGAGAAAACGTCATCACCATAAAGATAAGTTTTGCCAAGCAAATCCTCATAAGTTTGAAGCGTTTCATCGTCGTCCAACAAACGATCGGCGAACTCCTGGGAAATATAGCTATGAGAAACGGCGTCTGGGGAAGAAATCGTCAAATCGCAAGCGTTGTTGTTATTGAACATGACTTGCAAAGGTATTTGATATAATTCCCCTTCTTTCGAGGTATTTCCATCGCAAAAGGTAGCTAAAGAAAAAAGGCAATGATTCATCATCTGGGTACCGTTTCGCGAGCTTTCTTTATAAACAATCTCTTTTTGCTCGTTTAACGCCACTAGGTATTGAAACAAAGTACTACGATAAAACCCATAGAGATCACGGGCTTCATTCAGCTGATTTTTAACATCGCGAGTGTCTGGATCAATCAGATTGGTTTCAAACAAGCCAAGCGTCCAAGCGTTGTCGTCTTGCGACAATTTCCGAACGTAACCATACGATACATTAGAATATTGAAGAGCTGAATCCGTCAGGGCGGGGAGCACTGACGAAAAAACGGTTAGGCATACGGTAAACGAAGGAATGAAGCAACGAAGAACCCGCGATCCTTTAAGCATAGATCACCTTCCCGACAATTCTACGTTTTTCCTCCAGCTCCTTCTCCAAAATCTCGTCCAATTGTAAAGAAGAGAGTTTTTCAGATTTGGCCGAAAGAATAAGATCAGCCACTTCTTCAGCGGAAAAAAGATCATTACTTACAACGGACCCGAACCGTGGGGGTAGAATTTGTTCTTGAGCGGATTCGTAATTTGTGACGATGCATTCCTTTCCCAAGATCTTCGCTTCGTCGATCGCCATCGGCTTGCCTTCACGTCTAGAAAGGAGAACAAAAAAACGAGCCCTAGAAACAAGGGAATAGGGATTGGCTTGTTGCCCCAAACAAATCACGTCGTTTGAAAGCCCGAGTTTGCGGATCTCGTATTTAAAACGCCTTTCATCTTCCCCTGACCCAAGCACGACCCAAAGAAAAGAAAAACCCTTTCGTTTCAAAGCGAGAGCCACGGAAAGCAGACGGTCAAGCCCCTTCACATGGTAGTTCAATCTGGCGGATGTAACCAAAAGACATTTCTCTTGAACGTTGGGCATCGAAGGCAAAACCTCCTTAGCCATGGCTTTGATCGTGTTTGCGTTTAAAAGGTTTGGAAAATAGATAACTTTATCTTTGTAAGCAAATTTAGAAAACTCGTTAAATTTTTCGCAATTTTCGCGAGAAACAAACCCAATCTTATCGACAGATTCAAAGATGGCCATATCAAGAAACAAATTGAAATGCGCAGGCTCATATCCCTGATGAATCAAAACCAATTTTTCTTTACTTCTTAATCGAATTGAATATTCGTTTGGCCAAAATTCCATGAAGCCAATTACCAAATCATAATTTTTCTGCACAAGGGCAGATTTTCGGGCTCGAATTTTCGCTCCGATTTGGCTTATCCCCATCCTCATTTTTGCAAAAAATCCTTTTCGAAAAACCAATGTGAGAAAAAGTTTGACCAAGCTTCCATTAAACAAAGATCTTAGAAACAATCCACTTCTCGTAATCGGCTTGCCAACCACCAAAATATTTACGTTTTTATTAATTTTGTTATACAAAAATCCTCCACTTTTATAGAGAATCAAGTCAACGGATACAGCGGAATAGTCTAGAGAATCCAACAAAAACAGCAAACTTGTAGAAGTTCCGCCCAAGCATAATTCGTGATAAACGATAGCGATTTTTTTCACAGGAAGTATTTTAACAAAGTTGGCAATTTTCCTCAATCTGAAACTGTCGGGTGTGTGGTTATGGCTCAACCAGTTAGTTTGCAGCGTTTACACACATGCAACTATTATTTTGAATTGATTTTCGGTGAGGTGGCCGCGAAGGCATG
>CAMESG010000012.1 GCA_945936135.1 uncultured Mollicutes bacterium
GTTTGTCATTCGAGGAACTTTTTGTGACTAATTTTCACATTGGAATCGTCAACCATAGCATATTCAAGCGTTGTATCAATCTTTGAATGGCCCAGCAGATGCTGAACTTGCTCGATAGGCATGCCCTTATCTATGGCTTTTGTGGCTAGAGTTCTTCTGAATTTATGCGGATAAACATTATTAATTCCGCTATCCCTGCCAATTCTGCGAAGAAGTATTTCCACGCCACTGATTTGGAGTCTCCTGTATGGAGATAACGCTGAAACGAACAACGCATCTTCCTCGTCTTTCCTCTCTTGAAGGTATTTTTGGAGATGAACTTTGGTCATTGCGTCAAAATACGCCTTTCGTTGCTTGTTTCCTTTACCAGTAACGATGCATTCTCGCTTTTCGAAGTCTATGTCTGTCCGATTTAGTCTGACCAATTCCCCAACTCTAACACCGGTAGAGCACAAGAAGTCGATTATCGCAAGGTTTCTTATGCTTCCTGCGTGTTCTCTTAAAAGCTCAATCGTCTCGTCGCTATATGTGTCCTTAACCCTTTTCCCGGTCTTCGTTTTTTTGATCTTTCTAACAGGGTTTTTCGAGATGTAATCTTCGCTTTCTAGCCACGAGAAAAAGGATGAAATGACCCTTCTAACGTTATCGATTGTCACTTTGCCTGCGTTTCCTTTTTCCTGAATCTTAGAAAGATATTCCCTAATATCGGAGGAGGAAATGAAAAGATAACTCTTTTGGATCATTTTGAGAGCCGCCTGGATGGTGGCTCTGTAGTATTTCGTCGTCCTTTCCGAGCAGCCCTCCAGCGTCTTGGATGCTAAAAACTGGCTTAACGCTTCTTCGTTGCTCACGTCCTTCTTCGCCTCTGCGTCGAAATAGACCTTCTTGCCTACCAAACCTTTCGACAGTGCCATATAAAAGAAATCCCTCATCGTCTGAGGGATTTTCTTAGGCAGGTAGGATAGGACCTCTTGTATAAATCTTTCATTCATGCCGTATGAATCTCCTTTCGAATATCATACGGCCAAAAGATGTCTATTAAGCACCGACGGAGGCCGAAACGGAGCTGTGGAGCAGGCCGATGAAATTGTAAACGGGATCGGTCTTTCCATCAAAGATGTCGGTGTATTCCTGATGCTTGAACGGCTCGGATTCGTAAAGGTCGTCAGGACGGATATCACCGTTTTCAAGGACGAAGTTCACGATTTCGTTAAGGAACTCCTCCTGGCGGGTGTTGAAACTGTATTTCCTCAAATAGTCAGAGAGGATTTCGTTGACCCTTTCCCTGGAAAGCCCCACGATGCTTCTGACGAAGACGCCGACGGATTTTCCGTTGGAGATGTTTTCGTAGTCGGATCTAGAGCCAAGCTGGTTCCACAGGATATCCTCGAGGTCGATGATGTCGGTCTCGTTGAGCTGTTCGATGTTCCTGATCTTTGCGATGGCGGGGATGTCGGAATGCTCGGAGAGGTAGTCGATGACCCTTTCCTTGTAGTTCTTGAACTGCATGGTTGGGATGCTTCCTGGCTTTTTGTCGATGACCTCGTCTGAGAAATTGGTCTCGATGATGCTACGGACTTCATGGTCAAGGAACTTAATGAGATCCCTGACCTCGTTTCTGAGCATCTCGAGCTTATCAATATCAATTCCTTCCCAGAATTCGGTCTTGCAAGCCGTTTCAAGAACGTCTTTCTTGGCGTTGACCTGAGGGATGGAGAGCTTATCGAGCAAGGCGCGGCAGATGGTCGTGACCTTCTGGACGGCCTTTGAATAATCTTTGTCGCCGGCGATTTCCGCCAACTCGATGTTAAACATCCAAAGGTCGAAGATTTTTGAGGATTCCTCGTCGCTGTTTGGATCGATGAGCCTCGTGACTTGGTTCTTAATCTCCTTCACATCCAAGATGGAAAGATATTGCCAGTTTTCTTCACGGGAGTATTTGTCCACG
Organism: uncultured Mollicutes bacterium; assembly: GCA_945936135.1. Taxonomy (GTDB): domain Bacteria; phylum Bacillota_I; class Bacilli_A; order RFN20; family CAG-826; genus Alloenteromonas. The sequence continues at coordinate 1,949 of CAMESG010000012.1, forward strand.
TATTTTAGCTGGTATCTGACGTTAACCAGGTTGCGGTTCAGCTTCTTGACCATCTCGATGAGCTGAGACTTCGTCTTATCGTAGTAGGCCTTATGCGTTTCGTTCGTCTGATGCTCGAGGCTCTGAAGAGAATATACGAGCTCAACTTTCAGGTCAAAGATTCTCTGAGAGAGGTTGAGCACGTTCTTTGGCTCTCTGCCATCCGGGTTCATGCGGAAGAAATCGAAGTTATCGCAGAAATCAAAGATGTAGAAGCCCTGCTTGTCCTCATGGGTGGAGACGGTTGCGTCCTCGCTCTTGTGGAGGAAGAAATCCTCGGAAGGGCTCATGACGTTCAGCTCTTTGCAGACGCGGGTGCCTCTTCCGATCATCTGCCAGAACTTGATCTTCGAATAGATTCTCTTGAAGAACACGAGGTTAAGGACTTCCGGAACGTCGATGCCCGTGTCGAGCATGGCGACGGAAACGGCTATGACAGGTTCCTTGTCCTTGATGGAGAAGTCGTCGATCAGGGTCTGAGCGTAATTGACGTAGTTGTCGATGAGTTTGCAATAGCCATCCCCTTTTCCTGGGTAAAGCGCATTGAACCGCTCGACGATTCTCTCCGCGTGGAAATGGTTTACCGCGAAGATGATGGTCTTGCCAAGTTCTTCTCCCCCGTTGACTCGGAGCCCTTCGTTAACCACGGTCTGAAGCATAGAATCGATGGTATCGGAGTTGATGATCCTCTCATAGAACTCTTTGCCCGCGATTTCCTTCGGGGTCTCGCCGTCGTTTGGATCCCCGATTAGAGTCTCGAATTGCTCCTTCTCTTCTTCGGTCAGCTGATCGTATTTAAGGCCGTTTTTGAGAAGGTTTGTCGTCTTCTCGATTGGAAGGAACGGGACCAAGTAACCGGCGGCGATTGCGGTATCCAAATCGTAATAGAAAGTCGGCTCGCCCTTCGGCAGATTAAATAGTTCATAAGTCGAGGCATCAACTTGTTCTCTCGGGGTCGCCGTCAAACCGAGCAGCAAGGAATCGAAGTAATCGAAAATGGCGCGGTACTTGTTGTAGACGGAGCGGTGGCACTCGTCGATGATGATGAGGTCGAAATGTCCGATGCCAAGTTTCCTGTCGCCCCTGTCAAGCACGTTGCTGATTGTGTTGTAGGTGGATAAAACGACCGTGGCGTTATAGTCACGCTCGCTCTCGGATTCCTCGGAAAGCACGCTTCTGGAGGAATGCGGAAGGAATTTTTCGAAGGCTCTCTTGGCCTGCGTGACTAGCGACGTTCTGTCTGCGAGGAAAAGGATTCTTTTTGCCCATCCGTTTCTTTGAAGAACGTCCACGACGGAAATGGCGCAGCGGGTCTTTCCGGTGCCGGTAGCCATGACGAGCAAGGCTTTTCTTTGCTTGTTGTTGAAAGATTCCGCCACGGCGGTGATTGCGTTCTGGATGAATGGCCTATCCGATATTGCGGGATCAACGTGATAATCGGTGATGGTATGCAGGCCTCTGCGGATGATGAGGGAGTGGAGTTCGTCTAAGGTGTAGTAGCCATAGACTCTTCTTGCTGGATACCCGCAGCCGTCGACCATCATGATCTTGAAGCCGTTTGTGTAATAGATGACGGGGCGGACTCCATACGTGTTCTCCAGGAGGTCAGCGTAAAGCTTGGCTTGCTGTGAGCCGACGATTTCGTCCTTGGACGTCTTCTTGGCCTCGACTACAGCCAACGGCTTTCCGTCTTTATCGAAAAGAACGTAGTCGGCATAGCCAACCCCCGCATTATTAGGCATCCCTTGGAGCTCAATCTCGATGGACGCCTTTCCCGGCTTGATTGCATTTTTGATTGGCCAGACATCCCAGCCGGCCTCTTTGAGCGCCGTGTCGATGTAGACCTTTCTCGTTTCTTCCTCGGTGAAATCGATGGCTGCTTTCAAAATGGCGTTATCGTCGATATTCCCTTTGAATTTTGAAAGGTCCGTTCCTTCTTCATCAGGCTTCTTCTTATCGATTTCCTTTACTGTCTCAACGGGTTTTTCTTCCGTCTTCTGGCACTTAGAAGCATCGAATTTCTCGTAGCCATGAATTGCCCCGAGCATATTGAGTATTTCGCATACGGAATAATAAAGAGCCTCTAAGGACTTCATCGCCTCCGCCTTGCTTACCTCTTCTCCGTGGGCGGCATTGTTGCCGATCTGCCGGACTAGATGAACGGCAGATAAGAGGGAATCGTCAAGATAAGAAGAGAAGCACCCATCATCGAGCAGCTCGAAAAGAGTCGCGAATTCAGGGTAAGATCCGTATTTCGCAATGTAGAAGGACTTAACGATGGATTCCAAGGCCTTTCTTGATGAAACGGCGGAGATGTCGGGCTGAGAGATGACGAAAGTCTCAGCTTCGTTGCAGAACTGATACAGCTTCTTGAAATCTTGATTGCCTTTTAGAAAGTCAAAATTCATCCTTCGTCACCTCCGAAATATTCATCCATCTTGGAATCCAAGAGTTCTTGGAGATCTTTAATTTGAGACTGAACGAT
>CAMESG010000013.1 GCA_945936135.1 uncultured Mollicutes bacterium
CGCTGCCGGGCCTCTTTTTTTATTCCGGCCCCATCGGGGCCTTTTTTCGTTTATGCAACAATTGATTGCAACTCAAAGATGAGTCCAAAATCCATTGATGAATCCTTATCTTATCATCGATTCTCAAAATCGTAGATACGCTTTGCCGCGGTCGTTTGGCAATAACGTTGCGGACGTTGTTTTTTGAGGATCGTTTGATCCAAATTCCTTTGCTTGATAGGTGTCTTTGGGCGGAACGGCTCGCGGGTTAACTGTTTGGTCCCCCTAAATTTGACATTCGCGTGCATGCACGTATAATTCCGTTACAGCGCCTTGTCGTTTTTGGCCTCTAGAAAACCTCGTACTCCATTAGGAAATCCTTATATGAATATTGATCAAAAGACCCCATATGGGGGCATTGGCATTTCTTTAGAAGCCATTGCTATGGTCGCCGGGAACGCCGCTAGCGAATGCTATGGCGTCGTCGGCCTTGCTTCCAAGACGAGAAACCTCGTTGACAACGTCGCTTTGCTGCTTAAAAGCAGCGAGTTTTCCAAAGGCGTCGCCATCCGCCGCGATGCGAAAAAAGGCTATGAAGTCGACATTTACATCATTGGCGCGGCCGGCGTGAAACTGTCCGAAGTTCTTTCCGAGGTCCAAAAGAAGGTCAAATACGATCTTGAACGCACCTTCTCCATGAAGTTCAGCGCGGTTAACGTCTATCTCCAAGACGTCAAAGAAAGGGAATAGACCATGAAACGACTCGACGCGAAGACGCTGAAGATGATGTTCATCTCCGGCGCGAACAACCTTTACAATCACTATCCAGAAATCGACCAGTTGAACGTTTTTCCCGTTCCCGACGGCGATACGGGCATGAACATGAACCTGACGATCACTTCCGGCGTCAAGGAAATCCAAAATTCTGCGGACAACGACGATTTGTACCATCTCGCCTCCTCTTTCAGCCGCGGCCTATTGATGGGCGCGCGCGGGAATTCTGGCGTTATCACCTCCCAAATCTTCAAGGGGTTCTCCGTCGCCTTGAAGGATAAGAAGCAACTCAACGCCGTTGATCTTTCCGCGGCCTTCTCCTCTGCGAGGGACGTTGCCTACAAGGCGGTCATGAAGCCCGTCGAAGGCACGATTCTCACGGTTATCCGCGAATCCTCGACCGCCTTGAAGGAAATCGTCACCCCCTCGATGAGCATCGAAGAAGTGATGGATTACCTCCTCGAACAGGCGAAAGTCTCCCTTGAGCATACTCCTGACCTTCTTCCCGTTTTGAAAGAAGTCGGCGTCGTCGATAGCGGCGGCGCGGGCTTGGTCCGCATCCTCGAAGGCATGAACCTCGGGTTGCGCGGCAAGGTCGTCGAACGCAACCAAGACGTCGACGCCATGCCAAGAGAATCGGTCGCCTCGCCCTATGCTGGCGCCCAGCTTTCCGAAGACGAAGAAGGCTACGGCTATTGCACCCAGTTCATCTTACGTTTGGGCACCCCTGGGCAAGATGGGAAGAAAGCCTTTATCGAGAAAAACTTCAAGGGATTCTTGGCCAAGCATGGCAAATCATTGGTCTTGGTCCGCGACGAAGACATCGTCAAGGTCCACGTCCATACCCTCACGCCGGGCAGCATGCTCAATTATGCCCAGCAATTCGGCGAATTCGTGACCATCGTCATCGAGAACATGTCCGAAGAGCACCATAACATCGAGCGCGGCTTGGTCGCGACCGACATGGAAGGCAATTTGGCCCTCGGCAAGGAAGAAAAGAAAGAAAAAGAAGAAGAGCCGACCGTCGAGAAGGAACTTGGTTTCGTCGCGGTATCCTCGGGAAAAGGCCTCGATCGCCTCTTTCAGGACCTTGGCGTCGACGTGATCGTCAGCGGCGGGCAGACAATGAACCCATCGACGGAAGACTTTGTTCACGCGATCAAGCGCTGCCGTGCGAAGAACGTCGTCGTCCTTCCAAACAACTCGAACATCGTGATGGCGGCATCGCAAGCTTGCGACGTCCTCGAAGGAAGCGAGATCTCTGCTCGTGTTGTGCCTTCGAAAACCATTCCCCAAGGGCTTGTTTCCGCGGTCAGCTTCGATTGTGATGGTGACCCGAAATCCGTTTACGAAGCCATGAAGGCTGCGCTTAAGACCGTGAAGTCCGGTTCGGTCACCTACGCGGTGCGCGACACGGAGATCGAAGGGGTTCGCGTGACAAAGGACGATTACATGGCGATGATGGACAAAAACATCGTCAGTTGCGTGAAGAATCGCTCCCAAGCCCTTTACGATCTCGTGGACGCCTTGATCGACGAAGACTCCTTCATGATCACGGTTCTCGTCGGAGAAGACGTCCCCGAAGAAGAAGTTGCTTCGGTCAAAGCCAAACTCCAGGAAAAACATGGCGATCAGGCGGATATCGTCGTTGAACGCGGCGATCAGCCGATCTATAGCTATCTCGTTGGGGTGGAATAATCCATATATCTATATATAGAGAGGCTCCTCCGGGGGCCTTTTTTTCGTGGCAAAAATTTTTGAAGAAAGCGAGAAATCCCCATTGACGGGGCGAATAAAGTGCGTATCATAGGCAACGTTGCGCCGCAAAACGGGGCAACGGAATTCGGAAGCAAAAGCCGATTGAAAAATCGAGAAAAAACCTCTTGCTTCCCATAGGCGTTAAGCCTATAATCACCAAGCACGCATGAGGGAGACCTCGCCGACGAGAGCCGGGCG